>JANXXU010000036.1 GCA_025350465.1 Alphaproteobacteria bacterium | reverse complement strand
TCCGGCGCGAATGCCTCGACCATGTCGTCGTTCGCGGGCAAGCGCATCTGCGCCGGATTCTTTCGTCGTATGCAGACTATTATAATGACGACCGCACGCATCTCGCGTTGAGCAAAGACGCGCCTCGCCGTCGGCAAGTGGAACGAACGGGGTGTGTTATGACGCGTCCGGCGCTCGGAGGATTGCATCATCGCTATGCGCGGACCGGGTTTTGAGGAAGGACAGGAGCACGCGCTCGGAGCAAGGTGCTGTCGGATGGCTGGTTGGGGGACTAGGATTCGAACCTAGATAGGCAGAGTCAGAGTCTGCAGTCCTACCGTTAGACGATCCCCCAACGGCGGGCGCTTATTAGCCCCATAGATCGTTCTGGGCAAGGTTGGTGCCCCGCCGGCCACAGCTCATTGCGCAACGCAATGCCAAATGTCTGCTTCTCCGCACTTCGCTCGGGTTTGGATGACATAATCCGCTTGATGCACCGCCGCAGCGAGGTCCTCTGATCGCAAGTCGCCAAGGAAGCCGCGCTTGAGTCGCCACGCAATATCGCCGCCGTCCCATGGCTCATACGTCAGAATCAATTGCGGCGCTGCCGCCCTGCAGCGCTTCAGCAAACTCGGAACATCGTGAATGTATTCGAGCACCTCAAGCAATGTCACGACGTCGTACGCGCCGGCAGGAAATTGCACCTGGTTCAGATCGGCAATCAGACAGCGTTCGGATCGCGCGATCAGATCGGCAGGTTGATAGGAACATCCCGGGACGAGATGACCCTGGAGCGCCATATTTCCTGCGCCGAGGTCGAGCAAGCGGGCCGGCGCTGCAATGAATTGCCCGGCCGCTGCGGCGCGCAAATGCGATCCCACCTCCAACTGATCGGGATCGGCCCACCTGATGCCGTCGCTGCTTCTGGCCTCGATCAGCATTCGCGCCACCTCCTCCATTCGCTCCGGTGATCGCTCCATTCGGTGGAGGCGCTCAAAGAGCGGTCGATTTTCAAAGCTCTGCGGATAGAGGGGGCGTTTCTGGACCGTCCGCGCAAAGCTGAAGATGTTGCTGAAGAACCAATCCTGTGTCGCAGGTATCAGCGGCCCACCCCACTCGTGGTAGGGAAACGTATAGTGGGCGAAATCGAGGCTGCTCAGCCAGTCCGCTGCCGCATTCGCCTTGTCGCGAATCTCTTTATTGAAGCGGTAGTGTTCCCCGCGTTCCCAAATGATAAGTGCAACGCGACCTGATGCGATCGTCTTCTTCGCGCCGATCAAGACCTCGGGTTCAAAACCCTCAACGTCTATTTTCAGAACAATGCGGCTCGCCGCGTCTTCGCCAAGCGAGGTCAGCAATTCATCTAGCCCGATGACGGGAACGTGCAGGCCGTGACGAGCCTCCCCAGCCTGGGCGTCTCCCTTGAGCGAATGGCCCATTGTGGACAAGAGCTGCAGCTCTGCGACGCCTGCCCGTTCCCCGGCAGCTGCCGCAACGACCGAAATCGAATTGCTCAACTGATTTAAGGAAACCGACTGCAGCAACATCGATGCGTTGATCGGGTCGGGCTCGATTGCGATTGCGCGTATTCCTTTGGCGGGCGCCGTAACCGCCGAAAGAGACATCACACCCCAATGTGCTCCGACATCGATGAACAAATCGCCGCTCTGGAGGTGAGCGTCCAACACGTCTCGGGTTATTCGTTCGAAGCCGTCATACCCAAGCTCTCGATTGACCAGGTAGTTGATGCCGAGGTCCGATTTGAGCAGCTGATGCAGGAGAGGCACAAAGAAGCGCGGTCGTCCGTCCGCATACTTCGTCGCCGAAGGCAAAAGCGATTGCCCGTTCGGGCCACGCAGCAGGCTCCCAACTCTCTTCACTGACCCCCCAAAATTCCACAAGTGGCCATTCGCCAAAACGAACCGGCACCGGCGCACACCATATTGCAGCCGCCGTAGTCTTGAACATAAGCGCGCCGCACTGTTGCATCACTTGCGCGATCAGCGGTGTGTCGCCATGCGTCCCCATCGTGCCGAGCGCATGCGACATCCAACATTTTGCGATCGCTTGGCCACGGGGGCGCACATTAACCCCTTTGCCGGAACGGGGACTGAATCGGCTTCGGTTTGGGTCTCGCCAGCGGCATCCCCCTTCGCGCGGAGCCGTTGAACGCCTAAATATAGAGGTCCACGTACCACTCGGATTCGCTTAAGCTCCACAATGGCCGTTCCCGCCGAAGCCTTCGACTTCATCCAGAACCTCGACACGCTGTGGGCAATCGCGGCGGGCGCCGTTCTGGCGACCGTCGGCGGCGTCACCGCCTCGCAGCTCGAGCATCGTGTCGACACCAACCGCGCCCGGCGCCAGGCAGCGCTTTTCTTCGGCGAGATCATGGCGATGCTGAGCATCGTCGTCACCTCGGCCGAGCGCGCCAAGGGCATAGGCGATCCCTTCGGCCCCGTGACCATGCGTTTGCTGCGCACCGTCCGGCGCGAGATCGACGTCTATGACAGAAATCGCGAACGCCTCTTCGAGCTGCCGGACCCCGCCTTGCGCGCGCGCATCCACATGGTGTTGCTGCGCGCGACGATGGGTGTCGAGGGCGCGATCGAAGCCGCGGCCGAAGTCGTCGCCCTGGAGACCGAACTCAAGCTCAATCCGAACATGAGCAACGAGCAGCGCTCCCACCTTCAGACGCGTCTGGCCGATCAGCTATCGCGCCGCGAAGGCGGGTTTGAATTCTTGAGCGAGTCGGCGGCGCAGGCCCGCGCCCTTACGAAAGAACTCGAGCCGGTCGCCGGCGTCGACTTCACGACATTGGCAAAGGCCGTGCAGAGCGTTCAAGCGTCGGCGGCGCTGCCCGCTCCTGGCCAAGCGTCACCGCCAGAGCCGGCCGTGCAAAACTCAGCGCTGCCAACGATAGCGCCAAGTCTTGAGGCCGGAGCGTGAGTTCACGCTCTCGCCCGCCCAAGCAAAACCACTCTTCTCGTAGAAGCGCAGCGCTCGCCGATTGTCCTGGTTGACCTCGAGCTCAATCGTCCCCGGCGCGCGGCGCTTGGCTTCGTCGAGCAATTGCACCGCCACCCGCGCGCCCCAATAACGCAGCGCGACTGCGAGCTGATCGAGATATCCGCTCGCTGGATCGATGGTGACGAACCCGGCCATCGCACCGGCGGCATCGAAGGCGCACACGATTTGCGCGCCGCCGCGCTCGAGGTCACTCAAATGATCGACGAACCAAACGCGTCGCCCTTCGAAATCGATTGCCGGCATGGCTGCGCGCCAGCTGGCAATCCAAAGATCGCTCAACTCCGGCAGATGAGCCGGCGCAAAATCATGAAGTGTGAAAGGGCCGGCCGGGCGCGTCACGCGCCCATCTTACTGCGCCGCGTTGCGCAGGAAACGCCGCGGCGGCTTGAGCGGAGCCGGCGGAGGGGCAATAGCCGCAAGCCGGGTCTGTCCGTGGCCGCCGCCGCCCTGCGGCGCCGGCTGCTGTCCCTTCTTCGGCAGCGGGCTATGCGCACCGTGTCCGTTATGACCGTCGTCACGATGTTCAGGCGCATCGTGTCCGTCGTCTTGTTCTTCGTCGTGAGCGTGAGCATCGGCGGCGTGGTGCCCGTGATCGTCATCGCCGTGACGATCTTGATCTTGATCGTCGAGTTCGGCGCTCAGTCGCTGTTGCTGGTGGGCAAAGCGCGCGCGCTCAGCCTCGGCTAGCGCCGCCGCTTCAGCGTCGGCCCGATATTGGCGCAGGAACGGCGCCTCCACGAGGTCGTCATAAAGCCCGAGCGTCAAGCGCTTGGCGCGCCCGATGACTTGGCCATAGTCGCACGACGTGATGCGCACATTGCGGTTGCGCCCCTCGATGCGCGGGTTGCCGTCGAGGTCGTCGACACTGCCCCCGATAACGTAGACATCGACAGAGTCGCGCTCGCGAATGGCGCCGGCCTTCATCAGCTCGCGCACATCGTTCCAGGCTTGCAGTTGGTCTTCCGAGCCTACCGTCGCGCGCACGTCGCGCATTTCGACCAGGATCTTGCCACCGGTGTCTTGTCCCGAGCGCGATGGATCGAAGCTCAGATCGGTGGTGGCGCGCGCCAGCGTCGCCGTCGGCGAGACCGCTTGGCCGCTCTCCGTCACAAGTATTTCCGGCTCGAAGACCCACATCGCCTGATCGATAACGGGGCGCAAATTGCCTTCGCCCGCAGAGGCGCTCCACACGCGCTCCATATCGGCGATATGCGTGAAGCGAACCTTCACGCGCTCGAGCACCGCGAGAATACCCTGCGCTGTCCAGTCGGCAACGGCTTGGCGCAGCGCGATCGCGTCGCGCTCGTTGACGCCCAGAAGACGCGCGCCTGCGTCGAGCGGCGGCTTAGACCCGAGGCGCAGCCAGTCGAGCAACGTGCCGTTTGCCGCCAGCGTACCGGAAAGTTCCAAGAACTCTTGGCGCTCGTGCTCATTGGCAAAGGCGAGCGGCAACGAGCCGGCGGGCGTCTTGTTGAGCGCGAGCTTCAGTCCGCGATTGTCTTGGGTAAGCCGGCCGAATTTGAGGCGGGCAAAAGACCGCCGCCGTTCTTGATCCCAAACCAGCGCGAGCACCAGCAAGATGGGCACGGCGAGGCCTAGAACGATGAGAATCGTACCCGCGGTCAAACCCATCGCGGCTCCCCCTTGACTGCCCCAACCAACTGTCCCCGAAGCTGCACCTTACAACACCATCAGGGGGCTTCCTAGCAACCGTGAATTGGCCCTGAGCCAAGATTTCTTAATGCCTTAAGGGAGGCCGGGCCGCCGCTGAATAACAAGGCGCACCTGATTAATTCACGGGCGCCATTCGGTCCGTGAGGCGTTGGGGGCGGATCGGACGCTCTAGCCGGTTCTAGAAAAGCAATCGGCCGGGCCCTGCAGGACCCGGCCGGCCAAAGTGACTGCGTCCACTACCAGCGAGTGCGAAGGCCCGCCGACACGGTGTTGGCCGTGATGTTTGTGTTCAAAGTCGCGTCGTAGTCGAAGAACACCGACGTCGCGTCCGACAGCGGCGCCGTTACGCCGGCGCCCAGGATGACCGAGTCGCGGTTGAATTGCTCCCCGGTAATGGTTCCCACGGCGAGCGGATTGGTTAGCGGGTTCGCCAGGAATGACGCTTGATCGTCCATGAACTCATGCGCCCACACGGCCCTGAGTTCCGGCACGACTTTGCGACCGGACTCCACGGCGATCGGATAGGCAAAGCGCGCGCCTATCATGCTCTGCAAAGAGTCGAACGTGGCGTCGAAGACGTGGAGCTTCGTGAACGCCGACCCGGTCTCGTTATAGGAGTTCGTGTCGAGGTGCGCGTAGCTCAACGCGACAAGCGGCTGGATGCGCATGCCTTCATACGTTTCAAAGATCTTGCCAACCTCGGCATACCCCGAGGCCGTCGTGCCGTTGTAATCGCCGTGCGCCTGGCCGCCGGTCGCAAAGCGCGTCACACTGATGTTGTGGAAGATGGCACTGGCGTTTGCGTTCAAATAGAGACGCGCGTCGCCATACGACACGTAGCCGCCGACTTCGTAGCTGTCGACGTTGGCGTTATCGCTCAGACCGGAGAAATCGATATTGGATTTGGTGTATTGAACGGCTGCGCCCACCATCAACAACGGCGTGAAGACATGATCGACGCCGACGATAGCGCCATAGCTGTCGAATTTTGTACCGGGGTGGCCGATGTTGTCGCCGTCTGTGTTGCCCCAAACGCCGACCCCACGTCCCCACACCGCCGTTTCACCGACGCGGCGTGCGCCTGTGCGCAGCCAGTCGAACGCATCCGTACCGGGCGAGGCGTCGTTCATAACTTGAGTACCGCCCGGCGGCTCGTTCGCGGCGAACGCGTTGAAGCACCAGCCGGCGCCGGCGAGGCTGCACGAGCCCGAACCGAGACCGTTGGACCGATCGTTGACCATCGACTTCCACGGCCCGCCGAGGTTCACGACAATGTCGTTGACGCCGCCGAGTTGACCGAGGGGGATACGTGTGACGGTCAAATCGACCGCCGAGGTGCCATCGAGTTCCTCATGCAGCTCGAAGAGCGAGGTGTTGGCGATGATCGCGGTCGTGGTGAAGTCGCCGGTGATGGCGCCGGTCGTCGTCAGCACGTCTTCGTAGACGACGGAATTTAGACCAGAGTTCGCCGACGCGAATGCCGGATCGAGGAACGCGGAAATCATGCCGTCGAGGTGAACCGCGCCGGTCAACTGAACATGGCCGTAATCGGTAAGCGGGTTGGCGGTTTGCGTGCCCGTGAGGCTTGAGAAGCCTGAGCCGCCCGGCGCCGCGAGGTAGAATTCGAGGTTGCCGCCGCTCAACTGCGTGTAGGTGCCGGCGTCCAGCGTTGTCGACTTGTCGACATAAAGCGTGCCGCCGCTATTGACGTTGATCGCGGCGACATTGCTGAACGAATAACCGGTGCCGTTCGGATCGCCCTCGAACAGGGCGCCCATGATTGCGGTGCCGAGGTTCTTGACGGTGAAGCTGGTGAGATTGCTTGCCGTCCCCCCCTTCCCGTTGAAGTACTGAGTGCCGTTCTGGACGATGACCTTGTCGTCGTTGCCTTCACCGCCACCGTTGATATCGCCGGTGATGCCGCCGTTTTCGCCAACGAACGTGTCGACGTAGCTCGTGGACAGGTCCACGTTGCCGATGATAATGCCGCCGCCCTTGTTCGTGATTATCGTCGGCCCGGTGGCGTTGACGGTCGAGATCGCCGCCGAACCGCCAATGATCGAGCCGCCATCGTTGGTGATACCGTCGCTGAGCGAGGCATTCGTCAGCTCTATGCCGATATCGCTGCCGTTGATGAGGCCTCTATTGGTAAAGCCGCCTGTGTAGACACCGCTAGTATTGAAGCCCGAGATCACAACGGCGTTGCCGGACGGAGCGACGATCGAGCCGTCATTACTGATCTGCCCGCTGAAAGCGTCGATTTGCAGGTGCATCGCATTCGCCGGCGCAGAGATCAGGCCATTCACACCGTTCGCGATGTTGCCTGTGTAAGAAGGTGTCTGGATATAGAGGCCAGTGTCGAAGCCGAAACCGACAATCGAGCCGTCATTCGTGAAGTCGCCAGCAATCGAGCCGGCGTTCATGAAGAACCCGGTCACCCCGCCCGCGATATAACCGCCGGTCGCGTTCGTGATATCGCCCTTCCAGGTTTGGACGTCGATGTAAACACCGCGGCTGTTGGTCCCGACGATCGAGCCGGAGTTCTTGAAGCCTTCGCCGCCCGAACCGTCATAGGTCTTGAGGATGATTGCGACGCCGTTGTGCGCCCCTGATATCAAACCCTCGTTGCTGATGTCGCCTGTATAGGTCTGGGAACTAGCGCCTGATGAATTGGCGCGACCGATTCTGAGCGCCGCGCTCCCCTCGCCGCCGAGGGACGGGTCGATGATGCCGGAGCTGGTGTTGTCGAAGTTGCCGACAAACTTGTCGACATCGACGTAGACACCGTATGTGCCACCGTGAATCGAGCCGGTATTCGTAATGTTGCCGTCAAGTTCGCCGAGACTCACCAGAAGCCCGGTCGATCCTCCTGTAATAGTCAGGTTGTTGACGATATTGCCGGTGAGCGTCCCCCGCGGATCTTTTCCTAAGAACGGGTCGTAACCGCCGACCCTCATGCCGACTTCACCGCCGCTGACGATGCCGTTGTTTGTGATGTTGCCGTGCCAAGTCGCAAAACTCAGCACGACGCCGGTGCTGGACCCGCCCGAGATGTATCCCTGATGGGTAATCGCATCGCCGTTGGTGAAGTCGGCGGTCACGTTGTTGGCGGCGATCTCGAAGCCGACGTCACCGCCGGTAATCGACCCGGTATTGGTGAAGGTCGCGCCCTCGCCGCCGCTTCCGTGGATCGTGTTGTCGGAGTACGCGACACCAGTCGATCCGCCGGTGATCCAGCCTGAGTTGCTGAAATTGCCCGAGACGGTGTGGGCCTGCATCAGCACGCCGACGTCGTTACCGTCGATGCTCCAAGTATTCTCGATATCACCGTTGAAATTTTGCACGTCGTCGGTGACCCACACACCTGGACCGCTGACGCCGTCGATCCGATTGAAGTTGTGGATGCCGCCGTCCACTGTCGTGGTGTCGAAGACAACGCCCGCGCCGTCATAAGTACCTTCGCCGCCGGCGCCACGCTGCGTAATGACGCCGTAGTTCCACAGCCCGCCGTCAAATGACATCCCGTTTACGAAGATCGCCGGACCGTTGAGGCTGCTCACTTCGCCGAAGTTGTAAATTCCGCCATGGAATTGAATCCATCCTTCGCCACCTTGAAGAGTACCGATCTGGATACCGGCCGAGTCGCCGAGAATGCTCCCATAGTTCGTGATACCGCCGAACCAGGTATTGGAAGCGTCAAAGCGGTCGCTAACAAAAACGCCTGCGTCGCCGCCCGAGATCACACCGTTGCTGTTGTTGACCAGGCCGCCTGAGAAACTGCCGGCGATCAAGGCGATGCCGTTATGGAACCCGCTGATTACACTGTCGTTGGTAATGCCGCCTGACAGCGACCCTGATGAAACGCCATCGACGCTAGAAGTGCCGATCTGAATCGCGTTGTTCGCGCCTGAGAGGATCTGACCGGTATTCAGAATACCGCTCAGAACGTTGCCGCCATCGGCAATCGTAATTGCGCCAAATCCGGAACCCTCGCCGCCACTCGGATATCCACCTGAGATCGTGCTCTTGTTCCAGATTTGACCGTCGACGATGCCGCCGCTGCCGACGAAAAACACCAAATAACCCGGTCCGGGATCGCCGACGTGTGCCGCATTGACGATGTCGCCGGTGACCTCCGTGGTGACCGTGACGCACGTGACATTGGTCGTGATGGTCGTGGGCGCCGTGACGTTGTTGGTCGTCGTGCACCCCGCCGCTTCAGCCTGCTGCACGCTGCCAAGACCGCCCGCCGCCGCGGCGATGATTGCCAGCGTCGATACACGCGAGAGAAGACCCAAGCGTCTGCGCGATTGAATCTGCATGGAGAATTGCCCCTTCGAACCGCGGTTCGTGTTTGCCCCGTTCGCCATGGTCACTCGCACCCTTCGATTGTGCCGTCGGCGATGCCGCCGAAACCGCCGCCGGGTCCGCCGAAATCGACTTTCTGACCGGAGTGCAGATCGATCACGTGTCCCGTCTTCTTGTCGGTGATGACCACGTCGTAGCTTTCCCCGTTCGGCCCATACTGGACCGCGAGCGCGCCTCCACCGGCCTCATCGATTTTCGTAATGAAGATCGTGCCGCGAATGCCGATGGTGACCGTCGGCGTGTCGATCTTCACTTGATCTTTTGGAATCGTACCGGAAACAAAGCGGAAGAGACCGCGCGTGTAGCGCAGCGTCTGTTTGCCCGCGCCGCCCGGACCCGCATACACATAGTCGTCGACGACCATCGTCGAGTTCGCACCCATCGACAATTTGCTGCCGTCGAGAAAGGTGACTTCGAGCGCGCTGTCGGGTTTCGTCGACAACGTCGCATTGCGGATAATGGCATCCGCAAGATGGAGTTCGCCGACAGTGGCTTGCGGAGCTTGTTGATAAGCTGCCGTCCTGATCGCAGACGCCTTACCGACCGGTTCGGCTTGCGTACTTGCGACAGCCGCGACCAGCGCAATACATCCCAATGCCGCGATCGCAGCACGACGACGACGAACCATGTAGTACGCCTCCCCTAGAGCCCAGACCTGTCCCTGACGCGAGGGTTCGCAAGAACAAATCGTTAAGCCAAAACTATAGTCCCGCTCAAGCGATAGCTACCAGATTCGCTGGCATTTGAGCCAGTTTTAAAGTGCCGCCGGCCTCCACTCATTTTTTAGTTGCGTCGTGCACAATTGTTCTTGCGACACGGGATCGAATCATCGGCGGGAGCCGTTCTTGGCCACGCTATTGTTAGTTGCCTAATAGCGTTTGGTAGGGTATGGGGGTGGCGTCCAGGGCGTTCAGGCGAGAAAACAGATGTTGGGGGCCGCTTGCACAACGAAACTGGCGGCGCTCGCTTCGGTCGCGAAAGATCAAAGCAAGAACAATTCTGTCAAAAACAAGTCGCATTGCGCCCTCCGCGCCACTACGAGCGAAGGGGAGTCGATCCCACGTAGCAAGTCCGGTGGCAACGGCGCCTGCCAGCGTGCCATGCGAGTGTAAGTGAGCAAATGCCAAAGGAAAGAGATCGAGCACCCGCAGTCCGCCGCTCCTACATCGTGGCGACAATGATCTTTTTGATTCTAACGGCTTGGATCATCTCGGGTCAGCTCAATCAATTGCCGGGCTTTGCCAAGCCAAAGGCCGCAGATACGGCGCAAGCTTCCGCTCCGTCGGCCGCTGCGCCCACACCTCATCAAGGCGCGGCGCCGCCGCCGCGGCAGGTTGCGGTGGCCGATCCCAAGGGCGATCCCTCAAAGCCTCCCGCGGTGCAAATCCCGACGGTGCGTGTTCGCACGATCAAGGCGGAGCAGCGCGCGACCGATCTCGTCATCCGCGGCCGTACCGAGGCCGTGCGCAAGGTTCAGGTCAAAGCCGAGATCGCCGGCGCGGTCGCCGCCGTTCGCGTGCAAAAAGGTCAACCCGTCAAAGGCGGCGACATCTTGTGCGAACTCAATGTCGAGGCCCGCGCGGCGCAACTCAAGATGGCGCAAGCCACCGCACGTCAGCGCCAACTTGAATACGAAGCCGCAAAATCGCTCCACGAAAAAGGCTTTCGCTCCGATACGGCGGTCGCTCAGGCCCTCGCCGCCTACGAGGGCGCGAAGGCCGATGTCGAGCGCATGGAAAAACAATTCGACAGCACAAAGATTCGCGCACCGTTCGACGGCGTCGTCGACGATCGCATGGTCGAGGTTGGCGACTACATGACGGCGGGTATGCCCTGCGCCATGGTCGTCGACCAACATACGATGCTCGTCATCGGACAGATTTCCGAGAACGAGGTGACGCTGATCAAGATCGGCGACCTCGGGTGGGCGAAACTGATCACGGGCGAGCGCGCCGAGGGTCATCTGCGTTTCGTGGCGCAAAGCGCCGATCCGGCCACGCGTACGTTCCGGGTGGAGCTTGAGGTGCCGAACGATTCCGGCACGATCCGCGACGGCGTGACGGCGGAAATTCACGTCACGACCCGAACCGTCGTGGCGCACCATATTTCGCCGGCAATTCTGGCGCTTGACGATCACGGCGTCGTCGGTGTGCGCATCGTCGAGCAAGGCAACAGAGTGAGATTCATGCCCGTCACGATCATCTCCGACAGTGTCGACGGCATGTGGGTTACCGGACTGCCGGCGACGGTGACGATCATCACCGTCGGCCAGGAATACGTCACCAATGGTGAAATCGTGAATCCCGTTCCCGAAGAAAAAGCGGCTTAGGCAATGACCGGACTCGTCGACTGGGCCATCAACAGGGCGCGCCTGACGATCAGCCTTTTGATCGCCGTCATTGTCGTCGGCACATTTGCCTATTTGTCGATTCCGAAGGAAGCCGATCCGGACATACCGATCCCGTACTACTTCATCCAAGTCTCGCTTCAGGGTATCAGCCCCGAAGACGCCGAGCGGTTGATCGTCAAGCCGATCGAAACGCAAATGAAGACGATCGAGGGCTTGAAAGAATTGCGCGGCATCGGCGCGCAAGGCTACGGCGCGCTCACGCTCGAATTCGACGTGAATTTCAATAAGACGGAGGCGATGCGCCACATTCGCGAGAAGCTCGACGACGCCAAGCCGAAGCTGCCGCGCGAAGCCGAAGAGCCGATCATCACCGAGGCGAACGTCTCCGACTACCCGGTTCTGACCGTCATCCTCTCCGGCGATGTCCCCGAGCGCACGTTGTTGCGCGCGGCGAAGCGCTTGAAGCGCGACATCGAGCCCCTGCAAGGCGTGTTGAGCGCCGACCTGTCGGGCCAGCGCGAAGAATTATTGGAGGTCGTGATCGATCCGTCGAAGCTCGAAAGCTATGGCGTGTCGAGCAACGATTTGTACGGTCTGGTCGTCAACAACAATCAATTGGTCGCTGCCGGCCGCCTCGACACCGGCAAGGGCAGCTTCGCGGTCAAAGTCCCGGGACTTTTCGAGACTGCGGAAGACGTGCTTGGACTGCCGGTGAAGGTCAAGGGCGACGGCGTCGTAACATTGCGCGACATCGCCGAGGTGCATCGCACCTTCTACGACGCAACGACTTTCGCCCGCTTCAACGGAAGGCCGGCCATCAGCGTCGAAATCAAGAAGCGTGCCGGCTCCAATATTGTCGATACCATCAGACGCGTCAGAGAGGCTGTCGCAAAGGACGCCGGCGCCGTTCCGGCCGGCATCCGGGTCGACTATTCGGGCGACGCTTCCTACTGGATCAACTCGCAGCTGACGCAGCTGACGAATGCGATCCTGCTCGCCGTCGCCCTCGTCATGATCTTGATCGTGGCCTCGCTCGGTCTGCGCTCGGGCCTCATCGTCGGTCTCTCGATCCCGACGTCCTTCTTGATCGGATTCCTCTGCCTATGGTTCGGCGGCTACACGCTGAACATGATGATCCTGTTCGGCATGGTCATCACGGTCGGCCTGTTGGTCGACAACGCCATCATCGTCGTCGAATACGCCGACAGGAAAATGACAGAAGGCTTCGGCAAGCGCGAAGCCTTCACCGAGGGCGCCAAGCGCATGTTCTGGCCGGTCGTCGCCTCGACGGCGACGACCCTCGCTGCCTTCGCGCCGATGCTCTTTTGGCCGGGCGTGCCAGGCAAGTTCATGGGCTACATCCCGCTCACGATGATCTTCATCATGTCGGCGTCGATGGTGGTGGCGTTGGTCTTTCTTCCGACCGTCGGCGCTTTGTTGGGTAAGCCCGAAAAGGTGCATCCGACGACAGCCCAAGCCATTTTGTTGTCCGAGACCGGCGACCTTTCCGAGATCGGCGGCTTCGCCGGCCTCTACGCTCGCCTGCTCACCTGGACCGTCCACCATCCTCTGTTCGTGTTGTTCAGTGCCATCGCCACATTGGCGACGGTGATCGTCATTTTCAGCATGTTCAACAAGGGCGTCGAGTTCTTCGTCGAGACGGACGCCGATCAGGCGTCGATCATGGTGCGCGCACGCGGCAATCTTTCCGCCGTGGAAAAGCGTCAGCTGGTGATCGAGGCCGAACGCCGGGTACTCGGCACCAAGGGCGTAAAGGGCGTCTATACCGTCGCGGGCGCGAGCGGCGGCGGTCGCGGCGGCGGCCCCGTCGACACCATCGGCATTATCCAACTCGAACTCTTGCCCTATCGCGAGCGCGGCCCTTCGAAGCCGATCATGGCAGATCTGCGCAAGCGGCTTGAGAACATGCCTGGCATGTTCGCCGAACTGCAGGAGAAGGAGAGCGGACCCGGCGGCGGCAAAGACATTCAGATCGAGCTAGGCTCGGACAACTACCCCTTGCTCGACAAGATCGTCGATCAAGTGCGCCGCCACGTCGACGGCCTGCCGGGCTTGCGCGACGTCGAAGACTCGCGACCCCTGCCCGGCATCGAATGGGCTCTCAACATCGATCGGGAGCAAGCCGGCCGCTTCGGCGCCGACATCGGCACCGTGGGCGCCGCCGTTCAGCTGGTCACCAACGGCATCAAAGTCGGCACCTATCGCCCCGACGACACCGAGGACGAGGTCGACATCCGCGTCCGCTTCCCGCTCGAAGATCGCGGGGTTGGCGCGCTCGATCGCTTGCGCATCAACACCCGCGATGGCGTCGTGCCGATCACCAACTTCGTCCGGCGCACCGCGCAGCAACAGGTCAACCGGATCGAGCGCATCGATGGTCTGCGCGTCTGGCGCATTCGCGCCAACGTCAACAAGGACGGTGGCTTCAACACGACCGAGCGCATCGGCAAGCTCAAGGAATGGATCGCCGCGCAACATTTCGACCCGAGCGTTCGCATCAAATTCCGCGGCGCCGACGAGGAGGCCAACGAATCCGGCGCCTTCTTGATCTACGCGATGCTCGCGGCGTTCCTCGTGATCGGCGGCATCTTGATCATTCAATTCAACAATTTCTGGCACGCGCTCGTGATTCTGTCGGCGGTCGTCTTCTCGGGGATCGGTGTGATGCTCGGCATCTTGATCCAGCAGCAGATGGTCTCGATCATCATGAGCGGCACCGGCTTCGTGGCGCTCATGGGCGTGATGGTGAACCACAACATCGTGGTCGTGGACACCTTCCATCATCTGCTCGACCAGGGCTTCAAGCCGATGGATGCGGTGATCCGCACCGGGGTTCAGCGTTTGCGGCCCGTCATCCTGACGACGGTCACTGCAATGCTCGGCCTCTTGCCGTTGATGTATAAATTCGACGTCGACTTCTTTTCGCGTGCCGTCCACTTCGGCGGCCCGAGCTCCGACTGGTGGGTGCCGCTGGCCACGGCAATCGTCTACGGCATGGGCTTCTCGACGATGATCTCCTTGTTCGTGACGCCCGCGATGCTGGCGATCGAGCACAAATATTGGGCGCGCGACCGCAAGGAGTGGGGCGAGATGGGCATGCGCGAGGATGCCGCCGCCGCCAACGAAGACGACGACTTCCGCCAAGCTGCCGAATAAGGTTTAGACGCTCGTCCGCCGCAATCGCAACGCGTTCGCGATGACGCTGACCGAGCTCAACGCCATTGCCGCCGCCGCGACGATTGGGCTGAGCAACGCCCCGGTAAAGGGATAAAGCGCGCCTGCCGCGATCGGAATTCCGGCAACGTTGTAGGCAAAGGCAAAGAACAGATTCTGTCTGATATTGCCCATCACAGCGCGCGACAGGCGCCGCGCCCTCACAATGCCCGAGAGATCGCCTTTGACGAGCGTGACCCCGGCGCTTTCGATAGCAACGTCGGTGCCGGTGCCCATCGCGATGCCGACTTCAGCAGCCGCCAAGGCGGGAGCATCGTTGATCCCATCGCCGGCCATAGCGACCGAGCGCCCTTCGGCTCTCAGCTGCTCGACGATCGATCCCTTCTGATCGGGCAGCACATCGGCAATGACTTCGTCGATGCCGAGTTTGCGGGCGACGGCGTCCGCCGTCGTCTTATTGTCGCCCGTCAGCATGACGACCCGCACGCCGTCCGCCTTGAGGGCGCGAATGGCTTGCGGGGTCGTGGCCTTGATCGGGTCGGCCACGGCAACGACGCCGGCAGGCGCGCCGTCGATCGCCACATAGATCGCGGTGGCGCCGTCGCCGCGCAGCCGTTCCGCCGCCCCCTGCAGCTCGCCCGCATCGATTCCCAGATCGATCAGCAGTTTGGCGTTGCCGATTGCTACTTTGCGCCCCTCGACGGAACCGGTCACGCCCTTGCCGGTGACCGCCGCGAAGCTCTCGACAGGCGGAATTATCAATCCTGCTTCGCTGGCAGCCTTCACGATGGCCGCACCGAGGGGATGCTCGCTCGATTTCTCCAGCGCTGCCGCGAACCGCAGAACATCCTTTGACGTAGCGCCGTTCTTCGCGGCAGTCGTTTCGACGGCGACCACCTTTGGCTTGCCTTCCGTCAAGGTGCCGGTCTTGTCGACGACGAGCGTATCGATTTTTTCCAATCGCTCGAGTGCCTCGGCATCCTTGATCAGGACGCCTGCTTGCGCGCCGCGGCCCACGC
>JANXXU010000052.1 GCA_025350465.1 Alphaproteobacteria bacterium | reverse complement strand
CGCTCTTTTTGCTTAAGCGGGCGAGACGCCCGCGCTCCCAGACACTAGACTGGTCGCATCGCTATTGGATTGACGCCCATGTTCCTGAACTTCTTCCACGAACTGCGCACCGCCAAGATTCCGGTGACGTTGAAAGAATATCTGGCCCTCATGGAGGGGCTCGAGAAGAGCGTCATCGATATGAAGGTCGATGAGTTCTACTATTTCTCGCGCACCGCGTTGGTGAAGGACGAGCGCAATCTCGACAAGTTCGACCGCGTCTTCGCCCACGCCTTCAAGGGACTCGAGTCGCTCGACCCGACCGAGCTCGCGCAAATTCCAGAAGACTGGCTCAAGGCCCTCACCGAAAAATTCCTGACGGAAGACGAAAAGAAGATGATCGAGTCCCTCGGCGGCTGGGACAAATTGATGGAGGAGCTGAAGAAACGCCTCGAAGAACAAAAGAAGCGCCACGAAGGCGGCTCCAAGGCCATCGGCACCGGCGGCACCTCGCCCTTCGGCGCCTACGGCTACAATCCCGAAGGCATCCGCATGGGCCAAGACAAGAGCCGCCACGGCAAGGCGGTGAAGGTCTGGGACAAGCGCGAATACAAGAACCTCGACGACACCGTCGAGCTCGGCACCCGCAACATCAAGATCGCGCTGCGTCGCCTGCGCAAATGGGCGCGCGAGGGCGCGCTGACCGAACTCGATCTGCCCGAGACGATCCGCACGACCGCCCATCAAGGTTATCTCGACCTCGTCATGCGCGCCGAGCGCCACAACAAGGTCAAGGTGCTGATCTTCTTCGACATCGGCGGCTCGATGGATGCGCACATCAAGCTCTGCGAGGAGCTTTTCTCCGCCGCGCGCACCGAATTCAAACACATGGATTTCTTCTACTTCCACAACTGCGTCTACGAGAGCCTGTGGAAGGACAACCGCCGCCGCCACAACGAAAAGACGCCGACTTGGGAGGTGCTGCACAAATACCCGCACGACTACAAGATCGTGTTCGTCGGCGACGCGACGATGAGCCCCTACGAGATCACCTATCCCGGCGGCTCGGTCGAGCATTGGAACGAAGAGCCCGGCGCCGTCTGGCTCGAGCGCCTGACGCGCATCTACGAGCACGTGATCTGGCTGAACCCGGTGCCCGAGCGCCACTGGGAATACACGCCCTCCATCCAGATCATGAAACAGATCCTGTCGAACCGCATGTATCCCCTGACGCTAGAAGGCCTCGACAAGGCGATGCGGGAATTGAACCGCTGACTGATTTCCCTCCCCCTTGTGGGGAGGGATTACGGGTGGGGGTCCGCTACGTCGATGAAGTCCGAGACAGCTTAGAGTCAGCGCACCCCCACCCAAGCGCCGCAAGATGCCGCGCCACCGCGCGGCGCGGCGCTATCCCACCCCACAAGTGGGAGGGAGAAAATCGCCGTCACTCCAGCGAATAGCGCGTCACGGCCCAGCCGTAATTCTGCACGCACCATTTGCCGCCGTGCCGGACGAGCACGAAGGCCCAGCCGCCGTCCTCCGAAAACTTGCGGCCCTTGGTCGTGCCGGTCCAGGTCGTCGGCAGTGAGAAATACGCGAGCTCGCCATCGACGCTGAAATCGTGCGCCTCGCCGAACGACACCTGCAGGTTCGCAAGTCCGGCGGCGTGATCCTTGAACAACCTCGCCCAATGTTGAACGGCATCGGGCCCTTGGAAAACGTAAGGCGTGAAGTTTTCGATGATCGCGACGTTGCTGTCGGCAAACGCTTGCTCGAGATGAGCCTCGTCGCCCGTTGCCATGAACCGCGCGACCTTCTCCACCGCCGCCATCATTGCGGCGTCAGGCCGGGGGTGTGACATGCGCTGTGACGTCTATGACTCGCCGCCACCGAAAACGCCGCGGAAGATCAAGCTGCCGAGCCACAAGAGCAGCGTGAGTACGACGACGCGCGTGAACAAAGCGAACAGCGTCAGGGCGATCGCCGTATCGCCCACCAAAAGTCCGAAGAGCGCCGAAGGCTGTCCGTAGCCGAGCGTCGCCGTCGCGCCGTCCATGATGTAGACCTTGAGCTGCCCGGCGAATTGCACGAACGCGTTCACCCAATCCGGCGTGAACCAGACCATAACGCCGAGCACGATGAACGACATGAAGAACGAGACGATGCTCCGCCATGTCTGACCAACGAAGTGGCCCAGCGTTTGTCTCATCATGATTGGTAGTCCCCTTAGCGCTTAGTCCCGCCCCGCGAAGATGGTCCTCGCTCGTCCTAAACGTGTCAAGACACCGCCGGGTTGCGCCCGCGCAAGGCCGCATTCCGGCGGTCGATTCACTATTCCGCCGCCGCCCGCAAAGACCGGCGCGCGCTCAAGGGCTTGCCGGTCAGATAACCCACGATCATGCGCGTGAGTTCCTCGGTCAGGGCGCCCGAGCGCAAATCGTCGGGCCGGTCGGCGACCGCATCGTGGATCGCCGATTCGACGGCGCCTGTGACGAGATAGACGGCAAGATCGAGATCGCCGACGGCCAATTCGCTTCGCCGTGTTTCAAGGGCCGCGCGCACGCGCATCGCCGCACGCGAGCCGTACGCGATGCGCCAATCGAGCGGACCCAGACGGGGGACTTCTTCCGACAGCACTTGATGCAGCGCCGGATCGACCAGATGCGCGCGCACATTGTCCTCGATCAATGCGCGAATTGTTTCGGCGAGCGGGCGCTTGGCGGCATCGGCGGTAATGGCGACCATCCCGCGTTCGAGCTCCTCCACATGGCGACGCATGAGTTCGCCCAGCAGCGACTCCTTGTTCGGGAAATACTGATAGAGCGAACCGACGCTGACGCCCGCCGTCTCCGCCACGCGATTGGTGGTGAACGCGGCATAGCCTCCCTTCACCAGAATGCGAGCCGCCGCGTCGAGGATGACGTCGACCGTCGCCCGCGAACGGTCTTGCGCCGGAGCTTTGCGCGGATTTGCGCTGGTCTTCTTGAGCTTCGCCATGGTGCCGCCGATTGCGAGTAGTGAACACGAGCATTTGCTCGTATAACATGAGCAATAGCTCGCATTCACGATTCTGGCAAGAGCAGGTGTCACATGAAGAGTGCCCCAGACGTCAATACATGTAAGGAGCCGTCAAGGATCGCCATCCGCCTCACGCGAAGCGGCGCGCCGGAGGTTCACGCATGAACACGCAGATCAACTCGAACGAGCGCAATCTCGACGCTCCGGCGGTGAAAGAAACATTGGCCCGCCTGCACCGTGCCGCGCGCGGCGACGCCTTCGTTTTCCTCCGCGCGCTCCCGGATGCGATCGCCGCCAAAGCGCAAGGCAAATCCCTCTTTGACGGCATCGCGCCGCATATGAAGAACGCCTACATCCAGATTTCCAACGACGCCGGCGAAATGATCTACAACACCGCTCGCGCGATCGACGCGCGGCGCATCGTCGAATTCGGCACGAGCTTCGGCGTCTCGACGATCTATCTGGCGGCCGCCGTTCGCGACAATGGCGGCGGCAAAGTCATCGGCACCGAGCTCGAGCCGACGAAGGTCACCGTTGCGCGGCAGAACATCGCCGCCGCCGGCCTCGAATCTTACGTCGACGTGCGCGAAGGCGACGCGACAAAAACGCTGGCCGACGTCGAAGCGCCGATTGATCTCGTGCTTCTCGACGGTTGGAAGGATCTCTACATCCCGCTTCTGAAGATGCTGACGCCCAAGCTGCGTCGCGGTTCTGTCGTTTTCGCCGACAACATCAATACATTCAGAAAGACTCTGCGTCCTTACGTCGCGCACATGCGTGCAGCGCAGAACGGCTTTGTGACGACGACACTGGCCACGGGCTCCGGTCTCGAATACTCCGTCTATGTCGGTGCAACGACGATGGAGAGTTGAAATGTTGAATTGGGTCAACCATCTAGGAAACGTGGCTTGGGAAAGGGCACGCATGCGCACGCCCGAAGAGACGGCCGGGGGACCGCGTTACGTTCCCGCGCTCGGCTATCATTTTCTGACGCCGCTTTACGACACGGTGATCGCGCTGATGACGCGAGAGTCCACCTGGCGCAAAGCGTTAATCAAGCAAATCGCCGCCGATCAGCGCGACGTCGTTGTCGACGTCGGTTGCGGAACCGGCACGCTCGCCGTGATGCTAAAGCGCACTAGCCCCTATACGACCGTCTATGGCATCGATCCCGATCCGGGTGTCCTTGGCCTCGCCGAGATCAAGGCGCGCGACAAGGGCGTCCTCGTGCACTTCATGCAAGGGTACGGCGCCGAGGTTGCCGAGCGTGCGGCATCCTTGCGTGTGACCAAAGTCGTTTCCAGCTTGGTCCTTCACCAAGTGCCGCTCGACGGTAAGCGCGAAATTCTGGCGAACATGCATGCCGCCCTCAAGCCGGGCGGAGAGATTCACATCGCCGATTATGGCTTGCAGCGCTCGGCGCTCATGCGCCTGCTCTTCCGTCAGATCCAGAATCTGGACGGATATCGCGCGACCCAAGCGAATGCCGAGGGCATCGTGCCGGTGCTGATGGAAGAAATCGGCTTCGACGGCGTGCGCGAAAACCGCGTCATCGCCACCCCGACCGGCTCGATTTCACTCTACTCGGGGCGCAAGGCCGCCTGATCGGTCGGCATGTCCGAATAGATGAGCGCGACCTGCTCGTCCGCGGCGATCGACGCGGGGGTCGTCAATTGCTGCTTCAACACATAGGTCCAGCACGCCTCATGGTCGAAGTTGCGCGCGTGGCAGTCGCGCAGTGATTGCCATTGCTGGTCATAGACCGATTCAAACGCCGGCAGCCCCTTCGCAAGCTTGTCGAGCCGCACCATCTGGCCGAGCGTGAGACCGATGTCGTTGAAGGCAAGACGCACGAGTTCGCCGCTGTAGATGTCGTCGCTGCCCTTGTCGAAGAATGTGTCATAGGGCTTGCCCAAATAGCGCCGTGCCGCCGCGACCACTTGGTGTCCTTGTTCGGGCGTCAGTTTCTTCGCACGATAGACGGAGATAGTTCCGTCCGTGCCTTTCGCCACGAAGTCGCGCACCGAGATCTCATCGACCTTCTCGCCGACTTCGATCACCGTCGGGCCGTCCGGCGTCACTGCGACGATACCGACGTTGGTGAGCGGGCTTGCCGATGCGTCCAGGATCATTTGGTTGGGAAAGGTCGTCGCCGTCTGAAAGACCAGGTCGCCGTCTTGCCACTCGACCGGCTCATGGCGCGTCGTCGCGTAGGTCACCAGATACGCGCACAGCGCAAATCCGGCCACCCCAGCGCCGATGGTCAAGGCAACGTCGGTACGCATCCAAAACCGTCTCTGCTGATAGCCCATGTAATAAGCAACCCTCGCACGGCCACGGTAAACACAGGTGTAACCTGCAACGCAGCGGCTGCCCCAAAATGGGACGCATACTTCGCCGAACTCTTTCCTCCCTCGCGTGTTCGCGGGGGAGGTGTCGAGCCGACAGTGAAACAAATGCTAGCAAAGGCGTTTGAGGCGAGACGGATGGGGCGACACCGCACGGCGGGAAGAAAGAAGTCTAGACGGGATGCTTTTGTTGTCCGTCTGTTGCTGACGCGAAGGCTTGGGGTGCGAAGCGGTCAGCGGCTGAGCGCGTCGCCCGCCCCCTCCGTCTCGCAACGGACGCAACAACAGGTTCTTCCGTTCACAACAGGCTCGACACCTCCCCCGCTAACACCCGAGGGAGGAAAGAGTTGGCAGCCTGCGCTAGGTCGCTTTTGCCGTGCCCCAATAGTTGAAGCCCACCGGGCGCGGCGTGCTCGGCAGATACATCGTCTCCATCTTTTCGACGGTAAAGCCGCCCTCGCGGATCAGCTGCGGTATCGGCCGCCCCACGTGGCAACCGCCGCCGATCGCTTTCCAAACGGGCGTGATGCGCTTCTGCCATTTGACGACGCTGGCGTCCGGTGCTTCGCCATGCTCGCAGAAGATCAATCGCCCGCCTGGCTTCAGCACTCGCCGCATCCCTTTGAGGGCACGCACGACTTCGGGGATCGTGCACAGAGCATAAGTGACGAGCACCGTGTCCGCCGACTTGTCGTCCAGCGGAATGTCCTCCGCCTTGAGATCCAAGAATTCGAATGGAAATTTCAACCCGCCCGCGCGCTTCATCGCTCGCGCCCGCATCGCGGGGGCCGGTTCAAGACCCCACAGATGCGTGACCTTGGTCGGATCGTAGAACGGAAGATTGTGTCCGGCACCAATTCCGATCTCGAGCACACGGCCCTCCGCCAACGGCACGACCTTTCGGCGTTGATATTGGATCGGCTTGGCGCTCATCGCCATTTCGAGCAGCGGCGGCAAGATGAAGCGGTCGTAAAAGCCCATGAATTCTCCGTGTTCTATTGTCCTGTAAACCGAGGCGGCCGCTTCTCGAGGAACGAGGCGATCCCCTCGCGAAAATCGTCCGAGCCCTGACATAGCAGCAATTGATCGAAGTCCGCACTCGCCGTCGCCTCGTTGAGCGACGCCGCCGCATTGATCGCGAGCTTGTTCATGCGCACAGGCAGTGGCGGCTTGGCCGCAACCTGATCGGCGATCGCCAGAGCCCGGTCGAGCGCCAGACCTGGCTGCGTCGCCTCGTCGACAAGGCCGATGCCACGCGCTTCCTCGCCCGAGATCGGTTGTCCCAAAATGACCAAGCGCTTCGTTCGCGCAGGGCCGATCAAACTCACAAGGCGCGGCAAGCTGCCCCAGGTCATGTTCATGCCGCGATCGATTTCCGGAATCGACAATTTCGCGTTGTTGCCGGCGATCCGCAAATCGCATGCGACCGCGAGCGCCACACCGCCGCCGATGCAATAGCCTTCGAGCGCGACAATGGTGAGCGGCGCCAAATTAGCCCACGCCCGGCACAATCGCGCGCCCAACGTCTGCGCCTGCCGGCGCTCCGCCAATCCCGCACCGGCGAGCTTCGCGCCTTCGGGATCGCGCAAATCGAAGCCGACGCAGAACGATCGCGGGTCGCCCGTCAGGACTATCGCCGATGTCTCCGCGTCCTCGTCGAAGGACGCAGCCGCCGCGATCAGCTGGCGCATCACGTCGCGCGACATCGCGTTGCGCCCGTCACCCCGATCGAAGCGCACGAGCGCGACGCGCCCGCGCTGTTCTTTGGTAATAAACTCGCCGAATCTTGTTGTTGTCATGGCGTTGCTCTCCCACGCCGCAATCAGAGCACGCTTGGCGCGGCAAAAAAAGAAGGCCACGTCCCGGAAGACGCGGCCTCAAGTTCAACGGACTCCGGGGGGAGAGACCCCGGAGGTAGGAATTCGAATGCTTAGTAGACGCCGTCCTGCGCCGGGCGGCGTGTTGGCGTTTGCGCCCCGCCCTGCCCCTTGCGGCGCTCGACCAGCGATTTCATCGGCGGACAGGGTTCGGCTTTCTCGCCTCTTTGCTGGCTAAGGGCCTCGCCTTTTTGCTGACCGAAGGCCGGAGGCGCGCTGACCTCTTCATCCTCGACGACGTCTTCAAGGTCGGATAGATCCATCGCCGGCATCGGCGTTTTGACCGGCACTTTGCGCGCTGCCGCGAGAGCTGATTTCGCCTCGGCGATCGTCTGTGCGGGCTTTACTTCCGCGGCAGCCGGCGCCGTCGGGCGGCGCGCCCTCACCGCCTCGAGCGCACGTTGCATATCTTCTTTCGACACCGCATTGGCTTCCGGCGCACGCGCCGCCGGTTGCGGCTTCACCGTTGCGGCATGCGCGACCGCAGCGCTCGCCGGCGCGGTTGCCAGAACTTTCGCAGGCCGCGCCGGCGTGACAACCACGGACGGCGGCTGGATATCGAGCGCGCCATTGCCGCGCGCCCACGTACCGTCCCACGCAATCAGATCGTCGAGCGGCATCGGCTTCTGCACCCAGATGCCTTGCACCGCGGTGAAGCCGACAAGCTCCAGGCCCTTCATCATCGCTTCGTCTTCGGCGCCGACAGCCACGGCTTCAAGTCCATATTGGCGCGCAAAGCGCAATCGGGCGGCGATCGCTCCAGCGCCCTTCAGGCCGAGGCGTTGTGCCAAGCGAATGATCGCCGTACCGCCGACCTTGATCGACGTGAACGGCATCGGCGAGTACTGACTGAGATCGACCGGCACGATACCGCCGCCGTCGAGTGCGACTTGAACGCCTGTTTCGCGCACCGCGACGAGCGCCACGCTCAGCGCCTCGGGGTCTTGCGCCAACGCCCGTTCCGGCACCTCGATGACGACGTGTTCCGGGCGCAACCCATATTCCCCGATCAGCGCGGCAAGACCTGACGCGAAACCTTCAGACACGAGATCGCGCGGACCGACGTTGACCGACACCGCCCAATCGCGCCCCATCGAGCGCCAGCGTGCCGCTGCCTTCAGCGACTCGTGAAAGACAAAGCCCGTCAGTTCCGACATCCGGCCCTGAGCTTCGATGAATTCAAGAAACAAGCCCGGCGGCAGCAAGCCGTATGTCGGATGCTGCCAGCGAATGAAGACTTCGGCGCCGGTTACGTGTTGCGTCGCCAATTCGACTTTTGGCTGAAACACCACACGGAATTCATTGCGCTCGAAGGCCTGATCGATGTCAGATGGGGCGAGCCGGAAAGTCCTGTCGCTCATGGGTCAAACCTCTAAATGGCGGCGCTGTGCCGATCATCACAAGGTTTACCGCGCC
The DNA here is from genome assembly GCA_025350465.1 of Alphaproteobacteria bacterium. Taxonomy (GTDB): domain Bacteria; phylum Pseudomonadota; class Alphaproteobacteria; order Micropepsales; family Micropepsaceae; genus SZUA-430. The sequence continues at coordinate 231,937 of JANXXU010000052.1, read as the reverse complement.
ACCCATTAAGGGAGCTTGGCGCGGACAAGTTGCATTTGAATATCTCGAATTTGAAGGATGCAGGGATCGCCTATGTCTGAAGAGAAAAAACCACCCGTGCCCCTGGCGGCATCGACATTATTGCTAATTCGTAATGGTGCATCAGGCCTTGAGGTTTTCATGGTCAAGCGCCACCACCAGATCGATTTCGCCTCGGGCGCGCTCGTGTTCCCGGGCGGAAAGGTTGATGAGCATGACCGCGATCCGGCGTTGCGCGCGCATGCCGACGGCGGTGAAGCACTCGACGATTTGCGCCTGAGCTTGGCCGCATGCGCAATCCGCGAGGGCTTCGAAGAATCCGGAATCTTGCTCGCGCGGCGCGCCGGCAGCCGCGATCTGATCAGCGCCGAGCACGCCTCATCGCTCAAAGACTGGCGCCCGAAGCTGAACGCAAGCGAGGTCGGCCTGGTTGAATTCTTGACGAAGGAAAATCTGCGCCTCGCCTGCGATGCGCTGGTGCCGTTTGCCCATTGGGTTACGCCGACCTTCATGCCGAAGCGCTTCGACACTTATTTCTATGTCGCGGCCACACCGGTCGGCCAGCTCGGCCGCCACGACGGATCGGAGTCGGTGGACTCCGTTTGGCTCAATCCGGCCGATGCAATCGGCGACAAGCGCTGGACGATCATCTTCCCGACGAAAATGAATCTGTTGAAGCTCGCGCATGCCAAGACGGCCGAGGAAGCGCTCTCGATCGCCCGTACAACACCGGTCGTTACTGTTTTGCCGGAAGTGGTCAAACGCGCCGAGGGCAGCTTCCTGACGATCTCCGAAGATGCCGGCTACGGCAAAGTCGAAGAAGCGATGCCGCGGCGCGGATGAGCGCCCTGCGTTTCCTGTTCCTCTTCCGAGTTCTCGCTGTTACCGCCCCCGCTGTGGGGCGGTCGATACGTTCGTAGGCGGCAGCCGGAGAACGGATCGGGTGGGGGGCGCCCGACAAGGCAACCCAGAGGCCTCCAATCCGCTCAGCCCCTTCGTGATCTTTGTGACCTTCGCGGTTCAACATTTTTCAGAGCGCAACCGCCCCCCACCCGAACCGATTTCACGCTAACGCGCGAATTACGGTTCGACCGCCCCACAGCGGGGGGCGGTACCAAATCGAGATGCGGGATGCGTAAGTCCGGGGGTGAACTACCCCTGCGCGTCGACGACGAATTGCTCGGCGAGGATGCGCTCTTCGAGCGAGCGGTCGGGATCGAATAGCATGGTGACCGACATGCTGGCGTCTTCGGCGACCGTGACGCTGACGACTTCGCGCACTTCGATGTGATCGGCGACGGCGCTGACCGGGCGCTTGTCGGCCTCCAGGATCTCGAACACCACCTCGCAGCGCCGCGGCAGCAGGGCGCCCCGCCAGCGCCGCGGGCGGAAAGCGCTGATCGGCGTCAGCGCCAACAACGGGGCATCGATCGGCAGGATCGGTCCGTGCGCCGATAAATTATAAGCGGTCGATCCGGCGGCGGTGGAGAGCAGCGCGCCGTCGCAGATCAATTCCTCGAGCCGCACCCGCCCGTCGATCGAAATGCGCAGCTTCGCCGCCTGCCGCGTCTCGCGCAACAAACTGACTTCGTTGAAGGCGTGCGCGACCTGGGCTTTGCCCTTTGCCGTCTTTGCCTTCATGCGCAGCGGATAGAGCTCCTGGGATTGCGTCAGGTCGAGCCGTTCGATCAGATCGTTCGACGAATATTCGTTCATCAAGAATCCGACCGAGCCGCGATTCATCCCGAAGATTGGAACGCCTTTGCGCCCGTATTTGTGCAAGGTCTGCAGCATGAAGCCGTCGCCGCCGAGCGCCACGATGACGTCGGCGTCCGTCTTGGCGTTGCCGTAGCGCTTGGTGAGTTCGCGCAAGCCCGCCTGCGCCTCCGGCACATTCGATGCGGTGAACAAAGGCTTGGAAAAGCGCATCAGCCGCCGGTCATCGACATGTGGCGGGCGACGGCCGGCTTTTGATGGCGCCGGTCGATGATGAAGTCGTGCCCCTTGGGTTTGCGCGAGATCGCTTCCTCGATCGCCGAATGTAGCAGCCCATCATCGGCACTCGCCCGCAACGGTACTCGAAGATCGGCTGCGTCGTCCTGGCCGAGGCACATATAAAGAGTGCCCGTGCAGGTCAGGCGCACCCGGTTGCAGCTCTCGCAGAAATTATGCGTCAACGGTGTGATGAAACCGAGCTTGCCGCCGGTCTCCGCAACCCGCACGTAGCGCGCCGGCCCGCCGGTGCGATAGTCGATCTCGTCCAACGAATAATGTTTCGCCAGGCGCGCGCGCACGACCGAGAGCGGCAAATATTGATCGGTCCGGTCGCCGTCGATCTCGCCCATCGGCATCGTTTCGATGAGCGTCAGGTCCATGTCGCGCTCGTGCGCCCAGATCATAAGTGTCTCGATTTCGTCTTCGTTGATGCCACGCAGCGCCACGGTGTTGATCTTGATCTTCAGCCCCGCCTCTCGCGCCGCTTCGATGCCGCCAAGAACCTGATCAAGTTTTCCCCACCGGGTGATCGTCCCAAATTTCGCGGCGTCCAGCGTGTCGACCGACACATTGATCCGTTTGATCCCGGCGTCGACCAATTCGCCCGCAAACCGCGCGAGCTGACTGCCGTTGGTGGTCAGCGTCAATTCATCGAGCGCGCCCGAGCGCAGATGCCGCCCCAGGCCGCGCACCAGCTTCATCACGTCGCGCCGCACCAAGGGCTCGCCGCCCGTGAGACGCAGCTTACGCACGCCCTTCGCCACAAAGGCCGAACACATCCGGTCCAGCTCTTCGAGCGACAGCAGGTCCTTCTTCGGCAAGAACGTCATGTCTTCCGTCATGCAGTACACGCAACGGAAGTCGCAGCGGTCGGTGACCGACACGCGGAGGTAACTGATCTTGCGGCCAAACGGATCGAGCATGGGAACAATGAACTTATCAGCCGCCGCGCCCGTTTCCACCTCTCTCTTCGTCAACCCCTCGCGGCCGGTACACAAATGCCGCTAACATCCCCGCGAGCCGCCAAATTTGGGGACCGCCTGCAATGCCGCACAAGGGCCAATTGATCCTCGCCATTGACCAAGGCACGACCTCGACCCGCGCCATCCTGTTCGACCTAGCCGGCAAGCCGCTGAAAACGGCCCAGACCGAGCACCGCCAATTCTATCCGCAAGATGGCTGGGTCGAGCACGACGCGGAGGAGATCTGGCAGGCGACCCTGAAGGTTACAAAGGAGGCGCTGTCCGGGACACAGGCGAGCCATGTCGCCGCCGTCGGCATCACTAACCAGCGTGAAACCACGCTGCTCTGGGATCGCAAAACCGGTAAGCCGCTGCTTCATGCGATCGTCTGGCAGGACCGGCGCACCGCTGGCCTTTGCGCGAAACTGAAAGGCGAAGGCCGCGAGCCGGAAATCACAGCCAAGACCGGCCTCTTGCTCGATCCCTATTTCTCGGGGACGAAGCTCGCGTGGCTCCTCGACAATGTACCCAGTGCGCGGGCGCGCGCCGCAAAGGGCGAGCTTGCCTTCGGCACGATCGACTCTTGGTTGATCTATCGCCTCACCGGCGGCCGCGTTCATGCGACCGACGCGACGAATGCGTCGCGCACCTTGCTCTACGACATCGGACGCGGTCGCTGGGACGGCGAAATCCTCGATTGGCTCGACATACCGCAAAGCCTCCTTCCGCAGGTCCATGACTCCGCGGCGATCTTCGGAGAGACCGACGCCGATCTGTTCGGCGCGAAGATTCCGATTGCCGGCGTCGCCGGCGATCAGCAAGCCGCCAGCGTCGGGCAAGCCTGTGTCAAGCAAGGTCTGATGAAATCGACCTACGGCACGGGCTGCTTCGCGCTTGTGAATACCGGCCCGGCACTCGCGCCATCGCGCAATCGCTTGCTTGCAACCATCGCTTACTCGCAGAACGGCAAACGCACCTACGCACTCGAAGGCTCGATCTTCATGGCCGGCGCGACCATCCAATGGTTGCGCGACGGGCTGAAGTTGTTCAAGAATTCCGCCGACAGCGCAGACCTTGCACTCAAAGCCGATCCACGCTCGCGCGTTTATGTCGTGCCGGCTTTCGTCGGTCTCGGCGCACCGTATTGGGACCCCGATGCCCGCGGCGCGATCATCGGGCTGACACGCGACTCAGGCCACGCGGAAATTGCCAAGGCCGGACTTGAATCCGTGTGCTTCCAAACGCGCGACCTGCTCGAAGCGATGGCGGCCGACATGAGCGCCGCCGGCTTAGGTAGCCCGAGCGCGTTGCGTGTCGACGGCGGCATGGTCGTCAACGATCTCTTTTGTCAGTGGCTCGCGGACTTGACGGGGCGCCCGATTGAACGGCCGGAGGTTGTGGAAACGACCGCGTTGGGTGCAGCCTACCTCGCCGGACTTGGTGCCGGACTCTACGCGTCCCTTGACGAAGTCGCCGCGCGATGGCGCTGCGAACGCCGCTTCGAACCCAAGATCGGAACCGACGAACGCGACGCCCGTTACGCGGGTTGGCGCGAGGCAGTGGGCCGCGTATTGACCAAACGCGATTGTTGAACCGTCATTTGACAGCGGCCTGAGCGCGGACGCACTCTTTGCGCACGCAAGCCATTGGAGAGTAGCCCATGTCCGCCGCCCTAAAGACGCCTTCGGTCCGCGACCAAGTTTCGAAGGAAGAATGGCAGATCAGAACCGATCTCGCCGCCACCTACCGCCTCGTCGCGCATCACGGCTGGGCAGACATGATCTTCACCCACATCACCGCGCGCGTGCCCGGGCCCGAGCATCATTTCTTGATCAATCCCTATGGCTTGATGTTCGACGAAATCGCGGCGTCGAACCTGGTGAAGATCGACATCCAAGGGAACAAGGTGATGGAGAACCCCTACCCGGTGAACCCGGCGGGCTTCACGATTCACTCGGCGATCCACGGCGCGCGCGAAGACGCCCACACCGTGATCCACGTCCACACAGCCGACGGCGTGGCCGTCTCATGCCAGGAGCAAGGCTTCTTGCCGATGAGCCAGCACGCGATGCTGGTCTACGACGACGTCGCTTATCACGACTACGAAGGCGTCGCGCTGGACCTCGATGAGCGCGGGCGGCTGATCAAGGACATGGGCACCAAGCACCTCATGATCCTGCGCAATCACGGCACGCTGACGGTCGGCAAGACCTGCGCCGATGCGTTCTTGCGCCTCTATTATCTTGAGCGCGCCTGCACGATCCAGGTACGCGCGCTCGCCGGCGGCTCGAAGATCAATCCGACGCATCAAGGTGTCGACGAGAAGACGGCCAGCCAAGGCGGCATGGCCTTCGACGGCCTGATCGGAAACATGGCCTGGCCGGGTCTTCTGCGCACGCTCGACCGCAAGGACCCTAGTTACCGGAACTAATTCCCGCCGTTGTCACGGTCCGCGCAGGCGGACCATCCACGACTTCCTTCTCCGGAAAGAACTAGTCGTGGATGGTCGGCCTTCGCCGACCATGACAGCAAAGAATTCAGGCAATGAGGACAGTCAAATGAAATTCGGTGCAGGACAATCCGTTCGCCGTCTTGAAGACAACCGCTTGGTCACCGGAACCGGTCAGTACACGGACGACTTCCATTTCCCCGGCACGGCCTACGCCGCAGTGCTGCGCAGCCCCCATGCGCACGCCAAGCTCGGCGCGATCGACACGCTTGCCGCGCGCGAAGCGCCGGGCGTGATCGCGGTCTACACCAACAAGGATATCGAGGCGGCAGGCCTGGGCAACGTCCCTTGTGCCGCGTTGCTGCCGAACAAGGACGGCACGCCGATGTTCTACCCGCCGCGCCCGGCGCTGGCCAAAGGCCGGGTCCGCCACGTTGGCGATCCGGTGGCGATGGTCGTCGCCGAAACGGCGGCGCAAGCCCGCGACGCGGCCGAGCTCATTCAAGTCGACTACGAAGAACTCCCCGTCGTCGTCGATACGGAAGGTGCGCTCACCGCGCCGCCGCTGCACGAAGGCGCCAAGTCGAACGTCGCGCTCGAGCATGAGCTGGGCGACAAAGCCGCGGTCGACAAAGCCTTCGCCGCGGCCGCGCACAAGACCTCGCTGCGCATCGTCAACCAGCGCATCGTCGTCAATGCGATGGAGCCCCGCGCCGCGGTCGGCCAGTTCGACAAGCCGACCGGCAAATACACGCTGCACACCGGCAGCCAAGGCGTGCACGGCATGCGCGCCATTATCGCCAAACAGATTCTCAAGATCGAAGACAAGAATCTGCGTGTGGTTACGAAAGAAGTCGGCGGCGGCTTCGGCATGAAATCGTTCGTCTATCCTGAGTATCCACTCGTGCTGTTCGCGGCAAAGGCGCTGGGACGCCCCGTGAAATGGACGGCCGATCGCGCCGAGTCGTTTCTCACCGACACCCAAGGCCGCGACAACGTCACCAACGCCGCGATCGCGCTCGACAAGGATCACAAGGTCACCGCGGTGCGCGTTGAAACGATCGCAAATCTCGGCGCTTATCTCTCCCAATTCGCGCCGTTCATTTCGACGATGGCCGCGGGCGGCATGCAGGTCGGCGTCTATGCCGTCCCTGCTGTTCACCAGGCAACAAAATGCGTCTTCACAAACACCGTGCCCGTGGACGCTTATCGCGGTGCCGGCCGTCCGGAATCGGCTTACGTGATCGAGCGGCTGATGGACCAAGCCGCGCACGAACTCAAAATCTCCCCGGCCGAATTGCGCCTGAAAAACTTCATCCGCCCCGATCAGATGCCGTTCAAATTTCCTGTCGCCGGCACGATCGACAGCGGCGCCTTCGCCAAGAACCTCGAGGACGCGACGAAGCAGGCCGATTGGTCCGGCTTCGACGCGCGACGCAAATCCGCTCGCGCGCGCGGTCGCATCGCCGGCATCGGCATGTCCTATTACGTCGAGCGCACGGCGGCGGGATTCGAGATGACGCATGTCGAAGTGCGCGCCGACGGCGAGGTGCACGTTATCGCCGGCACGCAATCGAACGGCCAAGGCCACGAAACCGCGTATGCGCAACTCGTCGCCGATCGCCTCGGCGTCCCGATCGATATCGTCAAGGTGACCTCCGGCGATTCCGATGCGATCCGCGCCGGCGGCGGCACGGGTGGGTCACGCTCATTGATGATGGCGGGCGGCGCGATCGGCGTGGCGGTCACCGACATCATCGAGAAGGGCAAGGCGCTGGCCGCTAACGAACTCGAAGCCGCAAGCAGTGACATCGAATATGCCGAAGGCAAGTTCCGCATCGCCGGCACTGATCGCGTGATCGGCCTTTTCGAGGTTGCGCGGATCGCCAAGACCCAAGCAAACACCGTGGGCGCCGAAGGCCTCGCTGCCGACGGCGAGTTCAAGCACCAAGCGAACACCTGGCCGAACGGCTGTCACATCTGCGAAATCGAAATCGATCCCGAAACCGGCGCCAGCGAAATCACCCGCTACACCGTCGTCGACGACTTTGGCGTCGTCGTGAATCCGATGCTGGTTGAGGGCCAAGTCCACGGCGGCGTCGTCCAGGGCCTCGGCCAGGCGATGGGCGAACACGGCCAATACGATCCGCAATCGGGCCAGCTCATCACCGGATCCTTCATGGATTATTGGATGCCGCGCGCCGACAACATGCCGAAGATGTCGTTCAAGACGAATGAGGTGCGCTGCACCACCAATCCGCTCGGCGTCAAAGGCTGCGGCGAAGCCGGCACCGTCGGCGCCGCGCCGGCCTTCGTCAACGCGGTGATCGATGCGCTGCGGCCCTACGGCGTCACCCACATCGACATGCCTGTGACGCCGCTGAAGGTGTGGGAGATCACCAGGGGGCGAGTGGCGGCATAGCGCCTCGCGTTCAAGCAGCGCGGCGCGAAACCCACGTCGTGGCGAGCGCTATGAGCGCAGCGACGGCGAACACCGGCACGAGCACTGCCGCGATCTCGCCGGCCGGGCGCGTTGCATCGAGGCCGAGCGCGGCGGCGAACGATCCGGCGAGCGCGGCGCCGATCGAGCTGCCGGCGACCAACAGCGTCGGCATCGCCGCCACGGCGAAGTCGCGCTGGCCCTCGGGCGCCGTTTCCATCACGTGCTGACATAAACGAGCCCAGCTGAAGCCAAAGCTGGCCCCGACCAACATCTGGCCCGCGACCACAACGGCAAGCCATTGAGAGGCGAAGCCGACGACATGCAGTGCGAGCCCGCCCGCCATGATCAACGGCGCCGGCCAGACATGCGCCCGAGTCGACCAACGCGGCATGTGCGCGACCCCGATCGCGGTCAAGCTCCATGAGATCGCCAGCACCGCTGTGAGAAATCCGGATTGGGTCACGCCGAGAGCCCAGATCTTCTGTCCGGCGAAGGCGACAAAGATGACGGTCGGCGCCTCGGCGAGCGCCATCAGCAGCGCCAACAGCATCCCGGCGCCGAGCGGCGTCGACGGATCGAAGGCGCGCGACGGCAAGAGCCGCACCGCACCGCGCCGATCGACCAGGATGACAAGCCAGAACAGCGCCAGCGCTGCGACGGTAGCCACGATCGCCAAGCTCGATCGCCCGCCGATCGACAGCAGGAACACGCCGGCAGCCACCAAAGCGAGCTGCAAGACCGGGATCGCGACCGCCCGTCCGTTGCCGCGTCCCGCCGGCACGCACAGCGGCACGAAGATCATGAACGCGATTGAGGCCGGAATGCTGACCGTCACCGCCAGGCGCCACGACACGAACTCGGTGATGGCACCCGCGATTACCGGCCCGCCGAGCGCCGCCAGCACCCACGCCACCGACTCCAGCGCGAAGATGCGCGGCACCAGCGATGTCGGAAACATCTCGGGGATCAAGGCGTAGCAGCTCGCCATCACGATGCCTTCGCCGCCGCCTTGCAGGATGCGACCGACGATGACCATCGAAGCGCTTTGTGCGAAACCGAAGGTGAAGCTCCCGGCGATGAACGCGAGCGAAGACGCGAGCAATATCGCGCGCCCACCGAACCGCATCTTGAGCGCCGCCGCGGCCGCACCGCCGACGATCGAGGCGACGAGATAGGCCGACGTCGCCCAGCTCAGAAGCGACACGGTGCTAAGCTCGATCGCGGCACTCGGCATCGTCGTCGAAGCGATGAACGCGTTGAATGCGTGTAGCCCGATGCCGATCGTGAACATCGCCGCCGGCGCCGCATAGCGCCTCGAGGCGATGTCCGACCATGACCCTGTCCGAATTTCGGCGCGTTCCAAAGGCTGCTCCACACCATTCTCCCCGAGAGCTGCAGGTGAGAAAGCAGCTCAGCGTCGAGAACTCTAAAGGCTCTCGGGTGCCAGTGTTACCTTCAGCCCGTCGAACTCGTCGCTGACGATGATTTGGCACGACAGGCGCGAGTTCTCTTGAACCGCAACACCGAAATCGAGCATCTCGATTTCCTGCTTTTCTTGCGGTGGTAGCTTTGGCAGCCATGCGTCGTCGACATAAACGTGGCACGTGGCGCAGGCACACGCGCCGCCGCATTCGGCCGTCATCGGCAAGTTCGCGTCGCGGATCACTTCCATCACGCGCCAGCCGTCGCGCCCTTTGAGCTCGTGAACCTTGCCTTCGCGATCCGTGACGATGATCTTCATATGACGCCGAGCTTTTTCTGCAGGCTGGTGGATGAGGTCGTGTATTGGAAACGCAACTTCTCGTCCGGGCGGCAATAACGAAATGCCTGCTGTGCCATTAACGCACCTTCATGGAAACCAGACAAGATCAGCTTCAGTTTGCCCGGATAGGTATTGATGTCGCCGATTGCGAAAATCGACTTCACGTCGGTCTCGAATTTTTCGGTGTCGACCGGAATAAGATTCTCGTTGAGGCCGATGCCGAAATTCGCGACCGGCCCGAGCTTCATCGTCAAGCCGAAGAACGGCAGCAGCATCTCGGCGTCGATGCGGTAATCGCCCCGCTCCTTGGTGTTGAGCATCAACCCTTCAAGCTTGTCGCCCGCTCCGACCAACGATTTGATGTTGGCGATGTGGAATTCCATTTTCCCGTCGGCAACGAGCGCGCGCATCTTGTTCACGCTGTCGGGCGCAGCGCGAAATCCGTCACGGTGATGAACGAGCAACAGCTTCTTCGCGATTGGCTGCAGATTGAGCGTCCAATCGAGCGCCGAGTCGCCGCCGCCGGCGATCACGACGATCTTGTCGCGGAAGCGATCCATCTTGCGCACGGAGTAAAAGACCGACGCATTCTCGTAGGCCTCGATACCCGGGATCGGCGGCTTCTTCGGCGTGAAGCTGCCGCCGCCCGCCGCGATCACAACGACGCGCGCATCGATCTGTGTTCCGGCGTCGGTCGTGACCCGCCAGCCCTCGGCCGTCTTCTCGAGCGCCTCAGCCATCTGAGAGAAATGAAACATCGGACCGAACGGCTTGATCTGGTCCATCAGCCGATCCGTTAGTCCCTGTCCGCTGACTTCAAGGATGCCGGGAATGTCGTAGATCGGCTTCTCCGGATAAAGCTCCGCGCATTGGCCGCCGGGCCGATCCAGAATGTCGACGAGATGAGCCTTGAGGTCGAGCAATCCCAATTCAAACACCGCGAACAACGCGATGGGCCCGGCTCCGATGATCACCACGTCCGTCTTGTGCTGCCCGCCGGCCGGCGCTGCGTTCGTAGACATTCTACATTCTTTCCATGTTATTATTTAGATTGTCGCAAACATACATGTAGAAATGGCAATGCGCTAGTTCAACTGGCTGCAAAAGTGCCGCGTTGTTCGTGGCAGAAATGGCATCCATATCGACCTCACTACCCGCCCCACTCCCAGAGCCTCCCATGACCAGTTCCTGGACCGAGACGAGCCGGCTGTCGGCCAAAAACTGCCACGACATGCTCGACATAAGACGCGAGATCGACCGCATCGACGGCGCGGTCGTTCGTCTTCTGGCCGAGCGGCTCACCTATATCGAGCGCGCGGGACATATCAAGAAGGACCGCACAGCGGTCCGCGACGAAGCGCGCATCGCCGATGTCCTCGCCAAGGTGCAATCCACGTGCGAGCGCGAGGGATTTCCTTTCGCCATCGCCGAACCTGTCTGGCACGCATTGATGGAAGGCTGCATCGCCCACGAGTTTAAGGTCTTCGACGGCTCGAACGCGCCACCTTCACGCGCCGCCGCAAGCCGCTAAGCTGGCGCTCATGGCGCCCGTCAAAAACATCCTCTTCATCACCGCCGACCAATGGCGCGGCGATTGTCTTTCCGCACTCGCCCATCCGGTGGTCAAGACGCCGCATCTCGATGCCTTTGCGCGCGAAGGTGTGATGTTCACCCGCCACTTCGCCAATACCGCGCCCTGCTCGCCGAGCCGCGCGACACTTCACACCGGCCTCTATCAGCACAACCATCGCGTCGCCATGAACGGCACGCCGCTCGATCGCCGCCACACCAACTGGGCGATCGAAAGCCGCAAACGCGGCTACGACCCGGCGCTCATCGGCTACACCGACCAAACGCCGGATCCGCGCGATCTGCCGCCCAACGATCCGCGTTTGAATACGTACGAGGGCCTCCTCCCCGGCATCACCCCGATCGCCCACACCGGCATGGAGCGGCCGGGCCCCTGGGGCGAGTACCTCAAGAACAAGGGCTATGATCTGCCCGCGGACGAACGCTTCGTCTTATGGATGCGCGAAGGCGGCCCTGACTACGAAGAGGGTGCGCCACATCCCCGTCCCTTCGCCATTCGCGCCGAGCACAACGACACGAATTGGCATGTCGATCAGGCGATCGACTACGTCAGCGCCAAACGCAGCGAGCCTTGGCTCTTGCATCTTTCGCTGTTGCGCCCGCATCCGCCGTGGATTGCCTCAGAGCCTTGGAACAGACTCTACGATCCAGAAAACCTGCCGCCGCCAAACCGGCGCGAGAATTTCGACCTTGAAGCCCAACAGCATCCGTTCCTCGCCTTTCAACTGATGCGTGGCATTTCACGCAGCCCTCGTAACCTGAAAAAACTCAACCGGCTGCGCGCCGTCTATTTCGGCATGATCAGCGAGGTCGACGAGAATCTGGGGCGCTTGTTCGCGCATCTGAAGCGTGAACGCCTCTGGGACTCCACCCTCATCATCTTCACCAGCGATCATGGCGAGGAACTCGGCGACCACTGGTTGCTCGGCAAAGGCGGCTATTTCGACGCCTCCTATTCTGTGCCGTGCATCATCCGTGATCCACGGGCGACGGCAGACTCAACGCGCGGCGCACGCATAGAGCCCTTTACCGAACACGTCGACATCATGCCGACCATCTTGGAGGCGCTTGGCTCGGCAATCTCACCGCAATGCGACGGTCGTTCGCTCTCGCCCTACGTCAACGACGGCATCGCACCGCCCTGGCGCAGCGAAGCACACTGGGAATTCGATTTCCGCGACGCCAGCGACGACGCGGCGGAGCGCGCTCTGGGTCTAACGCTGGACGAATGCAATCTCAGCGTCATTCGTTCGAAACGCTACAAATACGTGCATTTCGCGAATCTGCCGCCGCTCTTCTTCGACCTGCAGACCGACCCGCACGAGTTTCACAACCTCGCCGACGATCGCGTCTACGCGCCGCTCGTCCTCCAGCACGCGCAGAAGCTTATCTCGTGGCGCTTGGCTCACGAAGACAGAACGCTGACGCATATGATGGCGACGGCGGACGGCCTCGTGACGCGCTAAATCAAATTGACCCGCATATTGTCGCGCGAGACGAAGCTTCCCGACCACGCAGCGAGGGCCGACGCCTCGATCTCCTCCATGAAGTGATCTTCATGGTCCGGGTCGTGATGAAAGATCGCGAGCCGTTTCACGTTCGCCGCACGCGCAAGGCGCATGCCTTCTTGCCACGTCGAATGGCCCCAGCCGCGCTTGGCTGGAAATTCGGCGTCGGTATAGGTCGAGTCGTAGATCATCAGATCGGCACCCTCGACCAGCGACAAGATGTTTTGGTCGGGCTTGCCTGGCAGGTGCTCTGTGTCGGTGATGTAGCAGAGCGACTTGCCTTGATATTCGAGTCGGTATCCGGTCGCGCCGTCGGGGTGGTTGAGCACCGTCGTCCGCACGCGAATATTGTTGCCGATAGAAAAACTGTCGCCGCCGCGAAAATCGACGTACTCGATGCGCGCCTTCATGATGTCGATCGGCACGGGAAAGAACGGGTGCGTCATTTGCCCAGCGAGCACGTTTTCGATTTTCAAGCCGTTGTCGAGATGCCCCGCCATGATGGTGAAGCGGTAGCCCTCGGCGAACGCCGGGGTAAAAAAAGGAAAGCCGTGAATATGATCCCAATGCGTATGCGAGAGCAGAATGGTTGCGTCTTTGACTTGCTTGCGCATGAACCATTTTCCGAGATTGCGCACGCCCGTGCCCAAATCGAAAATCACGCGCCGACCGCCCATGGCGACCTCGATGCAACTCGTGTTGCCGCCAAACGCTAGATGATGAGGCCCCGGGCACGCGATGGTACCGCGCGTTCCCCAGAACTTGACCTTGAACGACATTCGCCCCAACGCCTCCTTCAGCCCGCTTTCAGTTTAGCGGTACGTCACGCACCACATAGGACGAGCGGAACTGACAGTGACAGCTGTCACAAAGGATGGCTGCCGATGAACGCTCTCGCTTCCGTGAACGCCTGCGCCAGGGGGACGAGCTTGCTTTTGTCGAGCGAGTGACGTTCGGCGTCGGCGGCCGCGTCGGCAACAGCAAACGCGCCAATGCCCCGCGCGGACCCCTTCAAAGTGTGTGTCCAAAGCTTCCAGGTCTTCGCATCTTGCGCTTGGTCGAGTTCGGCCAAGACCTGCTCAGCGTGCGTGATAAAGAGGGCCAGGACCTCGCGCATGACCGCTTTGTCGCCGGCAGCTTGAACGTCCAGATGCGCATAATCGACGGCTTGAGGTCTGGCGGACATCTCAACAGCTCCGGCATCGGGATTTCGAGCACGAACTGTAATCCGCAAGACCCAACCAGATCCTTAACGTTGCCTTAGGCACGTCTACGCCGACGTCGAGCGTCGTCCACGCTTGGCGCTCGCACTGTGGCGAATCAGACGCCCGTCGGCGGTTGATTTTGGAACGGAAGTTGCCGCGACCGCCGTCTTCAACCCCGCTCGAACGAATCACTTGCGAGCGACACAACCGGCGCTAACTCCATGCTGTGACAGGAAAACAAAGCGCCGACTATGGTGGCATCGATCCACAAATAGAGCGGCCGTCATTCAATCTTCATGCGTGCGGCGCGCTGTAAGAAATGGTAACATTTTGGTTAACGCCCCCCAGAACGTCCGCCCGGCACTCCGGCAGCAACCAGGACGCATCCGATGGAACGCATCGAGCCGTCGAATATCCGCATTCTGCCGACGCACACGCTCAGCGACGTGGTCGAGTTGCCGTCCGCTGCTGAGGCGCGGGCGCAAGGGGAGGCGTTCGCCGAGCGCCGGCGCACGGCGCCGCCCCCCGCCAAGCCGTCGGGCGGCATGGCTCTGTCGCTTGCGAGCATCTTCACGCTGTTTTGGGTCGGCGGGCTCGGCGCTTATCTGCTCGGCTTTCTCGGACTAGACGGCATTCGGCAGATTGCGCCGCCTTGGTGGGGTCTGATCGGGGCAGTCGCGATCGTGCCGGTCCTGCTGTCTTGGTTCGCAGCCTTTCTGGCACGCGAGGCGCGCATCATGCGTCAGCAATCCGTAACTCTGGCGACCGCAGCCGCAGCGCTCCTTGAACCGGAGGACCATGCCGCCAAGAGCCTTACGCGTCTCGGTCGGGCAATACGTCGCGAAGTCGACGTCTTCAACGCCGCGCTTGAAGCAGCTCTTGGCCGCATGACAATGATCGAGGTCTCGACGAACGACCGCCTCGCCTCGCTCGAAAAATCGGCAACTGCGGCGCAAGAGCGCGTCGATCGTGCGGCCACTCGCTTGGGCGCTGAACGGGACAAGCTCGCGCAATTCTCGGCGGCGCTCGACGGCGCCGTCATGTCGGTCTCCGATACATTGACTGCGCGCCTCAACGAAGCACGCGCCGCTGCGCGCATCGCCAGCGAAAGTCTGGAACACGAACAAGGCGCGATCGTCGGTCTAATCGAAGTGCTCAAGACGTCGGCGACGACTGCGGCGGTCAAAGCGTCCGAAACGGCCAAGGAAATCGAGCGCCAAGCGCAACGTCTCGATGCGGCATCGGAAGCGGCCGCAGCTCGCTCGGAGCAAGTCGTCGCCCGTCACGAACGCCAGCGCGCCGCGCTCGCCGAGACGATCGATCGCCTCAAGGTCGAGAACGATCACATGGCGCGCGCCGTCGAAAGTCAGCGCGACGGGATGGGAAAACTGATCCTGGTGATCGGCGAAGAGGCCAAACGCCTCGACGCGTTTACCGTCGACGGCGTACGACGCCTCGACCAAGCGGCCGCCATCATGGCGCAGCGCATCACGGAGACGACCTCGTTGTTCACGCGCGAGGCGGACAAACTCAGAACCTCGACCGAGATGACCACGGCTGGTCTCGAGCAAGCGGTGCAATCGATCCGCAATCTGGGCGACAATTCGTTCGAGGCAGCCGGCCGATTGGGCTCGGTCCTGACTCAATTGCGCGAAACGGCGACCGGCGCCTCGCTTCAGGTCGAAGGCACGATCGCCAGGCTTGGCAAGGTTTTGCAGGAGCTTCCGGCCGAGGCCGCGATTCATACGCAGCATTTGCGCGCAATGCTCGACCAGCAGGCATCGACGGTGACGGACCTCTCGTCGCGCGTTTCCCAGGCCTTCGACAAGCTGCAATCGCTCGACAGCAGCCGTCCCGCTCCCGCACCCCCGCCAACCGCCGCGCCCGCTGTTCCAAGCTTCAGCGTGCCACCAGCGTCGCAATTCAACGTACCGCCGCCGTCCCATCTGCCCCAACGCGCGGGTCAATATGCCCCCCCGGATCCGACGATCGAGCCGCGCGGCTGGTTTGGTTTGGCAAAACGCTTCGTCGGCTTCAGCCAAGATACCCCTGAGCCGCTGTCGTCGCGCTCTGAGCGCGGCGGCGATTGGGACATCAAGTCTTTGCTCGCGGCCGCCGAGGAGCGAGACCGCGGTCCCGCTCGCCCCAGCACGGCGTCCCCGGCGTCCGACGGCTATCACACTTCGTCGCGACACATGATCGAAACGCTGCAGGCGATGGCGATCGACCTCGACCGGTTCCTCGAGGACGATCCGCCGCTCGACCTCTTGCGCCGCTATCGCAACGGCGAGCGCAATGTCTTTGCCAGGCGATTGGTCAGCGTATTGGGACGCGAGCAAACCGAGCGCATCGGACGCAAATATCGCGAAGACAGCGATTTCAGAGAAACCGTCGACCGCTACATCGAGCAGTTCGAAGCTCTCATGGAGGAAACGGCCGGGCGCGACCGCGAGAACGTGTTGGCTGAGACGTACCTGACGTCGCAGACCGGCAAAGTCTACGTCATGCTCGCGTCCTCGATCGGACGGCTGGGTTAGCCTTCGCTCAACGGTCCTCTTTTGCCGGTTTGGCTTTTTGGCCTTCTTCCAGCGTCCATGCGACCGAACGCTTGAGGACGGCGCCGACTGCGTCGTCGAAAGCCGCGACGATATCGTTGATCGCTTCAGTCGCGGACGGCTTTACCGACTCGAAGCTTTGCGACGCGACGATCTGCCCGAGCGAAGGGCGAACGAGCTTCAGGTTCAAGCGCACGCGCACCGTCGTCGAACCATCCTCACCCTTTTCCGCTTGGAATTCCCGCAGTTCCGTCTTTAGCACGAAGTCCGAGCGTAGGCCCAACGACTGACGTCCGACCGATATGATTTTTTTCGTGTTTTCGAACGATTGGATCATCAACGTCTGAACCATCTTCGGCGCCCTGTCCGCCCAACGCGAGTTTGGGAAGTACTTCACCTCGAGCGGTGTCGGCGCGATGGCGATGCGATCGGTATCGATGCCTTTGGCCGCGGACGGCTCTTCCACAACCAGCTGCCAGTCGACTTGCTGTAGCTCAGCCGCAAAGGTGCTCTTCGGGCTCAGCGTATAAAGGTCGGGCGCCGGGCCGCCGAAATTCGGCAGGCTGCAGGCGGAGAGGCCGAGCGTGAGGACAAGCCCCAAGCCGGCGGACCGATTGGGTTGACGCTCGCGCATCACTTGCCTCCTGGGTTGTATTCGGATGCCTTGTCGCCGAACAAAATCGATGACGGGCTGCTTTCGAAGCGCTGCGCCGCGCGGTCGATCGTACCGATCATTTGCCTCGCATCGCTGATCAAGAGCAGCAATTCGGGAAGGCCGGAGCGGGCGAAATCGCGTAACGGTCCCCGCGCGTCGCTCATCACCTGCCGAACGTCGGCAACGACACCACGGACGTCGGCGAAGGTTTGCCGTGCATCGCCTTTGATCAAGACATTCGCATTTTTCGACAGCTCGTCCACGTTGGCGGTGATCGAGTCGAGGCGGTCGGAGGCGTTCGCCAAGTTCTTGGTCAAGCGGTGGATGT
Source organism: Alphaproteobacteria bacterium (assembly GCA_025350465.1). GTDB lineage: Bacteria > Pseudomonadota > Alphaproteobacteria > Micropepsales > Micropepsaceae > SZUA-430. Next base: position 214,467 of record JANXXU010000052.1, on the reverse strand, counting down.
CGACGAGCGTGTCGGCAAAGATTTTCTGATTGTCGTCGCTCAAGAACTGGCTGGCGCGTTCGAGCAGCTTATTGCCGCGGTTGATGAGTTCCGGCGTGCCGGCGAATAATTCCTGGAACGTCGATTTCTTCGTCGGGATGATCGGGTACGGCTGATTTTCCACCGCCGTGAGCGGCCCGGCCTTCTCGGTGCCGCCGGAAATCAGAATGGAGGCGACGCCCGTCAATCCTTGGCTATCCATGCTGGCGACGGAGTCGGTCTTGACCGGCGTATCCTTGCGCACCCGAGCGCGTACCAGCACATGATCGGGGTTGTCGGGATCGAGGTCGATCTTGGTGATCTCGCCGACCTTGATGCCGTTATAGAGCACGTCGCCCGCAACCGAGAGACCCGAGACAGAGCCTGTGAACACAAGATCGTAGTACTGATACTCGCGGTTCAGCTCGACCTTGCCGATCCAAAGCAGGAACAACACCAGCGCCAGCGTGATGCCGATGGCAAAACTGCCGATGACCAGATGATGCGCACGCGTTTCCATCAGGCGACTCCTTCGAACTCAAGACCGGGGCGGCGCAGACTTTGCGGCCATGGCGGCGCGCCCGCGCGGTCCATGGAAGTATTCCCTAATCCAAGGCTGTTCCTGTTTTAGCATTTCAGATATCGGGCCGGTGACAATCACTCGCTTGTCCGCCAAAACCGCGATCCGATCGCAGATCGCATAGAGACTATCCAGGTCGTGGGTCACCATGAAGACCGTCAGACCCAGCGTTGCCTGGAGGTTCTTGATCAATTCGTCGAAGGCCGACGCCCCGATCGGGTCGAGACCGGCCGTCGGCTCGTCCAAGAAGACGATCTCGGGATCCAGGGCCAACGCCCGAGCAAGGCCCGCCCGCTTGCGCATGCCGCCCGAAAGTTCCGACGGATATTTGGGGCCCGCTTCCGCCGGCAAGCCGACCAACGCGATCTTTAGCGCGGCGATTTCGTTCATCAACTGCACCGGCAGCTTGAGGTGCTCTTTGAGCGGCACCTGAATATTTTGCGTGACCGTCAGCGAGGAAAAGAGCGCGCCGTCTTGAAATAGAACGCCCCACCGCCGCTCGACGGCATGCGCGTCCTCCGGTGTCATCTGGCTCCGCAGTTTGCCGAATATTTCGATGCTGCCGGCGACAGGCGGATTGAGACCGAGGATCGTTCGCAGCAATACGGACTTGCCCGTCCCCGAACCGCCGACGATGCCGAGAACTTCACCCGCATAGATGTCGAGATCGAGATGCTCGTGAATGACCTGGTCGCCAAATTGGGTCTTGAGGTCGCGGACCGAGATGATGGCGTCGCCCGTCATCGCGCTCAGACCCCCAACTGGATGAAGAGGATCGAGAAGAAGGCGTCGACGACGATGACGGTGAAGATGCCCTCCACGACGGACGCGGTGGTCCGCTGGCCGACCGACTCCGCGCTGCCCTCCACCTTCATGCCCTCGAAACAACCGATGACGGCGATGAGCAGGCCGAACACCGGCGCTTTGATTACGCCGGTGAAGACATCCCAGAAGTCGAGGGCGTCATAGAGCCGCTGGATATACATTTCCGGCGACATGCCGAGGTTGAGCAGCACGACAAGCCCGCCGCCCGATAACCCCATGAAGGCTGCGATGAAGCCGAGCAACGGCATCATCACGATCAACGCGATGACACGCGGCAGAACCAGAACCTCGGCCGGATCGAGGCCAAGCGTGCGCATGGCGTCGATTTCTTCGCGCACTTTCATCGACCCGATTTGCGCTGCGAATGCACTTCCGGAGCGGCCGGCCACCATGATCGCCGTCAACAAGATGCCGACCTCGCGCAGGAACGAGATGGCGACGAGATTGACCGTGAACACCTCGCCGCCGAATTTGCGCAATTGTTGCGCGCCTTGAAACGCCAGCACCGCGCCGATCAGAAACGAGATCAAGCTGACAATAGGCACGGCGTTCAGCCCCGCCTGCTCCATGTGATAGACGGTCGAGGTGAGACGCATGCGTCGCGGATTGAGGATCGTCTTGCCGAGCGTTTCGAGCACCAGGCCGAAGAACGCCGTCGCGTCACGCAGCGTAATCCCGATTTCCTCGAGCGTTCGTCCCATACGCTCGACGATGACCATGATTGGATTGCCGTGCGCAGGGTGGTCGACCGTGGGCCGGTCGCCTTTCGTCACCGCGTCGAGGAGCGTCGCTTGAGCGGCATTGGCGCCGATGTAAGTGGCGACCGCACCTTGGGTTTGAAATTGACGTTGCGCTCGGTGCAGCAGCCACGCGCCGGTTGTGTCGAGCTTACCGATCGCCGCCAAATCGAAAATGACGGAACGGCGACCGCGAACATCCACCTGCGCGAGGGATTTATCGGCCCCGTCGGCATGAGCGACGATCCAGTCGCCCTTCGCCTTCAACACCAAGGTTGTGGCGTCCTGCACGGCCTCAAGCCACGCGCCTGCCTCGCCTTCGCGTGCCATTCCGACGCCGCCCCGCTTACTCGATCAACCAACCGGCGCCCGCTTCGCCAATCGGGATTCGCTACAAGCCGCGAGTGTGCACGCGGCCCCGAATCGGGGCAAGGCGACCTCCACCCAATGGTGAACGGCGAGCAGCCCGCTTATAAAGGTGACCGTCCACACGCCGTTGCCCTTGCATCGTTTGCGGAGCATGAAAAAATGCGCCTCGGTAGGGGCTTAACCGTCTTTCTTCCAATTCCAGTTCCGCTTGAGAAGGGGCAACCTCTATGACTGCGAACGGCGTTGAAAGCGTTGCAGGTGTGGACGGGCGACATCAGTTCATACCCGTCCAGAAGCAAGATCTGATCGAGGCCTTGGCTGTCAGCGGCCATCCCGGGCAATCGCAGAACGACTTTCGAACGTTCTGCGCCTTCCTCTCGAGCTACTACCATCATCACTTCTACGAAGAGCTGACCGAGCTCAAAGACATTCACGCCTGGTTTGCGCCCCATGGCCCAAGGCCGGTGCGACGCAAACCCGTGGACCTCGACGCGACCTATCGCGATCTCACCTCGACGTTCGAGAACGTGATGACCCAGGCCGCGTTCGTCGAGCTTGCGGCGGCTGACGTCCAGGCGCTGGGCGGGGAACATCCGCTGCTTGACGTCAAGACACGCACGCCGATGGAAGCCTACGAGTCGGTGCGCATTTTCTGCCGCGGCAAGACATCGCAAACAATCGAGCGCCGCGGCGCGCTGGGCCGCCGCGGCGTAGCGACGATCGCCGACGTCTTTGAAGACGTCGTCGTCATGGTTCGTTTTAAGCGCGAGGACGCCAGCGAGAAGAAGAACGGCGCATCGCTGGCTGTCGACCGGCCCGGCGGCCGTCAACCTGGAACCGTGCTGATCAAATATTTTCGCAATATCTCGCGGCCCGAATTGCCGATGCTGCTGCCCGATGTGCGCATCGTGATGAAGCAAAAGGACATGCTCCTGTTGGGCGGTCCCGCCTTGCTCGGCGGCGTGCCGATCGTCATCAATCTCATGCCCGCGCTTTCGGTGCTGCTGGTCGTCGCGGGCGCTTATCTCGGTTTCAAGGGCGCCGTCTCGCAGGACCAGTTCACCAAGGCCGTTGCCGCGCTCTCGGTTCTCATCGGTGCAGGCGCATTCATTTTCCGTCAGTACTCCAACTATTCCAACCGCAAGCTTCGCTATCAAAAGGAGCTCGCCGACAACATCTATTTCAAGAACGTCAACAACGATGCCGGTGTGTTCGAAACGCTGATCGGCGCCGCCGAGGAGCAGGAAACCAAGGAGGCGCTGCTTGCCTTTCATTTCCTGTTGCAAGAAGGCCCGTTCGCCAGCGCCGAGGCGCTGGACAGCCGGATCGAGAAATGGCTCGCCGCAACCTTCGGTATCGATATCGATTTTGAGGTGCCGGACGCGCTGGCCAAACTTGAGCAATTGGGTCTTTTGACCCACGACGGCGGCCAGATCGGCACGGTGCCCCTCGCCGAGGCCCTCGTCCGGCTCGACACGCTCTGGGATCGGCTTTACGACTTCAAGCGGCCGGCTCAGACTCACGCGGCCGCATGATGAAGCTGGTCGGGGGACCTTAGGGGAATGGCACAGCGAGACGCCACCAGCCGCGAGTCCGCGGTCGCGATCTCGGGCCAGAGCGGCCTTTTACGCTGGCTCGGCTTCGTGCCCTGGGCGGTCCTTGCGCTCGCCATATTCATTCAGTGGACTGATCCTGGAGGCATCCTCAACGGCCTGCAAAATCAGGTCTTCGACTACTATCAGCGGCAGTATCCGCGTCCTTATGTCGACACGTCGGTCCGCTACGTCGATATCGACGAAGAGAGCATGAAGCGCATCGGCCAATGGCCCTGGCCGCGCACAACGATGGCAAGACTCACGACGACGCTGCGTGACGCCGGCGCTGCGGTGATCGCGTATGACGTTGTCTTTCCAGAGCAGGATCGCACCTCGCCCGAGCTCATTGCAGCAAACCTACCCGCTGGCGCCACCTGGGACGCGACTCGAACGCAATTGCAGGCTTTGCCGAGCAATGACGCGGCTTTCGCGCAAGCGCTAAAGACCTCACCATCGGTTCTCGGCTTTATTCTCACGGACCGGGACACCGGGCGCGCACCGATTCTGAAGAAGGATCTCGCCCTCATCGGCGATCCCGAGAGCAAACCAATCAACGCCGTGCTCCCGTTTGCCGGCGCAACTGTCTCGCTCGACATTCTTCAGCAAGCCGCGAGAGGCACGGGTTCGTTCAACACCGCACCGGACAGGGACGGTATCGTCCGCCGCGTCCCACTTTTCGTGTCCCACAAGGGCAAAGTTTTCCCGGGCCTCGCCTTGGAGGCTTTGCGAGTTGCTATGAGCGATCCGCAAGGCAACACGCCGCCGTTCTTGATTAAAATGGCTGGCGGTGGCGGCGAGGCGGCGTTTGGCAATCCCAACAGGATGATCAGCGTAAGGGTCGGCGATATCGAAATTCCTTCAACTGAAGACGGCCAGATGTGGGTGCACTACACCGGCGATGTTCCACAGCGACGCATTCCGGCTTGGAAAATACTGAACGGCACCGCGAACCTCAGCGAACTGCAGGGCGCCGCCATCTTTGTCGGCACCAGCGCTGCCGGGTTGCTCGACTTGCGGTCGACCCCGGTGAGACTCGATGCGCCTGGCGTCGAAGTTCACATTCAGGCCTTGGAGCAAATGCTGCTCCGCAAATTCCTAGGCCGCCCCGATTGGGGGCCCGGCTTGGAATTGGCTTTCGCGCTGCTCCTCGGTCTCCTCGTTCTCATCGCCATCGCGCGCGTTCCAGTGCTTTGGATCGCCGCGGTTGCGGTCGCCGGCGTTGTAGCAGCCGCCAGCACATCGGTGTGGGCCTTCAACCAGCGCGATTGGCTCCTTGACCCGATCGGGCCGTCATTAAGCGTCGCGCTGGTGTTTGCAGCAGCCGCGCTCGTCAAATTCATCCGCACCGATACCGAGCGTCAAATGGTGCGCAGCGCCTTCGCGCAATATCTGCCGCCCGACGTCGTCAATGAAATCGCCAACGACCCGTCGAAGCTGAAGCTTGGCGGCGCGACGCGCGACCTGACGATCATGTTCTGCGACATCCGCGGGTTTACCCCGATCGCCGAAAGCTTCCGCGAAGATCCGCAAGGTCTGACGCGCCTCATCAACCGCGTGCTGACCCCGCTCAGCCAAGAGGTGCTGAACCATCGCGGCACCATCGACAAATATATCGGCGACTGTGTCATGGCGTTCTGGAATGCGCCGCTCGACGATCCCGATCATCCGACCCACGGCTGCGACTGCGCGCTGGGCATGATGGACGCGATGGACGCGCTCAATCGCGAACTCAAGGCTGAAGGCTTCTTCAAGACCCATAAGGTGAAGCCGATCGAAGTGTCGATCGGCCTCAACACCGGCACTTGCGTGGTCGGCAACATGGGGTCCGAACTGCGCTTCGACTATTCGGCCCTGGGCGATGCTGTGAACGTCTCCGCGCGAATTCAATCTTTCGCGGGCAATTACGGCTTCGACATGGTCGTCGGCGAAGACACCGAGAAAATCGTCGGCGAAAAATTCGCCTTCCTCGAACTCGACTACATCGCCGTCAAGGGGCGCGCGACGCCAACGCACATCTACGCCTTGATGGGCCACGCACATGTGCGCGAGACCAAGAAATTCGTTCAGCTTCAGGAGGCGCTGCAGACCCTCTTCGCCGCCTTCCGCTCCAAGAATTGGGCGGCCGCGCGCGAGGCGATCGACGAAGGCCGAAAAATTGCAGGCGAGCACCAAGACATTTTCGATACCTATGAGGAGCGCATCACCCACTACGAACTCGAGCCGCCGCCGGCGGAGTGGGACGGAGCCTGGGTCGCCACGTCGAAATAGGGGCCGCGCGGCACCACTTAGTCGCGCAAGACCGCAAGCCCGCAATCCGCTATGAGGAAGACAGAATGTTCCCCCGACTCAGGGCTTTGGGGCTGAAGGATGACGCTTGATCCCCGCACATTTTTCGCTGGCGACTATTTCGAGGGTCGCGGCAAATTCTTGATTGCCGCAGACGCGCGCGGTCTAAAGCACACGGCATACCTCAACCCACATGCCAAGGGGCCGAAGGGCGAGGATTTGACCATCGACGTCGCAATCCTCGGCCCGGACGATGCGAAAGCGGGCTTGCTGGTCATCTCCGGCACGCATGGTGTGGAGGGATACGCGGGCTCGGGCGCGCAGGTCGGTTGGCTCAAGTCCACCCGCAACGCAAATTGGCCCGGCGGTCTCAAGCTCGTGATGGTGCACGCGCTCAATCCCTACGGCTTCGCTTGGAACCGGCGCGTCAACGAGGAAAACGTCGATCTCAACCGCAACTTCGTCGATCACGCCAAGCCTTATCCGCAAAATCCCGGATACGAGCTGTTGAAGTCTGCGATCGCGCCGCACGATCTGAAAGCCGGAACGATCGACGTTGCCGATCACGCATTACGCGCCTACGCAAAAGAGCACGGCGCCTTCGCGCTTCAAGAGGCGATCAGTCAAGGCCAGTACGCCCATCCCGACGGCATGTATTTTGGCGGCACCCGCGAACAATGTTCGGCCGGTGAGATCTTGCACATCGTGCGCCGCGAGTTCGCCCACGCCGATCGGGTCGGCATCGTCGATATCCACACCGGGCTTGGCGCCTACGGCTACGGCGAAATCATCACTGAGGACGAAGCGAGCGATCCGCGCTATGCCCGCACGCATCGCTGGTGGGGCGATGTGCGCTCGACCCGCGCCGGCGAATCGGTCTCGGCCCAGGTCTTGGGCAGCATCGACTCCGGGCTGATCGCCGCCCTGCCGCACGCCGAGGTCACGGTCGGCGCCCTGGAGTTCGGAACCTACCCGACACTTGAAGTTTTCCGTGGTCTTCGTGCCGACAATTGGCTGCATGTTCTTGGCGACCCGCTTGGCCCCGACGCGCCGGCGGTCAAGGCGGAAATCCGCCGCGCCTTCTATCCCGACAAGGATGACTGGAAGGAAATGGTCTGGAAGCGCTCGGAACAGGTCCTAAACCAGGCCGTTGAAGCTTTGGCGGCGGGTTGAGGGGGCTTGCGTTCCTGCGCCCGGTCGCTCAGATTTACCGTTCAACATTGAGGTCAATCCCATGAAGACGTGGCGCAAGCCCAAGGTTCGTGAAATCTCCGCGGCAATGGAAATCAACTGCTACGCCTCGGCCTCCTAACCTCTTGCGGCGCGGACCGCACCGCGCCTTGAAATCATGAAGGTCATCGTGCTCGGGGCAGCCGCCGGTGGCGGCTTTCCACAGTGGAATGCAAACAGCACGATGAACCGCCGCGCCTTTGCCGGCGACCTGACCGCGCCCCGATCGACCCAATGCAGCCTCGCCCTCTCGGCGAACGGCATCGATTGGCTGTTGCTGAACGCCTCGCCCGACATCCGCCAGCAGATCATCGCCGCGCGCGAGCTTCACCCGCGCGAGGGACTGCGCTCCTCGCCAATCAAGAGCGTGGTCTTGACCGGCGCAGATGTCGACGCGCTCGCCGGGCTGCTGACCTTGCGCGAGCGTCAGCACTTCACCCTTTGGTCGAGCGACTTTGTTCTCGGCGCCATCGAAGCGAACCCGATTTTTGGGGTCCTCGATCGCGAGGTCGTTCGCTTCGAGCGCATCGGAGTACATGGGCGGTTCGACCCCGTTCCCGGTCTTGCCTGCGAAACTTTTGCGGCGCCCGGCAAGCCTCCGCTTTATCTCGAACACACCCACGGTATCGGCCCGGCCGCCGGCGCATCGTTAGGTCTGCGCATTATCGACGACGCGGGCAAGGTGTTCGTCTTCCTGCCGTCGTGCGCCGAGGTCACGCCCGAGATCGTCCGTGCCGTTGACGGCGCGGACACGCTGTTCTTCGACGGCACAATGTACACTGACGATGAAATGATCGTCTCCGGCGAAGGCACCAAGACCGCCCGGCGGATGGGTCATATTCCGATGACGGGTCGCGGCGGCGCCATCGAAGCATTGCGCGACGCCAAGGTCGGGTCGCGCTATTTCATTCACATCAACAACTCGAACCCCGTGCTGGATCGCACATCGCCGGAACGGCGCGCAATCGAAGCTGCAGGCTGGAAGATCGCCGAAGATGGAATGAGGATCGAATTGTGAGCTTGCTTTCCTCAACTGAGTTTGAGGCCCGCCTGCGCGCCGTCGGTGCCGAGCGCTACCACAATCTTCACCCCTTTCACCGTTTGCTCCACGGCGGAAAGCTGAACAAGACGCAAGTTCAAGCTTGGGCATTGAACCGCTACATCTACCAAGCGCGCATTCCGGTGAAGGACGCGATCATTGTCTCGCGTCTACCGACCGCCGATTTGCGCCGCGTCTGGCGCCAGCGTCTGGAAGATCACGACGGTGCGAAGCCTGGTGAAGGCGGACTTGAGCGCTGGCTGAAATTGACCGGCGGCTTGGGGCTTGATCGTGCGATCGTGGCATCGGAAGCGCAGGCTTTGCCGGCGACGATTTTTGCCGCCGACGCCTATGTCCATTTCGTTCGCGACCGCAGCCTTCTTGAGGCCGTCGCCTCCTCCCTGACCGAAATGTTCGCACCCACGATCATCGCTGAGCGTGTCGACGGCATGCTGAAGGGCTATGATTTCGTCTCCAAGGACACCCTCGCCTATTTCGGCGCGCGTATGAGCCAAGCGCCGCGCGACGCCGATTTCGCCCTCGGCTATTGCCTTGAAAATGCCAAAACGCGCGAAGGGCAAGATGCTTGCATCGCGGCGCTCACCTTCAAATGCAACGTCTTATGGGCAATGCTCGACGCGCTGCATCATGCCTACGTCGAGCCCGCCCACGTTCCGCCGGGCGCATTCAAACCATGAGCCGTCATCGGGACTGTCCCCTTCTTTCCTCCCCTGTTCTTCACGGGGGAGGTGTTGCGAGCCGAAGGCGACGCGACGGAGGGGGTAAGTCACAGCGTGGCACGCTCCCCCCTCCACCGCTTCGCGGTCCCCCTCCCCCGCAAGCGGGTGAGGAAAGAGCGTTCAGACCTCATGACTGACGACGCGAAACCTCGTCTCGCTCCCGGCGTTCGCCTGCATGCCGACGGCACCAAGTTGCTCGGCCCTGAGCGCATCTTGGAGCTCGACGAAATCGCCCAAGCGATCGTGCGTGAGTTCGACGGCACGAAGCGCGTCTCGGAAATCGCGACCTCACTCGCCAAAGAATTCAACGAGCGTGAATCGATTATCCGCGCAGATGTTGATGCATTGGTGAAAGATCTCGCGTCGAAGGGTTACCTAAAACTGTGAGTACGCCCGTGCCCTCGCCGATCGGTTTGCTCGCAGAACTAACCCATCGTTGCCCGTTGGGTTGCCCGTATTGCTCGAACCCTTTGGAGCTTGTGCGCGCCGGCGGCGAACTCGACACCAAGACCTGGACGCGCGTGCTGCAAGAGGCAGCCGATCTCGGGGTTCTGCATGTGCATCTTTCGGGCGGCGAGCCGCTGGTGCGCACCGACCTCGCCGAAATCGTCAATGCGGCGCACATCGCCGGCCTCTACACCAATCTCATCACCTCGGCGGTTGGTTTGACGCCGCAGCGCTTGAGCGAACTCAAAGGCGCCGGCCTCGATCACGTTCAGATCAGCATCCAGGGCGTCGAGCCCGCGCGCGCCGACGCGATCGCCCACTTCAAAGGCGGCATGAAAATGAAACGTGAGGCCGCGCGCCTCGTGGTCCACGAGGGCCTAGCGCTCACGATCAACGCCGTGATGCATCGCGAAAATATCGCCGACCTGCCGCAGATCATCGACTTGGCGCAGGAGTGGGGCGCCGGCCGCCTCGAGGTCGCACACGTGCAATATCACGGTTGGGCGCTTGCCAATCGCGCCAGCTTGATGCCGAGCCGCGAAGATTTTGAACGGGCCGCCTCAGTCGTCGACGAGGCCAAAACACGGCTCAGCGGCGATCTCGTCATCGATCACGTCATTCCCGATTACTACGCCGAGCGACCGAAAGCCTGCATGGGCGGCTGGGGGCGCCAAGTGATTGTGATCGCACCGGACGGTCGCGCGCTACCTTGCCACGCGGCCGCGTCGCTGCCGGAGATGATTTTCGCCAATGTACGCAGCCGATCGTTGTCCGACATTTGGCGCGAGGACGATGCGTTTGCGAAATTCCGCGGCACCGAATGGATGCCCAAGCCCTGCCGAGGTTGCGACCGCGCCGAGATCGATTGGGGCGGTTGCCGTTGCCAAGCATTTGCCCTCATCGGCAACGCCGCCGCCACTGACCCAGTTTGCACCCTGTCACCCGATCACGCGATCATAAGCGCCGCCATTGCCAAGGATGAGGCCGCGCCGTCTGCGCCTTATCGTTTCCGGCGCATAGGCGGCTAAAGCAGGGGATTGACGGGCGCCTTGCACTCGCGCGGTCGCATCACACGCGCCGGCTTTGACAGGCAGCTGAGCGCGCAATAGCGTCGCACATCTAGAAGACGACCTACCCACGAAGGCGGGGCAAGTCCGTGTAACCTCGCGCCGGAGGCGACCACAATGACACGCTCGAGGAAGACTCAGATCTCCAACATCGTCACGTATTCATGTGGAGCGTTGTTCTTTGTTCTATTGATTCTTTCCGAGATTTTCGATGGCTGGCCCGCGAACGGTACGGCGGCAATTATTGAAGGCGCGAAAGCGGGCCTGTTCGGTGCGGTGATCGGCCAAATTGGGTCGCGCATTGTGCTCGCATTTGTGAAGACGGATGAAGTCGCCGTGCCCGAGCGGCCCGCAAACTAGCTTTCCGAAGGGTACCGAGCGTCTTATTCCGCCGCGGCTTTCTTTTTGAAATCGGCCGCCTTGTGCATCTCGATCGACTTCGGCGGCTTGGAGTGCGGGACGTCGTTCGACGTCACCGCTTTGAGCGCCAACTCCTTGTCGGCCTGCGTGAACACGCCCGTCGTCACGCAATACTCGACCAGCGTTCCGTTCGGATCGCGCGTGTAGATCGAGGTGCACCAATTGTGGTCGATCTCCATTACGTCATGGCCAGCGCCGAGCCACATCGCGCGCTTCTCCTGTAGATGCGCGAGCGTCGGCGAATAGAACGAGATGTGGTTCACCCATTCCGGCAAGCCGACCGCCTTCGACAAGCCAGTCTCGAACGGCTTCTCGAAAGGCCCCTCGTGCAATTCCCAGAACGCGATGAAACGATCGTGCTCGATCTCATAGAAGAAGTGCTTCGCCCACCCGCCCACCGGGGTTGGCCCGACCTCGACCTTCTTGAGATCGAAGCCCATGACCTCGCGATAGAAGTGATCGATCGCCTTCATGTCGCGCGTGGCGAGGGCAAGATGATGATAGGCCATGCTGTTTCCTCCGAAGTGTCAGTCTTTGCGATCCACCATGCCCATCACATCGGCACTGGCGCCACCCGGCGCCGCGACCTCGACGATGCGCTCCTCGACGTCATCATACTCCAATCTGAGCGCCTTCGAGATGACCGCGTGCAGATCGTAAAGGGCCGTAACATAAGTGAATTCCAGGATTTCCTCGTCCGAAAGATGTTTCTTGAGCACGGCAAAGGTCCCGTCCGGCACCCTCCCACCGCTGAGCACCAGGTCGTCGGTATACGCAAGCACCGCTCGCTCCAGCTCACTAAAGCATGACGCTGACTGCCAATGTGGATCGCCTGGATCTGCTCCTCACTCAATCCCACGCCGCGCGAAGCTTTGCAGTGTTGCGAGAAAACGAACTGGCTTCCCCGCGCCCAGCCCGCACGGATCTGGCCAAGCTCGCGCAGCTTTGGCGACAGTTTGCGGTTGGGGCTGCGATAGAGCTGGAACCCGGCCACCGCATGATCGAACACATCCGGAGAAACTGCGAACACAGTCCACCAGTTACCGGGCGTCCCGGTCGCCGTCCCCGGCTCCTTCACCGGATCGCGATCCCCAAACAAGGTCTTGTAGATCGCGCGGGCAAGAGGATGAGCCTCATCGCGGCCCACTTGGCGCAGTCGTGGCACGGATCGTTGATCCTTCTGGTATCCGGCCTTTAGCCTAGGTCAGGCGCCGAATGGCGTCTACGTCGCCCGAGAGATCGATCACGGATCCGCTCCACAGCCGCCCCAGCAGCAGCGCCAGACCCAAGGCGACCAAGCTCATTCCCGTCATCGCCAAATAGCCAAGACTGCCGAACCCCGCGAAAAGCTGGCCCGACGCGTATTGCCCGATCGTGAAGAAGACGCCGATCGTGACGGCGCCGTAGATGCTTTGCGCTGTACCGACGAGATGATGCGGCGTCGCGCGCAGAATGAAATGCATCGCCCCCAAATGCGCCGCGCAAAACGTTCCCGCGTGCAGACACTGCACCGGAATCAACAGCCAAAGCGGCGGCGAGAAAGCGAGCGCCGTCCAACGTACGAGCCCACACCCCGCCCCGATCGCGAGCAACCGCGTGGGACCGAGCCGTGCGACAACGCGGCTCGAAAAAGTCAGTAGGACAATTTCGGCAATGACGCCAAGCGCCCAGAGAAAGCCGATCAGATCGGGGCTATAGCCAAGCGCGCGCCAATTGAGCGTTCCAAAGGCATAGTAGAACGCATGACATGCCTGCGCGATTCCTGCCGTCACCACAAAGAGCAAGAACAAGGGCTGACGCATAAGTGCCCAGGCCTGGATTCGCACGATTGCCGCGTGTCCTTCATGCCGCTCGTCGCGGTCTGGAGGTAAAACAAAAGACGCGGCAAAGGCCAGCATGCCCGCCGCCGTCAACACCCATGGAAAAATTCCGATGCCGTTCGCACCGATCAGCCAACCGCCGATGAAGTTCATGACAACGAAAGCGGCCGAGCCCCACAGTCTCACGCGTCCATAGTCGAAGCCCGACTGCACGGCCGCCTTGAGCGTCACGCCCTCAAGCAGCGGTCCTATCGCCGAAAACGCGCCGCTTGAGGTGAACGAGAACAACACGACGAGTGCGACGCCGGTAAACACCGCATAGCCCGCGTAAGAAGCGGCGGCGAGGCTCATCAGGCAAATCATCGCAAGGCGCCGCGCGGCGAACGCATCGGCCGCCACACCGAGCGCAGGGCCCGAAACCACGCGCAGCAGATTCATTGCCGCCATCAACGTGCCGACCGACATCGCGCTGAAGCCGATACTCGTCAGCCACACCGGAAAGAATACGAGATGGACCCCACCGATCAGGTTGATGCCGATGAAGAACGGAACGAAGCGCAATGCCTCGGGATGGGGCCTCAGGCGCGTCAACAGGAACATGCGTTCAGGTCGCGGGCAGAAAGATTTGCCGCGCCGTCGCAAATTCCTGCAACAGCTGAAGAATGCGCGCCTGCAACGGGTACGATCCCGCCTCTTCGGCGTGGGCCTGCAGAGCGATCAGGACGGTCTTCAACGACGCATTCCCCTGATCGAGCGTCGCGATCATGAGATCGCGATCTTTGCTCGCCGCTGCCGCGCGCAATTCTTCGTTCAACGCGCCGGTGACAAAGTCTTTCGTCTCGGAAAAAAGCGCACGCATCGCCGCATTCTCTCTCGCCCGAATATCGGCGGCACGATTGAATTCTTGGGCAGCCATCAACAACGATACGGCCGTCGTCGTCACCGTGCCTTGGCCGTAACCGGCCGGCAGCGCCGGCCCTACCTCCATGGCGAGCTTGGCGAAGGCGTGATTGAGCACAATCTCTGGCGACGGCTTCATGAACGCGCTCCCGCATTCAATGCGACAAGCCGGTCCGCCAAAACCTTGTTGTGATACGGCAGGCAATAGAGACCGGAGAACGCCATCACCGGGTCGGTGTTGTCCCCGCTCTGAAATTCTTTCGCCGACGAAATCCAGATCGCGATTCCCTTGAGCGAGGCAAACATCGACCACCACTGAAGCGCCTTGGCGTCCGCCTTAAGCCCGCTCGCCTTCTCCCACCCCGCAATCCCAGCTTCGCGGCTGATCGTTCCCGCCGGCCGGGCTGGATTGTGATGCGCCCATAACGGGTCGAGCGCCCACGCCAGGTCTTCCAGCGGATCGCCCAGATGCGCCATCTCCCAATCGAGGATCGCAATGATCCGGCCCTGCCCGTCGTGCAGGAAATTTCCGGTGCGATAGTCGCCGTGCACGATGGAGATGCGCTGCGCCGGCGGCGGCGGATTGCGCCGCATCCAGCGAATGGCGGCGCGTGCAATCGGCTGCGGCTCCAGCTCGTCTTCGTCGATTACTTTTTCCCAATGCGCAAGCTCGCGCATCCACGCCTTGTCCGGCGCCGGTTTCTCCGAGTGCTTCGCAAGGTCGGACGACGCGACATCGCGCACCGCGATCCGGCCGAGAATGGAGAAAAACTGGTGACCGATCGCCTCCGCATGCGCGCCGTAAGGGTCGGCCGAGAGAATCGAGGCAGCAGTGCCGCCCTCGACTTCCTCCATGACAAAGAACGGCCGCTCGAGCCATCGCGTCTCTGTTTCAAGGAACAATGCGCCGGGCACGGGCACGTCGCTATCGCGGAACGAACGATAGGCTGCAAATTCGATTTGCCGTTCGGTCTCGATCAGCGTCGAGACCGGGTCGCGACGAAAGATCAGCCCCCGCTCGCCGCCGTTCTCCATGTTCGCGCGCACGCGAAAGGTCTCGCGGCTGGCTCCGCCGTGAATGCGCGACAGCGCGTTGATCTCGATCGCCCCCGCCTCCGGCATCCGCGCCCGCAAATAGGCGGTGATCTGTGCTTTAAGTTTGTCACTCACGGGGCAGAATCCGTCAGGCCCTTGAAACCCGAGGGCGCATGCGCTCCGACGATCAATTGTTCGAGCACGCCGCAACCCATTCGCTCGAGACCGTTCGGCCCCGTCAACCGCGCCGTCGAAAATGCTTGTACATGCAGAAAGTGGGATTCGCTCTCGTTGACCTTCGCGGTTTCAATCGCGTCGTATCCGACCGCAAGTTCGCCGCGATAGCGCCCGTGTCCCCATTCCGGATGTGTATAGCCGAGCCCGCTCATATAGAAGTTCCACTTCGGCGCCAGGTCGATTCGATAGGCGGCACCGTGCGCATCGCTCATGTGGATCGTGGCCTCGCGCGCGTGCCGCGTGCCCGATCTGAAGCGCACCTCCGACGAACACGCCGCCATGTGCGTGGGCGCCGCCTCGCCGGTCGCCGCCATCACGGCATGCGTATTCCACGGCACGCCCTTGGCGTCGGCGTTGTTGTGATAGAGCGTGATACGATCAGGAAAATTCATCGGCGCCCACAGCCAGTAGAATTGTGGGGTCGGCGGCGGAGCGACGGGCTGGCTGTCCGACGCACCGACAGGCCTCACACCCCACGAGCGGTCGCGCGTGCCTTGATAGGTATCGTGCGTCACGTCGATGCGCTTGCCCTTGACCTCGATCCAGCCCTCGTAGGAGCCGTTCTGGGTCAGCCGAGTGTAGTCCATGATCGTGCGCGGCCCGATGCGATAGGTGAAACGCGGCTCCTCGATCGCCGGCGCCCGCATGCGAAACACGAGATCGGCGCTGATGCCATGATCGTTGCGCGCGACGCGGATGCGCAAACTGCGCAGCGGCTCCAGTACTTCGACGCTCAGCGGCCCGACAACGGTGTCCATCCGTTCCATACCGAGGACTCGCGAGGCGCGCAGATTGTGCTGGACCCCGTCGGCAACAACACAGAACGCGCCGTCCATGACGTTCAGATGCGGATAAACGCCGAGCGCCAGCGCAAAGAAGCTCGACCCGTCGCTGGAGTAGCCATTGAAGAAATAGCGGTCGTAGAAGTTGCGATCCGTCCCCGCATAAGCAATGGGCTCGGGCGTTTGATGCACCGGAAAATCATCGGCTTTGCTGAGCATGCGGCGTTTCCGTATATTGGTTTGGCGCGAGGATGGACCGCCGCTCCGCGCCGCGCAACAGTCTAAGGGAGGCTTCAATGCATAGAGTGTGGCTCGTTGCCGGCGCGATCAGCGCCTTTGGGTCGCTCGCTTTTGCGGCCTGGGTCAGTCACGAGCTTGGCGACAATTATCTGCCGATGATGCGCATGATGCTCGACACCGCCCGCGAAATCCAATTCGTCCACGCGCTCGCGCTGATCGCGGTCGGCATTTTGACGCTGCAGCCGGGCCGCCATCTGTTCTTGCATCTCGCCGGCGCCGCATTTCTTGCGGGCTCGATTCTGTTCTGCGGCGGTCTCTACACTGCCGCCGATCCCACCGGCCAATTCGACGCGTTGAAGCCGATCATTCCAGTGGGCGGAATTCTCCTGTTCGCCGGTTGGACGTTTTTCGCCATCGGCGCCTTTATGCTCAAACGGCAAGCGTCCGGTTAAGCTACACGCCGCCGACGCGCTTGGCGCACGCCGCGCGGCCCGCTTCGTCAAGCCCCGGCGTCAGTTGCAATTCTTGCAACGTGACCCGCTTCTTACCCTCAGGTTTATAACGGATCGTGCGCCGCGTCCCATGGTCGTCGACCAGATAGGCGAGTTCGACGCGGCTGTCACCCGGCTTACCACTTTCGCGCTTGATCAGCTTCATGCCGTCACGCATGCCTGCGGCGTAGGCGGGTCCATCGGGATCGGTGCCGGTCACCACGTTGCCCGCAGCGGTCGACTTGTCGGGATCGAAGCCGCGGGTGAACTCGGGAAGGTCGAGCGTCGCGACATTCCCGCAAGGGCCAAACATATCTGCCGGCAGCGAGATCGACTCGCCGTTCTCGATGTAGCGCGCGATGTCGGCGGCGGGGTTAAGGTGAGCCGCTTGCATCGCCGCGGCGAAAACGTCGACAGCATGCGGAGCATCTTTGGCGTTGTGCACCGGCGCGAAACGCGCCTTGGCGTCGAGCATGACGTCGTCGAGATCGCGCGCGCCGCCGGATGCTTCACGCAAACGCTTGTCCCAAATGAGCGCCATCAGATTGCCGCGCTGGTAGGGCAGCTCCTGTACGCTGCGAGCGGTCCAGAAATCGGCAACGATCCGGCTATTCGGCGCGTTGCGCACCGGCGAAGACCAATAAGCCGCCAGCGTTTCGTTGAGAGTGTCCGTGAACTGCTCGACCGTCCAAATGCCGTCGCGCACCAGCAGCCGGAAGGCATAGAAATCGGTAAAGCCTTCCGACAGCCAATAGTCGCGCGCTTCATCCGTCGCCGGCATCGCGCCGATGCGGCGCGGAATCCACGAGTGAATGTGCTCGTGCGCCAAAACGCGGTTGATGCTGGAATCGTCGTTGTTGTCGGTGGCAAAGAACGCAAAGGCGTCGCCGCGTCCCGTTCCGCCGAGTGAGCGTCCGCCGCCTGGGTTTTTCAGCTGCAACAGAGTCACCAAATAACGTTCGGGCGGGTCATGCCAGAAGGCATTATGCGAGGTCACGATGCGCGCGATCTTGTCGGCCAATTCATCGTCGCTGAATTGCCAATTTCCCCGTAGTGCCAGCCGCAAGAATCCGCCCAGGCCCGGCCGCGACACCACACGAAAATCGCCAGCCACCAGAACGCTTTCGGTGAGGTCGTCGAGCGTCAGCAGCGTCTTATGCTCGAGATCGGAGGCGAAGCGCCATCCCCGCGGCAATCCGCGCACCGCAAAGGTCGCTGTCGCACCGCCATCCAACGCCGGGTAAATGAAGATCGCACCGCCCATCAAATGGAAGTAACCGGGTTGCACGATCGGCCGATAAGGATTGTGTGGACCCCCGGCGGGCTCGCCCGGCACGTCTTGGATGACGCGGTACGATACCGTGATGTCGGCGTTCGGCGTGTGCTTGATGTCGCGCTGCGCCGGGTTGGTCACCGGTTGCACCTCCACGCCATCGCCGGAGATTTTCAGATCCGTTATGGCATGCCACAACTGGCTCTCGCCGCCCCACTCGTTGGGCAGGATCAAAGTCGTCTTTCCGTCCGCTTCGCCCTTGAACCGCAGCTCGATGGCCACGGCGGTCAACGCACCGTGCGTCATCACCGGCGTGAGTTGATATCGACCCGGCGTCGGCGCGGAGTCCGCAAGCGCGCTCGCGGCGCCAATCACACAAACGATCGCAGCGGCCAAAATTCGCGTTATCATGAATACCCCCGGGGCGGTCCCGGTTAGGATGGATTGTCGCACCGGGCAAGCAAGTAAATTCGCCTTCATCGGGCTCGCCACATCGGCGCCGGTCCGCTTTGCTGTTCGCTCCCGGCCGATGGATGGGCTAAGTCTTTCCCAAAGCGCAATTGGACCGATTTGCAGTGGAACGTATCGTCGTCATCGGTGGGGGCATAGCGGGCTTGGGCTGTGCCATGGCCCTCGCCGGCCCGGACCGTGAAATTTTCGTCGTCGAGCGGGACTCGCCGCCCCCGGCAGATATCGAACAGGCGTTCGAGACCTGGGAGCGCAAAGGCGTCACCCAGCTGCGCCACTCGCATGTTTTCTTGGGCCGCTTGTTCAGCCTGATCCGCGATCGCCATCCGCGCTTGCTCCAGATGCTGACCGCCGCCGGCGTGCGCGAGCTCGGCTTTGAGTTCGGCCTGCCCTCGCCGCTGCGCGGCTCGTATGTCCGGGCACCCGGCGACGAAAACCTGTCGATTCTGTTCAGTCGGCGCACGACGCTCGAACTCGAGATGCGCGCCTATGCGGAGTCTCTGCAGGGCGTAAAATTCATTCCCGACACCATCGTCCGCGGCCTTCTCCTCGAGCATGGAGAAACGTTGACGGTGAAAGGACTCTCGCTCGAGCATCAGAGCGGCGTGCGCGAAGACATCACGTCGGACATCGTCGTCGACGCGTCCGGGCGCAACACGCTCTGCACCGATTGGCTGCGTGAGCAGGGCTGTGTCATTGCGGAAGAAGAGAGCCCCGCCGGCATCCTCTATTTCACGCGCCACTACCGGCTGCGCGAAGGCCAAGAAGAGCCGCCGCGCGATCTCAATCCCGGCGCCGGCGATCTCGGTTACATAAAATACGGCGTCTTCCCGGCCGACAATCGCCACTTCTCGGTCACGCTCGCGGTGCCCGAGATCGAACTGGCCCTGCGCACCGCCGTCGTTCGCCCCGAAACCTTCGATGCGATCTGCGCCAAGCTGCCAGGTTGCGCGCGCTGGATCGATCCCGCCCGTGCCGAGCCGGTGACGAAAGTCTTCGCCATGGGCAACCTGAAGAACACGTGGAAGCACTTCGTCCGCGACCGCGAACCCGAAGTCTTGGGCTTCTTCGCCGTCGGCGACGCGGCGCTGCGCACCAACCCGCTTTACGGCCGCGGCTGCTCGTCGGCCGTTATGCACGCTCACATTCTCGCGGACGTCTTGGCGGCGAGCGCCAACCCTCGCACGCGCGCTCTTCAATTCGAATGGCGCACCCGCAACGAACTTCACCCGTTCTGGGACGCGATCCGCAGACAGGATTTGGGCGCCATACGGCGCGCTAAGAATGAGCAAAATCCGCACTACAAACCGCGGTTTAGAGCGCGGCTCATCAAATCCTTCGCCGATGATGCGATCACCCCGGCTACGCGCGGCAACATCAAGGTTCTGCGAGCGCTGATGCCTGCCTTCCATATGTTAGAGCGGCCCACCGCGTTCCTCGCGCGACCGGCGATCGTCGCGCGCATTCTTCTGATGTGGGCGACGCCAAAGAGCCGCAAGCAGCATCTCTATCCCGTGAAACTCGGGCCTGACCGCGCCGAGATGCTGCGCCAGCTCGGCCTCAAAGGCGCACCCGCTTGACGGCACGCAGCGGCGCCTGTCCACTTCGCCCATTCGCTATTTCAAGGAGACGCGCATGACCGTGACGTGGGGCTCACCGCGCTATGTCGAAACGAACGGCATCCGCGTGGCGGTGTACGAGGAGGGCAAGGGCCCAGCCATCGTGCTCTGCCACGGCTTTCCCGAGCTCGCCTACTCCTGGCGCCATCAGATTCCCGCGCTGGCGTCGGCGGGCTTTCACGCAATCGCGCCCGATCAGCGCGGTTATGGCCTGACATCGCGCCCGCAAGCGGTCGAGGATTACGACATCCATCACCTCACGGGCGATCTCGTCGGACTGCTCGACGCGATGCGCATCGAGAAGGCGGTGGTCGTCGGCCACGATTGGGGCGGCATCGTTGCCTGGGGCATGGCGCAGCTTCATCCCAAACGCGTCGCCGGCGTCATCGGTGTCAACACGCCGCTTCGCCCGCGCGCGCCGATGGATCCCATCGCCCTGATGCGAGCCGTGTGGGGCGACGACATGTACATCGTCTATTTCCAGAAGCCGGGCGAAGCCGATCGCATCCTCGGCGCCGACGTCAAGAAGACGCTGCGCTTCTTCTTCCGCAAATGGACGATGACGATCGAGGAGTTCGACAAGCGTCCGGCGGAGGAGAAAAATCTCGCGCTGGTCAAAGCGCTGCAATCGGACGAAAGCGCCTGGATGGGCCAGAACCTCCTCGATCCCGAGGAACTCGCCTTCTACGCCGCCGCCTTCGAGCGCACCGGTTTCACCGGCGGCATCAACTGGTATCGCAACTTCTCGCGCAATTGGCAGACCACCGAGGGCGTCAAGGAAACCATCGACGTCCCCGGCTTGATGATCATGGCCGAGCACGACATCGTTCTGCGTCCCGCGCTTGCCGACGGAATGGAGGCGCTGGTGCCTGATCTTGAGAAGCATCTGGTCAAGGATTGCGGCCATTGGACTCAGGCCGAGCAGCCGGAAGAGCTGAACCGGGTAATGATTTCCTGGCTCAAACGGCGCTTCGGTTAAGTATAAGGGCTCCTTTGGCCCATTGCCGCCGCGCCGCTATGATAGGTTTCGCTTGGGAAACGCTGCATGCCTGAACTCCACCTGACCCCGGAACTCGTCTTCACCTATGCCAACTACGGCGTCCTGCCGTTCTGGGCATTGCTGATTTTCATTCCGCATTTGAAGTTGACGGACTTGATCGTGCATTCCGTCGCCGCGCCCTTGCTCCTGGGCGTCGTTTATCTCTGGCTCTTCTTGGACGGCGCCTTCACTCAGAACGGCGCCTCGCTAGCAGATTTCATGACGCTCGCCGGCGTCATGAAGCTTTTTACGATGAAGGAAGCGGTCGTTGCCGGCTGGGTCCATTATCTCGTCTTCGATCTCTTTGTCGGCGCCTGGATCGGACGCGACGCCCAGCGTTGCGCCGTACCGCATCTGCTCGTCATACCGTGCCTGCTGCTGACACTGCTTTTGGGCCCGCTCGGGCTCCTAGCCTACTTGCTGTTGCGCGGAATTTTGAACCGCGGTGGTTGGGCGTTGTTTGAGGGTTGAGCGCGCGTTTCTGACTATTTGTCAGAGGATCGCAAGCGCCTTTTGCGCCTTAGTCGCCAATTAGCTCAACAGGTTAGGTGTGGCGCAACACGAGATAGTCTGCGCGGAGTGGCCACAGAGTGCCGCCCTCGGACGACGAATGGAGTTCAGGCGAGTGATCGTCGCCCCCACGACGCGCCGACGAAGCCCCACAAACGCGCACTGAGACTCGCTGATGGGTGCTGGCGATTTTGGGTGCTTGCATGGACTGCGACTGACCAGGCGCCGGTGAGTCCCTAATCAAATCCTGGGCCAATTCTGAAGCCGGACCGTCTAGGAGCCATTTGTCAAATCAGTACCTGAGTTATACTAGCCGCAGATTGGCTGGGGGCTCACAATGAGAAAATCTATCAAAGCATCTTCAACCGTGGCGATTGCTGTTTTTCTGGCCGGATGCGCCACGCAGGCCCAGCAACAAGCCCAAGCAATTCGAACCAACACCCAGTCCGCTGTCGAAACGGTGAAGGCTTGTATAGGGGGAGTTTACAGCTCGGCGGATGCTGACCCGATACGGGATCATTTGCCGATGGATGTTCGACAAGCCACGCTGGAGCAACTGTCGGACGCAAGCAAGATAACAAAGGTGGAGGCGGCGGCGATTTTCAAGGTTCACCCGAGGCTGCAAGAGTGTCGGCACAGCGCGTTAGACCAAATTGCACAAACAACTCCCACGTTCGTCCCGATCCTGGCGAACGAGTATTCCAAGAACGACCTACTGCTAGTCGATCTGATCCAAAGAAAAATAAGCTGGGGCGAAGAACTGAAGCGAGCGAGAGAATTGGTTGCCGATGCAACGGCTGAACTTATGCAGGAGGGCGAGCGGATCGACGCGGGGTTGGAGCAGTCGCATGAAGCTGAACTTGCCCGGCGGCAGGCCGCGTTCAACGCACTATCGCAGTACGCGCAGACACAACAGATCATCAACAACATGAACCGGCCAGTCGTTACGAATTGCAACACTTTCGGCAATTCCACAAATTGCGTCACGCACTGAAATCGACAGACAGCCGCCTCGGACGCGATTGCATATTTTGTACATGTCATGGCGTCTGGTTCGTGCCGCTCGATCCAACAGGCCCCTGGCGCGATGCGGCAGCTCGTCGTTAGGTCGGATCAGATCTTGGTTCAGCCAATTGTCACTACACCTGGCTCGCGCCGATCTCTCCAATAAGCCTTGACGCAAAGTGTGTGTGACGCACTTGTCAAAGCCCCCCGCACTGGCACTACACTTCAGCGCTAGTGTCGTGGCACTGCCGTGGCACTAATCTGGCACTGGCACTAACGAATAGCGCTTCCCGTCATGGCGCAGACGCAGGTTGTCCTTCAGCCGCTTTAGCTTCTTGTTGAAAGTATCTTTCGTCATTTGAAGTTTCCCCTCGGCCTCCTTCGCCCATGCCGTGTTTGTCAACGTGTGCGCAAGAAGGCGCCAACGTCATTCTCGCAATCCGACTTCTGGTTTTTACGGGTGCGAGGCTAAATGAAATTCTCAAACTTCGTTGGGATGAAGTTTTCCTCGACAACCGGCTGTTAAGACTCGGCGACTCCAAAACGGGTCCGAAGACGATCTTTTTGTCGCCTGATGCCGCCGATCTTCTTCAGAAGCATCCAAGGGTTAGCGATAATCCATTTGTCGTTCGGGGGCGGAACGAGGGGACTCACCTAATGAGTCTAGATAAACCCTGGCAGCGTGTTTGTGCACGCGCAGGTTTGCAACGCGTTCGACTCCACGACCTTCGACATACCTATGCCAGCGTGGCTGTCAGCCAAGGCTTGTCGCTTCCAATAATCGGAGTCCTGCTCGGCCATCGCAACGTCGCAACGACGCAGCGCTACGCACACCTTGCCAACGAGACCGCGCAGCAGGCGGCGCTCACGACAGGCCTAGCGATTGCAGAGTCTTTTCTGCCCCGGCCAGCGCCGTCAACAGAGTCTGCGTGACGACGTAGGCCCCATGGGGGTTGGAGGGTCGTTGCAGTTCTCTTGCTCCCTCAGACTCCCTTGCTACCCTCGAGTCTTCCACTCGACAGCTGACGGCTCAGTTGAGCAGTTCGAGTCTTTCTCTCACAGCTGACGACTCCCTGCCGACAGTTAAAACTGGCGACTGAAGAAAATAACTGGCGACGCCCAGGTGAAACTGGGCGAACGGCCATCGACTCCGTTAGGAGTTTTATTCAAGGGGTGAATGCCTAATCGACTCCGTTAGAGTTTAATTCAAGGGGGTTCGTTTTCTTCATCCAGGCCTCTATCAATTCGGTGCGTTTGGCCGCATCTCATTTTTGATGGTCCACCACCATCGACGTGAGAAACGAGTAATGAACGCCAACGCACAATCAATCGCAGCTGCCGGAACAACACACGACAACGACCCGCTTCTTTCGCAGAAATCCGTCGCCCGGTTGTTGTGCGTTTCGCCTCGCGCCCTCGAAGCGTGGCGCACACGCGGCGGAGGCCCCACGTTTGTCCGTATCTCGGCCCGCTGTATTCGGTACCGGCTATCGGACGTCCAGGGCTGGATCGCAAATCGCACCTGCCAGCAATAGTGCACCCAACGCAAAGCGATGGGACTGTCACCTCAGCTCGAACACTTCGAGGCGTTTTCGGTCCGTGACCTTGCCAATCGCCCTTCTCCGGAGTGGTTGGTCGAACGGTTGATCCCGGCGAAGAGCATCACCCTTCTCATGGGCGCGTCGCAGGCTCGAAAATCCTTCACCGTGCTCGAACTCGCGGCTTGCATCGCAAGTGGGCGACCGTTTCTTGGTCGAAATGTGAAGATGGGGACGGTGCTCTATCTCAGTCTGGAGGACAGTTTCGATATTTCATCCCGATTTCAGGCAATCACTGCCGACTTTGACGACAAGACGGCGCAGCGATTTATCGCCTCGGAGAGCGCCGTCACTTTGCCGAAGCGTCGGCTGAGTTTCGAGGACCTGCAAAAGTTTCTTCGAGCGCGGGTAATTAGTCCCAACGCCGTCAGCACGATCATCTTCGACACCTACGCCTACTTCAACGACGGCGATCTGAACTCCCCATCGGACGCGAGCGCGATCCTCCGGGAACTGCGCGGCCTGATCCTCGAGTTCAACGTTTCGATTATTCTGGTTTGCCACCCGGCGCTCGACAACGAGAACCGACCAATGGGTGCGATGAACCTCTTCAACAGCGTTGCCTGCGTGCTGAAGGTCAAGCAGGCTGGCATTAACCGATCATCAATCACAACACTCAAGAACAAGGGTGGACCCATCGGTGGCCGTTTGGTGATCGAGTTCGGCGTGGTCGATCTGGCAGATGGTTCGACCACCCTGAGGCTCAAGGGCCTCGTGGGGGAGACGGCGCCGGGAGAAGCGGACTCTCCCGCCACGCTCTCCCAGGACGATGAAAAGTTTCTTCAACTCCTCGAACAGGCTGGCACGCAAGGGTTTCCAACTGGTCCAACACCATTGATAGGCGCGTCAGTTCCTCGGGGAGCAGAAACCTTTCGCGACGCGCCTCGGGAAAGCGTTCGACATGGCGACAGGGGTTGTGTCCGTTGGAGAGAACACCCCATTTCTCGGCTAGATTGAACATCTTCGAGAGCAGCGCGATGACCCGGTTCGCTAGGAACGGGGTCTTGTGCATCGCATGGTGCAGCGCGTCGATGTCGGCACGCGTTATGGCGCGAACGGGCTTGGGCCCGAGTCGTGGGCGAATGCAGTTGCTGAGGTTTCGTCGATCTTCGGCTGCAGAGGACGCCTTCTTCTTTCTATCAGCGTGCTCGGCCAAATATCGGTCAGCCAGGGCGTTCAAGGTTAGGGATTGACGCGAAGTGGCTCGCTCATCAGCCGGATCGGCACCGTCCAGCACCGCAGCGCGGTGGCGAGCCGCCTTATCCCTGGCTTGGCTGAGCGTCAGTTCGCCAACCTTCGCGATAGTAATCAGGCGTTTGCGACCATAAGCCGTGGTGTATCCGAAGACGAACGTTTTTGCCCCGCTTGGAAAGACCCGAACGCCGAAGCCGCGAAGATCTCGATCTCGACGGATATCGTGGGCCTTGCCGTGGCGACCCTCGAAAGAAAACCCTTCGATGGTCTTCTTCGTGAGATGGTGTCCGCGCATCGCAGGAGTGTCCATAGAGTGCTCCGAGCACATCGAACTCGAACGGAGTTTGTGCGTTCAACAGGTAACTATGATGTGCGAGAAAGCCCGTGTTTTAAGTGTTTTTTGATGCTCTGCGAAAACAAAGGTAGCCTGTCGTAGATTGACGATTAGAGACTATTTGTCAGTCCAGCGCCGACCTGCTAAGTCGCCCCTCAAGACAGACAAGACATCCGCAAAAAGGCGCACGTGACGGCCCAAGCTCCCCGCTTGTCATTCCCGCGAAGGCGGGAATCCAGTCCCAGGAAAAATCTGGATTCCCGCCTTCGCGGGAATGACAAAATTACGTGACGATAGCGCGCGCAGATGCGATGGCTATTGACGCGCAAGCGCCGCCCATCGCGGTGGCGGCGACGGCCCGCCCGCTGCGCATTCTCATGCCGAGTTATCGCTCCGATCCCTATACCGGCGGACAAGGCGTCTACATGCGCTTGGTAACGAGCGCGCTGGCCGACATGGGCCACACCGTTCACGTCGTCTCGGGCCCGCCTTACCCTCACCTCGATCCGCGCGTAAAGCTGATCGAACTGCCGTCGCTCGATCTTTATGCGCGGCCCAAGGGCTTCATCGGCTTGCCGTGGCCCAAAGCCAGCGAGTTTCGCGACTCCATCGACGTGCGCGAATGGCTGCTGCACGTCAGTGGCGCCTTCGGTGAGCCATATACGTTCGGCGAGCGCTTGGCGCGTTGGATGGAGACGCGTGTCGGCGACTATGACGTCGTCCATGACAACCAAACGCTCTGCTGGGGTCTGCTCAAGATTCGCGCCATGGGCGTGCCGGTCGCCGGCACGATCCATCACCCCATCACCATGGACCGGCGCATCGCTATCGACCACGCGGACAAGCTGTCGCTCAAACTCTTGATCGCGCGCTGGTACTCGTTTCTCAAAATGCAGAAGAAGGTCGCCCGCGCTCTCGACCCCATCATCGTCGTATCCGAAAGCACCAAGCGCGATGTCGTCACGGATTTTGGCCTCGACCCGGACCGTATGGTCATCGTCTATCACGGCATCGATGCCGAAACCTTTCGCCCTTATCCCAACATCGCGCGCAAGACGAACCGGTTGATCGCCGTCGCCAGCGCCGACGTTCCGCTCAAGGGGCTCATCTATCTCATTCGCGCTTACCATTTGCTGTTGGCGACGCGCCCCGACCTCAAGCTTCTCGTTGTCGGCAAATTGCGCGAGGGCCAAACCTCGAAGCTCCTCGATGAACTCGGCATTCGCGACAAGGTCGAATTCGTTTCGGGTCTTTCCAGCGAGCAAATCGCCGAGCTCTATGCCGCAGCGACGATCGCGGTCGCACCCTCGGTCTACGAAGGTTTCGGCTTCCCCACGGGCGAGGCGATGGCGTGCGGCGTACCGGTGGTCGTCACCGACGGCGGCGCCTTGCCGGAGGTCGTTGGCGACGCCGGCGTGATCGTGCCCAAACAGAATCCGCAAGCGCTGGCGCAGGCCATCGGCGCACTGCTCGACGATCCCGCGCGTCGCGCCGCGCTTGGCGAGGCCGGCCGACGCCGCATCCACAACAACTTCCTCTGGTCGCGCACGGCGCAAGACGTCACGAAAGTTTATCTCAAGGCCATTGATGCAAACCGTCGATCTCAAAACACTCGGCCTTGAGGACGGCATGCGTTTGCTCGACCTCGGCTGCGGCGCCGGGCGGCACTTGCATGCCGCCTATTATTTCGCACGCGTCGATGCGATCGGCGTCGATATCGAACTCGCCGATGTGGAGCGCACGCGCGCGGGCTTCGGCTCGATACCGGATATGGAAACGAACTCGCACCGTTGGTTCGGTCTTGCCGCCGCCGACGCGCGCCGCCTGCCCTTCCCCGATGCCAGCCTCGATCGCGTGATTTGCTCGGAGGTGCTCGAACACGTGCCGGATTTTGTTGCCGTCCTCGACGAATGCGCGCGCACGCTGAAACCGGGAGGCAAACTTGGGGTCAGTGTCCCCCGTTTCTTTCCTGAATGGTTGTGCTGGAAATTAGAGCCGCGCTATCACCAGGCCAAAGGTGGCCACATCCGCATCTTCAAACCGCAAGCGCTGATCGCGGCGGCCGAGCGCGCCGGCTTTCGGCTCTACCGCAAGCATCATGCGCACGGACTGCATTCGCCTTATTGGTGGCTCCAGTGCTGGCTCTGGGACAAGCGCGAGACGTCACCGGTCGTAAGAGCCTATCGGCATCTGCTCGAGTGGGACATCTTGCAGCGGCCCTTGGTCACGCGCATCGGCGAGGTGTTGACCGCTCCTTTGATCGGCAAGAGCGCCGTTTTCTATTTTGAGCGGGCGAACGCATGACCCTCGTTCGCCGCGACTTCGGCGCGCTCGCCGCACCCGGTTTCTTTGACGGTGCCGTGCGCCGCATTCTGGAGCTGCAACGCTCCGACGGGTCGATCCCTTGGTACAACGGCGGCGTCATCGACGCGTGGAATCACACGCATGCGGCGATGGGTCTCTCGGTCGCGGGCTGCACCGGCGAAGCGGAACGCGCATACGAATTTCTGGCGCAATCGCAATTGCCCGACGGTTCGTGGTGGGGCCAATACGGTTCGGCCGTCCCCCTCGACACCAACAAATACGAAGGCACCGGCAACGAACCGCGCGTACGCGACACGAATTATTGCGCCTATCCGGCGACCGGCGTGCTGCATCATTTTCTGATCACCGGCGACCGCACCTTCTTGAAGCGCATGTGGCCCGTCGTCCGCGCCTCGATCGATTTCGTTCTGCAATTCCAGACGGAGCATGGCGAAATCCGCTGGTCCGCGCCCGATCCGGCGACACCGCAAGACGACGCGCTGCTCGCTGGTTCGAGCTCCATCCACAAAAGCCTCGAATGCGCCATTCGGCTCGGACAAATTCTCGGGCAAGACATGGTCGAGTGGCGTCACGCACGCGCGCGCTTGGGCGATGCCGTGCGCTCGAAACCTCATCGCTTCGATCGCCAGTGGGAGAACAAGGACTACTTCTCTATGAACTGGTACTACCCCGTGCTCGCGGGCGTTTATCGCGGCGATGCTGCCGCCGCGCGCCTGCGCAGCCGCTGGGACGAGTTCGTCACGCAAGGCAAAGGTTGCCGCTGCGTCCTAGCGCAGCCTTGGGTGACCATCGCCGAGAGCTGCGAGCTCGCTTTGGCTCTCGTCGGCGTCGGCGAAACGCGCAAGGCCCTCGACCTTTGGCAGTCCCAACATCAGTGGCGTGATGCCGACGGCGCTTATTGGATGGGCTGGCAATACGAATCGAACGCGCCGTGGCCGCACGAAAAACCGGCGTGGACTTCGGCGGCCGTCCTCATCGCCGCCGACGCGCTCTGCAGCGCAACGCCGGCGGCACAGATCTTGTGCGACGTCGCGCTAGATACCTAAGGCTCATTTCGCAAGTTCACGCCCGAGCGCGTATCAGGGTACGGCGCGTCGCCCATCAATCCGGCCCAAAGGATGCGGTTGAACGCGGCGCTGTCCAATCGGTCCTCCGACGAGAAATCGAAACCCTTTGTCGCGTTTGCCCAATAGGCCGCGTCATGCGTCGGCTTGAGTGGCGCAAGCGCCGAGCGCGCGGCAGGCAACGGCAACTGCGTACCCCGCAAAATGTCCGACGGCGTCGCCTCGAAGGTCCACCGGCGCGCGCTCAAATCGAACACCGAACTCATCGGCCGCGCGCTTGCGTCGTGCAAATTCAACGGCGCCATTCCCAAAATTTCCTCGATGGTCCGCAGCATGCTGACCGTCGTGTAGCGCTCCGATACGACGGCGCCCTGCTTGACATAAGGGCCGGCGACAAAGGCAATCGAACGGTGCGCATCGACGTGATCGGGTCCGTCTTGCGCGTCGTCCTCGATGACGAAGATCAACGTGTCCTTGGCGAACCGGCTCTTGGCGACCTTCTCGATGAGCAAGCCGACGGCATAGTCGTTGTCGGCGACCTGGCGCTCGGGCGTGTTCACGCCGTCCTGCGCCTTGTCAAATTCGCCCATGTGATCGTTCATGAAGCGCACCAGCGACAGTCTCGGCAGGTCGCCGCGCTTTGCATAAGTGTCGAACTCGCGCTCCCATTCGCGATACCGCCAGGTGTCGGCGAACTTGGTGTCGAAGCCGCGAAAATGGATGTCGGTATACGGCGCAAGAGCAGCGTTGGCCGGAAAGGCGACCTGCGTATCGTGCTCGAACGGCTCGCGCTCTAGCGGGATGCGCACGGCCTCCGGCACGCGGGAGAAATAGCGCGCGATGTCGAGGAAGAAGCCATAATTGCGCACCGAGAGATGCGCCCTCAATGCCGCGTCCCAAAGATAGCCCTGCTCTATCTCGCCTTCCGGCCCGTCTGGCGCAGTCTCGTTCGCTGGGCCGGGTAGGAGATCAGGGTCCTTATCGGTGAGCGGATTAGCGTGCCCGCGATCTTCGCCATCGAGCGCCACGTTCACGCCGCGCGCGCCTCCTTCAAAGTCGTAGCTGAGGCCGCGGCCGCCATAGTTGACCGGCATCA
The DNA here is from genome assembly GCA_025350465.1 of Alphaproteobacteria bacterium. Taxonomy (GTDB): domain Bacteria; phylum Pseudomonadota; class Alphaproteobacteria; order Micropepsales; family Micropepsaceae; genus SZUA-430. The sequence continues at coordinate 184,084 of JANXXU010000052.1, read as the reverse complement.
TTTTCTCGATCGCGTCCGTCGTGCGCGCCGCCGTGCTCCAATTCCAGCCGTCGCCGCTCGCCTCGGCGCTGTCGAAGAAAGCGTCGAGCGCCACGAAGTTGCGCGCCAGCGCATGCTGATTCGGCGTCAGCGCGGCGCCGAACTGAACGAGGCTCGCATCGCCGTCGGTGCCGGCAAGATCGCCCAGCACCTGATCGTAGGTTCGGTTCTCTTTGACGATATAGATCACGTGGCGAATGCGCCGGCGCAGCGCCCGCATCAGATGCCGGTCTTGCGCCGTCATCTCTTCGCCGAAACCGTTGTTGTGCGCGACATCTTGCGTCAGGCGCGTCATCAGGTTCGACTTGTTCTCCCGGTCGAACCAGCTGCCTTCGGGCACCGGCACCGCGGCGACGCCTCCGGCCGTGAGTTGCCAGACATATTGGTTCGCCGCTCCTGCCTGAATTGCGGCGCTGCAGATCTCGCTCACTTGTGCCTTGGCGCAGTTTTGCGGGTTCGGCCCCGCCGCGCTCTTCCCGTTCGCGATGAAGAGCGTGCGTCCGTCGTTGCTGACGCTCACGGCGTTCGGCTGCCACGCGGTCGGGATCAAGCCGATGGTGCGCGGCGAGTCGGTAAGCTGGACCACAGCGACGGCGTTGGTGCCGCCATCGGTGACATAGAGAAATCGCTCGTCCGGCGACAACGCAAGGTTGTTGGGACTCGCGCCCGGTCGGTCCGCGCGCCCCGGCAAGAGGCCCGCTGGCGCCTCGACTGAGATTGTATGGACGACGCGATTGCTTGACGTGTCGATCACGTGAACGCAGTCGGCGTTGTCGCTCGCCACAAAGAGGCGCGTGCCGTCCCGGTTGAGGATGAGGTGGTTCGGGTTACCATCGACCCGGATCCGGCCGGTCACGTGCGGCGACGGCGCAAGCGCCACGACCACGATCTCGCGATCGCGCAAGCTCGTGACATACGCCGTGTCGGAGCCACGCACCGCGACGCCATACGGAAATTCCCCGCCGGGAATACCTTTCAGGTCGGCGCTGATCTTGCCGGGGCGCAAATCCAACTCGTCGACTTCGCGCGTCTTGAGATCGACGACGCTGATCGAATCGTTCTCGTAATTGGCGACGACCAGCGATCGTCCGTCGGCGGTGAGCGCCGCGCCTGCCGCCATCGGCTTCAGGATCTCGCGCTTCTTCTGCAGGCCGTTGCCGGCTTCGTGGCGAAGCGCAATAGGCTCGCCCGCTTCCGCCCACTCGCCGTCGCCGTTCGCCTCATAGATGTGAACGACATCGTCGACGCCGCCCGCCACGAACATCGTGTGTCCGTCCGCCCCGAGCGCGAGGCCGCCATAGGCGTTAGGCACGGGAAGCGCTTGGCGCATCGTCAACGTTGCGCCGGCGACATCGTAGACAAACACATGCTCGCTCGATGCCTCGGGCACACGTTTGCCGTCTGGCCCATTCCACACGTTGAAGCCGCTGGTCAGCACGAAGAGCGTCCGCCCACCCGCACTAAGCGTGCTTGTCACTGCCTGCCCGCTCACCCGCCGCCCGACCTGCGGCAGATCAAGCGCGAGGGGCAGAAAGGTCGATCCCGGCGCCGCGAGCGGCGTGATCGTTTGGCCGGTCGGCAATTGCTCACCGGCTTGGGCGCCCGCAACGCAGGCGGCGACAATCCACGCAGACAATGATGGGCGGCGACGCATCGAGATTCTCCGGTTCATCGTCACCTTATCCATAAGGTTGGCGACAATTCTGCGACACTTCACACGGCGCAGCAGTCCGCAAGGGTTCCCGCTTGACGCCGGCTCATTTAGTAAGTAACTACTCACTTACTATGGGAAGACCGCAGACCATCTCGAACGAAGACATGCTCGCCGCCGCGCGCGCCGTGTTTCTGAAGCACGGGGCCGCCGGCTCGACCCGTGAGATCGCGGAACGCGCGGGTATTTCGGAGGCGGCGCTCTTCAAACGCTTTTCGACCAAGGCGCAGCTCTTCATGGCCGCCATGGTGCCTCCCACGCCAGCCATCGAAGATGTAATGACAAGAGCGGCCAAGGCGAGTTCCGCCCGCGCAGGTCTCGAAAAAATCGCTCAAGCTGTGCTCGACTACTTCCGCACGGCCATCCCGATGATCCTGCCGCTCGTCGCCCATCCGACATTCGGCGCCGATCTGCCACGAAATTTCGATACAAGCCCGGCGACGACCCTGCTCAACGCCGTCACTGCATATCTGCGCGACGAACACCGGCGCGGCCGGCTGGCGGCCAATGATCCTTTTGCCGCGTCGGCGCTCCTGGTCTCCGCGCTCCACTCGATCGCCCTCTTCGAGATCATGGGCTTTCACGGCGGCGCCATGCCGAAGGCCGGCGTGCGAATGCTCGTTGACGCGCTTTGGGATGGACTCGAACCGGACAACGCCAAAGAGAAACGCACGAGGAAATCGAAATGACCAATATCGCCTTGACCGAACGATCGCCGGAAAGGGAGGGCGCCGCGCCGTGGGTCGTCACATGGCTGACGTGGCCGATCCTCTTCGCCGCCAACATTCTCATCATCGCCCATGCCGTCGTCTTTCACTGGAATCTGAGCGTCACGCTGGGTGTCGCGACGGCAATTCCGATCGTCACGCTCGTGGCGCTCGAATTCACCTATCCGTTGGACCGGCGCTGGCGCATGACCTGGCGCACGTTTTTCTTCCGCGATATCAAATTCTTTCTCGCTGGCGGCCTGACCGGCGCAGCCACGAACTATGGCTTCGGCCTAATCGGCCTCACTCTGGCGGCGGGGCATGTCGGCCCGGCCACCAACTGGCCCCTCTGGTTATCGGTCCCCGCCGCGATTCTCACCTTCGACTTCTTCCAATATTGGCAGCACCGCTGGAGCCATGAGGCCGATACGCCGTGGAAGCAGGTCTTGTGGAAGACGCATGCCGCGCATCATTTGCCCGAGCAGGTCTACGTCCTGATGCATCCGGCCGGCCATCCGTTCAATTTCATCCTGCTCCAAGGCCTGATCCGCATTCCGCTTTTTTATGCCCTGGGTTTTTCGCCGGAGACGTTGTTCGCCGCAACCGCGATCATGGGTCTCCAAGGCGTGATCTCCCATTGCAACGTCGATCTGCGCGCCGGCTTGTTCAACTACATCTTCGCCGGCGCCGAACTGCACCGCTATCACCACAGCGCCGACGTCAGCGAAGGCCAAAACTACGCCGTGACGTTCTCGTTTCTAGACGTGATCTTCGGAACCTTCGTCCACCGCCCCGACGAATTGCCTGAGCGCCTCGGCGTCGCTGATCCAGCCGCCTATCCGCGCTCGAACCAATTCTGGCGCATCATGCTCATCCCATTTCAAAAATAGGCCGCTCGGTCACAGCGCGGCGCGCTCCTTCTCCCACTCCGCGCCACCGCCGTAACTACGGCCGTTACAACCGACGCCTATTCGCGCACCACTGACTCTGGCCCAAACGCAAGCGATAGTTCTTTGATCAGCGCCATCCACGTCGGCCTCCACATGTGGTCGGCTTCATGTGAATAGGCGATCAGGTCAAAGGTCTGAGGGTCACGAACATTCTCAAAGAGAATATGCGTTTCAGCGGTAATTCGAAGTGTTGTGCTATGAATTGCACGACCTTCCCCGGGCCCTCCCCATTCGGAAATGGTGAAATGCCCTTCAATTGAGATATTGCGAATAATAGCGAGCGCCTGTGCAAGCTGCGCATCTGACACCAATATGCGTACTTGGTCGTGTGGGATAAACGGACGCAGAACAGTGTTTTCATAGCCTGTAGAGCGAAAATAGCACCAATTGAGATAGTCGTTATACAATCTCATGAACTTCTGAGACCGTCTTGAGAGCGCCTCTAAGGGGGAATAGATCCTGCTGAGGACGAGTCCGTTAAATACATTTGGCCATCGATACATCGCGGCAAATGTGACTCCGGCAGATAGAAAATATATTGTCGCCGTCAAGACAACAAAGATGGCCCATTCGGTGATGTGCCACAAACTCATCGAGTCGTCCGCCTGATGCATTGGCCTCGTGGCGCGATCTTGTCGAAGGCCAGGTGAGTAAGCAACTGCTCGACCACTCTCCGCCTCCGCCCCAAATCCACGGCCTTGAGTGAGGGAGCGATCTGCGGCGATACGCTTGACCCAGGTTAGCGTCCCTCCTCACTACACTTGCGCCAAGACGCGCTCGTTGCCTCTCCTCCCAAGTGGGAGGAGAGGATGCCTTCAGGCCATCCGCCGCAGCAGACGCAGTGATTTCACGGCACCGGTCTCGATGAAATTCCTGGACGTCAGCGCCGTCTTGTAAATCTCGAAGGGCGGCCGGCCGCCGTCCTTCGGATCGGGGAACACGTCGTGGATCGCGAGCGTGCCGCCGACGACGATGTGCGGCGTCCAGCCGCGATAGTCCGCCTCGGCCTCGGTCATCGCATGGCCGCCGTCGATGAAGAGAAAGCCGAGCGGCGTGCGCCAGTAGCGCGCGATCGTCGTCGAACGCCCGACGATCGGCACGACATATTCGTCAAGCCCGGCTCGGCGCAGCGTGTCGCGCAAGAACGGTAGGCTTTCCATTGCGCCGGCCCGCGCGTCCCACGTCGCCGGATCGTGATGCTCCCAGCCGGGTTGCATTTCTTCCGAGCCGCGATGGTGATCGACCGTGAAGAGCAGCGACCCCGCGTCGCGCGCGGCCGTGCCGATATAGACCGCCGACTTGCCGCAATAGCTGCCGATTTCGAGCAACGGGCCGAGCGGCGCCGCCGCCAACGCCGCGCGATAGAGGGCGGCGCCCTCCTCGGCGTCGAGAAAGCCTTTGACCGTGTCGATGTCGATGGAAAAGCGCAACGGCCCGCTCAGGAAATCCCGGTGAGTTTTTCGCTGGCGCGCCACAGCTCGCGCCACTTCTGTTCGTCATGCGACGCGGCCGAGGATTTCACTGCCCGGCGCGAGTCGAAATATTTGCCCGTGACGCCGTCGACATCGGGCGAAGACGCCAGATAAACGCTCGTGCGCGCGCCGTTGCCTTCGGAGGTGGCAAAGATCGACTTCGCCACGCCGAACAAGGCGCGCGAAACGGCGCCATTGTTGCTGCCGAAACGGCTGGCGACAAACCCCGGATGCAGGCAATTGACCGTCACGTTCGATCCGCTCAATCGTCGCGCCAATTCGTAGGTAAAATAGACATTCGCAAGCTTCGAGCGCTGATAAGCGCGCCAGCCCGAATAGGATTTCGCCCCCTGCAAATCGTCGATATTCAGCTTGGCGCCGGTATGTGCCGCCGACGACACGTTGACGATGCGCGACGGCGCCGAGGCCTTCAGCATATCGAGCAACAGATTGGTCATCAGGAAATAGGCCAGATGATTGAGTGCGAAGGTACGCTCGATGCCGTCCTCGGTCAGTTCGCGGCGGCCGAACATCGCGCCGGCGTTGTTGATCAAAACGTCGAGCCGCTTCAGCCGGCCCCTGATCGTCTCTGCCGCGCCCCGCACGCCCTTCTGCGAGGAGAGATCGGCGCGCACGAAACCGACGCGATCGTGCCCCGCCGCCGTGCGCAGTTCCTTGACCACCTGCTGGGCCTTGGTCGCGTTGCGTGCGACGATGGTGACGCTGGCGCCCATCTTGGCGAGCTCGCGTGCGGTGACCTTGCCGATGCCGTCGGTTCCGCCGGTGATCACGATCTCTTTGCCGTCGAGGCGCATGCACGGACCCTCTAGTCCTCAGGATCGGTCCCAAAGGCATCTTGGTATAGCGTGCGGCCTCCGTGGAAACCACCTGACCAACGCCACCGTACGTGGCTGCTGCGTAACACTGCTCTCTTATTTCGCGCGTGCGGGCTGACAAAATGCTGATTGGAGCAGCAGCTGCGCAAGTTTTTTGCAATCGCCGCATCCCCATAAACGAATCCGAAATAGCAAGGCCTGTAGCGTCTCACAATCGGTTGATCACCTCGCTCGCCGATCGCTGGGGCGCGTTTTCATGAAAGTTCTGATCGTCGACGATTACGGCACGATGCGTCGCATCATCCGCGACCTGCTGAGTCAAATCGGCTACGACGATGTCGACGAAGCCTCGACAGGGCGCGAGGCGCTCGAAAAACTACGCGCGACGCGATACGGGCTCGTGATCTCCGATTGGCACATGGAGCCGATGACGGGCTACGACCTCTTGAAGGAGGTTCGCGCCGACGCCCAGCTTCGCGAAACGCCCTTCATTATCGTGACCGCGGAGGCCCAGCGCGACCAACTCGCGGCGGCGCACCGCGTCGGTGTCGACGAATGCCTGGTCAAGCCCTTCGACGCGACCACCCTTCTGAGCACGATCGCCGGCGCCGTTACCCACCACTAAGGTCGGTTCAAGCGTAGCACGGCCGGGTTTTCGGCCACCCTCGCCACGCGCCTGCATTTTGGGCAGAATACGCGTCACCGGAATGATTTGGTGCCAAGCCCGCGCATGCCCAAGGTCGACACGTTCTCCTACGCCTCCGAGGAAGACACCGCCTTCAAGCGGTTGGTCATCCAAGCGATCGAACGCATGTCCGGCCAGCCGGAACTCAAGCGCCTTTACTTGGAGCACCAGAACGACCCGCGCCCGGGCGAGAGCTTTTGGAACGCGGCGGTCCGTAAGCTTCAGCTTCAGGTCGAATTCAATCGCGAAGCCCTGTCTGAAATCCCGCGCGAGGGACCGGCGATCGTCGTCGCCAACCATCCCTTCGGCGTGCTCGACGGCATCGTCGCCTGCTGGCTCGTCGCGCAAATTCGCGACGACTTCAAAATCCTGACCAACGCCCTCCTCAACCGCGCCGAGGAGATCAAGCCCTATATGCTGCCGATCGACTTCGAAGAGACCAAGGCGGCGTTGGAAACCAATCTGAAGTCGCGCGCCGAGTCGAAAGCAGTGTTGGACAAAGGCGGCGTGCTGATCATCTTCCCGGGCGGCACGGTGTCGACGACGCCCACCGTGCTTGCCCGCCGCGCTAAGGATCCGGAGTGGAAGAACTTCACCGCCCGCATGATTCTCCAGGGCAAGGCGCCAGTCGTGCCGATCTTCTTTGCCGGCCAGAACAGCCGCCTCTTCCAGGTCGCGAGCCATGTGAGCATGACCTTGCGCCTCTCGCTGCTCTTCAAAGAGGTGCACGACCGCATCGGCGGTGCGCTCCAGTTCCGCATCGGCAAGCGCATTCCCTATGAGGACCTGAAGTCCTTCAAGGATCGCAAAGCGCTGATGGATTTCCTGCGCGACCGGACCTACGCGCTCGACACGGACGTCGCGCCGCTAAAGCGTTCGCGCCGCCGTCGTCAGCTTGAGAAGTAGCTTCTCGAGCTGCCCGCGCTCGCCCGCGTTGAGGCTCGCCGCCAAGCGGCGTTCGTAGTCGAGGGCGAGCGGCACAATCTCGCCATAGACGCCGCGCCCCTCGCCCGTCAGAAACAGATGGCGTGCCCGCCGGTCGTCATCGACGACCCGCCGCTCGATCCGCTTGGTGCGCAACAAGCGCGCAACGGCACGGCTGACTTGCACCTTGTCCATCGCGGTACGCTCGGTGACCTCGCCCGCCGTCAATCCCGGAAAGCGGCCCAGAACCGCCATCACCCGCCACTCCGGCACGGTCAGCGAAAAGCGCGCCGCGTAAGACTTCGCGATGCGGCTCGACACCGTGTTCGACAAGACCGACAGCCGGTAGGGCAGAAAGGCCTCGAGCACCAAGACCCCTTCGCGGCGCGGCGCTTTGACGGCGTCAGGCCGCATCGCTCTGTTTCTCCGGCGCGGCGTTGGCGAATGCAGGCAAGGCCCGCGCCGTCGCATCGACGCGCACGATGGTCGGATAGGCGTCGAGCGAGATCTTGTAGCGCCGCGCATTATAGACCTGCGGCACCAGGCAGATGTCGGCGAGCGTCGGCTCGTTGCCGTGACAGAACGTTCCCGTCTCCTTGGAATTCGCCAGCAGCGCTTCAATCGGTTTGAAGCCGCGATGGATGAAGTGCTCGTACCATTCGGCGATCTCCGCGTCCGAATGCATCATGCCCGACTTCAGATACTGCCGAACGCTCAGATTGTTGATCGGATGCATGTCGCAGGCGATCGCATAAGCGATCTGGCGCACGCGCGCCTTGGCCAGCGGGTACGATGGCAGCAACGGCGGCGTCGGATGCGTCTCGTCGAGATATTCGACGATCGCCAACGACTGCCCGATCAGGTGCCCGCCGGCATCGAGAGTAGGCACCAACTCTTGCGGATTGACCGCGCGATATTCCGGCTTGTGCTGCTCGCCGCCGTCTTTGATCAAGCTGACAAAGGCAAACTCAGGCGCAATGCCCTTCAGGTTCATCGCGATACGCACGCGAAAGGCGGCCGAGGAATTCGAGTACGTATAGAGCTTCATTTCGGTCCCTCGTAGCGCGCGACCTTTTGATCGATAGCGCCGAAAATCGATTGCCCGTCCGGCAGCTTCATCTCCATGCGCACCCGGTCGCCGAAGCGCATGAACGCCGTCTTGGGCGCCCCATGCTCGATTGTTTCGAGCATCCGCCGCTCCGCGATGCAGGCCGAGCCGCTCTGCCGGTCGGCGTTCGAAATCGTGCCCGAGCCGACGATCGAGCCCGCCTCGAGCTCGCGCGTCTTCGCCGCATGCGCGATAAGTTCGGGAAAGGAGAACGTCATATCGACGCCGGCATTCGGCGCGCCGAAGCGCTCGCCGTTGAGATCGACAGCGAGGGGCAGATGAACCTTGCCGTCGCGCCAATGATCGCCAAGTTCGTCGGGCGTCACGGCAACGGGCGAAAATGCGGTTGCTGGTTTCGACTGAAAGAAGCCGAAGCCTTTCTCCAGCTCCTTTGGAATCAAATTGCGCAGCGACACATCGTTCACGAGCATCAGCAAACGAATGTGATGCGCCGCTTGCGCCGGCGTCATCCCCATCTGCACGTCGCCGGTGACGACCGCGACCTCGCCCTCGAAGTCGATACCGAAAGCTTCGTCGCCGGCCAAGATATCGTCGGTCGGCCCGATGAAGCTGTCCGAACCGCCCTGATAGATTAGGGGGTCAGTCCAGAACGACGGCGGCATCACCGCGCCGCGCGCTTTGCGCACGAGCTCGACATGCGTGACATAAGCCGAGCCGTCCGCCCATTGATAGGCGCGCGGCAGAGGCGAAGCGCAATCGGACGCGCGGAACGAAAACGACCCGACCGTCGCCTCGTTGAGCTCGCGATAAATCTTCTCGAGCCGCGGCGCCGCGCGCTCCCAGGTGTCGAGCGCCATCTGCAGCGTCGGCGCAATCCCGTCCGCCGCCACCGCACGCGTCAGATCGCGCGAAACGACGATGAGCCGCCCGTCGCGCCCGCCCTTGAGCGAAGCGAGCTTCATGAGGAGCGGCCTCGCGCATTTCGACTCCCCTCGCCCTTCCACCTTCTGGAAGGGAGAGGGGCCGGGGGTGAGGGAAGGCCTCTATGCAGCAATTCAACAGGCGAGCCTTGCACTGACGTCCCTGCAAGACTCCGATCGTCGAAAGCACCGCGCGAACGCCATCCCTCACCCCCGGCCCCTCTCCCTTCCGATTCCGGAAGGGCGAGGGGAGTTGGGAGCACGACTTCGCAATCGGAGCGTCTCACGCTGCACGCCTTCATTTCGCGCCGCGCCAGCTGTCGACGTAGGTGCAGTCTTCGATCGCCTCGGCCTCCGGCGATGGGTCAAGTGCGTCGCGCGTATCGATCATCACCGCGACCTCGTCGGTCTCTTTCCTCTCCGCCTTGGCGCCGGCGGCGAAGGCCTTGGGATGCGGCCCGTGCGTAAAACCCGCCGGATGGAACGTGATCATCCCCGGCTTGATGTTGTCGCGGCTGAAGAACGTGCCCTGATGATAGAAAATCACCTCGTCGTAATCGTCGTTGTTGTGGAAGAACGGCACCTTGAGCGCGCCCGGATCGCTTTCGATCGGCCGCGGCACGAAGGTGCAAACGACAAAGCGGTCGGCCAGAAACGTCGTGTGCACCGAAGGCGGCAGATGATAGCGGTGGCTGACGATCGGCCGGATATCGCGCCAGTTGAGCTTGACCGGCGCCAGGCCCCCCTTCCAACCCACGGCATCGAGCGGATTGAACGGATAGGTGATGGTCGAGATTTGACCCCGCCGCTTGACCGCGACCTTCCACTCGCCCTCGCTTTGTTGCTTCATGAAACGATGGTCGATCGCCGGGGTCTCCAACACCGCCGGATCGAAGAACGCATGCTCGCCGAGCATCCCGCGATCGGGCAGCCGATAAGCATCGTCGGTCGCCTCGATCAGCAGCAGCGAGACGGCGTCGTGCGGTTCGAGCCGCCACATCGTCCCGCGCGGGATCACGATGTAGTCCCCGTCGCGAAACGCGAGGTGCCCGAAATCGCAATAGAGGTCGCCCGCCCCTTCGTGCACGAACAAGAGTTCGTCGCCGTCGCCGTTGCGCACCAACTCGCGCATCGCCGCAGTCACGCGCCAGGAGCGCAGCTTCACATGGGAGTTGGCAAGCAACGGTTTCGCGCCCCAAGGGCTTGCACCGTGCTGCTCGAACTTCGTCGTGTCGTAGGCGCGCGGGCGCAGCGGGCCGGTGAACGCGCTCCACGCCGTCGGCATGTGCGTGTGATACATATGCGTCGCGGGCCCGAAGAAGCCTTCGCGCCCGATCTCGCGCTCATAAGTTCCGGCCGGCAGGTCGGCATGCGCTTGGCGCGATGCATTGCCTTCGATGCGCGGAAAACTGATCCAGCGTCCGTTGCTCATGCCTTGAGCACTCCTCTGCGGATTTGATCGGCTTCGATCGACTCGAACAGCGCCTGGAAATTGCCCTCGCCGAAGCCTTCGTTGCCTTTGCGCTGAATGATTTCGAAGAAGATCGGCCCGATCGCGTTCTGCGTGAAGATCTGCAACAGCAGCCCCGCGCCCGGTCCGCCGTCGATCAAGATGTTGTTGCGCTTCAGCCGTGCCAAATCCTCGCCGTGGTTCGGCACGCGCTTCTCGACGCCGTCGTAATAGGTGTCGGGCGTCGATTGGAACGCGACATCGCCTCGCCGCAATGTTTCGACGGTGTGGTAGATGTCCGCCGTCGACAGCGCGATGTGCTGAATACCCTCGCCCTTGTATTCGTTCAGATACTCGGCGATCTGCGATTTGTCGTCGGAGCTTTCGTTGATCGGGATGCGGATCCGCCCGCACGGGCTCGTCATCGCCCGGCTCTTCAGGCCCGTCAGCTTGCCCTCGATGTCGAAATATTTGATCTCGCGAAAATTGAAGAGCTTCTCGTAGAAGCCCGCCCACACATTCATGTTGCCGCGATAGACGTTGTGCGTGACGTGATCGATTTCCTTCAAGCCCGCGCCATCGTGGCGCATGCCCTTGACGCGATCCGTCGGCACGAAATCGACGTCGTAGATCGAGACGCCGCCCTCGCCGTAGCGGTCGACGAAATAGATCGCGCTGCCGCCGATGCCCTCGATCGCCGGAATGTTGAGCTCCATCGGGCCGACTTTGCTCTCGTGCGGCTTGGCGCCGTTCTTGAGCGCCAGCGCATAGGCCTTGGCCGCGTCCTTCACCCGGAACGCCATCGCGCAGGCCGACGGCCCGTGCGCCCGGGCGAACCGCGCGCCGTGACTCTCAGGCTCGGCATTGACGATGAAGTTGATGTCGCCTTGCCGGTAAAGCGTCACCGCTTTGGAGCGATGGCGCGCCACCGCGCGAAACCCGGTCAACTCGAAATAGCGGCCGAGCGCCGCCGTATCGCTCGCCGTGTACTCGACGAACTCGAAGCCGTCGGTGCCCATCGGATTGTCGAAGAGATCGGCCATGCGTGTTTCCCGCGCCGTTTGCTTTTGTGAGCTTTTGTTGGGCAGGCAATATAGTTTCATCTGCAACTAATAGCAACGCTGACACATGTTTAGGCAGCCTGTCCCGTGAGCGGAAATTGGGCGCCGGTTCGCTGGACACGGGACCTTGCGCCCTGATATAGGCCACGCCTCTTCGCGGAACCTAAGCGGGCGCGCAACGCCCGCACATGGGTCCACCCCGCGCGGGTGATTAGCTCAGATGGTAGAGCAGCTGACTCTTAATCAGCGGGTCGCAGGTTCGATTCCTGCATCACCCACCACCCTTCGCCTTCGGCTTCGGGTGGCTCACGCCACTTCGCGTCCGCTAGCGACGGCTCGGCAAGCCACACAGCTCACTTGAGATGGAACGTGCGGTTGAAGTGGTCGGCCGCTGCCGATTGGTCGGTCGACGGCGTTTGGGGCAGCACGGTGATCGCCTGATAGAGATGATCGTTGACGTAGAAGATGCGGTCCGTGAAGAGGTGCTCGCCGTCCGACATTTTGATGGAACGCCCGGCGTGACCGTCGAGTGTCTCGGCCGCGTCGCTGATGACCGTTTTGCCCTTCTCCACCGCCTTGGCGCCGCCCTTGATCGCTTTGAGGCCGTCGTGCGGCGTCGTGGAAAAGTCGCTGTCCATGAAGATGAGCGCGCTCTCGCCGAGGTCGACCGCGTACTGCGCATAAGGCGTGGCATGGCCGCTCGCCTTCGTCGTGTCATGCTGCACGGTCGGGCTCTGTGGAAATTCGATCGACCAGGCGCCTGCGGGGTCGCGAACGCTCTGCCATTGATCGGCCGCGCCGGCTGAGGCGAGGCCAAAGGAAATCGAGAGAGCGAGTGCCGATAGTGGGACGCGCATGGTGATGTCCAATTCCTGCGCCCAAGCATGGACGAGCCGCGGGCCTTTGTCTTGCCCCTTGAGGGAAATGGCGAAGGGGCGCCGGACCCCGCGTCGGCTGGCTAGCCGCCCATACCTGCCTCCGTCGGCCATGCTCCCGGTTGTCCGCGCCGCGCTCTCGTGCGATTGGTGCGCAACCGATCTCCCACCGAGTAGAAGGATCTAGCCCAATGGCCGAAGGACTTGAGCTCGAATTCTCGGAAACCAACAAGCACATCGGCGTCATCATCGCGGTGATGGCGGCCGTGCTGGCGTTGACCGAAGCGGCCGCGCGCAACGCTCAGGTCGACACCGTTCGCGACACGATCGAGGCCTCCGACACCTGGGCCTTCTATCAAGCGAAAAATATCCGCGCCAACACGCTGCGTGCATCGGCCGACGAACTCGAGATCGCGGCAATGAGCTTGCGGCCGGGAGCGCAAACGGCCGCCATCACCAAGAAGGTCGAGGAGTGGCGCGCGACCGTGAAGCGCTACGAGTCCGATCCCGAAAAAGGCGAAGGCATGAAGGAGCTGACGGACAAAGCCCACGGGATCGTCGCGCATCGCGAAGAGCGCTCCGCCGCCGGCGAGAACTACGAGCACGCGAGCGCCGCGCTCCAGCTTGGCATTCTGCTGGCCTCGGCCGCCGTCGTCACCGGCCTCGTGTGGATCGCCTATATCGGTGCGGGCCTCGGCGTGATCGGCGTCCTCTTCGCCGTTCTCGCGATGGTCGCGCCGCATCTGCTCGGCTAAGATCGTAGATCGCTTAGGCCGAGCGGCGGCGCTTCCGCCGCTTAGCCTCGTTTGCGCGAATGCCACGATTTCCTTCGCCGGTAATAGGCCGCCGACTTTGCTCGTGCGCCGCAGCGGTCCATGCGGCACCAGTGGCGCGAGCCGTTCCTGGTCCGGTCGACGAACCACAGGACGCATTTGGCGCCTTCGCAGGGGCGAACCCGCGCCAAATAATCGCTGGCCAGGAACGCTGCCGCTTCGCGCGCGATCACGGCCACCAAGTCCGTCGGTGTTTCCATTCGCGCGGCGAAGTGAAGGCTTAGCTTGGCGCTTTGCTTTTCAAAAACCCAACGTCCGGATTGCCGCTCGAGGGCGGCATTCAGCAACCTGACGACCCTTGGTGCAATCGACCGATCCCGGCGGTTCGATTCGAACTGAGCGCGCACCGCTTCTCTAATGGCGAGCGCCCTGACGAGCGCCGCTTTTGCCGCCGTCGACCCTGCCATCGCGCGAAGCTGCCGCGCTTGAGCCGGCGTCGCCAGCGCGAAGAATTCGGCCCACGCGACGAGATCGGCAAAGCTGGGCAGGTCGTCGACGAGCCCGTTTGTCCCCATCGATCGCGTGTTGACGAAATTGGCGACGACCGAGCCGCCGATGACGGAAAATTGAGCGGCCGGCCGGCCAGTTCTTGTCTTACCAGCAACCATTGGTTTGACAGGTAAGACAACCTCCTCTTACCGTCAAGATACAGATTTGGAGGTGATGAACATGGCAGGCGATGTCGAATTGGACCGGCGAGCGCTGGTGCTGGCCGCGGGCGCGGTGCCTCTCTTGGCGAGCGGGGTGGCCTCGGCCGCGCCTCAGCCTCAGAACAAGAAGACAAGCATCAACATCCAGCGGCTGGCGTGGGCCGGCGTGAAACTGGAGTTGGACGACACGGCCCTCTTTATCGATGCGACCGCGCCCAACGCCGGCGCCGGTGCGCCCGGTCCCGCTCTGACCAGCAGCGCCAAGCGGCGCTTCGCGCTCGTCACCCATCACCACGGCGACCATTGCGATCCCGTCGCGCTGAAGCCCGTCTTGGGCGAACAAGGTTATCTCGTGACGCATGACGAGGTCGTCCGCTATATCGACAATCGCATCGTCAACGTTCAGCCCGTGCGGTTTCACGAGCCGGTCTTCTTCTCGCGCGGCAGCGCTGTGTTCGTCGCGCGTTGCGTCCCGGCCTCCGACGGGCTCGGCAGTCCGCAGGTGTCCTGGATCGTTGAAGGCGGCGGCAAGCGCATCATCCATTGCGGCGATACGTTGTGGCACGGCGGCTGGTGGGACATCGCGCGCGCCTATGGGCCGTTCGACCTCGCGTTCTTACCGATCAACGGCTTTCGCCAGATCGAGGGGCGCTTCACCGACAGCGGCCAAGTGATGAGCATGACGCCGGAACAGGCGGCAAGCGCCGCGAAGGTGCTTGGCGCCCGGCTTGTCGTGCCGATCCACTACGGCGCGCCCAAGAGTCCCGACTACATCGAAGAGCCCGGCGCGCTCGACCGTTTCGTCAAAGCAACGGCCGCCGCGGCAATCTTGCGGATCATGCGCCCCGGTGACACATTCACCCTCTAGCGCCGCTATGACGGAGACTGAGGATGGCGAAAATCATCGGTATCGGCGGCGTGTTCTTCAAGGCGCGCGACGGCGCGGCCTTGCGCGAATGGTACACGCGCGTCTTGGGGCTTGAGATTGCCGATTGGGGCGGCGTCGTCTTCACGCCCGAGATGGCGGCAAAGAAGCCTGGCGCCGCCACGGTGTGGAGTCCCTTCGCCGCCGACACCGACCACTTCGCGCCCTCAGCCCGCGGCTTCATGATCAACTTCATGGTCGACGATCTCGACGCGATGTTGACGCGCTGTAAAGCGCACGGCGTCGAGCCGGTGAAGATCTTCGGCGACGAGGCCAACGGCCGCTTCGCCCACATCATGGGCCCTGAGGATCTCAAGATCGAACTCTGGGAGCCCAAGCCCGCGCCGTAGTTACCCTCGACTGTCATCCCCGCGTAGGCGGGGACCCAGCGAGAAATTTGCACCGCCGCCTATGACACGCTCTGGAAAGAAAGAGTCTCTGTGAATAGGGCTGGATCCCCGCCTACGCGGGGATGACATTAGTGTGCTTCAGTGCATCGCGTTGGTGGACTCGCTAGCGTCGCCGCAACGAAATTTCAGAAGGCGAACCCATGGCCCAAGCGATCGGCGCTGTCACCGAACTGTGGAGGTTTCCGGTCAAATCGATGGCCGGCGAGCAGCTTGAGGCGGCAGAGCTGACGACGAACGGCGTTTTGGGCGATCGCGCCTACGCGCTCATCGACGCGGAAACCGGCAAGGTCGTCAGCGCCAAAAGCGTCGCGCTGTTTCCCGGCATGCTGGAATGCAGCGCCGCCTTCGTCGAACCGCCGCAGCCGGGCCGCGACATGCCGGCCGTGCGCATCGCGCTGCCGAACGGCAAATCGGTCGTGAGCAGCGCGCCCGGTGCCGAGAGCGAACTGTCGGCGCATTTCGGACGCAAGGTCAAACTCGCGCGTGTCGCGCCGGAGCACTTTACGATCGACCAATATTACGTCGATGTCGAAGGCATCGATCCGGCGCATCGCAACAAGATCGCCGAGCAAAAGCTGGGCGCCGCGTTCTTCAAGTCGGCGGGCCTCGCCTCGCCCGTGCCCGAGGGCTCGTTCTTCGATCTCTTTCCGATGTCGGTGATGACGATGTCGACGCTGCGCAAGCTCGGCGAACTCGCGCCCCAAAGCCGCTTCGACCGGCGGCGCTTTCGCATGAACCTCATCGTCGAAACGCCGGAAAAGGGTTTTGTCGAGAACGGCTGGGTGGGCAAGGCGCTTGGCGTCGGCGCGCACGCAAAGCTCGCCGTCGCCATGCCCGACGCGCGCTGCGTGATGACGACGCTGGCCCAAGGCGAACTGCCGCAAGACACCGAGGTCATGCGTACGCTGATGCTGCACAACAGGCTGGAGGTTCCCGGCGGCCGCCGCTATCCGTGCGCGGGCGTCTACGCCGTTGTCGCCGCGCCCGGACATCTGCGCGTCGGCGATCCCGTCGCGCTGGCGTGACGTACCAGGAGGGCGCGTTCCCTACGTTCCCTTTGTTACCTTTTGCCTCGCTCTGGTTTTCCTCTCCCGTCCTCTTCGGGAGGGAGAGGCAGCGCGCGACTTCACGCGCGTGGTGAGGGAGAGCCCGGATTGCAGGGCGCGCCGCTCACAACAGCGATGGCTTACTGGCCCAAACCAATTGCTTGGTTCCCGCCGCAGGACTAAGCTTTGTGCGGGCTTACCCTTGTCATTGGTCTGCTTGTCGCATTGACCGCCGTGAGTGGTCGAGCAAACAAAAAACAAACAAAGGGAGGACACATATGAAGCACCAGAGCCCATCATCGCTGCGCAAGATCATCATCGCACTCACCGCCACGGCCGCGGCGTTTGCCGTCACGCTTGGCCTGCCCTTGAAAAAATCGTTCGCTGGGCCGGCGGGGGCGAACGGTACGCCCTCGCATCCGGACACTGGCCAACCCAAGGCGGGCGGATCGTCGCCGCGTGCAGGCGTCGACGTGAACATGGACGTTTCGTCGCTATTCTCCGGCCACCAGAAGCCGCGCCAGGTGGTGGTCCAACCGGTGCCGGTCAATCCTACGGCCGCGCATCTTTTGGACATCGCAAATGCGGCGCTGAACGATTCCTCTCTTACGGAACGCATCTTCCGTCAACCTGACGCAGTCGCTGCCGAGAACAAGTTCTCGGAAATCGAGACCAAGGTGCTCAAGCAGATGACGCGCGAGCAGTTCGCGACCGCGCGCGAGGATGCCGCCCATATCGCGGCCAAGCGACTCGCCGATGCGGGCGGAAAGGGTCAACCCACTCCGGCCGAGATCGAAGCCATCGCCGGCCGAATGGTGCTTGGCCGGGCCATCCTCGCCGCCGTGGGCCGCTCCTATCTCGACGCCGCCGACGCCCATGCCTGCTGCCCTTGGAACAAGGCGATCCAGATCGGGGTCAATTCCGATCCGGCGATGTATGCCTCCGTCTTCGCAAGGTAGACGCGCACGAATTGAGGCTGAGGCAACATGATCGGGCGGCGCGGGTCATCCACCTGGTCGCCAGCGCAAGCGGCGTCGTCTCTTGCCGGCCTTGCCTTCCTTGAACGTGCGCTTGCGCACATCCTGGCCGGCTGGGCGGTGAAGATGCCTGCCTTCGAGGCCAAGCTCCTCTTCGCCACGCAGATGCACCGCGCGATGGAGCGGGCCACGCAGTGGCGAAGCCGAATCCATGGGCTCTGTCACGCGGTAGCGGTTGAGCCGCGTCTCCCAAAAGGCTGGCAAGCTGCGCTGAAACATATCGACGCGTCGCCGGATCCCGAAATCCTCGTGATGGCCGTCCACGGCATGCTCTATCCGCGCCTGATTGAAATGTGCGAGGCGCACGCGCGAGGAGCCGATGCCGATGGCGATCGCGCCTCGCTCGAACTCATCGCATCCGTCCTTCCGGCGCTGCGCGCGGAGCGCCGCTGCGGGCTTTCGCTTGTGCCCTGGAGCAAAAGGGCGAGGGCGAAAGCGCGAATGGGCGGCGGCACCTTCGACGGGTTATGGACCGCGCGCCAGAACGGCGAACCGCTCCCGCTCGAACAGCTCTTGTGGGAGCCGCTCGACCGAGTGCCCGCAGCGGTGCGGCCGAAAGGATTGCGTTTTTCTCCCTCCGGCTCCCTCGGGCTGTTGCCGGCCGACCCGCTCCACAATGCGAGCGACCTGGCAATCTTGCTGCACAAGGAGCTCGACGAGGAGTTCACCACGCTCGAGTTCATGGCCCGCAACAGCTACGAGCATCCTTCCATGCCGTGGAACTTCCATCGCGACATAGCAAGGCAAGCATTCGACGAGGGGAGGCATGCCCGGATGATCGGGCGGCTGATGCAAGCGCGCGGCGTCCGCCACGGCCAGTTCGAAATCTCTACCGCATCGTATGACGGACTCTACGAATTCGAGCCCTGCCAGACCGGCAGCCGCAAGGAACTTCTCTGGCGGATGTTGATTCGGCAGACCTTCATGGAGGGGCTTGCCATCGACCATCTCGCTTTCGATATCCAGCGGCGGAAGAAGCTCGCCGGTCAGAGCGACATCGCGCAGGTGTTCGAATACATCCTTCGCGACGAGGTGTTCCATGCCCAGTCGGGCCTGCGCTGGTCGCGCGAGCTTCTCGGTTCAGACCGCGCCCCGCTCGTGGAAGCGCGGCGCGAGGCGTTCGACTACTTCACCTCCCGCGCCGAAGCCGCCCGCGAACGCTTCGTGATGGAAAATCCCGATGCCGCTATGGCAGAACTGGCGGCGATCGAAGCGGTCAAGGCCGCGCGTGGCTCCAAGCGACCGGAAACTCCGCTCAACCGCATCGGCCGCAAACAGGCGGGCTACGGCGACGACGATATCGACCAGATCGTCGCTTGGGGGTTCGCCAGTGAGAAACCGCGCGACTAGAGCGGCGAGTCGCCAGCGTCCGGCGATGCGGGCGCGCTTACACACAAGGCTTGTCAGATTGGGCATCAATGCGTACGTCCGATTTGGGCCCAACAGAAGACGGTACCGCTTTCGGCGATCTTCAGCCGCTTCCAGCGACGGCACCGACCAGGAGGGCGCGTTCCCTACGTTCCCTTTGTTACCTTTTGCCTCGCTCAGGTTTTCCTCTCCCGTCCTCTTCGGGAGGGAGAGGCAGCGCGCGACTTCGCGCGCGTAGTGAGGGAGGCAGACAAGCTAGGTTCAGCGTGGGCTTGCCGCCGCTCCCTCACGGCACTCGCTTCGCTCGCTGCCTCTCCCTGGAAGACGAGGGAGAGGTGAGCCGTAGCGGATATCGCCGAGCCGTTTGGGCAAAAGGTAACAAAGGGAATGTAGGGAATACGTCTTAGGCCGCTGCGTATTTCCCTCTGTCCAACTTTCGTACCTCGCCGCTCAATGACATGCGGTAGAGCCGCTGCTTGAGCGACTGATACTCGCCACCGACAACGGCATGGATCTCGGCCAAGCTCATGCCCTCGCTCGTGTCCGACAGCACGTCGGTGATTTTGCGCGCCGTCTCCGAGCCGCGGTAGTCGCTCGCCTCGCCGAGCAGCGTCCAGAGGCCCCGCGTCTTGTCGAACGACAGCGCCTTCTCGAATTCCGGCAGGTCGCGGCCGCGTCCGCTGAGGAAGTCGGCGCGCGCCCCGTCGGTGCCGCCGTGCTTGAGCACCAGCGCGCTGTCGGCGGCACCCGTCAGGCCCGTCGTGCAGGAGATCTCGTCGAACACATCGTCGTCCGAGTTCGCCTTGCGGCAGTGCACGATGACGGCGATGGCGAGGCGATGCATCGACGAGAAGGTGTGCAGCCCCTGGAGCGCGCTGTAATCGTCGGCATAAGCGCTGTTGCGACGTTGAATGCCGCGCACCGCCTCCAGCACGTCGACGATGATGAGGCCCGGATTCTTGACCGAACGCCGCCACGCGTCCATGCGCTCGAGCCCGCCGGCGTCCAGCCGCGGCCATTCGGTCGCATACGCAAGGCGCTCGGGCCAGTTCATCGATGGCTCCAATTGGCGCAGGCGATCCTGGATGCGCCGCTCGTTGTCTTCCAGCATCAGCGCCAGCACGTCGCGCTCTTCGCATTGGAGCGAACCCAGCGCCGTGCCGCCGCTCGCCACCGCCACCCCGCAATTCAAGGCGAACCACGATTTGCCGCGCTTGGGTTTGCCGGCGAGGAGCGACAAGCCCTCGACGAAAATGCCCGGCACCGCCCAGCTGATCGGCGCAAAGGTTTTCTTCTGCAGCGCCGCCGCCGTCTTCCACACGATGGGCTCGTCGGCCGGCGCGGAAGGCAGAACGATCGCGGGCTTTGCATGCCCCTCGCTCTTTGAGTTGCGCAAGCGCTCTTCGCGCCGGATCGCTTCGGCGAGCGGAATGATCTCGCTCATGGCGCCACCTCCACCGCGTCGCCCCGTACCAAGACGCGCGGCGGCACCAGTGCGCGGGCCAAGCGTTCTTCGATCGCCCGGCCTTGGCCGATGTTGGTCGCGACGACGCCGTAGACGTCGTGCGCCTTCAGCATCACCGCCGTTCGCTCCCAATCGAACGGCATCAACCCGCGACAATCCGCTTTGATCCACGACATGACGTTCGTGTGCACGGCGACCGGCGGCCCGAGCCAGCGCGCCCGGTACATATCGGAGAGGCCCAGGCAATAACCTTCGCCCAGCAGCGTCGCGTAGCGCGTGCCGCTAAGATTGAAGGCCGCGATGTCGACGATGCCTTCGTCCTCGTTGTCGACACCGGCCAGTATCGACCACTCGCCGCGCGCGCTTGGGATGAGGCGTCCGTCCAGCATCTCGACGCGCGCGACGCTCACATAGGCCTTGGCCAAGACCTCATCGCTCGCCGGCAATCGCGATCTGATCGCTTGCGCTTGCGCCAAGCACTCGTCCGCCGCGGCACGCTCCAGGCACGCCGTGATTTCGTCAGCCGGCGTTGTCATCGTGCGCCTCCTTTCCTCCCCCGTTCTGACGGGGGAGGTGCACGAGGCAAAGCCGAGGGCGGAGGGGGGAAGTGCTGGGCGCCGACTTCCCCCCTCCGTCGTCGCTGCGCTCCGCCACCTCCCCCGTAGCGACGGGGGAGGAAAGAGTTTTCGAAGCGGCAAGAAACGCGGCGTCGGCTTTGTCTTCGTCGAAGAAGACAGAGCCGCCGACTTTGATGCGGCCGAGATCGACGCCGCCCGCGATCCATCGATCGATGGTTCTCTCGCAGCGGCGGTATTTCGCGGCCAAATTGGTCTTGGTGACCAGACGCATTGCGACCTCCAGAAAATGTTGGGATGGCCGCGACCGGTCTGGCTGCTGAAGAGCCACTTCTCGCTCGTAAACCGAGCGCTGCACGGGTGCCGCAGTCAAAGACAGACATCGCGGAATCCGGCGTCCGGCACAAGCAGCGCGGCCGCGAAGGCGCGACGCTCGCTAGTCAGAGTCAAAGAATCTCAGAGCTCGCCCGATTTCATCCACTCGCGCAGCCAGCGGGCGACGACCGCGTCGCTGCGCTTGACGCCTTCGGTGCGAAGCTTGCGTGCGATCTTAGCCGCGAGAGACGAGACGATGCGCCGCCCCGTTTGTTCGCGCGCGATCGCGAGCGCTCGCGCCTTCACTGCAGCCTTGCGCGCCGCGCTCGCCGCCGCCCCCTTCGTTCGGCTGGCACGCGACGCCAGCGCCTGCTCGGCGGCGCCCATGTCGACCGCCGCCCGCGCGAGGTCGGCTGCGTGCGCGCCGCCCGCCTTCAGCGCCTGATACTGCGCGACGGCGCTTGCCGCGTCTGCCGCCACGCGCAACCGCGCCGGGCATGCTTTGCCGCGCTCAGCGACGAGCCCGTTCAACAACCGCGCGATGGCGACGAGCGCGATCGTGTTGGCGTGGGGTCCACGCGCCGCGGTCTTCTTGAGGCCGACGCCTTCGCGCCGGCACGCCTCTTGCGCCGCACGCAACAGCCGCCTCTGCAGCGCCGCAATCTGATGCTCCGCATCGTCCATCGAGAGAGACTAGCGCAAAGTCAACGGCAACAACCGAGGCGGTTATTTCGCCGACAGGATCCACTGCGTCAACGTCTCGGCATAGTCGGGCTCGTGTCTCGGCCAGCCGGTCTTGTTGGGCGGATCGACGACGAAGAACGCGTGATCGGCGGTCGGATAATTCTTCAAGGTGACGTGCGTGTTGCCGCCCGCCTTGAGTGCGGCGAGGATGGCATTCGCGCCTTCGACCGGCGGCACACGCTCGTCGTGCCCCCCGTAGAGCAAGAGGACGCGCGCATGAACCTGGCGCCAAGCGCGCGCCGGCTCGAAGCCCGCGATCAGACGCGATATCGTCCAATAGGAATTGTCCGGCGGCGGCGGATCGAAATACCACTCGCGGCCCTTGTATTTTGCAGCCATCACCGCAAGCAGCGCACGGTCCTTGCCGCGATAGGCGACGTCGATCAGCGCATGAACAAACGCGCGCGCATCGGCTTGCTCGGCCGGGGCAAGCCGTGAAACGCCGATCGAATTCTCCACGCTATAGGTCTCGACATCGGCGGGCCGCAATCCGCCGGCCGACGCCGCGATGACGAAATCGAGATTGCCCGCGCGCGAAGCGACGAGCGGCGCAAACGTCGCGCCCTGACTGTGGCCATAAATCCCGATATGCGCGCCCGTCGCTTCGGGTTGCGCTTGCAGAAAGCGAATTCCCGCAACGGCGTCGCCCGCCAGCGCATCGAAACCCGCCGTCTGCCAATTGCCGGTCGACCGCCCGACGCCGCGCTTGTCGTAGATCAACGCGGCGATGCCCGCCTCGGCGCATCTCTGTGCGAGATAACGGTTGGCCCAGCGCGCTTCTGGCCCCGAGCCGTGCAGGAATAGAACGGCGAAATGTTTGTCCGAAGCAGCCGGCAGCAGCAGCGTGCCCGCAAGGGTCGCGTCGCCGTTTGCGAAAGTCACGTCGCGCGATCTCACAGACGGCGCCGGCTGTGCCGCGCGTCTCAGCGAAAACGTGCCGTTGACGCTGCTCTCGACAAACGTGCCGGAGATTTCATCTCTTTCGACTTTGCCGTCGAAGGCACTCGACGTCTGGTCTCCCTTGAGCAGGAAATGAACTTTGCCGTTTGCGTAGGCGACCTCGGCGAACGGAATGGCGACGACCTGCAGCGCGTCGGAATCGAACGAGCCGGAATAACCGCCGGCCGATTTCGCGAAGGTGACCGTGACAGGTAACGCGTCGCCGCCCTTGGTCCATGTGCCTTTCCAATTTCCCTCAAGACCGGCGGCGTGGCCGACACCCGCCATCAGCATCGTGGCCGACGCCAGCACGATGCAGCGCGCGATTGTCTTCAGAAATGCGAGCTTCACGATGACGCCCCCGTTACGAAGGAGAGACGACAGCCGCCGGGCAAACCAAAGTCAACCCGTGCCTCGCGAGAGGCGCGCGATTGCGGCCTGCGGCGGCGCCGGGCTAGGCTTGGCAGCGGCCTGACGGGAGACGACCATGAGATTGACGGGCTTTGGTTTTGTCGTGCTGAGCGCATTGCTCGCGCCGCCGGCGTCCGCTGCGACGGCGCCGAGCACGGTGTTCGACGCGCCCACCGATACGAAGACGATGACCTTGCCCGCCGCCAAGGGCGCAGCTCAGACGAAATTGACCTGCAGCTACTATGCGCACTTCATGGTCAAGGAAGTCGACGAGGGCGAAGTCGGCGCCGCTCAGCTCTCGATTGTGCCCGGCGACGCAACGCACAAACCCGTCTGCCAGCGGAAGAACGTCGCCGGCGAGAAAATCGTCAAAGCGGACGACTGGGGCGGTTACCTCAAAGGCGTCAAGGGCGACGACGTTTTCTTCGACGCGGAAGACGGCGTCAACGGCGCGCTCGGCTTTGCCGTCTTCGACAGCACCGCCAAGAAACTGTTCGAGGATTCCGCGCTCGGCGGTTTTCATTCGCTGGCGTTGGACGGCGCGACGCTGACGATGCGTTATCAAAGAAGCGTCGCCGGCGCTTGCTCCGTTATGAAGGATGGCCCCGCGTGCTGGGCGAAGATCGCCGCCGCGACCCACGTCGCCGCGTCACCGGCGCCCGATTGCGCCGCTGGCTATCTCAAAGCCAAGACCGAAATGGCCAAGGGGCGCTGCGACGCCGACAAGACTCCGACGCCCGCCTGTATCGCCGCAGCGCTAAAAGAACTCGACGCACAGCGCTGGAATGAATCGCCCTCCGTCATCGAATACGAGGCCCAGACGATCCTCGCCGCCGGGCACGCGACGACGACCGCCCTCGGCCCCGCCCTCACCTGCCACCCGGCGGATTGAGACCGCGCTGCAGCTGGCGGGCGCGTTCGCATCTCACTTGTTACCGCCCCCGCCGTGGGGCGGTAACAAAGCGAAGGACGCCTCCGGGAAGAGCCGTTAGCGCGTGACGGTGCCCGTCAGCGTCGCCTTGTCGAGCGCGATCTTGGAGAGCGCGGCGCTCACCTCTGTCGCCTTTTCGTCGGCGCCGATCGAAGCGGTCGCGCTCGGCAACGCCCAGATCGTGAACTGATAATGATGCACGCCCGTTCCCTTGGGCGGACAAGGTCCGGCGTAACCCGCATCGCCGAAATTGCTCACGACGGATTTGGCCTGGCCCGGCAACGTGCTCACGGCCCGCGTTAGCGTCGTTGCCTCCGGCGGCAGATCGACCACGATCCAATGCGACCATTGCGTCGGCTTCACGTCGAGATCGATCATGGTCAGCGCCAGGCTCTTCGTGCCTGCAGGCGTGCCGCTCCAGCTCAGCTGCGGCGACACGTTCTGCCCGCCGCAGCGCGGATAGATGTGCGCAGCGGCGATCGCGGCGCCGTCCGTGATGTCCGCGCTCGTCAGCGTCATGGCGGCGAACGCCGGGCTGAGGAGACCGGAGAGACCAAGGAGAAGAAACGATGCCGCGATCTTCGTGGACATTCGCTTATCCGCCCGACGGTGCAGGTGCAGGCGCCGGCGCAGGGGCTGGTTCGGGCTGCGTGGGCGCACTCGGCGGCGGCGCCGGCAACTCTTGGCCATCAGGATGCATCCAGCGTTCATGCGGCCCGGGCATATCGAGACCGAACGGCTTGCCGCCGAACATCGGCGCCGTGACGGCGCCCGCAACGACGACGCCCGCAATGACGATGAGCCAAATCGCCAGCAGCGTGCCGAGCCCGCTGACGAAGCCGATCGACCTTTGCGCGGCAACGAGAATGAAATAGGCCACGATCAACAAAACCGTCGCGATGCCGACGGCGTGGGCGATCATATGGATATGGATTGGCATGGACGTTTCCGCTTGTTGGACGACGCAGTTTAGAGCATCCGTTCGCGTCGCGTCAGCATTGATCGGTGAATTTCTCACAAAGCGTGCGATAACGTCTCGCAAATCACGCCGCAGGGGGACGCAAACGCATGGCGCTCAAGATCGTCGGATCGGGGTTAGGACGCACGGGCACGCTGTCGCTCAAGGGCGCGCTCGAGCGTCTGGGCTTTGGACCCTGTCATCACATGATCGAAGTCTTCCAGCGGCCCGACTCCGTGCCGCTTTGGGTCAACGCCGGCAAAGGCAAACCCGATTGGGATGCGATCTTCGACGGCTTCGCCGCGATGGTCGACTACCCGGGCTGCAAATTCTGGCGCGAGCTTGCCGCCTATTACCCGTCGGCGAAGATCGTACACTCGGTGCGCGACCCGAATGTCTGGTTCGACTCGACGCAGGCCACGATTTTCTCGGCTCGCTCGCCCGCCGTGAACGCGCCGCCGCCGATGCAGCCGTTCTTCGCGATGGTGTTGAGCGATTTCGGCGACAAAATTCACGACCGCGATTTCATGGTCGCTTATTTCAAACGCCATACGGAAGAGGTCGTGCGCTCGATTCCGAAGGAGCGCTTGCTGGTTTACGAGGCCGGTCAGGGTTGGGAGCCGCTGTGCAAATTTCTCGGCGTTCCCGTTCCCGCCGAACCGTTTCCGCAAGTCAACTCGCGTGACGAATTTATCGCCCGCGTCGCGGCGCGCGGCCCCGATCAGAAGCACTAGACCTGGATCAGGCTCGCGAATTTGGACTTACGCGTGCGCTCTTGCCTTCTCGACCGTCGCCACGAAAGCGTCCGCGATGCGCGTCAGCGCCATCCAGTCCGTCAATTCGAGATCGTGGCTGGCGTCCGTCGAAACGCCCTTCTGGTGCGCGATCAGCTTCATGCCCCAGCGTTTGAAGAAATCGTATTGCGTATAGCGGAACGCGCCGGCCGCATTGTGAATCTCGCCGGGCTTCCACGCCGTGTCGGTGGTGAAGCGGCGGATGCACTCCTCCAACCCCTTGATGTCGTCGGCGTCCTCACTGGCGGCCGAAAGGGACACCGGCAAGAAAACGGTTCGCATGCCGTTCAACGTGTCGTGCCGCGATCGGACAAAGTCTTCGATCGCCGATTGAAAGCGGCCGACGTGAAGCGACGCCGCGACAATCGCGCCGTCGTAATCCCTCAACTTCACATCGCCGATCCTCGGATCGGTCGCGTCGATGAGCGTCACGCCATGGTTGCGCACCCGGATCCGCTCGGAAACGAATTGGGCGATCTTTCGGGTTTGGCCCTCGGTCGTACCGTAGACCATCAAGAAATTCATCATTTGTCCTCTCCCACTCGACGCGCGGGCCGCCAAGACTTAACGCGCAATGTCGCCGATCGGACGCCAACGTCCTTGATCCAGCTCAATCTGCAGTGCTTTAAGCGTCCTATACCGTGCGGCCACCCCGGGGGCGCCTTCATGTCGGTTCGTAATCTCCAGAGTTTCTTCACGCCGCACTCGATCGCGCTGATCGGAGCGAGCCGCGACGAAAAGTCGGTCGGCGGCGTCGTGGCGCGCAATCTGCTGAGCGGTGGTTTCAAGGAACCGATCTGGCTCGTGAACCCGCACGCCAAGGAACTCTATGGCACCGCCGTCAAGGCGAGCGTGGCCGACCTGCCGTCGGCGCCCGAACTCGCCGTCATCGCGACGCCCGCGTCGACCGTGCCGGGGCTGATTGCCGAACTGGGCGCCAAAGGAACAAAGGCCGTCGTCGTCCTTTCGGCCGGATTTGCCGAGACCGGCGCTGACGGCCTCGCGTTGCAGACGCAAATGCTCGAGGCCGCGCGTCCTTACACCTTGCGCATTGTCGGGCCGAACTGCCTTGGCGTCCTTTCGCCCGCGACCGGCATCGACGCGAGTTTTTCCCACCGCATGCCGCTCGCAGGCAGGATCGCGTTCATCACGCAATCGGGCGCAATGCTGACGGCGATCGTCGATTGGGCCGCCGCCCGGCGGATCGGGTTCTCGCACCTCGTGTCGCTCGGCGGCATGGCCGACGCCGATTTCGGCGACTTCCTCGACCACATGGCGGCAGATCCCGACACCCACGCCGTCTTTCTCTATGTCGAGAACGTCACCCACGCGCGCAAGTTCATGTCTGCCGCCCGCCGCTGCTCGCGCATCAAGCCGGTAATCGTGATCAAGTCGGGCCGCAACAGCGAGGGCGCGCGGGCCGCCCACTCGCACACCGGAGCTCTCGCCGGCTCCGACGTCGTCTACGACGCTGCATTTCGGCGCGCCGGCATGCTGCGCGTATTGACCACGGAAGAACTGTTCGACGCACTCGAAACCGTTTCGCACAACGTCCGCGTCGCGGGCGACCGGCTGGCCATCGTGACCAACGGGGGCGGCGCCGGCGTGCTCGCAACCGACTATCTGATCGAACATGGCGGCCGGCTTGCGACGCTCGCGCCGGAAACGATCGAGAGACTATCGGGCGCGCTGCCGAAAAGCTGGAGCGGCGGCAATCCGGTCGACATCATCGGCGACGCGGGCGCCGAGCGCTATCGCCGGAGCTTGGAAGCGTTGCGCGGCGACCCCAACGTCGATGCCATCATCGCCATCAACTGCCCCGTCGCAGTGGCAGATTCGGCGGCTGCCGCCCAAGCCGTGATCGACGTTGCGACGGCGGATCGGGACCAATCCCGCCACACGCCCATCTTCGCATCCTGGCTCGGCGAAGACGCCGTTGCCGCGGCGCGCCGCAAATTCGATGATGCCGGCCTGCCCCATTTTCCAACGCCTGAACAAGCGGTAGGCGCAGCCTTGCGCTTGGCGACCTACGATCGCGCTCAATCGATGCTGATGGAATCGCCACCGGCCCGCACCTGCGAGACTCACGACAGCAGTGCCGCGCGGCGGATCATCGACAAAGCCATCGCCGAGGAGCGTCCGTGGCTGAACCCGCGCGAGGCGCACGAGGTCTTGAACGCCTACGGCATCCCAACGCCGGATTTGCGCGTCGCCACAACGCCCGAAGAAGCGGCGCGAGCGGCTGCGGCGATCGGCTTTCCCGTCGCGCTGAAAATTATGTCGGGCGAAATCGTACACAAATCCGACGTCGGCGGCGTGACGCTCCACTTGCAGGACGCACCGGCCGTCGCGCGTGCCGCCGAAGAGATGCTGCGAAAGATCGCGGCAAAGGTGCCCGCAGCGCATATCGATGGATTTCTCGTTCAGCCCATGGCGACACGGCCGGGCGCGCACGAACTGATCGTCGGCATTTCGGAAGACGAGCTCTTCGGCCCCGTCGTGCTCTTCGGCCAAGGCGGCACGGCGGTGGAGATCATAGCCGACCGCGCCCTGGCGCTTCCGCCACTCAACGTTGCATTGGCCCGCGACCTCATTGCCCGTACGCGCGTTTCGCGTTTGCTCGCCGGTTATCGCGACCGGCCGGCCGCCGACATCGAGGCGATCGTCGGCGTGCTTCTCTCCTTGCAAGACATCGCCGTCGAACTGCCGCAGGTGAAGGAACTCGACATCAACCCGCTGTGGGCCGACGAGCGTGGCGTCTTGGCGCTCGATGCGCGCATCAGAGTAGCGCCGGCCGCGCATCCCGGTACGGAGCGCTTTGCGATCAAGCCCTATCCGACCGATCTGATCCGCACGGTCGCCGATCGCGCCGGCACGACCTATTGCTTGCGGCCGATTCGGCCCGAGGATGCGGACGCGTTGCAGGCGACGGTCGCTGCCAGCGCGCCGGAAGACATCCGCATGCGCTTCTTCTCCAGTTTGAAGCGCTTGCCCGACATGCTGGCAAAGCGCTTGACGCAAATCGACTATGATCGCGAGATGGCGCTGGTCATCGAGGAGCCGAACGGCGCGATCGGCGGCGTCGTGCGTCTATCGCTCGATCCCGATCACCAGCGTGGCGAATTCGCCGTCGTCGTCCGCACCGACCTCAAGGGCCACGGCCTCGGCTTCGCGCTCATGCACGAGATCATCGCCTATGCGCGCGCAGTGAAGGCGAAGCAGATCTTCGGCGACGTTCTAGCCGAGAACGGCCGGATGCTAAGAATGTGCGAAGAATTGGGCTTCCGGCGCACCGCGCACGGCCCGTTTCCGGGCGTCGTCGAGGTCACGCTCGACCTTTGAATCGCATTCGCAACCGCAGCGTAATGCAATTTCGCGCGACAAATCCGCACTGCAGGAACCATTCAGCAATGGATTTCGTTTTTAATGGACGCCAACCGAGAACCGACGCAAGAGACCAAGCCCATGAAAGAGACCGACATCGCGAGAGCCAAGATCGACCCGCGCCAGGTCTTCAACAATCCGCGCGACGTGCTCGGCCTGACGAACGTGAAAGACGCCGATCGCTTTCTCATTCTGTGGCGCTGGCGTGCCCAGGCCAAGAAAGACGGCGACCGCGCGCACGTCAAGAACCTGAAGCGCGTGATCTGCGAGCTTGAGGAAATCGCCAACCCTTCACGTGTCTTCGCGCGCTAGAGCCAGCGCCGCGTTCGCCGCGTATAGTCGTCGAAGGCTGCGCCGAACTGACGGCGCATCTTGGCTTCTTCGAATGGGATGTGCACCCAATTCGCTGTCGCGAAAACCAGCACCGGCACCACGAACATCGGCAGCGACCCCGCCAAAAACGCAACCCCCGCGCTCGCCAGCACCAGGCCCAAATACATCGGATTGCGCGTATAGCGGAACGGTCCTGAGACGACGAGTTTCTTGTTTGCCTCAGACGTCGGGTTGATCTCCGTCCCTTCGCGCCGGAATAGGCCTGCTGCCCAAAAGGCGCTGGCAAATCCAATCGCGAGCAGCAAGACGCCGAGCGCAATGCCTCTGAGGTCGACGATTTCCCTCCACGGATAGTATGCGCTGACGGTGCCGGCGACGATGAGATAGATCAGCGTCCAAACCGGCGGCGGCAATTTCACCATGATCGAATCCAGAAATTCATGAGAGGCCTGCGACCGCATGATACCCCCTTTGCTCCCCATCGGCATCACACCTTGACTAGCGCGTTGACCGCCCTATCGTAGCGCGGCGGGCAAGGCAGACGCCCGATCCTCTCCCAGACGATGTTCGTCCAAGCGCTGCCCTGTCCTGGATCGCCTAGGAGGGGAACGCATGACGATTTCCGCCGCAAGACCCGACCTTACGCCCGATCGCCACGTCACCACACACATCTACATCGCCCGTGCCATCCGCGATTTCGGCGACGGCTTCATCGCGCTGCTGCTGCCCGTCTATTTGACGGCGCTGGGTCTGGGGCCGTTCGAGGTCGGCGTCGTGGCGACGCTTGCCTTGCTGGGGTCGGCCTTCATGACGCTCGGCATCGGCTTCGTCGGCGCGCGTTTCGATCAACGCACATTGCTGATTGCCGCGTCGGCCTTGATGATCGCGACCGGCTTTGCCTTCGCCGCATCGTCGAGCTACGCCATCATCGTCTGCGTCGCCTTCGCCGGCACGGTCAATCCGTCATCCGGCAATGTCAGCATTTTCGTGCCGCTCGAGCACGCGGTATTGGCGCGCTCGGTTGCCAGCAGCGAGCGCACGCGAATGTTCGCTCGTTATGGCTTGATGGGCGCTCTGGCCGCCGCCGCGGGCTCGCTCGCCGCCGCAAGCCCCGAATTGCTCTCCTCGATCGGCGTCTCCCAACTGACGGCACTCAAGCTGATGTTCGTGTTCTACGCGCTGTTGGGCATCGCCGGCGCGCTGATGTATGCGCGCCTGCCGCCGGAGCCGCCGCTGCCTCAGGCCAAGACGGGCGTCCTCGGTCCATCGCGCCGCGTCGTCTACAAGCTCGCGGCGCTCTTCAGCGTCGACGCCTTCGCCGGCGGCTTCGTCGTTCAGTCGCTGATGGCACTTTGGCTCTTCGACAAATTCGGCATGTCGGTCGCCGCTGCCGGCCTCTTCTTTTTCTGGGCGGGCCTCCTCGCCGCGTTCTCCTATCCCCTAGCGGCGTGGCTTTCGCGTCGCATAGGGTTGGTCAATACGATGGTCTTCACGCACGTGCCCTCAAGCGTGTGCTTGATCCTCGCCGCTATCGCGCCGAACATGTATGTCGCGCTTGCCTTGCTGTTGGTTCGCTCCGCGTTGTCGCAAATGGACGTACCGACGCGCTCCTCTTATGTGATGGCGGTGGTGACGCCGGCAGAACGCACGGCGGCGGCAAGCTTCACCTCGGTGCCGCGAAGTTTGGCGTCGGCCATCAGCCCGGTTCTCGCCGGCGCCCTTTTCGCCGCCGGGTATCAGGCCTGGCCGTTCATCATCTGCGGTGTGCTGAAAATCCTCTACGACGGCGCTTTGCTCTGGACGTTTCGCCACGTCCGTCCGCCCGAGGAGCAATAACTACCAAGCGTTTGCGGCGGAGCGCGGGATGTCGACGCCGCGATGGATTTGCACGCACAGGAGCAAACCGAAGCCGAAGAGCACGGTAATCAACGCCGTACCGCCGTAGGAGACGAGCGGCAGCGGAATGCCGACGACCGGAATCAATCCCATCGACATCGAGGTGTTGATGAGGATGTAGAGCAGGAAATTCAAGCACACACCCATGGCGACAAGCCGGCCGAAATGACTTCGCGTATCGAGCGCGATCAAGACACCTTGCACCAACACCGCGAGATAAAGCCCCATCAGCACCAACACGCCGAGCAATCCGAACTCTTCGCCGAGCACGGTGAAAATAAAATCAGTTTGCTTTTCCGGCAGGAAGTTGAGCCGGCTCTGCGTGCCTTGCAGATAGCCCTTGCCGGCGATACCGCCCGAGCCCAGCGCAATCTTCGACTGCAAGATGTTGTAGCCGGCGCCCAGCGGGTCGCGATCGGGGTCGAGGAACGTGCGCACGCGCTCCTGCTGATAATCGTGCAAGAAATTCCAACCGACCGGCACCGCGGCAACGCCGAGCGCGATCACAGGCACGATGATTTTCCACGACAGGCCCGACAAGAACAAAAGTCCGCACCCGCCGACAATGAGGATCGTCGCCGTGCCGAGGTTCGGCTGCAACAGCACGAGCCCGGCCGGAACAAGGATCAGCAGTAGTGCCGGAATAAGTCGCAGCGGCTTTGAGACGTCCTCGAGATGGAGTCCGTGCAGATAGCGCGACAGCGCCAAAATCAGTGCAATCTTCATCAGCTCCGACGGCTGCAATTGCAGCGGCCCGATATCGATCCAGCGTTCGGCGCCCTTGCCGACGCGGCCCATGACCTCGACGCCGACGAGCAGAAGCAGCGTCGCGCCATAGGCCGGATACGCAAGCGATATCCACGTCCGGATATCGACAAGCGCCACCACGAAAAGAATTGCCATGCCGATGCCGAAGCGCACCATTTGCCGCCCGGCCCAAGGATCGAGATTGCCCTGCGCCACCGAATAGAGCATCGCAAATCCGATGCAGCAGATCGCCGTGATCAGCCCGACGAGAATCCAATTGATTTCGAGAAGCTTGTCGCTGAAGCGAAGCTCGCGTCCGGTCGGTCCGAAAAAATCGTTGAGCGGCATACCCTGGTCCTAGCTCGCAGCCGTCGAACCGCCGGCCGTGCGCAGCGTCGGCACGAACGCACGCTTGGCTGTCGGGTCGCGCTGCAACGTCAACGTCATGACGTCTTTTGCGATCGGCGCGGCAACTTTAGAACCGCCGCCGCCATGCTCGATCACGATCGAAATCGCATAGCGCGGCTTGGCAACGGGCGCGAATGCGATGAAGAGCGCGTGATCTCGAAATTCCCACGGGATCTGATCGAACGGCTTGCCGCGCAGCTCGTCGGTGATTTTTCGAATCTGCGCCGTGCCGCTCTTGCCCGCCATTTCGAACCCTTCAATGTCGATCCTTGAGCGGGCCGCCGTGCCGCCTTCGTTGACCACCGCATCCATTCCGTCATGAACGATAGCGATATGCTCCGGCTTCAAATTCAGATTCGTAACCGGCGGCAGGTCTCGTGCCTTGTCGTTGAAGGTCTTGATGACATGCGGCGTGATCGACTTCCCGCCGTTCGCCAGGCGCGCGCACATGACGCACAGCTGCAACGGCGTCAGTAACAATGCGCCCTGGCCGATGCCGACATTATATGTTTCGCCCGTCGTCCATTTCTCTTTGCGCGTGCGCTCCTTCCAGGCCTGTCCCGGCACCAGACCCGCTTTTTCGCCGGGGATCTCCAGGCCGTAAACCTGACCGAGCCCGAAGCGCTTCGCCATTTCCTCGATCGCGTCGATGCCGGTCCGTCTGGCGCACTCGTAGAAATAACAGTCGCAGGAATTCTTGATGGCCGAATGCATGTCCATCGAGCCGTGGCCGCCCTTCTTCCAGCAATGAAAGACGTGATTGCCGAGCGCTACAGAGCCGGTGCAGGTCACCCGGTTCGTCGGGTTCATCGCCCCGCTTTCCAGCGCCGCCAGCGCCACCACCGGCTTGAACGTCGATCCCGGCGGATACATGCCGGTGATCGCTTTGTTCAGCAGCGGCTTTAGCGGATCCTCGTTGAGCTGGCGCCACATCTCCGGCGTCACGGTGGTCGTAAAGGGATTTGGATCGAACCCCGGCGCGGAAACGATGGCGATGACCTCGCCCTTGTCGACGTCCATGACGATCGCCGACCCTGACTGCCCGCGAAGGCGTTCCTCGGTAAGCTTTTGCACCTCCATATCGAGCGTCATGACGACGTCTTGGCCGGGCTCTCCTTCGCGCCTTGCCAGCTCGCGAATGACGCGGCCATAGGCGTTGACCTCGACTTGCGCCGCGCCGGGCTTGCCGCGCAGCTCGACATCGGCCGCCCGTTCGACGCCCGAACGCCCGATGCGAAATCCCGGGAGCGACAATAGTTCGGGGTCGTCGTCGATATCGTCTTCGGTCGGTCCCGCGACGTAGCCGAGCACATGCGAAAGCCACGGACCGAACGGATAGGAGCGCAGCTCACCGACGTCGGGCTCGATCCCCGCAAGATCGGGCGCGTTGATGTTCACCTTGGAAAAGTCGTTCCAATCGAGACCCTCCGTCACCAGAACGGGCTTGAACGGCTTGTTGTGCTTGACGTCGCGCAGCACGCGCGCGATGCGCGCCTCGCCCAGCGGGATCAACTGGGCCAATTGCCTGAGCGTCGCCTCCGCGTTTTGCGTTTGCTCGGGCACGATGAGCACGCGGTAATTCTGCGAGGTATTGGCAAGTTCGACGCCGAACCGGTCGTAGACGCGTCCGCGCGGCGGCGCGATCAGCTGCACGTTCACGCGATTGTCTTCGGCCAGCATCGTGAACTGGTCTTGTTGCAGCACCTGCAGCTGGAACATGCGACCGGCAAGGATGCTGTAGACGCCGAGCACACCGCCGGACAAGAGCAGCGTACGCCGGGTAAACGCGCGATGGCGGACACTGTCGCGGCCGTCCATCATGAGTGCGCGCGCCCCTTCACAGCCGCTCCGGAGCCGTCGTCATGGCACGGCGAAGGGCCAAGAACATCGGGCCGACGAGCGGAAATACCAGAGTCGTAATCGCCACCTGAAGGAAGATCTCGGTCGGCGGAACCCAGCGATTATAGACCGTCGAAGCGAGAAGCCATACCGCGATCCCGGAAATCGTCGCCACGGCCGCGAAGCCCAACCAAATACCGATCAAAGAGCGTCCGATGAAAAAAACACGCTGCGACAATGTGAACCCGTAGACGGCCAGGTAGATCAGCGCCCAAAAGCCGGTAGGCCCGCCCGACGCGAAGTCCTGCACGAGTCCGAGCGAGAAGATCGCAATCGGCGGAAAAAGATTCGGCGCATAGACCGCCCAGAAGAACGCGGCAATGACGCCGAATTCCGGACCCGGCAGCCAGCCGCGGAAAAGATCGATCGGAACGATCGCGAGCAGCATGACGATTGCCGTCGCAAGAAACGGCATCGACAGAAACAGTGCTCTTCCGATGAGGACGATCGCGGACTGGAGAAAGATTGTCATCCTCGCCTCAGTTCGCCGTCGGGGGCGTTGGCGGCGTTGCCGCGGGCGACGGCGTCGGGATCGAGGGCGCAACGACGGTCGGCTTTGTCGCCGCAGCAGTCGGCTTGACCCGCTTTGGTTTCGCGACCGGTACGGGCGCGGGAGCCGCGCTCGTGATCGCCTGGACAGCTGGGGCAGCGACATTGGCAGCGCTTGGCGGAGCGCCGGCGGGCGGCGCGGTCGTAGCCTCCTTCCGCGGTTGTTCGCTGATCGCACCGGGCAAAGGTTCAGGCGCCGCGCGATTGACATCGACCTGTGCGGTGTAGCTCAAGATACGCACGAAATCCGCGCGGCCTTCGCCGGTAAAGAGGTTGACGCGCGGCGTGCGCGAATTGCCCGCGACGACCCCGACGGGAACGCCGGGCGGAAACACACCGCCGTCCGGTGTGGTGACGACGCGGGCTCCTGCCGGTATTCGCGCACCCGACGGCAAATACTCCAGAGCGGGATGAACCGAATTGTCGCCTGCCAGAATGGCCTTGAGATTGACGCCCTCGACCATCACCGGGATGCGGCTGTTGAGGTCGGTGAGCAGGAGGATGCGCGCCGAGCGATTGCCGGACGCAATGACGCGGCCGATCAGCCCCAGTTCGTCGACGACGGCTTGGCCCTTCGCAATTCCCTGATTGTGACCCGCGTTGATCAGCACCGTATGAACGAACGGGCCGCTCGCATCCGCGATGACACGCGCGGCAACCGAGGCGACCGAGGGATCGGTCTGCGCCTTCAGCAATTCCTCATAGCGCGCAACCTTGCGCTCAAGCTCGCCGACCTCACTCTGCTTGGCAAGCAGGCGCGCGTTTTCTTCGCGCAAGCGCTGGTTTTCTTCGTAGACGGAAAGGAGCGAGTCGATGCCCTGCCCCCAGCGCTTCAAGATGCCGGCGGGTTGAGCGAGCATCTCGAATACCGGCGCCGCCGCATCGTTCACCGCTTCCCGCGCTGAATCGAACACGCCGACTTGCGCGCGGCTGACAATCATGATTGCAACCGCAAGCACAATAAAAAACAGGAACGACAGGTTGCTGGAGACAAATGCCCAGTTACCTGCGTCGGACAGTTTGCGGCGCTGCTTACGGTCCCACGCCATCGCGCGCTCTGTTACCTCTCGCGACCGCTGGCACGGCCGCTCAACTCATCAATAATAGACCGACGACAGGACTTGCCGCATGTGGCCATGGTGCTCCAACACCTTACCGGTACCGAGCGCCACGCACGAGAGCGGTTCGTCTGCGATCGACACCGGCAATCCAGTCTCTTCGCGCAGCACGAGGTCGAGATTCGTCAAAAGCGACCCGCCGCCCGTCAACACGATGCCCTTGTCGACGATGTCGGCGGCAAGCTCCGGCGGCGTCGCTTCGAGCGCCACTTTGACCGCCTCGACGATCGCGCTCACCGGCTCCTGGAGGCTGTCGGCGATCTGCTGCTGCGAAATCGAGATTTCCTTCGGCACGCCGTTGAGCAAATCGCGCCCCTTGATGTCGATGCGCAGATCGTTGCCCTTGTCCATCGTTCGCGCCGAACCGACCTCTTTCTTGATCCGCTCGGCCGATGCTTCGCCGACGAGAAGGTTATGATTGCGCCGGATGTACGAGATGATCGCCTCGTCCATCTTGTCGCCGCCGACGCGCACGGACCGCGCATAGACGATGCCGCCGAGCGACAGGACGGCAACCTCTGTCGTGCCGCCGCCGATGTCGACGACCATCGATCCCGTTGGTTCCGTCACCGGCAGGCCCGCGCCGATCGCTGCCGCCATCGGCTCCTCGATCAGATAGACGCGCCGCGCGCCGGCCGAGAGCGCCGATTCCTGAATAGCGCGCCGTTCAACCGCAGTCGCACCCGAGGGAACGCAAATGATGATCATCGGGTTGGCGAAAGAGCGCCGGTTGTGCACTTTGCGGATGAAGTGCTTGATCATCTCCTCGGCGACTTCGAAGTCGGCGATGACGCCGTCCCGCATCGGCCGAATCGCTTCGATGTTGCCGGGCGTTCGGCCCAGCATCATCTTGGCTTCGTTGCCGACGGCGAGCACTTGCTTCTTGCCGCCTTTGTTCATGATCGCGACGACCGACGGCTCGTTGAGGACGATGCCGCGCCCCTTCACGTAAACCAGCGTGTTCGCCGTACCGAGGTCGATGGCCATGTCCGACGACAAGAGACCGAGCAAACTAGAGAACATAACCTTCCATCCGTTTCTTACAGGGCGGCGCCCGCAATGAGCGCCGCCAATCCTCGAACCAAACTACCCGCGCGCCGCCGTCAACGCCTCAGGCGCCGTCTTCAGACGCTTCACGAGCAACTTATTCAACGCGTGAACATAAGCCTTCGCCGCCGCGACCATCGTATCGGTGTCCGAGCCGCGCCCCGTCGCACTCTTGCCGTCGTCGGCAAGTCGCACGGTTACGCCGGCTTGCGCGTCGGTTCCCTCGGTCACCGCGTGCACTTCGAAGATCGCCAACCGCGCCTCGTGCGGGAACAGAACCTTGATCGCGTTGAAGATCGCATCGATGGGCCCGTCGCCGCGTGCTACGCCGAGACGGGTCTCACCGTCGACGGACAACTCGAGCTCCGCGCTTTGCGGCCCGAACGTTCCGGAGACCACGCGCAAGCTCTCGAACTTGATGCGATCGTGTCCGGTCGCGATCTCTTCGTCCACCAAAGCGGCGATGTCTTCGTCGAAGACATGTTTCTTCTTGTCGGCGAGATCCTTGAAGCGCTTGAACGCGTCTTCGAGCGCGTTGCCGCCGAGTTCGTAGCCCATCGCCTCGAGCTTGTCCCGGAACGCATGTCGGCCCGACAGCTTGCCGAGCACCAGTGAGGTCTTCGCGACGCCGACCGATTCCGGTGTCATGATTTCGTAGGTCTGCGTGTGCTTGAGCATCCCATCCTGGTGAATCCCGGACTCGTGCGCAAACGCGTTCTTGCCGACAATGGCCTTGTTAAATTGGACCGGGAAGCCTGTCACATTCGACACGGCCTTGGAGACGCGCGAAATCGCCGATGTCGCAATGCCCGTATCGCAGGGGATAATGTCGGCACGCACTTTGAGCGCCATGACGATTTCTTCGAGCGCCGCGTTGCCCGCCCGCTCGCCGATACCGTTGATCGTACACTCGACTTGGCGCGCGCCCGCCATTACGCCGGCGAGCGAATTCGCGACCGCCAACCCCAGATCGTTGTGGCAATGGGTCGAGAACGTCACCTTGTCGGCGCCCGGGATCTTCTCGCGCAACGCTTTGATCAAAGCGCCATATTCCGACGGGATCGCGTAGCCGACCGTATCGGGGATATTGATCGTCGTAGCGCCCGCTTTGATCGCCCCTTCGACGCAGCGACACAAAAACTCGAATTCGGTACGTGTCGCGTCTTCCGCCGACCATTCGACGTCTGCAACGTGATTGCGCGCCCGCGCGACGCTTGCGATCACCGCCTCGAGCACCTGATGCGGCTCCATCTGGAGCTTGTGCTTCATGTGGACGGGGCTCGTCGAGATGAAGGTGTGGATCCGCCCGCGCTTTGCCGGCTTGATCGCCTCAGCCGCGCGATCGATGTCCTTGAAGCCCGCCCGCGCCAATCCGCAAATGATCGAACGTTGCGCGCGCTTGGAAATTTCGTAGACCGCTTCGAAGTCGCCATTCGAGGAAATCGGGAAACCGGCTTCGATGATGTCGACACCGAGTTCCTCGAGCATTTCGGCAATCTTCAATTTTTCGTCGAGATTCATCGCCGCGCCCGGCGATTGTTCGCCGTCGCGCAATGTTGTGTCGAAAATCAGCACTTGGTTCGTACTTGGCATCTCAATCGCCTTCTGACCCGCTTGGTGTGCGGTGCGGTTGCATCTGAGGGCTTCCGTCTCAACTCCTCCCCTAGACACCGGCCGCGTTGCCCGTTGGCGCGACCGAGCGTGTGTCTAGAGGCGAGTAAGTAGAAGCCTCAGTGTCCGCAGCGACCGGACGAGTGAGACGCGCGCCGACGGCGAGCTTGGGTTTGCACCCTGCCCCTTCGTCGCATCGATCGTCCGCATTTCGTCCATGCCTTCTCACGCCTCACGCCGCCAGCTTGTTCGGCAAGCGTTCACCATAGGACTGCAGCGTTAAGGCCTGGTGAAATCAAAGCCATAACTCCGCGTCGTTCTTGCAGAATCTTTAGTGCGAATCGGCCTGCACAAGCAATGGAAAAGCCGCTTTGGAGCCCGCACGAAGGGCGAATTCTGCCAAGATCGAAACGTCGTGCAACAGGACGAAACCATTCCGCAAGCATCTGCCATCTAACCTCCTCCAAAGCGAGGACCGATGGCATCTCCTGCCCCAAGACCCCGAGATGCCACCCAGGAATGGCCAGGCCCGGAGGGTGCACGACTGTGCCTTGCTCAAGCGTCGGCCATCGAAGCCGGCGGCCTCAAAGCCTTTTTTGCCTATTGGACAGCCCGCGCCGGGAGTCGGATCGCTCCAAGACGCGCCGATATCCAGCCTCGCGACATGGCGGCTCTACTGCCGCACGTCCACCTTTACGACGTCATTGACGGTGGGGAGACCTTCCGTGCGCGCGTGTTGGGGACGGCCATCGTGGCCGCCCTTGGCCGCGACCAGACAGGCCGAATCTTCTCCGACAGCGACACCGACCTGCCTGCCCGTCGCGCCGTCGCCATCATGCGGCGCATCGTGATGGACAAGATCCCGCTGATCGTGACCGCGCCACGAATCGCCTCGACCAAGCCTTCGACCCTGTCGGTCGAGGCCTTGTGGCTCCCCCTGTCCGAGGACGGCCTGAGTGTCAGCCAGGTCGTCGGCTGCTCGATCGCCTCCGGCCCGGCATAGGGGTGGCGCGCATGGATCGATCGGAGGCACCAATATTCCCGGAGTCTGCTTGGTCGGGCCCTGAGGATCTAATTGTCGAGTTCGCAAGACCCGACACGCTCATCGCGCCCCAGCTGCAAATATTGTTCGCGCAATGGACCGCACTCGCAGCGGGGCGTATCGGACCGCAGCGCGCCGAAATCGTGCCGCGAGCTTTGGCACCGATCCTGCCCCGAATTCAAATCCACGAGGTCATCAACGACGGGCAGTCGTTCAAGGTACGCCTCGTCGGCACGGCTCTCGTCGCCGCCGTCGGGCGTGACTTCACGGGCGCGACGTTCAGCTCGGCCGATACGGCCTTGCTCGTTCGCCGCCTCCTCGCCGCGCTGCAGCCGGTGGCTCGGTACAAGCGGCCCATTCGAACGAGCGCTCCGCGGACGGCCGCCAAGAAGATATCCTTTCTCTCCGCCGAGAATCTTTGGCTGCCTTTGAGTGAAGACGGCTCGGCAGTTACCCAAATTCTCGGCTGCTCGATTTTCAGCGAGCCGGAGAACTTCGGAAGTTCCGTTTCGGGAAAACAATTACTCTGGTAGCAGATACGACATATTGGTCGAACGGCAGTTTAGCGCCCGATCGCGACGGATTTGACCAAGGCGACAACCTGCAGGCCCGGCTTGAGATCCAATCGAGCCGCCGCTTCGGCCGTGATTTCCGACAATAGATAGCCGCCGCCGACCGCCACTTTCAAACGCACGATGTGGTTCGGCAAGCTCCGCAATTCGATGACTTTGCCGTCGAAGATGTTTTGGACGGAGATTTTTGTCGGGCGTTCGGACGCAATCGCAACGTCGCGCGCGGCAATTCGAATCGACAACCGCGAACCGAGCGGGCGTTCGATCAGCGCGAGTTTGACCGGCCCAAGGGCTGTCGCCAAATTGGTCAGCCCCCGCGACGCGTCATGGCTCTCAACCCTACATTCGAGGATCGCACCCGAACCGAAGCTCTCGGCCGCCGGGGGTAGGTCGATCCGGCTCGTCACGTCGGCAAGCGAGCCCGCGGCGACAACGCGCCCCTCATCGATAAGCACAACGTCTGAGGCCAGCCGCATCACCTCGTCGATCGCGTGACTGACATAGAGGATCGGGATGCGGAACTCGGTATTCAGCTTCTCGAAATACGGCAACAACTCCGCCTTGCGCACCTCATCGAGTGACGCCAGGGGCTCGTCCATCAGCAGCAAGCGCGGCTGCGACAACAATGCGCGCCCGACCGCGACCCGCTGACGCTCGCCGCCCGAGAGCGATACCGGCCTGCGTTCAAGTAGCGATGAAATGCCGAGAACGTCCGTCACGGCCTCGAACGTCACGCGCTTCTCGCCGCGCGCACGGTCATACCCGTAGCGCAAATTGCGGCGAACGGTCATGTGCGGAAACAGACGCCCATCCTGAAATACGACGCCGACTCCTCGCCTTTCGGTTGCCACATTGATCCTCCGGGCAGCATCGAAGAAGGTCGTATCGCCGACCTGGACTCTGCCGCCGTCGGGACGCACGAGCCCTGCGACGGCTTTCACGATCGTGCTCTTGCCTGCACCGGAGCGTCCGAACAAAGCGGTGACGCCGGCGCCGCATGCAAACGCCGCGTCAAGCGTAAATGCGCCGAGCGTCTTTTTGACCTGCACCTCGATCACGGCGCCGCCGTTGTCGCTCGGATGCGCCGCGCCAAGACTTCGGATAAAAGGAGGCCCGCAAACGCGATCACGATCGAAAGCGTGGCAAGCCGCGCGGCCATGGCGTCTCCGTTCGGCGTCTGGATCGCTTGATAGATCGCCAGCGGCAGGGTCTGCGTCTCGCCGGGAATGTTCGACGCAAACGTGATCACGGCGCCAAACTCGCCGAGGCTCGCGGCGAAGGCGACAACCGCGCCGGCCAAAACTCCCGGCAACATCAATGGGAGGGTGATTGACGCGAAACGATCTAAAGCGCCCGCACCCAACGTGCGCGCAGCGTCCTCAAGGCCGCGATCGACAGCCTCCAAAGCCAATCGAATCGCGCGCACCATCAGCGGAAACGACATCACTGCCGTGGCGAGCGATGCGCCGGCACTCGTGAACGCCAACCGCACGCCGAAATTCTCATAAAGAAAATGCCCGATCGGTCCGCGCGTGCCGAAGCCGAGCAGCAGCAAATAGCCGACAACAACCGGCGGCAACACGAGCGGCAGATGCACGAACCCATCAAACAGCGTCTTTCCTGGAAACCGTCCGCGCGCCAGCACCCACGCCGCGAGAACGGCAAGCGGCAAGCTGAACGTCACCGATCGCGTCGCCACGATCAGACTCAGCCACAGGGCTTGCGCTTCAGCGTCGCTCAGCATTGGCTCCCGCCGTTAGAAGGCGAACTGTGTGCGTATCGCGATTGCATCATAGTCTTGTCCAATCTGCGCGCCATTCGGCGGGGTCGCCGGCGCCGGGCCAAACGGCGTCAAATTTCCAGGCCCCGCTGGATTCAG
Organism: Alphaproteobacteria bacterium; assembly: GCA_025350465.1. GTDB lineage: Bacteria > Pseudomonadota > Alphaproteobacteria > Micropepsales > Micropepsaceae > SZUA-430. The sequence goes on along the minus strand of JANXXU010000052.1, from coordinate 141,499 downwards.
GCGATCGACATTGACGATGTAATAGTTGAGCGATGCGCGCAAATTGGCGTTCAAGTACCAGTTAACGCCCATAGTCCAGATGTCCTCCTGACCGCCGCGTACCGAGCCGACAGGCGCAGCCGTGCCGGGCAGGCCTTCATGGAAGTTCAGATCGACATGACTGTAACGGGCCGCTAGTTCCCAAGCGCCATAGCCGCCGTCTGCGCTGACCGGGATCATGGGCTTGGGCGCGCTGTAAGACGCGGTCGCCATGCTGTAGCGATGCGTCTCGCCTGTCAGAACCCAACTTGCCTCGGCGTAGTAGCCGGAGAAATTGGGGTCGTCGGATATTGGGCTGTTTCGCCGCTCGATGCCGTATTGGAAGTACTCGCCTTGGAAGAAGAAGTTCCGCCAATTTGCTGCCGCCTCGACGCCCGCGGCATGGGCGCCGTTCGCATCGATCGCACCCGTATCGATGAGACGTGTGCTGTCAACGCGCAATTCCGGCCGGTCGCGAAAGCGGATAGGAAAGCGCCCTGACGTTACCAGAGAGCCCTGATCGGGCGGCTGATACACCCAACTCGCGTTGGCGCCGAGATGTACATTGTAGTCGCTGTCGGTCAGCAAGAGTCCGGCGACGCGTCCAACGAGCGAGCTTTGTTCGCCCGCGACCTCTGCATCGCCGACCGTGCCGCCTGTCCAATAGAGCGACGCGGACCAACGTTCGCCGTTGCCGCGCACACCTGCGCCATAACGCCCATCAGCGCCTGCAAGCGCACGCGATAGTTCGGCCGGGGTCGCGCGTTCCATGAACAATATGTCCGTCGCTGAGGTCGAATCTTCCATATTCGAGTTCGGCAAGAACGCGCCGACTTGAAACGTGAAGGGCGCGAGGCCTGTGTAGTTCACATACGCGTCGTTGATGCGCGCCGGACCTTCCGTGCCGCTGCCGCCGAACTCGTAGATGACGCGATAATTGAAGTCGCGCCAGAACCGGCCCTCGAAGCCGATCTGCGCGCGACGGAAATTGACGCCGTCCGACAGCTCGCGCGCGGAGTTGACCTCGCGCTGGCTCGCGCCCACCGAGCCCCGCCGGAAATCGACGTTGAGCGCCCTTGGTGCGTCCTGGAAGTAATTTGCTGCATCGAACTGGAATAGGCCGCGCAGCGAAAGCGAGAACCGCCCGTCAGGGCTGGTCACCGTTGGCCGCAGATTGACCATGCTCCAAACCGGTTGTTCCTGCTTTTCGATCCGCGCCCGCGCATTCTGCTGATCGAGGTCGACACGGAGCTGCTGTATGTCGGCCTGGGTCGCCGGCGCATCCGCGCTGGCGATCGCCGCCGTCGGAGCCGAAGCGGCCGCCGCCGATCGCGGTTTCGGTTTGGCCAATGCGCTCTTCAACTGGACGATTTCGGCCTTTTGCGCCGCGAGATCGCTCTCCTGTCGATCAAGGCGCTTTTGCATTTCTTCCAGACGCTTGGCGATGTCGGCCTCGTCGGCGCGCACAGCCTGCGGGCAGGCGACCATCATCGCGACGGCTGAAGCCGACGCGAGCCAAAATTGACGACGCATGAATTCCCCCTATTCCCCTACTTCCCCAAAACCGACTAACGCAGCACGATGAATCCGTAGTGCCGGAACACCTCCGCCGCCTGTGGCCCCTCCACATATGTAAGAAACGCCCTAGCACCGGCGCTCATGCCGTGTGCAGTCAGCGCCACCGGATAGACGATCGGCAAATGCGTGTTCTCCGGAAACATCCCAACGATCTTGACCTTCGGCTCGGCACGCGCGTCCGTCTCGTAGACAATGCCGAGCGGTGCCTCGCCACGCGCCACATAAGTAAGCGCAACGCGCACGTTTTCCGCGCGCACGAGATGCTCTGCCACCGAACCCCACACGCCGAGCGAGGTCAGCGCCTGGCGCGCATATTTCCCGACCGGCACGCTATCGGGATCGGCGACGGCCAAGCGCCCATCGCCCAGCGCTTGCGCAAGCGGAAAGTTTGGCCTGATCTCGATCGCTATCGCGCTGTTCGAAGGTGCGATCAACACCAAATGGTTCGATAGAACGTCGCGGCGCGTCGCGGGCTGAATCAAATTTCGGTCGGCGAGATAGGTCATCCACTCCGTGTCGGCCGAGAAAAATATATCCGCGTCTGCTCCAGCTTCGATTTGCCGTGCCAGCAGCGATGATGCAGCAAACGAGAATTTGACCCTTGCACCGCCGGCGGCCGTGAACGCCGCGCCCACGTCTTGCAGCGCGTTGGTCAGCGATGCGGCACCGTAGACCGTTAACTCGCGAGGCGAGTCCGCCTGTGCGGCCCCGCCGAGTGCCAAGACAATGCTGCAAAGGAAGAAACTGAGAGCCCGCATCATTCGATCCCCATGTCGTTATACTCAAACAAATATAACGTGATCGGCGAACAACGCAAACGAGGGGACTTGGCTTGCCGGCCGATTGCCGTCAGGCTGGGCTTAATGGCACGCATCACACTGCGCATCGACCTTGAAGGGCACGGCTCGATCGGGCCGGGGAAAATCCGCCTCCTGGAACTGGTGGGAGAGCGCGGCTCGATCCAAAAGGCAGCCGGTGCCATGGGCATGAGCTATGCTCACGCCTGGAAGCTCGTTCAGGACACCAGCGCGACGTTTGGAGCGCCCTTGGTCGACGCTTCAGCAGGCGGAATCAGGGGCGGAGGAACGACACTCACGGCGCTCGGCCGCAAGGTCGTGGCGCTCTACCGCACCGCCGAGAAGCGGGCGGCAACGGCGGCCGAGAAAGAAGTCAACCTTTTGAGGAACAGCGCGCGTGGCCGAGGCAGCGTACAGCGGTCCATCAAGCCAAAACAAAAGGCGCGTGGCTAACGCTCGACAGGCTTCACCAAAGACGCCGCACGCTTGGCATTGGCGCGTGCCGTATCGGTGTCGCTCGCCCGCGCCAACGCGACGCCCATGCGCCGCTTCTTGAACGCCTCTGGTTTCCCAAACAAACGCAGTTCCGTGCCCGCCACCGACAGCGCCTCGTCGACGCCGTCAAACGCAATGCCTTTGGCATCCTTTCCGCCGTAGATGACGGCGCTTGCGGCCGGCGTCCGCAGAGAGATGTCGACGGACAACCCAAGGATCGCGCGCGCATGAAGGGCAAATTCGCTCTGATGCTGTGACACGATCGTAACGAGCCCGGTGTCGTGCGGCCGTGGGCTGACTTCGGAAAACCAAACCTCGTCGCCCTTGACGAAAAGCTCGACGCCGAAGATGCCCGCCCCGCCAAGTGCGTCCGTGATCTTCTTGGCGATCGTGCGCGAACGTTCCAGCGCCGCAGCACTCATCGGTTGCGGTTGCCATGACTCGACATAGTCGCCGTCGATCTGAACATGACCCACGGGATCGCAAAACGCGGTGCCGCCGACATGACGCACCGTCAACAGCGTGATCTCGAAATCGAAGCGAATTTCTCCTTCGACAATCACACGCGGCTGCTTCACGCGGCCGGCGGACAACGCGTAGTCCCATGCTTTTGCGATGCCGGCTACATCTCTGATCTTGCTCTGCCCTTTGCCGGACGACGACATCACCGGTTTAACGAAACAAGGGAAACCGATGCGCGCAACAGCTGCTTCGAGTTCGGCGAGAGACGACGAAAACGCATAAGGCGAAGTCGGCAATTTCAACTCTTCGGCAGCCAGCCGGCGAATGCGTTCGCGGTTCATCGTCGTGTGCACGGCCGTTGCAGTTGGGATGACCCGAGCGATCCCCTCCGCCTCGATCTTCACGAGCTCATCCGTCGCGATCGCTTCGATCTCCGGCACGACCAGATGCGGCCGCTCCTTCAAAATCACATCGCGCACGGCGCGACCGTCGGTCATATCGATGACATGGCCGCGGTGCGCGACCTGCTGCGCCGGTGCATTGGCGTAGCGATCGACGGCGATCGTCTCGACACCCAAGCGCTGCAGCTCGATCACCACCTCTTTGCCGAGTTCGCCCGCACCCAGCAGCATCACCTTGGTGGCGGACGGCGACAGCGGCGTGCCGATGCGCAATGGATATCTCCTCTCGTTCACGCGCAAAGCAATAGACGGAATTGCCCAGTTGTGCCTAAGCTTGTCGCATCAATATCAACAAAATTCTCCGGGAGGAGGACGCGCTTATGAAGTTTACCTGGTTCCATTTGATGCCCTGGCCCCACTTGCCCGACGACTTCCGCGAGAAGCATCGCTCGGTCTGGGTCGACATTCCATCGACGCTTTACGATCCGGTCCGCGGCCACACAGTCTACAACGATTATCTCGATCAGCTCGAATATGCGGACTCGCTAGGGTTTGACGCCATCGGCGTCAACGAGCACCACCAAAATGGCTACGGGCTCATGCCTTCGCCGAACATCATGGCTGCCGCTCTCGCGCGCCGTTCGAGCAAATCGGCGCTGATGGTTCTAGGCAATTCGATTGCGCTCTACAATCCGCCGATCCGCGTCGCCGAAGAATTCGCCATGCTCGACGTCATCTCGGGCGGCCGCCTCTGTGCAGGCTTCCCCGTCGGCACGTCGATGGACACCAACTACTGCTACGGCACCGTGCCCGCGCTGACCCGCGAGAAATATGCCGAGGCCCATGAGTTGATCATCAAGGCGTGGACCCAAGACGGCCCGTTTCCATTCAACGGCCGTTACAACAAATTGCGCTACGTGAATTGTTGGCCGAAGCCGGTGCAGAAACCGCACCCGCCGATCTTCGTTCCCGGCGGCGGTTCAATCGAAACCTGGGATTTCTGTCTCGACCATGACTACAATTACTCCTACCTCTCCTACAGCGGCTATCTGCGCGGCCGTAAACTGCTCGACGGCTATTGGGAGCGCGCGGCGCAAAAGGGCAAGGACGACTCGCCCTACCGCGCTGGGTTCGCTCAGATCATTTGCGTCGCCGATACGGACGCTGAGGCCGAAAAGCTATATTCGGAACACGCGAGCTACTTCTACAACCGTTGCCTCCATATCTATGGCGGCTTTGCCGATGCGCCGGGCTATCGCACGATCAAAACGCTGCAGGCAAACGTGCTGTCGCAGATGACGCCGACCGAAGCGGCCAAGCTCCCGCTGACACCTTGGAAGGAATTGGTCGAGCAGCGCATGGTCGTCGCGGGAAGCCCCGAGACCGTGCGCCAGCAACTCGAGGAACTGATCAAGGGCCTGCGCGTCGGGCATCTCTTCTGCCTTTTCCAGATCGGCAACATGCCGCCGGAAAAGGTGCGCTACTCGACGAAACTCTTCGCCGAAAAAGTGATGCCGAAGCTGAAGAACATCTGGGCCGATTACGCCCACGACAACCGCTTTTGGATCAAGCCGCTTGAAAAACGTGCCGTCCCGGCCCGCCTGGAGGAGGCCGCCCAATGATGGACACTCGCACAATCACCGTTTCGGACGGCCGCGCCAAAATCCAGGTGCTCGAAAGCGGCCGCGGTCCCGACCTCGTCTTCTTTCACGGCGCCGGCGGCGCGACGCAAGCCGATCCGTTTCTCGATGCGTTGAGCCGCCGCTTCCGCGTACGCGCGCCGTTGTTGCCCGGCTACGGCGAGTCCGATGGCGGCGACCATTTCCGCACCATGCTCGACATCACCCTCTTAGGGCTCGACATCCTCGACGCGTTGAAGGTCGACAACCCGCTTGTCGTCGGCCACTCGATGGGCGGCATGCTGGCGGCTGAAATGGCGGCGCTCGCGGCAAACGACATCAAACGGTTGGCCCTGATAGCGCCGGCCGGTCTCTGGTTGGATGCGCATCCGATCCCTGACGTATTCGCGTTGCTACCCGCCGACTATCCGCCTCTGTTGTTTCACGACGTGAAGCTCGGCGAGCAATTGATCACGGCCGGCGTCAACCTCGACGACCACGATTTCCTGCGGGCGTTCTTGATACAATCGTCACGCCAACTGGGCTTTGCCGGCAAGATGTTATTCCCGATCCCCGATCGCGGGCTTGGCGAACGGCTCTATCGGATCAAGGCGAAGACATTGTTGATCTGGGGCGACGACGACAAGTTGATCAAGCCGGTCTACGCGAAAACCTTCCGCGAGAAACTGCGCAACTCCGACTATGTCGAGATCAAGAACGCAGGCCACATGGTGACCCTCGAACAGCCTGAAGCAGTCATCGCCGCGCTGGCGCGCTTAGCGGCTTAACTGACGCGCCGAAACGGGAGCGGTGAAAGCCGCTCCCGCATTCTATAGCGGATAGAGGCGCGCGAACGCTTCGAACAACACCTCGCGCTGCGTCGGTTGCCCCTCGATTCGGATCGCATCGTCTTGGAAGAGCACACCGGGCGACACCTTCTCAACCCAGATATGCGATGCCGGGACGACCCAACTCGGATCATCGAGCGTTCCCGCCGAGATGAAGACGAGAGCCGGCGCCGTCAGCGGCTCATGCCACATCCGCACGCCGCAGGTCGCGCAGCGGGCGATATCCACCTCGCGACCCGAGTCGGCGCGCCGTCGATAACGCTGCACCGAGCCGTCATGGGAAAACGCGTCGCGCGCGCCGCCGATCATCAAGAGATTGGTCGCGCCCGTAAGCTTCTTGCAGGCCGAACAATGACACGCGTTCGCCGCAATCGGCCGCGCGTCGAGCTGGAAGCGAACCCCGCCGCACAAACAGCCGCCTTTGTGCGGCGGCGCGGGAATCGGCGGACGCTGGGTCAATTTTTTGCCTTGTCGACGAGCTTGTTCTTCGCAATCCAAGGCATCATCGCGCGCAGCTTCTCGCCCACGGCCTCGATCGGATGTGCCGCGGAGCGCGCACGCATCGCCTTGAAGCTCGCCTGCCCGACCTTGTTCTCGAGCATCCAATCGCGCGTAAACCGGCCCGATTGAATGTCGGCGAGTACGCGTTTCATCTCTTTCTTCGTTTCGTCGGTGACGATGCGCGGCCCCGTGACGTACTCGCCGTACTCGGCCGTGTTCGAGATCGAGTAGTTCATGTTGGCGATGCCGCCTTCGTAGATCAGATCCACGATCAGCTTTACCTCGTGCAGGCATTCGAAATACGCCATCTCCGGCGCATAACCGGCTTCGACCAATGTCTCGAAGCCATTTCGGATCAGCTCGACCAACCCACCGCACAACACGACCTGCTCGCCGAACAAATCCGTTTCGCACTCTTCGCGGAAGTTTGTTTCAATGATGCCGGCGCGCCCGCCGCCGATCGCCGAGGCATAAGACAAGCCGATCTCCTGTCCTTGCCCACTCGCGTTCTTGTGCACCGCCAAGAGGCACGGCACGCCACCACCGCGCTGATATTCGGAACGCACCGTATGACCCGGCCCTTTTGGCGCAACCATCAAGACGTCCAAATCGGCACGCGGCTCGATCAGATTGAAGTGAATGTTGAGGCCGTGCGCGAACATCAGCGCCGCGCCCTGCTTCATGTTCGCATGCAGCGCCTGGCGATAGATGTCGGCTTGAAGTTCGTCGGGTGTGACCATCATCATCACATCCGCCCATTTCGCCGCTTCGCTTGCCTCCAGAACCTTGAAACCTTGCGCTTCTGCTTTCTTGGCGGATGGGCCCGGACGCAGTGCGGCCACAACCTCCTTGACGCCCGAATCACGCAAGTTCAACGCATGCGCGTGCCCTTGGCTGCCGAAACCAATGATCGCGACCTTTTTTCCCTTGATCAAATTCACGTCGGCGTCGCGGTCGTAATAAACGCGCATCAGAAGGCTCCGTGTTTTGGATTGGATTGACGTGGACCGAAGCAGCTAAGCGTGACGAGTCTCACTTGTGACTCCACGCCTTGTGCTCCATCTGACAGACATCCGGTGCCAAGGCCGGTGTCGATGAGCCGAAAGCGCGGCGCTCGACTCGCAGTCGCAGCAAACACGGTGGCGTCTCGACAACGCGCGCGCCGCCGTTTGCGGGGAACCGCGGTGCGGAGGTCTCGATCCCCTCCGCACCGCGACGCTTCTGGCAAATTGCTCACATCGCCTCCGCGCCGCGAGTGATGGCGACAACGCCGGTGCGAGACACTTCGACAAGACCCAGCGGCTTCATCAGGTCGACGAACGCATCGATCTTCTGCTGATTGCCGGTTACCTCAAAGACGAAGCTCGCGTGCGTCGTATCGATCACGCGCGCCCGGAACACTTCGGAAAGGCGCATCGCCTCGACGCGCTTCTCGCCTTGTCCCGATACCTTGACGAGCGCCATCTCCCGCTCGATCCCGGGGGTCTCTTCGGTCAGATCGATGACCTTGTGCACGGGGATCAGTCGCTCGAGCTGATGCTTGATTTGCTCGAGCACCTCCGGCGTGCCCGAAGTCACGATCGTAATGCGCGACGTATGATCGAGGTGATCGACCTCGGCCACGGTCAAACTCTCGATATTGTAGCCGCGCCCGGCGAAGAGGCCGATCACCCGCGCCAAGACGCCTGCTTCGTTGTCCACCAGCACTGCGAACGTCTTGCGGACCGATGCGGTTTTCGTATCGACGAGAAAGTAGGCAGACTTCGGTTGTTCGGTCATTACACCAGCACCTTTCCGGCCTCGCTGACTGCCGGCTCGCCTGCTGCATCGCCCAGAATCATCTCGTTGTGAGCGGCGCCCGAGGGGATCATCGGGTAGCAATTCTCGAATTGATCGACCACGCAGTCGAACAGCACCGGCCGCTTCACGTCGATCATCTCCTTTATCTTGGCGTCAAGCTCCCCAGGCGACGTCGCACGGATGCCGACCGCGCCGTAAGCCTCTGCCAACTTGACGAAATCGGGAAGCGCCTCCGAATAGGAATGCGAATAGCGCCCGCCATGCAACAATTGCTGCCACTGCCGCACCATGCCCATATATTTGTTGTTCAAGATGAAGATTTTGATCGGTAACTCGTATTGCACGGCCGTCGAAATCTCCTGCATCGTCATCTGCACGCTGGCCTCGCCCGCAATGTCGACGACGAGCGCGTCGGGATGGGCGACTTGAATGCCGACCGCGGCGGGCAACCCGTATCCCATTGTGCCCAGTCCGCCCGACGTCATCCAATGATGCGGCTCCTCGAATTTGTAGAATTGAGCCGCCCACATCTGATGCTGTCCGACTTCCGTCGAGATGTAAGTCTTGCGTCCGCGCGTCAGCTCGTAGAGCCGTTCGACGGCATATTGCGGTTTGATCACGTCCTTTGAGTTCGTGTAGGCGAGACAATTGCGCGCCCGCCAGCCGTCGATCTGCATCCACCAGGCCTTGATGGCGGCACCGTTCGCCTTCAGCAGTTTCGCCTTCGACAGGCGGATCATGTCTTCAAGCACGTGCGCCGCGTCGCCGACGATGCCCAGATCCACCCGCACATTCTTGTTGATCGACGAAGCATCGATATCGATGTGGATCTTGCGCGAATTCGGAGAGAAGGCATCCAGGCGCCCGGTCACACGATCGTCGAAACGCGAACCGATCGCGATCATCAGGTCGCAACCGTGCATTGCCATGTTCGCTTCGTATGTTCCGTGCATCCCCAGCATGCCGAGCCATTGGCGATCCGACGCCGGATAGGCGCCCAGGCCCATCAACGTCGACGTGATCGGAAACCCGGTCGAGCGCACGAATTCACGCAACAATTGGCTGGCGAGCAAACCCGAATTTATGATGCCGCCGCCGGTATAAAAAATCGGCCGCTTGGCTTGCGCAATCATCTCGACCGCTTGTTCGATTTTCTTGAGATCGCCCTTGATCCGCGGCTGGTAGGTTTTGTGTTTGATATTCGACGGTCCGACATAGGGGCCGCGCTTGAACTGAACGTCTTTCGGTATGTCCACAACCACCGGCCCGGGCCGACCAGTTGTTGCGATATAAAAGGCCTCGTGCAGAACGCGGGGCAAGTCGCGAATATCTCTGACCAGCCAATTGTGTTTCGTACAAGGCCGCGTGATGCCGACGGTATCGGCTTCCTGAAATGCATCGTTGCCGATTAAATGCGTCGGCACTTGACCCGTAATGCACACGAGCGGAATGGAATCCATCAACGCGTCCGTCAGCCCTGTAACGGCATTCGTCGCGCCCGGCCCGGATGTGACGAGTACGACACCGGGTTTGCCGGTAGAGCGCGCATAGCCTTCAGCGGCGTGCGTTGCCCCTTGCTCGTGGCGCACCAACACATGCTCGATGCCGTCGTCTTGGAAAAGCGCGTCATAGATCGGTAGCACCGCGCCGCCCGGGTAACCGAAAATATGACGAACCCCGTGATCCTTCAGGGCTCGGATCACCATTTCAGCGCCGGTCAGTTCTTGGGCCATCGCACTCATCTCGTCTTTCAGTCTCGCAGAGCAAAAGAAAAGGGGCCTTAAGGGCCCCTCGGACACGCCGCCTCGAACCAATGACCATTAGGTCGTCGGGCCGACGGCGCAGGTAATTACAAGCGAAAAATTCCACATATCGGCAGCTTCACGTAATTTTATTACCAAACACCTAACCAAATTGCTGCATTTGCGTCAAGAGGGTCAATCGAGTTCACGCCCAACGGCCTCAGCGATTTCGCCGGGCTCACTGCGTTCAATGATCTTCCAATCCCGCATTTGATGGCGAAACCAAGTTATCTGCCGTTTGGCATAGCGCCGCGTCTCGGCGACGGCGTCGGCCTTTGCTTGTTCAAGCGAAATGTTGCCGTCGAGAAAGGCCGACAGCTGCGGAACGCCCAACGCCCTGCCCGCAGGTAAGCCGTTGTTGAGACCCTGCGCCTTGAGCGCCCGGACCTCTTCGAGCGCTCCGGCATCGATCATTGCCTCGAAGCGCGTCGCGATACGAGCCTGAAGCCAAGCACGGTCGGGCTTCAGCACGAACCGCGCGAGCGAACCCGTCAGCACAGGCGTCCCCTTCAACTGCTGCCATTCGGCCAGGGATTGTCCCGTCGCTTCGATCACCTCCCAGGCGCGCACCAGGCGCTGGCTGTCGCCGGGCGCCAGCCGCTCGCCCATCACAGGGTCGCGCAGTGAGAGTTCGGCGTGAAAGCGCTCGTTGCCGATCTCGGCCAGGCGCTGGCGCGCGTCCACGCGGATCGCAGCATGGATTTCGGGGATCGGCGACAGGCCTTCCGTCAGTGCCGCGAAATAGAGTCCGGTGCCTCCGACGACAAGCGGCAACAGATCCTTGGCGCGACAATCTTCGAGCGCGCGCTCCGCCGCCTCAAGCCATTTGCCAACCGAAAACGTCTCGAGCGCAGAGACAAATCCATAGAGATGATGCGGTGCCAGCTTTCGCTCGCCCTCGTCAGGCCGCGCAGAAAGGATACGCAGCTCCCTGTAGACTTGCATCGAATCCGCATTGATAACCGCCCCGCCGAAGTCACGCGCAAGTTTGAGGGCGAGCGCCGACTTGCCGCTCGCGGTAGGCCCTGCAATAAGGACGGCATCGAAATTCATCGCGACCCATACGATCGAGTGTCATGGATTATAGGCTGGTTCTGACCGCCGCACTCGGTCAGTTACACGACGACGCGGTGGAGAAAATTGCCGCACTCACGGGCCATCCGCCGCATTGGCTTGCGGCCGGCACAGCATGCGAATTCCTCGTCCAGGACTCTCATTTGACCGAACGCGCCCGTGCCGGCCTCGCGCCGCATCGGGTGGACGCAAACACGGTCGCAGCGCAATCCCGTCGCAAAAGGCTGCTTCTCGCCGACATGGATTCCACGATCATCGGCTGCGAATGCCTTGACGAGCTAGCCGACTTTGCCGGGCTCAAGCAACAAATCGCGGCAGTGACAGAGCGCGCCATGCGCGGTGAAATCGAATTCGAGTCCGCTTTACGCGAGCGGGTAGCCTTGCTCAAGGGCATGCCGTCAAGCGTGCTCAATCGGGTCTATGAAGAGCGTGTCGTTCTGAATCCGGGCGCCCGAGCGCTCGTGCGCACCATGGCTGAGGCGGGGGCGACGACGATGCTCATCTCCGGCGGCTTTTCGTTCTTCACCTCGCGCGTCGCCCAAGCGGCGGGATTCGCCGAGCAACAGGCGAACGAGCTGCTCGTCGTCGACGGTAAGCTCACCGGCACCGTTCGCGAACCGATTCTGGGGCGGCAAGCGAAACGCGACGCTCTGCATCTTTTGGCACGCGAGAGTGGCGTCCTCCTCGCTGACACGCTTGCCATCGGCGACGGTGCAAATGATTTGGGCATGATAGGCGACGCAGGTCTCGGCGTCGCCTATCATGCCAAACCGATTGTCGCAGCCGCCGCGAACGCTCGCCTTGATTACAGCGATTTGGAAAGCGCGCTCTATCTTCAAGGCTACCGCGACGATGAAATCGTGCGCGATTAATTGGTGACGGTCGCTGCCGCTCCACCCGTTCCATAGCGTTTGCGAAAATCGGTCATGAACGCTTCAAGCGTATCGACGCCTGCGAGTCGCTTGACCAAATTGCGATAATCGACGCCTGTCGTGTCTTGCCCTTGCGTCACGACGTCGAAGCCGCGGGCATCCGGACTCGTCGCCATTTTCGCCGCAAAGCGCGTGCGCAAGCGCACGAGGCTCGCCGTGTCGCCGGCAAGCGAATACGCGACGGCCGCGCGCAGCACATCCATCCGCTCGCCGTCCGTCAGCGGCGCAGTGTCTTGATAGCGCGTTCCAACCAACTCTTCGTCCCGCGCGCCGGCCTCTGCCCAACGCTGTGCCTGCCACAGGACGTCGGCACGCAAGCGATTGGCCTCCACGCTGTCGTCGGCGGAGATCAACTCGAGCCCCTGATCATACAGTTTGAGATCGCCAAGGGCGCGAGCCTCCAACAAGGATCGCTGTGCCAAGAGATCGTCAGGCAGACGTGTCTGTTTGGACGAGCGCAAGGCGCCAAGCGCCTTCTCAGGCTTACGGTCGAGCAGATAGATCACGGCCAGCCGGGCGGCCACCGATGCCTTCGCGATACCGTCAAGGCGTTGATCGACTTGATGCTGTAGCAGTTCCGCCGCCTGGCCCAAGAGATCGACACTGACCAACCGGTCGGCGAGTTTGCGGATCATCTCGTCGCCCTGGGCCCCGACGGGAGTCAGTTCCCGGAAGTCGTAGAAAAGCCCCAAGGCTTGAATCGGTTGTATCGCGTCGGCTTTGCCGCTCAAGAACAAATCTTCGAAGATCGCCGCCATCTTCGTGGCGGTAGCGCGTGCTTGATCGTTTTGCGCAAAGTGGCGCACCGCAAGACGCATGGTGTCCAGTCCATCTCGATAGCGGCCTTGGGCAACGTAAAGATTGCCGAGTTCGGTCAGCGTCCTAAGCTCGACGTCGTCGCCGCGCCACTGAAAGCGCAAACGCTCGAGTGCATCGATCGCTTCTGCAGGTTTGATCTTACCGAGCTTCTCTTTGAGCAGCGCCTCTTCGAGCAGTCCGCGAACCGCAGCCGGACGGTACGGCGATCCGGCGACTTGTCGATAGAGAGCCAGAGCGACGTCGGATTTATTGGACAGCAACTCGAGGCTCGCTCGCACCAGCAATGCTTCTGCCGCGACATCGGCTGAGACGGCGGCTTGCGGCAGCGTTGCGATCGCCTGCATGGCGCTTGCCGGTTCACCGAGCTCAAGTGCCGCGCGTGCCAGCGCGACCTTCGCGCGAGCTTGCCATGGCGCCGGATAATGGCCGAGAACTTTTGCGGCCGTCATGAGGTTGCTTCGCGCTTGGCGCCAATCACGCGCGCCCGCCGCGGCCAGCCCACGCCACAAGGCGGCATGAGCGTCAAGCCCCAACACGTCCATGCTCAGATCGTTGATCGCCTCGCGATAGCGGTTCATCAGCATATTCGCCAAGGCGCGCGCGACGCGAAACTGGGGGTTGGCGTCGGCGGTTTGATCTTCGCTCGATATCAATTTGAGCATACCAAGCGCTTCGGACCCCAGACCTTCGGCGATGTAGTAGCGCGCCAGCGCCATCCGCGGCACGCTCATACCACCGGCGCTCGACGCAGAAAGTCGCATGAGTCTGCGAATGGCTTCGGCGCGAGTCTCTTCGCCCGGTTGCGCCCACGCAGCGAAGTCCACGAACGCGGGGCTTGCGCCATTGCCCAAGAGCGATGTCCCGGCCAGCGTCGCCGGCTGATCGGCGGACAGATTGAGTCCTTGCGGGCGCGTCACCACCGCATCGTTGCCGGCGATCGTAATGGACAGATCGTCGGCTCGTGATTCAAACGCAAGGCCCTGCATCGACGGCAGCGCTGAGAATTCGACGAATTGCTGACCCTCTGCGAGGCCTCGCGCCGGTGCATAAGCAAGCACGACCGCAAGGCGGTCTTCGATCTGCGGGTCCTTTAGCCACAGCACTTGTGACGAACCTGGCATCAAGGCGTGCAGTTTCGATGCGTGGACCTGAATCTCACGCACCAATTGCACTTGCGCGGGTATCTCCGGCACGGTCGGACCAATTGAAACAATCCAAGTTTCACCGGCCGCAGACGCGCTCACCGTCATCGCGGGAGAGGTCTCAAGACGGAATGCGGTGACGCCGGGCGCTACTTCAGCCGGGGCCGACAACAAATGGGCGGGCCCGTTCGGTAGCGCTGTCAGCGCACTGAGATCCATCGCCTCGTTGTTGGCGGCGACAACCCAGACCGCAAGACCGCGTCTGAACACCGCGGCGGCCGGCAACTTCGAGTAGGGCAATTCGAGACGCAGCATCGACCCAAAAATCTCTGCCTTCGCTCTTCCGGGCGTCGCGGCCACGGTGGGAGACGCCGGAGCGAGCGCTTCGTCGAGTTCAGTAGGAGCCTGCCGCAAAGCCGGCGGCAGCGCGCTCGCGGCGGCAAGTGAATCGCGCAGGTTCGACCCGGCCAGTGCGGCTTGGGCCGCCGCCGCGTCCGTTTGCGCGGTTGCGGTCGCAGGAACAATAGGTGTTGGTGCCGAGACACCCGGTGCCCCTTTGCGAGGCGGCATCGGGAATTTGATGATTTCGGCAGTTAGCTGCGGCACGCCTTCCGCGGCGATGGGTAGTGACGGCGCGGTTGTAGCTGCGCGCGTGGCGGCGGCGTCCGTTACAGGCTCGCGCAATTCAAAAGCAATGCGATGACCTTCACTGACATCGACGAAGCCAGCTTCGGCATCGACGTCGAACTCGACCGCGAGCTTGCCACCGACGACACTCGAACGCGCGCCTCTGATCCACGCCGGTGGCGAGTCGCTGAATCGTTTCAGGTCGATTTTCGCCGCTTTCGCAAACGAGATTGTCAACTTCCCGCCTTCCATCTTTGCGGTGTAGTCGACCTTGACCGGCCAATCGAACTGAAGCGTCGTTGTATGCTCTCGCTCGGCTACGCGGATGGGCACCACCGACACCGCATCCGGACTCTCTTGCGAAGGCGGGGCAATCGGCGGCGGGTCACCTCGAAAAGACGGGGGAAGAATGTCGAAGGCAAAACGCGTCGCGTAGTCGGTCGTCTTCAGCGTCACCGGACCTTTGAGCGCAAGACGAAGGCTTTTCTTATCCGGATCCTGGCGCACCAACGCGACATAGGCGTCGAGCGACCGCTGCATCGCATCGGTATCGGCATCGAACGCACGATCGAACGAGATCACCAAGATACCGTCGTTGAGCACTGTCTTTGCTTGCGCTTTTTCGCGCCACTCGAATTGAATTCGCCCAAAGCCTCCAGCGGAAGAGGACTTCACCTCCACAGGCGCGTTTGTCTCAGCCACGGCGGACTGTGTCCAACCGATACCGAAGATGAATGCGGCGAGTACGGCGCGAGTGAGCGCGGACATTGATCCTGCTGCCTTTATGGCTTCGACGCTAAGTCCCGCGCGGTTAAGTCCGTGTTAAGCAGTTCGCACTTAGCCGGCGGGAGTTGCCGTCGGCGGCGGCTGAGGTGCCGGAGGTGCTGCGCCCGGAGCCTGACCACCCGCTGACGACGCTGCTGGAGCGCCCGGAAGTGTAGCCGCGGAGACATCGACAGGCTGCGGCATAGGCAGGACGAGCCGGCTCGCCAACAGGGCCGTGAGCTCCTGGGCCTTCGCCGTATCCATCGCGGCCAGCACTGCACCGACCTTGACCGGCTTCATGCCGCTTGCGACGTCCGTAAGAATGCGACGGTCCAGCTTATCGAATATTTTCGCCGCATCCGCCGGCTTCATGTTCTCGTACATCTTGACCAGTGCGTTGAGCTGCGCCTTTTGCGCGTCGTCCCGCGCGGCGAGCATGGTGTCCAGCTTGCCCTGAAGCTGCTTCAGCTCGCCTATCTTCTCGCCAACCTGTTTTTCCGTCGCAGCGAGCAGTTCCTCGCGCAACGCAAGCTCGTTCTCGCGCGCGTCGAGTTCGGCACGACGATCACGCAAACCGTGCAACACGTCGGCCTCGCCCTTGTTCTGCGCCTGTCCGGATCCCGATTGTTCGCAAGCGGCTTTGACTTCAGCTGTCTTGGCGGGCGCCGTTCCCGAAGAAATTTGTGCAACATCGCCGGGAGGGGCCGCAGCGGTTGCAGACGCAAGTGCCGGCGCAGCAGGCGCGGACGCAGCAGGTGCGGGTGCTGCCGTTGCAGGAGCAGCAGGTACAGGCGCTGCAGGTGCAGCGGCATCGGCTGCCGCGGCAGTTCCGCTGCCGGAAAAAATGCCGGCCTCTCCGACAGACATCGCGCCCAGCCGAAGTACGGCCAGCACGGCCGCGGCGCCGATAAGTGCTGGCAACAGACGAACCTGGTTATCCATCGGTATTGTCCTTAGCGAACCTTACCAGCGCGAAGAGCTTCGCGCCGCGGCTCGTCCGCATAGGCGCTTGCGGTTCTTGTCACGGGTCGAGCCAGCTCAAGTTTCTGCGCAACGCGTTGACCCGATTGCACGAGCGCGCCAAGGTCGTCGTTGAGCGAACGCGCGCGCTTGACGCGGTCCTCAAGCATTGCGCCCGCCGTCTCCGCCGCCGCCCTCAGGCCTTTGATGCCTGCCTCGGCACGCGACGCTGCACTGTTGAGTTCAACGATAACGGCCGCCAGCTGGTCCTTTGTTCCACGCAATGATGCCAAGCGCCGCTCGAGCCGAAACACGAAGACGATGGTCGCAACAAGCAGCGCAACGAAAATCAAGTCGATGACGAATGACCACATTACTTTTGTCCTTCGATCTGCAACAGATTCTTTTGTTGGACGTTCGACTCGACGCGCACAGCGACTTGGTGGCCCACCCGGCCCATCCGCCCGGTTAGGAGCGCCACGCCGCCGCACCGCATTTCGATCGGCGAGTTGGGAGTGGCGTTCAGCAAGAGGGTTTGCCCGACCTCGAAATTCATCACCTGGTTCAGCGTCATGGGCAGTTCGTCGAGCACCGCTTCGATGTCGACATTTGTACGCCAAAGCTCAGTCGCCAAATGACCTTCCCAAATCGAGTCCCGGCCGAACTTTTCGCCCATGAACATCTGCAGCAGCAATTCGCGGATCGGCTCAAGTGTGGCGTAGGGCAGCAGCAACTCGATCCGCCCGCCGCGATCTTCCATGTCGACGCGCAATTTCACCAAGACGGCGGCGTTTGCCGGGCGCGCGATCGCCGCAAAGCGAGGGTTGATTTCCAGCCGATCGAGATTGAAAGTGACCGGTGACAGCGGCTCGAACGCCGATTTCATGTCGCCGAGTACGACTTCGATCATCCGCTGAACCAAACTACGTTCGATTGTCGTATAGGGCCGCCCCTCGATGCGCATGGCCGCAGTGCCGCGACGCCCGCCGAGGAGCACGTCGACGATCGAATAGATCAGGTTTGATTCGACTGTCAGCAGACCATAGTTGTCGAGTTCCTCGGCGCGAAACACCGCCAGGATCGCCGGCAGCGGAATGGAGTTGAGATAGTCGCCGAACCGGATCGACGAGATATTGTCGAGGCTGACCTCGACATTGTCCGAAGTGAAGTTGCGCAGACTGGTCGTCATCAACCGCACAAGGCGATCGAACACGATTTCGAGAAGAGGCAAGCGCTCGTATGATACAAGCGCCGAATTGATGATCGCCTGAATGCCGCTTCGTTCTTGCGTATCGCCGGATGACGCGTCGAAGCCGAGCAAATTGTCGATTTCATCCTGATTGAGGACGCGCTCCGACGCGCCGCCGCCCTCGGCCTTGTCGGACAACATGGAGTCCATCTCGGTCGCCGCTGCATCGCCTGCTGCCGCCGTCTCTGCAACCTTGGACTCCGTCGACAGCACGGGCTTTTGCTCGGACGCCTTGTCGTCGGCGTCTTCCATCGCAACCTGATCTGCTGGTTCGTTCGCCATTTTGTCGCGCGCCTATTGCACGATCATTTCTTTGAACAGGACGTCTCGAACCTCTACCGGCTCGATCGCCATATTGACGCGGCGCAACAGCTCCTCTTTGAGCCGGAACATCGCGGCCGACCCGCTCAAATCTTCCACGCGCAATTCACGCAGATAGGTTTGAAACTGATCGACGACGCGCGGCATAACCGGCTCAAGCGCCTTGGCTGCTTCCTCGCCGCCCTTGAGTTCGAGCGAAACGGAAAGTTTGAGATACGCGGGCTTGTCGCCGGTCGTCGCGAGATTGACCAGGATTTCAGGCACGTCGACAAACGTCGGATGCTCGATCGCGACCTGCGCCGCTGCGCCCGGCGCGCCGTTTGCGGCCTTGGGCGGCTCGCCGCCTGAAAACAAAAAGAAATACGCGCCCGCTCCAAGCACGACCACGCCAAGCACGGCCGGCGCCACGACGAACATCAACGTTTTGCGCGAGAAGTTGAGAAAGGCAAAACGCCCTTTCGGCTTCACCGCGGCGGCGTCGCCCTCGCCTTCCGTTTGGCCTTCGGTCTTTTCCGCGACCTTTTTCTTGTCGTCGTCCTTGGCCTTGGCGTCGTCTTTGTCTTTCGCCATTCGAACCGTCCGTGTACAGATTTTTAGGTGTAACCGCCGGGGGAAAGTGCAGCTGCGCTGGTTAATTTCGGGTTCGCGCGCGGCAGATTTTGCCCGGCATCTCCTGCGTCTTAACGCGATGTTACTTCGCAAACCCCAACGAAGCCGGGCTTTCGACGCTGGCATGCACGCTGCTTGGTGTTGCGCTGCGGAGAGCAAATTCTGTCCGCGCGGAGTGGTGGCCGCTATGGAAACTTCATTGGTCGTCGGCCTATCGGCCCAGATGGCATTGCGTCGGAACATGGAGATCATCGCGAACAATCTCGCGAACAGCTCCACGGCCGGTTTCAAGCGCGAAGCGCCGTTGTTCGAAGAGCTGCTTGTGCCGGTCGACAACCCGCAAGGGGGCCCGAGCGAAGTATCGTTCGTGCGCGATTGGGGCGTTGTCCGCGACATGACGGCGGGGCCGCTCGAGCAGACCGGCGGAACGCTGGATATTGCCATCGACGGCAACGGCTTGTTGGTCGTGAACACGGCGGCCGGCGAACGCTACACGCGCGACGGCCATCTAAAGCTCGACGCGCAGGGCAAAATGGTCACGTCGGATGGCGACCCGGTGTTGTCGGACGGCGGTGAAATCGTCATTCCGCCCGGCGAAAGCGAAATCAAGATCGCGCGCGACGGTACCGTCAGCACGCGCCAAGGCGCCGCCGGCAAGCTCAGGGTCGTGTCCTTCGCGGCCAACGCGCTCAGCAAAGAGGGCAAGAATCTTTACAGCGCCAACGCCCCCGCAACGCCGGCGACAAACGCCCGCGTAATGCAAGGGATGATCGAGCGTTCGAACGTCGAGCCGGTCGTCGAAATGACCAAGATGATCGAAGTGCAGCGCGCATATCAGCATTCGACCGAAACGTTGAACGCCACCGACGAGATCATTCGCCGAGCGGTCCAGCGTCTCGGCGACGTCAAGGTTTAAGGATAGAGGAAAGCGCGAACCATGAGATCGCTCAGTATCGCATCGACAGGCATGTTGGCTCAGCAGCTGAACGTCGAGGTCATCTCGAACAACATCGCCAACATGAACACGACCGGATTCAAGAGCCAGCGTGCGGAATTCCAAGATCTGCTCTATCAAAACGTCGAGCGCATGGGCGCTGCCTCGTCCGATCAGGGCACGATCATCCCGACCGGCATCCAGGTTGGCTCCGGTGTGAAAACCGGCTCGGTCTATCGCCTGATGTCACAGGGCAATCTGAACTCGACGCAGAACACCTACGATCTTGCGGTTCAGGGTAAGGGCTTCTTCCGCATCCGCATGCCGACAGGCCAAGCGGCTTACACCCGGGCGGGTTCCTTCGCGCTGAGCGCCCAGGGTCAGATCGTTACGCCCGACGGATATGTCGTCGAACCGGGCGTCAGCATTCCACAAGATGCAACCGGCGTTACGATCAACGCCCAAGGACAAGTCTCGGTGAAGCTTGCCGGACAGACGGCGGAACAGATCGTCGGTCAGCTTGATCTTGCCGTGTTTGCCAACGAGGCGGGTCTTGAAGCACAGGGATCAAATCTATTCCTCGAGACCGCGGCCTCCGGCACGGCGCAGACGGGCACACCCGGCTCCACCGGTTTCGGCACGATCATGCAAGGCTTTCTCGAGACCTCCAACGTCAATGCCGTGGCGGAGATCACGTCGCTAATCACGGCGCAACGCGCCTATGAAATGAATTCGAAGGTCATCACGGCCTCCGACGAAATGCTGCAGATGACGGCGCATTTGTCGCAGGGATAAGGAAACGTAGATCATGCGCAAAATTATTCTCGCACTTTCCATCGCCCTGGCTTGGCTCGGCATCGCCCGGGCCGAAACGGTCGCGCCATCGACGATCGTTGCCGGCGACACCATCGCGACGAAAATTGCCGAAACGCTCGCCGCACGCATCCCGGTCGCCGGCCGATACCACGTCGCGTTTGCCGATCCGGCGTTTGTGCTGACATTGCCTGCTGCGGCTCAGGGTCGCTTCGACCTCGCCGCCCTCACCTTTGATGCCGCGCGTCAGGTGTTCGCCGCGAGCCTTACATACGCCGGCCCAAGCGGCCAACTTCAAATCACGAACGCAACGGGTATGGCCTATCCGGTCATCGATGTCCCCGCTTTGGCTCATGATCTTGCTTCAGGCGAAATGATCGGCGACCAAGATCTGGTGACCATCGAGCTCCCAGCGGAACGTGCGAGCGCGACGCTCGTCACCAGCGCCGAAATGCTGACCGGTCAGGCGGCGCGCCGCCCACTCCACGCTCGCCAACCGATCTTCGCCTTCGATGTGAAGAAACCGGTGATCGTAAGAAAGGGCGAGCTCGTCACGATCGTTTTCGCTTTACCGGGAATTGAATTGACGGCGGCCGGTCAAGCGTTGGCCGACGGCGGCAAGGGTGAGGTGGTCCCGGTACTCAATGCCCGTTCGCGCCGCACGATCGAAGGCCGCGTGAGCGGCGCCGGAACCGTATCGGTGCAATCCTCGCCGGCGGCGATGGCCGTCGCGCAACAATAAAACGCTGAAAGGTTTTGTAATGCGTAACGACCTTTGCCGCTTCGTGTTCGTTGGGATCGTCGCGTTTGACCTCGCCTCGTGCACGACAATGGACCGCCTCGACCGTGTGGGCGAACCGCCGCAGCTGTCACCGATGGGCGGCAGTCCACGTTCCAGCCAGCGCCAAATCGCGCTGCCGATGGCGCCTCAAGAGCCGACTGTCTATCAATCAAATTCGCTTTGGGCCGCCGGCTCGCGCTCCTTTTTCAAGGATCAACGCGCCTCGAAAGTCGGTGACATCCTAACCGTACTGATCGACATCTCGGACAAGGCGGAGTTGTCGAACCAAACCGCGCGCAGTCGCACGGGCACTGAAAAGGCCGACGTCACGAGTTTGCTGGGTTTGGAGCAAGCCGCCGGACAACTCTTGCCCGGAGGTTATGACCCGACCAAGGCGATTGCCCTCGGTAGTGACAGCTCCACGCAAGGCGCAGGCTCCGTCAACCGCAAGGAAAAAGTCGCGCTCACGGTCGCCGCTGTCGTCTCGCAGGTTCTGCCGAACGGCAATTTGGTCATCCAAGGTCATCAGGAAGTGCGCGTGAATTTCGAAATCCGCGACTTGACGGTCACCGGTATCGTGCGTCCGGAAGACATCAGCGCCACGAACGAAGTGAAGCACACGCAGATGGCTGAAGCCCGCATCTCTTACGGCGGTCGCGGCCAGCTGACCGATGTGCAGCAGCCACGCTACGGCCAACAGGTCGTGGACATCCTCTTTCCGTTCTGACGTCGCATCACCACACGTCGGAAACGGAAGGCCGGGTGCGAACCCGGCCTTTTTTATTTTGGTTAGTCGTCGCGATAAACCCGTTCGCGCCGTTCGTGGCGCTCTTGCGCCTCGATACTCAGCGTCGCGATCGGCCGCGCATCGAGACGGCGCAGCGTGATCGGATCGCCCGTCTCCTCGCAAAAGCCGTAGGTACCGTCCTCGATCCGGCGAAGCGCTGAATCGATTTTGGAGATCAGCTTGCGTTGCCGATCTCGCGCTCGCAGCTCCATCGATCGTTCCGCTTCCGTCGACGCACGGTCCGCGAGGTCGGCGTGGGGCGCGGAATCCTGCGCCAGGTTCTGCAGCGTCTCTTTCGATTCGCGGATGATTTCGTCTTTCCACTTGAGCAAGCGCTGGCGGAAATACTCCCGCTGACGCTCATTCATAAACGGTTCGGTTTCAGACGGCCGGTAATCCGGCGCAAGGATCACGCCCATACTTTTCGTTTCCTCCACGAGAGCGACGCAGGCTCCCGAGCGCGGCGGACTATATAAGTCCGCGCCTTTCCGTCAACGGGGGAAAGCCAAGTAAATCGAACGGTTTATGACGAATTCGCGGCATTTGCGGGATCGCTCGAATTCGCCTCCGCAAATTGAAATTTTGCGAGCTCGACGCGGGCCCTAAGCTCGATGTCGTCGAGTAGCGCAGAGAGCCCGGGATCCGCGAATTCTTCCCGCTTGACATTCACAAGCTGCAGGAGCCGATGCAGAGTCGCCCTTGAAATGCCGCCTTGCAACAACCCGTCGCGAATATCTTCAAGCAAGTCGAGCATGTCGCGACCCCGACGCGCGGCTTTGCTCCGGCCGGCCAGGAGATCTGGGACTTCTTGCAGTGCAATAAGAGTATCGATGGCGGTCAAGGGCATGGACACCGCGGCTTGCGCGGTTGCGCGCGCCTCGTGAGGCATTTCGGGTGTGAATGTGCTTGAGCCGCCGGCTCGTTGTGCACGCGCGAAGCGCGTGCTGTCGACCGGACGTGGCCCTTCGATCTTCATGACCTTCGACCTAAGCGATCCTTTAAGGCAGCCTTAAACATGCGCGCGCGCGGTTAAAATCGGCTGAAAGCTTGCCGAGCGACGGCAAATATTGCCGGGCCAGGGCCTGCAACCATCGTTCACGCTCGTTAGAAAACATAATAAAATCAAATGGTTAGATGGAAGATCAGCTGGCACGGCCCTCGCTAAGCAAACGATGACTTCGTTCGTCTTGTGAGGAGCATTCAGGGAAATGTTGCGCCGTACGCTGACGATCGCGCTCGCGTTGAACTTGAGCCTAGCGCCGGTTCTGAGCACCACCGCCGCCGCCTTCTCCCGTATCAAGGACGTCGCCGACGTTGAGGGCGTACGCGAAAACATGCTCGTCGGTTACGGCCTTGTGGTTGGCTTGAACGGCACCGGCGACTCCCTCCGCAATGCGGCGTTCACGCTGCAAAGCTTGCAGGCCATGCTGGAACGCCTTGGCGTAAACACGCGCGGCGCCAATCTATCGACCGGAAACGTTGCCGCCGTCATGGTGACTGCGAACTTGCCGCCGTTCGCAACGCAGGGTTCGCACATCGACGTCACCGTCAGCGCACTCGGCGATGCGAAGAGCCTGCAGGGCGGCACCTTGCTGGTAACGCCGCTCCTCGCCGCCGACAGCAACATCTACGCCGTCGCTCAGGGTCAAATCGCGATCAGCGGGTTCACCGCTCAAGGCCAAGCCGAAACCGTGACGCGCGGTGTCCCGACAAGCGGCCGCATTTCCGCCGGCGCGATCGTCGAGCGCGAGATACATTTCGACCTCGCATCGATGACCTCATTGCGCCTCGCATTGCGCAACCCGGATTTGACGACCGCCCAACGCGTCGCCGACTCCATCAACACTTTCATCGGCGCGCCCACCGCCGCCGCAGCTGACCCCGCGACCGTGCGCGTCGCCATACCTCAGGGCTACACAGGCAATATCGTCCGCCTGCTGACGGATATCGAGCAGCTGCGCGTCGAGCCCGATCTCCCGGCGAAAGTCGTTGTCGACGAAGCATCTGGAATCATTGTGATGGGCTCCGACGTGCGCGTCTCGACGGTGGCGATAGCTCAGGGCAATTTGACCATTCGCATCACCGAGTTGCCGCAAGTCTCCCAACCCGAACCCTTCAGCCAAGGCGAGACGAAAGTCACGCCACAAACGCAAATCGAGATCCAGGATTCGCATGACCGCAAGCTCGCGCTGGTTCGCTCCGGCGTCAGCCTTCAGCAATTGGTCAACGGCCTGAACGCGTTGGGCGTCGGTCCGCGCGATATGATCGCGATCCTGCAGGCGATTAAGGCCGCCGGCGCTCTCCAAGCCGAAATTCAGGTGATGTGAGATGGATATGGGATCACTCGATCTCGCTCGTATGGGCACCGGCGTTCAGGCGCCGCACGCTCCCAAGGGCGACATTCGCGCGATCGACAAAGCCGCGCGGGACTTCGAAGCCGTGTTCATTTCCCAGATGTTCGAGCAAATGTGGTCTGATGTGCCGACCGACGGACAATTCGGTGGCGGCAGCGGCGAGAAGGTCTTCCGTTCACTGATGATTCAAGACATCGGCAAACAAATCGCCAATCAGGGCGGCATAGGGCTCGCTGCCTCCGTCAAGCGCGAGATGATCGCCATGCAGGAGCAGGGCCGTCAATGACAAGCGCCGCAAACATGCAGGTCGAAGAGCTGATCCAGCTGACCGAGCGCCTGACCGCGCTCGTCACGCGCGAACTCGCGATCCTCAAAGGAAGTCGCCCGGCCGCGCTCAATGTCAACGACGACGAGCGCGCATTGTCGCTCGCGCTCTACACCAAACGTTGCGCCGCCTTCAAACGCGACGTCGGCTTGAACTCCATCGGCAGCGAAGCAAAGAACCGCCTGACCGCCGCAACCGAGAAACTGCGCCTCGCACTCAAAGAAGAGAGCCGGCTCCTCGCCCGTTTCCGCCATGTCACAGAGGGTTTGGTCAAGGCGATCGCCGACGAAGTGGCGTCGCGCCAAACGCCGACGACCTACGCGAAGGCCGGTTCGTTCGCAAAGCCTGCGACGGCCGCCGCGTCGGCGATGACATTCAATCAGACGATCTGAAGACGCCACCGCGCGGGCGAGCTACAACTCAAAGGCGCACCATTCGGCACTTCCGTCGCAACATGACGAGCCTTGAGTTTCGCGCATTCGCGCAAACGGCTCAATTCCGCCAAGCACCTGTCCTTAACCAAAATTTGCGGGCCAATCTGGAAGTGCCTTCGGCCTTGCTCCATTTCATTGCTACCGCGATTTAATCGGATCCTTACGGCAAGCCGTGTCTTATTGGAGCAACGAACTCGCTCGACGCGCTCCATTCCCGGGGGTCCGGCGCAGGCGAATGAAGATCGAGTGTTCCATGCTCAGAGCAATCGCATTCCTTCTCTTGCCGCTTCTTGTTTGCGCTGCCCACGCCGAGACGGACGGCAGCAGGGACTTCGTTGCGCGGCCAAAAGTCGGTGCCGCGCATTTGACGCTGCCATCGCATCTAACCTGGCAGGCATCGCCGGACGCAGACGGAACATACCGCGTAAGGTTATCCCTGATCGTCGACGTCGGTTCGGTGTTGAGGGATATCAGGACGCTGTCGGCTGCTGCGCTCGATAAGGCAAAACCTTGTGGCGATTTGCTCCGCGTGCGCGACGCCGCCGCCAGACTAACCAGCGCAACGACTCTTGGTTACGACTTGCGCATTCACTACGCGAAACGATTGTGCATAAACGGCGGCGCGCCGATGGAGCTGCCCGCCGACATTGCTTGTTCGTCGATCATCGCGCTCTCTGTGGCCGGTTCGCGGGTCATTGTGGATATTCGCGGGGCGAACTCGGAGCCATGCGCAATTGATGGCACCTCTGCCGCCCTCCTAAAATTTGCCTCGTCGAAAGTCTTCAAGACCCACACGATCGACCTTGCACAGCAACTTCCGCCGGAATTTCGCGGCGCGACCGTCAACGTCCGCTCTATCGCTTTCGATACGCCGCCGGCGTCGCCCCGGTTGAGGATTTCCGGCGACAGCACAATGTCGGCTCAAGAGTTCAGAGAATTCACCTCGAAGATCAATTCGACCCATCGGTGACGTGGCACTTCGGCCACAACTCATACGCGCGACTTGCGTCCCTCCCAAAACGGCTTACGAAGTTCGCGCTTCAAGATTTTGCCTGAGCCGGTGCGCGGGATTTCAGTCATGAAGGAAAAGCTGCGGGGAACTTTGTAGCCGGCGAGATGCTGGCGCGCGAACGCGGCGATTTGATCTTTGCCGAGGCTCGCGCCGGGACGAACGACAACAATGGCGTGCACGGCTTCGCCCCATTCCTCATCTGGGATGCCGAAGACGGCGACATCGTTGATGTCGGGATGCAGTTCCAACGCCGCTTCGATTTCGGCCGGATAGATGTTCACGCCGCCGGAGATGATCATGTCCTTCTTGCGGTCGCAAATATAGTAGAAGCCGTCCTCGTCGAAATAGGCGATGTCACCGACCGTTTGCAGATCCTGCTTGCGATCGGCCATGAATTTGTCGTGCGCCTTGTGATAGGTCGAGAACATGTTGGCCGAACGCACGTAGAGCTCGCCTTCGACGTTGGGCGCCGTGACCACGTCGCCGCCGTCATCGAAGAGCGTGATCTCAACGCCCGGTGCGGGGCGGCCGCAGGAACCGGGCTTGGCGAGTTGATGTTCGGGGCGCAGGACCGTATTCACCCCAAGCTCGGTCGAGCCGTAGATCTCGAACAACGAGTTCGCCGGAAATTTCGACAGATAAAGCTGCTTGAGCGCGAACGACCACGGCGCCGCGTTCGCAACCATGCGCACCATCGACGTTACGTCGTAGCGCCTGAAGGTTTCCTCCCCCAGCTGACAAATGCGGCGAATCGGCGTGGGCGCGGAAAACGTGGTCGTTACATGATAAGTTTGGACGAGACGCAACCAATCTTCCTCGTCGAATTTGTGCTGCAGCACGGCCGTGTTGCCGAGACGATGTGCCGTTGCCAGAAACCCGCCGGGTCCTGAGTGATAGAGCGGGCCGGTCGTGATGTAGACGTCGTCTCGCACATAACCGATCTCGGCCCAAAGTAAGGCCGACTGCGCCGGATTGCCGAGAGTGGAACGAACCGCGCCCTTGGGTTTGCCCGTGGTACCCGACGTGTAGATCATCGTCATCGGCTCGAGCGGCGGCCCGTCGAGTTCGACCGGCGACGCCGAGCGTTGGACAAGCAGCGGCTCGACGCGCGTTTGGCGGGCGGCAGGCGCGCCGTCGAAGATCAAGACTTCGCGAACGTTAGGCGTATCATTCCTGATCTTGGCGAAGAATTCGGCAAACTCCGCGTCGGCAAAGACGACAACGGCGTCTGAATTGTCGACCACATAGATTGCCTCTTCCGCCGTCAGCCGATAATTCAAGGGCACGCCCACCGCACCGATCTTGCGCACGGCGTTCGACATGGCAACGAGCCAGCAGGAATTCTGGCCGCAACTGACCACGCGATCCTTGGGCTTAACCCCGGAATCGACGAGCAGACGCGCGAGCCGGTTCGCGGTCGCCTCGAGTTGCGCAAAGGTCCATTTGACGATGGGCCCATCTGGGCGGTCGTCGACAAGCGCCAGCTTGCTTCCCAGTTGCACGGCGAGATCGGTCAGGATGTCGGCCATAGAAATTTGCCTGCTCAATGTTTGAGCTGGCAGTGTTGCCGAGGCACCCGATGAAATGCAAATGCCTCAGCGCTAGCCGGTCGATCCGCCGAATATCGCGAGCGCCGCTTGATAGCTCGCGAGCTGACGCGTCACGTTGGCCGGTACCGCAGTGCTCGTTGTCGAAGCTGTCGCCGTAGAGGCCGGCGACGTCAACGCTTGATAGGCGCCGCGGATCGCGGTCAGCGCCTGATTGATACTGGCGACGACCGTTCGCGCGTGCGATTGCGTGCTCAACGACATCGTCGGTGTGAGACCCAAGGCAAACACGATTTTGTCTTTGGCCGTCGCTCCGGTCGCTTGCGCGCTCGTCGTGTTGTAGAGCTTGCCCGGTTCGATGCCGAGGCCCGCGAGCGCGTCGAAACTCTTATCGCCGCGCTTGAGTTCGATGACAGACCCGGCGTTCGCTTGAATGGTCAGCTCGTCGCCCGCCGCACCGTGCGTTACCTTTGCTGTTCCTTTTAGCGCCAACGTTCCGGCAATCCGCGTCGCGAGAGAGCGCAGCGTGTCACCGGCCTCGACCGTAACCCGGTGCGGATCGAGACCATTGACGGAAACGTAGAAAAAGTCGCCCGCGCGAGCGCTGGATTGCGCCGTGACATCGCGCGATGGATCGAGCGATATGGCGCCGCGTGGCAATCCCAAAGTATCGAGCACCGAACCGCCCTGCGGATCGATGGCTATGGACCTCGCCGCGCCGGTGCCGGCGCTGCCTGCGTATTGGTGGACCCATACTTGCGCACCGGTGTCGTCGAGTTTCGCCACATAGGCATTCGATGCCGACGGCGCAGTGCCGCCGGTGAGGGAGCCGTTCGTCGCGCCGGCGACGTAGATGTCGCCGTTGTTGACGACCACGTTGGCGGCGCTGTCGCTTGCGCCGGTGCCGACGTAAGAAACGAAGCTCGCCGATGCGCTCTGGCCCGCGTCGGCGATCTTCATGACAAAGCCGTCCGAACCGCCGTTGTGGGGCGAAGCGATTGTCGCCTGGCCGCCGGCAGTCAAATTGGCGTTCGTTGTCGAACCGCTGACATAGACCGCACCGTTGTCGAGCGCGATTCCGCCAATTGTTCCGGTGCCCAGATCGCCTAGGTTCATTTGCCAGATCGCGGCGCTCGTTCCGTCGTCGGGCGCGAACTTGCGGACGACGCCTGCGCCGGATTCCACTGTCGCCAATACGACGTTGCCGTCGCCATCCACACTGACGGCATTCGCGCGATCGTCGCCGCTGCCGCCAAGTTGACGCGTGTAGACGAGCGCCCCCTTCGCCGTAAGCTTTTGAAGATAGGCGTCCGTTCCGCCGGCTGACGCCGTCCCGGACGTGATCGAGCCTTTGGTCTGCCCAGCGACGTAGAGCGACCCGTCGGCTCCGAACGAAAGTGCGTTCGCCTGATCGTCGACAACAGGCGCGATCTGACGGGTGAAGATCTCATTGCCCTGTGAATCGTATTTCGAGACAAAGCTGTCGTTGCCGCCACCCGTTGCCGTTGTCGTCAGCCGATCTGTAACCCGCCCTGCGATCGCCACGTTTCCGCTGGCGTCGACGGCGACACCAAGCCCGTCCGCACTGGTCGAGGAGCCCAGCATGTGACTCCACACCAATTGGCCCGCCGAATCGTATTTGCGCAAGAAGACGTCCTGGCTGCCTTGAACGATGCCTTGGCCCAAATTGCCCGTTGTCGTCCCCACGACATAGGTGTTGCCTTGCGCGTCGATCGCAGCGCCGCGCGCGTCGGACGTGCCGGTCTTGGGCGCGATCTGCGCGCTGAAATCGGTCGTGACGGACGTGCCTTGATCGGTCAGCTTCAGGAGTTGCGCGGTCTGCGCAGTGCTGGCGCCCGAGTCTCCTGCGACATAGACCGCGGGCACCGTTGCCGGCGCAGAGAACGAAACCCTTTCGGTCGCGACGCTTTGCACGGCGATGCCGTAGCTCTTTGGCGACGTATCCGTCTTTCCGTCGAACACATCGCGTGAAAAGCGCGTGACGACGCCGGCTGCCTGCATCTGTTGATTCATATAGGCGACGATATTGTCGACGGTGGGCGGCCCGCCGATTTGAGAGAGATCGATTTGAATATCAAACGTTCCGGTACTCTTGGCGATCGAGACGTTGAAGACCTCGTTGCCGGTCAGTCCTGTGACAGCGTTGCTGGACGCGCCCTGAGCGATCGGGTTGCCCGAATAGATCGTGCCGCTGCGCGGGATAGCCAATGCGCTGTCGACTTTTTTAGCCCGGCTGCCGAACAGCAATGTAAGATCGTCGAATCCTTGGCCCGTGACGAGCGATTTGACTTGATCGACGCCGCCTTGAAACCGCCGGTCGAGTCCGTCGCGCTCGCCGGACAGGGTCTTATCATCTGCCGCCTTCGAAGCCAGCGCCTGCAGGCTCGTCAATCCGGTATACAGCGCAAAGAGTTTCTTGCTGTCCGTCGACACACCGGCCTTGTTGAAGGCGCTATTTTGCAAATCGACGAACGAGGTCGTCTGTAGCGCCCGCGTCAGCCGCGCTGTGTCGCTCTGCGGTGGCTTGCTTGCGTCCCACGGCGCAAGTCCCGAATCGGCCGGCCGGCTATTGGCGGAGGCCAATGCCCTCGGCGCTGCAGCCGCATTTTGCGCGGCAAGCAACTTCGTCTTCGCGAGATAATATCCGCCAAGCACAGAAAAATCGAAGGACGGAACGCCCCTTCCGCCCGATGAACCGAAGATGCCGCTCATTGGCGTCATCATGGCAGCCGCGCCCTTAATGCGGCGCTACCGGCGGGCGGCATTTAACGCGTCCTTAACCTTGGCGCTCCGGCAGTTTCAGCGCACGAAACGACATCTCTCCGCCACGGCTGAGTGTTAACAGCACAACCTTTCGCTGCGCCTTCTTCGCGATGCTGATCTTTGCGTTCAGATCTTGGGCGGTCTTGACCGGCTCCTGGCCCACCTCGACGATGATATCGCCCGGCCGAATGTCGTTGTCCGAAGCCGACGTCCCTCGATCGACGGCCACCACGACCAAACCGTCCATCGCCTGTGGAACGCGATATCTGGCGCGCATCTCCGGGGTCAACACCGAAAGCTTAAGACCCAAGCTGGTTGGCTGTACCCGCGGCAGCGCGGGCATGCGCGCTTGCGTCACGACGGTGTTTTCGTGTTCTTCGCGGCTTGCGATTTTGATGTTGAGCGCAAAGGGCTTCCCGTGGCGCAACACGCTGACGGCCACGATACGCCCGACCTGCGTCTCGATCACGAAACGCTGCATCACGCGATCGTCGGCGACGTCCTTGCCGTCGAATTTCACAATGATATCGCCGCGCCTCAACCCGCCGAGCAGAGCCGGACCGCCGGCGCTGACACCTTGCACGAGAGCGCCGTGCGTGCCCTCCGCCAACAGGCCCTCGGCAATATCGTCGGTCAAATCTTGAACGTTGACGCCGATCCAGCCGCGCCGGGTTTGGCCATATTGGCGCAACTGGGCTACGACCTTCGCGACGGTATTTGAGGGGATGGCAAAGCCGATACCGATCGACCCGCCCGAGGGCGAAATGATCGCGGCGTTGACCCCGATGACCTGGCCGTCCATGTCGAAGAGCGGCCCGCCCGAATTGCCCCGATTGATCGCCGCGTCCGTTTGAATGAAGTCGTCGTAGATTTCGGCGGCCAGTTCGCGGTTGCGCGCACTGACGATTCCGGCCGTAACCGACCCACCCAGCCCGAAGGGATTGCCGATCGCAAGCACCCAGTCACCGACTTTGGCGCCGTCGGAGTCGCCAAAGCCGACCGCAATGAGCGGGTGGCGTGGTTTGATCCGCAGCAACGCGATGTCGGTTTTGGGATCGCGGCCGATCACCTCCGCGGCAAGCCGTGTCCCGTCGGAGAGGCCAACCATGATCTCGACCGCATCGGCGACCACATGGTTGTTGGTGACGATGATGCCCGCCGCGTCGATGATGAAGCCCGAGCCCAGCGACTGGACGCGTTGCGGCGCTTGACTGTTGCCGCCGTGAAACTTGCGCAGAATATTTTCCAAAGGCGACCCCGGCGGGGCTGTGAGGTCGAGCGCGCCGTCCGCCGCCTTGTCGACGGATTGCGTCGCAATATTGACGACGGCGGGCGAAAGCCGCTCCGCAAGTCCGGAAAAACTATCGGGCGCAGGGCGCGCTTGCGCCGAAGAAATCAGCAAAACCGCGGTCCCCGCCGCGGCCAAAAACCGGATCACGCCTACACCCCTCCCCGGCCGACGAACGCAACGGCCGAACCGAATTCGTGGGCTCTAGATCAGGGCTCTGCCGGTTAAGAAAGAGTTATTTCACACCCGATTGTCCGTGCTGAAAATATTTGAAGAACGGACTGTCGGGCGTGATCACCATGGTGGTGTTCTGCCCGCTCATCGACTCCTCGTAAGCCTTTAGCGACCGGTAGAACTCGAAGAACTCCTGATCCTTGCCGAACGCTTCCGACAGGATCCGGTTGCGTTCCGCCTCGCCCTCGCCGCGCGAGATGTCGGACTTCTGCGTTGCGTCGGCGCGGATGACAGTCACCTGCTTGTCGGCTTCCGCTGTAATGCGCAGCGCGTCTTCGTCGCCTTGCGCGCGATAGCCTTCGGCCTCCTGCTTGCGCTCAGCCTGCATCCGCTGGAACACAGCATTTTGGTTGTCCACCGGCAAATCGGCTCGGCGGATGCGTACGTCGACGATCACGACGCCGATGTCGGTCGCGCCGGCCTGCATTTCGTCGCGAATTTCGTGCATCAATTTCTCGCGTTCGGCCGAGAGCAAGGCGCTGAAATTCTGGCTCCCCAGCACGCGACGCAGACTCGAATTCATCAATGTCAGCAGGCGCTGTTGCGCTGCATATTCCGTCGTTGCGGCTTGAAAGTATTTCAGCGGATCCTTTATGCGAAAGCGCGCAAAAGCGTCGACATCGATCCGTTTCTTGTCCGCCGTAATGACCTCGCCCGGTTCGTTCATTTCCAGCGACATGATTCGCTTGTCGAAATAGGTGACGGTCTGAACGAACGGCACGATAACCGTCAGGCCCGGTTCTTTGACAACGCGCACCAAAGCGTTGAACTGCAACACCAACGCCTGTTGCGTCTGGCCGACAACGGCAAGACTGAAATAAGCGAGGATCGCGACAAAGGCGGCAATGATCCCGAT
The DNA here is from genome assembly GCA_025350465.1 of Alphaproteobacteria bacterium. Taxonomy (GTDB): domain Bacteria; phylum Pseudomonadota; class Alphaproteobacteria; order Micropepsales; family Micropepsaceae; genus SZUA-430. The sequence goes on along the minus strand of JANXXU010000052.1, from coordinate 108,531 downwards.
CGGGGCAAACCATTTGAGTCTCACGGAGTGCCTCCATTCGGTGTCACCGACACACTGTTCTGAGAACCTCTCAAGCCCATCAATGGGAGATACGGCAAGACAACAGGAGGCGCGGTCCCACCGCTTTGCAGGATCACCTTGTTGGTCGAGCTCAAGATGCGCTGCATCGTTTCCAGATACATGCGCTGACGAGTGATGTCCTTGGCCACGCGATACTGTTCGAACACCGAAAGGAAACGTTTGGCCTCGCCGGTCGCCTCGGCGATCTGTTGCGCGCGAAAGGCTTCCGCGTCCTGCACAATCTTGGCCGCTTCGCCGCGCGCCTTCGGCACGACGGTGTTGAGGTAACGCTGTGCATCGTTTTGCTTGCGCACGCGGTCGGCCTTCGCCGCCTGAACGTCGCGGAACGCCGCCAGCACGTCGGTCGGCGGATCGACCTTCTGAACGTTGACGCGCGTAATTAGAACGCCCGCGTGATAGGCATCGAGCGCAGCCTGCATGATGGTGCGAACCTTCTCTTCAAGGTCGGCGCGCCCGCCGGTTTGAACGATCTCGATTTTCGCTTGCCCTACCGCCTCGCGCATTGCGCTCTCCGCAACCGCCCTGATCGTGCCGTCAACGTCGTCGACTTGAAACTCGTAGTCGGCGGCGTCGCGCACCTGCCAGTTTACCGTGAAGTCGATGTCAACGATATTTTCGTCGCCCGTCAGCATGAGGCTTTCGCCCGGCACGTTCGTCGGCGCCACGGTCGGATTGTCAGGATCCGTCTTAAATCCGATGTCCATCTGCTGAAGCATCATGTTCGGTCGCAGAACGGTCTCGATCGGTTGTGGCAACCGGAAATGCAGACCGGGCTGCAAAAGGTCGGCGAACTTTCCGAAACGCAGCACGACGCCGCGCTCCTGCTGTTTGATGAAATAGACGCCTGTGAGCAGCCACAAGAGCAGGATCGTTCCGCCGATCAGCGCCAAGACGACGCTCGACGGCGACTGATTGGGAAACATCCCCCTCAGCCGCTCGCGCCCGCGCTTCATCAATTCTTCGAGGTTGGGCGGTTGGATGCCTCCGCCGCCGCCGTTGCCGCGATTGCCGCCGCCCGGTCCCTGCCCCCAAGGGCCACGACCACCGCCGCCGTCTTGTTGCCAGCCCCCTTTTTGATCATTCCAGGGCATGAAGCCTCGCTGTTTTGTCTTTGATGAAGTTAAAAGCGCAAACCGCTTAACGACAGGTGCACGAACACCGGCCGCGCTTTCCGAATGCGCCGCCCGAAGCCGCTCCGCCATTGTCCGGTGGAAGTACCAACACTGCGCGGTTATATGTCCTTGCGAGTTTCCCGCGCAACGCACTGCTATGTGGACTTTCCCACGGTCCGGTCAAGAGCGCGCGCATAAGGATGAACGGCAGGCATGGCGATTGCGACAGCGGAAGACGTTCTAACCGCGCTGAAATCGGTCAAGGAAGGTGCTCGCGGCGAGGACGTCGTGGCCCTCGGCCTAATCCAGGGGCTGGTGGTCAAGGACGGCCATGTCAGCTTTGCGGTTGAAGTCGCGCCTGAAGAGGGCCGAACGAAAGAACCGTTGCGCATCGCCTGCGAAAAGGCGGTCTTGGCGGCCCCCGGGGTCCGCTCTGTGACGGCCGTCCTCACGGCTCACCGCCATGGCGGGCCTCAGCCGCGGCGCGCCGGTCTCAACGCGCAAATGCGAGCGGAGGGAACGCCTCAGGCGGGCCCGCGCGCGCAAGGCCCAGAAGGCGTCGGCGCGGTGATCGCCGTCGCCAGCGGCAAAGGCGGCGTCGGCAAGTCGACGATTGCAGTCAATTTAGCCATCGCGCTACGTGGCCTAGGCAAACGTGTCGGGCTGCTGGACGCCGACATATACGGTCCGTCCGTGCCGCGAATGCTCGGACTGAAAGGCAAGCCCGTCTCTAAGGACGGCAAGAAGCTCGAGCCCATGGACGCGTGGGGTCTAAAAGCGATCTCGATCGGCTTTATGGTTGAAGAAGACCAGCCGATGATTTGGCGCGGTCCCATGGTCATGACGGCGATAACGCAGTTGTTGAACGATGTGGCATGGGCACCGCTCGACGTGCTCGTCGTCGACATGCCGCCGGGCACCGGTGATGCTCAACTCACCTTGGCGCAACGCGTCTCGCTCGCTGGCGCGGTTATCGTCTCGACGCCCCAGGACATTGCCCTGATCGATGCGCGCAAAGCCCTCGCCATGTTCAAGACGACGCAGGTGCCCGTGCTCGGCATCGTCGAAAACATGAGCACATTCGTCTGCCCGCATTGCGGTCGGGAGTCTCACATCTTCGGTCACGGCGGCGCGCGCGAGACGGCGGCAAAACTCGGTTGCGATTTTCTTGGCGAGATTCCGCTGCACATTGCAATTCGCGAGACCTCCGACGGCGGCACGCCGATCACCGCCCGCGATCCTCAGAGTTCGCAAGCCAAAGCGTTCGTCGCGGTTGCCGAAAAAATCCTCGCGAAGCTTGAAGCAGGCGACGGCCGCACCGCTCCGCGTATCGTCATGGAATGAAAAAGGCCGGCATTACCGCCGGCCTGCATCGCAATTCGCAACGCGTCGGATCAGGGGCGGCCTTGTACGAGCGTCACCGTCAATTTCGTCCCGTCGGGCCGTGTGACATCCCAGGTGTCGCCGACCTTCTTTGGTCCGGAGAACGGGTTGCATTGCGTCGTCATGTCCGGCTTCGGCGGCGGCGACACTTGCGTGAAGCAGAGATTGGCACCGTCCATCTTCCAAGTGCCTTTGATTTCGGTACCATCGGCGAGTTTTCGCACAGCCGTACCGTCTTGATTGTAGTAGAGCCGCGCCGCTTCCTTGCCGTCCGGCCCCTTCACAACGACGGTGTTGCCGTAGCGGCTCGCCATCGAATCGTCCGCCGCAAGCGCGAACGAAAAGCAAGCCGCGGTGAGCGCCAAACCTACCAGAACGCGTTTCATACCAATCCCCCTATCGGTTGAAGAGGCGAGAGTGGTAGCGAGACCGGCATCACCATGCAACCGACGTTCACGCGACGTTGCGGATTAAAGATCGTCCACGTGCAGCCGCGCCAAGCGCTCTTCTTTGAACGCATGCCCGGTGGGCGGAAAATCTTCGGGACGGTCGAAGGCACCGGCATGAAAATGTATTTCCGTCGGCCAGCGCTCACCCCCATAGCTGAGCGTCGAGCCGCATTCGCCGCAGAACCCGCGCCTCAAACCTGGCGACGGCGCGAAATATCGCAGCTTCGGCGTACCGTGAGCCTCGAACCTCACGGCGCCGCACATGCAAGCGCCGGTATGAACGATGTCAGCCGTCATGCCGCATAATTTAGTTTCAAACCCGGTCGTGGCCAATCCGTTGCCACGAGTTTTCCTGTCGACGACATGCAAACATATGCCGTTTTGAGGTCCTTACCGCCGAAGCAAATATTCGTGACAAGCGGGTCGGCGAACGGCGTCTGCTCATAGGAACCGTCCTCTGGATCGATCGAGGTGATGCCGCCGCCCGGAAACGCGATCGTCGCCACGCAGATACGCCCGTTGGCTTCGACGCCGAGCGAATCGAAGAGTTGCAATCCCGGCAAGCCGCACACGCATGTGCCGTTTAACGGTCCCGTAGGCGGCGCGAGTTCGCCCGGCGAGGTGATCGTGAATTTCATCAAGCGACCCGCCATCGTCTGCGCGACGTAGAGCGTCTTCTCGTCCGGAGACAAACCGCAACCGTTCGGCATCTCGATCGGGAACACGATCTCCTTCACCATTTTGCCGTCAGGCTTGGCGTAAAAGACCGCGCCGCGATCGTGCAGCCTGCCATAGCCTTTGCCGAGGTCGGTAAAATAAAACCCACCCTGCTTGTCGAAGACGATGTCGTTCGGCCCGTTGAACTTGATGCCGTTGCAATCGCTATAGAGCCGCTCGTGCTTTCCCGTCTTCAGATCGACGCGCTCGATGAGCCCGCCGGAATAATCGTGCGGCTTATCTCCGGGGAACAAGAGCCCGCCGACATCGTGCCACTCAAAGCCGCCGTTGTTGCAGACATAGACCGCGCCGTCGGGCCCCAGTGCAGCGCCGTTCGGCCCGCCACCGAGCGTGGCGATCACTTCGCTTCGCCCCTGCCCCCAGACGCGCGTCAGCGTTCCGCGCGCGATCTCTACCAAGATCACGCTGCCGTCCGGCATCGCGATCGGACCTTCGGGAAACTTCAAACCGGAAGCGATTTCACGGACGGTCATTGGCGAGTTCCTCCTGGGCGCTTTGTTGCTACTCGCTCAAAACCACATACGAAGCCTGCGATGTTGTCAACGAAACATGGGCGGAAAATCACGCCTGTCGGCCAACCTACTCGGCAACCTCGAGCTTCGTGATGACACGCTCGTGCCAAGGCGCATCATAGTAAGCCAAGCGTGCGCGCAGACCGTCGTGCACGCCGCCGCCAAACAATTGGGTTCCGCCGTAGCCCAGACTGAGCAATCTATCGCTGTAGGAGAATTGCTGACCGTCCAGTTCGAAACTCTCCACGGGGTGTCGCCGCGCGGCTTGCGCGAAATTCATGATCGTTCCCTCGGCGACCTGGACCCGGCCCTCCCGCACAGCGCGTGCGACTTCGAGATATTGCAGGGCGGGGCCGAAAATTATCGCGCTCACGACGGCAAGCGAGCCGACAAGAGCGACGAACGCCGCGCGCCATCGCCCCGTTTCGCGAAATCGTAAAGGCACCGCGACCGCGAACACCATCACGGCGGCGGCCATGACCCAGACATGCCAACCGAAAGGCAGACGCGTCGAAAAATCAAAGGCGGTGACGTAGTTCGACATTCGTCACCTCTCTAGAGATTCGCCGATTGGTCTAGCGTGCGCGATGATGCTCGCGCCGGCGCAAGACACAAGAGTGTCGTCTCGCAGCTGCGTCTGGCGCGCATGAAGGCGTGCATTAATTTCGAGCAGCGTAAGAGGGTGCGTTACGCGCGATCTCCGATGAGCGCCTTCGCATAATTCGCCATGGAACGATTGTAACGCTTCAAGTGCGGAGCCAGCGCGGCGAGTGCGATGCCGACCGCTTCCCGCTCCCGCCCCACCTCCGTCAGCGCGAGCGCCAGCGTCGCCGAGACCGCATCGTCCAACTCGTCGGAAACGGCGGCACGCTCGTCGGTCAGAAGCGCGACGCTTTCGTTGGCCTGACCTAGATTGCGCAACGTGCTCGCCAACTGGATCACGGCACGGCGGCGGCGCAATCCGGTGAGCCCAGTCGCAAGCGCGTGCCGATAGAGCGGCGCCGCCCTCTCGGGATAACCGGTGGAGTCGTTGGCCGAAGCCAATTCGAATGCCGCAATTGCGTCGCCCGCCGGACGTTCCGTGGCCAGTGCGCCGACCTTCAAGATGAAGTCGTCGCGGCCATACCTATCGATCGCCGCCCACAGTTCGGCCACCCGCCGCTCCCAATCCTGATCGTCCGTCATTCGCCTTCCTTCAGTCATCCCGCAGCTGCGGACCCACGTTGTTGACCGCTGCCGCAGTCACCGCTCGCCCGCTGTATTTCGCTGTTAATTACACGAATTTACAGCGAACGGGGGTCCCCGGTGACCGGGAAAACTCCGCGCCCCAGCTTAGCCGCAATGCCAAGCCGACCATTTGGCCAAGGTCAAACAATACCCGACACCCGCGCGAAAAGCGCACGCCGTGCACGAGAACAATTATAGAACAAAATGCGGGCAGTGCAAGACTATGCGGGTCATGTCGGACTCGGCGCTGTAGGAGCGGCCAGCCCAGACGTGATGCGGTAAATTTTACAGCCTGTCGAGTTGCACTACATCAAAGGACAGTCCTGAACTGGACGTCCGCGGCGCCATGCGCTGCATCGATTGCCAGAGCGCCCCATCGATCTCGGGAAAGAACGCATCGCCGTCGACCATCGCGTGAACGCGAGTCAAATAGATGCGATCCGTCTGCGCCAGCGCCTCGGCATAGATTTGCGCGCCGCCTATGACGACGATTTCTTCCGGCTGCTCGCGCCCAGCAGCAACGATTGCCTCATCGAGCGACGCGACGGTGACTGCGCCTTCGGCCGAATAGCCGCGGTCGCGCGTCACGACGATATTCGTTCGCCCCGGCAGCGGTCGTTTAGGCAAGCTCTCCCAAGTCTTACGCCCCATGATGCAAGGTTTGCCCATGGTGATTTCGCGAAACCATTTCATGTCTTCGGGAACGCGCCACGGCAAAGTGCCGCCCTTGCCGATGACCCTATTTTCGGCCATCGCCACCACCAGCGCGACGCGCGGCGTGCTCATGCGCTCTTTGCCAAGGTTGCGAGCGCCTCGTCGCTCAGGCGAAAGATCGTCCACTCGTTCATCGCCTTGGCGCCGAGGGAATTGTAGAACGCGATCGAAGGCTCATTCCAATCGAGCACCGACCACTCGACACGCGAGCAGTCGTCCGCAGCCGCACGCTTGGCCAACTGCGCGAGAAGCGCTTTACCGATGCCCTTGCCGCGAAACGGCGGGCGCACGAACAGATCCTCAAGCCAAATGCCGTGCCGGCCCCTAAACGTCGAATAATTGTAGAACCAGAGAGCGAAGCCCGCCGGCGCGCCATCGAACTCCGCGATATCGCAGAACACGCGTGGATGCGGTGCGAACAAGGCGCGCGCGATATCATCGGATGTCGCATCGACACGGTCGAGCAGCTTCTCGTATTCTGCTAGATCGCGAATGAAGGTAAAGACAAGGTCGCGATCGGCCGGCATTGCGGAGCGAATTATCAGGCTCATTTCGACAGCACGATCGATTTACGGGACGCAGTCTCTCCCACACTGTCATTCCCGCGAAGGCGGGAATCCAGCCTTTCTTCGAAAAACGCCGCATCAAAAAGGAGAGGTGAGAGACTCAAACGGCGACCGGCGCGGCGATATGCGGGTGCGCCTGATAGCCGTCCAGCCGGAAGTCTTCGTAGCCGAATCCCAGGATATCTTTCACGGTCGGGTTCAAATGCATGCGTGGCAAAGCAAACGGCGCCCGCGTCAACTGCAATTCCGCTTGCTCGATATGGTTCAGGTAAAGATGCGCATCGCCGAAGGAGTGGATAAACTCCCCCGGCATTAGGCCCGTCACCTGCGCCACCATCTGCAACAGCAGCGCGTATGACGCGATATTGAACGGCACGCCGAGGAAGATGTCCGCCGAGCGCTGATAGAGCTGGCACGACAGCCGACCATCCGCGACATAGAACTGGAACAGACAATGGCACGGCGGCAAGGCCATGCGGTCGACCTCTGCCGGATTCCACGCCGTCACGATTAGGCGCCGTGAATCGGGCGTGCGCTTGATCTGATCGACGACCTTCGCGATCTGGTCGATCGTCTGGCCGTCCTGCGCCGGCCACGAGCGCCATTGAGCGCCGTATGTCGGACCCAAATCGCCACGCTCGTCCGCCCACTCGTCCCAGATTTTGACGCCGTGCTCCTTCAGATAGCCGATATTCGTGTCGCCCTTCAGGAACCAGAGCAACTCGTGCACGATAGATTTCAGATGTAGTTTCTTGGTCGTCAGCAGCGGAAAGCCGTCCGTCAGATTGAATCGCATCTGATGGCCGAAGATCGAGAGCGTGCCCGTGCCGGTGCGATCGCCCTTACGCACACCGTGGCGCAGCACATGCTCCATCAATTCCTGGTATTGCCGCATCGTCCAAGTCATCCGTGGCGGTGATTCTGGCTCCGCCTTATCTTTGGTGACTCAGATTGACCTAGGGCTCAAGCGGCCGAATGCCAACCGCACGCTGTGAAACCTCAGAGCCACGTCATCTCGAATGCCAAAGCCAGCAAAGCGAGCAGAAACCCACAGGAATCTATCACAAAAAGGGCCGGGATTGCGCCGCGATACTGCTTGAACCCGCCGTCGAGGGCGAGGCTAATGAGCCGTCCGAAAATGAGACCACCAAAGACGACCACGATGGGGATGAGCGCCCAAGGCCGCGGGCTCAAGCCGGCAAGCGCCGCGGCGGCGAGCAACCCGGTCAGAAGGAAGAAGCCCCCATATTGCGCCCGCACTTCGTTTGCGCCGCTTGCACCGTCGAGCACCAGACCCAAGCTCCCGCCGAAGGCGCGCGGACGAGCCAAGGCGAAGAGGCCGGTCGCCGCGAAAGACAAGGCGACAATGCCGAGCACGCCCATCACGAAGACATCGGCCATGGTCAAATCCTCATACTTCGATAATATAATTATGTCAGATAATTAAATTATGTCAACACGACCGCCCCAGCCTTCGCGCCGCGACCAGAACAGCGAGAAAACGCGCAAAGCCGTCCTGGCCGCCGCGAGGAAGATCTTTGCCCGAGACGGCTATGCCGACGCGCCGCTCGACGCGATCGTTAAGAGCGCGCGCGTCACCACCGGCGCGATCTACCACCATTTCGGCGACAAAAAGGGACTCTTCCGCGCCGTCGCCGAAGACCTCGAGGCCGAGCTCCTACAGAAGATCGCGGCCGCCGCCGCGCCCGAGAAAGACCCCTGGCGCCGGCTGATGACCGCCGTGCGGGCGATGCTCGAGCTTTCGCTTGCGCCCGAGATGCGCCAAATCCTCTTCCGCGATGCGCCCAACGTCATCGGCGCGGCCGAGTGGCATGAGATCGAGAAGCGCTACGCGCTCGGCGCCATGATCGCGACGCTGGACGACCTGACGCGCACCGGCGTCATCCGGGTCGACAACCCGCAGCTCTTGGCAGGCCTTCTTCTTGGCGCGTTCCGCGAAGCCGCCCACGGCATCGCCGCATCCGACGATCCGAAAAAGCTCATCAAGGACACTCAGACTCTGATCGCAACCATGCTCGGCGCGTTTAAGCCTTGAGCGTGAAAGCTGCACCAAGCGAATCCGGCTGAATTCAGCCAACGCGAATTACTACAACTCTTAACCGCCAACCCCTATATTAGGAGTGCCGGCTTGCCGGCTATGGCGATAAACGCGCGTGCAATAAACGGATCGGACCCGGGGGCGGTACCCGGCGCCTCCACCACCTGAGCAGTCTGCAAAGACGGAAACTGCTCAGCTGTGGGGGCGAACTAGGATCGACGAACGCGTAAAGACGTTGCTTTCGCTCGGTATGGCTCACCGTTATCGGGCTGTCTGTATAGGTGCCAACGACAATGAAATGGCCCTCGCTGCCTAATAGGTAAGCGCGGCTCGGAGGGGCGCCGGGCAACAGAAGCCCCTCCACCTATCTCTTTCCAAACACGTACGCCACGGCGGCGCTCACGATGCACAGACTGCCGCCGAGCGCGACCGTCTCCGGCACGCCGACATGGTGCGACACCCAGCCCGCGATCAGCGCGCCGAACGGCATGATCCCCATGAAGCACATCACGTAATAGGCCATCACCCGCCCGCGCATCGCGTCGTCGACCAAGGTTTGGATCAGCGTGTTGGTCGAAATGCCTTGTGCCATCAATCCGAATCCGGCGGGCATGAGCAGCGCAAGCGACAACAAGAAAATCGTCGATTGCGAAAACAGGATCAAACAAAGCCCGAAGAACGCGCCGCTGATCGCCGGGATAAACGGTAGCCATTTGTGCGGCAGCCGGCTCAGCGCGAGCGCTCCGACCAGGGCACCCGCGCCAACAGCCGCCATCAGGAAGCCGAGGCTCTCCGACCCGCCATGCAAAATATCGCGCGCAAATACCGGCATCAGCGTCAAGTACGAGGCGCCGAAGAAGCTCGACGCTGCAAGCAACAGCAACAATGTGCGGATCGACGGGTGCGTGGAGACATAGCGAAAGCCTTCGCGCAGATCGGTCAAGGGATGGCTCGGCGGGCGCACCGGTTGGGCGGTAACCGTCATCAACATCAGGCTCGTCAACACGGCCAAGTACGACACGCCGTTGAGCGCGAAGCACCAGCCCTCACCGACCAGCCCCACGACGATGCCCGCAGCCGCAGGTCCCGCCAAGCGTGCCGAATTGAACATGATGGAATTGAGCGCAATGGCGCGCGGCAGATCCGCTCGGCCCACCAACTCGACCGTAAACGATTGGCGCGTGGGAATATCGAAGGCGTTCGCCATGCCGAACGAAGAGGCAAGAACGATGATCTCCCAGACCTGAATGACGCCTGTCAGCGTCAGCGTCGCCAGGATGAACGCGAACGACATCATAAGTGTCTGTGTGACGAACAAGATGCGCCGCCGATTGACGCGGTCCGCGGTCACGCCGGCGAAGGGCGAGATGAAAAACACCGGCGCTTGCCCCGCAAAACCGACGAGACCCAGCAGCAACGTCGAATCCGTCATGCGATAGACGAGCCACGACTGCGCGATCGCCTGCATCCAGAAACCGATCAGCGAGATCAGCTGGCCTGTGAAATAGAGCCGGTAGTTGCGGTGGCGAAATACGCTAAGCAGCGAACCCCGCGCTTGGAGCGGGGCGGGCAGAGGTTCAAGGGCGTCCGGGACGCCGCTATCGTCTTCCAATTGTGCGCGCAACGCGTCGACCATAGCGCGATGAAAACGGCGCCGCACGTGACGCGGCGCCGCAGATTGCGCGAATGTCGATCAACGCTTTGCGAGCAAATCGCGGATCTCGGTCAAGAGTTGGACGTCGGCCGGCGGCGGCGCCGCTGACGGCGTCGGATCCGCCGCCTCCTTGCGCTTCATCCTGTTGATCCAGCGCACCACCATAAAGATGGCAAACGCGACGATCAGGAAATTGATCACCGCGTTGAGGAACTTGCCGTAAGCCACGACGGCGTGACCGCCCTCTTGCGCCTCTTTCAGCGTTGCAAACGTCATCAGCGCTTTCGCGTCCGGCGTTTGGCTCGCAGCCTCCGCAGCGCGTGCCGACAGATGGGTAAGATCGACGTAATAGTTGGAGAAATCGATGCCGCCCAACGCCCAGCCGAGTGGCGGCATCAGAACGTCGCTGACGAGCGATGTTACGATCGCCGTGAACGCCGCGCCGATGATGATGCCGACGGCAAGATCGACCACGTTGCCTTTGATGGCAAAGTCCCTGAATTCTTTCCACATGTCCCTACCCCTTGATCTCGTCCGCAACCGCGCCGAATCGCCAATTTTCAGCTCTCATCATAGTCTAACGTCGCCGAAGTCCGGAACTGGGGCGCCGTCGCAGCAACGTCCTTGCGGCGACAGCGGTCGGCATGCTCGAAATTGGAAACCATTATTCCAAATCGAGGGTTCCGCATGTCTCGTTCCCCTGCCCGCCTGTTCACGCCCTTCAAGCTCAAGGGCCTGACCTTGCCGAACCGCATCGTCATGGCGCCGATGACCCGCTCCAAGTCACCGGGGCAAGTGCCGGGTGAGGATGTCGCCGCCTATTACCGCCGGCGCGCGGAAGGTGGCGTCGGCCTGATCATCACGGAGGGAACGGCGCCCGACCACCCGGTCGCGCTCAACGATGACGGGGTGCCGAATTTCCACGGTGAAGAGGCGCTCGCCGGCTGGTCGCGCGTACTCAAGGAAGTGAAGGCGGCCGGGGGACATATCATGCCGCAGCTCTGGCACACGGGTCTCATGCGCAAGGCCGGCCAGGGGCCGAACGCTCATCTGCCCGGTAAGGGCCCGTCGGGTTTGGCCCGGCCCGACAAGAAAGTCGGCGAGCCGATGACTCAAAGTGAAATCGACGAGGTTATCGCCGGTTACGCGACGAGCGCCGGTCACGCCAAGCGCCTCGGCTTCGATGGCGTCGAGATCCACGGCGCTCACGGCTACATCATCGATCAGTTCTTTTGGGAAGGTACGAATGTGCGCGACGACGCCTTCGGCGGCGACATGATCAAGCGCACGCGCTTCGCGGTCGACGTCATCCGCGCCGTCCGCCGCGCTGTTGGGCCTGAATTTCCGGTGCTTCTGCGCTGGTCGCAATGGAAGCAACAGGACTTCACCGTCAAACTCGCGCCGACGCCGCAAGCGTTGGAGCGCTTCCTAGCGCCGCTGGTCGACGCCGGCGTCGATGTTTTCCATTGCTCGACGCGCCGCTTCTGGGAACCTGAATTCGACGGCTCCGATCTCAACCTCGCCGGCTGGACGAAAAAGCTGACCGGCCTGCCGACGATCACCGTCGGCTCAGTCGGTTTGAGCGACGATTTCATCGCGACGTTTGCCGGCCAGGGGTCCGGCTTGGCCTCACTCGACCACTTGATCGAAATGTTCGAGCGAGGTGATTTCGATCTCGTCGCCGTCGGCCGAGCGCTGATCGTCAATCCCAATTGGGCGAACATGGTCAAGGCGGGCAAGCATGAGGAGTTGACGCCGTATCATCCCGAAGCCTTGGCTAAACTGCATTGAAGTGAATGCACAATGACGAGCGACTCCGATGTCCTTTCCGATGCGGTTGCCCTTTCAACGGCGATCCGCGATAGGCGCGTCTCCTGTGTGGAGGTGATGACGGCGACCCTCGATCGCATCGATCGCCTCAATCCCAGTGTCAATGCGATCATCGCGCTGCGCCCGCGCGACGAACTGATGGCCGAGGCTCGCGCCCGCGATGACGACATTGCGCGCGGGCTCTCCCGCGGCGCTCTGCACGGTCTCCCGCAGGCCATCAAGGATCTCGAACCGGTCAAGGGCATTCCGACCTCGATGGGGTTCGCACCACTGCGCGATTTCATGAGCCCCATCGACGGCATCATGGTCAAGCGCATGCGCGGCGCCGGCGCGATTTTCATCGGTCGCACCAACACGCCGGAATTCGGCTTGGGCTCGCACACCTATAACAAGCTTCACGGGCGCACCCGCAACGCTTACGACCAAACACGGAGCGCCGGCGGCAGCAGCGGCGGCGCGGCGGTCGCTCTCGCTTTGCGCATGCTGCCTGTCGCCGATGGCAGCGACAATGGCGGCAGTCTTCGCAATCCCGCCGGCTGGAACAACATCTTCGCACTTCGCCCGAGCTTCGGCCGCGTGCCGTCGAACACACGCGATGCTTGGTTGCCCTCGATGGGCGTGCTCGGCCCGATGGCGCGCAGTGTGCCCGACCTTGCACACCTTCTTTCCGTGCAAACCGGATACGACCCGCGCGCACCGCTCTCGATCGAGGAAAACCTCGATCTTGCGCAAATCAATCTCAACCGCGATTTCAGAGGAACACGCATCGCTTGGTCCAGCGATATGGGCGGATATTTGCCGTTCGAAGATGGCGTGCTCGACACCTGCCGGGCCGCGCTCAAGACCTTCGAGGACATGGGCTGCATCGTCGAGGAAGCCAATCCGGATTTCAGTATCGACGCCGTTTGGCGCGCGTGGCTGACCCTGCGCGCCTGGCAAGCCGGCACGGGCCTTCTTGAGGTCTACAAGAACCCTTCGATGCGCCCGCACATGAAGGCCGAAGCGGTCTTCGAGGTTGAGGCGGGCTCGAAACTAACGGCTTACGACATTTCGGCGGCGTCGATGGTACGCACCCAATGGTACGAAGCCGTGCGCCGGTTCTTCGAAACATACGATTATTGGATACTGCCGACGGCGCAGCTTTTTCCGTTCGACGTCGATCTGGATTGGCCGCGCGAAATCGCAGGCCGCAAGATGACGACCTACCACGAGTGGATGAAGGTGGTCCTGCCCGTCACCATGTCTGGCTGCCCGGCGCTTGCCGCGCCCGCCGGATTCGGCGTGCGGGGCCTGCCCATCGGCCTTCAAATCGTCGCGCCCAACCATGGCGAGCGCGATTGCCTCGAATTGGGCCACGCCTACGATCGCCGCACAAATTGGGTCAAGACGCGCCAACCTGAATTATCGAACCGCTAGCGCCCAAGTTCGACGGCGATCGCACCGGTCCATTGTGCTGGCTCGTGACCATACACGATGTTGAGATTGGGAATTGCCGCCGCAAGCGCGTGCAGCTTCGCGATCGAGGCGCGCGCCGCCGGTTGATCGACCGTCGCGCCCGGCGGGATGCTGAGTTCGAAATCCGCCGCCAAGTGCGCTGCATCGAACGTGAGCAAGGTCGGACGCGGTCGTGTGTTGACCAGCATCGAGAGATGACCGCGCGTGTGCCCCGGCGTTGGGATCAGCCATAGCGAGCCATCGCCGAAGAAATCGGCGGCGTACCCGACGGCAGGCATTTTCTGAAGACGGCCGTTGATCGTGACGATGTTCATGTCCGCGCCCAGGAAGTCGCTGTGATAGCCCCACAAGGGCCGCATCACACTCTGCACGTCGGCGATTTCCTCGGCCGTCGTCGCGATCTTAGGCGCGCCAAGTTTCAACAAGCCCTCAAGACCGCTCACGTGATCGCCGTGGAAATGGGAAATGACGATCCACGCAAGGTTTCTAACGTCGACGCCGCGCCCGCGAAGCTGCGACACGGCATCCGATCCGGCTGAGTTGCGGCACGGCACCCAATAGATCGGCCTAAGGCCGTAGTCGCAGTACCCCGGCCGCAACCCGGTGTCGAGCAATGCGCGCCCCTGTACCGGATGCTCCAGTAAGTAGGAGATCGAAGGTACCCAGATGTTTCGTTTCAGCGAAGGAGGTGTCTTTGGGTCGTCGGCATCGATCAATATCGCCGGCCCCGCCTCAACCCATCCGGTGACAAAGCCAGTCAGCCGCACGACGGGCGCGTGGGTTAGAATTTCGTTCCAGTCTTGCGACGTCGTCGCGCGCACGGCGCCGAGGTTGCTGACGGTGACGCGCCCGATCGTCCCGAGCGCCGACAACCAAAACAGGCCGAACGCAACGGCGGCGACCAGAATAATTGAGCCGAGCAAGCGCCAAACAATGCGTGCCATGAGAGAACTCCGTTAGCTGAGAACCGAAAGCTAGGCTTGCGCATCGTGTGACGGAAATGCATAGTTAGCATTCCTACTATGCAGGAATGGTATGAGAACGTTTCGGCTCGAATCCCTGGATCTCAATCTCCTCCTGGCGCTGCACTGGCTCTTGGAGGAGCAAAACGTCACTGCGGCCGCCTCGAAGGTCGGCCTCTCGCAACCGGCCATGAGTCGCGCACTGGCGCGCCTGCGCCTGGAATTCGACGATCCGCTTTTTGTTCAAACGGGGCGGCGCATGGTGCCCACAGCCTTCGCCGATGCTTTACGACCGACGCTCGCGACCGCTGTCGAGCAGCTGCGCTCAGCCTTGCGTCCCAAGGCAGAATTCGATCCGGCGTCGGCTCGAGGCGCCTTTCGCGTCGCCTGCACCGACTATGTCGGCCTGGTCTTGAGCCGCGTTTGGAGCACATCGGTGCGGAAGCAGGCGCCCGGCTTCGACCTTGAGATCGTGACGCTGGAGCCGGGATCGCTTCAGCGCTTGGTCGGCGGCGCCCTGGATCTGGTCGCAATGCCGGATATCGGCGTCGGCAACTTGCCAAAATGGCTCGACATCGACCAGTTCGTCCGCCGCCCGTTATTCGACGAAGAATTCGTCTGCGTCGCGCGCCGCGGTCATCCCGCCGCCAACAAACGGCTGAGCGTCAAGCAATTCGCCAACCTCGAACACATCCTCGCTTCGCCGAGCGGCCAAGGTCTTGGTGTCGTCGATAGGCTGTTGAAAGAACGCGGGCTCGAGCGGCGCATCGCCTATCGCATTCAGAGTTTCATCGGTGCGCTCCAGGTCGTCGCCTTTACCGACTGCGTTGCCGCCTTGCCGCGGCGATTGATCGAGGCCTCGGGCCAGCAATGGGCGAGCATCCCCCTACCGCTCAAGATTCCGGGCTTCACTGTCTTTTCCGCCTGGCATCCGGCGCGCACGAACGACGCCGCACATCGCTGGATCCGCGAGCGCTTGACCGAAGCAGCGAGATAACTACTCGCGCCCTTTCGTATCGAGCCAAACCTTTAGCCGATCGAGCTTGGCAATGAGCTCCGCCATTTCCGCTTCGCTCCACGGCTCAAACAAGTCGCGATAGACGGGCACAAGCGCCGCGATCGCCCGTCCGTACATCTCAAGTCCCCTTGGCGTTAGATGGAGCAGCTTCGAGCGACCGTCGTCCGGCGCCGGGGCCGCGCGCAAGAACTTCCGCGCGATCAGTTTCTGTATGGTCTTCGTGACACCGGGCTGCGGCTGCTGCATCGCCGCAGCGACGCCGGTCACCGTCTGCGCCGCGTCTGGCCGATGGCTGAAATGATTGAGCAAGACGAATTGCGGGTATGGCAGCCGCAATGCCGCAAGCGCACGCGTGCTGCGCGCTTCGGTCAGCTGATTGATGATGCCGATCCAAGTGAGAATCTGCGAGCCGAGGCGAACCTCCGATTCGGTTGGTCGTGCCATACGGATAGATGCGTCACGCCCTGATGATGTCGTCAAGGGCGCGGCGAGGCGATGGTTCGGTCGGCGCGGCGCGCCCCAAACGAAAGAACATCTGCACCGTCGAGCTTTCCGGCAGCGCTAGCGCGCGCTTGTGCTCGGCGAGCATCGGCAGCATTTCGGGATATTCCTCGAGCGCCTGACTTAAGGGCTGCATCGCCAACCCAAGCTCGGTCGCCTTCAGATTGGCTCGCACATAGGCCGCGCCGGCGGCCAATTGCCCACGCCGATCGTTCGTTTCGGTTACGATCCATGCGAAGGCCGGCGTGTTGGCGAGCTGCCCATTGATGAAATCCAGCGACTGCTGGCGTACCGTGGTGTCGCCGCTCAACGCC
Source organism: Alphaproteobacteria bacterium (assembly GCA_025350465.1). GTDB lineage: Bacteria > Pseudomonadota > Alphaproteobacteria > Micropepsales > Micropepsaceae > SZUA-430. The sequence continues at coordinate 91,956 of JANXXU010000052.1, read as the reverse complement.
TTCTCTTTCGAGAACAAGCCGAGCGCACGCATCGACCAGAAAAATGGCCCATGAAACGACAGACCGTCGCGATGCTTTAGAATTTCGTCCGCCGTAATGCGGTAAACCTTGACGCTCTCATAGTATGTCGCATCCTTGTTGATCTCGATGTCCCAGGCGCGCTTTGCGATGTTGCGCAACTTCGCAAGTTCGCCGGCCTCGCTAGTCCAACCGAATTGCACCGGAAACTGCGCCATCGATGCATGGATTGCGGAGGCTTCGCCCTCGGTCACCGGCGTCGCGTCGTAGGGGCTTCGGTTGGTGCGCCGCTTCAACACCTGCGCCAACAAAGGGTCGCGGGCAACGTTTGGCTCAGGCACAAAAGCGACGCGGCAGATCGGCTGATCGCCGACTGCGCTCGTAGGCCAATCGCCGTTCGGGAACGCAACGATGTCGGCGCGGTAGCCATACTCAGCCGCGCCGATCCGCAGCAACTCCAAGAACGCGCCGCAGCCGACGGTGATCTGGCGGGAAAAAGGATCGGTCGCCGGCAATCGCCGCGTGCGGTCGAGGATGAAGGTGATCGCGTTGGGCTCGCGCAGATCGGCGATCCACGGCTGGAGATTGTGCGGATTGGGCGCGAGCAAGGCGTAGGACAAAGCGCGCACGCGCGGATCGCGCACGTTCGGCGGCGGGCCCTTCCAACCTTCGATCGCCTGAGCCGGCATTTGATCGACTTGCGTCAGCGCCAAACCGCCAGCACCGAGGATAACGGCGGAGGTGCCGAGCACTCGAATGAACCCGCGCCGCGAAATGGCCATGGCAAACTCCTTCAGTAACATTCCAGAGAATATATATATATGCCAAGGAATGTTGTAAAGGGAGATTTCACCCGACTTGAGCCCTTCGGCGCGGCCGCGTAGAACAGCGGCCGCTCGTTGAAGGACCCCCGATGCTCAAACTCTATCATTGCAAGAACGCGCGCTCGCTCCGACCGCTCTGGATGCTCGAAGAGCTCGGTCTGCCCTACGAACTGACAGTCCTCCCCTTCCCGCCCCGTGTGTTCGCCAAGGAATATCTCAGCATCAACCCGCTCGGCACCGTGCCCTGTTTCTTCGACGGCGACGTTCGCATGACCGAATCGGCCGCCATCTGTCAGTATCTGGCCGACAAATTCGGCAAGCAGCAGGGCAAGGAGGCGCTCGGCGTCACGCCGTCGGAGCATGCCTACGGCGAGTACCTCAACTGGTTGCACTTCTCCGACGCCACGCTGACCTTTCCCCAGACGATCGTGCTGCGCTATTCGACGCTGGAGCCCGAGGCGCGGCGCTTGCCGCAAGCGGCGGCTGACTATCGCGCTTGGTTCTATGGTCGCCTGCGCGCCGTTTCGGCTGCCCTCGCGAATCGCGAGTATCTTTGCGCCGACCGCTTCACCGCGGCCGACGTCGCCGTCGGATATGGCTTGTTTCTGGCGACCGAACTGAAGATTGACGGTGATTTTCCACCGCCGGTTCGTGAATATCTGAGCCGATTGATGGCGCGCGAAGCGTTTGTGCGGGCCGCAGCCAAGTAGCGCGGGCCGGCTGGGTTGACTTGTCGCCATCCGCTTTTACTCTTTAGGCCATGGCGGGCAAGGACTTCATCGGCTACGCAGAATTGACCGACCGCGCGTTGCGCGGCGTCGTGCGCGAGGCACTGCAGATCGTGGCCAAGAAGGGGCTGATCGGCGCACACCATTTCTACATTGCTTTTGACACCCGTCACCCGGGTGTTCACATCTCCGACACGTTGCGCAAGGACTACCCGTTGGAAATGGCGATCGTCCTTCAGCATCAGTTTTCCGGGCTAAAGGTCGGCGAACATGATTTCGAAGTGACGTTGTCGTTCCATAAGATGCCCGAGTCCATCAAGGTACCTTATCTGGCGATCCGCCGCTTCAGCGACCCGTCGGTCGAATTCGGATTCCAGTTCCAATCGCCGCCGGAACGCACGCCCGGCACCGCACTTCAGGCTAAGGCCGAAACTGCCCTGCCCGCCCCGCTCGAAGAGAAGAAAAAAGAGGCGAGCGAAGAGCCTGGCCAAGTGGTCAGCCTCGACGCTTTTCGCAAGAAATAGCTGGGCCCTTAACAGCGGCGGGCGGTTGTGTGTACAAGCGCGGCCGAAGACGCACGCTTGATGGAGCCCCCAATGACCGCCATGCGCACTGAGACCGATACCTTCGGTCCGATTCAAGTTCCGGCGGACAAATACTGGGGCGCGCAAACGCAACGCAGCCTGGAGAATTTCAAGATCAGCGGCGAGCGCATGCCTTTGGCGCTGATCCATGCATTCGGCGTCGTCAAAAAAGCCGCTGCCTTGACGAACATAAAGCTAAAGGATCTCGATCCAAAGCTCGGTGAGGCGGTCGCCAAGGCAGCCGACGAAGTGATCGAGGGCAAGCTCGACGATCATTTTCCCCTGGTTGTTTGGCAAACCGGCTCAGGCACACAGACGAACATGAACGCGAACGAGGTTATTTCGAACCGCGCCATCGAAATGCTCGGCGGCGAAATGGGTTCGAAGAAGCCTGTGCATCCCAACGACCACGTCAATCGCGGCCAGTCTTCGAACGATAGTTTCCCCACGGCGATGCACATCGCCACGGTCTTGCAGATCCACCGGCGTCTGCTGCCGGCGTTGCGTCATCTGCGCGATGCCCTGGCGCAGAAGTCGAAGGAATTCGGCTCGATCATCAAGATCGGCCGCACCCATTTGCAGGACGCAACACCGATCACGCTGGGCCAGGAGTTTTCCGGCTACACGCGCCAGGTCGAACTCGCGATGGAACGTGTGATGAGCACGCTGCCGCGTCTTTATCCGCTCGCCCAAGGCGGCACCGCCGTCGGCACGGGGCTGAACGCACTGCCGGGCTTTGCCGAACATTTCGCCGACGACGTCTCGAAGATCACCGGCTATCCATTCGTTACGGCGTCGAACAAATTTGAAGCCCTTGCGGCCCATGACGCGCTGGTCGAGTTCTCCGGCATCCTCAACACGATCGCCGTGTCGCTGTTCAAGGTCGCCAACGACATTCGCTTGCTGGGCTCAGGCCCGCGCTCGGGGCTCGGCGAATTGATCTTGCCTGAGAACGAGCCTGGCTCCTCCATCATGCCGGGCAAAGTAAACCCGACCCAAGCCGAAGCGCTCACCATGGCCTGCACACAGGTGATGGGCAATCACGTGACCGTCACGATCGCCGGTTCGCAGGGCCATTTGGAACTCAACGTTTTCAAGCCTGTGATCATTCACAACGTGCTCGGCTCCATGCGCTTGATCGCCGATTCCGCGCTGAGCTTCGCCGACCATTGCGTCGTTGGCATCGAGGCGAACCGCAAGCAGATCGACGACTTGATGCGTCGCTCGCTAATGCTGGTTACGGCGCTCGCCCCGAAAGTCGGCTACGACAATGCTGCGAAGATCGCCAAGACCGCGCATAAGAACGGAACGATGCTGCGCGAAGAAGCCTTGAAGACGGGCTTGATCACAGCTGAGGAGTTCGACCGCATAGTGCGGCCCGAGGACATGATCGGGCCCAAGGCGTGAAGCCAGCGGCCAAGCTGCGCAAGCGCTCGGTCACCATCGCCGGCCACCGCACCAGTGTGTCGCTGGAAGCGGAATTTTGGGACGCTTTGAGCGAAATTGCCGCCGCAAGAGACCGCCCGGTGGCCGCGTTGATCGCCGGCATTGACCGCCGCGAAGGGCGCCAGACCAGCCTGTCGAGCGCCGTTCGCCTGTTTGTCCTGGCCTATTTCCGCCAAAAAGCAGGGAAATAGTGGCGCTCTCGGGACCCCCCGTGACAAACTGGGGGCCGCAACAGGAGGTCGGTCTAGGAACGAACCCATGCCCCAAGTCGTGAATCTGCGTCAGGTGCTGAAAGCCAAAGCCCGTGCCGAAGCCGAGCGCAAAGCTGACGAAAATCGCACCAAACACGGTGCCCCAAAAGCCGAGAAGAAGAAAGTCACGGCCGAGCGCGAGAAGTCCCGCAAGGATCTCGATTCCAAAAAGCTCGATCGCAAGGGCAAATGACGGCCGGACCCTATTCGGGCCTTAAGGTCGTCGACCTCACGCGCGTACTGGCCGGTCCCTATTGCACGATGATGCTGGCCGACCTCGGCGCGACCGTGATCAAGGTCGAGGCGCCGGGCACGGGCGACGACGCCCGCCACATCGGTCCGTTCATCAAGAAGAAATCCGCATATTTCATGTCGCTAAATCGCGGCAAGCATTCGGTTGCGCTCGATCTGAAAGCGCCGGCCGATCGCGAAATCTTCGAACGCTTGCTCGGCGAAGCCGACCTGCTTGTCGAGAACTATCGCGGCGGCACGATGGAGAAGCTCGGTTACGACTGGCCGGCATTACATGCGCGCTTCACGCGATTGATCTATGTCGCCGTCAGCGGCTTCGGTCACACCGGGCCCTACAAGAACAAGCCCGCCTACGACATGGTCGTTCAAGGCATGGGCGGTGTCATGAGCCTGACCGGACATCCCGGCAGCCCGCCGACCCGCGTCGGCACATCCATCGGCGATCTAGGCGCCGGCTTGTTTGCGCTGTCCGGTATCGGCGCGGCGCTCTATCATCGCGAGCGCACCCGAGAAGCACAAAAGCTCGATATCGCGATGCTCGATTGCCAGGTGGCTTTGCTCGAGAACGCCATCGCGCGTTATGTCGCGACGGGACAGTCGCCGGGGCCTCTCGGCTCGCGCCACCCCTCGATCACGCCGTTCGCCGCCTTTGCCACCGGCGACAAGCCGATCATCATCGCCGCCGGCAACAATCAACTATTCGTGCGGCTCTGCGAAGCAATCGGCTGCCCGGTGCTCGCCAATGACGAGCGCTTCAAATCCAACGAGCTGCGCAACCAAAGCCACGCCGCCCTGACGGCAGAAATGGAAGCTGCCCTAAAGAAACGCTCCGCCCGTGATTGGCTCACCATCATCGAAGCCGCCGGCATACCCTGCGGCCCGATCAACAATGTGGAACAAGTTCTGGCCGACACCCATGTCATTTCGCGCAACATGGTGGTGACGATGCACGACGACGAAGCCGGCACACTGAAACTCGCCGGCAACCCGATAAAGCTTTCCACATTCGCCGATCCCGCAACCCGGCCGCCGGCGCCAAAATTGGACGAGTCTGGCCCGGAAATCCGTGCCAAAGGCTTTGCCGCGATTGCGCAATGACCAGCGCGCGGCGTGCTACTCTCTCGGAATCATGACCCAGCCGGTTCAGGTCCACACACCGCCCCAGGCGGAGCCGCCTTATTTGCGCGGGCTCAACGAAGCCCAACGCGAGGCCGTGCTGACGACCGACGGCCCGGTCTTGGTGCTCGCCGGCGCCGGGACCGGCAAGACGCGCGTACTGACGACGCGCCTCGCACACATCATGCAGACGCGGCTCGCCTGGCCGAGCCAGATTTTGGCAGTGACCTTCACCAACAAGGCCGCGCGCGAAATGATCGAGCGCACCGGAGCCCTAATCGGCGGCGTAGTCGAGGGCATGCCGTGGCTCGGCACATTCCATTCGATCGGCGCCAAGATCCTGCGCCGCCACGCCGAGATGATGGGCCTCAAGCCCAACTTCTCGATCCTCGACGGCGACGATCAGTTGCGCTTGCTCAAACAGGTGATCGAGGCGGCGAAGATCGACGAGAAACGCTGGCCGGCGCGCCAGCTGCTCTCGCACATCGATTCCTGGAAGAACCGCGCTTGGCGCCCGGGCGACGTCCCGCCGGGCGAAGCCTTTGCCTACGGCAACGGCAAGGGCGCCGAACTCTACGCCGCTTACCAACAGCGTCTGAAAACGCTCAATGCGACGGATTTCGGCGATCTGTTGGTCGAACCGATCACCCTGCTGCGCGAACACGCCGAAGTACTCGCCGACTATCAGAGCCGCTTCAGATACATGCTGGTCGACGAATATCAGGATACCAACGTCGCTCAGTATCTCTGGCTCCGTTTGCTCGCCGGTCAGCGCCGCAACATTTGCTGCGTCGGCGATGACGATCAGTCGATCTACGGCTGGCGCGGCGCCGAGGTCGACAACATCCTGCGCTTCGAGCGCGATTTTCCCGGGGCCAAGATCATTCGCCTCGAGCGCAACTATCGCTCGACGCCGCATATCCTGGCGGCTGCTTCGGGCTTGATCGCCGCCAACAAATCGCGCCTCGGCAAGACATTGTGGACCGAACTGCCGCACGGCGAGCGCGTCTCCGTGCGCGGGCTTTGGGACGCCGAGGAAGAAGCCCGCGTCGTCGGCGACGATATCGAGCAATATCACCGCGCCGGCGCCAAGCTCAACGACATGGCCATTCTGGTTCGCGCTTCGTTTCAGATGCGCGGCTTCGAAGAGCGCTTCGTGCAGACCGGCGTCCCCTATCGCGTGATCGGCGGTCCGCGGTTCTACGAGCGCCAGGAAATTCGCGATGCGCTGGCTTACCTGCGCGTCGTCGCCCAGCCGGACGACGATCTAGCGTTCGAACGCATCTTCAACAAGCCGAAGCGCGGACTGGGCGACGCCGCGCTGCAGGCCGTGCACCGTATGGCGCGCGCCATGAACGCGCCGTTGCTCCAGGCGACACGCGCGCTCGTCGAAACCGACGAGCTTGGCGCGAGAACGCGCAGTGCGCTCCGCGATCTGGCGCAAAGTTTCACGCGCTGGAGCGCGCAAGCCGAAAGCTTGGCCCATCCGGAGCTTGCCGAAATCATTCTGGACGAGAGTGGCTACACAGCCATGTGGCAGGCCGACCGCTCCGCCGAAGCGCCAGGGCGGCTCGACAATCTGAAAGAACTCGTTCGCTCGATGGAGGAGTTCGACTCGCTAGCCGGATTTCTCGAACACGTTTCCCTAGTCATGGAAATCGAACAATCCGCCGGAACCGACAAAGTCAGCATCATGACCTTGCACGGCGCCAAGGGCCTCGAGTTTCCCGTGGTGTTCTTACCGGGTTGGGAAGAAGGCTTATTCCCAAGCCAGCGCACGCTTGATGAAAACGGCTTACAGGGCTTGGAGGAAGAGCGCCGCTTGGCCTATGTCGGCATTACGCGCGCCAAGGAGCGCGCCAAGATCTCCTACGCCGCCAATCGCCGCGTTCATGGGATGTGGCAGAGCGCCATGCCCTCGCGCTTCGTCGGTGAATTGCCGCAAGACGCAATCGTCGTCGAAAGCGAACCGGGCCTTTCCTACGGTCAATCGCCGCTCTCGACGGCGCCGATTTTCGAGAGCGGCTACACCTCGCCCGGATGGCGGCGCGCCCAAGCGCAGCGCGGCCAAGTCTTCGGCTCTCGTCCCGCGATCGAAGCGCATGCCGAACTAGTCGCGACGTCGGACCCGGCGGCCGCAACCTATCAGCGCGGCGCTCGCGTCTTTCATCAGAAATTCGGCTACGGCCGCGTCACCATGATCGACGGCAACAAGCTGACGGTCGACTTCGACAAGGCGGGCGAGAAGCGCGTGATCGCGAGCTTCCTGACGCGCGCATGATCTCCTGCTGGAAAGCACGCGCCGTCCTCCCGAAGCTCGACGCACAGCGACTGGTCGAGGCACTTGAAGCGCTCGATCCCACGCCGCCGGCTGTCTCGTCGTTTGAGCTCGGCGAGCGAGGGCTGTGGGAGATCGAAGCCTTCTTCGCCGCCCCGCCGGACGAACAAGCGCTCGCCGCCGCGACTGGCGTCGCGATGCGCATCATCCCTGTGATGGACGAAAATTGGGTGGCGCGCGCGCTCGACGGCTTGCCGCCGGTGCACGCCGGGCGCTTCTTCATTCATGGATCGCATTCGACGGGCGCGATACCGGCGAACGCAATCGCCCTCAAGATCGAAGCGTCGTATGCCTTCGGCACCGGTCATCACGGCACGACGCGCGGCTGTCTTTTGGCGTTTGACGCATTGTGGAAGCGGCGCCGATTTCGCAACGCACTCGATTTGGGGTGCGGCACCGGCGTTCTCGCGATGGCCTTCGCACGCAGCGTTCACCGTGCCGCCGTCGCCACCGACATCGATCCGCTTGCGGTTGCCAAGACTCGCGAGAACGCGCGTATCAACCGCGCCGTGCCGCATCTACGCATATCCAGCGGCGACGGATTCCGCGCGCCCTACATCGCCGACGGCGCACCATACGATCTCATCTTCGCGAACATCTTAGCGGGTCCGCTGGTCAAACTGATGCCCGGCATTCGCCGACACCTCGCGCCGGGCGGAAACGCGATCCTCTCTGGCCTCCTCGACGAGCAAGCCAACTATGTCCTCGCCGCCGCGCGCGTACAAAGCCTGCACCTCGTGCGCCGCAGCGCCCTCGAAGGCTGGATTACGCTCACTCTCGCGCGGCCCTGACGGCACCTCGCGCGTCGCTCTCCGGGTATTCAAGGGCCAGGTGCGAGAGAGAAGCGTAGTCGCGCCCGTATCGTGCGCCAATATCAGCAAAGGCCCGCTCAAAAGCCGCCACGGGCGTGTCACGCGAAACATCGGCCGCCATCACATCGACCCGCGCCCTTCCGCGCACGCCGTCGGGCACGAGGCGGATGCCTTGCGCCGTCACCACCGGCTCTGTGTTATCAGCCAACGCCAGCACCTGCGTCAGATTCGTCGTCATATAAGCATCTGCTGTCAGCGCGAGGGAGACCTCATCGACACCAGCGAAAACGCGGATGCCGACTGTCTCGTGTCGCCCGAGACCCAAGAGAACCGGCACCATCGCCCGGATATCGCTACGCCTCACCCGAAAAGCGCCGCTCGCGTGCTCGGCGTTCCACCCCGGCGCGCCAATCTCGTGCGCGAGCGTTGCTGCGCGCTCGTGGCCTGCGATAGCTTCAACGAGCGCCAGAGAAACCGTCAGCGACGCACTCACGCCGGTTGTCGTCACGACGCCGCGGTCGGCGACGTAGCGCCGGTTTGGCACGTAACGCATCGTCGGGTGTTTGGCGCGAAGTTCGTCGATGCTCGCCCAAATCGTTGTCGCGTCACGCCCGTCGAGTAACCCGGCATTCGCCAAGACCCACGCACCTGCGCAGATGCCGACGATCGTTGCGCCCTTGCTCGATTGCGCTTTAATCCAAGCGATCATCGCAGGGTTGTTCGCGTTGTGCAGTGCCGGCACGACCACGTAGTCGGCACCATCAGGGAATCGGGCGTCGAATTCCCCGACCGTCGCCTCGGGCACGATCGTGAGAGCCGGCATCAGCATTACCGGGCCCGGCCTCACGCCGAGCGACACGACATGGGCGACACCCGAGCGTTTGAGCACGCCATAGGGGATCAGATAGTCGGTGGTCTCCGATCCCTCGTTGGCGCCAACGACTGCGACAACGGGGCGCGCGCGTTTCGGCGGCTTCAACGCTGCCAACGTGTGTGCAGCTTCTTCAGCGGTAACAGGTCTTGGCGCAGCGAACCTGTCGCCGTCGCCCGGATACGATAGATAGACCCCGACAACGCCGACAACGCCGACCGATACGACCATCGCCAATGAGATCGCCACAGTGCGTAGTTTCATCGTTGCACTCCGCTGAATTTGAGAGTTACCGCGCAGCCAATCTTTGCCGCGCCGCGACCTCGTCGATCAGCTTCGCACGCGACGCCGCCAGCGTCTCGAGCTGCTTTTTCGCCTTCGCGACCAGCTCCGGCCCCGCGCGTTCCGGCGAACCGCAATCGAACGGTGGTTGCGGGTCATATTCAAGAAAGAGTTGGATCATCTTGGCCGCTTCGTCGCCCCAGATCTCGGCAACGACCGTTAGGGCGAAATCGATGCCCGCCGTGACGCCGCCGCCGGAGATGCGGTTGCGATCCTTCACCACGCGTGCGTTCACGGGAATCGCTCCGAACGCCGGCAGGTATTCACGCCACATCCAATGGCACGCGGATTTGTAACCGCTGATCAACCCGGCTGCGCCCAGTATCAGCGAGCCCGTGCACACGGATGTTACGTATTTCGCCTTCTCCGCTTGCGTGCGAAGAAAGCCCAATGTCTCCTCGTCGCTCATCAACACCGTCTGACCCGCGCCGCCCGGTACGCAGATGAGGTCGAGCTGCGGGCAATCCCTGAACGTCGTCGTCGGCATCAGCGACAGACCCGCGTCCGACGGAACGGGTTCGATGGTCTTCCAGATGTAGTGCATCTTGGCGCCCGGTGCGCGCGACAGAACCTGCGCGGGGCCAGTGAGATCGAGTTGCGTCAGATTGGGATAGAGCAAGAGGCCAATGTGAAACGGCGCTGTCATTGGGGCGTCTCCGTTGAGGTCGCCTATTGCTACCACCGCTTCGATATGGCACAAATGACAAGTAATCGAGTATTTGTGCCAAATGCCGAAAACGCATCTCGTCGTCATTCCCATCTTCCCGCGTCTGCAATCGCTGGACGCGGTCGGACCCGGTCAAGTTTTCGGCAGCGCCAATCAAATGCTGGGCCGCGAAGCCTATCGCGTAAAATTCGTCGCCGCGAAGCCGGGCACGATCACAACCTCAGCAGGTTTTGCGCTAGCGGCGGACTCTTTGCGCAGTGTCCCCCCGAAATCTATCGACACTCTCGTCATCCCCGGTGGCGATGAAAAAGGAATCCGCGACGCGCTCGCCGACAAGCACTTCATGGACTGGATCGGCGTGGCGGCAAAGAACGCACGCCGTGCGTGTTCGGTCTGTTCAGGCGCATTTCTGCTTGCAGCGACCGGCACGCTAAAGGGAAAACGCGTCGCCACGCACTGGAGCGCGACGACCGACTTGCAGCAAAACTTTCCTGACCTCGACGTCGATCCTGAAGCGATTTACATCAACGAAGGCAAATGCTGGACCTCTGCCGGCGTCACGACCGGCATCGACATGTCGCTGGCGCTCGTCGAGCAGGATTTCGGCCGCGACATCGCAATGGCAATCGCGCGCCAGCTCGTCGTTTATTTGCGACGGCCCGGCCATCAGACGCAATTCTCGACGACTTTAGTGGCGCAGTCGACGAAAGACAGTCGGCTCGCCGATCTTGCCGACTGGGCTGAACGCAATCTCGACAAACGGCTTGACGTCGAAACGCTGGCCGATCGCGCCAACATGAGTCCGCGAAACTTTCACCGGCATTGCCAGGCGGAACTCGGCGTGTCGCCCGCGAAGTTTGTCGAGTCGCTACGGCTGGATGCTGCCCGGCATCTTCTTGAGGCGCGGACCTTCGACCTTGCGCAGGTTGCTGCCCGCGCCGGGTTTTCAGGCTCCGACCATCTGATCCGCGCCTTTGAGCGCCGGTTCGGGGTAACCCCCGGCGTCTACCGCGAAATGCACGGGACGAGGGTCAACTAGACCACAAGATCGCTTGAGCCCTGGCGTCCGGCCCTCTAGTTTTCCCTCATGCTGCACCAAACCGCGTTTCAATCCTTCGCCGACACCACCGAACCTTCGCAAGGCGCGCCGCGCCTCGCCGCGTTGCGCGCTGAGCTCAAGCGGCGCGGGCTCGAAGGGTTCATCGTTCCGCGCTCTGACGAGCATCAAGGGGAATACGTGCCGCCCCGCGCCGAACGGTTGTCGTGGCTGACCGCATTCACCGGCTCGGCCGGCGTCGCCGCCGTCCTACAGGTGAAGGCTGCGATCTTCATCGACGGACGCTACACCGTACAGGCGCACGAGCAGGTCGACGCCCAACAATTCGAGAATCTATCTCTCATCGATCAACCGCCGCCCGACTGGATTGCATTGAACCTGCCCAAAGGCGCCAAGTTCGGTTACGACCCCTGGCTTCACACAGTTCACGGAGTCGAAGCGCTGCAGGCAGCCGTTGCCCGCGCCGGCGGACTGCTTGTCGCTTGCGCCGACAATCCACTCGATGCCGTGTGGGACGATCAACCCGCTGCACCGTTGGGCGCCATTGCGATACAAACGCTCGACTTCGCGGGCGAGGGCTCGTCATCCAAACGAGAGCGCGTCGCCAAAACTCTCAGCGAAACGAATGCAGACGCAGCGCTGCTGACACTGCCGGAATCGATCGCCTGGCTCCTCAACATCCGCGGCAGCGACGTGCCGCATACGCCATTTCCGCTGAGCTTTGCCGTGCTGAACGCCGACGGTCATGTCGATCTCTTCGTCGATCGCCGTAAATTCACGCCGGGTATCGATACATGGCTCGGCAATGGCGTCACCGTTCGCGCCCCCGAAGAATTCGCCGCGCATCTGGAATCGCTGGGCCGGGCGAAAAAACGCGTGCAAATTGATCCGGCAACGGCGGCCGGCTGGGCGCTAGACCGATTGCACAAAGGCGGCGCCGGCGTCATACGCGCCACGGACCCGTGCCTCTTGCCGAAGGCCTGCAAGAATTCGACGGAGCTTCAAGGCGTTCGCAATGCCCATGTGCGCGACGGCGCGGCTCTGTCGCGCTTCCTGTGCTGGATCGCCAAGGAGGCACCCAAGGGTCATCTTGACGAAATTGCCGCGGCTCGCGCGCTGGAGGCATACCGTGTCGAAACCGGCGCGCTCAAAGATCTGAGCTTCGGATCGATTTCGGCGGCGGGGCCGAACGGCGCGCTACCGCATTACCGTGTGACCAAGAAATCCAACCGCAAGATCGAGACCGGCACGCTCTATCTCATCGACTCCGGTGGCCAGTATCTCGACGGCACGACGGATGTGACGCGCACCATTGCGATCGGCACACCGACCACCGAAATGAAGGATCGCTTCACGCGCGTCCTGAAGGGCCACATCGCGCTCGCCCGCGCCCGTTTTCCCGAAGGCACCATGGGTGTTCAGCTCGACACGCTGGCGCGCTCGTCCCTGTGGGATGCGGGTCTCGACTACGACCACGGCACTGGCCACGGCGTCGGCGCCTATCTCAGCGTGCACGAAGGCCCGCAGAACATTTCGAAGCGCCCGATCACTGTTGCATTGCGCCCAGGCATGATCGTTTCCAACGAGCCCGGCTATTATAAAGTTGGCCACTACGGCATTCGCATCGAAAACCTGGTAGCGGTGAACGAACCAAAGGATTTCGGCGGCGACCGTAAGATGATGACGTTCGAGACCTTGACGCTCGCGCCCATCGATCTCGCCTGTGTCGATGTCTCGCTGCTGACGGCGGACGAGCGCGTCTGGCTCAACGACTACCACGCACGCGTCCGTCAAGCGCATGCCGGCAGAGTCGACGGCGAAACCGCCACCTGGATCGACCAGGCGACGCGAGCCATCTGAAGCGGATGGCTCCGCTCTCCCGCCTCGACCACGTCATCATTGCCGTGCGCAATCTCGATGAAGCGGCAGCAACCTATCGCCGGCTCGGCTTCACGCTTACACCGCGCGGCCTTCATGAGGGCCGCGGCACCGGCAACCACTGCATCATGTTCAAGGACAGCTATATCGAGCTTATGGGGATCGTCGATGAAACGGGCGCCAAGGGCCGCCTAGCCGAACGGGTTGCAGCGCAAGGCGAAGGCGGCATGGGCATCGCCTATGGCGCCGACGACGCGGACACGGCAGTCGCGGCATTGCGAGCCGCCGGCATTGCCGCTGAAGATCCGAACGACCTATCGCGGCCCCTCGACCTCGATAGCAAGCACGAGATCGTCAAATTCCGAAATGTCATGATGCCGGGCCTCACGTTGCCAAACGTCATCCAGTTCGTATGCACGCACCTGACGCCGGAATTGACCCGCGCGCGCCACGAATGGCAACTGCATCCAAACAGCGCGACCGGTGTTTCTGGCATCATCATCGCCGCGGGCGACACCGCCAAGTACGAGACGGAAGCCAAGGCGCTGTATGGCGAAGGCTTGCGCAACGCAAGCATCACAATTCAGCCGCGGACCAAGATCGAAGCGTGCTACGGCACGGCGCTCAAAGGCGCGCCCGACAGCGGCATTGTCGCGTTATCGATCGATGTCAACGAACCCGACGCAGCGGCCGCCATGCTCTCTATGGCCAAAGTCCCGCATCAGGAGACGCGCTCGAGCGTGATCGTTCCAGCCGCATCGGCTCATGGTATCGTGATCGAATTCGCCGAAGTCTAACTTCCGCCGATCAGCTTCAGCCACTCGTCTTCCGAGATCACTTTGACGTCGAGTTTTTGCGCATCTTTGAGTTTCGACCCCGCGCCCGGCCCCGCCACGACGAGGTCAGTTTTCGCCGACACCGAGCCTGCGACATGCGCGCCCAAAGACTCGGCACGGGCCTTCGCCTCATTGCGCGTCATCTTTTCGAGCGAGCCCGTAAAGACGACCGTTTTGCCGGCGACAGGCGAGTTCGTCTTGGGCTTTTCGGCATCCTGGACTTCAATCTGATCGAGGACCCGTTCGACTTCTTCGCGGTTGTGTTTTTCGGCGAAGAACTCAGCAATCTCGCGCGCCACGACCTCGCCGATGCCGTCGATCGCATCAAGCTCCGCGAACGCTTTCGAGTCGGGATCGCTCGCTGCGACCATCGCCTTGACGAAGGCTTTGACCGATCCGTAATTCCGGGCAAGCAGACGCGCCGTCGATTCGCCGACATGCCGGATCCCCAGCCCATAGATGAGGCGGTGAAGCGCGATCGTCCGCCGCGCATTGATCGCGGCGAAGAGCTTGGCGGCCGACTGGGGTCCCCACCCCTCGCGCGCCGCAATCGCTTTCGGTCCCGAACCAAACCTCTCTTCAAGCGCGAAAATATCAGACGGGTGCGCGATCAATTTGTCGGCCAGAAATTCGTCGACATGCTTTGAACCGAAGCCCTCGATGTCGAAGGCGCTGCGCGATACGAAATGTTTGATGCGCTCCGCCGCTTGCGCCGCGCAGATGAGCCCACCGGTACACCGTCGCGCCGCATCCAGCTTTCCCGTGTTCTCGTTCAACTCGCGCTCGGCATGACTGCCGCACACCGGACACTTCTGCGGGAACTTATAGGGCTTGGAGTTCTTCGGCCGCTTCGGTTCAATCACCCGCACGATTTGCGGGATCACGTCGCCGGCGCGCTGAATGACGACCGTATCACCGATGCGCACATCCTTGCGCGCGATCTCATCCTCGTTGTGCAGCGTCGCGTTGGAGACGACGACCCCGCCGACGGTCACCGGTCTGAGTCTGGCGACCGGCGCGAGCACGCCGGTGCGCCCAACCTGAATGTCGATATCAAGGAGTTCGGTCTCCGCCTGCTCGGCGGCGAATTTATGCGCGATCGCCCAGCGTGGCGCGCGGCTGACAAATCCGAGCCTTTGCTGCCAATCGAGTCGGTCGACCTTGTAGACGACGCCGTCGATGTCGTAGCCGAGCTTTGCGCGGCGCGAGGCGATGTCGTTGTAGAAGGCGAGCATCTGTTCGAGGGAGGAGCAGCGCTTCATCAGCGGGTTGGTGACGAAACCCCAATCCTTGAACGCGGCGATCACCTCCCACTGCGTCTTACCGGGAACGCTCGATGCTTCACCCCAGGTATAGGCGAAAAAATGCAACGGCCGTTTCGCCGTGACCGATGAGTCGAGCTGGCGCAGCGAGCCCGCCGCCGCATTGCGCGGATTGGCAAAGATCTTGTCTCCGGCTTCCGCTTGCGCCGCATTTATCTGCGCAAAGGCCGCGTGCGTCAGATACACCTCGCCGCGCACTTCGATCACGTCGGGGATCTGGCGGCCGCGCAGCGTTGCGGGCACCTCCTTCAGCGTGCGCAGATTGGCGGTGATGTCCTCGCCAACCTCGCCGTCGCCCCGTGTCGCGCCGAGCACGAACTTGCCCTTCTCGTAGCGCAAGCTTGCCGAGAGCCCGTCGATCTTAGGCTCGGCGGTAAGGATCAATTCGTCGCCCGCCTTCAATCCCAGGAAGCGGCGCACGCGATCGACAAAATCGCTCACGTCTTCGTCGTCGAAGGAATTGTCGAGCGACAGCATCGGCACGCCGTGGGTGACCTTGGCGAATTTTTCGACCGGCGCGAATCCGACGCGGCGCGACGGGCTATCGCTGCGGATGAGCTGCGGAAAGCTGGCCTCGATGGCCGCATTCCGTTTCTTTAGCGCGTCATAATCGGCGTCGCTGATCGTGGGCGCGTCGTCCGCATGATAGCGTTTGTCGTGCGAAGCGATCTCTTTTGCCAAACGTGTCAACTCGGCCGCCGCTTCGGCTTCGCTCAACTTGGCCACAGGCACGGCGCGCTTGACGTTCACGTCGCGCGACGTCGCTTCGGCGGAGCCTCGGGCGCCACCGCCAGCAATTTGTCCGCGGCCGCGCGCGCCTCGTCGCTGACCTTCGCGCCGGCCAGCATCCGCGCGACTTCTTCGCGGCGGTTGGCCTTGTCCAGCGTTTCGACGAACGTCGCCATGCTGCCGCCGACCATGGCTTTGGCGACGCGCAGATGATGGCGACCGCGCGCGGCGACTTGCGGCGAATGCGTCACGACCAGCACCTGCACGCCGTTCGCCAGACGCGCCAAGCGCTCGCCGACGGCGTCGGCAACCGCGCCGCCGACGCCGCGATCGACCTCATCGAAAATCAACGTCGACGCCGAGCCCTGCGCGGCAAGCGCAACTTTCAGCGCCAAAATGAATCGCGCAAGCTCGCCGCCCGACGCTATCTTGCTCAGCGGTCCGAACGGCGCGCCCGGGTTGGTTGAGATCGCAAATTCAACTCGATCGCGCCCATGCGGACCGGCTGCCTCGCCGTTCAACGCATCAACTGCCGTCTTGAATTGTGCTCGATCGAGTTTGAGGGGTCCAAGCTCTTCTGCCACCCGCTCGTCGAGCCGTTCCGCCGCCACCCTCCGGGCGTTGCTCAAGATCGCACAGGCTGCTTCAAACTTTGCGCGTGCCACTGTTGCTGCTTGCGCCAACTCGCGCGCGCGTGTCTGCGCCCCCTCGATCGCCTTTAGGCGTGCTTGCGCCTCGGCGAGCTTTGCCGGCAGCGCATCGCATGACCCGCCATATTTCTTAGCCGTGGCCCGCAACGCAAAGAGCCGCGTTTCGTTGCGCTCAAGGGCGCGCGGATCAAAGGCCAACGCCCGTAGTGCCTTCTCGGCCGCAATGCGGGCTTCCGATGCTTCGACGGCCGCGCGCTCAAGTGCACCGACCGCGTCGTCGAGCTTGCCTTGGGCATAGGCCTGCGCGCGCCCCAACCGGCGCAGCGCAAGATTGAGTCGCGCCTCGATGCCGCCATGCCCGGTCAAGGCGTCCGCGGCGTCGTTCAGATCGGCCGCAATCTTTTCCGACGCCATCATCAACGCGCGCGATGACGCCAGTTCGTTCTCTTCATCGGAACGTGGAGAAAGAGCTCCCAGCTCGTCCACCATGTGCTGCAGATACTCATGTTCGGCCAGGGTCTTGGACTGCAGCTCGCTCTCCGTCGCTTGTGCATCTTCGCAAGCCCTCAGTTCACGCCAAGCTTGGGCGGCTGCTCCCGCCTGCTCGTCCAAACCGCCAAAGGCATCGAGCAAGCCGCGATGCCCGTTCGCGTCCAGAAGCCCGCGATCGTCATGCTGCCCGTGCACTTCAAGCAGCAGACCGCCGGCCTCACGCATCAAGCCGATCGAGATCGGCTGATCGTTGATGAAGGCACGTGTGCGGCCATCGGTGCCTATGCTGCGGCGAAAGATGAGCGGCCCGTCGCCGTCCAGTCCATTGCCCCTGAGGGCTGCACGTGAGGGATGATCGCCAGCCGGCTCGAACACCGCTGAGACCGTTGCCGTCGAGGAGCCTGTCCGGATGAAGCCGCGCTCAGCGCGCCCCCCCGTCGCCAAGCCGAGTGCATCAAGCAGGATCGACTTGCCCGCTCCGGTTTCGCCCGTGAGCACGCTGAGCTCGCTCTCGAACTCGAGATCCAGCCGCTCGATCAGAACAAAATCGCGAATCGAAAGCGAGGTGAGCATCGATGCTCAGACCACGGTGTCGACCCGGTCCCCGGTCAGAAGACCGACGACCATGCGTGGGTGATCCAAGATTTCTCGTCCGGCTTTGTCTGGGGTTCGATCTTGTTCTCGACTAGCAGGTTGTAGCTGTCTTCGTACCACTCGCTGCCCGGATAATTGTACCCGAGCACCGCCGCCGCGGTCTGCGCTTCCTTCTTCACGCCCAGCGACAGGTAGCACTCCACAAGGCGATGCAAAGCCTCAGGGACGTGGCTAGTCGTTTGATATTTCTCGATTACGGTGCGGAAACGATTGATAGCGGCCACATACTCATTACGGCGCAGATAATACCGTCCGATGGACATCTCTTTGCCGGCCAAGTGATCGCGCGTCAGGTCGAGCTTCAGCCGCGCGTCGCGGGCGTAGTCTGTTTGCGGGAAGCGGCGGATAAGTTCGGTGAGCGCGCCCATGGCTTGTTCGGTACGCCGTTGATCGCGGCCCACGTCGACGATCTGTTCATAAAGAGACACCGCTTTCAGATAGTAGGCGTAGGGCGCTTCCTTGTTGCCCGGATGCAGCGTGATGAACCGATCGGCCGCCGTGATGGCTTCCGTGTATTTATTCGCCTGGTAGTAGCAGTAGGCCGACATCAAGATCGCCCGCCGCGCCCACACGGAATATGGGTGCTGACGCTCGACCTCGTCGAAGCCCTGCGCGCATAGCTGCCAATTATCGCGATCGAGTTGATCGAGCGCATCGCTATAAAGCTTCTCGGGTGGCGCTTCAGGCGCCTCCTTCAGGGCCTCGTCGCCGGCACACGCAGACAGCGAAAACGCCGTTACCAGTGCAATAGAAAGGCGCCGGACCGGGAAACGGAACGCAATGTTCGACATCGGGTTCTTTACAAGGTTCGAGGGGGCCAAGGCACAAGGCGAGCGCCGCCCGGGGGCATCGAGCGGCAGGCCGTAATTCGGGGCGTTTTTACCGTAAGCAGCGCCGACTTGCTAGCCAGCAGAAACCGCTCCCGTCATGTCGAAAGTCTCAAGTTGTATCGGCCCGCCGCCCAACGGCACCAACCAGGGTGCCGAAATGGCAACGCCGCGGTCTCGTAGCCCGCGGCGTCCGACTAAATTCGTTCCCGCCTACTCTGCTGCCGCGAGCACACCGGTATAGACACGCTCTGCCGCCGGTGCCGTGCGGCGGGCATGCAGCGTCACCATTTCCCACGCGGAACGGCGGCTGAACACTTCGCGCAGCAAGCGATTGTTGAGTGCATGACCGGTCTTGAAGCCGCGGAACGCGCCAAAGATCGGAGCCCCGGCGAGCGCCATGTCGCCAACGACGTCAAGCAGCTTGTGCCGGACGAATTCGTCGGAGTAGCGCAATCCGCCTTCGTTCATGATGCGGTCGCCGTCGACCACGATCGAATTGGTCAGAGATCCGCCGAGCGCGTGGCCCTGCGATTGCAAATACTCGACCTCGTGGCGAAAACCGAAGGTGCGAGCCCGCGCCAGTTCGGCCTTAAACGACGGACCGTCGAGATCAAACGAGTAGAACTGGCGATCGATCACCGGGCAATTCTCGAATGCAATTTCAAGCTCGGCCGAAAAGCCCATGCCAGGCGCTAGTTCGGCGTATTTTTCGCCGTCTTCGACGCGGACCGTTTCGCGAATGCGAACGGCGCGTTGCGGCGCGGATTGATGCGTTAGGCCGGCGCATTCGAGCAAAAACACGAACGGTGCCGCGCTTCCGTCCATGATCGGGACTTCCGGTCCATCGATCTCGGCGACGAGGTTCGTGACCCCACAGCCGACAATCGCGGCCATCAGGTGCTCGACCGTGTGAATCTTCACGCCGTAGACGTTGCCGATTGTGGTGCCGAGTCGAGTGTCGGTGACACTGTCGTAGCGGGCCGGCACGACGCCCGCGATTCCCGGGTGGTCCGTGCGGCGGAAAACAACTCCCGTCCCTTCAGGTGCCGGCAGGAGTGTCAAAGTAGAAAGAATGCCAGTGTGTACCCCGACACCTTGGCAAACCATCTTGTTCTTGATCGTCGTCTGAAGCGCCATTACCCCTCACAAACGCAACCGGCTGTCCGGACGAAATGATCAACGCAGACCAAATCGTCGCCGCAGATAGGCCACGGTCTGAACCGCCGCCCCCACAGCTTCCGAACAGCACCTTCCCCCTCAGTCGGGCGCCGTCCCTGAATTCCACCGTAACGGGAAATTTGCCTTAACACCCAGTTCCCGTACGTGTGGCTCCATCGCCGAGAAATGTCTAACAGTGTGCTCGAATCATGCGAAATAACTCTTTGTTTCGCTTTGTTACGTTCAAGCCACAGCGTTTTCAGCGGCAACGTAGACGAAGGCCCGATTAACCCTAACAAAAGCCCCATTTGCCGCGGGTTCAGGCCATGCACGTCAATTTGCCTGCCGCCGCAAGAACGCAGGTATTTCGAGTTGATCGTCGCTCGTAAGATTCGGGCGAAGCTCTTCCGACGCATCGTTACGCGGCTTGGGACGCGATGCACTCGGCAAGATCCGCGGCTCGCCCGGCTCGCTTGAGAGTGGTGATTCGAGGGGCAACCGTAGATTGCTGGCGGTCGAAGGCACCCGGTGCGCCGCGGACTTCGAACTCTCACCTCCGCCGCCGATATTGATGCCTAGGATACTGAATCCAGCTTTCTTCTTTGCCTTTCGTTCCGCCTCGTGACGGGCGCCTGGACGAATCTGCGCGGCGATTCGGAGGCGCGCGGCCTCGCGCGGATCGGGGCCAAGCGATTCGATCATGCTCGAATCGAAATCATGGCTCTCGGCGTGACCGCGAATGCCGACATTTGCGCTCGATTGGATCGACGGCTTCACGAGCGGCTCAAGCTTCTGCATTGCAGGCCTTTGCGTCGGCATCGGCTGCTGAATGACGGGGGCTGGTATGGCATCCTTTTCACCAACCAATCCGGCCTGCACAATTTCACTTTGCAGAGCGTGAACGGCGTTGGCGGTAGCCTCTGTCGTACGGTGGATCTCGACCTTGGCTTCCAACGCCGGGATGGAGATCGCCGGTCGAACAATTCGCGGCGCCTCGATTTGTGGCGGTGTTGACATTTTTGATGGCGAAAATTGCGCTTTGACTTCGCCCGATATGCCGGTTGCGACGACTGAGACACGCATACGGCCATCGAGCTTCTCGTCGAACGTCGAACCAACGATGATGTTGGCTTCGGGATCGACTTCGGCACGGATCTTGTTGGCTGCCTCGTCGACCTCGAACAGCGTCAGGTCCATGCCGCCGGTAATGTTGATAAGAACGCCGCGGGCGCCCTTCATCGACGAGTGATCCAGCAGCGGATTGTTGATCGCGGCCTCCGCGGCCTCGATGGCGCGCCGTTCGCCCGAAGCCTCACCGGTCCCCATCATGGCTTTGCCCATCTCGCTCATCACCGTGCGAACGTCGCCGAAGTCGAGATTGATGAGGCCGGGCATGACCATAAGGTCGGTGATGCCGCGCACGCCCGAATAAAGCACTTCGTCTGCGATCTCGAACGCCTTGGCGAAGGTCGTCTTTTCGTTGGCGACGCGGAACAAATTCTGATTGGGGATGACAATGAGCGTATCAACGAATTCCTGCAGTTTGTGAATGCCGTCGTCGGCGACGCGCATGCGACGCTGTCCTTCGAAGGCGAACGGCTTGGTGACGACGCCGACGGTCAGCACGCCCATTTCGCGCGCAATCCGGGCGATCACGGGGGCCGCGCCCGTTCCGGTGCCACCGCCCATGCCCGCCGTTATGAAGGCCATGTGACTGCCGGCGAGGCACTCTTTGATGTCGTCGATGCTTTCTTCCGCGGCGGCCGTGCCGACATCGGGTCGCGAACCCGCGCCTAATCCGGCCGTTAATTTGTTGCCGATCTGAATGCGGCGTTGCGCCTTCGAATGTGCGAGCGCCTGCGCATCGGTGTTGGCGACGATGAATTCGACGCCTTCGAGTTTCGAAGCGACCATGTTGTTGACGGCATTGCCGCCCGCGCCACCGACACCGAACACGAGAATGCGCGGCTTGAGTTCGGTGAAATCCGGCGCCTTGAGATTGATGGCCATCTCTAACTCTCCATGTTCATCGCCTTCCCTCTTGTCGCCACCGTCGCCATCACCTTCGCGCGCGATATTGTTCCGCGTCACGCAGTCTCAAAAATTTTCCCGAAACCAACGCGTAATCCCCGCAAGCCCGTAAGTGCCGTAGGCCTGGCGCGGAATATCGTCCTCGGCATCGCCGTCGCCGAACATTTCGCTTGGTCGATTCGCCGCCCAGAGCGCTAGCCCAGCGCAAGTCGAGAATGCGCCGCCGCCAGTTGCTTCAGCGAGACCGCTGAGCCGAACCGGCCGACCGAGACGCACTTGCTTCGAGAGAATCCGCGCTGCGATCTCGCGCGCCCCGTTCAATTGACTCGCGCCGCCGGTCAACACAACGCGCCGCCCGGCAATCGATTCCAAGCCGCTGTCCTGCAATCGGTCGCGCACGAGCTCAAACGTCTCTTCAAGCCGTGGCTGAATGATGCCCGTAAGGACTGAGCGCGGAAGATGGCTCACCGCGTCCGGGTCGTCTTCGCCGATATGCGGCACCGCCATCATCTCCTGCCCGTCGTGCGGGCTGGAGAGCGCGCTGCCGTAAAGTGTTTTCATCCGCTCGGCGTGCGACAGCGTCGTCGACAATCCGCGCGCGAGGTCGGTCGTGATGTGATTGCCGCCGACGGGCAGAACGTCGGCCAAGATCAAGCTGCCGTCGAAGAACACACTGATCGAGGTCGTGCCGCCACCCATGTCCAGCACGGTAACGCCCAGATCCATCTCGTCAGCGACGAGTGTCGCGAGGCCGCTCGCATACGGCACCGCTACCTTGCCTGCTACATCGAGATGACACCGCTCGACGCATGTCTCTAGATTGCGGATCGGGCTTTGCGCAGCTGTAACCAGATGCATCGAAACGCCCAGCCGCTCGCCGTACATGCCGCGCGGATCTCGAATGCCCCGGCTGCCGTCGATCGAGTAGCTGCCGGGAGCACAATGAATAACTTCGCGGTCGCCGAACGGAATCTGCTCGCGCCCATATTGATGGGCGTGGCGCAGATCCTGCTCGCCGACCTCGTGCCCGGCGATCGAAACTTCGACCTTGATCGTCTTACTGCTCGGTTGGCCGCAGGCGATGCCGATGACGGCGTCGCGCAAAGTCAGACCCGCCATGCGCTCTGCTTGCTCGACGGCGGCGCGAATGGCTTCTTCGGCGCCGTCCATGTCGACAATCGTGCCGGCGCGCACGCCGCGGCTGACTTGATGGCCGATGCCTAATACGCGCAGGTTGCGTTGTCCGGGGACTCGCGTGCCGTCGGCCCTAGCAATGAAGCAGGCCACTTTCGTTGAGCCGACGTCCAAGGCGCCTACGATTCCCGGCTTTACCGGGTAGAGGCCTTTGTCGCTGCCGAACCGCTTACCGAACCGACTGATCATCAAGTATCCCTGCCGCCCGCCGGCTTGGCCGCCGGTGGGGTGAGAGGCGATGCTTGCGGCAGCTTGACGATGAGGCGATCGGGAAACCTTAGGTCGATCGCTTTGATGTCTCGGCCGAGAATGTCTTGCTCACGCGCGAGCCTGACAAGTTCGGCCAAAGCTGCTTCTGCACCTTCCTCTGGCAGGCGTACTTCAACACCGTTATCAAGTCGTAAATTCCAACGTCTTTCGCCGACTCTAACTGCGGCCTTCACGCGATTTCTTAGTTGCGGCTGATGGCCTAGCAAGTCGAGCAGACCAGCCGCAGCGGTCTCCGCTCCCTTTCCCACCACCAATGGTAAGTTCGTGAAGCGCGTGACGTCTTCGCCGGCGATGGCATGCCCATCGCGATCGATGACGGCGAGTTCCCCTTCATTCTGCCAGATCGCGACCGGTTGACGTTCGACGACGTGCACGTAGATCCGGTCGGGCCAAACACGGCGCACTTCCGCCGATTTCACCCAAGGCAGCGCCTCAAGTCGCGCTCGCGCCTCATCAACATCGACGTCGATCATTAGCGTGCCGCGCTTTATGCCCAACATGCGAATGATATCGGTGCGTGCCGTTTCACTGCGCCCTTCGAGCGAGACACTTTGCACCGTCAGCCCTGCATCCGCCATTAAGCCATCGAAGCCGTCGCCGATGTCGTTCCACATCGCCGACACGTGGCCGCCCGAAAAAAGTCCGGCCACGATGACAATCGCAAAAATAGCTGAAATCACGGCAACCCATCTGACCGAGCGCCGTGCGGAGTGTTTGAGCGAGCCCGCCCAACGCGCGGTTGCGCTGTCGTCGCTGCGCGAGCGCTTGGAACGGCGCCCTTTGGCGCGGCCAGAAGCCTTCCGTCGCGGCTTTGGCGGCGGAACGTCATCGTCTTCGTCGGCGATGCTTATCGCTCGCACGAAGCATCCTCCACGATCCAACGGCAAAGCGCGCCGTAGCTGATGCCGTTGAACGCTGCCTGTTCGGGCACAAGCGAAGTCGGCGTCATGCCGGGCTGCGTGTTGACCTCGAGGATCACCATGCGTCCCGGCTCGCCCTTGGTCGTGTCATAGCGCAAATCGGTCCGGCTCACGCCGCGGCAGCCGAGCGCCGCGTGGGCACGCTCTGCAATGTCGAGCGCCTGGTCGTAGGCCGTCTTGTGGATCTTCGCCGGAATCACGTGCACCGAGCCTCCGGGCGCATACTTGGCGTCGAAATCATAAAATTCCGTCTTCGGCACGATGTCGGTGACGCCGAGCGCCTTTCCGTTCATGACCGCGACTGTGAGTTCCCTGCCCGGCACGTATTCCTCGACCATCACCTCTTCGCCCAAATGCCAATCCGAGCTCGTTAATTCCGAGGGCGGACGGTTGTCTCCCTGGCGAATGATGAAGACGCCGACGCTGGATCCTTGATTGACAGGCTTGATCACGTAGGGCGGTTTCATCACCTGGCCTTTGGCGGCCTCATGGCGCGACACGACGATGCTCCCGACGACCGGCAGCCCGGCAGTGCGAAACACGGCCTTGGCACGTTCCTTGTGCATTGCTACAGCCGACGCAAGCAGTCCCGAATGCGTGTAGGGAATGCCCAAAACCTCCAACAAACCCTGAATGCAACCGTCCTCGCCCCATTGGCCGTGCAAGGCGTTGAAGCAGACGTCGGGCTTAAGGTGGGAGAGCACGTCGGCAACATCGCGGCCCACATCAATTTCACTGACTTTGAAGCCTTCGTCGCGCAACGCCTGAGCGCAGCCACGGCCCGTGACAAGGCTGACGGGACGCTCGGCGGACCAGCCACCCATCAATACGGCAACATGCTTCTGCGCGGTCATGTGTTGCCTCCTTGTGTACCGATGCGCCTGATTTCCCATTCGAGTTCGACGCCGGTCGCAGCTTTGACCTTTGCGCGCACTTCTTCACCCAACGCTTCAATTTGATTGCCCGTGGCTTCGCCATGATTGATCAAGAAGTTGCAATGAAGTGTTGAGACCTCGGCATCGCCGTACCGCAACCCTCTGCAACCCGCTTTATCGATAAGTTGCCACGCCTTGTGGCCGGGCGGATTCTTGAACGTCGACCCCCCCGTTCTGCTCTTGATTGGCTGCGTGGCGGAGCGCGCCTCGGTGATCTCGTTCATCCGGGCTTCGATCGCGCTGCGCTCGCCGGGTGCCGCCTGAAATACGGCTTCGACGAAGAAGACATTTTCAGACGCCGACGAGTGACGATAGGTGAACCCCATCTGACTGTTACTGAACTTGACCAATTCGCCGCTCCTGGTGAGCGTCATGGCTTCCACCAGAACGTCCTTGAATTCGCGGCCATAAGCGCCCGCGTTCATGCGCAAGCCGCCACCGACGGTACCGGGAATGCCCCGCATGAACTCAAGACCGCTCAAGCCCGCATCCAGTGCGCCCTTGGCGACGGCAACGTCGAGCGCCGCGGCGCCGGCGCGAATGCGATGCGTCGGATCCGCCGTTACATGCATGAAGCCGCGTCCGAGACGGATGACGACGCCTGCAATACCACCGTCGCGCACCAGCAAGTTCGATCCCACGCCGACGATGGTGAGCGGAATATCGCCCGGCGTGTCTTTCAGGAAAGTCGCGAGATCGTCGATGTCGGCCGGCAAAAAGAGGACATCAGCGGGGCCGCCGGCACGAAACCAAGTTAAGTCCTTGAGCAGTGCCCGCCGTTGATACGGTCCGCGCACTTTGGGAAGGCGCGCGATGACGGACTCCGCCCGCGTTGCGGCCACGCTCATATCTTACCTCGTGCCGTCGCTCTGCGCCTGCAACTGACCAGGCAAGGCATTGGCCCAATTGGTGATCGATCCCGCCCCCAGACACACGACGTAGTCGCCCGGCCGCGCGATTTCGGCCACGACCTTGGCGAGCTCGTCGGGTGACGCCAGTGCCATGACGTGCCTGTGACCATGCGCGCGCATGCTGTCGATCAAGGCGTCGCGCGACATCCCTTCGATCGGCGCCTCGCCCGCCGGATAGATATCGGACACAACGACGACATCGGCGCCGTGCACACAGGTCGAGAATTCGTGGAAAAGATCATGCAAGCGGGAATAACGGTGCGGCTGAAGCACCGCGATGACGCGGCCCATCGTCACCTGCCGCGCCGCCTTCATGACCGCTGCGATCTCGACCGGATGATGGGCATAGTCATCGATAATCGTGACGCCCTTCCATGTCCCGGTTTTGCTGAAGCGGCGCTTCACGCCCTCGAACTGAAGCAAGGCTTCCCGCACGCTGATATCGGGAATCCCGAGTTCGCGCGCCACCGCAATCGCGGCGAGCGAATTCTGAACGTTGTGCTCTCCCGGCATCGGCAGCATCAACCCGGCGAACGTGCGCTGGCCGCCCTTCACGCGATCCGACAACAGCACATCGTAGTGCGAAACGCCGCCCTCGAAGCGCACATTGACAGCGCGCACGTCGGCCTGCGGGCCGAAGCCGTAGGTTATGAGGCGACGATCGCTCACACGGCCGATCATCGCCTGCACCTCGGGATGATCGATGCATAGAACGGCAAAGCCGTAGAACGGAATGTTCTCGACGAACGTATCGAGAGCGCGCTTCAACCCCTCGAATCCCTTGTAGTGATCGAGGTGCTCGGGATCGATGTTCGTGACGATCGCAATGGTCGCGGGCAGTTTGACGATAGTGCCATCCGACTCGTCGGCTTCAACCACCATCCACTCGCCTTGGCCGAGCCGCGCGTTGGTTCCGTACGCATTGATGATGCCGCCGTTGATGACGGTCGGGTCGAAACCGCCTGCTTCGAGCAGCGCCGCGACCATCGTCGTCGTCGTCGTCTTTCCGTGGGTCCCGCCGATGGCGACGGCGCTTTTCAATCGCATGAGTTCGGCGAGCATTTCGGCCCGCTTGACGGTCGGGATCAGACGTGCGCGTGCAGCGGCAAGCTCGGGGTTGTCCGCCTTGACGGCCGACGAATAGACGACGACGCCGGCGTCACCCAAATTCTCGGGCGCGTGACCGATCGCAACTTTGATTCCGAGCCCACGCAACCGCTTCACATTCGCGCTGTCCGAGGCATCGGAGCCTTGGATCTTGTAGCCGAGATTGTGCATCACCTCGGCGATACCGCTCATACCGATGCCACCGATGCCGATGAAGTGCAGCGCACCGATTTGCAATGGCAGACGGCTCATGCCGCGGACTCCCGACGTGTCGTTGGGCCAGTCGCAAGCCCACCGACGGATTCAACCAAATCGGCAAGCGTCGCCGCCGCCTGAGGCCGGCCCAGACTGGCGGCCTTTGCCGCCGCGTCACTTAACATAGCGGGAGCGCTCGCAACCTCGTTAATTTTCGCCGCCAATATTTCCGCCGTTAACCCGGCTTCTGCAAGCATCCACCCCGCTCCGATGGCGGCGATTTCGCCTGCGTTGGCCGTCTGATGGTCGTCCATGGCGTAGGGATAGGGAATGAGGAGCGCCGGACGCCCTACAATCGCAAGTTCGGTCACAGTCGAGGCACCCGCCCGGCCGATCACAAGGTGCGCGTCCGCCAGCCGATCGCCCATGTCGGCGAGGAAGGGCGCCAATGTCGGTTTGAGCCCGATCGCGTCGTACCGTGCCTTCGCCCCCTCAAGATCCTCAGCTCTGCATTGCTGCACGATCTTCAATCGTCGTCGCAAAGCATCGGGCAGTTTGCTGACGGCGTCGGGAACCAGAGTCGAAAACACCCGCGCCCCTTGGCTCCCGCCGAACACGAGGAGGTTGAACGGGCCGTTCGGTTGCGGCGCCGTGTACGCACGAACACTGGCTAGAATTGCCGGCCGCACCGGATTGCCGGTCATCGCCACGCGCGGAGACAACACGGGATCGAGATATTTCATATTGGCGAATGAGGAAGCGATACGCGTCACCGCCGGCGCGAGCCAGCGGTTGACGCGCCCCAGAATGGCGTTCTGCTCGTGAATGACGCTTGGCAATCCGCGACGCGCCGCCGCAAACATCGTCGGCAGCGCCGGATATCCGCCAAAGCCGACGACCACGGCCGGTTTGATCCGGCCGAGCGTCGCGAAAGCGGAGAGTGCACCTCGCGCCAGCCGCAAGACTGCGAACCCTTTTCCGACCGCACCGCGATCGGCAAACGTCGCGGACGGGATTGTCACGATCTCGGCCCGAGGAAACGTCTGCGCATAATTTTGGCCGCGATCATCCGTCATCAACACAACGCGGTGCCGACGGTGCGCCAACTCATCCGCCAAAGCTTGCGCAGGAAAGAGGTGCCCGCCCGTGCCCCCCGCCGCGATGACGACCGTTGCCATCAGCGTCTTTGCGCGGCAGCAGGCGGCCTGCGGCGCGTAAGCGCCAAGAGCATGCCTGCGGTCAACGCAACTGCAAGCATCGACGAGCCGCCATACGAGACGAATGGCAGTGTCATGCCTTTCGCCGGGATTAAGCTCAGATTGACCGCCATATTGATGAAAGCCTGCAAGCCCAACATCGTCGCGAGTCCGGCCGAGGCGAGCTGGATGAAATGGTCTTTCTCAGCCAACGCGCGATTTAATGCGCGGATCACAATGACGCCGAAGAGCACGATCAGAAGCGTGCAAGCGGCAAGTCCGAACTCCTCACCCGCCACCGCAAAAATAAAATCGGTGTGCGCATCCGGCAGAACGAACTTCACGGTCCCTTCGCCGGGGCCGACACCGGTAAGGCCGCCTTGCGTGAAAGCGTTGAGCGCGGTGTTCACTTGAAAGGTGTCGCCGTGCTCCGGATTGACGAAGCGATCCACGCGACTCGCGACATGCGGTACCATGACGTAGGTCCCAATCGCGCCGAGGAGTGCGACCGCGCCGAACGCCGCCATCCAAAACCATCGCAACCCGGCCAGGAAAAACAACGCCGCGCAAACCGTTGTAATCAATAGCGTTTGACCAAAGTCCGGCTGGAGAATGAGAACGCCGACCACCATCGCATAAAGCGCGATTGCAAAAGCGGTACCGGGAAATCGCGGGCTTCGATTGCGCTCCGCCAGCACTGCAGCGATCAACACAACGAATGCCGGCTTCACGAATTCCGACGGTTCAAGCGAAAAAATTCCAATCTGCAGCCAGCGTTGCGCACCTTTGATCTCCGGCCCGAAAAAGAGTGTCGCAACCATCAAGCCAAACGCGACGACGAAGAGAACCAGAGCGAACCGCCGAACGTCACGCGGCCCGAGGAGCGATACGGCAAAAATCAGTATGAGTGAGGGGGCGACGAAGCTGAGCTGGCGATAGACGAAATAGAACGGTTCGACCCCGATGCGGTGCGCGACCGCCGGGCTTGCCGCCAACGCCAAAAGCACGCCGGCCGCGATCAAGACGGCGACGCAAGCGACCGACCAGTGGTCCACCGTCCACCACCAACGCGCCAGCACGCTTCGATCGGTACGCGAAAGCAATGCCATCTAGGCGGCACCTCTGAGACGGTCTTCTTCCGCAAGAACGTTGAAGATACGCTTGAATTCATTGCCCCTATGTTCGAAATCGCGGAATTGATCGAATGACGCGCAGGCCGGCGACAATAGGACGACAGGGTCAGCTGCCGACGACACCTCAGCATCGGCCGCCGCGTGGCGCATGGCTGCCTCAAGCGTGCCCGAGACTTCGTGATCGACCTGCGTCGACAGGGTACCGGAGAACGATTCGGCAGCTGCGCCGATCAGATAAGCGCCGCGAACACGGGAGAAGAACGGAGAGAGACTTGCGATACCACCCTCCTTCGCCTTGCCGCCGGCGATCCAATAGATGTTGTCGTAGCACGCGAGCGCCTTCGCCGCGGCATCTGCATTTGTCGCCTTGGAATCGTTGACAAAGCGTACACGACCGATCGCCCCAACCTGCTCGATGCGGTGAGCAAGTCCGGGAAACGTCGCGATCGCACCGGCGATATCGCGCGGATCTTTGACGAGCGAACGTGTGGCCGCGTAGGCGACCGCCACGTTCTGCCAATTATGTGCGCCCGGCAGGCTCGACAGCGTCTTGAGATCGCGGATCTCGCGTGTCGTCGCGCCGGCGGCGTCGTAAAGTTTTCCGTCGAGAACAAAAATACCACGGCCCAACACCTTACCCACCGACGCCGGGACCACCGACGGTCCATGCGACGCAATTCGCGTGCAGAGAGCTGACGAATACGGGTCGTCGACGCCGATGACGGCAACATCGCCGCGCGCCTGATGCCGGAAAATCGACGCTTTGACTTCCGCATAATGCTCCATCGTGCCGTGCCGATCCAAATGATCCGGCGTGATGTTGATCAGCACCGCGACATCGGGCTTGAGCGACGGCGCAAGATCGAGTTGGAACGAGGACAACTCCAGGACATAGACGACGCCCGGCGACGGCGGCGCAAGCTCCAAGACCGGCTTGCCGATATTACCCCCGACCTGCGCATCGAAGCCCAAACGCCCGAGGATATGACCGATGAGGGCCGTCGTCGTGGACTTGCCGTTCGTGCCGGTGATGCAGACGATTTTGGCTGCCGGTACGCCTTCGCCACGCACGGCGCGGAAAAAAAGCTCAACGTCTCCGATGATCTCGGCACCGACCTGGCGGGCTTTCTCGACGAAAGGATGTGGTGTCGGATGCGTCAGCGGCACGCCCGGACTCAAGATCAGCGCGGCTATGTCCGACCAATCGCGCGTATGCAGATCGGCGATCGTCAGCCCCATCTTTGCGCCGATCTCGCGCGCCTCGGGCTTGTCGTCCCAAGCAAGAACCTTGGCGCCGCCCGCCAGCAACGCCTTGCCCGCCGAAACACCGGAGCGCGCCAGTCCGCAAATGGCGACCGCACGGTTTTGGAACTGGCCGACCGAAATCAAGCCGTCACCTCAACTTCAAGGTCGCAAGGCCAACCAGCGCCAAGATTACGGCGATAATCCAGAATCTGATGACGATCGTCGGCTCGCGCCAGCCCAGCTGCTCGAAGTGGTGATGGATCGGCGCCATCTTGAAGACGCGCTTGCCGGTGAGTTTGAACGACGCAACCTGCACGATGACCGACACGGCCTCGAGTACGAACAAGCCGCCGATGATTCCGAGAACGATCTCATGTTTAATCGCGACGGCGATCGTGCCGAGCATCCCGCCCAGTGCAAGCGAGCCGGTGTCGCCCATGAACACCATCGCCGGCGGCGCGTTGTACCAAAGAAATCCGAGACTGGCGCCCAGGAGCGCGCCGCACAGCACCGCAAGTTCGCCGGTGCGCGGGACGTGAAGAATTTGCAGATAGTTGGCAAAAACGAAATTGCCGACCAAGTAGGCGATCAACCCGAAGCTCGCACCCGCGATCATCACTGGCACGATGGCCAGGCCATCCAATCCGTCGGTCAAATTGACGGCGTTCGATGCGCCCACAATGACGAGCATGCCGAAAATCAGAAAGCCCCAGCCCAGAGGCAACAAGATATCTTTCAGAAACGGGAACGCGACCGTGCCGGACAAATGCGCGGTCTGGCCTGTCGCCTGGACCAGATGCAATTGCATGATGACGTAGGCGGCGGCGACGGAGACCGCTGCTTGGAACAGCAATTTAACGCGACCGGAAACGCCGTCGGACGACCGCTTGGTGACCTTCAGGTAATCGTCGGCAAAGCCAAGCAGCCCAAACGCCATTGTCACGCCAAGCACGGTCCACACATACATGTTGGAGAGATCGGCCCACAGCAGCGTCGAAATCGTCAGCGCGAGCAGAATCAAAAGCCCGCCCATCGTAGGCGTGCCCTTCTTTTCCAGGAGATGGCGTTGCGGTCCGTCCTCACGGATCGGTTGACCCTTGCCTTGCCTGATTTTCAACCATTGGATGAGGCGCGGCCCCAGCACGAAAGCGATGACGAGCGCGGTCATGATCGCACCGCCGGTGCGAAACGTGATGTAGCGGAAGACGTTGAACGGTTGGAATTTTTCCGCCAACGGAACAAGGTAATAATAAAGCATCGCGGCGCTCTTATCCCTTTTGCTGTGTGAGGCGGCGGAGCGCCTCGACCACGACGCTCATCTTCGACCCGTACGATCCTTTTATCATCACCACGTCGCCGGCGCGCACGTCGCTTGCGACCGTTTCGGCGATGTCTTTTGACGATGCTCCGTACACGCCGCGCATCGCAGGTGCAAGCACATCCCAAAGATGCTTCATCAGCGGTCCGCCGGCGAAAACGCGATCGATCCGCGCGTCGTTCAACGCGGCAAGTAGCCCCGCATGCAGTTCGCCCGCCTGCGGTCCAAGCTCGAGCATGTCGCCCAATACGGCGACGCGGCGCCCTGCGCCCGCAGGTTTCACTTGACCGAGCACGGCGATGGCGGATGCCATGGACGCTGGGTTGGCGTTGTAGCTTTCATCGATCAATTCAAAGCGGCCGTTGGGTCCACCGATTTGTTCACGCGCGCCGCGCCCGGATAGCGCGACGATTCCCGCCATGTCTGCCGCGGCGCGAACGGTGTCGCCGCCGAGCGCGTTGACCACAGCCAAAACACCGAGGCTGTTCATCGCCCAATGTTGGCCCGGTGCGCTCAGCCGATAGCGAAGGTCTTCGCCGAGGAAACCGACATGAAGCTCGGAATAATCCTCGCCCATATGGAGCGACAACAGCCGCACGTCGCACGTCGCGCCCCGGCCGAAGGTGACGATCTGACCGGCGCCCGCCTCTGCGGCATGCCGGCGCAATCTCGATGTCCATTCAAGATCGCCGTTGATGACTGCAATACCGCCCGGCTCAAGTCCGGAAAAAACTTCGCCCTTCGCGTCGGCGATATCCCCGACCGAACTGAAATGTTCGAGGTGGACAGGAGCGACCATCGTCACAATCGCCACATGGGGCCGCACCTGCTTCGTCAGCGGCGTGATCTCGCCCGGATGGTTCATACCGATCTCAAAAACGCCGAAGCGCGTATCGGTCGGCATGCGCGCCAGGGAAAGCGGCACGCCCCAAAGATTGTTGTACGAAGCGGCAGAGGCGTGCGTCAGGCGTTGCAGGCTGAGAAGATGGCGCAGAGCCTCCTTGGTGCTCGTCTTTCCGACGCTGCCTGTCACAGCGGCAACTCTCGCGCTCGTCTGCGTGCGCCGCGCGCGACCCAGTGCCTCGAGCGCCCGAAGCGGATCGGCGACTTTGATCAATTTCTCCGGGCCAACGCCCGCCACGTCGCGCGAAACCAGCGCCGCAACTGCGCCGTTCGCGATCGCATCGGCTACGAAATCGTGGCCATCACGTGCAACCTTAAGCGCGACAAACAGATCGCCGGGCTCAAGCGCGCGGCTATCGATCGAGACGCCGGAAACAGCAATGTTTGGCGCGACGACCGCGCCCGTTGCCGAGCCGATCTGTACCGACGTCCAGAGGGGCGCGCTCACGATGCCCTCGTCAATCGCGCAGCGGTGGCCCGCGCCACGTCCGTGTCGTTGAACGGCTTCGTCTCTCGACCGATTATTTGGCCGGCCTCGTGGCCTTTGCCGGCGACCACCAACACATCGCGCGCATCAAGCGATGCGATTGCCGTTTCGATCGCCTTGGCGCGGTCGCCGATTTCAAGCGCAGCACCAGCCGTTGCGAGCACCGCGCGGCGAATGAGCGCGGCATCTTCCGTACGCGGATTGTCGTCCGTCACGATGACACGGTCGGCAAAGCGCGCGGCTGCCGCGCCCATCAACGGCCGTTTGCCCGGGTCACGATCGCCGCCACAACCGAACACGATCCAAAGCTTACCTTCCGTATGCGGACGAAGCGCCCGCAGCACCGTTTCGATGGCGTCAGGCGTGTGGGCGTAATCCACATAGACCGGCGCGCCCTTCGGCGAAACGACAACTTTCTCGAGCCGGCCGGGTGCGCCTTTAATAGTCTCAAGCGCGCCAAGCACGTCGGCTGCCTCACCCTCGAGGCTCAAAACAAGCGCCGCCGCGATCAACGCATTGGATGCTTGGAACGCGCCCGCAAGCGGCAGCTGAATGCGGTGCTCACGACGCTTCCAGCGCACGACAAGGCGTTGTCCGTCATCGCGCGGAGATCGC
The DNA here is from genome assembly GCA_025350465.1 of Alphaproteobacteria bacterium. GTDB lineage: Bacteria > Pseudomonadota > Alphaproteobacteria > Micropepsales > Micropepsaceae > SZUA-430. The sequence goes on along the minus strand of JANXXU010000052.1, from coordinate 57,641 downwards.
TCCGTGAGTTGCAAATCACGCCCGCTCTCGCCGACCATTATGACGCGTTGCCCTCGCGCGCGAGCAAGGTCTTCAAACGCACCCGCCGACGGACTATCTGCGTTGATGATCGCCGCGCCGTCGCTGGAAAGCACTTCCCCGAACAATCGAAGCTTGGCTTGCGTATAGGCTTCGAACGTCGGGTGGTAATCCAGGTGATCGCGCGTGAGATTGGTGAAGGCGGCCGCTTTCAACGTCACGGCGTCGACTCGATATTGCGCGAGTCCGTGGCTCGACGCTTCGAAGGCCACATGCTCGATACCCTCGCCGGCAAGCTCCGCCAAGATGCAATGAATCTCGATCGGGTCAGGCGTCGTGTGCGACAACGGTTTCGTCTTTGCTTCAGTGACGACGCCGATCGTCCCGACACTTGCCGCGCGCCGGCCCAGGTGGGTCCATATCTGACGCACGAATGAAGCGACCGAGGTCTTTCCATTCGTGCCGGTGACCGCAACAATTGTGTCGGGTTGCTTTCCGTGGAAGCGCGCCGCGATCTGAGCCAATCGCTGGCGCGGGTTTTCGTCGATGACAGCGACAACCTGGCTGCCTATTTTTTCGCGTGCTGCGCTTGACCCAAGAATAGCGACGGCGCCCTTTTTCACGGCGCCGGCAACAAAAGCTCCGCCATCGGCGTTCACGCCTGGCAAAGCCGCAAATAGGAAGCTCGGCGCAACTGTGCGGCTATCCGCGCTCAATCCCGCAATCTCAGGATCGCGACCCGCAACGATGTCCGCGGTGAGCGCACTCAAACGCATTGCTCAATGTGCCTCTTCGTAGGCCGCCATCGTCGTCGGCAGACGTCGCGCACCCGGATCCGTCGGTGTCACGGGCACGTTCAACAACGGCGCGATGCGCCGAATGACGTTGCCTGCCGTCGGCGCTGCCGTCCACCCGGCGGTCGCAAAACCGAACGTTTGCTTCGTGCCCTGCGGTTCGTCGAGGATGATCAGCACCAAGTACTCCGGATGTTGCGCCGGAAAGACGCCCATGAACGACGACAGCAGCTTCGTGTGCGCGTACCCGCCGCCACGCGCTTTTTCGGCGGTGCCAGTTTTACCGGCAACAGGGTAGCCCAGAACATCCGCTTTCGTGCCAGTGCCGCTGGTCACAACCAGGCGTAACAAATCGCGCATCTGTCGGCTTGTTTCTTCAGAGACGACGCGAGTAAAGGCAACCGTTTCGTCACTTGGCCGGCGCAGCAGCGTCGGATGCACCAACTTGCCGCCGTTCACGATCGCCGCGCCCCCAGCCGCCATTTGCAGCGGAGAGACGGCAATTCCATGTCCGTAGCCGACCGTCATCGTTTCTAGGTCGTGCCATTGACGCGGCATCAAAGGATTCCCGGCCTCTCTGATCTCCGTGACGAGCGGTTGCATGAAGCCCATCTTCGCCAAGAACGCTTTTTGGGCATCCGTCCCGACATCGAGCGCCATTTCCGCGCTGCCGATATTGGACGAATGCATGAAGATTTCGGGGACCGTGAGCCAGCGATTCTCCGGATGAAAATCGCTGATCGTGAACCGGCCGACCTGAAGGGGCTTGCGCGCGTCATAGCGCGTGGTGAGCGTCACCTTTCCCGAATCTAGCGCCATCGCCGTCGTGAAAGTTTTGAACGTCGAGCCCATTTCAAAGACGCCCAAAGTCGCGCGATTGAACAGGCCGTCCTTCGGTGCCGACACCCCTTCGTTGGGATCGAAGTCCGGCAACGAGCAGAGCGCAAGAATTTCTCCGCTATCGACATGCATCACAATTCCGACGCCGCCAATCGCTCGAAAATTCGCCATCGCGCTCGCAAGCTCATCTTGCACGGCGTGCTGAACACGCAAGTCCAAAGAGAGCGCCAGCGGATGCCCGTCGCGCGTCTTGTCGCTGATCGTTTCTTCAAGGCCGTGTTCGACGCCGGCGAGACCTCGATTGTCGACGCTCACATAGCCTAGAACGTGCGCAGCCGTGCGTCCGTTGGGATAAACCCGTCGCGGCTCGTCGCGAAAATACAATCCCGGAATACCGAGATCGTGAACTTGGTCGCGCTCGCGAGAACTCAAATCGCGCTTGATCCAGACAAACGCCTGATGCGTGCTGAGCTTGCGCGCCACGGCCTCGACATCAAGTCCGGTGACGACTCTTGCCAATGATTGCGCTGCCTCGATCGGGTCCCAGATCACGCGCGCGTCGGCATAAAGGGAGGTGCCACGCAGGTCGGTCGCTAAGATTTCACCATTGCGATCCGTGATGTCCACACGCGAGAGCGAGGTGTTGTCGGTCACTTGCGCTGGCCCTCGCACAACCCCATCGCGCAACATCGTAACCTCGGCGAGGCGCCCGATAAGGATGGTGAAGCCCAGCAGGAAAGCCAACGACACGACCATGAGCCTTCCGCGTGTCGAGGCGAGCGCTGCTTTCGCAACGCCGTCGAGTGTGACGCGATCTTCCTCGCTCACCGCGCACCTTCGCGCATTGGGATTTGCGGCTTCGCACGTGGCATTGGCGCTAAGCGAGCGAGGCGGCGCGGCAGGTCGTTGAATCCAACGATCGGCGATTCGTTCGACCAAGCCTCGCTGCGCAGCGGCAACGAGGCAAGCACCACGATCTGGTTCGCGCCTGTCGGCGCCAATGCCAAGTGCTTGCGTGCCAGAGCCTGCAACCGCTCCGGTTGATTGAGGTAGCTCCATTCCGCTTTGAGCACGCGGATGGACTCTCCCTCCTTCACAATCTCCGCCGACAACGCCTGAAGCTCGCGCTCATGTGCCTTGGCGGCGTAAACACCGTTGTAAAGGCCAAAACTTACAAGGATGAGCAGCGTAACGCCGACGGCGCTCAACAGACGGATCATTGACGAACCTCGACAAGCAAGCCCGATTTCACAGGATCGAAGGGCAGAGCGGGCGCAGATGTCCGGACGGCCGCACGAAGCTTGGCCGAGCGGGCGCGCGGATTGCGCGCGATCTCGGCGGCACTCGGCGTGATCGCCTTTCGCGTCTTGAGCGCGAACGATCCCGGCGCCGGTGAGCCCATGCTCGGCGTATGACGCGAAGCGCGCGGCACGTGGCCCGAGCGTTCGGCCAAGAAGCGCTTGACGATCCTGTCTTCCAGCGAATGAAACGACACGACCGCAAGCCGCCCACCGGGCTTGAGCAACCGCTCCGCTGCCGCAAGCCCGCGCGCCAATTCGCCCAATTCGTCGTTCACATATATGCGCAACGCTTGAAACGTCCGCGTCGCTGGATGCAGTCCATCGTGATGGCCGCCGACGACCCGCGCGCAAATCTCCGCCAAGTCGCCAGTGCGCATAAGCGGCGCAGTGGCACGCGCGGCGACGATGGCTCTCGCAAGGGCGCGCGCTTTGCGCTCCTCGCCAAGCGTCCAAATGATTTGGTCGAGTGCGCCTTCGCTGTAGGAGTTCAACACATCTGCGGCCGATGGTCCGGCAAGCTCCATTCGCATGTCGAGGGGGCCGTCTTTTTGAAACGAAAACCCGCGCTCGGCCTCATCGATTTGATCCGACGACATGCCAAGATCGAGCGCGACGCCGTCGACCGCAGTCACCTGACGGGCGCGCAAGAGCTCTTCCATGTTGCCGAAGCGTCCCGTGATCAGAGTCAAACGATCGCCGTACCGGGACGTCAGTGCACCGGCGCGGGTGATGGCATCGGGGTCGCGATCGAATCCAAAGACGCTGCATTTCGCGGCATCGAGCAGTGCGCGCGCATAACCGCCGGCGCCAAACGTCCCGTCGACGAACTTCTCGCCGTTGCTTGGCGCGAGCGCGACGACGACCTCGTTGCGCAACACCGAGACATGCCGACCGTTCCCGCTCATGCCGCGCCGCCGATTTTGGGGCGCAGCAAGCCGCGGCGCTCGGACGCCGCCCGGCGCGCTTGAATTTTGCGAATCTCGAGCGCCCGCGGCTCCCAGATCTCGAAATACCCTCCAAGTCCTACGAAAGACGCAGCCTCGCTCAGCTTCGCATGCGCAACCAATTCGTCTGGCAATGCCACCCGACCTTCCGGATCGAACGTCAACTCGATGGTCTCTCCGAGCAGCGTGTAGGCAAAATCATCGTGCATTTCGCTTGATGGATCATGCCCCTCGACCAGCTGCGTCAGCGTAGCCATCCAGTCGGCGCCCCCTGCGGCGATCGCGGGTGCAACGAACGATGCCCGGCAATAGAGCGCCCGGGACCCCTGGGCTTCGAGAATTTCGCGAAACTTGGCCGGTACCGAAACCCGGCCCTTGGAGTCGATCTTGTTGGTGAAGGTCGCGAGGAAGGAGCGCCCAACGATCATCGCCGCGCCCTCCGCCCTAACCCTTTCGAAACCCCAAGCCCCACAAGCTTTGCCCTCAACGGCGTGGCCGGCGAGCAACGGCTCACTGCCCTCAACCCGTTCCCAGAAGAATGCTGGCCCATCGCAACGTTGGGATATCATGGGAAATCATGGGCGTCAACGGCAATACTATAAAATTCAATACGTTAGGAGAGATTTCGCGTCCTCAATCGTAAACAAAAATACAAGACATTGTGGGGGCATCAACTACCGACGAGAGGAACGATCAAGGCGCCAGTGTGACTCGATCTCCTCACCTGACTACCTGTAGTAGGCGATTGGGCCAGAGGATCTATAAGCCGGGTTCTGTCCCTCGCCTTGCGGCGAATGGATGACCATTCCTCTGGGACGCCCGTTGCCGGACGCCTCGCGCGGCCTACCCGGACGACGAGCCGAAAGCGGCCCATTCGTCATCCCTATTTGGCCTTGCTCCTGGCGGGGCTTGCCGTGCCGCCTTCGTTGCCGAAAGCGCGGTGCGCTCTTACCGCACCGTTTCACCCTTACCGCGAGATCGCGGCGGTCTGATCTCTGTGGCGCTTTCCCTGGGGTTGCCCCCGCCGGACGTTATCCGGCGCCATGCTTTCGTGGAGCCCGGACTTTCCTCCAGAGCTTGCGCTCCAGCAGTCATCCAATCCTCTGGCCCAAGCCGTTAGTTCGCCCTGTCAGGCGACCGCGTCAAGCTGATTCAGAAGGTCCGCCAATATGAACTGGGTGTCGGCGTCGGCGACGCCGTCGAACCTTGAGCGTCGGAAATGGCGTTGGAAGGCGGAGACGACGGCTTGCGAGCGTTCGTCGAACACGCCGGTCGCCTCGAGGCCGTAGCCATATCGGACCAATTCGCCCTGCAGTCGGGCTACGTGCTCACCGCGATCACCCGGCGCGATCGCTAGCAACCCAGTGTCAGCTGTATGAAGCCGCGGCCAACGACCAATGCCATGGCGCGCAAGTTCATCCCATGGAAACAATTCGCCGGGATCGATCTTGCGGCCCGGCGCCACATCGGAGTGCGCCAAAACGCGCGCCGGCGTGATCGGCCAACGTTGAAGGATACCCTTGCAGAGGGCGATCACAGCTTCGATCTGCACCGGCGTGAATGGGCGATAGCCAAACTCATGGCCGGGATTGACGATCTCGATACCGATCGAGCGGGAGTTGATGTCTGTGGCTCCGCCCCACGACGAGACGCCGGCGTGCCATGCCCGCATATTCTCCGCCACCAGAGAATAGACCGCGCCGCCTTCGCCGACCATGTAGTGCGAGCTGACCTTACCTTCGACAGTTGTCAGCAATTCCAGTGCGGCCTCGGCATTCGGCATGCCTGTGTAATGCAGGACGAGAATGTCGACCGGCGCGCCGCCTTGTCGGTCATTGAAATTCGGCGAAGGTCGTTCCACAGTCTTCAAACGATCGGCTCCTTCACCAGGTCGCGCTCGCGCAGCGAAATGATAGCGACGCCAAGGAGCGTTATCGCACCGCCCACGACGATGCGCCACGACAGCCCTTCGCCGAGCAGCAGCACGCTGAATATAACCGTAAACAGAGGTGCCAGCAGCGTGAAGGGCGATATTTTCGAAACTTCGTAGCGCTGCAGCATGTAGTAAAATCCAGCGTGCGCGACCAGACTCGAGAGTAGCGCGGTGTAGGCGATGCCGGCCCAATGTTGGATCGACGCCGTGCGCGCCGCCTCAACCTGTCCGTTCTCGAATGCCAGAGACATCGCCATCAGCACGGGCCATGACAGCGTTGCGATCCAAGCCTGCATTTGAAACACCGGCACGCCCTTGATCTGGCGCATCAGGATCGACGAGACCGAGCCGACCAACGCCGCAGCAACGACGGAGAGAAACCCGTCCACATGAAGAATGACGCGCGGATCGAATCCGATGACGGCGATGCCGGCAAACGAAAGCGCAATGCCGGTCCAACGCCGCCAGTGCACGACTTCATTTAAGAGGAAGATCGACAAAATGGTGGCAAACGGCACGCCCAGCTGGCCGGCGATGGCGACGATCGACACTTCGCCCGCCAGATGGACGCCGAGGAACAGCAAGGCGAAGTTGAACGTGCCGCCTGTCATTGCGATCCAGAAGATCCGTCCCATCTGTCCTTCGTGCCAGCGCAGAAACGGTACCAGCACGATGCTGAGCAGCATGAAGCGCAGCCAGGTGAATTCGAGCGGCGGGAAGTGCTTGAGGCTCGCCGCCGCCGCGACCAGCGCCAGGCCCCAAACCACGTTGATGAGCAACAGAAAGAGAAGGTCGCGGACGGGCATGCGGCGGCCGAGTGAACTCACGATATCGGAAGATGCCGCTTGTGGACCGGAACGGCCCGAATTGTCCAGGCTAACTGATGCCGCGCTCGCGGCAGATGCGGTCATAGGCACCGTTGATCGCCGCCAGACGCTCGGTCGCCGTGCGAATGAATTCGGGCGGTACGCCGCGCCCCGTCAAACTGTCGGGATGATTTTCGCGGACGAGCTTGTGGTAGGCGCGTTTCAAATCGTCCGTCGAGATCGAGCGCTCGATGCCCAAGATCACATAGGGGTCTTGGGCATCGGGGCCAAAATGCGCTGCGCGAATACGTTGAAATTGATCTTCGGAAAGGCCGAAAATATCGGCGACACGACGTAGATACTCCTGTTCTCCCGGATGCAATTGCCCATCGGCGCGCGCGATCAAGAACAAACTGTCGAGCAGATCCTCGAGCACGCCGGGCCGCGCTCTGAACAGATAGGCGACCTGCTTGGCATAGGCTTCAAAGCCGGCAACGTCCTGCTTGGCGAGATTGAAGAGGTGGCCGACATTGGCTTCCTCCTCCGGCGGGATCGGAAAGACCCGCTTGAACATTTCCACTTCATCGCGCGTCACCATGCCATCCGCTTTGGCGAGCTTGGCGGCAAGCGCGATAACACCGATCGTGAAGGCGATTTCATCTTGCGTCCGGGCGCCGTCGTCTGACCGCGCGCGAGCGTCATGGCCGTTTGCGCGGCCGTCGTCGTAATGTTCCCGACCGGCACGATCGATGATGAAATGCCCGGCAAAGACGCCGATGAGCGCCCCGATCGGCCCGCCGATCGCGAGACCAGCGGCTGCGCCGGTAAGTTTCCCCCAGATGGACATGACGTGACCGTCTTACGTTAATGTCGGTTCAAGACTGGAATTCGGGCGAAGATATGACCGCACAAGACGGCCGCTGGCGTTTTTGGATCGATCGAGGCGGGACCTTTACCGATATCGTGGCCCGCGCGCCAGACGGCAAGATCGTCACAGAAAAGCTCCTGTCGGAAAACCCCGAGCGTTACGCCGATGCCGCCATAGAAGGCATTAGGCGCTTGATGCAGGTCGCGCCCGCCGAGGCGATCGATGCCGACCGAATCGCCGAGGTCAGCATGGGCACGACGGTCGCCACGAACGCGCTGCTTGAGCGCAAGGGCGCGCGCGTCGTGCTGATCACCACGCAGGGTCTGCGTGATCAGCTGCGCATCGGCTATCAGCACCGCCCCAAACTCTTCGTGCGCCGTATTGTGCTGCCTGAGCCGCTCTATTCGCATGTCATCGAGGTCGACGAGCGCGTCACTGCCGAAGGCACTATCCTCAACGTCCCGCAAGAATCGATCGTCGAAAAGGATCTGAAGGGCGCGCTCGATTTGGGCTTCAAATCCTGCGCCATTGTCTTCATGCACGCTTACCGTTACCCCGCGCACGAACTGCAAGTCGCGGCAATCGCGCGGCGGCTCGGCTTCGACCAAGTCTCCACGAGCCACGACGTCAACCCGCTCATGAAATTCGTAAGTCGTGGGCATACGACGGTTGCCGACGCGTATTTGACCCCCGTACTGCGACGCTACGTGCAAGGCGTTTCCAATGCCCTTGGCGATGTCGCGCATGATCAACGATTGCGCTTCATGCGCTCAAGCGGCGGTTTGGCGGTCGCACGTTATTTCAGCGGCAAGGACGCCGTTCTCTCCGGTCCGGCGGGTGGCGTCGTCGGCATGGCCGAAACGGCGCGCGCCGCGGGATTCGATAAAGTCATCGGCTTCGACATGGGCGGCACATCGACGGACGTATCCCGGTTCGACGGCACGTATGAGCGCACCTTCGAAGCCGAGATCGCCGGCGTTCGCATCCGCGCGCCGATGTTGGCGGTGCACACGGTGGCGGCGGGCGGCGGTTCGATATTGGCGTTCGATGGGCTTCGCGTGCGCGCCGGTCCGGAAAGTGCAGGCGCCCTGCCCGGCCCCGCGTGCTACCGACGCGGCGGACCGCTGACGGTGACGGACGCCAATGTCCTGACGGGACGGATTCAATCTGACTTCTTTCCAAAAGTTTTTGGCGCAACGGGAGACCAACCGCTCGACACGAATGTTGTGGGCGAACGTTTTGCCGATCTCGCTCGTGAGCTTGGACGCAAACCGCGAGAGACCGCCGACGGGTTCTTGGCGATTGCCGTCGCCAACATGGCGGAAGCCATCAAGAAGATCTCGGTCGCTCAAGGCGCCGACGTCAGCGAGTATGCGTTGCAATGTTTTGGCGGCGCCGGGGCGCAGCTCGCTTGTCGAGTCGCCGACGCCTTGTCGATGCGTACGATCTTGATTCACCCGCTCGCCGGCGTGCTGTCGGCGTTCGGCATGGGTCACGCGCATATCGAGGCGCGGCGCGAGCGCGCGATTGAGGCACCGCTGGACGACGGGTTGATCGGCACGCTGGAAACGATCGCGTACGAATTGTCCGGTGAGGCCGCAAACGAAGCAGCCGAACAAGGTATCCCGCGCGCATCGATCTCGATCGTCGTGTCGACGCATCTCAGATACGCAGGAACGGACACCGCGCTCGCCGTTCCGCTGGGCCGGCGGAGCGAACTTGAAGCTCGTTTTGCCGAGGTCCATCGCCGGCGGTTCGGCTTTTGGGATCAGCAACGCCAATTGATTGTAGAGTCACTGAGTGTCGAAGCCTCCGGGCAAATGCCGGCGCCAGCATTACCGAAGCCGCAACCACGTCCGGCCGGCGTGGTACTCAGGCCGGTTGCAAACGCGAGCCTCTTTGTTGATGGCCAATCTCACGCCGCGCCAATCTTCAAACGCGACGATCTCCAATCAGGCGATCGAATCGCCGGGCCCGCGCTGATCGCCGAGCCGAACTCGACGATCGTCATCGATCCGCAATGGCAAGCGACCTACACCGAAAGCGGCGATCTCGTCCTGACCCGCGGCGCTGCCGGCGCGCGCAAGGCGCAGGCTGCCGAACTCGATCCGGTGCGCCTTGAAATCTTCAACGCACTTTTCATGTCCGCGGCCGAACAAATGGGCGTCACGCTCGAGAAGACCGCGTCGTCGGTCAATATCAAGGAGCGTCTGGATTTTTCCTGCGCCCTCTTCGACGCCCAAGGCAATCTCGTAGCAAACGCGCCCCATATGCCTGTGCATCTGGGTTCGATGGGCGAAACCGTACAGACGATAATGCGCAAGCACGCCGGCTCCATGTCGCCGGGCGAGGCTTACGCTCTGAACGCGCCCTACGACGGCGGTACGCATTTACCGGACATCACTGTTGTCATGCCGGTTTTCGCCTCGGCCGCCGAGCCCGCATTCTTTGTCGCATCGCGCGGCCATCACGCCGACATCGGCGGCATCGCGCCAGGTTCGATGCCGCCGGACTCGAAAGTCATTTCCGAAGAAGGCGTTCTGTTCGATGGCTTGCGCATCATGCGCGGCGGTGTTTTCGACGAAGCGGTCGTGCGGAGCATCTTGGCCTCAGGCGACTATCCGGCGCGAAACCCGGCGCAAAACGTCGCCGACCTCAAGGCGCAAATCGCCTCGTGCACGAAGGGCGCCGAGGAGCTTGCCAAGCTACGTGCCCACTACGGCGACGGCGTCGTCGCCGCTTATATGCGCTATGTTCAAGATAACGCGGAAGAACAAGTTCGGCGCGCCATCGGTCAGTTGAAAGAAGGCGACTTCACGCACGAAATGGACGACGGCGCGATCATCCGGGTCGCCGTCCGGCTTGACCGCGCAAAACGCTCGGCGGTCGTCGATTTCACCGGCACGAGCGCGCAGCGACCGAACAATTTCAACGCACCGCGCTCCGTCACCACCGCGGCTGTGCTCTATGTCTTTCGCTGCCTTATCGACAGCGACATACCGTTGAACGCCGGCTGCCTGCGGCCCATCAACATCATTGTTCCCGAGGCTTCGATGTTGAGTCCGCGCTATCCCGCCGCCGTCGTTGCCGGCAATGTCGAAACCAGCCAAGCCATTACCGATGCACTGTTCGGCGCGCTTGGCGTGATGGCGGCAGCACAAGGAACAATGAACAACTTTACCTTCGGCAACGACCGTTACCAATACTACGAGACAATCTGTGGCGGTTCCGGAGCGGGTCCCGACTATGACGGCGCGAGCGGCGTCCACACGCATATGACAAACTCGCGCCTGACGGATCCGGAAATCCTCGAATGGCGCTATCCGGTGCTGCTGCGGCGTTTCGAGCTACGCGCAAACTCGGGCGGCGACGGCGCCCATCGCGGCGGCGACGGCACCGCGCGCGAAGTCGAATTTCGCGAGAGGATGCAAGCCGGCATTCTGTCGACCCGCCGTCGCACGGCGCCTTTCGGCTTGGCTGGCGGCGAGAACGCAAAGCTGGGCCGCAATGCGGTCAGGCGAGCGAACGGTCGGATCGAGGAACTCGCCGGATGCGCCGAAGTTGAACTCACGCCCGGCGATGTCTTCATTATCGAGACGCCGGGCGGCGGCGGCTTTGGAACACCTGAGGATCGCAAAGGAAAGAAATCATGAGCACCGTACTCGTCACCGGCGCCAATCGCGGCATCGGTCTTGAATTCGTCCGCCAATATGCGGCGGACGGCGCGCGTGTCCTGGCCTGCGCACGCGTTCCCGGCGAGGCGAAGGACCTGGTCGCCCTCGCCGCCAAATCGGAGGGCCGGATCACCGTCCATCCTTTGGAGATGACGAGCACGGCTTCGGTCGCGCATCTGACCCAGGAACTCGACGGCACACCCATCGACATCCTGATCAACAATGCGGGCGTCTACGGCGGCGATCACCAAACGCTGCGCGACCTCGACTTTGAAGCTTGGTCGCGCACGCTTGCAGTCAACACGATCGGACCCCTCCGCTTACTCACCGCTCTTCTTCCGAACCTGCAAAAGGGGAAGGAAAAAAAGGCGATTGCAATCACCAGTGGCATGGGCTCGACCGCGCGCCATGACGGATCGGCGTTGATCTATCGCTCTGCCAAGGCTGCGCTGAACAACGCCATGCGCGGCGCGGCGTTGGCTCTAGGTCCGGACGGAATCATCGTCGTTCTGCTCCACCCGGGATGGGTAAAAACCGACATGGGAGGCCGGGACGCTTCCTTATTCCCGGACGTTAGTGTTGCGGCGCAAAGGAAGCTGATTGCCGCTTTGAGCGTGACCGACAGCGGTCGCTATCTGGCATTCGACGGGCAGGAAATCCCTTGGTGAATCAACGAATTGCTCGTCGCCATCTACATGGTGCACTGCAAGACGGAATGTTGTTTCAAAACAAGGCGGAAAAAGGCATAATTAAGGCGCCCTGGTAGGAAAGGAGGCTCTCATGGCAGAGCAGCTTGGACTCATCACCACAGGGGTCGTGTTTGCATTTCTCGGTGCCATCTTGATTGGCTTGCTTTGAGATTCGCGAACTGATCGGGGAGTTTCTGAAGGGCCGGAGGGCGTTGTGCCTCCGGCCCTTTTTTGCGCCCTGCGGATTAACCATGAGCACGCCATCGTCTCGACCGCCTTCGAGTTGGTATCGGCGCCCTAACGGCCTTGCCCTATCGCGCCGCGTTCACCGGCTGAGGTCTCGACGGAAACCGCGCGGCATAGCTCTCCAGCGGAATTTGCAACGCGTTCGTGAGGTACGAGATCGTACGGTAGAAGCCGGCAAGCGCTACCAATTCAAGAATTTGCTCCTCACCGAACTCGGCCCTCAAGCCGGCCCATAAACCGTCGCTGATCGACGACGTTTCGTGAAGCTCGTCCGCCGTCCGCAAGATGAGGCGATCGCGCGTGCTCCAAACCGGCTCGGTGGCGCTGCCGAGCACCGTCGCGGCCAGGTGCTCCGGCATCAGCCCCGCCTTTTCGCCGAACATAAAAGCGTGCACGCCCCACTCGTATTCCGATCCACAGCGCGCGCAGGTGCGGTCGATCATGATTTCGCGCTCGCGCAACGTGATCGACCCTTTGTCGAGCAGCCCGCCCGCCATCATCCGCAAGAAGACACGCGGGTTTCGGGCGACCGTCGTGAACAGCGTAAGGGGCTGCACACCCGGCGGCATGATGCGCTCGAGCGCGTCCTTGACATCGGGCGCGAAGGGCGGTTCGACAGCGGCGATGCGCGGGATCATTGTGGTCTCCGAGAGTTGCTATGAATTTAATAGCAGACGTTTCGTGGTCGCGCTACTATTTTAATAGCAGATGACTCGCAAGCGCCCGCCTCTCCCGGGAACCAAAGTCCGCGGCTCGACCACCGGGCGGCCGATCATGGCCGCGCTCGATCTGTTTGGGCGACGGTGGGCGCTAAGGATTTTGTGGGAGTTGCGGTCAAGGCAACTGACGTTTCGCGATTTGCAACAGGCCTGCGGCGAAATCAGCCCGGCGGTTTTGAATACGCGCCTGGCGGAACTGCGCGACGCTGGAATCGTGGATCAAGAGTCGCCGGGCGGATATCGGCTATCTAGCGACGGGACCGCGCTGATCGACGCCATCGCACCGCTTCACGACTGGGCCGAACGCTGGGCGTTGCGCGCCCGTCGCTGACATCAAGCAGCGGCCGCCGCGCCCGGTTGATACGACAGGATCGGCGCCAGCCATTTTTCCATCTCGGCCAGAGTCATTCCCTTACGTCGCGCGTAGTCTTCGACCTGATCGCGATCGATGCGGCCCACGCCGAAGTATGCCGACTGCGGATGGGAGAAATAGAGTCCGCTGACCGATGACGCCGGCCACATGGCAAAACTCTCGGTCAGATTTATCCCGGCGCGCGCCTCGGCCTCCAAGAGCTGGAACACCGTCGCCTTTTCGGTGTGATCGGGTTGGGCGGGATAACCGGGCGCCGGCCGGATACCGCGATATTTTTCGCCGATCAGATCGACGTTCGATAGATTTTCCTCCGGCGCGTACGCCCAAAACTCGCGCCGCACACGCTGGTGCATGCGCTCCGCCAACGCTTCCGCGAGGCGGTCGGCGAGGGCCTTGAACAGGATGCCGTCATAGTCGTCAAGCGCGGCCTTGAACAATTTCGAACGCTCGACCTCGCCGTGTCCGGCCGTCACCGCAAAGCCGCCCAAATAGTCCGCAAGGCCCGTCTCCTTGGGCGCGATCAAATCCGCGAGCGCTTGGTTCGGCCGCCCATCGTCGCGCTTCATTTGCTGTCGCAGCGTGTGCAGTACGGCAAGGCGCTTGCCTCGCGTCTCGTCGGTGTAAAGTTCGATGTCGTCGGCGCCGCTGCGATTGGCCGGCCAAAACCCGACGACCGCACGCGCGGTCAGCCATTTCTCGCTCACGATACGCGCCAGCATCTTCTGCGCGTCGGCGAACAGTCCTCGCGCCGCCTCGCCCATCTTGTCGTCGTCAAGGATCATCGGGTAAGTGCCGACGAGTTCCCAAGTGCGGAAGAACGGCGTCCAGTCGATGTAACGCGCGATTTCCGCAAGGTCGACCGCGTCGAAAGTCTTCAGACCCAACCACGTCGGCCGCGGCGGCGTGTAAGTTTTCCAATCGAGTTTCAGTGCGTTGGCGCGCGCGTCAGCGATCGCCAAACGCCGCTCCGGCGCCTTGCCCCTGTTGTGCGCGGCCGCGATCCGCGCGTATTCGGTACGCGTCGCCTCGACGAACCCCGGCCGCCGTTCCTCCGAAAGCAGGCTTGAGGCAACGCTGACTGCGCGGCTCGCGTCCGCAACGTAGATCGTCGCACCATGGCGATAGTTCGGCTCGATCTTGACGGCCGTGTGAATCTTCGACGTCGTCGCGCCGCCGATAAGCAAGGGCACGCTGAAACCCCCACGCTCCATTTCGGCCGCAACATGGCACATTTCGTCGAGCGACGGCGTGATCAAACCTGAGAGGCCGATGATGTCGGCCTTCTCGGCGAGGGCCGCTTCGAGAATCTTAGCGGCAGGCACCATGACGCCGAGGTCGACGACCTCGTAGTTGTTGCACTGGAGAACGACGCCGACGATGTTCTTGCCGATATCATGCACGTCGCCCTTCACCGTCGCCATCACGATCTTGCCTGCCGACTGCCGCTTTTGGCCTGAGGCTTCGCGCTCCTTCTCCATGAACGGGATGAGATGTGCGACCGCCTTTTTCATCACGCGCGCCGACTTCACGACCTGCGGCAGGAACATCTTGCCGGAGCCGAACAAGTCGCCGACGACGTTCATCCCGGCCATCAGCGGCCCCTCGATGACATCGAGCGGCCGCTTCGCCTTCTGGCGCGCCTCTTCCGTGTCTTCGACAACGAAGTCGGCAATGCCATTGACGAGCGCATGCTTCAGCCGCTCGTCGACCGGCGCCTCGCGCCAGGCCAAAATCTCTTCCGGTCTGACTTCCTGATCGTTCTTGTATTTCGCGGCCATGCCGAGCAACCGCTCCGTCGCATCGTCGCGCCGGTTAAGCAAGACATCCTCGACGGCATCGCGCAGGTCGCGGGGAATTTCCTCATAGACCGTCAGCTGCCCGGCATTGACGATCCCCATGTCCATGCCGGCGCGGATCGCATGATAGAGGAACGCCGAATGCATCGCTTCACGCACGCGCTCATTGCCGCGAAATGCGAACGAGATGTTCGATACGCCGCCTGAGACATGCGTATGCGGCAACTCGGTTTTGATGCGCTTCGCCGCCGCGATGAACGCGTTGCCGTAGTCGTTGTGTTCTTCGATGCCAGTTGCGACGGCAAAAATGTTGGGGTCGAAGATAATGTCTTCGGGCGCGAAGCCAACCTTGTTCACCAAAACGTCGTAGCAACGCTTGCAGATCTCGACCTTGCGTTCAGCCGTATCGGCCTGACCCTTTTCGTCGAACGCCATGACGACGACCGCCGCGCCATAACGCTGCACGAGCTTTGCTTGGGCAACGAACGCCTCCTCGCCTTCCTTCAAGCTGATCGAGTTTACGACCGGCTTGCCTTGCACACAGCGCAAGCCGGCCTCGATCACCTTCCACTTGGAAGAATCGATCATCACCGGCACGCGCGCGATCTCGGGTTCCGCCGCGATCAGATTCAAGAACCGTTTCATCGCGGCTTCGCTGTCGAGAAGTCCTTCGTCCATGTTGACGTCGATGATCTGCGCGCCGTTCTCCACTTGGCCGCGCGCAACGTCGAGCGCCTGTTCGTATTGGCCGTCGGTGATCAGTTTGCGAAACTTGGCCGAACCTGTGACGTTGGTGCGTTCACCGACATTCACAAAATTTGTTTCCGCCGTCAGTGTGAACGGCTCGAGGCCGGCAAGGCGCATCAAACGCGTGGGCTCAGGAATCTTGCGGGGCGGGTGGCGCTTTACGGCGTCGGCGATAGCTGTGATGTGGGCGGGCGACACGCCGCAACAGCCGCCGACGATGTTGAGCAGGCCAGCTTCGGCAAACTCGCCCAGTACGCCCGCCATATATTCCGGCGAATCGTCGTAGTCGCCGAACGCGTTCGGCAAACCTGCGTTAGGATGAGTCGAGACCAGCGTATCCGCGACCTTCGACAGGTCCGACACGTATTGACGCAGATCTGCCGCGCCGAGCGCGCAGTTCAAGCCCACGGCAAACGGCTTGGCGTGGCGGATCGAATGCCAAAACGCCTCGGTCGTCTGTCCGGTCAACGTGCGTCCGGATTTGTCCGTAATCGTGCCCGACAGCCATACGGGAACACGCTCGCCGGTTTCTTCGAACAGCGTCTCCACGGCAAAGATCGCCGCCTTCGCATTTAGCGTATCGAAGATCGTCTCGATGATCAGCGCGTCGACGCCGCCCTCGATCAGCGCCCGCGCCTGCTCGCCATAGGCGGTCGCGAGTTCTTCGAACGTAATGCCGCGAAATCCCGGATCGTTGACGTCCGGCGAAAGCGACGCAGTGCGATTGGTCGGCCCTATCGACCCCACGACCCAGCGCATTTTGCCGTCGACCGAGAATTTGTCGGCGCTCGCGCGCGCAATGCGTGCCGCCTCGAAATTGATCTCGGCGACGAGGTGCTGCATCGCGTAGTCGGTTTGGCTGACCCGGTTCGCATTGAACGTGTTCGTCTGAATAATGTCGGACCCGGCGGCGAGAAACGCGTCATGGACATGCGTCAGCGCCGACGGTTTGGTCAGCGCCAGGATGTCGAAATTGCCCTTCAGATCGCGCTCCGCGTTGCCGAACCGCTTGCCGCGGAAGTCCTGCTCCGTCAGTCCCATGCCTTGCATGAACGCGCCCTTGGCGCCGTCGAGCAGGATAATTCGTTGGCGCGCGGCGGCGTGAAGTGCCGCAATCCGGGTTTGTCGTGCAGTCTCGCTCATGCGCTTTCCTTCTCGCGCGGCGGACGCACGCCTAAGAGGTGACAAATCGCAAACGTCAAATCGGCCTGATTAAGCGTGTAAAAATGAAACGAGTCGAAGCCGTGCCGGCGTAGGCGTTCGACCTGCTCGGCGGCGACTGTTGCCGCCATCAACTTCCGCGTCTCAAGGTCGCCGTCTATGCCGTCGAAGCGATCGGCAAGCCAGGCCGGGATCGTCGCGCCGCAGCGTTGCGCCATGCGCGCGACACCCTTGAAGTTCGTCGCCGGCATGATGCCGGGCACGATCGGCACGCGTATGCCTTCCTTGTAGGCGCGGTCCGCAAAGCGCAGCACGACATCGGTGTCATAGACGAATTGCGTGATCGCGCGATTTGCGCCGGCGTCGATTTTCGCCTTCAGCAACGCGTAGTCCGCGTCGAGCGACGGCGACTCGGGATGCCGTTCGGGATACGCCGAAACGCTGATCTCGAACGGCGCGACCCTTTGAATGCCGCGAATGAGATCCGGCGTCGAGGCATAGCCGTCGTTGTGCGGACGATAGGCGGCGCCCGCCTCCGGCATGTCGCCGCGCAACGCGACGATGTGGCGAATACCGGACTGCCAGTAGTCGCGCACAACCTCGTCAACCACGGCGCGCGATGCGCCCACGCACGTCAAATGCGCAGCCGGTGTCAACTCCGTTTCCGCCAGGATGCGCTTCAGAGTCGCGTGCGTGCGCTCGCGCGTCGAACCGCCGGCACCGTACGTGACCGACACGAATGCCGGCCGCAACGGTGCAAGACGCGCGATCGAGCGCCACAGCGTCGCCTCCATCTCAGGCGTCTTCGGCGGAAAGAATTCGAAGGAGACAGAAAGACTCATGCGGCCTCCGCCGGCCTGGGGCGGCGCGCCGATCCAGCTGGCGCCGTCGCCATCCACAACATGACGGTCAGGCCTTTATCGCCGCGCGGCGGCAACGCCTTCGTTTGCGTCAACGAGAGTCCCGCGGACTTGAACCAATGCGCGGCCTCTTTGTCTGAAAATCCCAAGCGGCGATGCTGATGTTCGTCGCGCAAGAATTCGAGCATATGCGGCGCAAAATCGGCGATCACGATGCGTCCGCCGGGCGTCAGAACGCGCGCCGCCTCGTTGATCGCCGCTGCCGGATCTTCGAGGTAGTGGAGCACTTGGTGCACGGTTACGAGGTCGAAGCTCGCCTCGGGATAAGGCAATTCGAAGAGGTCGCCGCGACGCACTTGGGCTTGTGCAAGACGCGCCTTTTCGATCCGTGCGCGCGCCAACGAAAGCATTTCGTTGTTGAGGTCGACACCGACAGCGCGTCGCGCGCGCGGCGCGACCACTTCAAGAATGCGCCCCGTTCCGGTGCCGAGATCGAGATAAGACGAAACCTGACCGCTTCCGAGGAACGACAGCAGGGCCGCCTCGACCTCGGCTTCCGGAATATGCAGTGAGCGCAACGTGTCCCACTCCGCCGCATTTGCCGCGAAATAGGATTGTGCCTCCTCGGCGCGCGCCCGCCGCACTGCGTCGAGGCGCTCCAGATCGCGCTTCAGCGCGGGGTCGCTCCAAGGAATAAGCTCGCTTAGCCGCTCGACCAACGCCCGCCCGGGTCCCGCTTCCGCGAGCCGGTAAAAGACCCAGGTCCCTTCGCGTATGCGCTCAATGAGGCCGGCCTCGCTCATCAATTTGAGGTGACGGCTAACTCGAGGCTGACTTTGGCGTAGAATTTGGGTGACCTCGCTGACGGTCAGCTCGGCCTTGGTAAATAGAACCAAAAGACGGAAGCGGGTCTCTTCGCCCGCCGCCCTCAGGCCTATCAGAATCTCGTCCAAACCGGTCATCAGCCTTACCGCATATGATATAAAGATATCTTTATATCATTATTCAGCTAGGCATATAGTGTGCGGATCATCACACTGCGCGGTATGATTGCAACAGCGCTGAATAAAGACCGCCCTCACGTGTTCGTAACCTTATAGGCGCATCCTCCACTGACGTATAAGTTGGGGTCGATGGACCGTCCGCCTGGTTGGGCGCGCGGCGACGTTTGACCCGGTTGGGGGGTTGGGGCTGTACCTTTTCTGGGTGCTGTCTGGACCAGGTCTGGATCATGACAGAAGGTAGGCGGCGCATGTACGCGTTCCGTAAGTGGTTGGTTGTTGCCACGGCAAGCATGATTTCGTTGGGCGCCCCGAGCGCGCGCGCGGACGACAAGGCGCCTGCGGCCGAGCCTTCGGTCGTCACGACCGACCAAGTCCAACAGCAAGATGAAAACGACCCGTTCGAAGGATCGAATCGCTTCTTCTTCGGCGTAAACCAAGTTTTGGACGAAGCGTTGGCTCGTCCGGCGGCCGTCGTCTACAAGGCCGTGCTGCCGGAATTTGCCCGCGACGGCGTACGCAATTTGCTGAACAACCTGAATTCCCCGGTGATCTTCGCCAATGATTTGATGCAGGGCGAAGGCGATCGCGCCGGCACGACGATGGTGCGCTTCGGAATCAATTCAACCGTCGGCATAGGCGGCCTGATCGACGTCGCTGGAGACCTCGGTTATCCCTATCACGACGAAGACTTCGGACAGACGCTGGCCGTCTGGGGTGTCAACGACGGTCCCTACTTCTACTTCTTCATTATGGGTCCATCGTCGGCGCGTGACCTCACGGGCTTCATTGTCGATCGCGGCCTCGACCCGTTGACCTATGTCGGTTGGGGCAACGACTACCAGTGGGTGCCGATTACCCGCGCGGTGGTCAACGTCCTTGACCTTCGTTCACGCAACATTGAAACCCTGGATGAAATCGAACGCACGTCGGTGGACTACTACGCCTCGATCCGTAGCCTTTACCGCCAGTCGCGGGCCGACGCGATCCGCAATGGCAAACCCTCGACCGACCTTCCGAACTTCGACTCCGGCGGCGGAGTAACAACGGCGCCTCTAAATTGACAAAATCCGGATACGCAATAGCCGCGTTATGATATGCGGGGACGGGTGCTGCGCGGGGCGGCGCCCGCCGGGAGATACCTAGACATGACCGTAGGTACGTTTAGCCGCTTTGCAATGGTTGCACTGCTATCGGCGGCGGCATGGATCGTGGCCACGCCGGCCGCGCTCGCCAACCAGGATGCGGAAGCCTTCACTCAGCGCGTTGTCGACGAAGGTCTCTCGATCTTGCGCGACGGCGGCGACGGGCGAAGCGGCAAATTTCACAACTTCATCGTCAAATACGCCGATGCAACGTCGGCCGCCATGTTCACGTTGGGCCCATACCGCCGCGGCGCCAACAAAGCGGACATTGACGCCTTCGTCGATGCTTACCGCGAGTATGAGTTCGCTCTCTACGCGCACAGCCTCGGCAAGTACAAAGACAAGGCGCTGCGTGTCACCGGCTCGGTCGACAACAAACCCGGCGACGTAACAGTCGCGACTGTCGTCGACGATCACGGCAGTTCGGACAAGGCGCTTCGCATCGCATTTCGGCTGCTTGGCTCGGCCGGCAACTACAAATTCGCGGATGTCCAAATCGAGGGCGCCTGGATATCACAAAGCCAGCTCGAACAATTTCGCGCGATTCTGAGCCGGAACGGCAGCAACATTCCGGATTTGACCCGCGAGATCGAGAAACAGACCGATCGCATCAATTCGGGCGGTCACGATTGAAGCGCGGGCGCCCGCTCAACTGCGCGAAAGCTTCTTGTATTTGATCCGGTGCGGCACCATCGCATCGTCGCCGAGGCGGCGTTTGCGGTCGGCTTCGTAGGCTTCGTAATTGCCCTCGAACCATTCGACATGGCTGTCGCCTTCGAAGGCCAGGATATGCGTCGCGACGCGGTCGAGGAACCAGCGGTCGTGACTGATGATGACGGCACATCCGGCAAACTCGTTCAACGCGTCCTCAAGAGCCCGAAGCGTCTCGACGTCGAGATCGTTGGTCGGCTCGTCGAGCAACAGAAGATTGCCGCCTGATTTCAACATTTTGGCCAAATGCACGCGGTTGCGCTCGCCGCCCGAGAGCTGAACGGTCTTCTTCTGCTGATCGATCCCCTTGAAGTTGAATGCCGACACATAGGCTCGGCTCGGCACCTGTCTCTTGCCGAGCTCGATGAGCTCGAGTCCGCCAGAAATTTCCTCCCACACCGTTTTCTTGGCGTCGAGCGCATCACGCGATTGATCGACATAGGACATCATCACCGTCTCGCCGATTTTCAACGATCCAGCGTCGGGTTTCTCCCCGCCGGTGATCATGCGAAAGAGCGTCGTCTTGCCCGCGCCGTTCGGGCCGATGACGCCCACAATTCCGCCCGGCGGCAGCGAAAAATTCAAGTCGTCGATCAGCAATCGATCGCTATAGCCCTTCCCCAAATGCTGAGCCTCCACGACCGTCGAACCCAGGCGTGGCCCCGCTGGGATAACGATCTGGCCCGCTTCATATTTGTTGTTGTTGGCGGCGTTGAGCAAATCCTCATACGCCTTGATGCGTGCCTTGGATTTGGCCTGGCGCGCTTTCGGACTGGCCCTGATCCACTCGCGCTCTCGCGCCACGGTCTTAAGACGCGCTTCCTCGCCTTTCGACTCGACGAAGAGCCGCTTCTCTTTTTGTTCCAGCCACGACGAATAATTGCCCTCGTAGGGAATTCCCTGCCCGCGATCGAGTTCGAGGATCCAGCCCGTCACGTTGTCGAGGAAGTATCGATCGTGGGTCACGAGCACCACGGTGCCTTTGTATTCCTTCAGATGATGCTCGAGCCACGCGACGGACTCGGCATCCAGATGGTTTGTCGGTTCGTCGAGCAGCAACAGATCGGGCGCTTCGAGCAGTAGGCGGCAGAGCGCGACGCGGCGCTTTTCGCCGCCCGAAAGCCGGTCGATCGACGCATCGCCGGGCGGGCAGCGCAGCGCATCGAGCGCCTGTTCGATCTGGCTTTCCAGATCCCACAGATTTTGCGCGTCGATTTGATCTTGCAGCTTGGCCATCTCGTCCGCCGTTTCGTCGGAATAATTGGCGGCGATCTCGTTGTAGCGGTCGAGCACGGCCTTCTTGGTCGCGACGGCTTGCATCACGTTGCCGAGCACGTCCTTGGTCGGATCGAGTTGCGGCTCCTGAGACAACAAGCCGACCCTTGCCCCCTGTGCCGCCCAGGCCTCCCCCGAGTATTCGTTCTCAAGGCCGGCCATGATTCTGAGCAGGGTCGATTTGCCGGAGCCGTTCAAACCGATGACGCCGACCTTCGCGCCGGGGTAGAATGACAGATAAATGTCCTTCAAAACCTGTTTGCCGCCCGGATAGGTCTTGGCCAGGTTTTTCATCACGTAAACATATTGATAGGAGGCCATTGGACCGCCTGCTCCGCGTGGATCGTCAATGTGGCGAAAGTTGCGCGGGTTCTATCGGAGGTGCCCCACCCTCGCAAGTCGAGCCTGCTCCGAAACACCGCGCCTTGCTGCGCCGCGCGCGCGCTCGTACTCTCAGGGCCCGAACCAAGGGGCAGCCCAATGAGCTACATCAATCAGACACTCGGATCGAAGGAGCGCATCCTCTACCAAACGGGGTATCACTGGCTCTATTCGCTCGGCGCCATGCTGCTGACGATTTCGGTCATCGGGGTGCCTTGGGGCATCGCGATGTTCGTGCGCGCCTTTGCCACCGAAATCGCGGTCACCAGCGACCGTTTCGTGCGCAAGAGCGGCCTCGTGGCCATCAAGAGCGAAGAGGTCAGTCTCGACAAGATCGAAGAAGTGACGGTCGATCAATCAATCCTTGGCCGCATCTTCGGTTACGGCAATGTGCAAGTGCACGGCACCGGCATGGGCGACATCAAATGCGGTATCGTCGATAATCCCATCCGCATGCGCCGCGAGATTCAGACCGCCCGCGAAGGCCTGAAGGTCAAGGGCGAATAGCACCCTTGACCGTTTCGATCACCAGGTCGCCTTGATCGTCGCAAACGCCGCGGCCCCATTCTGGCCAGCTTCGCCGGCAACATCCTGCTGATAAAGCGCGTTGGCCTGCAGCGTCAGGGCATTTGCTAACTTTGTCGTATAGCCGAACTCATAGTCGGTTTCGGGCGTTGAGCTCGCCAAGTCGACGCGTTCGGTTGAATAAATGATCGCGCGCGCATCGGTCACGCCCGTCGAGAGCGTCATGATCGCCGAGCCGTTCGTGATGTGCAACGGACGCGACACGGAAACACCCAAGGAGTCGGTGTCGCCAAGAACGCCGAGCTTCGAGAGCGCAACGCCATAAGCTTCGCTTTCGATCTGCGACAAGCTCTGGAACAAGCTTCCGCTCGTCGGCGATGCCGTCGTCGAGCCCTGGCTCCACGACGCCGACGTGACCCAGTTACCGCCCAAATTGACGCGCCCCGCGAGGCCGATCGAAGCCGTTTGCGCATCGCCGACCAAGGCCAGCGCACCGGCTTCCGTGCCGCCTAGCACGCTATTCTGTTCATCGGTGTAACCGGCGGTCATGCCGACTATCGCCCACGGCGCGATCTGCCAACTCACTGCCGTCGCCGAATTCGAAGCGGAACGCATGTGCGCCGTGTCGGACTGATTGAGACCGATCATTTCTTCGAGCGACAAGACGCCGTCGTTGTAAGCGGCGAGGCTGTCGGCTTGCTGCTCCGCGCGCCCGGCTGAGAACGTGACGCCGTCACCGAGGTCGACCGCGCCCGCGACAAAGTTCGCATCGGTCGTTAGCGCCAGATACGGTGAATTCAGCGCACTCGCCGACATAAAGAGTCCGTCATAGGCCTGGCTCGCCGCGAGATCGAGTTGATCGAAATGGCCTGCAAACGTCGCGTTGTGGCCGACGCTCATCGTCGTGTCGTCACCGAACCGGGCTGTGACCACGACGTCGCTCAGCTGCGACTGTTGAACGGCCGCAAACCCCGCAGTCTCGACGCCGTTCGCAGCGTCCTCCGAGACGAAGCCGGAGACTGCAAACCCGTCTCCGAACGCCGTGACATTGTGTATCGCTCGACCGGTGGCCGACACGACCCCCGCCAGGCTGACGCTGCCGCTCGATACCGACTTCGTGATGTCGGCATGGTAGTCGCGCCCATAGCCATCGAAAAAGACCGTCTGCTTTGCGATTTGCGCGTTACGCACGCCAAAGCCCAGCGGCCCGCTCAATGAGCTTATGCTCAATCCGCCTGAGTTCACGTAGTTGCTTGTCGTCGCGCCCGAGGTTGCAATCGAAGCGCCGCCGAGCGGCGCAAGCGCGCCCGCCGGATTGACCAAGCCGCGTCCGTAGACGGTGTCGGTACCGCGCGTGCCGAGATCGATTGCTGAGCTAAGGAGGATGCTGACGACTTGTTTTGGCGTCAGATAGGGCGCGGCGCTCAGCACAAGGGCCGCAGCACCCGCCACGTACGGCGTCGCCATCGACGTACCCGACAGCGTCGCGTAGCTCTCTTCGGGATAGGTCGAAAAAATATTCCGGCCCGGCGCGACGAGGAATACGTCCTTGTAGCAGGTGCGGGCCGTACGGCTGTTGACGCAGCCGCCAGCGCCGGGCGTATCCGAGAAGCTCGAGATGTGGTTGTTGGCGTCGACCGACCCCACGATGATCATGCTGCCGACGACGCCGAGCGCCGTGGCATAAGCAGCGGGGTATAATGGTGGAGTCCGATTGCCGCTGTTGCCTGCAGCCGCGACGATAACGGAACTCGGCGCCGCCTGCTGGAGGGCGCTCAGCAACGTTAGCGACGGCGACGAACCGCCAAGGCTCATATTGATGACCTTGGCTCCATTCGCCGCCGCGTAGACAATGCCGTTGGCAACGTCCAAATAAGAGCCGCTGCCGCTGGCGTCGAGCACCTTCACCGGCAAGAGACTTGCGCCGGGCGCAACGCCGGTCTTACCCACGCCGTCATTCGCCGCCGCGACGATGCCGGCGACGTGCGTGCCGTGACCGTTGTCGTCTGCCCCGAAGGCTGCAGCGCCGGCGCACGCCGTCGTCGGATCGCCGAAACAGGTGCCGCCGGCCGCGATGCGGCCGGTAAATTCCGGGTGGTCGAGATCGATGCCGGTATCGACGATGCCAACGATGACGCCCGCACCCGTAGCTCCGACGACGAGAATATTCACGCCGCCGGCTTGTGCAGAGCCGAGACTGCCGAAGTCGACATAGTTCTCTTTCGCCGCGGCAGCGTCCTCTGCCTGGCGGGCCGCAACCCCGTAGACCCACTGGCCGTCAGGCGACTCGGCTGCATTGGCGGCGAGCGGTATGACGCTGACGCTCAGGGCGAGCACGCCCTGGCGTGCGGCAACGGAAATCGGTGAAATCAGGCGGATGGGGGACATTGCGGGCTCCGGAGCAAATCAGCGCGCACCGCAGATCATAAACCACCTGCGAGCTTTTCCGCATTCTGTCTGCGAGCCCTTAATGCTTCGTTGTGATCGCCCTCATGTTGAATCGAAAAATCTGATTCGAAGGAACGCCGGCGGGAGGCTACATCGCATAGCCCCCGTCGGCCATCAGCGTCTGCCCCGTGACGTAGCTGGAACGGTCCGAGGCCAAGAACTCGACGACATCGGCGATCTCTTCGGCTCTGCCCAAGCGGCGCAATGCCAGGATGTTCTTCGTCGACTCGAGAAATTTGTCGTCCATGTCTCCGGTTGCGACGAGTTGATGGTACATGCCGTCCGAAATCACGCCGACGCCCACACAATTGGCGCGGATGCCGAACCGCCCCTCCTCCGCCGCCACCGCTTTGACGATGGCTTCGACCGCAGCCTTGGGCGCCGCGGACATGACGTCCTTCACCGCATAGCGGCGCATCGCGGGCGTCGCCAGCGCCACCAAGACGCCACGCGTCTTCCTCAATTCAGGCAATGCGGCATGGATCAGATGGTAGGCGCCGAAGAGATCAGTCGCGACCGTATCGCGGAAGAGCTTCGGTTCAAGGCGGCTGACGTGTCGCATATGGATGTAGGGACCGGCCGCATAGACGACGGTATGGACTGCACCGAATTCGCGTGCGCTCTCGTCGACGAATGCGCGGACAGCGGCCTCGTCCGTCAGATCGACTTGGGTGGTGCGCGCTTTGCGGCCGACTGCTTCCACCTCGCCGGCGACTGCGGCTGCACGATCCCCATTGCGGTGATAGGTCAGCGCGACATCGCTTCCCGCGTTTGCCAGTGCGCGGCAGATTGCGGCGCCGATGCCGCCCGAGCCGCCGGCCACAATGGCGGCACCCGAGGCGTAGCGCGCCGTTTGGCGTTGTTGGGTCATGCCGGTCAGGCGAGCGTGAAGCGCAGAGGCAGCGTCTTC
The DNA here is from genome assembly GCA_025350465.1 of Alphaproteobacteria bacterium. Classification (GTDB taxonomy): domain Bacteria; phylum Pseudomonadota; class Alphaproteobacteria; order Micropepsales; family Micropepsaceae; genus SZUA-430. The sequence continues at coordinate 31,476 of JANXXU010000052.1, read as the reverse complement.
GGACCGTTGACGAAGGAGCTTTGCGAATTGCGCGGCTCGCCGTCGAGTTCGACCGATTTCAACCGCGGCAGCAGCTCTTCGAACAGGATGCGCATTCCATCTTCGCCAAGTGCTGGCCGAGACACAGATGCGCGCCGTAGCCGAACGCCAGGTGTTTGTTCGGCTTTCGCTCGGAGCGGAATTCGAACGGCGCGTCGAACACCTCCTCATCGCGATTGCCCGAGGCGTAGCACAGCATCAGCCAGTCGCCTTTGGCGATGCGACGGCCTCGCAGCTCCGTATCAGCGGTCGCGCAGCGCATGAAGTGCTTGACCGGCGTCGTCCAACGGATCGCCTCGTCGACCAGGCCCGGAATGAGCGAGAGATCGGCCTTGACCTTCGCAAATTCGCCGGGACCGGCCGCGAGCTGCCACATCGCACCGGCCGTCGAGGATGAGGTGGTATCGTGGCCGGCCGTCGCAACGATGATGTAGTAGCTCATCGCTTCGCGTTCGGCGATCGGCTTGCCGTCGATGCGCGCATTGGCGATCACCGTCGCTAGATCCTCGCGCGGATGCGCGCGGCGCTCGGCACTTAGCGTCGAGAAATAACCGTTGAAGTCGGCAAAGATCGCCGCCAACTGCTCCGCCCACTTCGCCGGATCGTTTTGCTCGCCCGCATCGCGCGCCATATCGGGGTCTTGCGGCCCGAAAATCTGCTGCGTTAGCATAAGCATGCGCGCCTCGTCTTCCTCCGGCACGCCCATGATGTCCATGACAACATGAAGCGGAAAGCCCAGCGCCACATCGGCGACGAAATCGCAGCGCCCACCAGTTGCGATCATCTTGTCGATGGAGCGGCACGCGATCGTGCGAATGCGCGTCTCGAGCTTTGTGATGTTTTGCGGCAGAAACCAAGCCTGCGTTAGGGCGCGATACTTCGGATGATCCGGCGCGTCCATCGACACAAGCGAGCGGATGATGATGTGGTCGCCGCCGGTGAGTTTTCTGATTCTGCCGTCGGCCGCCTTGGTGGTAACGATCACTTGCTTCTGTCCGCTGTTGAACAGCGCGTTCTGGCGGCTGACTTCGAGAATATCCGCGTGCTTGGTGACGGCCCAGAAGGGTTCGAACCCATCGGGTTCGGCAAGGCCGACGGGATTGTTCGCTCGAAGCCAGACAAAGGCGTCGTGAAGGCGCCGATCCGCGTAAGCCGCGGGGTTCACCAGCGTCTCGGCGATCGATTTTGGAATACGCACGTCGATATCAAGAGCCGCACTCATGCTCGTTTCCTCCGTGTCATTTGCGTTTGTTCTTTGGCTCGCCCGCCAGACCGCCCAGAACCATGGCAGCGATATCGCGCGCGATTTGCCTGGGCGTCATGCGTCCGGGCTTGTACCAATCGGCCGCCCAATTGAGTGCGCCCATGATCGCCATGCGCACGACCGACAGATCGACGTCGCCGCGGATGGCGCCGGCTTTGCGCGCGTCGGTCAGAAGCTTGCGCCACAGCGCGCCGTAGGCCCGTTGATCCGCGAGTTGACGCTCGCGGATTTGTGCGGGCACTTGCCAGATCAATTTAATGGTTGCCGATGAAATATCTTCGTGCGCCAGCACCAGTTCGAGATGAGCCTCGATGGCGACTTCGAGCCGCCGCACATGCCCTACGTCGGGAGGCAACGCCCGCAACCGCTTGGCGACGGTCTCGTGCGTCTGCTTGAGGCCCAGATCCATCACCGCCTCGACCAGGGCCTCGCGCGAATCGAAGTGGTAATAGAGGCTGCCGGCCTTCATCCCGACCTTCGCGGCGATATCGGAGAGGCGCGCGCCCGCATAGCCGTCGGCGCGAAAGACCCGCGCCGCCGCCGCCAGAATGCTCTGGCGTGTCGCCTCGGCTTTGCCCAGGTCTTCCGTAGCATCGCCGCGTCGAGCGTGGCGCTGGTCGAGCACGCGCCTACTCCGCCGCGGCGTATTGAATCGACGGTGCGTAGGTCACGCCGAGATCGCCGCCCACGTCATGCGCCGTGAGCGCGGGCAAAACCTTGCGCGCGATGAGATCGTAGTTCGCCCGAGCGACCTCTTTCGGCATGGCGCCATAGCAAGGCAGGATCAGCAGTCCGCCGGCCTGCAGCAAATCGACATAGGCCTTGAGTTTGGCGACGACCTCGTTCGGCGTTCCCCAGACCTGAAGGTCGGCAAGAAAGCCGTTGAAGGTTTCCAGCCCGTGCTTGGCGATGTTTTTTGCGAGGCCCGCGTAGTACTCGTAGCCCTCGATTTCGGCAAAGCCCACATTGCCGAACTCATAGTGTTCGACGGTCGAGCGCGCGTAGCGTTGCAGGTAAGTTTCGCGCATACGTTGCGCTTCTTTCGGATCCTCGTGGGTCGCCACGAAGACCGCGAGGATGGGTTTCGGCGCTTCGACGCCGTTGATCTCGAGATACCGTTGGCGATAACTGGTCAGATCTTCGACGACTTTGTTCCACGGCTTTTGCGCGATCACCATGAGACCGATGCCCAGCCTCGCCATCAGATCGATCGAACTGGGCGAGATCGCGGAGGCGAACGTCCGGCCACGGAAACTGGCGTACGGCGCCGGGCGAATTTTCACGCGCGGCTGCTTGTAGAGCTCGCCGTCATATTCCATCACACCCGTCTCAAGCCCCGCGAGGATCGCCTCGGTGTATTCGACGAAGCGCCGGCGCGACTCTCCCATCTTCGCGCGGAAGCCGTTGAATTCGACGCGCCCCAAGCCGCGTCCGAGCCCCACAATGGCCCGCCCTTCGGATAGATGATCGAGCAAGATGAAGTTCTCGGCGACACGCACCGGATCGTGCCAAGGCAGCACCGTCACCATTGTGCCGAGCTTCACGCGCTTGGTCTGCCCCGCCACCCAAGCCAGGAATTGCGGCACATTCGGCGTCAACTGATAGTCGGAGAAATGATGCTCGGGTGTCCAAACAGAGTCGAAGCCGGCGTCCTCCGCGCGGGCGGCAAAACCCAGTTCCAGCTTGTAGACATCGCCGTCCGTCATCTTGCCGTCGAGATTTTGAAAACACAGTCCCAAGCCGACATGCATGTTCGTTTTCTCCAATATTCCAAACGCTGTTCAGCGCGATCCGAAGCCGCCCGATACGGCGATGAGTTCGCCCGTGACTTGACGCGCCGCACGCTCCGACGCGAGAAACACGACGGCGTTCGCGATGTCTTCTGCTTTCGACAGGCGACGCAGCGCCGTGTTCTTGACGACATAATCTGTTTGTGCCGGGTTCATGATCTCGTCGCGTTCGTTCCACAATGAGTGGCGGCCGACTGCCTCAGGGTCTTCGGGTAACGTCAGGCCCGGCGCCACGAGGTTGGCGCGGATGCCGCGGCCGCCATATTCGCGCGCGATTGTCTTGATGAAGCCGATGACGCCGGCCTTCGCCGCCGCATAGACGCTTTGGCGCGGCTCGCCGAACGCCGCGATCGACGTGATCGAGACGATCGCGCCGCGCCGCGTCTTGATCATCTCCGGCAGTACGGCACGAACGCAGGCCATGACTGACGTCAGGTTCACATCGATCGTGCGCTGCCATCCGTCGGGGTCGAGTTCGAGGAAGAAGTCGGGCCGGTTCGAGCCGACATTGGTCACCAAGACGTCGGTGCCGCCGAGTTCAGCGATGGCTTTCGCGCAGGCGCTCTCCCCTTGAACGCGATCGCTCAGGTCGGCTTCGACGACGAAGACCGCGGGCGCACCGCGCTCGCGCGCCGCCTTCGCCGTGCGCTCGGCTTGGGAGCCGTCCTTGTCGATGATAGCGATCAAGGCGCCTTCATGTGCGAACGCGAAGACGATGGCTTGGCCGATGTGCGAGGCGCCGCCAGTCACGATCACTTTCGCGCCCTTGAGTTCGAGGTCCATTCCTCACCCCGCTCCCGCCGCTGCAAGCGCGGCGTTGATCGATCGGTGGAGGTGGCTCAGCGCCGGCTCGTTGCGTCCGTAGACGAGTTCATCCAGCGCTCCCGACTTCAGCGATCGGTGAATGCGCGCCATCAGCGGGAAATCCTCGCCGCCGGTCACGTCGAGCAGCATGTCGAGATTTTTCTTCCAATAGGCGCGCGCCTTGTCGGTCGCCGGCGGCTCCGGCGCGTAAAGGCTCGTGCGCACGATCGTGCGGTCGGCCGACAACGGCGTCACGCGCCACAGCTCGATGTGGTCGCGCTGATAGGTGATGAGGCCCGAGGGCATGAAGATGTATTGCGCCGTCGTGTGCGGCAGGAATTGCCAATCCGCTTCCGATGGCTTCTCGATCTCCTCAAGCACGGTCTTGAGCAGGCCGATCATCCGCGGATGAGGCCCGAACGTATCGCAGATCGAGACGTTCGCCAGATAGGTCGCCGCGATGGAATCCTTGTGCAGCGTGCGGATGTGATAACTCTCGGTGAAGGTGTCGAGCACCAGCTTCCAATTGAAGTCGCACACGGTCTCGCGCGCTTCGATGAACGCGAACGTGTCGAGCCCATAACCGGCGATCTCGCTCTGCGCACCGCACAACGCCTTGTCGGCCGTTAGGTTTGCCCCGCCTTCATACTGCGCGAAAATCAACCCATAACCTTCGGCCACCGCAACGGGCTTCAGCGCGCACGCCGCCTTCGGCACGTCCGCGAACGCTTCTTCCGCATGCGGTCGCGCATGCAGCGACCCGTCGAGCTCGTAGACCCAACCGTGATATGGGCATGTGAGCCGGGGGCGCGCCGCGCCGTCGCCGGAAACCACCGGCGCACCGCGATGACGGCACGCGTTGACGAAGCCGCGCAACGAACCGTCACGCTGGCGCACGATGGCGACGGGCACGCCGCCGAGGTCCGCGGTCACGCTGGAGCCGGGCTCGCGGCATTCGCAGCTCAAGCCGATGAGCTGCGGATGTCCACGGAACAGCACCTGCCGCTCATGTTCGAAGCGCGCCGGATCGACATAGTGCTTCGCCGGGTTGCGCATGCTGGCGGGAGCGAGCGGCCACGGGCTTGCCGGATCGATGCCCTTGAGTCTGCGGAGCAATTCCACTTGTCGTTCGTGGCGCATGCGGACCAAACTCCGGTGACGGGGTTTGATTCATAATCTAATTTGGATTAGAAAATCAAGCGGCCGGACGAACCGTCGAAAACAGCCAAAGGTGCACGATGAAAGCCGTTGTTGGGCGCGAACTCGGCCCGCCGGAGCTCTACGAGCTGGTCGAAATACCGCGCCCTCAGCCCAAACCCGGCGAAGTCTGCGTCAAGGTCCAAGCCGTCGGCGTCGGCTATGTCGATGCGCTCGTTGCGGCGGGCCGCTATCAGGTGCGCCCGCCCGCACCCTTCACACCGGGAATGGAATTCTCTGGAACCGTCGAGAGCCTGGGCGCGGGCGTCGAGACCTTCGGTGTCGGTGACGCCGTGATGGCTGGCGCCTTGGGCGGCGGCATGGCCGAATTCATCGCCGTTAATGCGAGCGCGATGAGTCCCATCCCCACCGGACTATCCTTCGAACAAGCCTCCGGCTTTCGCACGAACTATATGACCGCGTACCACGCCCTCGTTGATCGCGCGAGCTTACGCAAGGGCGAGACCGTGCTCGTCCTCGGCGCCTCCGGCGGTGTCGGTGCGGCTGCGGTTGACCTGGCGAACGCCCTTGGCGCTCACGTGATCGCGGCGTGCTCCACCAAAGCCAAACGCGACTTCGCGCTTTCGCACGGCGCTCGCCAGGTGATTGATTACACGGACGCCAACTGGCGCGATGAGTTGAAAAAACTCACCGCCGGCGTCGACATCGTCTTCGATCCCGTCGGCGGGGAGTTTCTGGAACCCGCCTTCCGCTCGCTAAAGTGGAAAGGGCGCCACCTCGTGATCGGCTTCGCCGGAGGCCCGATCCCTGCCCTGCGCGCCAACCTCGCGCTACTCAAAGGCGGCGCCCTCGTCGGCGTCGACATTCGCCAATTCTTCGCGCTCGAACCCGATCGCGCCAGCGCCAATGACAAATCGTTGCGCGAGCTGATCGCACAGCGACTGATCAATCCCGCCGTCGGCCGCGTCTTTCCATTCGAATCCTTCCGCGAGGCGTTGACCTACGCCCTCGCCCGCGAGGGCGTCGGCAAAACGGTTCTCAAAGTGTCAGATTAGACGCGGTTATTGCTGTAGCAGGCGCCTGAGTCTCGGATGCTCGAGGATGTCGTCGGTCGTATCGAAGACACACGCATCCCATCCCGCCGCGCGAGCCAAGCTGACAATTTCTTCCTGATCGTCGAAAAAAAGCGGGCGCTCGTCGGGCGCAACGCGAAGCGCCCTATTAATCTCGGCAAAGAATTCAGGCGTGCCCTTTAGGTGGCCAAGTCTTGCGCTGTAAAAAATGTCTTTGAAGTGCTTGCTGAACCCCAGCTCATTCCACAAATAGGCGGCCCGGTAATGTTCTTGCCCTGTCGCCACATAGAGCTCGACATTGCTGTGTCGGCCAAGCCGCGTCACGGCGTCGAATACGTCGGGATTGACGTTTGAATCCTTTTCAAACCAATAGCTGACGAGCGCGTCGACGGACCCGTTATACCCGATGCTCGGCAGCACGGCCGCCAGGGCCTCCTTAAGATCGCGTTCACCCTTCACGCACGCATGCATCGGCGAGGCGAATTTGCCCGTCGGCGACTCGAAAAAGCTCTTTCGAAACGCGTCCCGATCGATTCCAAGGTCCTGCTCTAAGCGGGCGTCCCAAGGCTTCCGGCGTTCCGGTTTGCTGTGCCAGCCATCAATCAAGACCCCGTCGACGTCGAAGAATATCTTCATGCTGTTCCCCGCTCGATGGCTTAAGAGAAACGGAAAGCCAAGTTTTGTCCACGGCGCGGCAGCCTTGGTAGACTCCGGCGCATTTGCTATAGCCCTGACGACGGTGGGGCCTGTAGCTCAGTTGGTTAGAGCGGGCCGCTCATAACGGTCTGGTCGCAGGTTCGAGTCCTGCCGGGCCCACCAGCTTTCGCTCGCGAAGGCCAGCCAAACCCTCATCGATTTGTGAGCGCGCGTTCATCATCCTGCAAGCCGGCTCGACGGCTGGCGGTGTCCTAATTTGAAGTCTGCTCTACCAGTTCCTCAAGGGACCAAAGGCGGTCGCTGACGCCTGCGGCCATAGCGGGCGTGACCCGAAGGCTGCGGTGCAGGCGCACGAAATTGTAGTGGGCAAAGTGCAAGCTCACTGCGGCCTTGTGGTTGGCCAACTTTTTGGAGAAGGCATCGGTCAGGCGCGTCATTCTGCGGATCGACATTCTCATAAGAAGATTGTTGCGCTCAACGATGCTCGTTGAAATGTGTCTTTGGTCCGGCGCACCTGCGATCACGGTGCGATCCACGCCTGTCACGCGCGGCGGAGCATAGCGCCCTGGCCCAATCGGTTCGGCATCGTAGAATTTAACTATTTGACCGTAGTCGACATCCGCGCCAAACGCCCGCTCAACCGCATCGACGTAGGTGCTCAAGGCGTCGGTCGAAATCTGCACACGGTTGGCCAAGCGTTCTGAAAGGTCGCGGATGAAGGCGACGGCGTTTTCGCGTGTGCGCTTGCCGACGCGATAGGACGGAATGACCTTCGTATCCGGATCAATAGCAACCCAAGTCCACTGGTCGCCCATCTCCGCGCGATTGTCGTCCGGCTTCAAACGCATCTGCTTTTTTGCGACGTACGACCAAATTTCGTCGCACTGAATGCGCTCGCATGGGAGATTGCGCATTTTTTCGTCCATGATTTTCGCACAACCGGTGCCGACTTCGACCATCAAACGCATCACCGTGTCGCGATGCGTGTTCGTCAATCTTTCGGTCGAACGAATTGAATTGCCCTCTACCAAGCACCGAATGATTTGCGTGCGACGGGCAAGCGGTGTGCGGTTCACTTTTGTCCCCATGCTTGATGCACTGAAAAGATAATGCTTGATCGGATTTTGTGCAAGCATTATGTTTTCGCCTTATCAAGCATAAGGGCCTAAAGACATGGCATCTGATAAAGATCCAGCCCGCATTGCCGCAGGCAAGGCACGTGCTGAGGCGCTTAGTCCGAAGCGGCGAAGCGAGATTGCGCGTCAGGCGGCGGCGATGCGCTGGCGGGATGACGTACCAATCGCGACCTTTGGCGGCCCGGATCGCCCCGTTCGGGTCGGCAATGTCGAGCTTCAGTGCTACGTCCTTGACGATGCCGATGAAACGCGAGTGCTCACTCAAGCTGGATTTCTTCAGGCTCTTGGACGGCACCGAAAGGCCAACGTTGATCGCGCAGAAGGTCAAGAAGAGCCGGTGCCACCAATTTTGCAGGGCAAAGCCCTTAAGCCGTTCATTTCTAAGGACCTTTTAGAGAAGAGCCGCCCTGTTAAATTTCGGTTGCCCAGGGGATCGATTGCCAGCGGCTATCGCGCTGAAATTCTGCCTATGGTTTGCGACACATACCTGCGCGCGCGAGATGCTGGTGCGCTTCCGCAGAACCAGCTTCATGTTGCAAAGCAGGCTGAGATTTTGATCCGCGCTTTGGCCCACGTTGGCATCATTGCGTTGGTTGACGAAGCGACCGGATATCAAGAGGTGCGGGCACGGCACGCACTCGAAAAAATTCTCGATAAGTTCATTTCTGAAGAACTCAGAAAATGGGCCAAGACGTTCCCAGACGAATTCTATAAGGAGATTTTCCGGTTGCGGAAATGGCCGTACAAGCCGTGGCTGGTGAAGCGCCCTGGCGTTATAGGAAAATGGACAAACGATCTCGTTTACGAACGTCTTGCTCCAGGGGTGCTGGAAGAGCTAAGGCAAAAGAATCCGAAACTTCCAACGGGCAATCGTAGGCACAGACATTTCCAATGGCTAACTGCCGACGTTGGCGACCCCCGGCTGCGAGAGCATTTGTGGGCGACAATAGTGCTCATGAAGGCTTCGATTAGTTGGGATCAGTTCATGCGCGCCATAAATCGCGCGTTGCCACGCTACGGCCACACAATTGAGATGCCGCTCGACGATTGAGGAATTGGCTCACAGCAGTTGCCGCCGCTGTGAGCCTTAACTCCGACCCGGCCTGCCAAGGCTGCCCGATGGGAGGTGATGCGTAGTGCGGAAAGACCGCGTGACGAAAACATACTACAGTGGGCACCTATGAGCGAAGTGGACCAATCCGAGCTAAAGAAAGCCGTCGAACTTCAGCACGGCGGCACAGCCACGTTCCTGCAATCGGTGCCGGTTAAGGAAATGCAGGACGGCCAAACGGTCTGGGACGGCGCTGTCGCGGTTTTTGAGCTTGCCGGCCACCCGCTGGCGACGCGCGCCTATGCGTGGTCCTACGAACTTGAGAACGGCAAGCGGCGCTTTATTGCGGTGCTACACTTCGGGCCGGTCGCGTCGCCGGCCGATGCTGTAAGGGCGGCTATCGTGGCGGAGCACAGGTCTAAATTATGAGCGCCGACATTCCGAAATCACAAGCCGAACTTATATGTGACTTCTGTGGAGAGGGCGCCAATAAGGAGCGCCCGCTGCTTGTACGGATCAGCCCAACCAAGGGTATGAAACTTTGCATCTGCGGCAATTGCACGGCGACTATCGGCACTATCTTTGCGACGCAGAATGCTGATTGGCGAGCCCAGCAAATTGAGCGCCTCACAAACACGGTGCCTTTCGAGGGGCCATCACCGCGAAATTCAAATTAGGACACCGCCCGACGGCTGCGCCATTGTTTGGCCCTGATCGGGCGCGATATCGTCCATCCTTACGAATTCAACCAATCCGAGGCCCTTCATGTCATTGCGCTCCGTCGTGTTTGGTTCTGCTCTGGTCGTCGCAGCTGCGGTCGTCGCCGCCCTCCTCGCCGGTCCGCGTTTCGCCGCATCGGCCACCGAACCTGCGCAAGGGCTGCCGCGCACCATCTCCGTCAACGGCACGGGTGAGGTGAAATCCAAGCCCGACATGGCCGTCATCAACAGCGGCGTCGTCAGCGAGGCGCCGACCGCGCGCGATGCCTTGGCCAAGAACAACGCCGCGATGGCAGCCGTCATCGACGCTTTGAAGAAGGCCGGCATCGCTGAACTGGATATTCAAACCTCGAACTTCTCGGTGTCGCCGCAATATCCGCCGAGCCGGCCTAATCAACACGAGGCGCCGCACATCGCCGGCTATCAGGTTTCAAATCAGGTGACGGTGCGTGTGAAAAACCTGGCGAAGCTCGGCGCCATCCTCGACACGCTCGTTCAAGTCGGCGCCAATCAAATCAACGGCATCAGCTTCGACATCGATCAGCCAAAGCCGCTGCAGAACGAAGCGCGCAAACTTGCCGTCGCCGATGCGCGCGCCAAAGCAGATCTCTACGCCGCCGCCGCGCATGTCTCACTCGGGCGCGTCTTGCAAATCTCCGAGTCCGGAGGATTTGCCGCTCCTCGGCAGGCGTGGGGCTTGGCGGACAGAATGGCCTCAGCAGAAGTACCGATTGCCGCAGGTCAGGAAACGCTGAGCGCCAACGTCTCGATCGTCTACGAAATTCAGTAACGCACCAATCACCCGCCCCTATTGTGTATCTGCCAATAGCGCGGACGGCACCATATTGTGATTGGCTGCGCCCGCGGTTGAACGTCAATTTGCTTGAAGCTGCTTCGGCGTTTTCGAAGCCAGAGAGAACCATTCGAATGAGACGCAATATTCTGTTCACCGCTTTTGCGGCGGTGACGCTCTTGGTCGCGGCCGTCGCAACCTTTCCCGCTCTCGCCGCCTTTGGGCCGAACGAAGTCATTCCGCGCAAAATCATTTTTGGCAATCCGGAACGCAACCTGCCGATCATCAGTCCCGATGGGGCGAAGATTGCCTTCCTCGCCCCGTTGAACGGCGTGATGAATGTATGGATCGCGCCGACCGGGGATCTCGGTGCAGCCAAAGCCGTCACCCAAGACAAGACGCGGCCGATCCGCGAATTTCAATGGGCGCGCAACGGCACGCACTTGCTTTACCTGCAGGACGAAGGCGGCAACGAGAATTTTCATCTCTACGTCGTCGATCTCGCCAAGAACACGACCAAGGACTTGACACCGTACAAGGACACGCGCGCCGAAATCATTGCGGTTTCATACGACCATCCCGACGAAGTCCTTGTCGGCATCAACAATCGCAATGCGCAATGGCACGACGCCTGGCTCGTCAATGTCGTCACCGGCGAAGCGAAATTGGTCCAGCAGAACGACGGCTATTCGGGGTTCGTTGCCGACAACACGCTGGCCATCCGCCTTGCCGAAAAGTCGACGCCCGACGGCGGACAGCAGATTCTGAAGCTCGACGGCGGCCAATGGAAACCATTCGCAAAGATCGCCGGCGACGACTCGCTGACGACACAGCCTCTGTTCTTTGCGGCGGACAATGCCACGCTCGTGATGCTCGACAGCCGCGGCCGCGACAAAGCGGCGTTGACGACCGTGAGTGTGGCCGACGGTTCCTCGGCCATCCTCGCCCAGTCGGACAAAGCCGACATTGCGATGGCCATTGCCGATCCGCTCACCAACAAAGTTCTCGCTTACGCCGCGGAATACGACCGGCCCAATTGGGTCGCGCTCGACGACTCTGTGAAGGGCGACATCGAATTCTTGAACAAGCAGGTTCCCGGCGTTTGGCAAATCATGAGCCAAACCCGAAACAACAATCTGTGGACCCTGCGTATCGACGACGTCACCGAGCCCGTGAAGTTCGCGCTCTATGACCGCAAGGCGAAATCGCTGAAGAGTCTCTTCACCGCGCGCCCCAGCCTCGAAGGCGCCCCGCTTTCGCCAATGTACGCGCGCGAAATAAAATCCCGCGACGGGCTCGAGCTTGTGTCTTATCTGACGCTGCCCAGAGGCACCGACGCGGATGCTGACGGCATACCGGACCACCCGCTGCCCTTGGTTCTCGACGTCCATGGCGGTCCCTGGGGCCGCGACAGCTTCGGTTACAACCCGGAGCATCAATGGCTTGCAAATCGCGGTTACGCCGTTTTGTCCGTCAACTTCCGCGCCTCGACCGGCTTCGGCAAAGCTTTCGTCAATGCCGGCGACAAGGAGTGGGCGCACAAAATGCACAACGATCTGATTGACGCCGTCAATTGGGCCGTCGCGCACTCGATCGCGCAAAAAGACAAGATCGCGATCTATGGCGGTTCTTACGGCGGCTACGCCACCCTGGTTGGGATGACCTTCACGCCGACGACGTTCGCTTGCGGTGTCGACATCGTCGGGCCGTCGAACCTCAACACGTTGCTCGCCAGCATCCCACCTTATTGGGCCTCGTTCCTCGATAATTTCAAACGCCGCATCGGCGACCCGACGACACCGGCAGGCCAACGTCTGCTTCGCGAGCGCTCGCCCCTGTTCAAGGCCGGCGCCATTCAGCGTCCGCTGTTGATTGCCCAGGGCGCCAACGATCCGCGCGTCAAACAGGCCGAGGCCGATCAGATCGTCAGGGCGATGACGGCCAAGCGATTGCCGGTCACCTTTGTCCTTTATTCCGACGAAGGTCACGGCTTCGCGCGGCCGGAAAACAAATTGTCGTTCTATGCCGTGTCGGAAGCGTTTCTTTCGCAATGTCTGGGCGGGCGCTTCCAACCGATCGGCGACGATTTCCACGGCTCCTCGATCGCGGTGCCGACCGGCAAAGACAACGTCCCTGGATTAAAGGAAGCCCTCGCGCATCCGTAATACCGGACGCGCCTGGCAGTTGCTCAGGAGGCCGGCGCCTTGTCGGGTTCGGCCTTCTTGCACACGTCTTTATCTTTGTCTTTGTCGGCGCAGTCCGGCTTCTCGTCGCTCTTGGACGATGGTCCGGCCACGGCGTCGACCGCGCCGGCCGTCACGTCCACCGCTGTTTTGACCACAGTTGCGGTCACGCTGACGGCGGCATCGACGACGGTGACCGCGGCACAGCCGCTGAGGAAAGAAGCGCCAACGCCAACGGCAAACAGAACGACGATCGGACGCATGGGCACTCCACTTGCTCAGCCAGGATCATCCAGTGAACACCCGCGCCCCGGCGTGGTCAACGAACCGCAACGCGTGCACCAGCCAAATTGTGGTTAGTCCTTGAGCCGCCACGGCGGGTTGAGCCGGTTTTCGCCCGCAAAATAGAGGCAGATGACATTGCCGGTCGGGTCGCGCAGATGGACTTCGCGCCACGCCCACGTCTGATCGTGCGGCTCATCGTCGAACGTCAGACCTTCGCGCTTGAGCCGCACAACCGTCGCATCGAGTGCGTCGTCCTCGAAATGAATCACGGTCTGTGTCACGCCCTTGGCCCCCGGCTCCAACAGGATGGAGAACGTCGATGAGCCGTCCGGACACTCGAACCGCGCGTAATGATCGTTGCGCACGATCATCTTGAGTCCAAGCCGCTGGTAGAACGCGATCGACGCCGGCAAATCGCTCACGGAGACCGTCACCTGATTCAAGCGCATGGCCGACCTCGAAGGAATTCAAGTCGCGCACAACGCCACGCTTTGCAATTGCCCGCAAGGTCCCGCTAAAACCCCTCGATGTTCTTGGCCATTGAACGCTTCGGCACGATCCATGACCTCACCGCCGGTGTGGCGTGGAGTGCTGCTGAACTCTCCGCCGAGGTGGCGCGGCGAGCGCAAGCGCTCGCGACGAACGGCATCGGTTCGCGCTCCATCGTTGCCATCGCCCACGGCGGCAGCGCCGCATTCTTCGCCGATCTTCTCGCCGTTTGGTCGCTTGGCGCGGCGGCGGCGTGTCTCGACCCCGCGCTAACGCCGAGCGAGCGTGAAAACGTCATCGCCTTCTGCAAACCGCGCGCCGTGCTCTGCGAAGACCGCGTTGCGGTCGAGCCCGGCGCCGCCGAAACGCGCGACCACGCGATGGACGACGCCGCGCTCATCCTGTTCACCTCCGGTACTACAGGCGCACCCAAAGGCGTCGTTCTCTCGTCCAGCGCATTGCTCGCACGTCTGAGCCTCAATCGTGACGCGATCGGTGATGCAATCCTGGCCCGCACGCTGGTGACGCTGCCGACGCATTTCGGTCATGGCCTCATCGGCAACGCGCTGACACCGCTCGCGGCCGGCGGCGACATCGTCCTCGTTCCACGCGGTCTCGGGCTTGCCCAGCAGCTCGGCAAGCTCATCGACGAGCACGCGATCAGCTTCATGAGTTCGGTGCCGTCGCTCTGGCAGATGGCGTTGCGTCTGAGCCCTCGCCCGGCGAAATCGACATTGCGCCGCGTTCACGTCGGCTCGGCGCCCTTGTCCGCCACCATGTGGTCGCGCATCGAAGAATGGTGCGCCTGCCCGGTCGTCAATTGTTACGGCATCACCGAGACGGCGAATTGGATCGCCGGCGCCTCGACCGCAGATCATCCGCCGAGTGACGGCTTCGTCGGTAAACCCTGGGGCGGGCGCGCCGCGGTCGTCGCCGCCGACGGCACAATTCACGGCGTCGGTGCGGGTGAAATCGCCATCCGATCGCCGGCGCTGATGACCGGCTACCTCCATCGCCCCGACCTGACCGCAGCCGTCTTGCGCGACGGCTGGTATCGCACCGGCGATCTCGGCGAAGTCGACGGCGACGGTCGGATCCGTTTGACCGGACGCGCCAAGGACGAGATCAACCGTGCCGGGTTCAAGGTGCAGCCCGCGGAAATCGACATGCTGCTGGAGCGCCATCCCGCGGTCGCCGAGGCTTGCACCTTCGCCGTGCCCGACGCGGCCAGCGGCGAAACGGTCGCCGTCGCCGTACGCCTGGTCGCCGGCAGCGGCGAGACCGCGCAAAGCCTGCGCGCCTGGTGTCTGGAACGCTTGCGCCGCGAGGCAACGCCCGAACGCTGGTTCTTTGTGGACGACATCCCAAAGACCTCGCGTGGTAAAGTCAGCCGCGATAGCGTTCGCAAATCATTGATACCGGACACGCCATGAACCTACCCGGTCGCCCCGTTTCGATTGCGACTGAGCGCTTCACCATACGCTCGCACGTGCCCACCGATGCGTCCGACCGCTGGTGCGGCTGGTCCGGCGATCCCGACATCATGGGTCCGCTCAACATGCCCGCGCGCCGCAGCCCGCGCGACCAGCTGGCGAAATACATCGCCCAGCACGACAACGATCGTAACTACCTGATCGGCATCTATTCCAAAGCCATGGGTCAGCATGTCGGCTTCTATCAAATCGACGTCGGCAAGTTGCATCGCTCGGCTGGCTTCAATGTCGTCATCGGCGACAAGCAATATTGGGGCAAGAACGCCGTGAACGAGACGCGCGCGGCGCTCCTCACCGAATTCTTCGAACGCCGCGGACTCGAGAAGGCCTGGGGCCAACCGCTCGCCCGCAATTTTCCGATGATCTTCAACTACAAACAGCAAGGCTGGCGGCTCGAGGGCATCATGCGCGGTCAGTGCCTGTCGATCGTCGACGGGTCGCGGCTCGATCAATATCAGTTCGGCATGCTGCGCGACGACTGGCGCGCGCTGACGAAAGCGGGAACGAAATCATGAGCGCCCACGCGACAGCGACGCGCATCCTTGCCGGCGCGCTGATGATCGCCGAGCACGACGTGCCGCGCGACGCCCGCCTCGGCCGCGTCGAGCAATGGGACTCGCTTGCCCACGCCCGCCTCTTGCTGGCGCTGGAGGAAAACCTCGGCCGCCTACTGACGCCCGACGAGGCCGTCGCAATCGAGGGCCTCGACGATGTCGCCAAGTTGGTCGACGCGAAGCGCTAAAAGCTCGGTCGCTGATCCCTAGGAAGACTGCCATGCCCAAGATTGACATCGCCGCCGTGCCGGAACGCAAAGGCTCGGGCTATCCGCCGCCATTCGACACACCGTGTGCCGAACGCGTGCGGCAGCGGCTGGGCAACGCCGGCGGGCTCACCGATTTCGGAGTCAATCTCATGCACCTGCCGCAGGGCAATTGGTCGAGCCAGCGCCACTGGCATTCGGCCGAAGACGAATTCGTCTATGTGCTCGAAGGCGAACTCACGTTGATCGAAGATGGCGGCGCGACGGTGCTGCGCGCCGGCGATTGCGCGGCCTTTGCCAAAGGCTCCGGCAACGGCCATCACATGATCAACAAATCGGGCGCGATGGCGGTTTATCTCGAGGTCGGCACGCGCTCGCCCGCCGACGTTACCACCTGCTCCGACATCGACATGATGAGCACAAACGCCGACGGCCGGTTCGTGCACAAGGATGGCACGCCCTATCCAAAATCCTAGTCTAGGCGCGCTCGACGCCTGCAACCGGACCTTGCGCCTCGCGCGGGAAGGCGGCGTCGATCGTCCACGAGAGCACGAGCGCGACGCCGAAGGCGATCGCGACAATGACCAGACCGCGCCAGAATTCGGACATCGAGGGTACGGCGTCGTGTTGCGTCAACATGAGAGGTCTCTTGCATCGCGGCGAATCACCTGACGTTCGCCGCAACGTCTATGTATGCCGTGCACGGACGATCGGCGCATGAATTTGCGTTAAGTCCGCCGCATTTGTACCGGACGCTACAGTCGCCACACCGTCGCCACATTTGAGCAAAGGCATCAGCTCCCCTATTTGTCATTCCCGCAAAGGCGGGAACCCAGCAACGAAATTTGCGCCAACGCCTGTATCAGCCTCAGGAAAAAAGAGTCTTCCTTAGAACCGCTGGATTCCCGCCTTCGCGGGAATGACAGTCTCAGATATCGGTGCCAATTGCGCCAATTGGGCAAAGACAGGTCTTAACCCTCGTACACGCCTAGCTTTGACGCGCGGCCTCTGCGCACGTTATCCGTGCATCATGGCATCGATCGAAACTCTCTTTGCGACTAAACTCTATCGCGCGGTTCTGAACGCGCGGCGTCTCAATGATGAGCTTGAGCAAGCTTGCAGAGAGATACCGCGCGAGGATCGCGCCGGCCAGGCTTGGTCGCGAAAGCACGGCTATCGGGGCTACACCTCCTACGCTTCGCTCGCCGATTTGCCTGAGCGCGCACCGGCCTTTGCCGACCTCGTCAAGCATCTCGACAGCCACGTCGCAGCCTTCGCCCGCGCGCTTGATTTCGACTTAGGCGCTCGCGCGCTGAAGCTCGACTCGCTCTGGCTCAACGTCATGAAGAGCGGCGGCGTCCACACCGCACACATCCATCCCAAGAGCGTCATCAGCGGTACGTACTATGTGACCGTGCCGCCTGGCGCCAGCGCGCTCAAGCTCGAAGACCCGCGCCTCGGCTTGATGATGGCAGCCCCGCGGCGCAAAACCCGCGCCGCCCGCGAAAACCAAACCTTCGTCTATGTGGAACCGAAGCCCCGCACCCTCCTCCTTTGGGAGAGCTGGCTGCGCCACGAAGTGCCGCTCAACCGCGCCCGCGGCGAACGCATCTCGGTCAGCTTCAATTACGCCTGAAGAGGCGCTACCTTCTTGCCGCTCGGCGACAACGAAGGCGCATCCCATGGCACTCACCCAACCGCCCGTTTGCAATTTCGGCTGGAAGGCGCCCGGCTTTTCCCTCAAGGGCGTCGACGGCAAGACCTACGTGCTGAAAGACGTGCGCGGGCCCAAGGGCACGCTCGTCGTCTTCATCTGCAACCACTGCCCGTATGTGAAGGCGATCGTCGACCGCCTGGCGAGCGAGGCGCGCGCTCCAACCGCTCGGCATCGGCGTCATCGCCGTCATGCCGAACGATACGCAGGGCTATCCCGAAGACTCCTTCGACAACATGAAGGCCTTCGCCAAGAAGCACGACTTCACGTTCCCTTACGTGATCGACGAGACGCAGGCCGTCGCGCGCGCTTACGGCGCCGTCGCCACCCCCGATTTCTTCGGCTTCAACGCCAAGGACGAGTTGCAATATCGCGGCCGGCTTGACGAGTCCGGCATGCGCGAGGTGAAGAACGCCAAGCGCGAACTCTTCAACGCCATGAAACTCGTCGCCGAAACCGGCCACGGCCCCAAGGATCAAATCCCGTCGATGGGCTGCTCGATCAAATGGCGTGAGTGAGCGGCCAGCGGTACCCAGCGCGTTTCCTCTTTCCTCCCGCGCTAAAGCGAGGGAGGAAAGAGTGAGCCGTGATCGTAGGAGATGACCGTCAAGCTCGCGCGACGACCAGGTCCCATTCGCCCGCCAACCCTTTGAGCGTGTGTGCGCCGATGTCTTCGAAGGCGATGCCCGACCCTGCCACCAAGTCCTTCACCGTGCGCGACGCCACCACGGTGCCCGGTTGAGCTTTCGCCATGATGCGCGCGCCCGCGTGCACCGCGATGCCGCCGACGTTGTCGCCCATCAATTCGCATTCGCCCGTGTGAACGCCGGCGCGAACCTCGATGCCGAGTTGCTTGACGGCTTGCGCGATGGCGAGCGCGCAGCGCACCGCACGCGCGGGGCCGTCGAACGTCGCGAGGAACCCGTCGCCGGCCGTGTTCGTTTCCTTGCCGCGAAAACGCGCCAGCTCTTTGCGCACGATCGCATAATACGCGTTCATCGTATTGCGCCACCCCGCATCGCCGAGCTGAGCTGCGCGCTCCGTCGACGATACGATGTCGAGGAAGAGGACTGTCGCAAGGATGCGATCGGCCACCTCGCTCGGCCGCTCTCCGGTGACGAATTCCGAAATGTCGGCCAGGATCGTGTCCATGTCGTCGAGCATCAGTGAGTGGCTCGCGCCCGGATATTCGACGAACTTGGCGCCGGGAATGCGCATCGCCATGTCGCGCGCGGCGTCGACGCTGGCGACCGGATCGCCGACGCGGTTCATCACCAGCGTCGGCGCCCGGATGGCCGAGAGAATGGGGCGCGTGTCGATCTCGCCGTTCATGCGCTCATAAGCGTAGACCGCCGAGGGGCTGGCGGCGGCGCGCATATACCGCGCGAGTGATTCAATCGCCGCCGGGTCAGCGTGTCTGCCCAGACCCGCGCCGGGGCCGGTGATGTAATTGACCGAGGGCCAATCGTCCTCGATCATCTTCATCATCTCTTCGTATTCCTCGGGCGTCTGGCCCCACGGATGATCGCTCGTGCGGATCCACTTGGCTTGCGCGCCCCACACCAAGAGCGCGTTGATGCGCTGGGGATAGGTCGCGGCAAACATGCACGCCATCGAGCCGCCTTCCGAGACGCCGAAGATCGTTGCCCGCTCGAGGGCCAGATCATCCATCACCGCGCGAATGTCGTCGCTGCGCTTTTCGAGGGTCGCCATGTTGGTCGGCCGGTCCGAGAGGCCGGTGCCGCGCTTGTCGAAACGGATCAACCGGCAAATCTTCGAGAAGCGCTCGAAGAACATGGCGCGCCGCGGCAATTCCCAATCCATATCGAGATGCGACATGGTGCCGGGCGCCATGACGATATCGAACGGCCCCTCGCCCGTGACCTGATAAGCGATGCGAACCTCGCCGCTGCGCGCATATTTCGTCTTTGGCAATATCAACGCTTGGGCCTCGTCAACCGGAAGTGGCGAGAGGATGATACCGCGCCGGGCGCGGTTCACTAGCCCCTGTCCCGCGGAGTTTCTCGCCACGACTTCATGCATGGGCGAGCCAGATGCACAATCCAACGTGCATCTCTGCCATCCGGCGGCTATCGTAACCCGATGGGCGTGGTCCTCTATTTCATGAAGTTCTTCCTCCTGACCGACAGCTTTTGGGTCATGGGCGCAGTTGCCGCCATCGCAGCATTTGCGGGCATTGGGTATTTGGCGACTCGAGCAAAAGACTAGGTGCGTCTGGTGCCTAATGCCGCAAATGAAGACAGTGCCAATGGAGACGATAGCGACAAAAGCTATTGTCGCTATTGGCACGAGGAACGGAGCGCCGGTCTCCTTGTTTCCTCCCTCGCTTCGGCGGGGGAGGTGGCGAGCCGGCCGAGCCTTTGCGATCATCGACGACGTCAGTGGCGAGACGGAGGGGGCTGTGACACGCACTGCGCCTCGTTTCGCCCCCTCCACCGCTGCGCGGTCCCCCTCCCCCGCTAAAGCGAGGGAGGAAAGAAGAGCGCACCGCCGGCTCAAGACTTGCGGTGACACACCGCTTGGATCTTGTTGCCGTCGGGATCACGGACGTAGGCGCCGTAATAGTTCGCGTGATAGTGCGGGCGCGGGCCCGGGCGCGCCCTCGTCGCTGCCGCCGTTGGCAAGCGCCGCTGCATGAAACGCGTCGACCGTCGCGCGGCTTTCGACTTTGAACGCCGCATGCACGCCGTTGCCGGCCCGCGCTTCCTTCTGATCGAACGGCGTCAGCACGAAGAGCTTCTCGCCCGTGCCCGTGCCGTACGAGATGACGTTCGGCAGCGCCTTGAATAGCACCGGATGGCCGAGCGCACCCATCACCGCATCGTAGAATTTCTCCGCCCGCGCGATGTCGTTCGTGCCGAGCGTTATGTGACTGAACATCTGCGCTCTCTCAATAGCGATGCCGAATCTAGACGCTGACCTTCAAGCCGTGCCGCTTGCCGACCTCGATCAGCTTGTTCAGATCCGGCTTGTCGGGCGCGATTTCGCGGTCGAGGTCGGTGAAGAGATGCGAGGCGCCTTCGCGCGACGTCATCGACACCATCTCGCCCCCGCCTTTGCCGAAGCGAAACCAATGCGTCGTGCCCGCCGGCAGATGCACAAGCGTGCCGGGCGCCGCCGTCATAGCCTTCTCGGCAATGCCGAAATCGATCTGCCCCTTGATCACGAAGAAGGCTTCGTCCCAATCGTGGCTGTGCGGTGGCGGGCCCGAGCCTTCCGGCCCCTGCTGCAGGAAGATTTCATAGCTGCCCGTCGCCTTGCCGGAGGCAAGGATGGTGAGGTGCTCGCCCACGATATTGAGCGCGGGCGCGTAATCCTTGGGGGTGACGACGAGCGGTTGAGCGGGCATGGGACGCGAGCCTCCTGTGATTAGCGAAAACAATAGCGCGGCCTAGAGGGCGCGCAAGTCAGGCGCCTGGGTGGGTCGCGAACAAATAGAACGCGGCCGGCAGGACCACGAAGTCGTTGATGAAGTGCGCCGTGATCGTCGGCCATAAGCTGCGCTTGCCCCACACATAGATCAGCGACCAGAAGCCGCCGGCAAGCGCGGTGAAGACGGGGATGGTCCAACCGTTGATATCCTTTGGAATGTAGCTCAGATGCGCGACGCCGAAGAACAGCATCGAGATGACGACTTGCGGCAGAACGCCGAAGCCGCCGCGCCGCAATTCGTCCATCAGGAAGCCGCGAAAAAAAAGTTCCTCGGAGAACGCGGCCGAGAAGGCCACGATCACCGAGGCGTAAAGGGCGTAAGGCGTGAAGCGCTCGCCGACGCTGCCGATGGGCCCGCGCAGCTCGATGAAGAGCAGCACCGCCTCGACCGCCAGAACGACGATCCACGGCAGCGCCGTTCCTGCTCGATTGAATCCGAGATCGGCGAAGCTGCGCCCGCGCAACGCGCAATAGAGCCAAACCGGCACGAAGACCGCGATGAGCTCGGCCGCGCCCGAGCGCGCGAAGTGCTTGGCGACATCCCACCAAATGGGCGACGCGTCGGCGGGTTTGGCGAGCGCATCGAGGAACGGCGCGGCGGCGCCGGAAAGAAAGCTGCTGCCGAAATAGAAGATCGCGAACATCGCGGCGCACACGATAACGGCGACAATGCGCGTGGCTGTAGTCGCGGCGTTTGCTGCGTCTTCGCCGGCGTCAGGGCTGGTCGCACTTGTCATGGGCTTCACGGGTTTCCTTCGGCTTTTCTCAGAGAGATCACAATCGCCGAGCGATCGGCTGTAGCAGAAATGCCGTTTGGCTCGGTTTCGCGCGCTGGACCGGCGGCCGGCCGCATGCGAAACCTTTTCCAGCGCCCTTGCCACTCGGAGACCAGCACCCATGAAGACCCGCATCACCGAAATGTTCGGCATCGAGCATCCGATTATCCAAGGCGGCATGCATTTCGTCGGCCTCGCCGAACTCGCCGCCGCCGTCTCGAATGCAGGCGGCCTTGGCATCATCACCGGCCTGACGCAGCGCACGCCCGAGCTGCTGGCGAAAGAGATCGCGCGCTGCAAGGCGCTCACCAAGAAGCCGATCGGCGTCAACCTCACCTTTCTGCCCGTGATGACCGCGCCCGATTATCCGGGCTACATCAAGGCGATCATCGACGGCGGCGTGAAGATCGTCGAGACGGCTGGCAACAATCCGCAGAAATGGATGCCGGTGCTGAAGGAGAACGGCATCAAGGTCATCCACAAATGCACCTCGGTGCGCCACTCGTTGAAGGCGGAGTCGATCGGCTGCGACGCGGTCTCGGTCGACGGCTTCGAGTGCGGCGGCCATCCGGGCGAGGACGACGTGCCCAACATGATCCTGCTGCCGCGCGCGGCCGACGAATTGAAGATCCCGTTCGTCGCTTCGGGCGGCATGGCTGACGGGCGCTCGCTCGTCGCGGCGCTGGCCATGGGTGCGGAAGGCATGAACATGGGCACGCGCTTCATCGCCACCAAAGAGGCGCCGGTGCACGACCACGTGAAGCAAGCCATCGTCGCCGCGTCCGAGCTCGACACGCGCCTGATCATGCGCCCGTTGCGCAATACCGAGCGCGTCTTGAAGAACGCCGCCGTCGAGCGCCTGCTCGCCAAAGAAAAGACGCTGGGCGCCAACCTCAAGTTCGAGGACATCATCGCCGAGGTCGCCGGCGTCTATCCGCGCATCATGCAAGAGGGCGACATGGAAGCGGGCGCCTGGTCCTGCGGCATGGTCGTGGGCCTCATCAACGACATCCCGACGTGCAAGGAGCTGATCGACCGCACGATGGCCCAAGCCAACGAAATCATCCGCCAACGCCTGGCCAAACTGGCGGCTTGAGGCGCCCGCTCTCTCTCGTCGCGCCGTGCCAATAGTGCCGATAGCTATTGTCGCTATTGGCACTATCGGCGCCGACGTCCCAAACTGTCATTCCCGCGGAGGCGGGAATCCAGTCCATCTAAGGAAGACTCTTTCTTGCCGAATCTGCAAAGACGTCCGGTGCAATTTCGTTGCTGGATTCCCGCCTCCGCGGGAATGACAAATAAAGGCAGCGTTTTGGCACTATTGGCACGATCGGCGCTGGGCAGCCCCCCGACGCAATAGAGGCGCCTTAAGGCGCGCACGCTTGCCCCCCTAACCATATTTTACCGCGACCCCGGTCTGGACCCGCGTTCAGCGATGCCCTTTAATCGCGCATCGCCAAAAAGGGCGGTGGCACGGGGCCGTGCACGGGCATCAGGTTGAGTCATGCGCAAGGATCTGCTTCCGCATTTGCTTTCCTGGCTCGCACTGCCTTTGGCCGCAAGTGGAGCGATGGCAAGATCGGCCGCGCATCGCATGTTTGGACAAATCCCACCCGCAAGGAGTGATCGAATGGCAGCCCCTACCACCGTGACGAAAGAGTCCATCCGCGCGATCATCGACGGCGTCGAGAACGATCCGCTCTCAGGCATGGGCTGCTATACCAAGAAGGAAATCCTGATCGACCGTCTGCTTGCGCACTGCCGGGCGTCGCAGCAAGTCGTCGGACCGCTCGCCGCGCCGCGCCCGATTTTGACCGAGCCTGTTGCGGTCGAAGTGGCGACGGACAAGGCGGCCTAGCGCCCTCTCTCGGGGCCGCACCCCTGATCGAAGACGACGATGCGCCCGTGCCGCCGGGCGTTGTTGCAAATTTGATTCAGGCGGCGACTCGAAATCCCATGCGTTGCCGATCTACCTAGGAGCAACTCAAATCGCTTCTTAGACTCTGAAGCGCGAATCAGCGTCGCAAAGAAGAACAGCAGTTCGCGGGTGACCTTCCGAGGAAGACGGGCGTTTAAGAAGCTCTGTGTTCTTGGGGAGGTTAGACCATGCAGTTCCATTGGAAATCACTCGTCTTCGCGGTCCTGCTCGGCGCGGGTTCCGCATCGGCCGCGGCGGCAGGCGACCGCGCCGCGGAACAATTTGCCGGCGGCTTGCTGCAACAAACCGCGGCGGTTCTGCACGACAACGGCGGCGTCGGCGATCGGCTCCACCAGCTCGTGATGCAGAACTTGGATGCGCGCAAGACGGCGCTCTTCGCGCTGGGCGGTTATCAGCGCGAGCTCGAACCGCAGATCGTCGAGAATTACGTCGCCGCCTTCACCGACTACATCACCGCCATCTATGAAGCGCGGCTCATCACCTTCCGCGCCTTCGATTTCAAGGTCGTGACGTCGATGGATGCGGGCCAAGGCGACACGACGGTCATCACGCAGGCGCGGCCCTCGGCCGAATATCGCGGCCAGGACCCCGTCTTCATTTGGCTTCGCCTCTCGCGCGCCGGCGGGCAATTCAAGATCATCGACGTGCAGATCGCCGGCATGTGGGTCTCCATCCACGAGCGCGAGGACTTTGCCCGCAGACTATCGGCAAACCACGCCGACCTGCGCGCCCTCACGAGCTATCTCATGGTCCAGGCGGCGCAGATCAAAGGCAGCAACGGCCAAGTCGCCGCCAACCTGACCCCGCTTAGCCGCTAACGCGCGCGCGACAAGACTCCGATGTCATCCCGGCCTTAGCGGAGCCGGATCGCTTGCGATCCGCTTGCGACGCTTAGAGCCGGGACCCAGGAGCGACAGCACTGAGCGCTACGATCCCTGGCTCCCGGATGTAAGGCTCGCCAAAACCGACTGCTCACGCAGTTGGGCTCGCCTAACTCCGGGATGACACGTGCAGTGTTTTTCTCAACGCCAATAGCGCCGATAGCTATTGTCGCTATTGTCGCTATCGGCACGATTGGCACTGCCTGCAAACACAGATGTCATCCCGGCCTTAGCGGAGCCCGATTGCATCGCAATCGGAGTTGCGACGCTTAGAGCCGGGACCCAGGAGTGACACGCTGAGCCCTATGATCGCTGGGTCCCGGATGTAAGGCTCGCCAAAGCCAACTGCTCACGCAGTTGGGCTCGCCTAACTCCGGGATGACAAAGAGAGTGTTCTGGCCTCAAGCCCCCGATTGCGCTTGGCCGCGGCGGCGGATGGCTTCGCGCCGCGCTTCGACTTCGCTCGAGCGCACCGTTTTGTTGGCGTTGGCCGAGACGTTCAGCTCCGTCTTCAGCGCGTCGCCGAAACTCTCGGCATAGCCCTGATCGATCAGCCGCTTGTAACCCGAGAGGCACTCCGGCACGAGCGAGAGCATGTCGACGGCGAGCTTGCGGCACGCGGGCAGCAACTCGCCCGGCGCCACGACGCGATTGGCGAGGCCCCATTCGACGGCTTGCGTTGCGCTCAAGAAATTGCCGGTGAGCGACAATTCCTTCGCGCGGTAGATGCCGATCGTGCGCGACAGTTTTTGCGACAGGCCCCAGCCCGGCAGGATCCCGACGCGCCCGTGCGTGTCGGCAAAGCGCGCCTCGCTCGAGCAGATCAAGACGTCGCAGGCGAGCGCGAGCTCGAACCCACCGGTGACCGCGACGCCGTTGATCGCGCCGATCACCGGGCCGGAGAAACGCCCGATCGACGTCACCGGATCGCGCGTCGAGACCGAGCCTTGCACCGTGTCGGCGCCGCGCCCGAGTTCTTTGAGATCGAGCCCGGCGCAGAACGCCTTGCCCGCGCCCGTCAGAATGGCGACACGCACGTTCGGGTCGGCCTCCAGCGCATCGAAGGTCTCCGCGATCGCCGCGCGCAACTCGCGCGACAACGCGTTCATCGCCTGCGGCCGGTTCAGCGTGACGAGTGCAAGCTCGCCCGTCTTCTCGACCAAAATCACGGGCTCGGTGGTCATGAGGTCCTCATACGTTTGCGTGGATAAGGCGACGTTACGTCGCGCCGCCGGCAAAGCAACCGCTACGTTGCGGGGGAGCCCGCCGCATTGATGAAGGCGTTGCCGATGCCGTGCATCAGGCCGACGAGCCAAATGTTGCGCGTGCGATGAAAGATGAAAGCGAACACGAGGCCCATGAGGAAGGTCGCGGCGATGACAGTGAGCGTCGCGTTCGTCGTCTCGGGGCGCATCTTCGCCAGATGATAGAAGTGCAACGGCCCGAAGGTGAAAGCGACATTGGCAAGCAACACCCCGGCAACGCCGCCCCACCGGCGCGTCAACTCGGTCTGCAACAATCCGCGATAGATGAGTTCCTGATAGAAGCCCCATAGCAATTGCGGGCCGACGAGAAAGGCCGCCGCGGTCCACGCCGGCGCATCGCCCGGATAGAGGCCCAACTCGCGCCCGCGCAGGGCGATGAACGCCGCGCTCGCGACGACAACGATCTCGCCAAAGTAAAACACCTCGCTCGCCGTCCATTTGCCCGGCGATGAGAATCCGATGTCGTTGAAACGCACATCCGCCCACAATCTCGCGGCCGCCAGCGCCTCGAGCAGAAGCGTGCCGGTGCGCAGCCAAGCGGGCGGTGGCGGCAAATCGAAGAGCTCAAGGATGTGCGCGCGCGGACCGATCACGAGCTCGAGCACAACCACGACGACGAGCAAACGAATGCCCGCGCGCGCCGAATAGCTCGGCCCTTCAGCCTGATCGAAGAGCAGAAAGACGCCGCGCAGAAACGCCGGCAGATAGTTTTTCTCGCCCGTGCCCGTGAGGTCCGCCATGTCCGTGCTCCCCCGCGCCGGTCACCCTCGATCGACGCCCCCTTCGGCATGAACTCTACCTCAGTTGAGCTGCCTCGCGAACTCGACGTTTGGCGCCATGGCTTACGCACGCTAGGGTCGCGCGCGATGAGCTTCGACGCCTTCAAGGATCGCCCCTGTCCCGATTGGTTCGCGCAAGCGGGCTTCGGCATTTTCATCCATTGGGGCATCTT
Organism: Alphaproteobacteria bacterium; assembly: GCA_025350465.1. GTDB lineage: Bacteria > Pseudomonadota > Alphaproteobacteria > Micropepsales > Micropepsaceae > SZUA-430. The sequence continues at coordinate 4,802 of JANXXU010000052.1, read as the reverse complement.
CTCGGTGCCGGCCTTTGCGCCGCGCGGGCGCGCCATCGATGTGCTGATGCGCGAAAACTACGACGACATGAACGCCTATCTGCCCTATGCGGAATGGTACGAGAACGCGTTGCGTTTGAAGGGCAGCGCCACCCAGCGCCATCACGCGACGGCTTACGGCGACCGTCCGTACACGGCCTTTCGCCCGGCCTTCGACGACGCCACGCGCGCCTTCGATGCGAACGTCTGGGCCGATCTCTTCAAGGCGGCGGGCGCGTGCTACGTCGTCTTCGTGACCAAGCATCACGACGGCTATTGCCTGTGGCCGACGGCGGTGGAGAACCCGTGGCGCCCCGGCTGGCACAGCCGCCGCGATTTCGTGGGCGAGTTGGCGCAGGCCGTGCGCGCGCGCGGCATGCGTTTCGGTCTCTATTATTCGGGTGGCCTCGATTGGACCGCGCGCTCGAACCCAATCGCCAATCTCGGCGACATGTTCGCTTGCGTGCCGACGGAGCGTCAGTACACGGACTATGCCTCGGCCCAGCTTCGCGAATTGATCGCGCGCTACAAGCCGAGCGTCCTCTGGAACGACATCGCCTGGCCGTCGAAGGCCCAAGTACCGGCGCTCTTCGCCGATTACTACGCGGCCGTCCCCGACGGCGTCGTCAACGATCGCTGGTTCGCCGAAGACGGCTTCTTCAATCATCTGCGCGACGCGGGCCCCCGCGCCGCTTTCAATGCAACAATGAAGGCGCGCATCGCGGCCAGCACCGGGCCGCTCGAAAGCCCGCCGCCGCCGCATTGCGATTTCCGCACCGTCGAATACGGCATGGGTACGATCCCCAAGGATAAGAAATGGGAAGCCTGCCGCGGCCTCGGCCTCGCCTTCGGCTACAACCGCGAAGAGTTACCCACGGACTACTTAAGCCCCGCCGCGCTCATCGCCCTCCACCGCGAGGTGACCTCGGCCGGCGGCAATCTCCTGATCAACGTCGGTCCGATGGCCGACGCCGCGATCCCGCCCGAGCAAAGTGCGCCGCTGCTCGCGCTCGGCAAGACGCTCGGCGCCACGCGAAGAAACATCCATTCGCAAGGAGAATAGCGATGACCGGCACGAGACCCAGATTCGATCAGTTGAATATTGTCAGCAGCAATCCGGCGGCATCGGTCGCCTTCTATCGCCGCTTGGGGATCGACATCCCTGAGGAACGCATCTGGAAAACAAACACCGGCCTTCATCATGCGAGCGGGACGTCTGCGGCGGACGCCGAGGCCCTGGATTTCGACATCGACAGCACCGCCTTTGCGCAAAAATGGAACGCCGGATGGAAGGGCCGCGACAAACTCGGCGGCCGCGTGGTTCTCGGCTTCGGCGTGCCGTCGCGCGGCCGCGTCGACGAACTCTACGGCGAATTGAAAGCAGCCGGTTATGTCGGATTGCAAGAGCCCTTCGATGCGTTCTGGGGCGCGCGATACGCCATCGTCGAAGATCCGGACGGCATCGCGGTCGGTCTCATGAGTCCGGTGTCTGGGGAATTTCGCTCGCCGCCGCCCGACGTTTGATTAGGCCGGCCGCGCCACGCTCCACGACGCCGGAATCGCGGTTGCCGGCATCGCCATCGCATTGGCGACGACCGCCTCGCCCAACGCGGCTGCGTGTTTGAAGCCGTGCCCCGAGCACGCGGATACGACGGTCACGTGCTCGATCTCCGGATGCGGCCCGACCCAGAAATTGAAATCCGGCGTCGACGTATAGAGACACGTCGCGCCGCGAAGATGCGCGCCCAGATCGGGGAACGCGGCGCGCACGCGCGGCGTGACGAGATCGATCTCCTCGCGCGTGACGTTTGCGCGATAGTCATCCGCACGCACCGTCGCCTGAAGCGATTCGGTGGCGACCTTGACGCCGCCGCCCGGCGTCGCGATGGGAAAGCCGTAGAGATCGTTCCAGATGAAAACCGGCATGCGGCTTGGTTCGTAGGCCGATGAATTCGCCGGCGGCGCGAACCAGTGCAGCGTCTGCCGTGTGACCGTCAGGCGCATCGCATAATCGCGCGGCAGGAACGCAGGCGCCCAGGCGCCGGCCGCCAGCACGACATGGGCCGCGCGGATCGTTTCCGTCTGTGTACGGATGATGACGCCGTCGCCGTCCTTGGCGATCGACATGACCGGCGTGTTGATCCGGATTCGCGCGCCGAGCGCCGCCGCTCGTGCCAGCTGCGCCGCGACCACGCGCTCGGGATCGGCCATGCCGGCGCCCGGCTCGAAATAAGCGCGCTCGCCGTCGAACCGGGCATAGGCCGGAAACCGCGCGCGCACTTCCGCGTCCGTCAAAATCTCATGCGCGATGGCGAAGGATTGCGCCGCCGCGATCGTCGTTTCCAAAAACCCCTGCGGCACGTGCGTCGCGTGCGGCAGGACGCCACCCAGCACCAGCAAACCGCAGCGGGTGACGAGCGTCTCGCCGCTCTCGACGCTCAGCCGGTCCCACAATTCAAACGAGCGCTGGGCGAAGGGCGTGTACGCGACACCCTCGCCGATCGCGGCGCGCACGATGCGGGTTTCGCCGTGGCTCGAGCCGAATTCGTGCGGCGGCGCGAAGCGATCGAGGCCGACGACGCGCGCTCCGGCGCGCGCCCCCGCCAGCAGCGCGGCACCGCCGACGGCGCCAAGCCCGACGACGGCGATGTCAAATGCCTTTGTTGCGTTCACGCGACACCAGCCTCGCTTCGGCGGCGGCGGTCAGTTTGCGTTGCATGGGTCAGGCTGCGTTAGCCTCAGTTGCTGGGCTCGCGGCCCGGCGGCGCCGAGGACGATGCATCCGGCATCATCGTGCCGGGCTTGATGCAAACGCCCTGCCCACCCTGGGTCGAGACTAAACCGCAGACGTCGAAGCACGCTCTGACGGCCGCCGTGTCGTTGATGTTGATGCTGCTCGATTCGCCTGAGTAGATGTTGTTCGACATGCACGCACCAGACGGTGTGGTGCACCACGTCTGACCACCCAATGTCGAGACGATGCCGCCTTTGCTGCTGCAAGCCATGGCGGCGCTCGCACTGCCGTCGATCATGACGGTGGTCGACCTGCCCGGCGCCGCAACCGCGCCCCCAGCCGTCGCCGCCAACATCGCGAGCACCAAAGCCGATACGCACAACGTCCCTGAAACGTTCATGTCTTCCTCCCCTTATCGCCGGCGGATTTCGCCACCCGCATAGCGCGGACCATATGCCTATCCGGCTGCCCCCGCCAACCGCGCTTCGGCGGCGGCAATCATGGCCTTGAAGCGCGGGTGATCGCGCACGGCGTCGAAGTCGGGGTCGGACTTGGTGTGCGCGAGACGGTCTTTGCCGAATTTGGCGATCGCCGGCTCCAACATGTCAAGGCCGGCTTCCAGCTCGCCGAGGTCGAGGATCATGGCGCAGGCGATGTTGTAGCGCATGTTGAGATTATCGGGATCGAGCAGCAACGCGCGCCGCGACCACTCTTTGGCACGTTCCGCTTGCCCGAGATACGCCAGCGCCCCGATGCCCATGCTGAGCGCTGAGCCGTTGTCGGGTTCGCGCGCGACGATGACTTCGGTGCGCGCCAGTGTTCGCTCAGCGGCGCTGCGCGTGCCGGCCTTGTCGCCGATCGCGCTGTAGCAGCTCATCAGCAAGCCTGTGGCCGAAAAATCCGCTTCCGCCATAGCCGACGCCGTTTCGTAGTGGCGAATGGCGTCAGGAAAGCGGTGCTGCATGAACGCCAAGCGAGCGGCCTCTTTGTTGACCTCATAAGAGTCGGGACCGAGCGCCAGCGCCACGTCGATCGCCGCGCGCGCTTCGTCATAGGCGCGCGCCGAGATCAACGCGCCGATCTTGACCGAATGTGCGTCCACGACCGTCGGGTCGAGCGCCAACGCGCGTTCGGCCGCCGCGATGCCGTTATCGCTGTCGGTGCCGGAATAGGCTTGCATACGCTGTGCGACCGCAACCAGCGCCCAGGCGCGCGCATAGTCCGGGTCGAGTTCGATCGCGCGCCGCGCGAGGCGAATGACCATCTCGCTCTTGCGCGCGTCGGTCATGTTGCCGGTGAGGTAATACTGCCGCCCCATCAGATAGGTCTGGAAGGCTTCGAGGTTGGTCGTACCGCGCTGCTCGATCGCCTTTTTCTCTTCCGGCAGCAGCTTCACTTTGAGTGCTTTGACGATCGCCTCGGAGATTTCGTCCTGCAGCGCGAAGATATCGGTGAGGTCGCGGTCCCAGCGCTCGGCCCAAAGGTGCTCGTCGCTCTTGCCGTCGATCAGCTGCGCTGTGATCCGCACTTTGTTGCCGGACTTGCGCACGCTGCCCTCGAGCACATGGCTGACTTTCAATTGCCGCGCCACTTGAGAGATGTCGACGTTCTTGCCCTTGAACGTGAAAGCGGTGTTGCGCGACACGACGGCGAGCGCCGAGACCTTCGACAAATCGGTAATAATGTCTTCGCTGATGCCGTCGGAGAAATATTCCTGCTCCGGGTCGCCGCTCATGTTGGCGAAGGGCAGCACGCAGATCGACACGGGCGGGCGCGCTTCGGCCTTGCGCTCCGCGACCACCGCGTGGCCCGCGGGGCGCATGACGAAAACGTGCACCGGCCGCTGGATGCCCTTGACCGTGTGCTCGCCCAGGTCCTCGAACGCGCCCGCCACCTTGCCGGCGACGTGATCGCGGACCGTAGCCGACAGGGCGACACCGCCGATCGGTGCCATGGCCTGCAGGCGCGCAGCGACGTTCACGCCTTCGCCGTAGATGTCATCGCCCTCGACGATGACGTCGCCCAGGTTGATGCCGATGCGATAGCGGAT
>JANXXU010000029.1 GCA_025350465.1 Alphaproteobacteria bacterium | reverse complement strand
ATTACCCGAGATTGGCTCGGCTTCGATGCGCGTCGTGGTGATCCCTGGCGACGACGACAAGGATCGTGCGTAGGCAACGATTTCAGCCTTATTCATGCGCGAATTGACGGTCTTCTTGCTGATCAAATCTTTCATGAATCGTTTGGTAAGGGCGTCGAACTCGGCCTTGGGCCTTGTTCTGGCGGCATCTGTGGCATTCTGATCGAATCCAAGCGCCTCACGAAATACGTCGTTGCCAATGAACCGTTGAACGGTCGTGAGCGTCCCGGCGCGCTCTTTCTCGGTGATCATCTTCTCGGCTTCAGCGTAGTCGAGGAGATTCAAGGCTGCTTTGTTCTTGCTGCCGCCATCGAAGCGCTGCTTCTGGTCGGCATTCCACTCTAGTCGGCCGACGCCACCCTGAGGGCCGCTGTGCATACGTTCGACCCAAACGTTTGCGTTGTCTTGGGTGTCGAAGACGGTGCCATAGATAAACTTGATTGGATGTGCCCAATCATCTGAAAGCCGCTGAAATGCCTTCCGGTACTCGGCAGGCGCCCGCTCAGGATCGTTGAGAAGCTTTAGCGCGCAGATGCGCCGATTGCCTTCAGCAGAGGTGTAGGTGGCAATGCCATTGCCACGTTTCGTCCCGTCAAGCTCCAAGAGCGCAAGACGCTCTAGCGGGTTCATGCCCACTTTCACGATGTCGCGGGCGAGCGGAAGCACGCCTTCCTTATCGCAAAGGTACGCGATCACCTGATCTTCATTCTCAAACGGCTTATGCCTGGGATTGTCCAGGTCCAGGAAAATCCGCCCGAAGGGCACGTTATCAACGAATTTAAATGCCATGAGGCTATCGCCCCCAGATGTCTAAAATATCGTTAGGCGGGTGAACGCTTCGCGAGCCGCTTCCGCGAGCGCGGAGGGGGCTTTGTCGCGGGCGATATTCGGTGCTTCGGACCGCTCTTGGCTGCCGCCTCTACGGCCGCCTCGAAACGCTTCCAGCCATCTGGCCGAAGCTCAATCTTGTCTTTGGCGAGCTTAGGACTCATGCTCGAACTCTAGGAAAGAGCGACCTTGCCCGTCAACCTATGGTGTGTACTACGTCAAGGTGATAATTCCCCCCACAAGGGGGAGGGAGACGCTAGTCTTGTTGAAATCAAATCATTGAGGCCCGCTCATGAAGACTATCTCAGTCACCACCAAAGCCGGCATAGTCGAAGGTGTTTGCGATGCACGTTTTGCCGGCGTGCGCGACGCCTTCGTCGAGAACTTTGAAGCGCGCGGTGAAATCGGCGCCAGCGTTTCGCTCACGCTCGAGGGCAAGCCCGTCGTCGATCTCTGGGGCGGGCGCAAAGCGCCGGGCGGCGACCCATGGACGCGCGACACGATCTCGATCGTGTTCTCTTCGACCAAAGGCGCCATGGCGCTGTGCGCGCACGCACTGGCGGATCGCGGGCAACTCGACCTCGACGCGCCGATCGTGAAGTACTGGCCGGAGTTCGGGCAAAACGGCAAGGAAGCGGCGCTGGTGTCGATGGCGCTCGATCATTCGGTCGGCGTGCCGCATATCCGGCAGGTGCCGAAGAAGGGTGCATTCAACGATTACAATCACATGGTCGACGTGATCGCCAAGGAAGCGCCATTCTGGGTCCCGGGCACGCGCAACGGCTACCATGCCATCACCATGTCGTGGACAGTCGGCGAGATCGTGCATCGCGCCGCCAAGAAACGCATGGGGCGGTTCTTTGCCGATGAAATCGCCAAGCCGCTCGATCTCGACTTCTGGATCGGCCTGCCGGAGGTGCAAGAGCATCGCGTCGCGCCGATGATCGCGGTAGTGCCGACGCCGGAGATGGCGCAATCGCGTTTCTTCCAAAGGGCGATGTCGGATTTCAATTCGCCGTCGCATTTTTTCTTGCGCGACGTCGCGGCCTTCGAACCGAACACACGCGAGGGGCGCGCAGCCGAGATCGGTGCCGGCAACGGCGTCACCAATGCGCGCGGGCTCGCCGGGCTCTACGCGCCGCTGGCAAACGGCGGCACGTTGAACGGCGTGCGCATTGTCGGCAAAGATACGCTGGCGCGCATGGGCCGCGTATCGATGGCGACGCACGAGGACGCCACGCTGGTGATCCCGACACGCTTCGCGCTCGGCTATATGAAGTCGATGGACAATCGCGCTTTGGGCGGCTCCGACAGCGCCAGCTGCCTGCTGACGGAGGCCGCCTTCGGCCATGTTGGCGCCGGCGGCTCCATCGGTTTTGCCGATCCCGAATGCCGCATGAGCTTCGGCTACACGATGAACCAGATGGGGGCGGGCCTCTTGCTCAACGACCGCGGCCAGTCGCTGGTCGATGAGGCATACAAGGCGCTCGGTTACCGCTCGAATGCAGGCGGGGCCTGGGTAATGTAAAGCTCTGCGGCGGCTGTTGCAGGGCTGCAGCTATTTGTATCTTGTGATTGGTACGGCCTTGAAACGTCAGGGCTTCATGCGTTCGTATAACCGCATCGGAATCCGAAAATTTTGAGGATCGGAGACCGCCGCCAATGGACATCGATATGCTCAGAGACAATCGGGCGCCCGCTTGGGCGGTGATCAGCCTTAGCCTCCTGACTGTGTTTGCGCAGTCAGGCCTTGCCAGCGCGGACGACACCCGCGTCGTGCCGACCTCCGTGCAACAGGTGCAGCTGTCGTTTGCCGAGGTCGTGCGCAAAGCGGCCCCGGCGGTCGTCAACATTTACTCCAAGCGCACCGTACGAAGTGCATTCGGCGAGGATGCGCTGTTCAAGAAATTCTTCGGAGAGCGCCAAGGCGGTGGTGAGCGCGTGCAAAGCGCGCTGGGCTCGGGCGTCATCGTGCGCGCCGACGGCATCATCGTCACCAACAACCATGTGATCGAAGGCGCGGACGAGATCGTCGTGGCGTTGGCCGACCGGCGCGAGTTCGAAGCGAAAGTCGTGCTGGCCGACGAACGCACGGATCTGGCGATTCTGCGCGTCAACACCGGCGGCAAGCCGCTGCCGTTTCTTACCTTCCACGACAGCGACCAGGCGGAGGTGGGCGACCTGGTGCTTGCGATCGGCAACCCGTTCGGCGTCGGACAGACGGTGACCAGCGGCATCATCTCGGCGCTCGCCCGCACGCAGGCCGGCATCTCGGACTACGGCTTCTTCATTCAAACGGATGCGGCAATCAATCCCGGCAACTCGGGCGGGGCGCTGCTGACGGTCGACGGCAAGCTTGTCGGCATCAACACTGCGATCTACTCGCGCTCGGGCGGCAATATCGGCATCGGCTTTGCCATTCCGGCCAACATGGTCAAGCTCGTCGTCGATACGGCGGCCGGCGGCGGTCGGCAGCTCGCGCGGCCGTGGCTCGGCATGGGCACCCAGGACGTGACATCGGACGTCGCCCGGTCTCTCGGGCTCGATCGTCCCGTGGGCGTGATCGTCAAGGAGCTGACAGCCGGCGGTCCGGCCGAGCAGGCGGGACTTGAGCGCGGCGATGTCATTACCAAGATCGACGGCTTCGAGGTCAACGACGGGCAGACGCTGCGCTTTCGCGCCGCCACCAAAGGTGTCGGCAACACCGTGATACTCACCTATTTGCGAAAGAGCGAAACGCGCACGGCAAGTTTGAAGCTGGCGCGCCCGCCGGAGAACCCGCCGCGCAACGTGACGCAGATCGATGGGCACAACCCACTCGAGGGTGCGACAGTTGCGAATCTTTCGCCGGCTTACGCCGAGGAATTGCAGGTCGAGCAGACGAGCGGCGTCATCGTGGTCGAGCTTTCGCGCAAAGGGATCGCGGCGCGGCTCGGCATGCGGCCGGGCGACATCATCGCCGAAGTGAACAACCGCAAGATCACGAGCGTCGATGTCCTCAAGGAGGCGGTGAAGGCAAACCCGGACCGCTGGGAGCTCACCGTCAATCGCGGCGGGCGGACGCTGCGGGTGTCGGTATCGGACTAGCGCTGTGAACGAATGACCAACCTCTTCGAAGCGGCCGGTATGGACGAAGGTGCTGGACCGCGACCTCTCGCCGATCGTTTGCGCCCGAAGAATCTCGCCGACGTGATCGGCCAGGATCATCTGTTGGGAGCGCAAGGTCCGATCGGGCGCATGCTCGCGGCCAAGCGTCTGTCGTCGATGATCCTGTGGGGGCCGCCGGGCACCGGCAAGACGACGATCGCGCGGTTGCTCAGCCAAGGACTCAATCTGCAATTCGAGCAAATCTCGGCAATTTTTTCGGGCGTGGCCGAACTGCGCAAAGTATTTGAGATGGCGCGCGGTCGGCGCCAACAAGGCAAGGGCACGCTGCTCTTCGTCGACGAGATTCATCGCTTCAATCGCGCGCAGCAGGATTCGTTTCTGCCGGTGATGGAAGACGGCACGGTCACGCTTGTGGGTGCCACGACGGAGAACCCGAGCTTCGAACTCAACGCCGCCTTGCTGTCGCGCGCGCAGGTGCTCGTGCTCAATCGGTTGACTACGGAGCATCTCGAGCAGTTGCTCGATCGCGCCGAGACACACGTTGGCCATCCTCTGCCGCTCGATCCGGACGCGCGCGCCGCCCTCAAGGCGATGGCCGACGGCGACGGACGCTTCATCTTGAACTTGGTCGAGGACATTTTGGCGCTCAACAGCGCGAAGCCTCTCACCACAGCCGACCTCGCGCGTACCGTGGCCAAGCGCGCGCCGATCTACGACAAGAGCCGCGAGGGCCACTACAATCTAATCAGCGCACTGCACAAGTCGGTGCGCGGCTCTGACCCGGATGCGGCGCTCTATTGGCTGGCGCGGATGTTGGCCGGCGGTGAAGACCCGCTTTATTTGGCGCGGCGCATTGTGCGCATGGCGGTCGAAGATGTCGGGCTCGCCGATCCGCAAGCGGTTGTCCAGGCCATCGCCGCCAAAGACGTCTACGACTTCCTAGGCTCGCCCGAAGGCGAGCTCGCGATCGCGCAAGCCGTGGTCTACCTGGCGACGGCGCCGAAGTCGAACGCGGCCTATACCGCTTTCGGCGCAGCGAAAGCGGCAGCGGATACAACGGGCTCTCTAAATCCGCCGATGCATATTCTGAACGCGCCGACACGGTTGATGAAGGATCTTGGCTACGGCAAGGGTTACGCCTACGACCCCGATACGCCGGAAGGTTTCTCCGGCCAAAACTATTTCCCGGACGGCATGGCACGCGAACAATTCTATCAGCCAACGGGCCACGGCTTCGAGAAAGAGATAAAGTCGCGCCTCGACCGCTGGGCGGTGTTGCGGGCGAAAATTGGAAAGGGCGGGTGAACGCACTGTCCGCCGTCGGTCCGCGTCGGCAAGCTGTTCAAAGCGCAGATTGGAATACCAATTCGCCCTTAGCGCTGTGGCCAATAGCGGTCCATCCAGCCTTGCGATAGAACTGCTCGGCGCGCGTTCCCGGGCCCGTCGACAGCGTGGCAGTGCCGTGTCCCGCCTCGCGAAGCGTGCCGAGCGCGGCTTGAAAGAGAGCGCGGCCGATGCCGCGACCTTCATGTGCCGGATCGACGAACAACGCCCATACCGAACCATCGCGCGGATCACCGGCTGAGAAGCCACTGATGTGGCCTTCGTTCTCCCACACCCAGATTCCGGGGCCGGCAATGAACCAGAGGCAATCCTCCCACGTTACCAGGCGCGGGTCGGACAATCGATTCTCCCGCACAACGCCGCGGATCTCGAAGATGCGCGGCAGATCGGCCTCGAGCGCGCGGCGAATGTGCGGATCATTTGGCATCGGCCGAGTGTAGCAGAGGTGTTTGATTACGTCGCACCGGTGTGCCATGAAACGCCAGCTTTCAGTTGGTGAGTTGTCGTGCTGTCGACACATGCACTTTTGATCTTTGCCGCCGTCTACGCCGTGGCGATCGCGACGCCCGGGCCGGGGATCTTGGCGCTCGTCGCGCGCGCACTCGGCGGCGGCTTTTGGTCCGCGGTGCCCAACGTGTTCGGCATGGCGGCGGGCGACCTCGTTTGGATGACCTTGTCGGCGTTCGGGCTTTCGCTCGTCGCGCAAGCGATGGGTGATTTTTTCCTCATCGTGAAGCTCGCGGGCGCGGCTTATCTGATCTATCTCGGCTACAAATATTGGACGGCGCCGGTCGAGGAGACGGCCGCGGTGGTGCCGGGCGGAATGGCCCAAGGCTTCCTCTCGCAGTTTGCGTTGACGCTCGGCAATCCCAAGGCGATTGGCTTCTTCGTCGCACTCTTGCCCACCTTGATCGATCTGAAGACGTTGACGCTGGGCGGTTACGCGGAACTTTGCGCGCTGACCGTCACGCTGCTGCCCGCGATCTGTTTGATCTATGCCGCGCTCGCCTCTTCAGTGCGGGGCCTCTTCCAAAGTGCGGTGGCGCGCCGGCGCATGAACAAGGGTGCGGGCATCATCATGGTCGGCACCGGGATCAGCGTCGCGGTGGCGTAAGGATTTAGGCGACGGGTTTGTCGCCGTAGCGCAGCACCTGCACCGCCTCGAGCGTGATGAGTCCCGAGCCGATCATGCCATCGAGCTCGACGACAAAGGCGTCGATCTTGTCCTTGGCATCGACGATCTCGATGACGATCGGCAAGTCTTCCGATAGGCGCAATATCTTGGCCGTATGCAGGCGGCTCGAATGGCCGTAGCCCATCGGTCCGCGCAGCACCGTCGCGCCGGCCAGATGGAGTTCGCGTGCTCTCAAGACGATCGCCTCGTGCAGCGGCCGGCTTTTGTGGCGATCGCGCTCACCGATAAAAACGCGCAAGAGGATTGCATCGGCCGGGATGCGCATCTCATGCCCCTTTCAGTTGGTTGATGGCGGCAGCAGCAATGTGGCCAATCCATACGGCTATCAGGCACAACGCGACAGAGCCCGCAATGTTTCCCCCTGCCGCAAGCCATTCGTCGTCGCGCATCAGGTTCAAGGTCTGCAGGCTGAAGGAGGAGAACGTGGTAAACCCGCCGCAAAGGCCCGCCATGACGAACTGGCGCGTCGTGGCCGAGACGAAGAGACGCCCGTCGGTCGCGGTCAACGTCGCGAAAAAGCCAATGATGAAGGAGCCCAGAATGTTGACGAGGAGGGTACCCCACGGGAACGTCTCGCCGAAGGCCGAGGCGACAGCACCCGACATCGCGTAACGCGCCAGACCGCCGAAGGCGCTGCCGAGCGTCACCGCCACATAGACTTGCCAGCCCATTCGCGTCATTGACCTCTTTTAACGAGGAGCCTCGGCCCCGGGGACCTCTTGAAACGCACCACCTTCGGACCGGGCGACCTCTTGAACGAGTCGCCTTCAGCTCGGCTATCATGGTTTTACGATGAGCAAAGTGCAAAGCGTGACAGTGCTGGATGGCGATGACGGGCTCAGGCTCGACCGCTGGTTTCGGCGGCGTTATCCCGATCTGACCCATGGACGCTTGGAAAAGCTGCTGCGCACGGGCCAGGTGCGGGTCGACGGCGCCCGTGTGAAGGCGAGCCATCGCATCGCGCCGGGACAGGTCATCCGTGTGCCGCCGCTTAAGGACGCGCCCGTGCCGGCGGAGACCGAGCGACCGCTACCCAAAGGCTCGGCGCGCGACCGCGACACGATCGAGCGCATGGTGATCTATCGCGATGACGATGTGATCGTGTTGAACAAGCCGCCGGGGCTTGCGGTGCAGGGCGGCACCAAAACCGAGCGCCACGTCGATGGCTTGTTGCCGCTGCTCATAAGGCCGGGCGGCGAACGCCCGCGCCTCGTGCACCGCCTCGACCGAGATACCAGCGGCGTGCTGGTGGTGGCGGCGACCGCGAACGCGGCGGCGAAGCTCGCGGCGGCGTTTCGTCAACGCAACGCGAAGAAGATTTACTGGGCGCTGACCGCTGGCATCCCCCGGCCCTACACGGGTGAAGTGAAGCTCGCATTGGTCAAGCGTGCCGCGGAGGGCGAGCGCGAGCGCGTGCACACGGTTGACGAAGACGACGACGAGGAGGACGACAGCGGTGCGCGTCGCGCCGTCACGCGATATGCCGTGATGGATACGGCTACGACATACGCTTGGGTCGCGTTGATGCCGCTCACTGGACGCACGCACCAAGTGCGCGCCCATGCAGCCTCGCTCGGCGCGCCGATCGTCGGCGATTTCAAATACGGCGGCGTGGGCGCTAAGGGTTTGGGCGAACTCGCCAACCGCTTGCACTTGCACGCGCGGCGGCTGCGCATCCGCCATCCCAAGGGTCAGATCCTCGACATCACCGCTCCGCTGCCGCCACACATGGCCAAGGCGTGGGATATGTTCGGCTTCGCCAAGGACGACAAGCGCGACCCGTTCACGGAGTAAGCAATGCAGAAAGAAACCAAACCTGAGCGGCCGCCCTTCATCCGCAATTGGCGCGAGATCGAACGCGCCGAAGCCACGCTGCATCCCTACACGAAGGAGCCCATGGTGCGCGGCGCACCCTTCTCACAGCGTTTCGAGATCAGACGGATCGGCATTCATCACGATACGATCATGCCGGGCTGGCGCTCATCGAACCCACACGCCGAGCGCGACGAAGAAGAGATGGTCTTCATCCTCGAGGGCACGCCCGATCTGTGGTGCGACGGCCTTCTCTATCGCATGAAGGCGGGCGAGGCCGCGGGCTGGCCCGGGCGCGATGCCATGGCGCACTGTCTGATCAACAATACCGACAAACCCGTCCGCATGCTGACGGTTGGCGAAGCATCACGCTACGACTCCCAGATCCACTTTCCGCTGACGCGCGAGATGGACGCTTGGCTGAAGCCCAAGGACAAATTGTGGAGTGATCCGCCGTTGCGCGAACTCGGCCCCCACGACGGCTTGCCCGACGCCGTACGCGGTGCGCCCTCGCCCACGGGAAGCGCGGCCAAGCGCAAGGCTTCCTGCATCGTCGATTGGAAGAAGATTAAGAAGCCAGACGATCTGCACTACAAAGGCGACGACGAGCTGATGGGCATCGGCTCGCCGTTGGCGCAGCATTTGAAGCTCATGCGCGTTGGAATCTGGCACGACTATTTGTTACCAGGCCGGCGCACATCGTGGCCGCACGCGGAGGCGGACGAGGAGGAATTCGTCTACGTCCTTGACGGCGAGCCCGACGCGTGGATCGACGGTCATCTGCACCGTCTGCGCGAAGGCGACGGCGTCGGCTTTCCGAGCGGCACCGGCATCGCGCACGTCTTCATCAACAACACACAGAAGCCCGTCCGGCTGATCGTCGTCGGCGAGGCGTCACGTCGCCACTCGCGCTGCTATTATCCCAAGCACTCAGCCCGCAACAAAGCGATCGGCGTGCCGGCCTGGCCCGAAGCGCCCAAGCGCAAGCTCGGACCACATGACGGGCTGCCGGATGCCATTCGCAACGCGAAGCGCAAAACGCGAGGCGGCGCGAAACGCAAGAGAAAATAATGAAACGCGGTACCAAGCGCTTCTACGAAGCCGTCAATGTCGCGCCGGTGGAGGGCGGCTACGCGATCACGCTCGATGGCAAGGCGATGCGCACACCGGCCTCGGCGAACCTAATTCTGCCTCACAGACCACTCGCGGAGGCGATCGCGCGAGAATGGCGCGGGCAGGGCGAATGGATCGAGCCCGAGGCCATGCCGCTCACGCGCTACGCCAATACCGTTATCGACCGGGTGACGCCGCGTCGCGAGCAGTTGGTCGCCGAACTTGCCAAGTTCGCCGGCCATGACCTTCTCTGTTACCGCGAGGCCGTGACAACCGAATTGATGCAACGTCAGGCAGCGGCTTGGGACCCGTGGCTCGCTTGGGCAACGGAGCGCTACGGCGCGGAGCTCGCGGTCGGGCAGGGCGTGACAGCCATCGAGCAATCACCCGAAGCGCTGGAGGGGCTCAGGCGCGCGATCGCGGCGCACGACGAGCATCGGCTTGCGGTACTGCATGCGGGCATCACGATCACCGGCTCGGCCGTCCTGGGACTCGCTTTCGTCGCCCTGAAGCTCAGCGCGACGGCGGCTTTCGATACCAGCCGGCTCGATGAGGTCTATCAGGCGGAGCGTTGGGGCCGCGACGGCGAGGCGGAGGCCCGCGAAGCCAGTCTTTTGGCTGACCTCGTGGCGGCGGAGTCCTACCTCTCGCTGTTACCCCCCACCTAAACCACGACGTTGCACCCCCCATCAAACTGTGCAAATTCCGCCCTTTCCCCGAACGGTGGCCTCGAGAATCGGCGACCGTCCTAGCCGCTCGGCTCCGAGCACGCTCGAAGGACCCGCCGCCATGCAGGACATCATTCATGAGCTGAAGCGCCGGCGCGACGCTGCCCACGGCGGCGGCGGCGAGAAGCGGGTCGAGGCTCAGCACGCACGCGGCAAGCTGACGGCGCGCGAACGGGTCGAGATTCTGCTCGACGAGGGCTCGTTCGAAGAATTCGATACTTTCGTCGAGCACCGCTCGGTCGAATTCGGCATGGAGGCGACGCGCGTGCCCGGCGACGGCGTCGTCACCGGCTGGGGCACCATCAACGGACGCCTCGTCTATCTCTTCGTCAAAGACTTCACCGTCTTCGGCGGCTCGCTCTCCCAGGCCCACGCGCAGAAGATCTGCAAGATCCAGGATATGGCGATCCGCAACGGCGCGCCGGTGATCGGCGTCTTCGACGCGGGCGGCGCGCGCATTCAGGAAGGTGTCGATGCGCTGGCCGGCTACGGCGAGGTCTTTGCGCGCAACGTGCTCGCTTCCGGCGTTATCCCGCAGATCAGCGTGATCATGGGCCCGTGCGCGGGCGGCGATGTTTACTCGCCGGCTATGACAGACTTCATATTTATGGTGCGCGACACGAGTTACATGTTCGTCACGGGACCAGACGTCGTGAAGACGGTGACGAACGAAGTGGTCTCGGCGGAGGAGCTGGGCGGCGCCAAAGTACATACGACCAAGTCCTCCATCGCCGACGGCGCTTACGAAAACGACGTCGAGTGCCTGACGCAAATGCGCAGGCTCTTCGACTTTCTGCCGCTTTCCAATCGCGACAAGCCGCCCACCTGGCCGAGCTTTCAAGAGATCGAGCGCGACGATCTCTCGCTCGACACGCTGGTGCCGGCGAGCCCCAACAAGCCCTACGACATGAAAGAGCTGATCCTGAAGGTCGCCGACGAGGGCGACTTCTTCGAGATCCAGGAGAACTTCGCCAAGAACATCATTACCGGCTTCGGCCGCATCGAGGGCGCGAGCGTCGGCTTTGTCGCCAATCAGCCGATGGTTCTTGCAGGCGTGTTGGACTCCGACGCCAGCCGAAAGGCGGCGCGCTTCGTGCGCTTCTGCGATTGCTTCAACATTCCGTTGGTGACGTTCGTCGACGTTCCCGGTTTCTTGCCGGGGACGGCGCAGGAATACGGTGGGCTCATCAAGCATGGCGCGAAGTTGCTCTTTGCCTTCACCGAAGCGACGGTGCCGAAGATCACCTGCATCACGCGCAAGGCCTTCGGCGGCGCCTATGACGTGATGGCCTCAAAGCACATGCGGGCCGACATCAATTACGCCTGGCCGACCGCGCAGATCGCGGTGATGGGGGCAAAGGGCGCCGTTGAAATCATCTTCCGCGCCGACATCAACGATCCAGAGAAGATCGCGGCGCGAACGAAGGACTACGAGAGCCGCTTCCTGAACCCCTTCATCGCGGCGCAGCGCGGTTATCTCGACGAAGTGATCATGCCGCACGGCACCCGCAAACGCATCGCCCGGGGCTTACGCTCGCTTCGCAACAAACGCGTCGAGATTCCGTGGAAGAAACACGACAACATTCCGCTGTGACGATAATGAGCGTGTCAGCGCGGACCCCCACCCTCAATCCTCTCGCCACAAGGGGGAGGGAAAGACCAAGCAAGGCGATGATTCCGAGAGCATCCCAAACGCGGCACCGACTATTCGATACATTTCCGAACGAGCCGATGTGGCGCGGCGGACGCTAACAAGAGTTCAACCGAGCCCTCATGTTCCATAAAATCCTGATCGCCAACCGAGGCGAGATTGCCTGCCGCGTCATCAAGACGGCGCGCAAAATGGACATCAAGACGGTCGCCGTTTATTCGGAAGCCGACGCCGGCGCGCTGCACGTCGACATGGCGGACGAGGCGGTGGCCATTGGTCCCGCCGCCTCGTCGCAATCTTATCTCTCGATCGAGAAGATTCTCAATGCAGCGATGCAGACGAAAGCCGAGGCCGTGCATCCGGGTTATGGCTTCTTGTCCGAACGCCAAGCGTTCGCCGAGGCGTTGAGCAAGGTCGGCATCAGTTTCATCGGGCCGAACGCACATGCGATCGCCGCAATGGGCGACAAGATCGAGTCGAAGAAGCTCGCGGCAAAAGCCAAGGTTACGACCGTCCCGGGTTACATCGGAGAGATCAAAGATCTGAAGGAAGCCGCGCGCGTCGCCGGCGAGATCGGCTACCCGGTGATGGTCAAGGCGTCCGCCGGCGGCGGCGGTAAG
This sequence comes from Alphaproteobacteria bacterium, assembly GCA_025350465.1. Lineage (GTDB taxonomy): Bacteria > Pseudomonadota > Alphaproteobacteria > Micropepsales > Micropepsaceae > SZUA-430. The sequence goes on along the minus strand of JANXXU010000029.1, from coordinate 4,767 downwards.
GGTTTGCGCGTCGTGTGGTCTGAGGGCGAGCTCGCCCAAGCGATCCAAAGTTCGCAGCACGAAGCGAAGGCCTCGTTCGGCGACGACCGCCTCTTCATCGAGAAATACATCACCGAGCCGCGCCACATCGAGATCCAGGTTCTGGGCGACAAGCACGGCAATGTCATCCATCTGGCCGAGCGTGAGTGCTCGATTCAGCGCCGCCATCAAAAGGTGATCGAAGAAGCGCCGTCGCCGTTTCTCGACGAGAAAACGCGCGCCGCGATGGGCGCGCAAGCTGTGGCACTGGCCAAGGCGGTCAACTATGACAGCGCGGGCACAGTCGAGTTCATCGTCGACAAGAGCCGCAATTTCTTCTTCCTGGAGATGAATACGCGCCTGCAGGTCGAACATCCGGTGACCGAGCTTGTCACCGGCTTCGATCTCGTCGAACAAATGATCCGCGTGGCGGCGGGCGAGAAACTCGCCATCAAACAGGAGGACGTGAAGCTCAAGGGTTGGGCGGTTGAGAGTCGCATCTATGCCGAGGACCCCTATCGCAACTTCCTACCCTCGATCGGACGCCTCGTGCGCTACCGTCCGCCGGCTGAAGGCGTCGTAAACGGGCGCACCATCCGCAACGACACCGGCGTCTTCGAAGGCGGCGAGATCTCGATTCACTACGATCCGATGATCGCCAAGCTTTGCACACATGCGCCGACGCGCGAGGCGGCGATCGATCACATGGCCGACGCGCTCGATCAGTTCTACATTGAAGGCATTCAACACAACGTGCCGTTTCTTTCGGCCGTGATGGGCCATCCGCGCTTTCGCGCCGGGCGCCTCTCGACCAATTTCATCGCCGAGGAATTCAAGGAGGGCTTTCACGGCGCGGAGCTGAGCGCCGAGCTCAAGGACCGGATGGCCGCGGTCGGCGTCTTTATGCATTTACGAGAAGAAGACCGCCGCCGGAAGATTTCCGGGCAGGTGAATGGTCACATGCCCGTCGAGAAGGAGTGGACGGTCACGCTCAATCGCGCCGACGTTTTTGCGGTACGCACCATGACCGAGGGGCGCGACGTGGTCGCCGTGCGCCTCGGCGAAGGCAAACAAAACTCGCGCATGGTCGAGGTCGAGAGCTCGTGGAAGCCTGGCGAGCCCGTCTTTACCGGCGAGGTCGGCGGCATGCCGGTCGCCTTGCAGGTGAGCCGCCAATTCGACATCTGGCGCGTCGTGCATCGCGGCGCGACCGCGCTCGTCAACGTGCGCCGGCCGCGCATTGCGGCCTTGTCTCTGCACATGCTCTTCAAGCCGCCGGCCGATACATCAAAACTGCTGCTCTGTCCGATGCCGGGGCTTGTCGTCTCGATCAGCGCGCAGGTCGGCCAAGAGGTGAAGGTGGGCGAAGTGCTCGCCGTCGTCGAAGCGATGAAGATGGAAAACGTGCTCAGGGCGGAGCGCGACGGCGTGATCAAACGTATCGCCGCCAAACCCGGCGACTCGCTGCCGGTCGATGCCGTGATCCTGGAGTATGAGTAAATGAGCGACGACCTCACGACGTTCCGTCTACGGATCAAAGGCCAGGTGACCGGCATCGGCTTTCGCGAATGGGCGATCGAGGAGGCCACTGCGCGCAAACTCAACGGCTGGGTGCGCAACCGCAGCGACGGCACCGTCGAGATGGTGATCTCCGGTCCCGACGACATCATCAAGCAAATGCTGTCGCGCTGCACGCAAGGCCCCGATGCGGCGCAAGTCACGAACATCGATATCCTGCGCGAAGACGAACTGCCCGCGCCGGGCTTCAAACGGCAGCCGACGCTTTAGCGGCCGCGCCCACGCGCAGTGTCGAGAGCGACGGGTGACGCGTTGAGCTTGCACCTTATTCCTCCCTCTCCCTTCCGAATGGAAGGGCGAGGGGTGAGTGTTTCGCGACTGCGCAATGTCAGCAAGAATTGCCTTCAATACGGAGAAGCGGCGAAGCATCGTCAGAGTATGCCGATCATTGCATTCCGTGATCGGTTACGCTTTGGCCTTCGCGCGCGGCCGTTCACTCGTGGTCCTCACGGCAAAGACCTCCTCGAACGCACCGCGCAGCGCCATGTCGACTTCGGGCATCATGACGTTGATGCCGAGCTTCGACAGGCTCGTCACGCCGTGCTCGTTGATGCCGCACGGCACGATGCCCGAAAAATGTTCGAGCTCCGGGTCGACGTTGAGCGAGATGCCGTGGAAGCTCACGCCGCGCCGGACGCGGATGCCAAGGGCGGCAATCTTTTCTTCGTTGCCCGAGGGCGAGGCGACCCAAATGCCGATGCGCCCCTCGCGGCGCTCGCCGCGCACATTGAAGCGCGCGAGCGTGCGGATCAGCCATTCCTCAAGGTCGAAGACGAAGCGGCGCACATCGTTCGCCCGCTGGCGCAGGTCCATCATCACATAGCCGACGCGCTGACCGGGCCCGTGGTAGGTGAACTGGCCGCCACGGCCCGTCTCGAACACAGGAAAGCGCGCGCCGTCGAGCAGGTCCTCGCGCTTGGCGCTGGTGCCGGCGGTGTAGAGCGGCGGGTGTTCGAGAAGCCAAACCAAGTCCTTCGCCCGGCCCCCGGCGATCATGGCGACGCGCGCTTCCATCTGCGCGACGGCGTCAAGATAGGGGGTGGGTTGGTCGCTTACGCGCCAGGCAATGGTCTTGCTCATGAAACCTTGCATTAACCCTAGGGTAAGCGTTCGGGCGCTAAGGTCGCGTCCCACGTGAACCGCTCGGAGCCCCAGTGAGCTCACTCAATTCAGTCAAAGTTGAGATTTCAGTCGTGCTTGGCAAGGCCGTTTTGCCGATGCAGCAGCTTCTGCGCATGGGTCGAGGCGCCGTTATTGAACTCGACGCCAAGCAAAACGATGAAGTGTGGGTCTTGGCGAACAATAGGCCGATCGCCCGCGGCGAGATTGTAGTGCAAGGCGAAAAAGTCGGCGTTTCGATCACAGATATTCTCAAGAAAGCAGAATAGGCATTTAAAATTTTAGAATTTTATTCGAATTGTCCCGGTCGAATTAGCACTCTCCTCATCACAATTCGCAGCGTTTCCCCACGACGCAGTGCATAATATACACATAAAATATGTATATTATATATTTCACATCGAACACTTGAGTTAAAGCGCATCCATCGTTAGGTAAGTGTTGAACTTCACCTGCGATGGCTCGGATGCTCCCCCTAATCCTGAATGTTGCCAACCATCGCATCGCCCTAATCGGCGAGGGCGGGGCGGCGTACAGGCGATATGAGTTCCTGCAGGGCGCAGGCATTGAGCAACTATCGATTTACATCGGAAACCACGATGGCTGGGCCTGCGAGGCCGAAGCCGCTGTCTACGACCGGTGGCCGGTAAAAGCAGACCTTGCGGGCGTCGCCGTTGCGTTTGTGGCCGGTCTCTCGCGCGAGCTGTCCGGCGAAATTGCCGCCCACGCCCGCGCCGCCGGCGCGCTCGTCAATGTTGAAGACGTGCCCGAGCTTTGCGACTTTCACGTGCCGGCGGTGGTGCGCCGCGGCGACCTGTTGTTGACGGTGTCGACCGGCGGTAAGGCACCTGGACTCTCCTCGCAAATCCGGGCCTATCTCGAGCGACTATTCGGATCGGAATGGGCCGGGCACCTTACGAAGCTCTCGGATGCCCGCCGGCGCTGGCGCACTGAGAGCTTGGCGACATCGGAAGTGGCCAAGCTCACCGAGGCGATGGTCACCCGTGAGGGTTGGTTGCCGCCGGAGCATCGCTCATGAGCGATGCGAATGCCGCGGCTGTCTCCGCTTTGCGCCCGTTGAGGCGCGCACCTCTGCCGCAGGCGCCGCGCATCTTCGACAAGCTCGATGTAGTGCCCTCTTCCTCGGCGCTCAAAGAACGGCTGGCCGAGCTGCGGTCGCGTTACGAAGGTGCCGACGCGACGACGGTGCTCGAAGGGACAATCAAGCGCGAATTCCCGGGGCGGACCACGACGGTCTCTTCTTTTGGTTCGGAATCCGTTGTCCTTTTGCATCTGATCTCGCAAATCGATCCGACTGTGCCGGTGATCTTTCTCAACACGGGCAAGCTGTTCGGCGAGACGTTGCGCTACCGTGACCGGCTGCAAGCCAGACTTGGCCTTACCGATCTGCGCTCGATCGCGCCTCATCCGGACGACGAGCGCGCGCTCGACCCGGACGGCACGCTGTGGAGCCGTGATCCCGACGCCTGCTGCAATTTTCGCAAGGTCTTGCCGTTGCGTCGCGCGCTTGCCGGCTTCGAAGCCGAAATCACCGGACGCAAGCGTTTCCAGACGTTGGCGCGCGCCGCAATGGGACCGGTCGAATTGAACGGCTCACGCTTTGTAGTCAATCCGCTACACGGCTGGTCGTTGACCGATCTTGTTGAGCACATCCAGCGCCACGATCTGCCACGCCATCCACTCGTCGCCGATGGTTTCCTCTCCATCGGCTGCATGCCGTGTACGCAGCGCGTCAAAGACGGCGACGACTACCGCTCAGGCCGCTGGGCGGGCAGCAGCAAAGACGAGTGTGGCATCCACGAAAATCTTGAGGGCGACGGGATTTAGGCCCGCCTTCACAAGCCAATATCGATCTGTTAAACCGCCGCCCTCTCAATCGAGACCCAAAACCGTGCGGTCATGGCGGAATTGGTAGACGCACTGCCTTGAGGTGGCAGCGGGGCAACCCGTGGAAGTTCGAGTCTTCTTGACCGCACCAATCCGTCCCGAGCGGGGCCACGTATCAGCCGGTTTCAGGCGCTCGCAGCCCCC
>JANXXU010000007.1 GCA_025350465.1 Alphaproteobacteria bacterium | reverse complement strand
CGTGCGCCAAACGAAGCTCGCCGGCGGCGCAGAGTCCGCCTTCGCCGAAGGGGCTACGGCGGACAATCTTCGCTCTGCGTTCCGCGAGCGAAGACTGGAGCGGGTGAAGGGAATCGAACCCTCGTCGTAAGCTTGGGAAGCTTCTGCTCTACCATTGAGCTACACCCGCGTGCGCTCGCAATAGCGCTTTGATAGCATTTTGAGCCACCACATGTGAAGCGTGACGGACCCAAAGCGCCGCGCGCTTCGCCGCCAGGGTAGGCATCAAGCTTTCGGCCGCGATTTGTGCGCCAAGCGATGACGCGGGGCGGTCCTGCGAGCGCACTAGGGGACCAGCGAAATCCCACTCTGTAAGTGGATCGTTTGAATATTTTCGCCCGGTGAGATCGTAAACTTGACGCTCGAGAACGACGGCTTTGCCAAACTTGGGCGGACATCGCGCGAGAAGCCGAACGGCTCCTGCGGAATGCCAAGCAAGCTCGTGTCCATTTTTCCGTCGCGATGCACGTCCTGAAACGCTTCGATGGCATAATCTCCCGGCCGGATGCCGTGGAGAACGACGGTCACTTCAGCGCCCGAAATGTCCGCATCCGCAGACGCGACAGGGTTGGAGTCGTCATTGGGATAATTCGCTTCGTCATAAACACCCAACCTGAGGATGCCGCCGGCGGGCGACAAGTTTCGGACATGCACCACCAAGTCGCCTTGCGCCGCCCAGGCAGCTGAGGAGACCGTTGCCGATGCCGATGCGGCCAACATGATTAGACGCAAAATTTTCCGGCCCATGGTGCGCAACCGAATCTGAGTGAGTGTGAGGACGAAACTGCTAACTCGCGGCCGACCGCGGCGCAAGCCAACTGCAGTCGTCGCCTGTTGAAATCAAACCGACGCAAACGTTAGGTTGCGGTCGACGCAAACGACAGGTTGTGCGAGAGCCGCACGGGGGTTCGCGTCTTGCCTAAGGCGCCAGTCAAAAAGCGCCGATGGATCACTTGATTCTGCGACCGAAGCTGGGGCCATTCGCAGGTCCGCCGCCTTTGTGTGCGGGACGTGCCGCCGGCGAGCCAGGGGCGGCGTCCGTGGATCGCCTCGCCATATAGCGGGCAACCACCGCATCGGCGTCGAACTCGCCTTCGCCGTCATGCGTCGACGCGTTCGGGCCACCGCGTCCGCCCGATCCGGGTGAACGCGGTCCGGCGAAAATCCCGACGATCTTCACGATGAGCGGAATGCAGAAAAGCAGACCGACCGCTCCCAGGCCCAGTAGGGTCGGACCCAGGCCGTTCGTCTCTGCTTCGTGCACCGATCCGCTGATTTCGAGGAAGTAGTAAAGGAGACCGCCGCAATAGACGACGGGGAAAAGTGCCCCGATCACGCCGAATATGATCTTCAAAGTTTGCATGCCGCACCTCCACCGCCATCGGGACCATGATGACGCGATTTCGGCAACAAAATCTAAATGCGCGCTTCCCCTAGATCTGGATCACCTAGTCATACGCCATGAGTGCGCTCTCGTGCATCATCTCGCTCGGCGCAGCGTCACCGCCTGCGCAATTAATCTGGAGGAGAATTCGGGGCTGAGGTCAGAGTTGGGGTTCAGGTCACGTCGCACATAGGCTGCTCGAGATGTTAATGTTGCGGCTGCAGTAGAGAATGGTAATTTGGATACGAGGGTACAAAGCGGTTCGCATCGCGGGGGAGACGTGCATGAAGTTGACATACACAATCTGCGCGGCGACGTTTATAGCGAGTTTTGGTTGGAGCGGCATGGCTCGTGCCGCGCCGATTTATCTCGATTGCAAGGTGACGGGTCAGACCGGCATTACCGAAGCGATCGGATTTTGGTTCGACGGCACGAACAAACCTACTGTGATCAAAATCCAAGGCGCGGATTACACCGTGACCCGCGGCTCGGTCTCGGCGGAGTACGTGATCGCCTATATGACCGGGTTCAACGGCGTCGAAATCGAGGTTCAAGTTAGCCGCATGACCAAGGGCGCTTACCTGTCGTTCCGCAATGGAGGCGAGGAGACCGAAGACAGTCCGTACACGGGTACATGCAACGTTTCGGATCAACCACCGAAGCCCGCGTTCTGAGCCAGTTGAGATATGCTGCAAACAAGAGAGGCCGTTGATGCGCCGTCATTTTCTCAACGTATTGTTTGCGTTGATTGCATCCTTGACTTTCTGCGCGGCCGCATCGGCTGAAGCCTCTTGCACGAGTTGGTTGTGGCAAGAAGGCGGGTGGTATTGGAAACAGTGCGTCAACGATGACGGCTCTCAACATTGCTACCATGCGAAGGACGCCCAAGGCTCCGGCGCATATGAAATCAGCTGCAAAGCCTAGTTAGCTGTCCCTCCCAAATATTAGAATCTTTCGCGCTGGCGCATCTTTTGTATCGATGATGCAGGCGGCCCAGGAACAGGCCAAGGTTGGAAGGCACGAGGTCATGACAACGGCATGCCGAGGTAAAGGATGGTGAAGCCGAGCGTATCGACAAGCCCGTGAGCGACCATCACCGGCCACAAATTTCTCCCCCACACGACCGAGGCAGCGCCGTTTAAGAGTGCCCCGATCGCGATCGGAAACATGCCGACGGGTCCTTGATAGAAATGGGCGAGCGCAAATGCGATGGCCTGACCGATGACGGCAAAGACCCAGGCGGCGTTGCTGCCGCCGAAAATTTGCGCGAGGCGCGTCAGCAAATAGCCGCGGAAGAGAAACTCCTCGCCGAACCCCGCAAAGAGCCAGACCGCCGGCACGATCATGAGATAAAGCGGAAGATTCCCTTTGATCTCCGCAAACGCCTTCGCGTCGAGATGCGGATCGGCCCCGGTCCAACTCACGATCAGCGGTGTCGATAGAGACCTCACGACGCCGTCGAGCAGGACGTCGGCGACAGCCAACGCCACACCGAAAGCCAAATAGCGGGCCCACCGTCGCGGCGCGACCAAGCCGAACGCGGACCAGTTCTCACCGCGCAGCTTTACCCAAACCAACAGGAGGAGAACGAACACAAAAGCCAAATAAGTGTGCTTGAGCATCGGCATGTTCGGCAAAACGATGCCGGCCGTCAAAGCCAGTGCCACCACCCACATGGCAAAATATTGCTGCAGGACGCAGACGGCGGCGACCTCGATGAGATCGGCCCACCGCCCGATTGTGTTCGTCATCATGCCCTCCTCATTCGAACGCAACCGGCGCCCGCTCGATGTTGCCATTTAGTACTAATCGTACTATTTCAGGCAAATGACAAAACCGCGAGCGAAATTGACCGAGCTGGAGGGCGCCATGCTTGGCGTCGTTCGCCTCGAGCCGAACTGCACGGCTTATCGCGTACGCCAAATATTCCTCGCCTCGCGCTCCGCCGAGTGGAGCGGCAGTGCCGGCGCGGTCTATCCGGCCGTCAACCGGCTTCAGGCTAACGGATTGATCAGGCAGCAGGCCGAGCAGGATGGACGCGGTACACGCACCTACCGGCTGACGCCGTCGGGTCAAGCCGCCCACGATCAATGGTTGTGCGATGCGGATCGTGCGCTCGGTCCGGGCCTCGATCCCTTCCGCACGCGTGCCGGATTCTGGTCGGTCTTACCGCCGGCAATGCAGCGCAAATTGATGAAAGAACTGAAGCGTCGCATCGACAAGCGCCGCGCCGAGCTCCTGCGCGAACTGCCCTCGCTCGACGCAGGCGATGCAACCATGACGAGCTTGTACATCGCGCTGCAAGATCTGCGCTTGAAGTGGATCGAGGCGAACCTCAAGAAACGAGACACCGAGCTAACCACGACGCGGCGCTCGTCCTTCTGATATCATTGTCGGGTGATCAACAAATCGATCCTCGCCCCGCCGGTGCGGATAACGATAGTCATCGCGCTGGCGGCAGTTTGTTCGGCGGCGTCGTTGCACGCGGTATCGGCGACGGTCGCTCCGTCGGCGCACGCCTCGAATATTCCTGCGCCGACCGACAAGGAGATCATCGACACACCGCTCTACAAACGCGCACCGGAATATCCTGAACGCGCGATGCTTGCCGACGTCGAGGGAAGCGTCAGGATTGCCGTGACGATTGCGCCCGACGGCCATGTCGCAAAGGCGGAAGTGATCGAGGCCGTGCCTGAAGGCTGGTTTGAGGAAGCCGCCCTCGCCTCGGTCAAATCGTGGAAGTACGGCCCTCCGCGCCGAGAGGTCACCTTCCAGGTCTCGATCGACTTCACCTTGCCTTGAGCGCAGCCGCGATGTGACAGCAGCAAAGCCCAAATCCCGAAGTCATCGAGGATATTCACGCACACGATAGTGAGTATTGACCCTCCGGCGAGAGACCTGCATGATGCGTCGCAAGGTCGACGACCAACGATCGACCGAATGGGGAGGGTGTGGTGCAGAAAAAGGCCGTTGCGCGTGGCGCGGCGTTCGCTCGAGGTCGACTTCGGACTGCTCAGAGCAGGTCCCGCCGCAAGCGCGGCCGCTAAGCGATGGCCGCAGACAAGTCTTCAACGCCGGCCAGCCCAGGCGCAGGAGCCTGGGTTGTTCTTGGCGTGTTGTGCTTTGTCTACGTCCTGAACTTCTTGGACCGGCAATTGCTGTCGATCCTGGCCAAGCCGATCCAGGACACTTTGCATGTGTCCGACAGCCAGCTCGGCTTGATCGGCGGCCTCTACTTCGCTCTCTTTTACTGCTTCATTTCCATTCCAGTCGGCTGGCTGGCCGACAGGACCAATCGCGTCCGCGTGCTCTCGCTCGCCTGCGCGCTGTGGAGCGCAGCGACGATGGGCTGCGGGCTTGCGGCGACCTACCCGCAACTTGTCCTGGCGCGGATGGCTGTCGGCGTCGGCGAGGCCGGTGGCGTCCCGCCTTCGTACGCCATCATCTCCGACTATTTCCCGCCGGGTCGCCGCGGAACGGCACTCGGTCTCTTCAACCTCGGTCCGCCGATCGGCGCAGCGCTCGGAGTGGCTTTCGGTGCGTCCATCGCGGCCGCCTTCGGTTGGCGCGAAGCATTTCTCATCCTCGGCGCGATGGGTCTATTCGCGGCGTTGGCGGTCATCCTCATCGTGCGCGAACCGCGTCGCGGGGGTCTCGATCGCGCCGCGGTGACGGAGCAAAAGTCGAGCTTCGGGCAAACGTTGGCGATGTTCTTTTCTAGGCCCACCCTCGTGCTCGTTGCGCTCGGCAGCGGCGCCACCCAATTCATCACCTACGGCGCCGGCAATTTCACGGTCCTCTTTCTGATGCGCGAAAAGGGCATGACGCTCAATCAAGTCGCCGTCTATTACGCGCTGATCGTGGGCATCGCGATGAGCGCGGGCATTTTCGTTTCCGGCCGCATGATCGACCGGTTCACCCGGCGATCGAAGGTGGCCTATGCGCTGCTTCCGGCCGCATCGCTTGTCCTTGCTGTCCCGTTCTATCTCGGTTTTGTGTGGGCGCCCACTTGGCCTCTCGCCGCGATCTTCCTGATCGGTCCGACGTTTCTCAACTATTTCTATCTCTCATCGGCGGTTACGCTTGTTCAGGAGTCGGTGCGGCCGGATCAGCGCGTCATGTCGGGCGCGTTGCTGCTGCTGATCATGAACATGATCGGCCTCGGGTTCGGACCGACTTATGTTGGCGCGGCCAGCGATTATTTCCGCGCAAGCCATCCCGATCACTCGCTGCAAATCGCCCTCTACACGCTCACGCCGTTCTACGGTTTGGCCGTCATCCTCTTCCTCATCCTGGCGCTCGTGCTTCGACGCGAGGGCCCTAAAGCCGGAGATGCATCCCGATGATTTCGCCTCATCGTCTGGTCGCTGGGTTCGTGGTTGCTGTCTGCGCGGCGCTGGCAGCGCCGGCACATGCCGATGGACCGGTCGTGAATACACCGTCAGGCTTCATCGAGGGCACCACCGACGGCACGCTGCGCGTCTTCAAGGGCGTCCCGTTCGCCGTGCCGCCGCTCGGCGGTAGACGCTGGCGCCCGCCTATACCGATGGCGCCGTGGACCGGCGTCAGAGCGGCGAAGGATTTCGGACCGGCGTGCATTCAACCGGTTTGGCACGTCAAGAATATCTATGCGCAAAACATCGAGCCGATAAGCGAGGATTGCCTCACACTCAACGTTTGGGTGCCGGCCGATGCGAAGAAGGCGCCGGTGTTCGTTTGGATCTACGGCGGCGCGCTGGTCACCGGCGCGAGCAAAGAAATGCTGTATGACGGCGCGAAGCTGGCGCAGCGCGGCGTCATCTTCGTCTCCTTCAACTATCGGCTCGGCGTGCTCGGCTATCTGGCGCATCCGCAGCTGAGCGCCGAGTCACCGCAAGGCGTCTCGGGCAACTACGGCTTGCTCGATCAGATCCAAGCGCTGAGCTGGGTCAAGCATAACATCGAGGCGTTCGGCGGCGATCCCTCAAACGTGACGATCGCGGGCGAGTCCGCGGGCGGCCTCAGCGTCATGTATCTGATGGCCTCGCCTTACGCGCGCGGGCTGTTCAGCAAAGCGATCGCCGAGAGCGCCTACATGATCTCAACGCCTGAACTCAAGGAGAACAAGTTCGGCGAAACGGCGTCGGAGCTGGCGGGCAAGCGGCTCGCCACCACGCTGGCCGCGAGCGGCATTGCCGACATGCGCGCGATGGATGCGGAGACGCTGACCAATAGCGCCGTCGCCGCGCACTTCTCGCCGTTCGGGACGATCGACGGCAAGCTTTTGCCGCGCCAGCTCGTCGAGGTGTTCGATCGCGGTGAGCAGGCGAAGGTGCCGCTGCTCGCCGGCTTCAACAGCGGCGAGATCCGGTCGCTCACCGTCCTTGCACCGGCCGTTCCCGCCAGCGCCTCCGACTATGAGAGCACCATTCGCGACCGCTACGGCGATCTTGCGGGCGAATTCCTGCGCCTTTATCCAAGCGCCAACATGCAAGAGAGCATCTTCGCGACGACGCGTGATGCGCTCTATGGCTGGACCGCCGAGCGGCTGGCCAAAAAGCAAGCGGCGCTGGGCGTGCCGTCGTTCCTCTATCTCTGGGATCACGGCTATCCGGAAGCCGATAGCGCGGGCCTTCATGCGTTCCACGCCAGTGAGTTGCCTTATGTGTTCGGCGCGCTCGATCGCACGCCGCAATATTGGCCGAAGATTCCGGCGACAGCGCAGGAGAAGGCGCTCTCGGATGCGATGCTCGACTATTGGACGAGCTTTGCGCGCGCCGGCACGCCGCGCGCGGCGAATGCGCCAGATTGGCCCGCGTACGCCGCGAACGACGCCTACATGAAGTTCAGCGACGCGCCGCACGTGGCGGACCGTATTTTTCCGGGCATGTATGCGCTGCACGAAGAGGCCATGTGCCGCCGCCGCGCCAACGGCGACATGCCGTGGAATTGGCAGACGGGCCTCGCCTCGCCGAAGCTGCCGACGACGCGCTGCCAGTAAGCAAACCTGTCATGGCCGGGTCAGGCCCGGTCATGACGCACTCTTGTTTGTTACTTGTGCTTTAGCGCTAAGAAGCCGGCGGCCATGAACTTGGCCATGCGCTTCTTGACCGCGGGGAAATCGCTTGAGCGGCAGATGCCGCCCGACAGACGATCGATGCGGCCTGTGTTTGCGAGGGTGTTCATCAGGGCGCCGGTCACGAAGTGGTAGCCCCAGAAGATGTCCTCGTCGGTGTAATCGGGAAGCGCGCGCTTCAGGATGCTGACCAGTTTCAAGACGACAGGGTCGAAGTGAAGGTCCATCAGCACCGCGCCTTCGACCGTGTTGCTGGCGCGGGCGCCAAAGGCGGCGTAGTTCATCATGCCTTCACCGCCCTGGTAGTAAAGATCGAGGTCGGTGTCCAAGAACGCGTGCAGCGCGCCCTCGACGGTCGGCTTGCCGCCGCACGACGCCTCGTACTGATCCAAAGCCACCATGCGCCGGCCGCTGGTGACAGGTGCACGACGCGCGAAGACCTCTTCGAACAGATTGGTCTTGTCCTTGAAATAATAGTGAAGCAGCGTCGTGTGGATGCCGACGCGCTCAGCCACGTCGCGCAGGGTCACGCCATCAAGGCCGTGCTTGGAGAACAGATATTCCGCCGCATCGAGGATCTGCTCCAGACTCGCGGCGCGCTGCTCTGCCTTGGTGCGGCGAGGGCGCTTAACGGTTGCAGTTTTTGACATCCCTCCTTTTTGTTCCGGGAAGGTCGTCTGAGTCAAATCCACCGCCTATTTGCCTCCGTGAGCTGAAATCGACCCGCTGGCGTAGTCGGCGCGCAGCCGGTTTTTGTCGATCTTGCCGGTCGCGGCCAGCGGCATGGATTCGATCCACAACACCTGATCGGGAATCCACCAATCCGCCACCTTGCCGCGCAGGGAGCGGAGCAATGCCTCGGCATCGAGCGATTGCCCGCGCCGCGGCTCCATGATGAGGACGGGCCGCTCGCCCCACTTTTCGTCCGTGCGTCCGATGACGGCGACGAGACCGACCGCGGGGTCGCGCCCGACGATGTCTTCGATCTCGGCCGGGTTGATCCACTCGCCGCCGGACTTGATCAAATCTTTAGAGCGCCCGCAGATGGTGAGATTGCCGTCGCGATCGATCGTCGCGAGGTCGCCGGTGTCGAAATAGCCTTCCGCATCCAGCGCGTCGACCTCGGCCTTGAAGTAGCGCGCGACGACGCTCGCGCCTTTGACTTTGAGGTGGCCGACCGGGCCGCGCTGCTGTTTCAGCGCGACGCCGTTCACGTCGGTGAGTTTGAGGTCGAGACCCATCGGCGGCCGGCCGGAGCTTTCAGACGATGCTTCGTCGGCGGGTGCGATCGTGCCTAAGGGCGAAAGCTCGGTCATACCCCAGCTCGTCTGGACGCGCACGCCGAGGCGTTCTTCCATACGGCGGATCAGCGCATCGGGGCACTTCGAGCCGCCGATGAGCACGCGCTTCAGCTGCGGCAACTCACCACCGGTGGAGTCGAGAAAGTCGAGCACGCCGAGCCAAACGGTTTGAACGCCGACCGCGACCGTCACGCCTTCCTCGCGCATAAGTCTCGCGAGGCTGGCGCCGTCGGTGTGGCGGCCCGGTAGAACGAGCTTTGCGCCGACCGCGGGCGCTGCGAACGGCAGGCCCCAACCGTTGGCGTGGAACATCGGCACGGCGGCCAAGATGACGTCGCTGCCGGTGACGGCCATCGAGCCTGCCTGCAACGCGCGCAGGGTGTGCAGGTAGTTCGAGCGGTGCGTGTAGAGCACGCCCTTCGGCCTGCCCGTCGTGCCCGACGTGTAGCAAAGGCCCGCCGGCGCGTTCTCGTCGAAGTCGCCCCAGCGCGACGGCGCGCCGCGCCCCGCGAGCAAGGCTTCGTGCGTCCAGATTTCCGCCTTGAGCCGGTCAAGGCCGCTGACGGAGTCCGCTTTGCCGTCCATAAGGATGATGTTTTCGAGCGTCGGACAGCGCGGCACGAGTTCCATGACCAACGGCGCGAGGTCGTACGAAACGGCGAGCGCGTGATTTTCCGCTTCGTTGATCATGGCCGCGAGGTGCGCGACGGTCAGGCGCGGATTGTGGGTGTGGCACACAAGGCCCGCCCCCATCGCCGCATAGTACATCTCGAAATGATGCTGCGTGTTCCACGCCATGGTGCCGATGCGCTCTCCGGGCCCTAAGCCCAGCGACAGCAATGCGCCGGAGAGACGATTGCTGCGGTCCCTCAACGCGGCGTAGCCGATGCGTCGCGTCGGTTGGCCCGCATCGGCTGTGACGATCTCGCGTTCGCCCGACCATTTGGCGGCGTGGTCGAGAAATTTGTCGATCGTCAGACTGTAAGCTTGCATGGCCCTACGGATCGAACGTTAGTAAAAAAAGTCGGCCGCCGGCGGTTGGGCGCGGCGGCCGACAAAGTTTCATTAGAACGCCTTCACCACGCGAATACCGAACTGACGCGGCGCGCCGGCGAAATCCAGGCCGGAGTTCACGGCGGCGACATAGTGTTGGTCGGTGATGTTGGTGCCGTAGAGCGTCGCGATGATGTCGTCATGCGCCCAAGCAAGTTGCACGTTGAAGATGTCGCGCGACTCGACCTTGTCGCCGAGCGCCGCATTCTCGAACAGCGTCGCCCATTGCTTGGAAACGTGACCGTAGTTGAGGCGGGGTGTCAGCGTATCGCCCCCGCCGATGTCGAAGGCGTACTGCATCCCGAGGTTGAAGGTGAACGTGGGCGCATAGGTTTGCTCCTTGCCGCCCAGGGCGTGGCAATACGGGGCCATCTGGGCAACGTAGAAAGCGTTGATGCCGGTCGCACCAAGCTTTACGTCGCACTGCGCAAAGAATGGGATGAAGAACGGTGCCCCCGAAGGCACCGGGTTCCGTGGATCCACGGCAAAGAAGTCGCCGAGCTCGCTGTGCAGTACGCCCATTCCCGCGTCGAGCGAGAACGCACCGAACACGGCTTCGGCTTGCAGTTCGCCACCATACATCTTGGTCGTATTGGGAACGTTGAGTTCGAAGCCAAACGTCGGAAAGTTCGGGAATCCGACGATAACTTGGAAATCGTCGTATTCGTTGTAATACGCGTCGAGTTGCGTACGCAGGTGACCGTTGAAGAAGCCGGCCTTCCAGCCCACTTCGTATTCCTTCACCTTTTCGGAATCGAACGGCGCCGGCGTGGCCGCACCGACGGGGACGTTCAGGCCGCCGGGCTTAAAGCCGGTGGCATAGAAAGCGTAGAGGAAATTGTGTTCATCGACAGTCCAGTTCAGCGAAATCTTCCCGGAGAGGTTTTGGAACTTATCCGTCTGATCGGTCTTTAGCGGAACAGGACTGAATTGGTAGATAAGCACGTGGTTGGTCGTGCGCGCATCGGTGTAGCGCGCACCAACTTGCGTCTGAAGGCCCGGAAGAAACTCATACCCGATCTGGCCGAACACCGCTTCGGCTTGGGTCGGATTGGTGCCTTGCAGGTTGTATTCGGAAAACGGACTTCCGGGCGGTAAGCCGATAGAGAACTGACCCGGAGGGAAGTTGTACTGGTCAGTCTGGAAATAAGCGCCGAGCAACCAGGTCAGCGGTCCCTCGTCCGGCGACACCAGGTTCACTTCTTGCGACCAAATCGTTTCGTCGACGGAGTCGCGGAAGGTGGTGTTCCCGGCGCTGGTGCCGTCAAGATCGGCGCGATATTGCGTAATGCCGAACTGATAGCCGCTGATGGAACGCAGCGTGATGCCGCTGTCGAAGACGTAGTCGACTTTCAGCGTCGAGCGCACGAGCCGGTCAAGCGCGCGCATCTCGGCGTTGGCCGAGAGGTCGAAGAGATCGTTCGGCGCCAGCACCGGACCTGCCGGATAGGCGCCCATGTCTAGGTAGCTGTAGTCGGTCTTGAACAACACGGAAAGCTGAGAACTCGGCTCCCAGAGCACGCTGACGCGCCCGCTGCCTAGGTTTAGTGCACCGTCACCGCCGGTCCACGGACCCGAGATATTGTAGAAGCTGTCGCGCGACTCAGCGTTGAAGGCGACGCGCGCCGCCACTGTGTCCGATATCGGCAGGTTTACCGCGCCTTGTAGTCCGACGTCGCTGTAGTTGCCGACTTGGCCCGCGATGTAGCCGTGCGTGCCGCCGCCGATGTCGGGACTGTTCGTGGTGACAAAGACGGCGCCGCCGGTTGCGTTCTGACCGCCGAAAATATCTTGCGGACCGCGCAGAATCTCGACCCGCGCGATGTCGTAGTACGGCTCTTCTGTGAAGTAGCCAGGGAACGTGGCGACGCCGTCACGGAAGGTGATGACGCCGGTCAACGTTTGCGAGTTGTGTTCGCCCTTGCCGATGCCGCGAATGTTGAAGTCGATGCCTTGGCCGAAATTGTCGATCGTCGTGCCGGGCGCAACGAACTGCAGCTGATCGACGATCGTGACGCCCTTGTTGGCGAGATCATCGCCCGTGAGCACCGTCACCGAGATCGGCGTCTTCTGCGCGGAAGTTTTGCGCCGCTCCGCCGTGACGACGACCTTTTCGACTTTCTGATCGTCTTCGGCTTTCGCCGTGCCTGGCGCGGCTTGCGCCGGTTGTTGCGTCGACGACGTGCCTGCACCGCTTGCGGTCGGCGACGCCGCTCCGTCCGCCATCGCCGTGCCGCCCCACCCCAGCGCGAGCACAGACGCACTCGCCCACAATGCGTAGTTCTTCATGATCCCCTCCCCTTGCCTGCGCACTGCGGCGCTTGCCTCAAAATTGAACCTCTACTCACAATGCTGTCAATATTAATTCTCTCGATAGCGAATATCTTTGACGGCCTGTGTTGCGCTATGGAGACTTAAGGAAAGCGCGTGGATCCCGCGCTGATCGCAGAATCCAGACATTGCGTCGGCACCGCGAAGACCCGGCGAACGCACTTCCGCCGCCTGAGCCGCAGAGGAACGACCCATGAACATCTCTCGTCGCCGCGTCATTGCCGCGGGCGCCGCGCTCAGCCTCGGCGCCGGTCGCCAAAACAAGGCCGGCGCGCCAGGTGAGCGAACCTTCCCCAAGGATTTCCTCTGGGGGACGGCGATCTCGGCCTACCAAAGCGAAGGCAACAACACCAACAGCGACGCCTGGATCCGCGAAAACGTCAAACCAACCCTATTCAAGGAACGCTCCGGCGATGCGTGCGACAGTTACCACCGCTACGCCGAAGATATCGCAATTGCCGCGAAGCTCGGCTTCAACTGCTACCGCTTCGGCATCGAATGGGCGCGCATCGAACCCAGCGAAGGGTCGTTTTCGAACGCGGAACTCGACCACTACGCACAAGTGCTTGAGACGTGCCGCGCGCACGGCTTGAAGCCTGTGGTGACGTTCAACCACTTCACCACGCCGATTTGGTTCGCCGCGCGCGGCGGCTTCGACGAACCGGACGCGCCCGATCTCTTCGCCAGATACTGCGCGAAGGTGGCCGAGCACCTGGGCCACTTGATGCACCGCGCGACCACGTTCAACGAAGCCAACATCCAGTACTTGGTGCGGTTCTTCGCGCCGAATGCCGCATCGAATCCTGCCGCCAAGGCGATGATGGAAGCGGCCGCCGCCGCGACGGGCTCGCCGAAATTCGCAAGCCTCGCCTTCTCCGACCCCGCGATCACGACGCCGCTGCTGCAAGAGGCGCATCGCAAGGCCTACGCCGCGATCAAGGCGGCGCAGCCTCATCTTCCCGTCGGCCTCACGCTGACGACGCAGGACATTCAGACGACGGGACCGCAATCGAATGCCGACAAGTGGCGCGACCGCCTCTACGGCGATTGGATCGAGGTCGCGCGCACACATGCGGACTTTATCGGCGTGCAGACCTACACGCGCTTTCTGGTCGACGAGAACGGAATCGTGCCGCCGCCGCCGGGGGCGGAAATCACGGACGCCGGCTACGAATTTTACCCGCAAGCGTTAGGCAACACGATCCGCTGGGCGCATGCGGCGATCGGCAAACCGATCTATGTGACCGAAAGCGGGATCGCGACCGACGACGATGCGCGCCGCGTCACCTTCATCGACCAAGCACTTGCCAGCCTGAGCGATTGCCTCGCCGACGGTATCCCGGTGCACAGCTATCTCTACTGGTCGCTTCTCGACAATTTCGAATGGACGTCGGGCTTCAGCAAACATTTCGGCCTGGCCGCCGTCGACCTTAAGACCTTCAAACGCACGCTCAAACCCAGCGCCCGCCATCTCGGCGCCATCGCCCGCGCCAACAGAATTTGAACACGCGGCATAGAGTTTGGCGTTTGGGGTCCGAGCCGAAACGAGAACGCGGCTATCCCTGCGATCAAATCGTGGAGGTATCGGCCGCCGCGCAGAGAGGTCACCTTCCAGGTCTCGATCGACTTCACCTTGCCGTGAGCGGAACGGCGCTGTGGCAATGAGCGTTCAAGCCCTGTTAGGCTGCGAACCGCAATGAACCAATCGGCAACCCTCAAACCTCCGTTCAAGCCGCTCGACCCGGCGAAATTCAAAGACCCGGACGCGACGGCGAAGGGTGAACGGCGCGCGACCGTTGCGCTGAAGCGCCTCGAGACGCTCTGGTTCAACACCGGCACGCTCTGCAACATCACGTGCGCCAATTGCTACATCGAGTCGTCGCCGAGCAACGATCGTCTGGCCTATTTCACGTCCGCCGATGTGGCGCGCTACCTCGACGAGGCCGAGGCGCTGAGCCGCCGCCCCAAGACGATCGGCTTCACCGGCGGCGAACCCTTCATGAATCCCGAGATTGTCGCGATGCTCGAGCTCGCGCTGGGCCGCGGTTACGACGTGCTGGTTCTGACCAACGCGATGAAGCCGATGATGCGTCCGCGCCTCCAGCAGGCACTTGTCGATCTCAACGCGCGATATCGCGGCCAGCTAACGCTGCGCGTGAGCCTCGATCATTGGCGCGCCGATCTGCACGACGAGGAACGTGGGCCGGACAGTTTTGCCGAAACCCTTTCCGGCTTGCGCTGGTTGGGTGAGCACAATTTCCGGCTGGCGATTGCCGGTCGCCTTCTATGGGGCGACGGCGACGCCGACATGCGCGAAGGCTACCGCCGCCTCTTTGAGCGCGAAGCGATCGCAGTCGACGCCGATGATCATGCGGCGCTGGTTATTTTCCCGGAGATGGATCCGCGCGTCGACGTGCCCGAGATCACCGTCGATTGCTGGCGCATCCTCAACAAGAGCCCCGACGATGTGATGTGCGCCTCGAGCCGCATGATCGTGAAACGCCAGGGCGCGGCGGAGCCCGCTGTACTCGCCTGCACGCTTCTACCTTACGATCCGCAATTCCAATTGGGCGCAAACCTCGCCGACGCGCTCGCACCGGTGAAGCTCAACCACCCTCACTGCGCAAAATTCTGCGTTCTCGGCGGCGGCAGCTGTAAGGCCTAGCGCTCTTGCACTGCCGTCTTGACCCTAAGGATCGCCATGGCCGGGCATGCATGCCCTCGGGCGCAAATCATTCACCCCTCTCCCTTCCATCTTTTCGGAAGGGAGAGGGGCTTGGGGGTGAGGGATGGCCATTATGCCGTATACGGACGAAATGGAATTGCACCGGCGTTTGCGCAAATCTCTATGTTGGCCATTGCGCGATGCCCATCCCTCACCCCGACCCTCTCCCTTCCCGAAAGTGGGAAGGGCGAGGGAGACGACAAGTTTGGGCAACAGCCACCGGTCCAAGCCGGGCATGACGGATGCCTTCCTAAATCCGGAAGTGCTTCGACAACTTCAGGCCTTGCGCCTGATAGTGCGAGCCGATGCCTTGGCCGTAGACGCGCTCCGGCGGCTCGGTCAGCCGCTCGAACACCAGGCGCCCGATCGTCTGGCCGTGCTGGAGGATGAACGGCACCTCGTGGCTGCGCACCTCGAGCACGGCACGCGAACCGGCGCCGCCCGCGTCCGAATAACCGAAACCCGGATCGAAGAAGCCCGCATAATGCACACGAAACTCGCCGACGAGCGGATTGTAGGGCACCATCTCGGCCGCATACTCCGGCGGAATGGAAACCGCCTCGCGCGACGCCAGAATGTAAAATTCGTTCGGGTCTAGA
Organism: Alphaproteobacteria bacterium; assembly: GCA_025350465.1. GTDB lineage: Bacteria > Pseudomonadota > Alphaproteobacteria > Micropepsales > Micropepsaceae > SZUA-430. Next base: position 162,963 of record JANXXU010000007.1, on the reverse strand, counting down.
ACCATCGTCGCGTCGGAGCGAGCGCGGATCGGCTCCCAAAAATCGGCGACGTCATGCGCCGACGGCTTGTCGATGTCGACGAGCCCCGCGTGACGCTTCGCGCGGTAGCCGACGAGTTCATGGCCGGCGATGCCTTTGAGATCGACGGTCAGCGCGATGCCGTCGTTGATGTCGGCGTCGCCCGCAACGATGCGGCGATCTTCTTGCAGACGCCGTAATTCGGTATCGGAAAACGGCGGCGAGCCCCGCCGCAACCGCAATTGATTGAGTCTCGATCCCTCGCGAACCAAAATCGAAAACGTGCGCGGACTGACTTCGGCATAAAGCGGACCTTCGTAGCCGGGCTCGATGCGATCGAACTCGCGTGCGCCGTCGGTGATGAGGCGCGTGAACACGTCGAGCCGGCCGGTCGAACTCTTCGGGTTGGCGATACCCGAGACCCGATAGCCGAGCGACACGCTCTCCAAGAGCGGCACCACGTAAACGCACCCCGCTTCGAACACGGCGCCCTTCGTCAAATCGATTTGATGCAGCGCGATCTGATCGATGCGCTGTTTCACCGTCGTGTCGGGCCCGGGCAAGAAGCTCGCGCGAATGCGCCACGCCACCGCGCCGAGCCGCAGGTCCAAGCTTGCCGGTTGAATCTGCGCATCCTCGATCGGCGTCAGCGCCTGAATGCGCCCGCGATGAATCATGCCGCGCAGATGACTCGCCGGCAAAATGCCCGTCGAGTGACCGCGATTGGCTTCAGCCGTATCTTCCGGGCCGCCGAACAATGGTCCTTCCTGCACCATGCGTGAGTTTTAGGCCAAGCACCCGGCGCCTCAAAGCGCCTGCGACTTGATATCCCCCGTGCGCGCGATTGACCCGCACGCCATTCGCGCCTTAAGGTTGCGCCACGTGGCGATTTGAGCCGGCCAGCTTCGCGGCCACGTATAAAAAGCAGCTAAACGGCCGGGTTGCACGCAATCATCGTTCAACCCCGGCTTGGGCCCCAAGCACGGGGTTTTTCTTTCGCCGAAGCGGCCGAGGGACAGAGCGATGGGTGAACTGGAACCGGGACGCCGTTACGGACTAAAGACGCGCCTCGTGCGCGGCGGATTGAAACGCTCCGAACACGGTGAGACCTCCGAGGCGATGTATCTGACCTCGGGCTACGCTTATGCGACGCCCGAGAGCGCCGAGGCGCGCTTCAAAGGCGAAGAAGCGGGCTACATGTATTCTCGCTTCGGCAATCCGACGGTCTCGACCTTCGAGGAACGCATGGCGCTGATCGAAGGCGCGCCCGTCGCCCGCGCCACCGCGACCGGCATGGCCGCCGTCACCGCCGCCCTCCTCTGCCATCTCAAGCAAGGCGACCACGTCGTCGCCGCGCGCGCCATGTTCGGCGGCTGCCGCTATGTCATCGAGGACGTGCTGCCGCGCTTTGGCGTTACCTCGACGTTAATCGACGGGCGCAGCCTCGATGCATGGCGCGCGGCTATGAAACCGAATACGAAAGTTCTGTTTCTCGAGACGCCCGCAAATCCGACCTTGGAGATCATCGATCTGCGCGCGGTTGCCGACATCGCCCATCGCGGCGGCGCTCGGCTGATCGTCGACAATGTCTTCGCGACCCCAATCCTGCAGCGCCCGATGGAATACGGCGCCGATATTATTGTCTATTCGGCGACCAAGCACATCGACGGGCAAGGCCGCTGTCTGGGCGGCGTTATTCTGTGCGACGAAAAATTTCTGAAGGATCACTTGCAGATATTTCTGCGCAACACCGGCCCATCGATGAGCCCGTTCAACGCCTGGGTGCTGGTCAAGGCGCTCGAGACCTTGGACCTGCGCGTGCGCGCCATGTGCGAACACGCCGCCGCCATTGCCGACACGCTGGCGCGCGAGAAAAACGTCACGCGCGTCGTCTATCCGGGGCGCCCCGATCATCCCCAACACGCGCTCGCTCGTGCACAGATGGGCTTGGGCGGCTCGATCGTGACGTTCGATGTCGCGGGCGGAAAGGATGCAGCGTTCAACGTCATGCGTCGTCTAAAACTTGTCGATATCTCGAACAATCTGGGTGATGCCAAATCGCTGATCACGCATCCTGCGACGACGACTCATTTTCGCCTCACACCCCAGGCGCGAGCGGAGCTGGGCGTCACTGAGAGCATGTTGCGCCTCTCGGTTGGATTGGAAGATCCGGCCGACATCGCCGAGGATTTGGCACAAAGCCTGAGAGCGATCTGAATATGAGCGAGCATCGAGCAACGACGACATGGCGGCGCCAGACGGTGTCGTTCGCCTATGACGACTACAACCGCGGCCATGAGGTGCGCTTCGGCGGTGGGCAGATCGTACCCTGGTCTGGGGCGCCCGAATTCAAAGGCGACGCCGAGCGGCCGAATCCCGAAGAGGCCTTCGTTGCCTCCCTGTCGACCTGTCATATGCTGACATTTCTCGCGATTGCATCGCGCAAGCGCTTCACCGTAGATAGTTACGATGACCAAGCCGTTGGCCGGATGACCAAGAACGATGGCGGAAAACTGTGGGTGAGCCACGTCATCCTGCGACCGCGCGTCGCATTTGGCGGTGAGCGTAAACCATCTGCCGAAGAGATTGCCGAGATGCATCACCTCGCGCACGAAAATTGCTTCATCGCCCTTTCGGTGAAGACGGACGTCACCGTTGAACATGAGTAAGGCGTATTATGGACAAGGGTAAGACGGCCGTTAACGTTGCGGCGGCCGATGTCAGGGTGGGAGGTGGCGCCATGTTTCGGCGTGTCACGCGTGAGATCACAGTTTCGGTCGAGCCGGCATATCTCGCCGATCAATCGGCGCCGGACAACAGTCACTTCTTTTGGGCCTATACGGTGCTCATCGAAAACGGCGGCGCCGATACGGTGCAGCTGCGTGCGCGATTCTGGCGCATCATCGATGCCAACGGCCGCACCATCGAAGTACGCGGCGCCGGCGTAATTGGTCAGCAGCCTATTTTACGTCCCGGCGAGAGTTTTGAGTACAAGAGCGGCACGCCGCTGGAAACACCTTCGGGAATGATGTTGGGCGCTTACCAAATGCAAACGGCGAGCGGTGAGACCTTTCAGGTCGACATCCCGTTGTTCCCGCTCGATTCCCCGCACGAAGCGCGGATGGTGCATTGAAACGATAGAAGCGACTCCCTTTATCTAGGGTTGCGTTTCGTGCCTAATGATGGCGCGAAACCGTGAGCGGCGCGTGAGATGGAACCAATTTAGGTTTCTTGCGCGAAACCGCTGGGAGCCTGTGCAATGACCATCGCCGTCCGCCGTCAGAACAATACAAAGCCCGCGAAGTCGAACGGCACGCGCCCCTCGCGCGACGAAGCCGAGCAAGCAGTCGAGACGCTGCTGCGCTGGGCCGGCGACGACCCGACGCGGGAAGGCCTGCGCGATACGCCGGCCCGCGTCGCCCGCGCCTATGAGGACTGGTTCTCGGGCTATGCTGAAGATCCCGAAGAATACATGAAGCGAACCTTCAAGGAGGTCGACGGCTACGACGAGATGATCGTGCTGCGCGATATCCGCTTCGAATCGCATTGCGAACATCACTTGGCGCCGATCATCGGCAGGGCCCATGTCGGCTATCTACCCACCAACAAAGTCGTCGGCATTTCCAAGCTGGCGCGCGTTGTGGAGTCCTATGCGCGTCGCCTCCAGGTCCAGGAAAAAATGAACGCCCAAATCGCCAACACCATCCAAAAGGTGTTGGAGCCCAAAGGCGTCGCCGTGGTGATCGAAGCGCAGCATCAATGCATGACGACGCGCGGCGTTCATAAGCCGGGCGTGACCATGGTGACGTCGACGATGCTGGGCGCATTTCGCCAAGACCCGCTGACGCGGCGCGAGTTCTTGACCATTATCGGCAACCCGAGCTCGACCCTCACCGCCTAGGACGCCTGCCAGATGGGCGCCACTTATTCGCCGCGTGAAATGATCGATCGGCTCGTGTCGTTCGATACGACGAGCCGCGATTCCAATCTCGGCCTGATCGATTTCGCCGCTGACTATCTCAAAGGTCATGGCCTGAAACCCCTGCTGGTACCCAACGCTAAAGGCACCAAAGCCAATCTCTACGTAACGATCGGACCTGACGAGCCCGGCGGCATCGTTTTGTCGGGCCACACCGACGTCGTACCGGTCGACGGTCAGCAATGGACCAGCGACCCGTTCAAGATTGTCGAACGCGACGGCAAGCTTTTCGGCCGCGGGACCTGCGACATGAAAAGTTTCTGTGCGATCGCGCTTGCCTCGGTGCCGGCGTTCGTCGCGGCTCGACCGCGGACCCCGATCCATATCGCGCTCTCTTATGACGAAGAAATCGGTTGCCTCGGCGTGCGTCCGATGATTGCGCGCATCGCGCAAGATTTGCCGACGCCGCGCCTCGTCATCATCGGCGAACCCAGCGACATGCAGGTCGTCAATGCGCACAAAGGCATTCGCGCCTTTCGCACGACGGTCACGGGCCGTGAATCGCATTCAAGCCACACCGACAAGGGCGTCAACGCCGTCATGGTGGCCGCAGAACTGATCGTCTATCTGGAGACGCTGGCCGAAGAAATGCGCCGGCGCGGCGACGCGAGCGGTCGCTTCGATCCGCCTTACACCACCGTGCAATCGTCCGTCGTTCACGGCGGCACGGCGCTCAACATTCTCGCGCGCGAATGCACGTTCCAGTGGGAGTATCGCTGCCTGCCGGGCACGGATGAGGATGAGATCGCCGAGCGCTTTGTGCGCCATTCCCGCGAGGACGTGCTGCCGGGCTTGCGCCGCATCGCCGCCGAAGTCGATATCGCAACGGTTGCCGGCGCCCGCGTCCCACCTTTGAAACCGGCAAAGGATTGCCCGGCCGAAGCGCTCGCCCGCCAGCTCTCGGGCCGTAACAGCGCGGAGGCCGTTTCCTACGGCACCGAGGCGGGCCTATTTCAGGAAGCCGGAATTCCCGCCGTTGTCTGCGGTCCGGGCAGCATCCTTCAAGCACACAAGCCGGATGAGTTTGTCGCGCTCGAACAAATCGACGCTTGCGTCGCGTTCATGCAGCGCCTCGTCGATCACGTCCGCGCGAACTGAGTCTCGGCGAGTTCACCGGGCTTGAAGCGATAGGACGCCGAGCAAAACTCGCAGGTCGCTCTGATCAAGCCGTCGGCCTCGACAAGATCGCTCAGCTCGTCGCGCGAATAGCTCGACAACACACGCACTACGCGCTCCGCGCTGCAGCGGCAACCGAACGATAGCGGTTGGTGCGCGAACGCCCGCACGCCGTCTTCATGGTAGAGCCGGTAGAGCAATCGCTCGCTTTCGACCTGCGGGTCGACCAGTTCCAATTGATCGATCGTCGCAAACAAGATCGAGGCGCGGGTCCACGCTTCCTCGGCATCGCCGCTCGCCATGACGGGCGCGTTGCCGCCGAGCGCCGCCAGATTCTGGATCATGATACCGCCTGCCCGCCACCCAGGCTGGCCACCTTTGGTATGCAGCATCGCCGCAGCGACCTTGATCGCCGTTGGTATCTGCTCCGAACGTTCAAAGTAACTGACGGCGCTGTGGGCAAGGCCGCGGTCATCGAGCGGCACGATGCCCTGGTAACGCTCCATGTCCTCGCCGGGATCGATCGTGATCGCCAGCGATCCTGCACCGGCAAGCGCACCGAAGCTTGGACTGGGACCGAGCCCCTCAACCGCCTCCCGGTCAAATGTTGCGCAAGCGCGCAATACGCCGGGCGTCATGTAGTCGGCGACGATCATGCGAACCGGCCCGTCGCTGCGCGTTTGCAGAGTCAGCATGCCGTTGAATTTGAGTGACGCGCCCAGGAGCGCGGCAAGCGTCAACGCCTCCGCAACCACCCCGGAGACGATGTCCGGATAATTGTGGGCGCCCAGAACCCGATCCGCGACGCTCGTCAAATGAACGACGCGCCCGCGGACGTTCATGCCTTCGATCTGAAAGCTCTGCGCGAAGTCGCCGTCAGTCACGACATCGCCCACAACAGCACGCTCTTTTGCGTGTGCAAGCGGTTTTCCGCCTCATCGAAAACAACGGATTGCGCGCCGTCGAGCACGGTGTCGGTCACTTCTTCGCCGCGATGAGCCGGCAGGCAGTGCATGAAGATGGCGTCGCGCTTCGCCGCTTTCATCAGCTTATCGTCGACGCGATAGCGCACCAGCATGTTGTGGCGCGAGCGTGCGCCACCCTCGCCGAGCTGATCGGATTCCGACATTTGCACCCAGGTGTCGGTCACAAGTGCGTCCGAGCCCGAAGCGGCCTCATAAGGATCTCGCACGATATTGACGTGCCCGCCCTCGGCTTTCGCCCATTTGAGGAGTGCGGCGTCGGGCTCGAGTTCTTCGGGCGCGGCGATGCGCAGCTCGAAGCCGAAACGAACCGCCGCCTGAATCCACGAAGCGCAGACATTGTTGCCGGCGCCCGACCAAGTCACCACGCGCCCTTTGATCGGTCCGCGATGCTCTTCGAACGTCATGACGTCGGCGAGCAGCTGACAAGGATGCGTGCGATCCGTCAGGCCGTTGATGACGGGGATCGTCGCGGTCGCAGCGAGTTCGACGAGCGCTTGGTGGCGCTTGGTGCGCAACATGACCCCGTCTACGTAGCGCGACAGAACGCGCGCCGTATCGCCGACGGTCTCGCCGTGACCGAATTGCATGTCGCGCCCGTCGAGGAACATGGTCTGCCCGCCGAGCTGACGCATTCCCATTTCGAAGGAGATTCGTGTTCGCGTCGACGGCTTTTCGAAAATCAGCGCCAGCATGCGTCCGGTGAGCGGCGTCGTGTCGTCCGGCGCTCCTTTGGGGCGGCCCGCGCGTGCCTCCTTCATGCGCCGCGCGTCGTCGATCATCCGGCGCAGCGTTGCCGCGTCGAACGCGTCGAGATCCAGGAAATGCTTCGGACCGCGCGCAATGCCGGGGGCGTTCATTTCGCCGCGTCCTTTGCCGGCTGATAGGCAAGCGCGCCGCAAGCATCGTTGATGATCGCGATTGCCTCGCGCACCTGCGTTTCATCGATGATGAGCGGCGGCAGAAGGCGCACGATGTTGTCGCCTGCACCGACGCTGAGCAATCCGCGCTCGCGCAGGGCGTTCACCACGTCGGTGTTCGCCACCTTGCACTTGAGGCCGAGCATCAACCCTTCGCCGCGCACATCTTCGATGATGCTGCGATGTTTGTCCGCAATCATCGAAAGTTGCTGCCGGAGATAATTCGCGATGCGGTTGACGTGTTCCAAGAATCCCGGCGCAAGCACGATGTCGAGCACTGCATTGCCCACTGCCATCGCCAGTGGATTGCCGCCGAATGTGGAGCCGTGTGTGCCGCTTGTCATGCCCGCGGCGGCGCGCTCCGTCGCAAGACAGGCGCCCACCGGAAAGCCGCCGCCCAAGCCTTTCGCGATTGCCATGATGTCGGGTGTAATTCCCGCCCATTCATGCGCGAACAGTTTTCCCGTGCGCCCGAAGCCCGTTTGGATCTCGTCGAGCACGAGCAGCAACCCGTGCTCGTCACAGAGCGCGCGCAACTCGCGCAGATAATCCCAACCGAGCGGACGAATGCCGCCCTCACCTTGAATGGGTTCAATGAGAATGCCGGCGGTTTCGGGTCCGATCGCACGCTTTAGCGCCTCATGATCGCCGAACGGCACTTGATCGAAGCCTTCAACCTTGGGCCCGAAGCCCTCGAGATATTTTTTCTGGCCGCCGGCGGCGATCGTGGCAAGCGTTCGTCCGTGGAAGGCGCCCTCGACCGTGATCAGCCGGTAGCACTGTGGCTCGCCGCGCGCCGCATGATATTTGCGCGCCATCTTGATCGAACACTCGACGGCCTCGGCCCCCGAATTGCCGAAGAAGACTGTATCGGCAAACGTCGCACCGACCAGGCGCTCGGCGAGTTGCTCTTGCCCAGGCACGCGGTAGAGATTGGACGTGTGCCAGAGTTTGCCGGCCTGCGCCGTCAATGCCGCAACCAAATGCGGATGGGTGTAGCCCAGCACGTTGACCGCGATACCCCCGCCGAAGTCGAGGAATCGCTCGCCTGTGGTTGAGTACAAATAAGGGCCTTCGCCCCGCTCGAACGCGATATCGGCCCGGGAGTAAGTCGGGAGCAGCGGCGTGATCACGGGGGGCTTTCCTTAGGGAAGCGTCGACCAAACCGGCACGCCGCCCGGACTTTTCCAAAAATCCAGTATCCGAAACGCGCGCCGCACGTGTCAACGCAACCGCAGCAGCCCGTTAACTATCTGTGATTGAAGAAGCACAATCCCCAATAACTACATCTTGCGCTCATTAATTGATCTTGTGTGTCGCCATGAAGCCCATACTGTATGTGGCGTTAACCAACGCCTGTCCACGCGGAGGGACTTACAATGGGCTGGACGGAAGAACGCGTCGAGCAACTCAAGCAGCTCTGGACTGAAGGTCTGAGTGCCAGCCAAATCGCACGCCAACTCGGCGGCGTCACCCGCAATGCCGTTATCGGCAAGGTGCATAGATTGGGGCTCGCGGGCCGCGCAACGCCTGCGCGCGCCGAGCGTCCACGGATGGCCGTCGCCCGCCGTATGGCGCGTCCCCGGCCGATGCAGATCGTTCAGGCACCGATTGTCGAGGCTGACCCTGTCGTCGACGCCAACGGCAACAAGACGACGGTGCTGACGATTTCCGATCGGATGTGCAAATGGCCGATCGGCGATCCTTCGACCAATGAATTCCACTTCTGCGGGCACACGCCGAAAGTCGGCTCGCCCTATTGCGAAGCGCATTCGATCAAAGCGTTCCAGCCGGCCCAAGGCCGCCGGGACCGCGATCGCGATCGCGATTTTCGCCGTTACTTAGCGAATACCTAAAGCCGAGACAGAGGGGTCTGCGAAAAGGGGCTGTCCGCGGGGGCAGCCCCTTTTTCGTTGCCTGGGAGCGCCGTCGCTGACGGCATTCCCAAATATGCCCTGTTACCGCCCCCGCTGTGGGGCGGTAACAGTGAGAATCATTTCCGTGAATGCGGTAGCCCGCTGCGGGGGCGGTACCAGCGAGAATTGCTTCTACTGAGAAGCCTAACCCTTGAACGACTCGTCGAGCGCGTAGCCGGCCGATCTCACGGTGCGAATCGGATCGGTTTGCCCGGGGACGTTCAGTGCCTTGCGCAGACGCCCGATATGCACGTCGACGGTACGTGCTTCGACGTAGACATCCGAGCCCCACACGGCGTCGAGCAATTGTTCCCGGCTGAAGACGCGTCCGGGATGTTGCATGAAATGGTCGAGCAACCGGTATTCCGTCGGCCCCAGATGGATGTCCTTTGGCCCGCGGCGCACGCGGTGAGCGGAGCGATCGACGATGATATCGCCGAACGTTGCAACGTCTTCGGCAAGCGCAGGTCTTATCCGGCGCAGCACCGCTCGCACGCGCGCCAGCAGTTCCGTCATCGAGAACGGCTTGGTGATGTAGTCGTCTGCGCCCGTATCGAGCCCGCGAATACGGTCGCTCTCCTCGCCGCGCGCGGTCAGCATGATGATCGGCATGTTGCGCGATTCGGCGCGTCCGCGCAGACGGCGGCAAACTTCGATCCCCGAAATTTTAGGCAGCATCCAATCGAGCAGCGTGAGGTCCGGCATTTCTTCGTCGGCCATCATCATGGCCTCTTCGCCGTCGCGAGCCTCGCTTACGCGGTAGCCTTCCTTCTCCAAATTGTACCGCAGCAGCGTCGTCAGCGGCATCTCGTCTTCGACGACGAGGACCAGGGGCTTCTTGGCGATGCTCATGCGGCAATATCCGTTCGTTGCGTCAATGTTTCGGGTCGTATGCAATGGTCGTCGTCGACGTCGTGTCGCTCTTGGGTCGTTGATCGGTGATGCGCGTTCCGGTGACGAGATAATGCACCGTCTCCGCGATGTTGGTCGCATGATCGCCGACGCGCTCGAAATTCTTGGCGATGAACAGGAGGTGCGTCGATTGCCCGATCTTGCGGGGATCTTCCATCATGTAGGTCAGGAGTACGCGGAAGAGCGAGTTGTAGAGTTCATCGATCTCCTCATCGCGCCGCCAAACCGTGATCGCCGCGCCGGCGTCGCGCCGCGCATAGGCATCGAGCACGTTCTTCACCTGCCCGAGCGCCTGGCGCCCCATGCGCGCGAGCCCTTGCGCCAAGCTCGGATCGGGTGCGTCGCGAGCGAGCACCAAAGCCCGCTTCGCCACATTCTTGGCAAGGTCGCCGATGCGTTCGAGATCGGCCGAGATCTTGAGGCCGGCCAAAGTTTCACGCAGGTCGCCGGCCATTGGCTGTCGCAATGCGAGGAGTCGAACGGCCTGCTGCTCGATCTGTTGTTCGAGTGCGTCGATCCTTTGATCCGAAGCGATTGTTTGTTCGGCGAGCACCGAGTCGCGCCGAATGATCGCTTCGATCGCGTTGGCGAGCTGCGTTTCGCACAAGCCGCCCATTTGCACGAGCCCTGTGCTCAATGCATCGAGTTGATCTTGGAACGATTTGACGATGTGGTCGGCCACAAGTGCCTCCTTCGAGCCGCGGCCCAGCGCAGCGCAACCGCTGGCCCGTAGCTGTTGGCCCGCTAACTACCGATGGTGCGCAATCTCAATGTGACAGTTCGATAGCAGATTTATGACACGACCGGAATCCGGCGGCCAGAAACCCGGAACTCGGCTGCTAGGAAGCAGTCAGGAGGCCTGCCGGCATCGTTTCCGCCGGTCCCGATTCCGTCGCGAGCGGCAAGAACACGGTAAACGTCGAGCCTTCGCCGACTTTGCTTTCGATGGCGAGGCGCCCGCGGTGACGGTTCAGAATATGTTTGACGATCGCAAGGCCAAGCCCGGTGCCGCCGATCGCCCGGCTGCGTCTGACGTCCACGCGATAAAACCGCTCGGTCAGCCGCGGAATATGTTCGCGGGCGATGCCTTCGCCGTGATCTTTGACCGCGACGTAGACGGCCGGAGAAGGCCCGGCCTCGCCGGGGCCGGCGCGCCTTGTGCCCAACTCGACCGTAATCGGCATGCCGGGCTTGCCATATTTGATCGCGTTGTCGACGAGGTTCTGGAAAACCTGAATCAGTTCCTCGCGATCGCCCGCCACGTTCGGCAGCGATGAGGGCTCGACGAGATCCATCGTCATGTTTGCCGCTTCCGCAACCGGGGTCAGCGCGTTCGTCACCTCCTCGATGACGTCGCCCAAATTGATGCTGCCCGACGGACGCACATGTTCGTTCAATTCGATGCGGCTCAGCGACAGGAGGTCGTCGATCAAGCGGCGCATGCGCGCGGCTTGTTCCGCCATGATTCCCAGGAAGCGTTCCTGCGCTTCGGGATCGTCCTTCGCGTGCCCGCGCAACGTGTCGATGAAACCGGTGAGCGAGGCGAGCGGCGTGCGCAACTCGTGGCTGGCATTGGCGACGAAGTCCGCGCGCATCTGTTCGACGCGTTTTGCCTTCGTCATGTCCTGCAGCACGATGAGGGCGGCGCGCGGGTGTCCTTCTTCGCCTTCGACGGGTGCGATATAGGCCTGAAAATTCTGCTCCGGCGTCGAGATCATCGAGAACTCGGCGCGCTGCGAACCCTTTCCGGCCAGCGCCGCATCGAGAGCCTCGAGCACCTGTGGCGCGCGAATGATGCTCGCCAGATGCTTTCGCGGCTCAGCGACGCCGAACAGATTTTCAAGGGCGGCGTTTGCTGCGACGATGCGGCCGTTTTGATCGGTGACGATCACCGGATCCGGCAGGCGCTGTACGACGTCGGCGATCGAAAAATCATCCGGCGAGCGGGTGAAGGCAGTCTCGCCGCCGCTCGCGTCGGCGGCAGCGGAAGCTGCGACCGCAACCGCAGGTCCCGGCAAACTGCGAACAAAACCCAATCGCGCGAAGGCAACCGCGGCAATCGCAACCGCCAGCACCAAACAGAAGAACCACTGCGCGGGGCTCCATAGGGCTAGGATCGCCAAAGCGCCAAGGGCAGGAACAAGCGTCCAAGTAATATCGCCGGCACGAACCCTAAGGGGTGAGCGCTGCGTCGTTGCCGCTGGAACCCGTCCGGCCGCCTTCGTTTGGCGGCGCGCCGTGCCCTGTTGTCCCGTAGCGCCGGGGAAACTCGCGCTTTCCTCACTCACACTCATCGTCAAACCCTGGCTCGCATCGACAATCCCCTCCCCCAGGGACCTTCGCCGCGGCTCATGAACATAGACCAGCAGCATGACAGCGGCAGCCAACATAGCAAGCGCGGCTGCTGCAAAAACAGCTTCGTAGCCCAAGGTTTGAATGAGTTCGCCGCCGAGCAGCGGACCTATTGCCATCACCAAAGATTGCGCCGAGTTAACCATCCCCAAACGCAACGGGAGATCGGCGCGCGTCCCGAACTCCATGACCATGTTCTGCGAGGCGATCTGATACCCGGCATTGCCGGCGCCGATGCCGATGAAACACAAAAGGATCGAGAGCGGCGTTGCGGAGAATGCGAGAGCGATCGTCGAGCCGGCCCAGAAGAACAGCGCCGGCACGAACACCGTCTTGAAACCGGCGCGATCCGCGATCCAGCCCCAGACCAAATTCGCTGCGGTTTGCGAGAGAAGCAGGGCCAGCGACAGCATGCCCAAGGTTTCGCCGGTGAGACCAAGTCTCTTGCCGGCAAACAGGATATAGAACGGCAGCGCCAGCGTGCCCAACGTCGCCAAGGCCTGCGCGAAAAAATAAAGCGCGAATTGCCGATCCTCTTTCAAGATCAGCGGCACATCGAGAATTCGTTGCCGCACGCTCGACATCGGGCGCACCGCCGGCGCGTCCGGCTCGCGCACCAGATTAAGCAGCGTCAAGCCGAGTGCCGTCAGCACGAAGGCCACCAGAAACGTCGTCGCGTAACCGTTGCCGAAGGCATTTTGCTGGACGAGAATTCCCCCGCCATAGGCGACTGCCGAAGCCGTCATGCCGCCGAGGAAATTTCGCGCCCCGATCAGCATGCCGCGCCGGTTGGCGGGAATAGTCTTGGTCAGGAGCACATTCCACAGCACATTCTGCATGCCGGAGAAGACACCAAGCAGGCCGAGGCAGAACGCGAAAGCCCAAAGCGAATAGGGTTGCGGCACGAAGAACGAGACAAGCGCCAAGCCTAAGACGGCGAGCCGCATCATCCAGCCATAGAGAAAGCCCAGCGGCAGAATCCGGCGTCGATGCTCGATCATCGTGACGCCGATCAGGCTCGAGGCGAAGGCGCCCAATTGTTGCGCGGCAAGAACTGCGCCCACCACCATCGGCGAACCGGACAGCACGTAGAGATACACCGGCACAAAGGTCGGCGTGTTCACGAGCCGAAAGCCCGTCATCGCCAACATGCCGTGCATCAGCTGGCTCACGTAATTGCGAGTCAGGTTTTTCGCGACAGCTTGCTGGAACTCAGCTTCGGCGTTGGGGTCGTGAGAGTTCACAATCGCAGGGTCAATTTGTTGATTTCCTCCCAGTCGGCGCGCGGCATCTCCCACGCGCCGGCCTGGACGTTGGCCTCAACCTGCTCGGGCTTCGTCGCGCCGGCGATGACGGTGGCGACCTGCCTTTGACCGAGAAGCCAGCTCACGGCGACGTCAAGAATGCCTTTGCTGCGGCTCCGCGCAAAGTCCTCGAGCTTCTCGACGGTCGCGAAATTTTCATCGCTCAGCATACGCCTCGCGGCATCGGGATTTGCCGCTGCGCGCGAGTCGTTCGGCACCGGCGCACCGCGTTTGTACTTGCCCGTGAGTAGGCCCGATGCGAGCGGGAAATAGGGAATGACGCCGACGCCGAACGCTTCGGCCGCCGGCACCACTTCGCGCTCGATGCGCCGGTCGAGCAGGTTGTAGTGGTTCTGTGCCGAAATGAACGGCCCAAGACCCTTCGTCCGTGCCGTCCATGCGGCGTCCGCCAGTTGCCAACCGTTGAAATTCGACGAGCCTGCATAACGAATCTTGCCGGCGCGCTGGAGCGAATCGAGCGCCGACAGCGTCTCCTCGATCGGCGTTTTCGCATCCGGAAAATGCAATTGGTAGAGATCGATATAGTCCGTGCCGAGGCGCTTTAGGCTCGCCTCGATCGCCACCATGATGTAGCGCCGCGACGCGCCGCCCTCATAGGCACCCTGGCGCAGCGGCAAGCCGAATTTGGTCGCCAGCACGATATCCTTGCGCCGCGCGCCCAGCGCCTTGCCGAGAAACTCCTCCGACAAACCGGCTGAATAGAAATCGGCCGTATCGAACATCGTGACGCCAAGGTCGAGCGCCTTGTGGACCACGCCGCGCGTTTCTTCTTCCGAGCAGCGCCGTCCGAAATTATTGCACCCGAGACCGACGGCGGAAACTTTGAGGCCCGAATGCCCTAACTGGCGATATTCCATGAACGTCAGACTCCGTGCGCTTTGAACCATTCGAGGCATTTCGCCCAGCCGGCCTTGGCCGCCGCCTCGTTGTAGCTCGGCCTATAATCCGCCAAGAAGCCATGATCGGCTTCCGGAAAGACGATGATTTCCGATTTAGTGTCGCCCGCGGCTTTGAGCGCCGCGCGCATCGCCTCGATGTGTGGCGCAAGAATCCCCTTATCCAACCCGCCATAGAGTCCGAGCACGCGCCCTTTGATATCGCCCGCCACATCGACGGGATGTTTGGGCTTTGTGTCGCCTTCGCGCCGCACGAGACCGCCGTACCACGCAACGCCTGCTTTGATGTTCGGGTTACGGGCTGTGCAGAGCCAGGTGATGCGTCCGCCCCAGCAAAAGCCGGTGACGCCGAGCTTCGCCGGATTGCCGCCGTTGCCGGCACTCCATTTCGCCGTCGCATCGAGATCGCTGAGCACACCCTCGTCGCCGACCTTGGAAACAAGTTCAGTGACCAGCTTCTGAATGTCCGTGTATTGGGCTGCATCGCCTTGGCGCGCGTAGAGATAGGGCGCGACCGCGAGATAGCCTTGCTTGGCGAAGCGTCTGCAGATGTCTTTGACCCATTCATGCACGCCGAAAATTTCATGCACGACCAAAATCGTGGCTAGGTTATTGCCGCCGGCCGGCATCGCCCGGTAGGCGGGGATTTCGCCGTCGGTCACCGGGATCTTCACTTCCCCCGCGGTCAAGCCGTTCGCGTCGGTCGTTATCGTCTCGGCGGAAACGGGTTGCACCGAGAGCGCAAATCCGGCACCGAGTGCGGTGACCGCGAACTTGCGCCGATCAAGGACGAGGTCTTGCGGACCGGACGCGTGTTTGTTCGCCATTGGCCAGGCTCCTTATTGCGCCGACAGGGTGCGGGAAACGGAGAGAGGCCGGATGTCCCACACCCGGCCTCTCTAACCCTAGCAAATTCGGCGCGTGCTCCGCGAGGGGCCTAACGCCGGAGCGGGCGAAGCGACTCGATCTCGTCGTTCAGCCCGGTTCCGTCGAAGTTCCTGACATTGCGGTCGATGGTTACGCAGCGGCCGCGATAGTAGGGCCGACTGCAGAGCTGCCACGCACCGCCGCGCACATTGGCGCTCGAAGCGGCGTTCCCGAATCCGTATGAGTTCAAATCCGGGACGTCACTGTCGAATGTGCGCGAGCTTCCGCGATAGTCGGAGTCCTTGTAGAGCGTGATCTGCGCCCGGCCGTAGCCGCGGTCGCCCGAACGGTCGTCGTCGCCATGCCGGCAGCGAAGTATGCCGCTGTCGTTGTAGATGTCGCCGTCGCACGAGCGGAAGTTCTCGAGCTCCGAGTAGCGCCAGCGCCCCGAGCGATCGCGACACTCAGCCCTCAGCGTTCCGTGACTGGCTCCTTCGTTGCGGCACGTCTCGTGGTAGGAGCCGCGCGGCGTCCAGCCGCCGCCATGATCGTCGCCCCGGTCGCCATCGTCACCGTGGCCACGATCGCCGCCCCAGCGGTCGCCGTCGTCTTCGCCGCGCGAGCAGCGTAGCTGCCCGTCGATATTGGCGATGTCGCCCGAGCAATCGCGATAGCGATCGAGCTCGGTGTCGTTCCAACGGCCGTCGCGCGTGCGACATGTGGCAGACAGCGTGCCTCGCTCGGCATTGATGCCGTTACAGGTGGCGCGGTAGCTTCCGCCCGGCGATGGGTCAGCGCTTGCAGTTCCACCAATAAGTGATAGCGCGCCTGAGATCACGGCGACGCTGAGCGCAGTCGTAAGTCGCATACTTGCAGTCCTCTTGTTTCGGTGTTGCGCAACGGCTCGAGCCGTGTGCGAGAGATGCTAGAAGTCACATGATTGACCTGAACCTAGCATGACTGAATTGCCGGAGATTGCGGCAATGCGCACATCATGGCAACTTTGCGGTCGCTGCCAACGCCTGCGACGATAGGTAGGGCTTTTTTCAAGAAACCTCCAAATGCGTGTTATTTGCTTTGTCGCCCAGATCCTCGCGTTCATCGCGGCGTCCGGCTTCGCTGAGGCCGAGAGCTTCGCCAAGGTCGATCGTATTATTGTCGAGAAGTCCGCGCACATTCTGACGCTGTTCGCGGCGGGAAAAGTGGTTAAGACCTACCGTGTCGCCATTGGCGTCGGCCCCCCGGGTAACAAGGAGAGCGGCGGAGACGATCGAACGCCCGAAGGCAGCTACATCATCGACGCGAAGAACCCTGCCAGCGAATTCCATCGCGCGCTGCACATTTCATATCCAAACAAGAGCGACCGCCTCGCGGCGAAGCTGCACGGCATTCGCTTGGGCGGCCTGATTGCCATTCACGGCACGCCCGAGTTCATTGAAGAAATACAAGATGCCGGCAGCCATCCCGATTGGACCGCGGGCTGCATCGGCGTACGCAATACCGAGATCGAGGAAATCTACACGCTGGTCCCCGTCGGGACGCCGATCGAGATCAAGCCCTAGCTTCAATGAGATCGACGAGCGCCGGCGGCGCCTCCTCGCCGCGCGCGATGGCAACGATCGGCACGCGCGTGAAGCTGGCCATACGCTTCGAGATCTCATCGAGCGCGACCGGCGAGGATAGAGACTCCGAGAGCACGATGGCCAAGGTATCGGCGCCTGCAACGTGCAGTGCTTCAACGGCGGTCAAAACATGCGAGATTGTTCCCAAATAGCTTCCCGCCACGAGGAGCAGTCTTGCCTTCAGCGCGACAATCAGGTCCAGGTTCGTCCGCGTACGATCGATCGGCGACATCACGCCACCTACGCCTTCGATCAAACAGACCCCCGGCGCGCGTGCGGCCGCTTCTTTGCAAAAGGCGGTCACCTCGTCGAACGGCACCGTTCGCCCCTCGCGTTCTGCTGCGATTTCGGCCGATAGCGGGGCGCGATAGCGCCAAGGCGAAATCGTCGCGACCGATTGACTGTCGGAGCGCCGGCCGAGCGTTGCGAGAATCCGCCCAGTATCGCTGGCCGCAACTTCGTCCGCGTCGAACCCGCTGATGATGGGTTTGTATGCGGCAACCTCAACGTCCGCGCGTTTGAGGGCGCGGATCAAGGCGCAGGTAACGTAGGTTTTGCCGACGTCGGTTCCGGTCGCGGTGATGAAAATCGGCCTCATCGCTTCAAGCCGCGCGGCGCGCCAAGATGTGTGTCCGGACGATCTCGGCCAATCTGAGAATGTCTTCCATCGCGTGGTCTGCGGCGAAACTGAATCGCAACCGCGCCGTTCCTTCAGGCACGGTCGGCGGGCGGATCGCCACCACCAGGAATCCTTCGTCCTCGAGCAGGCGTGACGCAGCGAGCGCGGCGTCCGGCGAACCGAGGAGCAGCGGCACGATGGAAGACGCCGGCACCGGTAAGCCCGCCGCACGCGCGAAGGCACGCGCATGCGCAAGTGGCTTGGCGCAGAGCGCCGTGTCGCTCGCAATGATGTCGACGCCCGCGATTGCCGCAGCGATCGTCGGCGCGGGCAGTGCCGTCGCATAGATCAGCGACCGCGCGCGTGTGACCAGAAGCTCGACGACAGCGCGGCTCGCGCAGACATAGCCGCCGTAGCTCCCGACCGCCTTCGACAGCGTGCCCATTTGCAAATCCGGCGTAACGTTCCACTGCGTGGCCGAACCTCGTCCGTTTCCGACGACACCGAACCCGTGCGCGTCGTCGGTCATGAGCCACGCCCGATGCGCAAGCGCTACGCGGGCGATCTCGCCGAGCGGCGCCAGATCGCCATCCATGCTGAAGACGCCTTCGGTAAGAACGAGGCAATGCCGCGCTGCGCTGCGCTCGTGCGCAAGATTCGCGCGCAGATCGTCGACATCGTTGTGGCGAAATAGAACTACGCGCGCCCCCGAAAGGCGCGCGCCTGAAATCAAGCAAGCATGCGCCAGTTCATCGGCCAAGATCAGATCGCCTGCACCGACCAGCGCCGGAACGACGCCGACATTGGCGAGATATCCCGAGCCGAAAACGAGCGCCGCTTCGGTCTGCTTGAGCGCGGCCAGCTTCGCTTCGAGCTCCGCATAGAGCGGATGGTTACCGGTGACGAGCCGCGATGCGCCCGCGCCCGCCCCGTACTCGTCGACAGCGCGCTTCGCCGCCGCCTTCAAGGCCGGGTGCTGCGCAAGTCCCAGATAATCATTGGCGCAAAACGAAACGAAGTTTCGCCCGCCGCGCAGAACGCGCTGGCCTGGCGCATGCGCAGTCTCCGCGAGCGAGCGCTTGAGCGCCCGCGCCTCGGCCTCGCCAAGCTTGGAGCGCGCGAATTCGTCGAGTGAGGTCATGGATCGCACTTTATGCGCCCCAGCTCACAATTGAAACGCCGCCGCTTCGCCGTTCCCTCCAACTGTCATTCCCGCCTGCGCGGGAATGACAAGCGGTTTTAGGTCTTCGCCTTGACGCGCGGCCGCCTCACCCTATGCTGCGCAGCTCGCTGATTTCCTGCAGAAAACCTGGACCAGCTTCATGAACATCGATTTGGCGCGCGGCCTCAAGTCCGCGCCGGCTAGAGACGACATGGTCATTCGCCACGATTGGACGATGGGCGAAGTCACGCAATTGTTTGCCCTGCCCTTCGCCGATCTCATCCATCGCGCGCAGACGATTCATCGGCGCCACTTCGATGCCAACGAAGTTCAGATGTCGACCTTGCTGTCGATCAAGACCGGCGGCTGCCCCGAGGATTGCGGCTATTGCAGTCAGTCGGCGCATTTCGACACCGGCCTCAAGGCGACCAAGCTGATGGCGGTTGAAGAAGTGGCGGCCGCCGCCGTGCAAGCCAAAGCCGGCGGCGCCTCGCGTTTCTGCATGGGCGCGGCGTGGCGCGAGCCCAAGGACCGCGACATCGATACGATCTGCGCCATGGTCAAGACGGTGAAAGACCAAGGCCTCGAAACCTGCATGACGCTCGGCATGCTGACCAAGCCGCAAGCCGAACGCCTCGCTGAAGCCGGCCTCGATTTCTACAATCACAATATCGACACGGGGCCTGAGTACTACGCCAAGGTCATCACGACACGCACGATGCAAGATCGGCTCGACACATTGGCCCACGTGCGCGACGCCGGCATGGCGGTGTGCTGCGGCGGCATCGTCGGCATGGGCGAAGGGCGCGACGACCGCATCGGCATGCTGGTGACGCTCGCCAATCTGCCGAAGCATCCGGAGTCCGTGCCGATCAACGCGCTGATGCAGATCAAGGGCACGCCGCTCGGCGATTCGACGCCGATCGAAGGCTTCGAGTTCGTGCGGACGATCGCCGCGGCGCGAATCATGATGCCGGACTCCGTGGTGCGACTCTCCGCCGGGCGCGAGCACATGAGCGAGGAGCTGCAGGCTTTGTGTTTCCTCGCCGGCGCCAATTCGATTTTCATCGGCGCGAAACTGCTCACGACCAAGAACCCGGCCAAGGAAAAAGACGACGCCTTATGGTCGAAGCTCGGCATCCGCCCGATGGAGGCATGAGCAAACCGCCTGAGTGGTTGGCGGCGGGCTGGCCGCATATCTGGCTGCCCTATGCGCAAATGAAAACCGCGAGCCTGCCGATCCCGGTTGTGGGCGGCCACGGCGCGCGATTGAAGCTTGCCGATGGCCGCGAGTTGATCGACGGCGTCGCCTCGTGGTGGACGATGGCGCACGGTTACAATCACCCCCACATTCGCGAATGCGTCGCACGCCAGCTCGAAACGTTGCCGCATGTGATGCTCGGCGGCTTGGCGCACGAACAGGCCTTCACGCTCGCGAAGCGCCTGGCCGCGCTGCTCCCCGGCGATCTCAACCGCGTGTTCTTCTCCGACTCGGGATCGGTCGCCGTCGAAGTCGCGCTGAAGATGGCGCTGCAATTTTGGATCAATCGCGGCGAGCGCGGCCGCCACAAGATCGTGAGCTTCAAGGGCGGCTATCACGGCGACACGTTCGCCACGATGGCGATCTGCGATCCCGACGAGGGCATGCATTCGCTGTTCAAGGGTGCGCTCGCCGAGCAGTTCATCGTCGATCTGCCGCGTGACGCGGCGACGACGCGCGCCCTCGACGACCTGCTCGGCCGCGAGCGCCGTTCGATTGCCGCCGTCATCGTCGAGCCGCTCGTCCAAGGCGCCGGCGGCATGAAATTTCACGAGCCCGAAGTCTTGGCTCGCATCGCCGAAACCGCGCGCCGCCACGGCGTGATTTTCATCCTCGACGAAATCTTCACCGGTTTCGGCCGCACCGGCACGATGTTCGCGATGGAGCAAGCGGGCGTTGTTCCCGACATCGTCTGCCTCGGCAAAGCGCTGACCGGCGGCACCGCGCCGCTCGCCGCGACGGTTGCCAGCGATCGCATCTTCGAGGCCTTCCTCTCCGACGACCCCGCCCGCGCGCTGATGCACGGCCCGACCTTCATGGGCAACGCGCTCGCCTGCGCCGCCGCCAACGCTTCGCTCGACCTCTTCGAGCGCGAGCCGCGCATCCGGCAGATCAAGCGCATCGAGGCGCAACTTCGTGCGGGCTTAGAACCTGCGCGCGGCCTGCCAGGCGTGCGCGACGTGCGGGTGAAGGGCGCCATCGGCGTCATCGAGCTCGAGCGCATCGACCGCGAAGCGTTACGCGCCCGCTTCGTCGAAGAAGGCGTCTGGATCCGCCCCTTCAACAACATCGTCTACACAACGCCGCCCTTCGTCATCACCGACGACGATCTTCAGCGTCTGGCGGCGACGATGGTCAAAGTCGTTCGCGAAAGCACGTGACCCCGCCAACATCTTTCCTCCCCTGCGAATTCGCGGGGGAGGTGTCGAGCCCCATTGGAATCAACGGAAGAACACGAACGATTTGCGGCGAGACAGAGGGGGCGGAAGCTAGGCTTTGACTTACCCGCTTCGACCTCGCTTCGCTCGGCCACTTCCCCCGTGAGAACGGGGGGAGAAAGATTTAGATCGAGCGCTTCACCATCGTCTGTTTGATTTCGGCGATGGCCTTTGCCGGATTGAGGCCTTTCGGGCAGGCGCTCGCGCAGTTCATGATCGTGTGGCAGCGATAGAGGCGGAACGGATCTTCGAGGTTATCGAGCCGCTCGCCGGTCGCCTCGTCACGGCTGTCGGCGAGCCAGCGTTGCGCTTGCAGCAACGCCGCCGGCCCCAGATAGCGATCCTGATTCCACCAATAGCTCGGGCATGAGGTCGAGCAGCAGGCGCACAAAATGCATTCGTAGAGCCCGTCGAGCTTCGCTCGATCTTCCGGCGATTGCTTCCACTCGCGCTCGGGCGTGGGCGACACCGTGTGCAGCCACGGCTCGATCGAGGCGTACTGTGCATAAAAATGGGTCATGTCGGGCACGAGGTCCTTGACGACCGCCATGCTCGGCAGCGGATAAATCTTGACCGTGCCCTTCACATCCTCGATCGCCTTTGTGCAGGCGAGCGTGTTCGAGCCGTCGATGTTCATCGCGCACGAACCGCACACGCCCTCGCGGCACGAGCGGCGGAACGTCAACGTGGAATCGGTCTCGTTCTTGATCTTGATCAGCGCGTCCAAGACCATCGGCCCGCAGGTGCCAAGATCGACGGTATAGCTGTCGAGGTGCGGGTTCGCGCCCGAGTCCGGATCATAGCGATAGACCTTGAACTCGCGCGTCTCTTTCGCGTCCGCGGGCGCCGGCCACTCTTTGCCCTTGGTGATCTTGGAGTTCTTCGGCAAGGCGAATTTGACCATGGGCACCACTCTCGCGATTCGGGCGAAGGATAACGTGTCGCTACGGTTTAGCGTTTGGTTGGCGGTGCTGCAACGCGCCTCATTCACCCCTCTCTCTTCCTCCTTTGGAAGGAAGAGGGGCCGGGGGTGAGGGATGGCCGTCGCGACAAGTTGTGCATGAGAGCGGTGCGCTCCGTTAGGCCGTGGGGCGTCTCGTTCAAACGCAGTCGAACTTGAGAATTGCTGGCATCGTTCTTGTGGCGAAATGTCAGACGCGGCCGCCTTGCGGGGCTCCTTCCCTCACCCCCATCCCCTCTCCCTTCCAAAGGTGGAAGAGAGAGGGGAGTCGAGAGTCGCGAGATGTTGACGCAGCACGCTCGAGGGCCAATACAGTCGATTGCGAATTTTTCTCGGCCTGAAGGACCTCGCCAATGCGGGCGCCACGCTTCCTTGTTGCTTTGATAGCGGCCCTCGCCATCGCCGCCTGCGGTCCCTCTGAGAATAAGGCGCCAAAAGCACCTCCGGCTGCCACTGCCCCATCTCCGGCAAGCGATGCGAACGCCCCCTTGGGCCGACTCGGCGACGCCGTGGTGCCGGCGCGCTACACGCTTGCTCTGACGATCCGGCCCGATCTGCCGCGCTATTCCGGAATGGTGCGCATCGACGTGACGCTCGCGAAGGCCGCCAAGACAATCTACCTCCACGGCAAGGATCTGAACGTCACGCTGGTCCAGGCCGAAATCGCCGACGGTACGACTATCGCCGGCACCTACGCACAGGTCCACCCGACCGGCGTGGCGCGCCTGAGTTTCGAGAAAGAAGTGCCGGCCGGCCGCGCGACGCTGGTGCTCGACTTCGATGCCGCTTTCAACGACGCGCCCATCGGCCTGACGCGCCAGCTCGACAGCGGCGAGCACTACGTTTGGACCCAGTTCGAAGCAATCTCGGCGCGGCGCGCCTTTCCCTGCTTCGACGAGCCGGGTTTCAAGACGCCGTTCGACATCACCATCTCGGCGCGGCCGACCGATCAAGTGATCTCCAACACCTTGCCTGCCAGCGAAGTCGTGATGAGCGGCATTCAGCGCGTGACGTTTGCCACGACCGTGCCGCTGCCGACCTATCTGATCGAAATGGCGGTCGGGCCCTACGACGTCGTCGACGGCCCAGCAATCCCGAAATCCAAACTGCGCGATCACCCGATCCCCCTGCGCGGCGTCACCGTCAAAGGCAAAGGTCAGCAGATTCGCTACGCGCTCGCGCATACGGCGCCGATCGTCACGACACTCGAGGACTATTTCGGCCGGCCATTCCCCTTCCCCAAGCTCGACCTGATCACGCCGCCGAATTTTGCGGCAGGCGGCATGGAGAACGCCGGCGCCATTACTTATGCCGAGCGCGGCATGCTGCTCGACGAGCATGCTTCGCTGCAGCAGCTGCGCACCCACACCCTCATTCATTCGCACGAGTTGTCGCATCAATGGTTCGGCGATCTCGTTACGCCGAAATGGTGGAACGACATTTGGTTGAACGAGTCGTTCGCCACCTGGATGGAAAACAAGATTGCGGCGAAGCTCTTCCCGAAGGGCGAATACGATCGCGAAACCTTGCGCGACGAGATGGAGGTGATGGACCATGATGCTTTGTCGTCCGCTCGTGCGATCCGCCAGGAGATCAAGGACACCGGCGACATCTTCAATGCTTTCGACGGGCTGACCTATTCGAAAGGCGGCGGCGTGCTCGCCATGTTTGAAGGCTATCTGGGCGACGACAAGTTTCGCGACGGCGTGCGCCACCACATCGACCGCTTCGCCAACGCCACCGCCGACGTTCACGACTTCATGGAATCGCTAGCCCAAGGGTCGGGCCACCCCGAGATCGTCCCCGCCTTCGAGACGTTTTTGAATCAACCGGGCGTACCGCTCGTACGTATGCATGCGGCCTGCGAGAACAACAAGACGACCATCGAGTTGTCGCAATCGCCATATGGGCGCAGCTCCAACGCAGACACGCGCGTGTGGCGCGTGCCCGTCTGTCTGCGCGACTTGAACGGCAAGACATCGACGTGTCTCATACTCGATCAACCCAAGCAGACGCTGGCGTTGATCACGCGCTGCACGACGGCGTGGATGCCGAACGCCGGCGGCGCCGGCTATTACCGCTTCGCGCTCTCAGCCGACGAGTGGAAAACATTGCTCTCGCGCATCGACGCGCTGACGCCGGCCGAGCAGATATCGACCTTGCATAGCCTGCGCGCCGCATTCCGTGCCGGCGAGACGGATGGCGCAACCTATGCCGCGACGTTGGAACACCTCGCGGCAAAGGGCGAGTGGGATGTCGTCCAGGTTGCCGGTCTCTTTCTGACCGAACTGCGCGGCGATCTGTTGGACGAGAAGGCCACGGCTGCGTACCGCACCAAGCTGCGCGCGCTTCTCACGCCGCGCATGGCAAAAGTCGGGCTCGCCCCGAAACCGCGCGAGCCGGCCGCCACGACACTGCTGCGCGCCTCCCTCGCCGAACTCATGACCAAGGAAGCGCAAGATCCCGCAACCGTTTCGACGCTCGCCAGCAAAGGTTTGGCCTATATGCGCGCGCCGGCCGCAAACGGCGGCCTACCGCCCGAATTGCGCCCCACAGCGTTGTGGGCGGCCGTCAACTCGGGTGGCGCGCAAGCCGTGCGCGACGTCATCGCCGCGATCAAAGCCTCCGGCGATCAGCAATTCCGGACCGACGCCGCCATCGCCTTGACCGCCGCGCGCGACGAAGACTCGATCAAGGAGGTTGAAGCCTTCTTCGTCTCCGGCGTCCTGCGCCTGCGCGAAGGCCGCAGCTACATGCGCGCGCTCTTCGCCGATCCCGACCGGCGCGACGAATCGTTTGCCTGGCTCAAGACGAATTTCGCCGCCATCAGCGCGCCCATACCGTCTGAATACCGCACCACCTTCATTTCTTACGGCGAGAAACTCTGCTCGGCGGAAGAGCACCAAGCGCTCGAAGGCTTCTTCAAACCGATGATCCCGCAACTCGCGGGCTCATCGCGCGTGCTCGCCAACGCGCTCGAAGCCATCGACCGCTGCGTCTCCTGGCGCGCCGCCAAGGGCAACGAGATCTCGGCGTACTATCGGGGCAAGTGACGGCGCGGCTCACAGCATGTCGGCAAGATCGAGCCGTTTCTTCCGCTTCGGTCCCGTCCACACGACGCCCGGAAACCCTTTGAGAGGCACGAGCTTCTCGCCGGTGTAAGTCCACTCCTGCAGCTCCTGAATGCCGATGTGATAGAGCGGTTCGCGGCCGGTGCGATTTGCGAACAAAGCGCGCGGCACATTCACCATCTGCGGCGAGTGGCCGCGCTCGTACATCAACGGCGTCCCGCAGCGCTTGCAAAAACTTCTGACGGTGCGCGTCGCCTTGTCTTCGAAGCGGGTGATCTTGGCGCCGCCCTTCGTGATGCGAAAGCGCGAGCGCCAGCTGCCGACATAGGTCGCATAGGCCGCGCCGTGAGCGTGCCGGCTGGCGGCCGAATGATCGTGCCACGCCCAGCGCGCGGGAAAGCCGATCTCCAACTCCACGTCGCCGCACAGGCAGCTTCCCGTCACCCATGCTGCAACTGCGTTCTGAGCGACGCCGCCTTTTCTGACCGTCTTCACCAACACCTCTACCGCAAATGAGCTTGCCGCGCCGATCAGCCCATACCTGTCAGCAGGACGTGATCACGCCAAAGACGCAGTCGATGTTGCCCTTGTCGATCAGGGTTCGCTAGGGTCCCGCCTTCTGAGAGAGGGAAGCCGCCAAATGGACGATGCAGTGCAAGCGGGCGAAGCGATTTCAGGCAGCGAAACACATGTTCGCGGCTCCGAATTGACGGTGCAGTCGATCTTCGCCGCAATCATCGTGGCGGCCTTCATGGGGGTTTCGTACCCCTACATGGTGCTGAAAATCGGCTTCGGGCCGAACGTCTCGATCGTCGCAGCGTTCTTCGGGTTCGTCATTCTGAGCGTCATTTCGCGCAAGAGTTACGACCGCTGGCAGAACAACATCGTTCAGACGGCCGGCACCAGCGCGGCGCAGACGGCCTTCATGTGCATCGTGCTCGCCTCGTTCGACATGCTGCGCGATTCCAAGATTGTCAGCTTCCACCTCAATCCGACGCCGCTGCAGACGTTCATTTGGCTGACTTCGCTCTCGGGGTTGGGCATTCTCTTGTCCGTCCCGATGCGCAAGCATTTCGTTGTCGACGAAAACCTGGCCTTCCCGGACGGCATCGCCGCGGCCGAAACGCTGAAAGTGCTCGACCCGCCGCGCGGCACCGCGAAAGGCGACCTCGCGTGGGATCAAGCACGCCGCGCTGCGATCGTGCTCGGCATCGGCATGGCCCTCTCCGCCCTTCTGATGTTCTTTCGCGAAGACGCCAAGATGTTTGCCTTCATCCCCGAGGGCTGGAACCCCGGCGCGTTGACGCTCGGCGTCGTCGGCGCCTCCTTTGTCGTCGCCAAGATGGGCGTGGGCGTTTCCTACAGCCTGCTCAACATCGGCAGCGGCATGATCATCGGTTTGCGGATCACGCTCTGGCTGCTCGTCGGCGGCACGATCGGTTGGATCCTGGCGCCGTATGAGCTGGTGACCAACGGCGTCCTGCCCGACCACCCGACGCGCACCGCCGTGCTGTTCTGGATCATGTGGCCTGCGATCGGCATGATTGTCGCCGCCGGTATGACGATCCTCGTCGTGCGTTGGCGCTTGCTGGTCGAGGCGTTTCGCGGGCTCGCCAGCGCCAGTGCCTCGAGCGGCGATCTTCCGCTCAGCGTCATCGTCATCGGCATCGTCGCGCTTGCGGGCCTGGTCTGCTTTCTGCAGAACCTCTATTTCGGTTTGCCGGTGTGGATGTCGTTGATCGCGATCGTGCTCTCCGTCCCGCTGATGTTGGTGGGCTTGCGCGCCCTCGGCGAAACCAATTGGGGTCCGATCAGTGCGCTGTCGAACATGATGCAGGGCCTGTTCGCCGCGATCGCGCCCGGCAACATCAACGCCAACATCATGGGCAACGCGACAACCGGCACCATCGCCTCGACCTCAGAAGGTTTGATGCAGGACTACAAGACCGGCCATCTGATCGGCTCGACGCCGGCAGCGATGACGATCGCGCAGCTGATCGGCGCGCCCGTCGGCGCCGCCGCGCTCGCCTGGACTTATCCGATATTGGTGAGCACGTATGGCATTGTCGGCGAGCACGCCCAACTCGCCGCGCCGACCGCGCGCCGCGCCGCGGGTTTTGCCGAGGCCCTTGTCGGCGGCGTCGGCAACATCCCGCACACCGCGCTGATCGCCGCCGCGATCGCCATCGTTCTCGGTATCGTTTTCGCGCTCATTGAACAAAGTCCGAAGCTCCGGCCGGTGGTCCCCTCATCGACCGGTCTCAGCCTCGGCCTCCTGCTGCCGTTCGTCGCCGTGTCGACGATCTTCGTCGGCGGCATCATCGGCACAGTCTGGATGGCGACCGCCCCGAATTCGGCGAAAACCTACTTGGTACCGCTGGCCTCTGGCTTCATCGCCGGCGAAGCCTTGATCGCCGTGCTGGTCCCCGTGCTGTTGACGCTCGGGTTGGGCACACCATGACCAGCCGGTCTCGATTGTCGTAGCGTCAACGGCGCCACAAGCATCTGGCAGGTCCGCGTTCGGCCGGCGTAAGCTTCGCCGATCACGGAGTGACCTTTTGATGTCCGCTGCCCCGACGACGAGCGCACTGCCCAAACCCGCGGTGCCTTTCATCAAGATTCCCGAACATGGCGAGCCTTACCTCGAAGGGCATCGCTGCGCCGCGTGCAAAGAAGTTTTCATGGAGCCGCGCCGCGCTTGCCCCAAATGCACGAAAATCGGCACGCTGAAGGCTGAGAAGCTCGCCAACGCCGGTAAGCTCTACAATTTCACCGTCGTGCATCGAAATTTTCCGGGCGTGAAGGTGCCGTTCATCTCGGCGATCGTCGATCTCGACGGCGGCGGCACGCTCAAGGGCAACCTGGTCGATATCGAGCCCGATATCGCGAAGCTCAGATTCGATATGCCGGTCAAGGTCGTCTTCCGCGATGCCGGACGCTCGGACAAGGCCGGCAACAAATATCTCGCCTATTTCTTCATTCCCGCCTGACGGAGAAAAACCCATGAGCGACGTCTATGTAGTCGGCACGGACATGATCAAGTTCGGCCGCTTCCCGGAGCGCACCGTCGACGACCTCGGCGCGGAAGCGGCCCTGCTCGCGCTTGCGGATTGCGGTCTGACCATCGCCGATATGCAGGCCGTCTATTGCGGCAATCTGTTTCAAGCGAGCGCCGGCGTCGGTCAGCGCATCTTGAAGCAGATCGGCCAAACGGGCGTGCCCGTCGTCAACACCGCGAATGCTTGCGCCACCGGCGCGACCGCCTTGCGCGAAGGGTGGACGGCGATCAAGGCGGGCCTCTACGACCTCGTCCTCTGCGTCGGCGTCGAGCAAATGGGCAAAGGGCTTCTCGGCGGCGGTGGCGGCAAGGATGAAGGCATCCCGACCGAAGGCCTGCTCGGCTCAGGGACGATGCCGTCGGTCTTCGCGCATGTGGGCCTTGAGCATTCGCGCAAATACGGCACGACCTTCGAGCAGTTCGCCAAGGTGTCGGTGAAGAACCATCACCATTCGACGTTGAACCCGAAGGCGATGTATCAGGTCGAAACGCCGCTCGAGGAAGTGATGAACGCCGAAATGATCTCCTACCCGAACACGAAGCTCATGTGCTCGGTGAACGTCGACGGCTCGGCGGCCGCGGTGCTGTGTTCGGAGAAGAAGGCAAAGGAGCTCGGCCTGATGAAGCGCGCCGTGCGCGTGCGCGCCTCGGCGCTCTCGAGCGATCCGTGGTCCAAGCACAATCTGGCCGCCATGGATTTCAACCCGGTGACGCGCCTCGCCGCCAAGACGGCGTACGAGATGGCGGGCCTTGGTCCCGACGACGTCGATTTGGTCGAACTCCACGACTGCTTTGCGACAGCGGAGATCGTACACTATGAGAATCTGGGTCTATGCAAGGACGGCGAAGCCGGCCGCCTGATCGACAGCGGCGAAACGGCATTGGGCGGGCGCATTCCGGTCAACGTCTCCGGCGGTCTCTTGTCGAAGGGCCATCCGCTTGGCGCCACGGGCATCGCCAATATCTACGAGGTGACGACGCATCTGCGCGGCGAAGCCGGCCGGCGCCAGGTCGAAGGCGCACGCATCGGCCTGACGCATGTCGTCGGCGCGGGCTCGGCGTGCGCGGTACATGTGTTGGAGAAGGTCTAGGCGCAAAACACGATACCTAGCCGCCCCAAGGCGATCAATCGTCGTGCCAGCGATGGCCGCACGCGTCGCATACATGGACGCGCGCCCGTGCGGGAAAAATTATGCCGGATAAGAAGAATGTTGCAGCGAGCATCGCCATGTCGAGACGGCTGCTGCGGCTTTTGAACGAGGCCGAACCGCAGCGCGGGCATTTGGTGTCGTCGAGGTCGCCGAATTCGGCTTCGAGCTCGCGCCGATAGCGGCCCGCGAGGCAGTCGGCGATGACGGCGTGGGCGCACTCGAGATCCGCCTCCACGACATAGACGCGCACCCCGCCGATCGCCATCGCGAACGGCCAATACATGTTTACGAAATCTTCGCCCTGAATGAAGGCGCCGATATTGCTGGCCTCAAGCCGGGTCTTGAAGATGTGCGCTTCGCGGGCACTGAGAAAACCGGCGAGCAGCTGCACAGGAGCGTCAACCGAAGAAGATCTGATACATCAACCGGCCGGGCAAGAACGTCAGCCCGCCCGCGATCAATAGTCCGCCGACATAGAGCCCGATCATCGAACGCTGGTGCATCCTCACATTGTGCGTCCACGCCCCGCGCAACGCCCCGACGACGCTGAAGAGCGTCAGCGGGACGAACAAGTGGATCGGGCTGAACCCGAAGAACGGGCCGTTCGGCATGACCGAATGAATAAAAAGTGTGGTCACCGCCGTGATCGACATCAGCGTCAGATAGACATAGCCCAATGCCCGATGAAGCGGCGCGCCCTTCTGCGACACGAAAATCTGATACGTGCCGATCGCGAACGCGGGCAACACCGTCGCCAAATGAATCTTGATCGGCAGCGTCGTCGTCCAGACCGGGTCGAGATTGAGTGTCATTGGCTACACCTTACGATTTCGATTCCTTCAGTGCATTGCCGATTTCGGGCCAACCCTTTGCAGCTATGGTCAACCGTTCCGCGGTCTTGGCGTAGATCAAAAGCCGTCCCATTCCCGTTTTGCCGAAGCGCAGCTCCGTCATCGGCCCGAAGAACCAGTCCTTCTTCGCTGCGCTGATATCGCGCCAAGGCACGAAAAAATCGCGGCAGAACAAGCCGAAGACGCGCAGCATCCCGATGCGCAGGCCCGAGGGACACACGCCGATCTTCAAAATATTGCGCATGTTGACGCCGATGCCGCCCATCATCCCCGATTGCCAGTTCAATTGGAGGAGAGGCTTTTCGTCTCGATCCGGATATTGCTCCATCAACGCGAACCAGCCGGACAGAAATCCGAGGAGCGTGGTCACTCCGAGCCACATCGCCGCGAAGAAGAACGGAAAGAGCAGCGGAAGATATCTCAGAATGAGGTCAGGGGTCATGGCCCCCTCAATACACGCGTGCCTTCGGTGCGATGTATTGGATGTCGTTGGAGAGCGTGTTCGTATGCACCGGGCGGTACTCGAGGGTCACCTTCGCGGTCTTCGAGTCGAACCACGAAAGCGTGTGCTTCATCCAGTTGTCGTCGTCGCGCTTGGGGAAGTCTTCGCGCGCATGGGCGCCGCGCGATTCCTTGCGATTCGCCGCGCTGTCCATCGTTACGATCGCCTGCGCGATCAGATTGTCGAACTCGAGCGTCTCGACGAGATCCGAGTTCCAGATCATCGAGCGATCAGAAACGGCGATGTCGCTCATGCCGCTCCACGCTTCGCGGATCGCGACTTGACCTTGGCGCAGCACGTCGCCCGTGCGGAAGATCGGGCAATTGTTCTGCATCACCTTCTGCATCTTGAGGCGCAGCGCCGCCGTCGGCGTCTTGCCCTTGGCGTTGCGGAAGCGATCGAAACGCGCCAGCGCCGCGTCGCCCGCATCCTTGGCCCACTCCACTTGCCGTTCCTTCGGCTTCACGTCGGCGGCGCACTTCAATCCCGCGGCGCGCCCGAAGACGACGAGGTCCGTCAGCGAGTTCGAGCCCAAGCGATTGGCGCCGTGTACCGACACGCAAGCCGCTTCGCCGATCGCCATCAAGCCGGGCACGACGGAGTCCGGATTACCGTCCTTCAGCGTCAGCGCTTCGCCGTGATAATTCGTCGGAATACCGCCCATGCTGTAATGCATGGTCGGCAGCACCGGGATCGGCTGCTTGGTCACATCGACGCCGGCGAAGATGCGCGCCGATTCGGTGATGCCCGGCAGACGTTCGTGGATGATCTTCGGGTCGAGATGACTGAGATGCAGATGGATGTATTCCTTGTTCGGCCCGCAGCCACGGCCTTCGCGGATCTCCAACGTCATGGCGCGCGAAACGACGTCGCGTGAGGCGAGGTCTTTGGCGTGCGGCGCATAGCGCTCCATAAATCGCTCGCCCGCCGCGTTCGTCAGATATGCACCTTCGCCGCGCGCGCCCTCAGTGATCAGCACGCCCGCGCCGTAGACGCCGGTCGGATGGAACTGACCGAACTCCATGTCCTGCAGCGGCAAACCTGCGCGCAACACCATCGCGTTGCCGTCGCCAGTGCAGGTGTGGGCTTGCGTGGTCGTGAAATAGGCGCGTCCGTAACCGCCCGTCGCGATGATCACTCGTTGCGCCCGGAAGCGGTGGATCGAACCGTCGTCGAGCGACCACGCCATGACGCCGCGGCAGCGCCCCTCCTCCATGATCAGATCGAGCGCGATATATTCGATGAAGAACACCGCGTCGTGACGCAGGCTCTGCGCATAGAGCGAATGCAGGATCGCGTGACCCGTGCGATCGGCCGCCGCGCAGGTGCGCTGGATCGGCGCTTCGCCGAAATTCTTCGTCATACCGCCGAAGGCGCGCTGATAAATCTTACCGTCTTCAGTGCGGCTGAACGGGACGCCGAAATGTTCGAGCTCGTAGACGGCCTCCGGCGCATGCCGGCAGAGATATTCGATCGCGTCCTGATCGCCGAGCCAGTCCGAGCCCTTGACGGTGTCGTACATGTGCCAACGCCAATCGTCGGGCTCCATGTTGCCGAGCGAGGCCGAGATGCCGCCTTGCGCCGCGACGGTGTGGCTGCGCGTCGGGAAAACTTTGGTGATGTTGGCGACGGTCAGCCCGTGGCGCGCGGCTTCGAGGGTCGCACGTAGGCCCGACCCCCCGGCGCCGACGACGACGACATCGAACGTATGATCGGTAATGGGATAGGCGGGCATGGCGTTGCCGTTTCCGATGCGAAGGTTCTAGAGCGCGAGCCGCAGGATCGCGAGCACGCAAATGACGGCGACGGCGAACGCCGCGAATTGGCTGAGCAGCAGCAGCGCGAGCTTCATGCCCTCGCGCGGAATGTAGTCCTCGATGATCACCTGAACGCCGAGCGCCATGTGATAGAGCCCGGCCAGCACGAAGAGCAGCATCAGGCTCGCATTGATCGGGTTGGCGAAGAAATGCTTCACCTCGAAATGTTCGGCGCCGGTGTAGCGCGCGACTGTCCAGACGAACCACAAGGTCAGCGGCACGAGAGCCACCGCCGTCGCCCGCTGGCGCCAAAAATGCGTGACGCCCGACTTGGCCGATCCAAGACCCTGCGCGCGGGCGAGCGGCGTTCGCAAACTCATCAGAGCTTCCCCATCGAATGATAGGCCAGCGCCCAGATGATCCAGGTGATGACGATCGTCAGCCCGTAAACGGCGATGCCGGTGCGGTTCGCCGTCGGCAGCGCAAAGCCGAAACCCGCATCCCAGAACAAGTGACGCACGCCGTTCAGCATGTGAAAGACGAGCGCGAGCGTGAAGCCGAAGAGGATCAGCCGCCCGAACCAGTGATAGGCGACCGCTTGAAATGTGCCGTAAGCCTCGGGCCCCAGCGCCGCCGCGACAAGCCACCAGGCGAGGATAAGCGTGCCCAGCGCAAGTCCGAACCCGGTGACGCGGTGGAGAATCGATACCCCCATCGAGAGAGGCCAGCGATAGATCTGCCAATTCGGTGACATCGGTCGTGCGGCGGATTTGTGTTCAGCCATGAAGTCTCCGGCGAGGGGGGACGGGAAGCAAGCCGTTGGCGCCGCAAGGTTTCACACCGCCCCGACCACTTCAAGTGCGTGCGGCGAAGGTCGAGGCGCGCGTTGTCATGCGTGAGTTGCGCAATGAGCGACAGCGAAGCGCTGCCGTTTGGGCGCCGGACTTGTCTTCCGCGTTCTTCTCAGCCCGTGCTTCCGCCACAGCGCAAATATCGGGCGCGAAATCGCGCACTGCGGGCCTATTAACTTGGAGCCGCGTTCGATCACCGGCAAAGATTATTGCCTCTGAGTAGATTCTCATTTCCGCGTTCATAGGAACCGGGGCTGAGTTTTGCTGTGTACATTTTTCGTCAGCGCTTGACCGATAGAACATAGCATGAACATCATTGGTCACCTTCACGCACTGGAGATGACGAATGTTGCCGGACGAACTGGCCGAAACGCTGAGGCGAACGGAGGCTTTGGCGATCCAATCGGGACTCGCTTTGTGCCTCGCCTGCGAACTGATCGAGCGTTTCAACCGTGGCCCGTCGAACGCGAACGAGCCGGGACTGAACGATCTTCGCGATCAAGTTCACCGAGTCGGCGAAGCGCTCGGCACCGTGCTCGAACTCGTTCACGCCGACGACACCAACGAACGCCTGTCCGCTTTCCGCCGCAGCGCGGCCAACGAGCGCCGGTTGAATTGAACGGCACAAGGAATGGAGTGCGCGCTCGTCAGTCCAAATATTCCCATGTATCGGCGCCGTCGAAGTGGCGGATGCGCAAGCCTTCGATCGCCTTGGGCTCGCACATGTTGAAGTTCAGCCCCATGCGCGCGCCGGGCGTCGTGTCGAGATTTTCCCAATGCGTGGTGCAGCCGCAGGTCTTGCAGAAGACGTTGGCGAGCGTCTTGTCGCCCCAAATATAGCGGATGACCACGTCGGGCTCGAAGGTCAGCGAAATCTTGTCGCTGCCGAAATGCGCCCACAATCCGCCGCGACGCCGGCAAGAGCTGCAATTGCATCGCGTCAGCCATTGCGGCGCTTCCGAGACAGAGAAACGCACCGCGCCGCAATGGCACGTCCCGTCGAACATCGGCAGTCTCCACCGCTAGAGAATTCATCGATACCGACAACAGTCGCCACGCCATGCTATGCGTGAGAGGCAGGCGTATCATGAATCCGCCACGCTGTTGTCGAAGGACATGGTTATGAAATTCTCGATCACCGCATTGCTGCTTGCGATGTGCGCGTATGTGACGATCGCTCCTATCCCAGGTTGGGCGAGCGACACGCAACGATCGGGCTGGGACGGGACATGGGTCGGGAACTGGGCCAACGGCAATGGCGCGCAAATCATCTTCGCCGGCAACGAGCTCATCGGTCTTTACTGGCGCGGCGACTATCTCGCCGACACGCACTCTGCTGTTTCGCCAGCCGGCGTCGTCACGATCACTTGGCCGTCGGGCAGCGCCACGCTGACGCGCGACAGCGAAACCACGGCGCACATCGTGATCCGCGAGCCAGGAAAAACAGACACAGCCTTTGCGCTGAAGCGCGAGACTTAATCCGGGCGCGGCGCCCGCATTACGAGACCTTGACACAGCCGTCTACGTGGCCGCCACGAGATGAACGCCAATGAAGCAGCTTTCCTCCCCTGTTCTTCACGGGGGAGGTGGCACGAGCCGAAGGCGAGTGACGGAGGGGGGAAGTCAGCGCATGCCTTCCGCCCCCTCCACCCGCCTCCGCGAATGCTTCGGCGGGCAAGTGTTTGCAACTTAGGGCGCCGTAGCTTTAGCGAAGGCGGCCGCTGCGCGGTCCCCCTCCCCCGCGAACACGCGAGGGAGGAA
Source organism: Alphaproteobacteria bacterium (assembly GCA_025350465.1). Lineage (GTDB taxonomy): Bacteria > Pseudomonadota > Alphaproteobacteria > Micropepsales > Micropepsaceae > SZUA-430. Next base: position 127,835 of record JANXXU010000007.1, on the reverse strand, counting down.
AGAGGACGCCGGGCCGTGCTATGCGAGGGTAGCAAGCGCGACAGCACGAGCCACACCATGATCCAAGCCGTCATCTTCGACTTCGGGGGCGTCATCACCGAGTCGCCGTTCGAGGCCTTTGCCACGCTTGAACGCGAGCGCGGCTTGCCGGAAAACTTCATTCGCCGGATCAATTCGACGAACCCGCACGAGAATGCGTGGGCCCAATTCGAGCGCTCCGATATCGATCTCGATGCCTTCGACCAGGCATTCGCCACGGAGGCGCGCGCCGCTGGCCATGAGCTGCGCGGCCATGACGTCCTCGCTTGCCTGCAAGGGGCGATCAGGCCGAGCATGGTCAAGGCGCTCGAGCACATTCGTGCCCGCACCAAGACCGGCTGCATCACCAACAACGTCAAGGACGAGAAGAAAACATCGTCCTGGCGCTCGTCGGAGATGGAGCGCGTGATGGCTCTCTTCCATCACGTGATCGAGTCCTCGAAGGTCGGTTTGCGCAAACCCGATCCGCGCATCTATGCGCTGATGACAGACGCCCTCGGCGTCGATCCGAAGGCTTGCGTTTATCTCGACGATCTCGGCATCAACCTGAAGCCGGCACGCGACATGGGAATGGTGACGATCAAGGTGCAATCGGGCGACCAGGCACTTGCCGATTTAGAGGCTGCGACAGGGTTCACGCTTCGTTAACCATACGTTCCTTAACACCGTGAGGTTGTGCCGCTCAGGTCTTGGCGAAGACCATGCGATCGTCAGCGAAAGCCTTGAATTCCAAAGCATTACCAGAGGGATCGAGCACGAAAAGCGTGGCTTGTTCTCCCGCTTCGCCTTTGAAGCGAGTATGCGGCTCAACCAAAAATTGTACATTAGAGTTACGCAGCCGGTCGGCTATTTCGCGCCATTTTTCGAGGGTTAATACGACCCCAAAATGGCGAACCGGAACTTGGTCGCCGTCAACCTCATTTGCCACTTCCCCCCGCCCCACCTCCCCTGTCAAATGGGCGACGATCTGATGTCCGAAGAAGTCGAAATCGACCCACTCGGCAGCCGATCGGCCCTCAGGACAACCGAGCACATCGCCGTAGAAGGCGCGCGTCTTGTCCAGGTCGTGGACGGGAAAGGCCAAATGGAAACGCGGGCGGTCCGTCATGGTCTGAGATCGAGGTTCGGGCGGTGGGTCACCGGGGCAAGCATGGCGTTGGCGCAGGTGGTTGGTCAAAGGATTAAGAGACAAGTGAAGCGGCGCTCGCGCGAAGAGACGATGAAGATCGGCGGCAAATCCGTATCGGTCAAAGTACGGCTGAACCCGCGCGCCCGGCGTCTGATCGTCAAGGTCCATCCCTCGACCGGTGAGATCGCGGTCGTCGCGCCAAGCGAACGCTCGGTCAACCGCGCGCTCGATTTTGCGCGGGCTGAAGAAGACTGGATCGCGGGGCGCCTCGCCAAGGTGCCGGCGCCGGTTTACTTCGAGCCCGGCAACTCGATCCTCTTCAAGGGCGAGATCTATCCGATCCGCCTCGCGCCGGGTGAGCGCGGCGGCGTTTGGCTCGACAACGACGGGGCGAAGCCGACGCTGCGCGTATCCGGCCAGCGCGAGCACGCGCCGCGCCGCATCGAAGACTGGCTCAAGAAGCAAGCACGCCAGCACGTCTCGCGCCGTGTGCAAGCGCATGCGACCGCGCTCGACGTGGCGCCGCGCCGCATCACGGTGCGCGACGCCTCGAGCCGCTGGGGCTCATGCTCGACAAGCGGTGCGATGTCGTTCTCGTGGCGCCTGATCCTGGCGCCGAATTTCGTATTGAACTACGTCGCCGCGCACGAGGTGGCCCATCTGAAAGAGATGAATCACTCAAGCCGTTTCTGGCGTATCGTCGATCGCTTGGTCGGCCGCGAAGAAGCGGAAACCGCGCAAGTCTGGCTCCGCCAAAACGGCGCCGAGCTGCACCGCTATATGGCGCAAAAGCCCTCGCGACGCCAACGTACGGAATAAGGACTAGCCGAACCGGCTTGCACTTAAGGAACCACCTTCCACGGTTGTCATTCCCGCGAAGGCGGGAATCTAGCCTCTCTAAACGAGAGTCTTTTTTCCACCGGGACTGTCACGTCTCTCTGCGCAAACTTCGTTGCTGGGTGCCCGCCTCCGCGGGCATGACAATTCTTTGTCAGGCTTCGAGCAACGTGTGAAAGAAAAAGACCGCTAGTTCGTCGCCGGTTTTGGCTTGGGCGCGGGCTTGGCTTCGAAGAGCGACGACAGCAGTTGATCGAAGGCCGAAGTGCCCGCATCGTTGGCGGCCACACGCGGCGCTTCGTCGACGATGTTTGTGCCGGGCAGCGCGACCACCGGGTCGTTCGCGGTCGCCGCTTCCATGAACGTCTTCCAGATCTGCGCCGGGATCGTGCCGCCGGTGACTTTCTTCATCGGCTTGGCTTCGTCGTTCCCAACCCAAACGCCGGTGACAAGCTGCGCGGAATAACCGACGAACCAAGCGTCGCGAAATTCTTGGGATGTGCCGGTCTTGCCGGCCGCCGGGCGAAAGGCGAGCGCCGCCGACTTGCCGGTGCCTGAGCGCATCGCTTCCGACAGCATCCGGTTCATCGCGCCCGCTTCGTTCGCATTGATGACTTGGCCTGGCCCCGATCCGGCGCGCGCGTAAAGCACGTCGCCGTTCACAGAGCGCACGCTTTGGATGCTGTGAGCGATCGCGCCGCGCCCCGCGGTCGCGAACGGCAGATAAGCGTTCGTCAGTTCGGTGAGCGTCACCTCCGACGTGCCAAGGGCCAACGACGGCACGGGATTGAGCGGCGACGTGATGCCGAGCCGGCGGGCGGTTGCGGCGACATTCTCCGGTCCGAGCTCCAGACACAGGCGAACGGCAATCGTGTTGATCGAGCGGGCGAGCGCTTGCGTCAGCGACATCTCGCCGTCGTGTTTCTCGTCGAAATTCTCCGGCGTCCAACCGCGATAGGTAACGGCCGCATCGACCACACGCGAGGCAGGCGTGCGGCCGTTCTCAAGCGCCGTCAGAAAGACGAACGGCTTGAACGCCGAACCCGGCTGGCGGCGCGCCAGAGTTGCCCGGTTGAACTCCGACTGCGTATAGGAGCGTCCGCCGACCATCGCACGCACAGCGCCGTCGGTCGCGATGGCGATAAGCGCCGCTTGTTCCGCGCCCGTGCCCGGGCCCTTGTCGCGCAAGACGTTCTGCACCGCTGTCTCCGCCTCGCGCTGCATGTCGAGATCGAGCGTCGTCTGGACGATGAGGTCGCTGGCCGGCCGGCCGACAAAACCGGGCAAATGCTCCATCACCCAATCGGCGAAATATTGGTTGCCTTGGATCGTCGGCGCCGTCGCAAGCTTCGGCCGGGTGCGGATCGCCTCGTCCTTCTGCGCCGCGTTGATAAAGCCCGCTTCGACCATCGCGTCGAGCACGAGCGTTGCGCGAGCTTGCGCCAATTCGATGCCGTTGATCGGCGAATAGCGTGTCGGCGCCTTCAAGAGGCCGGCGAGGATCGCCGCCTCGATCATCGAAAGCTTCGATGCCGGCTTGTTGAAATAGCGCCGCGACGCCGCGTCGATGCCGTAAGCGCCTGCGCCGAAATAGACGCGGTTGAGATAAAGCGCGAGGATCTCGTCCTTGGAGAACGACATCTCGAGGTAAACCGCGAGAAGTGCTTCCTGCACCTTGCGCGACAGCGTGCGCGCGGGCTCGAGAAACAAGTTCTTGGCGAGTTGCTGGGTAATGGTCGAGCCGCCTTGCACGATATGGCCGGCTTCGAAATTCACCCACATCGCGCGGCCCAAGCCCCACGGGTCGACACCGAAATGGGAATAGAACCGGCGGTCCTCCGTCGCGATCACCGCTTGCGGCACGTAAGGCCGCAGATCACCGAGTGTGACGGGCATCCCTGCATCGATGCCGCGACGCGCGATTAAGCGACCCTTGGCGTCCAGCAGAGTCACCGCATGCGTCGTGTCTTGCCGGCGCAGCCCTTCGGTGGACGGCAAATCGGCGGCGAAAAACGCCAGTACACCGGCGACAATGACTGTGGACCAGACGCAGGTCAGCGCGCCGTAATGCGCAACGCGCCAGCCCCAATGACCGCCCTCTCCGCTCGCTTTACGCTTTTTGCGCGGCTTGCGGGCAGGAGCTTGCGGCGGCCCTTGCCGCTTTCCCTCGCCACCCTTAGTCATTGCCTTCGCTCAGATCCTGATCCGCCAAATGTCGTTCTAGGACTCGAGCCGTTAATGGCCCCTGAAAGGGTCGCCGGTCACCCACCACCTAAGGCGGGAACCGGTTCAATATCGGCCTTTCGCCTGCTAGCATGCGCCCTCGCCTCTCCTTTGAAAGGTCTAAACCTTGGACCGCACCATGAACTGCGCAGCCAAACGTCTTGCCGCAGGCCTCTTTCTTTCGCTTTGCGGCGCCCTGGTCGCACAGGCACCCGCCCGCGCCGACATGTTTGGCGAAACGCCCCTGATCGAGGCGATCAAAGACGGCGCGGTCGACAAGGTGAACGCGGCCCTCGTCGACGGAACGACGCCGAACCAACGTGCGGGCGACGGCACACCCGCCCTCGTGCTCGCGGTCACCATGCACAGCCTCGAGATCGTCACGCTGCTCGTTGAGCAGGGCGCGCGGGTCGATATCGCAAGCACCGACGAGACGACGCCGCTGACGCTGGCGGCGGCCAACGGCGACACGGCGATTGTCTCCTACCTTCTGGAAAAGAAGGCGGATGTCGACAAGCAGGGCGCGTTGCGCGAGACCGCTTTGATCAAAGCTGTTCGGTCGCACCGCGAAGATATCGCCAAAATCTTGCTTGACCACGGCGCCAATCCGAACGAAGCGGACCAAACCGGCACAAGCGTGCTCGAAATCGCGCGCAGCAGCGGTCAACCCTCGGTCGTCGCGATGCTCAAGAAGAAAGGCGCGACCTGATCGCCCGTTTACCAATTCCGCTTGGGCAACTCGCTAGGCGCGCCCTGGACATGACATCGCGTCCGTTTCACTGATGCCGGCCATGGCGGCGACACTTCCCTACACCGCGCGAGACGTCGGCACACCGCTTGCGCCGCGCGTGCGCCTGCGAACGCTGATCTTCTTGCGCTGGCTCGGCATTGCCGGGCAGGCGACCGCGATCGTCATCGTCTTCCTGGGCTTGCGCTACGATCTGCCCGTCGAGCTGTGCGCCGCCGAGATCGCGGCGAGCGCGCTGTTCAATCTGACGCTGACCTACCTCTACCCGCAGACGCGTCAGTTGACCGAGATCGAGGCGATCGTCCATTTGAGCTTTGACATCGTTCAGCTGACGTCACTGCTCATGCTGACCGGCGGGCTCGAAAATCCGTTCACGCTGCTCTACATCGCGCCGGTCGTGATCTCGGCGACGAATCTGAGCTTGCCCGCGACGCTCGGTCTTGCCGGATTCACACTCGCCTGTGTCACACTGATTTCGTTCCTGCATTGGCCGTTGCCTTGGGATCCGAATGAGCCGATCGAATTGCCGTTGTTCTATCTCGCCGGCAATTGGATTTCGCTGACGCTCGGCATCGGCTTCACGTTGATCTACGCCTGGCGCACGGCTGACGAAGCACGCGGCATGCAGACGGCTCTCGCCGCGGCGCAGGACGCCCTCGCCCGCGAACAACGCTTGTCGGACTTGGGCGCGCTCGCCGCCGCCACCGCGCACGAACTGGGAACGCCGCTTGGCACGATCGCGGTCGTCGCTCGTGAGCTCGAACGCGAAGTGCCGCCGGATGCGCCGTGGTTCGACGACATCCGCCTGTTGCGCAGCCAAGCGGAACGGTGCCGCGAGATCCTTGGCAAGCTCGCGCAACACGACGCGGCTGACGACGGCGTGGCCGCGCAGCGCCTGCCTCTTGGCGCCCTCCTCGACGAGATCGCCGAACCGCATCGCGGCTTCGGCGTTGAGATCAAGATCGCGGCGCATGGCGAGGGCTCGTTTTCCGTGCGCCGCCGGCCCGAGGTCATTCATGGCCTGGGAAACCTGATCGAGAACGCGGTCGATTTTGCGGTGACCACAGTGTCGATCGAAGCGGTGTGGACCGCGATCGAGGTTCAAATGACGATTACCGATGACGGGCCGGGCTTCGATCCAAGCGTCTTCGAACGCTTAGGGGAGCCGTATGTGACGACACGGGGCGGGCTTCAAAATATGCAAGGCGAAGGCAGCGATGCCGCCGAGCGCAACAATCACTCGGGTCTGGGGCTCGGCTTCTTCATCGCCAAGACTTTGATCGAGCGCACCGGTGGCGCGGTCGACTTTTCCAACGCGTCGCGCCGGGGCGCCGTCGTCAGCGTTCGCTGGCCGCGCGTCGCGCTGGAGCAGCCAGTTCTTTCAAGGGGATAACAGCACTGGCCGATCGCAGACAAGCCTTGGACGTGAGGCCTTGGCAACCCTATATTCCAGCCGCCACCTGAAGGGACAAGAGGGGATTCATGGCCCTATCTGCGGAAGAGCTGCCGGATCGAAGCCTTCTGATCGTCGATGACGACGCCCCGTTTCGTCAGCGCCTGGCGCGTGCCATGGAAGCGCGGGGGTTTGTCGTGACCGCCGCCGAGACCGCCGAGGAAGCGATGCTCGTCGCACGAAAGTCGCCGCCCGCCTTTGCCGTCGTCGACCTGCGCCTCGGCACGTCGGGAAACGGCCTGGACATCGTCGAGGCCCTTCACCAGGCGCGCCCGGATGCGCGCGTCATAATGCTCACGGGCTACGGCAACATCGCAACCGCGGTCGCGGCCGTGAAGCACGGCGCCGTAGACTATCTTTCAAAACCCGCCGACGCCGATGACGTGGCAAACGCATTGTTGGCGCGGCGCGACGCCAAACCGTCGCCGCCCGAAAACCCGATGTCGGCCGACCGCGTGCGTTGGGAGCACATTCAGCGCGTCTACGAGCTGTGCGGTCAGAACGTCTCGGAGACCGCGCGCCGCCTCAACATGCACCGCCGCACGCTGCAGCGCATCCTGGCCAAGCGCTCGCCGAAATAAGCGATTCTTTCTTCCTCCGCTCTTGCGGGGGAGGAAAGTACGCGCTGCTGTCGATTTCAGCGGTAGCGATCGGCGGCGCTTAGATAGCGCTGCACATAATCGCTGACGCCGTCCTCAAGCGAGGTGAAGGGCGCGCCGTAGCCGGCGCTGCGCAAGCGTTCCATGCGCGCCTCGGTAAAATATTGATATTTGTCGCGAATTTCGGCGGGCGTATCGACGTAAGCGATGTTCGGCTTGCGGTTGATCGCAGCGAATACCGCGCGGGCCAGATCCAGGAAGGTTCGCGCTTGCCCTGTCCCCAAATTGAACAGCCCGTTGACACGCGGTGTTTTCAGAAGCCACGCGACGACATCGCCGCAGTCGCGCACATAGATGAAGTCGCGCATCTGCCCGCCGTCGGCGAATTTCGGATTGTGCGAGCGGAATAACGTCACGGCTTCGCCCGCGGCGGCGCGCGGAAAGACCTGCGCAACCACGCTCTTCATCGCGCCCTTGTGATACTCGTTCGGCCCGTAGACGTTGAAGAACTTCAGCCCCGCCCATTGTTTCGGCAACGGCGCGCCGCGCGCGACCTCGCACGCGACAAAGCGATCGAACAAATGCTTCGACCAGCCATATGGATTGAGCGGCGTGAGTTTCGCCAGCGACGCGCGCGACGCATCGTCGTCAAATCCGGCGCTGCCGTCGCCGTAGGTCGCGGCCGACGACGCATAGATGAAGCGCGCGCTTTCGCGAGCCGAAAATTCCCAGAGCGCGCGCGACAAGCGGTAATTCTCGCGCAAGATCAAATCGACGTCGCGCTCGGTCGTCGAAGAGACGGCGCCCATATGGATGACGGCATCGATCCGGCGGCGATGCCGCTCGAGCCACTGTGGCGCCTCCTCGGGCGAGACGATATCGGCGAGGTCGACCTTGGCGACGTTGCGCCATTTCTCCTCGTGCCCCAATCGATCGCAGATCGCGACCTCGTGCCCGCCTTCGGCAAGCGCCGCCGCGAGATTGGAGCCGATGAAGCCGGCGCCACCCGTCACCAGGATCATGGCTTGGCACCGGCCGGCACGCGGCCCATGCGTGCGATGGTTCCGCTCGTGCTTTGCCCCGGCATCAGCGTCGCCAGCACGACACGCCCGCCATAGGACTGCACGAATGAAGCACCGACGACTTGCTCGACGCTGTAGTCGGCGCCCTTGATCAACGCGTCCGGACGCAACGCCTCGATCAATTTGATCGGCGTTTCTTCGTCGAACAGAACGACCAGATCCACCGTCTCCAGCGCCGCAAGCACGATGGCGCGCGCCATCTCGGTGTTGACCGGGCGCGTCGGGCCCTTCAACCGCTTGACGGAAGCATCCGTATTGAGACCGACGACCAGCCGGTCGCACGCCGCGCGCGCTTGCGCCAGCATGGAGATATGGCCCGTATGAATAAGATCGAAGCAGCCATTGGTGAAGCCGATCTTGAGCCCACGCGTGCGCCATCGCTCGGTCAGGTCGAGCGCCGAATCAATCGTTCTGATTTTCGCCTCGGGCCCCTTGAGATCGGCCGCGTGAAGTGCCTGGGAAAGTTCGTCGGGACGCACAACCGCCGTGCCCGCTTTGCAGACCACGATCCCTGCCGCGAGATTTGCAAAGGCTGCGGCATCCGCGATCGACGCGCCGGCGCCAAGCGCAAGGCCAAGAACGGCGAGCACCGTGTCGCCTGCGCCCGAAACGTCGAACACCTCGCGCGCTTCGGCGGGAAAATGATGCGTCCCGCCATCGCGCGCAACTAGCGTCATTCCACGCTCCGACCGTGTCACCAAGACCGCGTCGGCAGCGGCGCTCGCCAGCGCCTTGCGGGCCGCACTTTCGGCGGAAGCGTCGTCGCCGACGGCCATCGCCGTGGCGGCCGCAAGTTCCTTCGCGTTCGGCGTCAGCACGTTGACGCCCTTGTAACGCGCGAAATCGACAGTCTTGGGGTCCGCGATGACAGGCTTTGCGTGCCGAGCCGCGATCGCAACAACGCGCGCGACAACGCCCGGCGACAAAACGCCCTTCGCGTAGTCGGACAAGACAACAACATCGGCGTCGGCGATTTCGCCTTCGACCGCGGCACACACGCGCTCGTTCGTCTCGCGCTCGAGAGCGTTCGATTGCTCGCGATCGGCGCGCAAGAGTTGTTGATTGCCCGCGACATAGCGCAGCTTCACCGTCGTCGAACGATCGGCAACGGTGATCAGGCTTGCTTCAAGACTTGGCTCGTTGGCGATAAGCCGCGCGATATCGCGGCCGGCGTCATCGTCGCCGACGACCGCGATCAAAGTAGCGTGTGCGCCCAGCGCCGCGACGTTGCGCACGACGTTTCCGGCACCTCCGAGCATTTGCGCTTCGCGCTCGATCCGCAGGACCGGAATCGGCGCTTCCGGCGATACCCGATCCACCGACCCGTAGACGAAGCGATCCAGCATCACGTCGCCGATGCAGAGCACCCGCACCGACGCGAGTTTTTCGAGCAACGGACCTAGAGCTTGCGTGTGATCCATGGGAGCCGATGTTGAGCACGGCGCGCCGTTCCGATCAACCAAACCCGCCCGTTTCCGTTAAGACAAAGGTTAAGGCGCGAAGGGATCGGCCGCTCGCGCCAAGCGTTCCGCGGCAACGCGGGCAAAGCGAATGAGCAGCGCCTTGCGCCGGGCCCCGGCGACGCGCGACCGGTCCGAGTCGCGGATGATCGCGGCACCGAAACGGTCGGCGACGATGAGCCCATGTTCCGCCGGCAACGCCTCTTGGGGAAAATTCTCCGGGACCGCGAAATAGAAGCGATCGCAGAACTCCAAATACTCGACCCATTTTTCGTCGGCGCGCAGATCGGCGAGACTAACCTTGATTTCAACGGCGACGATTTCACCCGAGTCCGAAACCGCCGCCACGTCCAGCCTGCGCCCCGTCGGCAAGGTGAACTCGACAAGCGGCGAATATCCGCGCTCAAGCATCAAGCGGCTGACGCCGCGCGCTACAAATCCCGATTCCAAATATTCCACGCCAAATATCCCCCGGATTGAGGAGCAAGCGATCAATTTTCCGCTAGCAGATTGCGCGCCTTGGTACCCATCTGCAATTGATGAGCGGGGGCCGCACACGGCAGGGGAAACTCATGTATCGGCATTTGCTCTTCGTTTTTGCATCGCTATTCGTCGTCTCGCCTACTTTAGCGCACGCCGATACTTCGCCACAGCAAGCGCATCAACTGCAATTGCAGGGCATCGCCGCCTACAAAGCCGGGAATTTCGCCGAAGCGGCGAAGGATTTTGCAGGCGCCCTCGCCTTGCGTCCACATCTTGCGACAGCACTTTATAATTTGGCGGCGAGCTCCGCCAAAGCCGGCAAATCCGCCGAAGCGATCGACGCGCTCACCGCCTACGCGGACATGGGCCTCATTGCCGATGTTGAGCACGATGCCGCTTTCGCCGCCTTGAAGGATCAACCCGCCTTCAAGGCGGTACTTGCGAAATTCGACGCCATTCGAGCGCCGGTTGGAGTGTCGACGGTCTTTGCAACTGTTGCGGGTGCGCCGTTCCTTGCCGAGGGCGTCGCCTTCGATCCTTCGACGAAGCGGTTCTTCGTCAGCAGCGTCGATCAGCGGAAAATCGTAGCGCTCTCGCCCGACGGCCGGCAAAGCCAATTCGCAAACGCCCCGACAAGCGGATTGTTCGGCGCTTTCGGACTTGCCGTCGACGGAAAACGTCAACGCCTTTGGGTCGCTTCAAGTGCCGTTCCGCACGCGCAACCCCGTGCCGAGGATCGCGGGGCGAACGGCGTATTTTCCTTCGCCCTTGGCGACGGACACTTGCTCTCGACGGCACTGCTCCCGAAGACAGACGAGGAACGTGTCATAGGCGATGTTGCCGTGACCGCCGACGGAAATGTCTTCGCGCCCGACTCTATAGCGCCGGTCATCTATGCCGTCGATGCGGCCGGCTCAACGCTTTCGCCTTGGCTGCGCAATGAAAACTTCATCTCGTTGCAGGGCGTCACGACGACGCCGGACGGCTCGCATCTGATCGTCGCCGACTATTCCGCCGGCCTGCACTTCATCGATGTGAAGACGAAGGCGCTGCAAACCATCGACTTTGCCGACGGCGCGACGCTCCTCGGCATCGATGGACTCTATCGTCACAACGACACGCTGATCGCAGTGCAGAACGGCATCAATCCACAGCGCATCATTGCCATTTCGCTCGATGCCTCGGGGACGGCGGTGACACGCGTACGGGTATTGTCCGCAAACGACGCGAACATCCCTGAACCTTCGCTGGGAACGGTTGCCGGTAACGACTTTTGCGTCGTCGCCAATGCGCAATGGAGCCGCTTCAAAGACGACGGCACGCGCGATGGCGCCGTACCGCTCGATCCGGTGCATATCGCCTGCATCAGCCTTGCGGCGGCCGGCATATAGAAAGGGCGGCACTGCGCCGCCCTTATTCGATCAGGAATGAGATTTCATTCGGCGGCGAGAAGCATCGCGCCCTTCTTTGAGCCGAAATTGATCGTCTGAAGGTACTTGATGCCCTCTTCGGCGATATCGTCGCCGATCATGCGGTCGCCTTCGGCCTTGAGTTCCTCCATGTCGACATACATGGCGTAGAACGCCTTGGTACGGTCGGTGATGATACCGGCCTTGAGCAGCGTCTTGATCAGCACGCGAAAGATATCCGTGCCCTCGCGCATGCGCTCGCGCCGAAGGTCGTCGGAGATCGCGTCCATCAGCGAGGCTTGCGCTTCCTGCCAATCGATTCCGACCAGCGCATAGACCGACTTCATCTGCTCCGGGTTGATCAGATTGAAGAGCAGCGTCTGGAAGCAACTCGCCGCCCAATCCTCGACCAATTCCTGCTCCTGCTTGGAGAGTTTCGGAATCGTTCGATCGGCCCAGATCTTGCCGAATTTGTGGTGGAAGGCCTCGTCCGTCATGACGAGCTGGCAGAGTCGCACGAGCAGCGGATCGCGTGACTTCGTGTAAAGCGTCGCAAAGGCGCCCATCGCGAGACCTTCGACCAGCATCTGCATGCCGACGATCTTCTTGTAGACCTCGGGCGCCAGCACGAGTTCGGTCAACAGCGTTCCGAGTGTCGGTCCGACCGGCAGCGGCTTGCCCCAGCGCGCTTGCACATAACGCGAGAAGCCGGCCACATGGCGCGCTTCCTCGCGCGCCTGATTGGCCGCGTATTCTTGTGCGCCGGGGTCGCGCAGGATGTGGCAGAGCGACGCCGACAGCGACAACGCTCCCTGTTCGCCGTGCAGGATCGACGACAAAATCCAGCGCGCGGATTCGTTGGCGAACTTGACTTTCTGCTTGGCCGTCAGTGTCTCGCCGAACTTAGTCTGGAAGATCGGAAAGAACTCGTCGGGCAAAATCTGGTCGTTTTCGATGTCGAAGGGCTCGGCGAAGTCGATGTACTTCTTGTCGAGCGGATCCCAGAAATGGTCGTGGGTCGCAGAGATAATCTTGTCGAAGGCTGAAGACCGCGCGCCATAGCGCTCCACTTCCATCATGGCCGGGAAATCGGTCGGATCGACGGCGTTGTAGGCCTGATCCTTGGTGATCTGCAGCGTAGTCATGAATATTCGCTCCCACTCGAATGGCGTTGCTCTGCCGGCCGTCTAGCAAAAAGTGACATGTGCGTCAACTTTAACTTGACGCTGGCGTCAGCTTTGCCGGTTCTAGCGCCGAGACAATTAGAAGCTCCTTAAAATCGCTCTGTCATGTTGAACGGCCGGTTCGCCGACCAAGCGTGCCGGCCAAACCACGACTGCGGCACAGCGCCCACACTCCTCGGCTCTTCAGCATGATTCGAGTCCAGGCTTTGGCGACGGCATCATGAATGTGTTAGAGGAAGTGGTTGGGCTTGACTGCGTTTGCCGGCGTCGATGGCGCGCGGAGGGCCCGAAGGGCGCGTCGCTTGGGGAGGTGACGCGGACCTGTGCGCCTGAGGGGGGAAGGACACACCAGTGGACAGTCGAGTCGCGGCAGCGTGTTCGCCTCGCAGAATTGGCGCCCGCCGCGACCACAGGGGCATCCTTTTTCCCGACGAAACGATGGAATTCGGCACGACGCGGTTGGATGCGTATCGCGCATTGTCCGTGGCTGCCGCTGCCGGTTGGTAACGCTTGAGACGCACCGTCAGAGTGCGCTCTCCGAGGGAGTAAACGGAAGTTCATGATTAGATTTCTCGAGACGATTTTCTTCCGTGGGCGCGTCCTGGTTCTGGCAGCGATCGCGATCGCGACTGTCATTCTGGGATTCCAAGCGACCAAGCTCCACTTCGACGCGGGCTTCTATAAGGGTCTGCCCTCCAACCATCCCTACATTCAAACGTTCCACGACTACGAAGATCGCCTGTTTGGCGCCAACCGCGTCATCGTGGTGCTGCGCAACACCAAGGGCGATATCTGGAATCAGCAGTTCCTGAAGACGCTGAACGAAATCACGCAGGATATTTTCTATTTGCCGGGCGTCGATCGCCGCACCGTCACCAGCCTGTGGACGCCAAACACCCGAATTCTTGAAATCACCGAAGACGGCATCACGGCGCGCGACGTCATTCCGGGCAAAATCACGCCGGACACGATGGTCGGCCCGGCGATCACCCAGCTGAAGAACGACGTGCTCAAGGGCAATCTCGTCGGTCGCCTTGTGTCGAACGATTTCACGGCCTCCTTGGTCGTCACTGAGCTCCTTGAATACGACGTCCGGGCGCAGAAAAAGCTCGACTACATCGACTTGGGTGAGCAGCTCGAGCAAAAGATCCGCGGCAAATACGAACACGGCGATCTGCAGGTCCACATCATTGGCTTTGCGAAAGCCATCAGCGATATCGCGCTCGGCGGCATTACATCTGCGCCTTGGTTCTTTGGCGGGGCGTTCTTCCTCACCGTTCTGGCTGTCTATTTCTACTGCCGAAACTGGAGGCTCACCTTCCTGACGGTCGGTTGCTCGCTCACTTCGGTCATTTGGCAGTTCGGCATTCTGACCTTGCTGGGCTTCGGCCTCGACCCGTTGGCGATCCTTGTGCCGTTCCTGGTATTTGCAATCGGCACCAGTCATGGCGTTCAGCAGTTGAACATGATCACGTCCGAGCTTGCGCACGGCTCCTCGGCCGAGGTGGCCGCACGATCGAGCTTCCGCGGCCTCTTGATCCCGGGATCGCTGTCCCTGGTGACCGCGGTCGTCGGCTTCGGCGCGCTTTACATCGTTCCCATTCCCCAGATTCAAGAACTTGCGATCACGGCCTCGATCGGTACCGGCCTGAAGATCATCACCAATTTGATCATGTTGCCGGTGATCGCGTCGTACTTCACGTTCGACGACGGTTACCGCGCCCGGGTCGCCGGCGCCCGCGACACGCGCTTACGCTTCATGAGGCTGCTCGGCGTCTTCGGCGAGCCGATTGTTGCCTTCCCGGTGTCGGCGCTGTTCTTCGGCCTCTTCGTTTTCGCAGCCGTCAAAAGCGAACAGCGTCACGTCGGCGACCTGCACCCCGGCGCGCCCGAGTTACGGGCGGAATCGCGTTACAACGTCGATTCGCGCGTCATCGCAGACAAGTTTTCGATCGGCCTCGATCTGCTGACGATCGTGGTCGAGACGCCGCCGCAATCGTGCATCAACTACGCCTACATGAACTATGTGAACGAGTTCAGTTGGTACATGCGCAATGTGCCCGGCGTCCGCGACGTACAGAGCGCGCCGTTCCTCGCCAAGCAGATCAACGCCGGCTGGAACGAAGGCAATCTCAAGTGGCGTGCCGTACCGCGCAACGCCTACTCGCTCGTGCAAGCGGTCGGGCCGATTCCGCCCTCCTCGGGGTTGATCGACGTGGATTGTACGATCATGCCGGTTCAGGTGTTCTTGAACGACGGCAAGGCGACGACGATCAAACCGGTCGTCGCCGCCGTCAAAGATTGGATCGCCAAACGCGGCTTCCCGCCGGTCTTGAACGCCGGGGCCAACAACAAAGACAAGATCATGCCGCCGGAATATTTGGTGGACGGCAAACCGCGCCGTGAGCCGGCCAAACCGACCAGCACATGGACGATGACGCGCAATGATCTGGCCGGCCTGACCTACACCGCGCCCGTGCTGATCAAGGATCAGAAACAGAACTTTTTCGTCACCGGTTTTGAGGCCCCCAAGCCCGGCACCATCGACGTCTTCGGCGCGAAAGTGGCCGAAGGCTCGGTCGACGTCGTTCCCGATGCGACCGGTCATGCCAAGGTCGACATTCTCTCCCTGGTCAGCAAACCCGAATGGAAGAAGGCAAGCCTGTTCCTGGTCAATGGCGTGCCGGACGACTTCACCATCAGATTGGCCTTGGGCAATTCAGGCGTAGCCGCCGCAGTGAACGAGACCATCTCGACCTATGAGCTGCCGTCGATCTTGATCGTCTACATGATCGTGATCTTCTTGACCTACATCACCTACTTCGACTGGCGAGCCGCGGTCGGCTGTTGCTTGCCGCTGACCTACGCGACGTTCTTCGGCTACTTCTTCATGTTGCAACTTCAGATCGGCTTGAAGGTTGCGACCCTGCCGGTGATCGTGCTGGTGGTCGGTGTCGGCGTCGACTACGCGTACTACATCTACAATCGCCTCCAATACCATCTGTCGCGCGGCGTCAACATCACCACCGCTTACAAGGAGACAATCCAGGAGACCGGCAACGGTGTGTTCTTCACGGCGCTAAACTTCGCCCTCGGCGTATCGACATGGTCCTTCTCGCCGCTCAAATTCCAGGCGGATATGGGCACGTTGATGACCTTCATGTTCTTGACGAACATGGTCATGGCGCTGACGGCCCTGCCGGGTCTGGCCGTGGTTATCGACACGGTGCTGCCGCGCAAGAGCTTGCCTTATGCTGGACCGGAGCCGGGCGGCCACTGGCATTAACCGGTAAGGAATACGCAAGAGGGCCGGAGCATTGCTTCCGGCCCTTTTTGTTTGGCCGGCAGCGTGCGAAATTCCCGGCCGCCGCTCACCCCCGAGACGGAGTGAATTCGATGTTCGACAAGATCACCGCCTTTCTTGAAAAGCGCCAGGAGTCCGGCGCCATCAATCCCGATCCGTTCGCGCGCCAGCAAGTGGCGGTCGCCGCGTTACTCGTTGAAGCCTCCCGGCTCGACGGCCACTACGACGCGGTCGAGCAAGGCACCGTCATACGCCTGCTGCGCGAGATGCTTAAGCTGCCGGCCGAACAGGCGCGCCATCTGCACGCGATCGCCGAAACGCGCCAGGCGAACACCTACAACAACTGGATCTTCTGCGAGGCCATCAAGAAGGGCTTCACGCCGGCCGAACGCCTCGACATCGTGCGGGACCTCTGGGAGGTCGCCTTGGCCGACGGCAAGCTGCACCGCATGGAGACGATGATGATCGACATGGTTGCCAAACAGCTTGAGATCAATCCGACCGATGCGGCCAAGGCGAAGACCGACGCTGAGGTCCGGGCCAAGAGTTGACCGCTCTCAGTCGCCCATGATGGTGGCAAATTCGCTGAGTGGGGCGCGGTCCGTACGCAACCGATTCATCGGATGCGCTTCGTCCATGTAGCCCAGTCCCATTCCGCAAAAGAGCATTAGCTCTGGCGGGATGGGCAAGAATTCGCCGAGCGTCTTGTGCCAAATCGCCCATGCTTCCTGCGGGCAGGTGTGCAGCCCGTGTTCGCGCGCGAGGAGCATGATCGACTGCATGAACATGCCGAGATCGGCCCACTGCCCCTGTTGCATCTGCCGGTCGATCGCGAAGAACATCGCCGCCGGCGCGCCGAAGAGTTCGAAGTTGCGCGCGAAGTTCAGCAATCGTCCAAGCTTGTCTTCACGCGGCATATTGATCGTCGCATACATGTCTTCGCCGCACTTGAAGCGCCGCGACCGATAAGGCTCCTTCAGCTCGGCCGGATAGATTTGATACTCGGTGCCCTCGCCGCGCGGGCTCGTCGCCATCTTCTCCTTTATCAACGCCTTGAACCGCGCCAGCGGCTCACCTGTCACGAGCCACACGTGCCACGGCTGCAGATTGCCGCCCGAGGGTGCCCGTTTCGCCGTTTCGAGGATCGCGCGCAACGTAGATTGCGGCACCGGCTTGTCGAGAAAGGCGCGCGTCGTGATGCGCGAATTGATCGCGTCTGAAACCTTCATGGGTTCACTCCAATACTGTCGCGGTCAACGTAGCCCTTCCCTCCTCCTTGTGGGGAGGGATAGCGCCGCGCCGCGCCGTGCGCGGCATCTTGCGGCGCTTGTGTCCTCTCCGCCCAAAGTTAGAGCGCTGGCCCCGCAACCGCAGTCATGCGGCGCCTTAAACGTCGAGATTGGCGACCGCGAGCGCGTTTTCTTGAATGAACTCGCGGCGCGGATCGACGGCGTCACCCATGAGCTTGGAGAACACTTCGTCGGCAGTGTCGCCATGACTGATCTTCACCTGCAGCAGCGAGCGCGCGTTTTCGTCGAGCGTCGTTTCCCACAATTGCTCGGGGTTCATCTCGCCCAGGCCTTTATAGCGTTGCAGCGAGATGCCCTTTTGGCCCCAGGCCGAGATCGCATCGACGAGTTCGGAGGGCGCTCGCACCGGCTTCGCATCGTCGCCGCGCGTGATCGTGCCACCCGACGCATATGTCGCGCCCAGGTCATCCGCCCATCTGTCGAGCTTGCGCGCGTCCGCTGAGGCGACGAGCGCACTGTCCAGCAGGATCTCCTCTGATACGCCGCGCAGCGTTCGACGGAACACAAGTCCACGCGGTGCCGCTTCGCCGACCCAGCCTTGCTCGAGTTCGGTCGAAATCGAGTCCAGCCGCCTGGCGACCGCTTTCGCGGCCTCTGTCGCACGCGCCGGATCAGACAATGTGTCCGCGTTCAATACGCCGGCAATTGCGGCCTGTTCGACGAGACTGGCGGGGTATTTCGATGCGAGCCCTTGCACTGAGGCACGCACTTGGCGGGCGAATTCGACCATCTCGGCGAGCGCCGGGCCCGCCACCTGTTGACCGTCGGCGGACTTGAACACCGCATCGCGCACGCCTTCCGATACCACGAAGGCTTCGAACTCACGCTGGTCCTTCAGATATCGTTCTGATTTACCGCGCGAAACTTTGTAGAGCGGCGGCTGGGCGATGTAGAGGTGCCCGCGTTCGATCATCTCCTGCATCTGCCGGTAGAAAAACGTCAGCAGCAACGTGCGGATATGGGCGCCGTCGACGTCGGCGTCCGTCATGATGATGACCTTGTGATAGCGCAGCTTCGATAGATCGAACTCCTCGCGCCCGATGCCGGTGCCCAGAGCCGTGATCAGCGTCGCGATTTCCTGCGATCCCAGCATCTTGTCGAAGCGCGCGCGCTCGACGTTCAGGATCTTGCCGCGCAGCGGCAGCACGGCTTGATTGGCTCGATTGCGGCCTTGCTTCGCCGAGCCGCCGGCCGAGTCGCCCTCGACGAGAAAAAGCTCGCATTTTGCCGGATCGCGCTCCTGGCATTCGGCGAGTTTCCCCGGAAGGCCCATGCCGTCGAGCGCTCCCTTGCGTCGCGTCAGCTCCCGCGCCTTTCGCGCGGCTTCACGCGCCGCCGCCGCCTCGACGACTTTGATGACGATGGCCTTCGCTTCGGCCGGATGTTCTTCGAACCAATGACCCAGCGTCTCGTTGACGGCGCCCTCCACGACCGGACGCACCTCCGACGACACGAGCTTGTCCTTGGTCTGCGACGAGAATTTCGGATCCGGCACCTTGACCGAGAGAACGCAGGTCAATCCTTCGCGGCAATCGTCGCCGGTGAGCGCCACGCGTTCCTTCTTGGCAAGGCCGCTGTCATTGGCATAGCCGTTGACGACGCGCGTCAGCGCACCGCGAAAGCCCGCCAGATGCGTGCCGCCGTCGCGCTGCGGAATGTTGTTGGTGAAGCAAAGCATATTCTCGTGGTAGCTGTCGTTCCACCACAGCGCCACTTCGACGACAATCCCGTCGCGTTCGACCTTCAGCAGAATAGGCTTCGGCACGAGCGGTGTCTTCGCGCGATCGAGATAGCGCACGAAAGCCTCGAGCCCGCCGTCATAATGCAGCGTCGTGTCCTTCTTGTCGACGCCGCGATTGTCCAAGAATTTGATCGTCACGCCCGAGTTCAGGAACGCAAGTTCGCGCAACCGGTGTTCGAGCGTTGCGTAGTCGAATTCCGTCTTGGTGAAAATCTTCGGCGACGGCAAGAACGTCACCTCGGTGCCGCGCTTGCCTTTCGCCTCGCCCACGGCCTTGAGCGGCGCATCGGGCTCGCCCAATTGAAAGCGCATGAAATGCTCTTTGCCGTCGCGCCAAATGCGCAAGGCAAGCCATTCCGAAAGCGCGTTGACGACCGAAACGCCCACGCCGTGCAAGCCGCCCGAGACCTTGTAGGAGTTTTGGTCGAACTTCCCGCCGGCATGCAGCTGCGTCATGATGACTTCCGCGGCCGAAACACCTTCCTCGTGCATATCCGTCGGAATGCCGCGCCCGTTGTCCATGACCGTGCAAGATCCGTCGGGATTCAGGGTGACGAGAATCTGCGTGGCATGGCCCGCGAGCGTTTCGTCGATCGAGTTGTCGACGACTTCATAGACCATATGGTGCAGGCCCGAGCCGTCATCGGTGTCGCCGATATACATACCCGGCCGTTTGCGCACGGCGTCGAGGCCCTTGAGCACTTTGATGCTGTCGGCGCCGTAACTGTCGTTCGTCGGCAGATTGTCGTTGTCGTTGTCGTCCATAGAATCTCATACTCGAATTGAATGATCAGGCGCGAACGGCGCCATCGCCGACACGCAGGAATTGCGCTCGCCCCTCAAGCGCGGAAAAAGCCGATGTGTCGGTGCCCGTGATCCAGGCTTGCACACCGAGCGTGTCAATCTCATCGAACAGCGCCTGCCGCCGCGCGTAATCCAGATGCGCGGCGATTTCATCGAGCAGGAGCACAGGTGCCTCCGGTGCACCTGCGGCGGGGACCGCGGCCCCCGCCAGCACCAGGCGGATAAGCAGCGCCTTTTGCTCGCCGGTAGAGCACGTCCTTGCTTCCAAGCCCTTTTCGCGATGGTGCACGATAAGGTCCGTAAGGTGAGGCCCTACGGCGGTGCGACCGGCTTCTCCATCCGTGACCCGTTCGCGCGTCAACGTTTCGGCGAACTGATCCTCCGCCTCGATCGCGGGCATCATCTCGAGCATTCCCTCGACCGTGCCTTCGAGCGCGATCTGCGCCATCGGGAAAGCACTGGAGCGGCTCGCGTTCATCGCTGCCGTCAATCGTTTCGTCCCTTCTCGGCGGGAGGCAGCCACTGCGATCGCATTCTCCGACATTGTCCGTTCGAGCGCGGCGAGCCATTTCTCGGACGCAGCGCTTCTCAGCGCCCCGATCCGCTCGCGCATGGCGGTTTCATAATTGTTCCAGCGGCGCGCATGCTGCGGATCGGCGCTGGTGATCAACCGATCGAGGAAGCGCCGCCGCTCGGCCGCGCCGTCGTGAAATAACCGGTCCATCGCCGGAATCAGCCAAACAAGTCGAAGTCGCTCGACAAGGGCTTGAGGGCTGCTCGCCGGAACGCCATCAATACGCACGACGCGTTTCAGTTGACCATTGTCATCGGCTCCTGGCACGAAACCGACGCCGAGTTGCGTGTCGCCGAAAGTCGACCGCACAGTCGCTCCGACGCTCCATGGTCGAAGTCCGGTGTCGCCGGGCGTTGAGCGCGAAAGATCGCTGAGGCGCGCCCCGCGCAGACCGCGGCCCGGCGCCAGTGTCGAAAGAGCCTCGAGCAGATTCGTCTTGCCGGCGCCGTTCGGCCCGGTGAGCACGACGATGCGTCCCTGAAGCCGCAAATCGAGGCTCGCATAAGAACGAAAATCGCTCAACATCACGCGCGAAATCGCAACGCCGGACCCTGCCTGCGCGGCGTGCTCCGCGATCGATTGACCCTCGACGAGTCCCATGAGCGACTGCAAAACCTTTTTCTAAACGCGCATCGGCATCAAGACATAGAGCGCCGCTTCGCTCGCGCTATCGCGCACCAATGTCGGCGAGCCGGAATCGGAAAATTGGAAAATGGCCTTGTCGCCGTCGATCCGTTCGAGAATGTCCATGATATAACGTGCGTTGAAGCCGATTTCGATCGGCCCCGATCCGTAGTCCAAGATCAATTCTTCGGTCGCGGTCCCCGCTTCCGGGCTCACGACGCTGAGCGTCAAACGGCCCTTTTCGAGGTTGAGCTTCACGGCTCGCGATTTTTCCGTCGACACGGTCGAAACGCGGTCGACCGCCTCTTTCAGCTCGTCGCGCACGATCTCCAGGATCTTGTCGTTTCCGGAGGGGATGACCCGCTGATATTCTGGAAACGTACCGTCGATCAATTTGGAAGTCAGCACGACGCTGTCCAGTGCAAAACGAATCTTGGTGTCCGAGATCGCGACTTCAACCGGCGCATCGATATCTTCCAGGAGCTTGCGCAGTTCGTTGACCGTTTTGCGCGGTACGATGACGCCGGGGATTCCCGACGCGCCCTTCGGTGCCTCGAGCTCATAGCGAGCCAGGCGATGCCCGTCCGTCGCAACCGCGCGCAGATAATGCTTGTTCTTCTCTTGATGCACGTGAAGGTAGATGCCGTTGAGGTAGTAGCGCGTCTCCTCGGTCGACACGGCAAAGCGGGTCTTGTCGATGAGGGCGGCGAGATCGTCCGGCTTCAGCGCGAATCTGTGCGGCAGCGTACCGGCAGACAGCGCCGGAAAGTCTTCGCGCGGCAACGCCGAAAGCTGAAACTTCGAGCGGCCCGCCGACAGCGTCAATCGCCCGTCGCCTTCGCCGAAATCGAGTTGCACCTGCGAGCCGTCCGGCAGCTTGCGCACGATGTCGTAAAGCGTGTGCGCAGGCGCCGTTGTCGCTCCGGCGCGAACAACGTCGGCCGCCACGGCCTCCACGATCTCGATATCGAGATCGGTCGCGGTCAGCGACAGCTTGCCCTTCTCGGCATTGAGCAAAACATTCGACAGAATAGGAATGGTGTTGCGCCGTTCGACAACGCTCTGCACGTGGTTCAAAGCTTTGAGAAAACTGGCGCGTTCGATGGTGATCCGCATGCGGGAAAAAGGCCCTTAGTCTTAGAGAGATGGGCTTAGGGGTGAAGACATGAACGCCGCGCCTTTAGGGGACGCGGCGAAGCAACGATCAATATAGCTTGAGGCGGCGCGCCAAGGAATAGAAATTCACCTTGTCGCGCCGCCTATGTTGGCTATGTAACTATCTGATTTAAAAGAGGAATTTGTCCTCAGATTTGCGGCTGGAACGGGGCCGGCGGCGTGCCCGCCTTAGCGTCACCCGATCCCTGCTCCACGGGCCAGTTTCGGATCGACAATCGCAGACCCTCGACCTCCTCCGCGAAGTGCGGATCTGTACCGATGAAGGCCTTCACGGTCGAGACCGCATGCATGACGGTTGTGTGGTCTCTGTCTCCGAAGCGCTTGCCGATCTCGGGAAACGAGCGAGGCGTAAGGATTCTGGAGAGATACATCGCAACCTGTCGCGGGCGGACGATCGATCGCGAGCGGTTTGGAGATTCGAGATCGGCCACTTTCAATTGAAAGTGATCGGCGACCTTGCGTTTGATCTCTTCAATGGTGACACGGCGATCATATGCCTTCAGGAAATCCGCAAGCCAAATCTGCAAATTTTCGATCGAGACTGGACGCGTCCCGTTTTCGCTCTGCGTCACCACGCGGGTGAGAGCGCCTTCGAGCTCGCGCGTATTCGTCGCGATGCGCTGCGCCATGTAGTGAAGCGCATCGCTTCCGATCGATATACCGGGGCGATCCTTGACCAAACGTTCGACTTTGGCCTCTAGAATCGCGAGCCTGAGATCGAGATCGGTGCTGCCGATTTCCACACTCGCACCCTTCATCAGGCGCGAACGGACCCGGTCGCTGACCTTGTCGAACAGCGACGGTGAGCGGTCGGCCGAAAGCACGATCTGCTTGTTGTTGTCCGTCAACGAGTCGAACGTGTGGAAAAACTCCTCCTGCGTCGCTTCCTTGCCCAAGATGAAGTGAACATCATCGACGAGCAGGAGGTCGACGTTGCGCAGCAGGTCTTTGAACTCAAGCGTCGCTCCGCCCTTCAATGCCGTGACGAAACGCCTCATAAAGGTTTCCGCCGTGATGAAGAGCACGCGCTTGGACGGTTCGCGTTCCAGAATGCGCCAGGCGATGGCGTGCATGAGATGCGATTTCCCGAGCCCAGTACCGCCGAAGAAAAACAGCGGATTGGCCGTCGGAATCTCTGCGTCCGCTGCGCGGCGCGCTTCGTTGAACGCGACTTGGTTCGAACGCCCGGTCACAAAGTTGGCGAACGTGCAGGCGCGACTGAGCGGGATGGATCCCTGCACCATCAATGGCTCGGCTGCACTGGGCGAGGCGTCGGCAGTGATACGAGCCGCTTGATTTGGTGCAACGGCGACGGGCTTTGGCCGCGTCTCAACGACGAACTCCACTGCGCCAAGACCGGGCGCCATCTCGGCGATGAGATGCGCGATACGCTCACCGTGGGATTCGACGACCTTGTCTCTCTCAAAACGGCTGGAGCAGGCAATGATGACCCGCGTCTCGCTTGCGGAGATCACTCGCAAAGGGTCGATCCAGTAGGTGAAGCGTTGCGTGCCGATATCGGCCTTTAGGCGATCGCGCACTCGGCTCCAAATATTCTCGAATTTCCCTTCGCCGGCTTGGCTTTCATAATTTGCCACGGTCTCTCACTTCCCTTTTTTTGATGGCCTCGCGAATCCGCGGGAGCCATTGCTTGCTCCACACGGAACGTCCCATTCACCCACAACTCTTCAGGCGACCCAAAGACTCTCCGAACAACAACGCTTCGGACTCTACCGCTTTACTTTGATGAAGTAGAAATCACGCCGCCTCGACTCTTGCGAGCCGTCACGCCAGGCAGGTGTACGTTTCAATGACTGGGTGCGGCCCGCCCTCCCGGCGGTCACGAATGGTTCTCCCCTCATGTTTGCTTCCACGCGAGGCCGGCGTGCTTCCAACCGTTTCGCCCGCCTCGATGTTTTTCCGAGTCCAAATCACCTTCAAAACCGCCCGTGAGATTGAGACACCGGTCATAGCCTGCAGCCGACATAGCTTTGGCAGCAGCCAAGCTGCGCGCGCCAGAGCGGCACAAGAAGACGACCGCAGTATTTGCCCCGGCACCTTGCGCTTTGAGCTTTTCGGCCACGAGCGTTTCGAACTGCTCGTTGCGAGCCATGCTCGGATAGGCACTCCACTCGACTGTCACGACACGGCGATTGAGTTGCGTCAAATCAGGCGCTCCGACAAACGCCCACTCCGCGGTTGTGCGAACGTCTACCAGCTGTGCGTTCGGGTCACGTTTCAACAGTTCCCAAGCCTCAGCCGGCGCCACTTCGCCTATCGCGTGCATGCGACCTCCACGCCCTTAGCCTTTCAGGCAAAGAGACTCACGCCATCGCCGTCGGCGATGACAAGCTGTCGAAGAGTTACTCGAATTTCGGGCTGCGCTATTGCAGCCAAGGGACTTGAGCTTACTTGGCTCGTTCAACGAGAATCTTAGCCGGTCTACCGCAACCAATTTCGCTTCTGGTCGTTTTCATTTCTGCGTTCCACTCAATTGCGTCTTGGTTAACAGTAAACTCCACGCGGCGCCGACCTTCAAGTAGAACAAAGCTGAACACGAGAAAAAAATGCACCTCGTGCGCTTTGCGAAATTCAGGCGAAGGTTCTTTTGACGCTGCGGTGAGAAAATTGCGACCGGGGTGATGCGACGCAGGACGCGCGTCTTACGGGGACTGCTTGGTTCCCCAAGCGTCTGGACAATCTAAATCTGACCCTTTGTGACGTCAATGTGGCAGATAAGTAAAACTCTCGCGTCGTCCGTATACAGACGATCTCCCGGTTCGAAACCGCACGTAGTGCACGTGCGCACGCCTTGCGCTTCTGCGCTTTCGCCTGCCGTCAAGTGAAAAGAATCGGGAAGAAAATTTTCGCGAAAATTATTTCGCGAGCGCTTTCACGCGGCGCGCGAGCCGCGAGACTTTGCGAGACGCCGCACGCTTGTGCATGATGCGCTTATTCGCCCCACGCACGATTTCCGGCTGAGCTTCGCGCAGCGCCGCTTGCGCAGCCTTTGAGTCACCGGCGGTGATCGCCTCTTCGACTTTACGCACGTACGAACGAACCCGGCTCTTGCGCGCGGTGTTGACGGCCTGGCGACGCTTGGCTTTGCGTGCGGCCTTTGCGGCTGAGCGGATATTCGCCATACGATATAGTCCTTACAAGGCGGGCGGCGGCTGAAGGTCGGGCGTTATAGACGCCCCGCAAGCGGCGCGTCAACGCCAGATTGCAGCCAATTTTCAGCGATGTTCGAATTTCGGCTTTCGCTTATCGATGAAAGCCGCCATGCCTTCCTTTTGATCGGCCGTGGCGAACATCGAGTGAAAGAGCCGCCGCTCGAAACGCACGCCCTCGGCCAGGGTCGTTTCGTACGAGCGATTGACCGATTCTTTCGCCATCATCACGATCGGCAGCGACAGTTCGGCGATCGCCTCAGCGACCTTCAGCGCTTCAACCAACAAATCGGCGACCGGCACGACGCGGCTGACGAGGCCGGATCGTTCTGCTTCCGCCGCATCCATCATGCGCCCCGTTAAGCACATTTCCATCGCTTTCGATTTGCCGACGAAGCGTGTCAGGCGTTGGGTGCCGCCCGCTCCCGGCATGACGCCAAGCTTGATTTCGGGTTGCCCGAATTTGGCATTGTCGCCGGCGATAATGAAGTCGCACATCATCGCAAGCTCACACCCGCCACCCAGTGCGAAGCCCGCGACCGCCGCGATCACGGGCTTGCGACAGCGCGTCACCCGTTCCCAATTGCGCGTAATGAAGTCCTCGCCGAACGCATCCATGTAGGACTTGGGTTGCATCTCCTTGATGTCCGCGCCCGCGGCGAAGGCCTTCTCCGATCCCGTGAGGACGATGCAACGAACCGCCTTGTTGGCCTCGGCGGCATCGAGCGCGGCGGAAAGTTCGTCGACCAATTGCGAGTTCAGCGCATTCAACGCTTGCGGCCGATTGAGCGTAATGAGCTCGACGGCGCCGCGCGTTTCGGCCTTGATCGTTTCGTAGGTCATGGCAGTGATCCTCTGTATCGAGGGCCCTTTAGCGCAAAGAGCGTCGCGCCGCTAGCGCTGACAGACCGGACAGAAAAACGTTGAACGGCCGGACTGCACAATCCTCTTGATGCGACCGCGACAGCCACGCTTGGTGCAACGCTCGCTTTCGCGGCCATAGACACGGAACTGGTGTTGGAAATAGCCAAGCTCGCCGTCGGCTTGGCGATAGTCGCGCAGCGTCGAACCGCCCGCCGCGATCGCGTCGCCAAGGACGGTACGGATCGAGAGGACGAGCCGTTTCACCTGGTCGCCGTCAACGCGCGCTGCGAGGCGCTTTGGTGAAACGCGCGCCCGGAACAGGGCTTCGCACACATAAATATTACCGAGCCCGGCGACGACGCGCTGATCGAGCAACGCCGATTTGATCGGAGTCTTCTTGCCTCTCAGCGTCTTAGTGAGGTGTGCGGCGGAAAAATCCGCGGTCAACGGCTCGGGTCCCAACCCCTTGAGCAATTTGTGGCTTTGAAGCTCGTCCGTCGACAACAACGTCATCAGTCCGAAGCGGCGATGATCGCTATAGACGACACGCGCGCCGCGATCGGTTTCGAACATCACATGATCGTGCGTGCCCATACCGGTGGAATTCGCCCGCTTCAGATCGACGAAGAACCGCCCCGACATTCCCAAGTGAATGAGCAGAATCTCGTCGCGATCGAGATACGCGAGCAGATATTTCGCCCGCCGCCGGAGCTTTTCGATGCGCCGCCCGATTAACCTTTCCGCGAATTGCGGCGGGAACGCGATCCGCAGATCGGGACGCCGCGCTTCCACGTGCACGAGCCTGCGCCCTTCGAGTATGGGCACGAGTCCAAGACGCACGGTTTCGACTTCGGGAAGCTCGGGCATGTGACGGCATGGAACGTAGCTGCGGACCGGGTCAAGCGCTATCTTCCCAACAAGCCCGATGAGCAACGAGCGCAACACGACGTCGTTCGGATTCCGCGAAGTCCCGGAAGAAGACAAATCGCGCCTCGTCGGCCGCGTCTTCTCGTCCGTGGCGCGCAACTACGACGCCATGAACGATTTGATGTCGGGCGGCGTCCACCGTTTGTGGAAGGCGGCGCTGATCGGTTGGCTTGCGCCATCGGCCGACATGGCGTTGATCGACGTCGCGGGCGGCACAGGCGACATCGCCTTCCGCTTTCTCGACCGCACCGTGCCGAAGAAGGGGCGCGCCAGCGCCATTGTTTGCGACATCAATTACGAGATGCTCAGCGTCGGCGCTGAACGCGCTGCCAAGCGCAACGACAACGAGCGCGTCACGTTTGCCTGCGGCGACGCCGAGCGCTTGCCGTTCAAGAGTGAAAGCGCCGACGCCTATACGATCGCCTTCGGCATCCGCAACGTCACGCACATCGACCGGGCCCTCACCGAGGCCTATCGCGTGTTGCGTCCCGGCGGGCGATTCCTGTGCTTGGAATTTTCGCACGTCGACGTGCCGATCCTCGACCGGCTGTATGAGATGTGGTCGTTCAACGCGATTCCGGCGATCGGCGCGGCAGTAGCCAACGATCGCGCGGCGTATGAATATCTCGTGGAGAGCATCCGCCGTTTCCCGCCGCAGCCCGCTTTCGGCAAGATGATCGAGCAGGCCGGCTTCGGGCGCGTAACCTGGCGCAATCTGACCGGCGGTATCGCCGCCATACATTCGGGGTGGAAGCTTTGATGTTTCGCGCCCTTCGTATGCTCGGACGGTTGCGGCGTGCGGGCCGCGTGCTCGGCGCCTACGACGTGCTGCCTCCGAGCGAGTGGTCGCAATTCACGCCGCCACCGTTGCGCGCTGCAAAGGCGCTGGGCCTGTTTCGCCGAAACAAAAAACTTGCGGTCGGCCGCAGCGGCGAACGCCTGGCGCGAGCGCTCACCGAGCTTGGGCCTTCTTACATCAAGCTCGGCCAGTTCTTGGCGACGCGCCCCGACGTCATCGGAACGGAGATCGCGCGCGATCTGGCGGAACTGCAAGATCGCTTGCCACCATTCGCGCTCAGCGAAGCGCGCAAAATCTTGGCAGAAGAGCTGAACGCAGAAGCGCTGGCTACCATCGGCGATCTTGGCGGGCCCGTCGCCGCGGCCTCGATCGCGCAGGTACATAAAGTCATTCTGTTGCCGGAGGTGCCCGCTGCACCACCGCGCCGCAGGGCGTTGAAAATTCTGCGCCCCGGCATTGAACGCGCATTTGCCGAAGATCTTGAAGCATTCGCCTGGGCTGCACGTTGGATGGAGCGCATTGGGCCTGAGGCGCGCCGCTTGCGCCCCGTCGCGTTGATCGACACCCTAGCGCGCTCCATCGCCATCGAGATGGACTTGCGGCTCGAAGGCGCCGCCGCGGTCGAACTCACCAACAACACCGCCAAGGAAAGCGATTTCCGCGTCCCCGCGATCGATTGGGATTTGACGACGCGCCGCGTGCTCGCGTCGGAATGGATCGACGGCGTCTCGCTCAAGGATCGCGATCAACTTATCGCGCGCGGTTACGACCTCAAGCGTCTCGCCACACTCGTCGTTCAAAGCTTTCTGCGCCACGCACTGCGCGACGGCTTCTTTCACGCCGATATGCATCCGGGCAATTTGTTCGTCGACTCGGAAGGCCGCCTCGTCGCCGTTGATTTTGGAATTATGGGACGGCTCGATCCGCTGGCGCGGCGTTTCATGGCCGAGACGCTCGGCGGCTTTCTCGCGCGCGACTATCGCCGCGTCGCTGCGATCCATCTTCAGGTTGGCTTCGTCGGGCCCGACCACAACGTCGAGGATTTCGCGCAAGCCCTACGCGCGATCGGCGAACCAATCTTCGGCCGCGACGCGAGCAAGGTCTCGATGGCGAAATTGCTGGCCCAATTGTTCGAAGTCACGCGCATGTTCGACATGCCCCTCCAGCCGCAGCTCGTGCTGCTGCAAAAAACCATGGTGGTCGCTGAGGGCGTTGCGCGCCAGCTCGATCCCCAGCATTCGATTTGGGACGCAGCCAAGCCCATTCTCGAGCAATGGATGATCGAGCAAGTGGGCCCGCAAGCCCGCCTGAAGGATGCGGCCGAAGGGATGACCTCGCTCGGCCGCGCCCTTAGCGCCCTCCCGGAGGTTCTACGCAACGCCGAGCAAGTCGCGGCCATGCTGTCGACCAATGGCCTACGCCTCCACCCGGATACGGCGAAAGCCATTGCCGCCGCCGAAGTCCGCAGCACTGCCCACCTCCGCGTTGCGGTCTGGATCGGCGCGGTGGCCCTGGCCTTGATCGCCATCGCCCAACTCTAGGCCCAGAATTCAGCCCTTTTTGCATTCAAGAAACCACAAAGAGGGCCTTTTCACACCTCATTCCCGGTATTATGTATGATCCCCGTGCCCTTGGAATAAATTCGAGGCATCCGTGATCGACGGCAAGCGCATCCTTCTCATAATCGCGGGCGGAATTGCCGCCTATAAGAGCCTTGAGCTTATCCGCCGCCTCAAGGAGCGGGGCGCGAGCGTCCGGGCGATCCTCACCCACGCCGGCGCCCAATTCGTCACGCCGCTGTCGGTCTCGAGCCTGACCGGCGACAAGGTCTACCAAGATCTATTCAGCCTCACCGACGAAGCCGAGATGGGTCACATCCAGCTCTCGCGCGATGCCGACCTCCTGGTTGTCGCCCCGGCGACGGCCGATCTGGTCGCCAAGATGGTGCACGGCCGCGCCGACGACTTGGCCTCCACCGCTTTGCTCGCGACCGACAAGCCCGTACTTATCGCACCGGCGATGAATGTGCGGATGTGGTTGCACAGCGCCACCCAGCGCAACATCAAGCAGCTCGTTGCCGATGGCGTCGCCATCGTCGGGCCAAACGACGGCGACATGGCCTGCGGCGAATTTGGCCCGGGCCGCATGGCCGAGCCGGCTGAGATCATCGCCGCGATCGACGCGCTTTTGGCGAAGGGCACAGGTGTCCTGGCGGGGCTCAAGGCACTCGTGACCGCGGGCCCGACCCATGAACCGATCGATCCCGTTCGCTATATCGCCAACCGCTCGTCGGGCAAGCAGGGCTATGCGATTGCCGCCGCACTCAGCGAGCTTGGCGCCGACACGACCTTGGTCTCCGGGCCCACGGCGCTCGCGCCGCCAAATCGCGTCAAGCTTGTTCGCGTCGAAACGGCGCACGAAATGTTCGCAGCCTGTGAGGCGGCCCTTCCGGTCGAGGTGGCCGTCTGCGCCGCCGCTGTCGCCGATTGGCGCGTCGATCATGCGGCAAACCAAAAGATCAAAAAGACCGCTGTCGGCTTGACGTCCCTCAATCTGATCGAGAACCCTGACATTCTTCACGCCTTGAGTATTCGCAAGGCGGCGCGGCCGCGTCTCGTCGTTGGCTTTGCCGCCGAAACCGAAAATGTCGTCGCCCACGCGCAAGCCAAGCGCACGAAAAAAGGGTGCGACTGGATCGTCGCCAATGATGTCTCGCCGGCGACCGGCGTGATGGGCGGCGACCGAAACACGGTGCATCTGATTACGGCCGAGGGCGCTGAGGCTTGGCCTCAGCTTGCCAAGAGCGAAGTCGCCGCGCGCCTAGCCCAGCGAATAGCCGCGCACCTGAAGGTTCACGCCGCATGATCGATGTGCAGATTTTGACATTGCCCCATGGCCGGGGCCTAGCGCTGCCCGGCCAAGCGAGCGCCGGGGCGGCAGGCTTCGACATTGCCGCGGCCGAGGAATTGACGATTGCACCGGGCTCCGTCGCTGCCATCGCCACCGGCTTTGCTCTTGCCATACCCGCGGGGTTCGAAGGTCAGGTGCGTCCGCGCTCGGGTCTGGCATTGAAGCACGGCGTCACAGTGCTCAACGCGCCCGGCACGATCGACGCCGATTATCGCGGCGAGGTGAAAGTCATTCTTATCAACCACGGCACCGAGCCGTTTCGCGTTGCGCGCGGCGATCGCATCGCACAGCTCGTTGTCGCGCCGGTGACGCCGGCCCGGTTTGAAAGCGTCAACGTGTTGCCGCAAAGCGAACGTGGGCCCGGCGGCTTCGGCTCGACCGGCATTGCCGCAAGAAAGGGAGCCTGAATCGTGCTGCGTCTGTCCCGCAAGGCAATCTTGGCGCTCGAAGCGGTGCTCGACATCGCCTGCAATTCGCGCCCCGATCCGGTGCAGGCCAAGGAGATTACGCGCCGTCAGGGCGTGCCGCATCGTTATTTGGAGCAGGTCATGCAGGCCCTCGTTCGCCACGGTATTCTGAAAGGCGTGCGCGGGCCGCGCGGCGGTTACCGCCTGGCGCGCGAACGCCGACGCATCTCGGCCGGCGAGATCGTGCGCCTTGTTGCCGAGCTTGAGGCGGCGGACGAACCGGCATTGCACGGCGCCTCTCCCATCGGCGACCGCATCGTCCGCCCCATGATTCAGGATGTGCATACGAATTTGATGCGCGAGCTTGACGCAATCACTATCGAAGACCTCTGTCACCGCGCCGAAGAAAAAGGCCTCGCCGAACCGATGGAAGTCCGCGCGGACTTCGCGATCTGAAGCCAAATTCAAAGGAATAAATCATGAGCGAAGCAGCCCGCAAATCCGACGCCCAACACGCCCCTGGCCGTGGCCGCGTCTACAATTCGATCACCGAAACGATCGGCGACACGCCTCTGGTTCGGCTCAATCGCATGGCCAAAGAAGCGGGCGTCAAGGCCGACATTTTGTTGAAGCTCGAGTTCTTCAATCCGCTGGCGAGCGTCAAGGACCGGATCGGCGTGTCGATGATCGAGGATCTCGAATCGCGCGGCTTGATCAAACAAGGCACGACCTTGATCGAGCCGACCTCCGGCAACACCGGCATTGCGCTCGCCTTCGTCGCCGCCGCAAAGGGCTACCAACTCATTCTCGTGATGCCCGAGTCGATGTCGATTGAGCGCCGCAAGATGCTGCTCCTGCTCGGCGCCAAGTTGGAACTCACGCCGGCGGCGCAAGGCATGCGCGGCGCCATTGCCCGCGCCAACGAATTGGCCGCGGAGATTCCCAATTCGATCATCCCGCAGCAATTCGACAATCCCGCGAACCCGGCGATCCACCGTCGCACGACCGCCGAAGAGATTTGGAACGATACGTCGGGCAAGGTCGACGCCGTCGTCTCCGGCATCGGCACCGGCGGCACGATCACCGGCGTCGGCTCCGTCCTCAAGGCGCGCAAACCGACCGTCAAGATGATCGCGGTCGAGCCCGAAGACAGCGCCATCCTTTCCGGACGCCCGCCGGGGCCGCACAAGATTCAAGGGATCGGCGCCGGCTTCGTGCCCTCGATCCTCGACCGTTCGCTCATCGACGAGATCATCACCGTCGGCAACGAGACCGCGTTTGCGACCGCGCGCAAGGCCGCGAAGATGGAGGGCATTCCCTGCGGCATTTCGTCGGGCGCCGCCATTGCTGCCGCTCTTGAGGTCGGCACGCGGAAAGACTGGGGCGGCAAGACGATCGTGGTGATCATTCCCTCGTTTGCCGAGCGCTATCTGTCGACGGCTTTGTTCGACGGTTTGTAGCGCTAGCGAACCGTCTCTTCGCTGTAGACGCCCCACAGCCGGTCGCGGCTGACATAGCCGTCGAAGCCGCGCGCGCTGATCTCGCACCACTCGCCGCGACAACCGACAAGCTGCGCCTGCAGGCCTGGCGCGGCATAGGCGACGACATCCGCTTCGGCTTTGGGTGAATTTAGGATGGCCGTGTTGACGCGTCCCGTCACCAACACGGTACGCCGTCCGTCCAGCATCTGGGCCTTGACCCAGCCCGTTTCGCCGCTTGCGTCGCGGATTCGCCGCCACGTGTCGTATTCGGCAATGATCTCGACCGGCACGCCGGCGCGCACATACGTCCACACGACGTCCTGATCCATCGCGGGTCCGCGGCGCACATTGACGCGCCCCGCGCGAACGCTGACCCAGCGCGGCACCGGCAAACCGGATGCGGCGATCCGCGGTTGCGCCGGCGTCGTCGTCGCCGATTGAAGTGCAGCTTCGAGGAATGGCTTGGGGCGCGGCTGCGGAACATGCCCAGGCGGAGGCTTCGCCCAACTCGGGACCGCGGCGACCATCAGAAAGAGAGTGACGAGAATGGTGCGCAAGTGATCCCGCATCCCGCCCGCGCAACGCCGCCTGCCGGGTTGATGTCGTCGTGGTGAATGATGTCTTATCTCACTGTATCCGCACTTAAAATTCAGTTAGCGCGGACGCCGTCTATTCACGCTAGGAACCCAGCCGATCAACCTGCTAGACAAGAGACTGGAACCGGCCAGCTCGCTCATGCCATGAAAAAACCACTCGTCATCGTCACTCGAAAACTACCGGACGTAATCGAGACGCGCATGCGCGAGCTGTTCGACGCGAAATTGAACGTCGACGACAAGCCGATGTCGCGCGAGGAATTAACCACGGCCGTTCAAACGGCCGATGTGCTCGTGCCGACTGTGACCGATCGCCTCGATGCGCGGATTTTATCGCGCTCCGGCGACAAGTTGAGGCTGATCGCGAATTTCGGTGCGGGCGTCGACAACATCGATTTGGAGAGCGCGCGGGCGCGCGGGATTACGGTCACGAACACGCCCGGCGTCTTGACCGACGACACGGCCGACATCGCCATGGCGCTGATCCTGGCGGTACCGCGCCGTCTGGTTGAGGGCGCAAACGTCTTAACGAACGGCGAGTTCAAGGGTTGGTCGCCGACCTGGATGCTCGGCCAGCGTGTGACCGGAAAACGCCTCGGCATTATCGGCATGGGCCGCATCGGTCAGGCCGTGGCGCGTCGCGCCAAGGCCTTCGGTCTGCAAATCCACTATCACAATCGCAAACCCATCCCGAAGCCGACCGAAGAGGAGCTTGAGGCGACGTATTGGGACAGTCTCGATCAGATGCTCGTCCGCATGGATATCATCTCGGTCAATTGCCCGCACACGCCGGCGACTTATCATTTGTTGTCGGCGCGCCGCCTCAAGCTGATTAAGCCGACGTCCTACATCGTCAACACCGCACGCGGCGAAGTGATCGATGAGAACGCATTGGCGCGCATGCTCGAAGCGAACGAGCTCGCCGGCGCCGGGCTCGACGTCTTCGAACACGAGCCCGCCGTTAACCCAAAGCTCTTGAAGCTCAAGAACGTCGTCCTCCTGCCCCATATGGGCTCGGCGACGCTCGAAGGCCGCATCGACATGGGCGAGAAGGTCATCATCAACATCAAGACCTTCGCCGACGGCCACAAACCACCGGATCGCGTGCTTCAGGCCATGTTGTGACGGCGCCGCCGAAGCTGCGCCTCAAGCCAAAGCAGGGGGCACGGGCTCGCGCCGGCGCGCCGTGGATCTATTCGAACGAAGTCGGCATGGATGCCGCGGCGAAAGCGCTTGGGCCTGGTTCTGTGGTCGAAGTGTGGGGCGACGACGGTCTGCTCCTCGGCACCGCCTACTTTAACCCGCACAGTCTTATCGCCGCGCGCATTTTGCTGCCACGAGCCTCGGGGCCGATCGATGGGGCCTTCTTTCAGGAACGCATCTCGCGCGCCGGAGCCTTGCGCGACAGGCTCTTCACAACGCCCTATTACCGTTTGATCCATGGCGAGGCGGATGGCTTGCCGGGGCTCCTCGTCGATCGCTTTGATGACGTCGTGGTCGTGCAATCGGGCACGGCCGGCATGGATGGGTTTGAACCCTTGTGGCTCGAAGCGTTGCGCGAACTGTTCAAGCCTCGCGCCATCGTCATCAAGAGCGACGCGCCGGCACGTGCCTATGAGGGCCTGAAAGACGACGTGCGCGTCGCCCACGGAACGCTCGACGCCGGCGTGGTCGTGGACGAAAGCGGCGTGCGCTTTGGCGTCGATCCGATCGGCGGTCAAAAGACCGGCTGGTTCTTCGACCAAAGCGACAACCGCGAATTCTTGATCGGGCTCGCGAAAGGCGCGGCGGTGCTGGACGCCTATTCCTACGTTGGCGCCTTCGGTCTTGGCGCCCTGAAACAAGGCGCGACGTCAGCGCTGCTTGTCGACTCGTCGGAGCCGGCGCTTGCGCGCGCTTCCCGGATCGCAAAGGAAAACGACATCACCGGCTGCACGACGCGCCGCGCCGATGTCTTCGAAGAGCTCGAGCGCATGGCCAGCCAGGCGACTCGTTTCGACATCGTCTCGTGCGATCCGCCGCCCTTCGTGCGCTCGAAGAAGGATCTGGAAACCGGCGCCAAGGCCTATCGCAAGCTGGCGCGCCTTTCAGCGCCGCTGGTGGCCCCTGGCGGTTTTCTGTTTCTCGCGTCCTGCAGCCATGCGATCTCGGCGGAACGCTTCCAAGACGAATGTGCCATCGGCATTGCGCGTGCCGGCCGCACGGCCCGCCTCATTCGTGCGAGCGGCGCCGCCCCCGATCACCCCATGCATCCCATGCTGCCCGAAAGCGCCTATTTGAAAGCGCTCGTTTACGCGCTGGATTAAGCCGCTTGGATAAAGCCGCCGACTTGCCGGCTCCACAGCTGCGCATAGGGGCCGCCGCGCGCCAGCAGCTCGGCGTGGCTGCCTTGCTCCAGGATGCGCCCGTTCTCCAGATAGACGATGCGGTCCATGCCGACGATCGTCGACAGGCGATGGGCGATGGCGATCACGGTGCGCCCCTGCATCAGCTCGAACAACGCCTCCTGGATCAGATGCTCGGATTCGGAGTCGAGCGACGAGGTTGCTTCGTCGAGCACGAGAATCTTCGCGTCTTTCACCAGCGCGCGCGCAATGGCGACGCGCTGGCGCTCGCCGCCTGAGAGTTTGATGCCTTGCTCACCGACGATCATGTCGTAGCCGCTATCGCGCCCACTGATGAAATCGTGCGCATGCGCCTCCTTCGCGGCGGCGATGACAATGGCCTCGTCGGCGTCGGGTTGGGCATAGCGGATGTTGTCCCGTACAGGGCGGTGAAAGACGCCCGGCATCTGCTGCACTTCGGCGATCGCCTCGTTGACCGAATCCCAAGTCGTCAGGGCGACGTCCTGGCCGTCGATCAGGATGCGCCCCGATTGTGGCTCGAATTGCCGGCGCAGGAGTTTGACCAGCGTCGACTTGCCCGCGCCGGACTTGCCGACGAGGCCGACCTTTTCGCCCGCTCGGATATGCAGGTTCAGCCCCAGAAATACCGGGTGCCCGTCGGAATGTTGGAAATTGATGTTCTCGAAGCGAATCTCGCCGCGCATCGCCCGCATGGGCTTGGCGTCCGGCTTATCCTCGATCTCATGCGCTTGGGTGACGAGCTCGAGCGCCTCGGCCAGCGTCCCCAGCTGCTCGAAGAAATCGAGCATGCGGTAGGAGAGCTCCTGGACCGAGCGTGCGATCATGGTTCCCAAGAAGAAGACCATGGTGAAGCCGCCGATGGTCATCGTGCCGGCAAGCGTGTCGTTGATCGCAAGGCCCACGAGGCCCATCAGCAGCACCAGCATCGCCGTCGCCATGAACACGCGCATCACGATCAAGAACCAGCGCAGCGACTGCGACGCGTTCATCTCGTCGGCCAAAAAACGCGAAATGAACCGGCGCTCGAACGCCGCACGGGCAAAAGCGCGCACCAGGTCGGAATTGGTGATCGCGTCGATGATGCGCCCCGTCGAGGTCGAAACCTCGTCCGAGAACGCTTTCGACAGCACGACGCAGCGCCGCGCCAATCGGGATACCACGGCTAGATAGATGACCGCCCAGGCAAAGAGAACGCCGGCATAGAACGCGTGCTGCGACGCCAGCAACCCGCCGCCGACGATCAGCAGCACCAGAATGCGCACCGACTCGAAGGCGAGGATGTTGAGCAGCGACACCGTCGCTTGGCCCGCTTGCTTGATCTTTTGGCCGAGCTTGCCCGCGAAATTTTCTTGGAAGTAACGCGGGCTGTGCCCGAGCAGGTAGGCAAAGAGATATTTTTGCGCCAGCGCCCGCATGCGCGGGCTCATATAGATGTCGATTGCTTCGGCGCCGCGAATGATCAGAGCCGGCAAATACCAGACAGCCGCGAACAAGCCGACATAAATTGCGATCGCGTTCCATTCGTGCACGCCCGATTTCACGGCCTCGGTCAAAGCGTTGATCATCCGCCCGAGCACATAAGGCGACGTCGCTTCGATCGCAGTTGCCAGTGTCACGCAGGCGACGAAAGCGGTGACGCGAGCGCGATAGTGGCGTTTGACCAAGAACCAAACGAACGCGAAGGGCTTGCCGGGCACGCGCACCGCGTCGGTCACCTCAGGCAACGCTTCGCTCTCCGGATCCTGCGTCAGCAGTCCGGCCGCAAAGCGGTGCTTTCGGGCGCGCCTCGGCGCTTCCGCATTCATGTGGCTCAAGCCTTTGAAAAAGGGGCCGGAAAATAACCTGATTCTAGCGCGCCGCCAGAGGCTTCGATGTGACACAGCCCGCAAGTTTATGCGGAAGCAGTCGCGCAGGTCGCGTTTTCCGGGGCGGCATGCGCGGCTAGGTCCCTGATCGTCGCCTTCGGTCCACAGAGCGCGCAGTCCGGATCCGGCTTGACGCGCACCGTGCGGAACGTGGCCCCAAGGCCGTCGTAGAGCGTCAACCGCCCGGCCATCGTCTCGCCGATCTGCAAGATCTCCTTGAGCGCTTCGAGTGCTTGGAGCGTGCCCATGACGCCGGTGAGGGCGCCCAGAATGCCGGCCTCCGTGCACGACGCCACGGTGCCCGGCGGCGGCGCCTCGGGAAAGAGACAGCGATAGCAAGGATAGACGCGCCGGCCTCCGGGGCGCTCATGCGCCTTGAAGACGGCGAGCTGCCCGTCGAACTGCCCGACGGCAGCCGAGACCAGAGTGCGCTCAGCCAAATAGCACGCATCGTTCACCAGAAAGCGCGTCGCGAAATTATCGCTGCCGTCGAGCACGATGTCGTAGTTCTTCACGAGGTCGAGCGCGTTCGAAGGCCCGATGCGCGTCGCATGGCGATTGATGTGCGTGTCGGGATTGATCGCGCGCGCATGGTCCGACGCGCTCTCGACCTTGAGGCGTCCGACGTCCTGCGTCGTGTGTGCGATCTGCCGTTGCAGATTTGAGAGCGCGACGTGATCGCCGTCGACAACGCCGATCGTGCCGACCCCGGCGGCCGCCAAATAGAGCAGCGCCGGCGAGCCCAGCCCGCCCGCGCCGATAATGAGCACGCGCGCCTCGATGAGGCGCTTCTGGCCCGGCCCACCGACCTCCCGCAAGATCAGATGGCGTGCGTAGCGTTCGACTTGGTCATCCGTCAGCGACATGGCAACAAGTCTAGCGCGGCCGCTGCTCTAACCCAAATCCTTTGCAAGCTCGGCCCGCGTCGCCGGCTGGAGCGCTGTCATATGCGCGTAGTTCGGGTGCGACAGTCCCAAAATCAGGGATACGGCGTCGTCGCGAAATCTCGCGATCTGCTGTGGTGTAAGTCGGAACCGGAGGAAATGTACCGATGAGGCCTTGCCCGCCTCGGTCGTGCGCTCGACGTCCGTCTCGAAACTCGCCTTCGCCCGCTCGCCGCCGACCTCGAAATAGACGGTCTCTTCGACGTGACCGAGTTCCCCCAAGACCTTTTCGCGCCGCGCCGGATCGTCGATCTCGAACATCAGCGTAGCGACGAGTTCGCCCCTTTGCGGGATCAGCGGATTGTATGCGGTGAGTTCGTCGGCGATCTGCGCCTCGCCGCCCTTTTCGATGTAGAGCATCTCCTGCTCCTGCAGCCACATCGTGTCGAAATTCTCGAAATAGAAAGTCGCATGTGGTCCGACATCGATGCGGCGCAACTTTTTGATCGGCAGGAGCGCGCGCCGGCGTTCGGCACGCTCCTTCGCATATTGCTCGACCGGCATGAGATCGGAACGGGTGATAACGCGGGCCTCGCGCGACATGTGTCTACTCCGACAATCCGTAAGCGAGAGCCATCAATTCGATCGGGTGCGCCACGTCGGACGGCTTGGAGGTTGCGTCGAGCGTTCGCATGCTTTGCTTCAGATGTTTGG
Source organism: Alphaproteobacteria bacterium (assembly GCA_025350465.1). Classification (GTDB taxonomy): domain Bacteria; phylum Pseudomonadota; class Alphaproteobacteria; order Micropepsales; family Micropepsaceae; genus SZUA-430. The sequence continues at coordinate 88,673 of JANXXU010000007.1, read as the reverse complement.
CGGCAAGCGGGCAATCCGACACGACGTGCTTGTGCGTTTGGGCGAGCGCGGTGCGCGCGGCCGGTCGGCCGACTTTCATGGCCGCGTCGAACGTCGGCTTCAAGACGCCGAACGTGCCGCCGTGGCCCGAGCAACGCTCGATCACATCCACCTGCGTGTCCGGCAACAGCTTCAGCATTTCGGCGGCCTTCGGTCCCATGTTCTGGGCTCGTGCATGACAAGCCAAGTGCACGCTCACCCCGCCTTCGATCGGCTTCAGACCGGTGGGAAGTCCGTTCTTCTTGGCGACGTCGACGACATATTCATCGATGTCGAAGGTCGACTGCGCCAATCGTTTGACGCCTTCATGTCCCGGCAAGATCAGCGGCCATTCGAATTTGAGCATGAGCCCGCAACTCGCCGTCAGCGCGACGATGTCATAACCTTGATCGATCAGAGGAACGAGCGCCGCCGACACTTTCTCGGCTTGGCTTGCGACGCGTTTCAGGTCGGCCTGCTCCAAGAACGGCATGCCGCAACACGCGGGGTACGCGACCTTCGTCTCGACCCCGAGGTGGTTCAGCACCCTGCGCGCCGCCATGCCGGTTTGCGGCCGATTGTAGTTCGTGAAGCACGTCGCATAGAGCGCAACCTTGCGCTTGCCGAACGCGGGCGCTTGCGCGTTGACCGTGCCGGGTTCGCGACGATCGGCCATGACAAATGTGCGCGAGTTGAATTTGGGGAGCTCGGCGCGCCGATCGATGCCGGCAATCTTCTCCATGGCGGGGCGCGTTAAGCGATTGCCGGTGGCACTCACCCAATTGGCAACCGGCGCAACAGGCGCGGCGAGCGTGCCGTTGCGATCGGTCCGCGCGAGCTGACGTGCCGTGAATTGTGTCTTGCCTTGCGCCGCTTCGGCCGCGCGATAGCGCAGCATCAAATGCGGAAAGTCGAGATTGAAGGAATGCGGCGGCACGTAAGGACACTTCGTCATGAAGCACATGTCGCAAAGCGTGCAGGCTTCGACGACCGCGGGAAACGCGTCTGAACCTACACTGTCCAGCTCTCCGGTCGCCGAGTTGTCGATCAGATCGAAGAGGCGCGGAAACGATTCGCACAGATTGAAGCAGCGCCGGCATCCATGGCAGATGTCGAAGACGCGGCGCATCTCCTCCTCGATCTTGGCGGAATCCAGGAAGTCCGGATTCTGCCATTCGATGGGATGGCGGGTGGGCGCATCGAGGCTGCCTTCGCGCATAATGGTCCGTGTAAGGATTAAAACGGGGCTGCAACCCGCATCTCAGGTCACGAGATGCGGGCAATTCGCTGTGAAATATGCGGTCGCTTAGCCCAGCGTATCGAGCGCCTTTTGGAAGCGCCCCGCGTGGCTCTTTTCGGCCTTCGCCAAGGTTTCGAACCAATCGGCGATTTCGTCGAAACCCTCGTCGCGCGCGGTGCGCGCCATGCCCGGGTACATGTCGGTGTATTCGTGCGTTTCGCCCGCGATCGCGGCCTTCAGATTGTCGCCGGTCGGCCCGATCTTCAGGCCGGTCGCCGGATCCCCGACGCTTTCCATGAACTCGAGGTGACCGTGCGCGTGGCCCGTCTCGCCTTCGGCCGTCGAACGGAAGACCGCGGCGACGTCGTTGTAGCCTTCGACGTCGGCCTTCTGCGCGAAATAGAGGTAGCGCCGGTTCGCCTGGCTTTCGCCGGCAAAGGCGTATTTCAAATTCTCATGCGTCTTGGTGCTTGCCAGTTTCTTCATCGTGGGTCTCCTCGGTCGGGAAAAACGAAAACGCGAACTGACACTGACAATAGGCCCACCGGCCTCGGTGTCAATACCTTAGAACTATTCTAAAAAGGAATTATCGTGCCTTGATGCGCACAATCACGTCGACCCGGTCGATCTCGGCGCCGGCCGGCGGGTTCGGCAGCCCGTGAACCTGCACGCGATCGCCGGGAATATCGATCAGCCGCTGTTCCGCATCGATGTAGAAGTGATGGTGATACCGGTGTTGGTGTCGAAATAGGCCTTGTCGCAACCGACAGTGACTTGGCGCAACAAGCCGGCGCCGGTGAATTGATGGAGCGTGTTGTAGACGGTCGCCAGTGACAGTTCGATCCCGCCGCTGATCGCCTCCAGATGAAGACCTTCGGCCGTGACGTGGCGATCGCCCTGCGCGAACAGCAAACCGCCGAGCGCCAAACGTTGACGCGTCGGACGCAGTCCCGCCGTTCGCAAGCGCAAAGCCATTTCGTTCTTGAGCAGAGCCTGGGATTTCGTCGAATTGGAACGCATGGAAATTGCCGTTGGCACTCGTACCTTGAGGGTGTCAGACCCGCATGCTACCCATGGGCCCAAGGTGAAATTCGAACCATCCCCGCACCCGCGCTCTTTTGAATAGCTCAAAACTACGTGGAAGGGAAATCGGACGGTTAACCCTCAATGTCAAGTGCATCGTCGAGTGCGGCCGGAGGTGGGGCCAACGGCATGACAGATTCCCTAACCCACCGTAATGCCTTCGATTTTGAGTCTCTACTCGATTGCGCGCACGGCCGCCTGTTCGGTCCTGGCAACGCCCGCTTGCCGTTGCCGCCGATGCTCATGTTCGACCGCATCACTCACATCGCCGACCGCGGCGGAATCAACGACAAGGGTCAGATCGTCGCCGAGTACGACATCCGCCCCGACCATTGGTTCTTCAAGTGCCATTTCGAATCGGACCCGGTCATGCCCGGCTGCCTTGGCCTCGACGCGATGTGGCAGATGGTCGGCTTTTTTTTGGGCTGGATGGGCGGCAAAGGCCGCGGCCGCGCTTTGGGCGTGGGTGAGGTCAAATTCACCGAAATGGTGCTTCCAGATGCAAAGCTTGTCACCTATGTCATCGACTTGAAACGCATCATCATGCGCAAGTTGGTGTTGGGCATCGCCGACGGCGTGATGAAGGTCGACGGTAAGATCGCGTACGAAGCCAAGGATTTGCGCGTCGTCCTTGCGCTGGACGCCGCACCGATACCGGCGTAGGTGCGGGCCGACGATCATCGCCGAGCGAGGTTACTCGCACCGGCCAAGAAAGGTTGAACAACATGAGGCGCGTCGTCGTCACCGGCCTCGGCATCGTCTGCTCGATCGGCAACAACGCGCAGGAAGTCGTCGCGTCGTTGCGCGAAGCGAAATCGGGCATCACCGTCGCCGAAGACTACAAGAAAATGGGCTTCCGCAGCCAAGTGCACGGCAGCCTGAAAGTCGATTTGGACGCCACCGTCGATCGGCGCGCGCGGCGCTTCATGGGCGACGGCGCAGCTTATGCCTGGCTCGCGATGAACCAAGCCATTCAGGATGCGGGTCTCGAGCCGCACGACATTTCCAACGAGCGCACCGGGCTGATCGTCGGCTCCGGCGGTCCGTCGACCAAAGCGATCGTCGCCGCCGCCGACATGGCGCGCACCGAACCCGTCAAGGGCCCAAAGAAAGTCGGCCCCTTCGCCGTGCCGAAGGCGATGTCCTCGACCTGCTCGGCCAATCTCTCGACGTGGTTCAAGACCAAGGGCGTCAACTATTCGATCTCGTCGGCCTGCGCGACCAGCGCCAATTGCATCGGCAACGCCTACGAGATGATCCAATACGGCAAACAGGACGTGATGTTCGCCGGCGGCGGTGAGGAACTCGATTGGACGCTCTCGGTGCTCTTCGACGCGATGGGCGCTATGTCGTCGAAGTATAACGACACGCCGACGAAAGCCTCGCGCGCCTATGACAAGAACCGCGACGGCTTCGTCATCTCCGGCGGCGGCGGCATCGTCATTCTCGAAGAGCTGCAGCACGCCAAAGCGCGCGGCGCGAAAATCTATTGCGAGCTTGTCGGCTACGGCGCGACCGCCGATGGTGCCGACATGGTGGCGCCGTCCGGCGAAGGCGCCGCGCGCTGCATTCGCATGGCGATCGAAACCACGAAGGCGCCGATCGACTACATCAACCCGCACGCGACCTCGACGCCCGTCGGCGACATCCCCGAAATCCGCGCGATCCGCGAAGTCTTCGGCAGCCGCGTGCCGCCGATCAGCGCCACGAAGTCCCTCACCGGCCACAGCCAAGGCGCCGCCGGCGTTCACGAGGCGATCTACTCGATCCTGATGCTGCAAAACGGCTTCATCGCCGAAAGCGCCAACATCGAAGAGATCGATCCCGAAGTCGCCGACATGCCGATCGTCAGGAACCGGATCGACAACGCCAAGCTGAACACCGTGCTCTCCAACAGCTTCGGCTTTGGCGGCACCAACGCGTCGTTGGTTTTTCAGCGCTTGAACGCTTGATCCCTGCATGAACGCCCCCGCCAAACTGATGCACGGCAAGCGCGGCCTGATCATGGGCGTCGCCAACGATCATTCGATCGCTTGGGGCATCGCGCAGACACTTCACGCGCATGGTGCTGAAATGGCCTTCACCTATCAGGGCGAGGCGTTCGGCAAGCGCGTCAAACCGTTGGTCGAAACGCTCGGCGCCAAGATGATCATGGAAGCCGACGTCGAGAACGATCAGTCGCTTGAGCGCGTGTTCGGCACTCTGGAGCGCACATGGGGGACGCTCGATTTCGTCGTCCACGCGATTGCTTTCTCCGACAAGAACGAGCTCAAGGGCCGCTACGTCGACACAACGCGCGCCAATTTCCGGCGCACGTTGGAAATCTCCTGCTACTCCTTCACCGACATTGCCCGCCGCGCCGCACCCTTGATGAAGAACGGCGGCTCGATGATCACGCTGACCTACGGCGGCTCGATGCGCGTGATGCCGAGCTACAACGTTATGGGTGTCGCGAAAGCGGCGCTCGAAGCCTCCGTGCGTTATCTCGCCGTCGACCTGGGTCGCGACAATATCCGCGTCAACGCGGTATCACCCGGACCGATGCGCACACTCGCCGGCTCCGTCGTCGCCGACTCGCGCCTCGTCTACAAATGGTACAAGGCGCATTCACCGCTGAAGAAGACGGTCGAACTCGCCCACGTCGGCGGCACCGCGCTTTATCTCCTGAGCGATCTCGGCGGCGGCGTCACCGGCGAGGTGCACTACGTCGACGCCGGCTTCAACATTACCGGCATGCCCACCAACCTCGAGCTCAAGGCCTTGAGCGCCGTTCTGGATGCGAGCGACGCTTAGATATTGCGAAGAGCATGGGCGATCTCATCCATGCGCGAGAAGATGCGCCTCGCACCCTTTTGCTCCAGGTGTCGGCCCTGATCGGGCGAACAATGCGGGCCGCCGACAAAGCCCCAAACCGTCATGCCTGCGGCCATGCCGGCCGCGACGCCATGGCCGCTGTCTTCGATGACGAGGCACCGGCCCGGCTCGATTCCCAATTGCGACGCTGCAAGCAAGAACAAATCCGGAGCGGGCTTGCCGTGCTCGACGTCGTCGCCCGAATAGACGTGATCTCCAAAATCATCGGCGAGACCCAGCCCCGCGATCTTGCCGATCAACTCGTGACGCGGACTCGATGACGCAACGCCCTTGGCGCGGGCGAACGCTCGCACCGCGCCGACCGCGCCGTCGATGGGGCGAATGTCGCTCAAGATGCGGCCCGAGATTTCGTTGCAGAGATTTTCGATGAAGAGGTCGGGCAGCGGCCGTCCCAGCTGCGCCCGATGATCCTCGTCCAAGAATTTGCGCCAGGACTTGACGGCAAGCCCCTGGAATTTGCGCCGGCAAATTTCGGCGTCGAAGTCGAGACCAAGACCTCTGACGGCCCTCATCTCGACCTCATGTGCAATCGTCTCGCTATCGATGAGGACGCCGTCGCAATCGAAAATGACGGCGTCCATCACCATAGCGCGATCTCAGCCCTCGGCAGCTCTGTCGCCCGGTTCCTGTGCGAGCTCCTTGCCGGTCGTCTGATCGACGACCTTCATGGAGAGCCGCACTTTACCGCGATCGTCGAAGCCCAACAGTTTCACGAACACCTTGTCGCCTTCTTTGACGACGTCGGAGGGCTTGGCGACCTTTTGCTTGGCGAGTTGCGAGACGTGGACGAGGCCGTCGCGAGCGCCGAAGAAGTTCACGAAAGCGCCGAAGTCCATGACCTTGACGACCTTGCCCTCGTAGACCTCGCCGACTTCGGGCTCCGCCACTATCGACTTGATCCACTTGAGCGCGGCGCGGATCGACTCGCCGTCGGCGGAGGCGACCTTCACCGTGCCGTCGTCCTGGATGTCGATCTTGGCGCCGGTCTTTTCCACGATTTCGCGGATCACCTTGCCGCCGGTGCCGATCACTTCGCGGATCTTGTCGGTCGGAATGTGGATCACCTCGATGCGCGGCGCATGTTCGCCGAGCTCGGCGCGCGCCCCGGTGATCGCCTTCGACATCTCGCCGAGGATATGGATGCGGCCGTCCTTCGCCTGATCGAGGGCGACGCGCATGATCTCTTCGGTGATGCCGGTGATCTTGATGTCCATCTGCAGCGAGGTGATGCCGGCACTCGTGCCAGCCACCTTGAAGTCCATGTCGCCCAGATGATCTTCATCGCCCAGGATGTCGGAGAGCACGGCAAAGCGCTCGCCTTCCTTGATCAGGCCCATCGCGATGCCCGCGCACGGCGCCTTCAGCGGCACGCCCGCGTCCATCATCGACAGCGACGAACCGCACACCGTTGCCATCGACGACGAACCGTTCGATTCCGTGATCTCGGAGACGATGCGGATCGTGTAGGGGAACGTATCACGCGCCGGCATCAACGGACGCAGCGCCCGCCAGGCGAGCTTGCCGTGACCGATATCGCGCCGGCTTGGCCCGGTCATTCGGCCCGTTTCCCCGACCGAGAACGGAGGGAAGTTGTAATGGAGCATGAAGTGCTCCTTGTACGTCCCTTCGAGCGCGTCGACATACTGCTCGTCTTCGCCCGTGCCCAGTGTTACCACGACGAGGGCCTGCGTCTCGCCGCGCGTGAACAGCGCCGAGCCGTGCGTGCGCGGCAGAACGCCGACTTCCGAATCGATCTGGCGCACCGTCTTGACGTCGCGGCCGTCGATACGGCGGCCGGTGTCGAGAATAGCGTTGCGCACGATGTCGGCTTCGAGGTCCTTGAATAGACCGCCGACGACGAGCTTGTCTGCTTTGCCTTCGCCCGTCAGCTCCGCAAGCACGCGCTCTTTGACGGCGCCGATCTTGCCGTAGCGCGTTTGTTTTTGACGCTCCTGATAGGCGGCGCGCAGATCGTGTTCCGCGATCGCCTTCACCTTCGCCATCAACGGCGCATTATCGGCGACGAAATGATCGCGCGGCTCCTTCGCCGCTTTTTCAGCCAGGCGAATGATCGCTTGGATCACCGGCTGCATCGAACGGTGTCCGAACATCACGGCGCCCAGCATGACCTTCTCGGTCAATTCCTTGGCTTCCGATTCGACCATCAGCACCGCATCGACGGTGCCGGCGACGATGAGGTCGAGGTCGGTCTCGGCCATCTTGTCGATCGTCGGATTGAGCACGTACTCGCCGTTGATGTAACCGACGCGCACCGCGCCGATCGGTCCAAGAAACGGCACGCCCGACAGGGTTAGCGCCGCGGAAGCAGCGACCAAGCCCACGATATCCGGGTTATTTTCCATGTCGTGGGAAACCGCGGTCGCAATGACCTGCGTCTCGCATCGATAGCCGTCGACGAACAGCGGACGGATCGGGCGATCAATCAGACGCGACGTCAGCGTCTCCTTCTCGGTTGGCCGCCCTTCGCGCTTGAAATAACCGCCGGGGATCTTACCGGCGGCGAAAGTTTTTTCCTGGTAGTTGACGGTGAGCGGCAGGAAATCGATTCCTGCCTTCGGCGTCGTATCGGACACGACCGTCGCCAGCACCGAAGTGTCGCCATAGGTCGCAAGCACCGCCCCGTGGGCCTGACGTGCGATGCGCCCTGTTTCGAGTACGAGCTTGCGCCCGCCCCAGTCTATTTCTTCACGTTTGATATCGAACATTCACATACGTCCTAAATTTGCCGCCGCCGGATTGCGGACGGCCATCACTGCTTTCGTTTCTGCAGAAAATTGTTGCGCGACTGCAATCGTACGCGATTCTCGCGCGACGATTGCTTCGCATTCGTTCTGTCGCTCGCTTCGAGATTTGCGAGAGTTCGCGGATTTTGGCCCGCGTATCCATCGCCGTCTTAACGCCGCAACCCCAATTTGCCGATCAGCGCCTCATAACGCGCTTTGTCTTTGTCTTTGAGATAGTCGAGGAGCTGGCGCCGATGCGATACCATCTTCAAGAGGCCGCGCCGTGAATGGTTGTCCTTCACGTGCATCTTGAAATGATCCGTCAGATTGTTGATGCGTTCCGAGATGACGGCGACTTGCACTTCCGGTGATCCGGTGTCACCCGTTTTGACTGCGTATTCTTTGACCACCGCCAACTTTCGTTCGCTGCTGATCGACATCGGTGTTTATCCTTTCACGTTCGAGAAATTAAACACCCTCACCGGCCGAAGCTCTCCTTTGTCAAATTGGGTGATCGCAATCGGATCACCGCTGCGGCTGCGGCAGTAGATCGACGGTGCCGGGACGGCATCGCCTTCTGCCACGGCCTCTTGACGGAAAGAGACACGGCCTCGCGCAAGGATGGCCTGGCCCTGCCTGAGCAAGGTGGCTTCTTGATCCGTGACGGCCAACGCCGGGATGTCGTCCAGCGCGGTCGCAAGCGGAAGAAGCAAGCGTTTGGCGGCGCCTCCTTTAGCAGATTCCTCAAGCTTTTCCAGAGAAATTGCCGAAGCAAGCGAAAACGGCCCCACCGCCAGGCGGCTCAAGGCCTTCACATGGCCGAGGCAGCCCAGCGTCCGCCCCAAATCTCGGGCAAAAGCGCGCACATAGGTGCCTTTGCCGCATGTCATTTCAAAGACGGCCGTCTCGCCGTCCTCGCCGACCACCTCGATGCGATCGATCCGCGTGGGACGCGGGGCCAGTACGAACTCTTCCCCTTCACGCGCCAAGTCGTAAGCACGCTCGCCGTCGACCTTGAGCGCCGAATAGATCGGCGGGACCTGCAGGATGTCGCCGATGAACGGGGGCAGCGCACGCAAGACGGCATCGGCGTCGGGCCGCATGGCACTGCTGCGCACGACTTCGCCTTCGATATCGTCGGTTGTCGTTTCGCCGCCCCATTGGACCGTAAAGCGATATGTCTTTTTCGCGTCGACGAGAAACGGCACGGTCTTCGTCGCCTCGCCGAAGGCGAGCGGCAAGACGCCCGTCGCGAGCGGATCGAGCGTTCCTGCGTGACCGGCTTTGGCCGCATTCAACAAGCGCCGCGCGGCTCCGAGTGCCTTGGTCGAGGTGATGCCTTGTGGTTTGTCCAGAACGAGCCATCCGTGCACCGGATCGGCCTTACTCCGTTTCATCGTTGTCGCCGTGTTTCAAATCGCGTGCGACTTTCTCTGAGCGAAGCAATTCATCGATATGGCGCGCTTCGTCGAACGACTGATCGGGAACGAATGTCAGCGTGGGCGTGTAGCGCAAATTCAACGCTTGCCCCACCTGCGAACGCAAATAGGGCGCGGATCTGTTGAGCCCTTTCATCACGTTGGCAACCGATGCCTTGCCGAACGGCAAAGAATAAACCGTTGCGTTCTTCAAGTCGGGGCTGATCCGCACTTCGGAGACGGTGATCGAAATGCCGAGAAGCGCGGGATCGCGCAAATCGCCGCGCAGCAAGATACCGGCAAGGATGTGACGGATTTCCTCCGCCACCCGCAATTGACGCTGGCGCGGTCCTGTTCCGGTCGAGTGGGGCGGCGGGCGGCGGCTCATGGCGTACGCATGCCGTCCCGGAAGGCCGTCACTGCCGCGTGCAGGGCTGCGGTGAGAGATGTGTCCATCGACGATGCGTTTCGACCGAGGTCACAACGTCCGCTTGACGGACTCGACGTCGAAGCATTCGATCACATCGCCCTTTTGCATGTCCTGGTAGGCCTCGAAGGCCATGCCGCACTCTTGTCCGGCCTGCACCTCGCGAACCTCGTCCTTGAACCGTTTCAGGGTCGAGAGCGAACCCTCGTGAATGACGACGCTGTCGCGGATCAAGCGCACCTTGGCGCCGCGACGGACAACGCCGTCCGTGACGCGGCAGCCGGCGACCTTACCGACCTTGGTGATGTTGAAGATCTCGAGGATCTCGGCATTGCCCAGGAACGTCTCGCGCAACTCGGGCGCCAAGAGGCCTGACATCACCGCCTTCATGTCGTCGACGATGTTATAGATGATCGAATAATAGCGAATCTCGACGTCGTCGCGCTTGGCCCGTTCGCGCGCCTGCGTGTTGGCCCGAACATTGAACGCGATGATCGGCGCGCCTGACGCGCGCGCGAGTATGACATCGCTCTCGGTAACGCCGCCGACGGCTGCGTGCAGAACCTGCGCCTGCACTTCGCTGGTCGAAAGCTGTTGGACGGCACCGGCAATCGCCTCGACCGAGCCCTGCACGTCGCCCTTGACGATGATCGGCAAAACCTTCGCTTCGCCCTTTTGGCGTTGCGCCACCAACTGCTCGAGCGAGGCGCGCGATGTTTGCGTCGTCCGCGCTTCGCGTTTCTTGCGAGCGCGGAAATCGGCGACTTCGCGCGCACGGGCTTCGTCGTCCACCACGGCGAAATCTTCGCCGGCTTCCGGCGGCGACGACAGGCCGAGAAGCTCGACTGGCATCGACGGACCCGCCGATTGAACTTGTTCGCCGCGATCGTTGACCAGCGCGCGAACGCGGCCCCACTCGGCGCCTGCAACCACGATATCGCCGACGCGAACCGTGCCGCGCTGGACGAGCACGGTGGCCACTGGTCCCCGGCCCTTGTCGAGCTTTGCTTCAATCACAGCACCCGAGGCGGCGCGTTTGACGCTCGCCTTCAGGTCCAAGATTTCCGCCTGCAAAAGGATTGCTTCTTCGAGCTTGTCGAGATTGAGCTTCTTCGTCGCCGACACTTCGACCGACTGCGTATCGCCGCCCATCGCTTCGGTGACGATCTCGTACGTCAACAACTCGGTGCGCACGCGGTTGGGATTGGAATCCGGTTTGTCGATCTTGTTGATCGCCACGATGATCGGCACATGTGCGGCCTTGGCGTGATTGAGCGCCTCGATCGTTTGCGGCATGACGCCGTCATCGGCGGCGACGACGAGCACCACGATGTCGGTGACCTTCGCGCCGCGCGAGCGCATGGCGGTAAAGGCCGCGTGACCTGGCGTGTCGAGGAACGTAATCGCCTGGCCGCCCCTCAACTTCACCTGATAGGCGCCGATGTGCTGCGTGATGCCGCCGGCCTCTCCGGCCGCGACATCGGTCTGACGCAGCGAGTCGAGCAACGACGTCTTGCCGTGGTCGACGTGACCCATGATCGTCACGACGGGCGCGCGCGGCTCGAGATCCTCGGCAAGGTCGTCATTGCCCACGAGACCTTCAAGCACGTCGGCCTCCGCGACGCGGCGCACGGTGTGACCGAATTCTTCGGCGATGAGCTGCGCCGTATCCGCATCGAGCACCGAATTGATCGTCACCATCTCGCCCTGCTTCATCAGGCTTTTGATGATGTCGACCGCGCGCGTCGCCATGCGATTGGCGAGGTCTTGAACGGTGATGGCCTCGGGAATGACCACATCGCGCACAATCTTTTGCGGCGCCTGTTGTTCCTTCAAACCCATTTGCGCGCGCGCGCGTTGCACATGGCGCTTGTAGGCGGCAATCGAGCGAACGCGTTCGTTCTCGTCGAGCGCCGTGACGACGCTGAGCTTGCCGGCACGGCGGCGGTCGTCGGCGACCTTGCGCGTCGGTGGCGGCGCCTTTGGCGCCAAGCCCTTGGCGGCCGCGCGGCGGCGCGCGGCGGCGTTGTCTTCCTCTTCTTCGTTGACGACGCGCCGCGTGTTGACGGGGGCGGCGGCGACAACTTTTCCGGCTGCTGCCTTCGCAGCAGGTGCGCCGGCGTTCGCCGCGCGCTCCTCGGGCGTCTCGAGCCGGCGTCGTGCATCGTCTTCTGCCTTGCGCCGAATGTCGTCATCCGTACTGCGCCGCGCGTCTTCCTCGCTTTTGCGCTTCAGCGCGGCCTCGCGCTCGCGCGTCACGCGCTCGTCTTCGATCGTGCGCCGCTTTGCTTCTTCTTCCACCTTGCGTCGCGCTTCTTCTTCCGCAACGCGTGCATCCTTGAGTGCAAGCTGACGCGCGGCCTTCTCTGTTTCGGTCAGGGTACGCAACACCATGCCGCCGGACTTCGGCTGCACGGGCGCCGGCTTTGGTGCTTTCTCGGGAGCGGCTACCTGAATTGGAGCAGCTGCTTCGACTTTGGCTGGTTCAGCAGGCCGTGCGGGCTCTGGTTTTGCGGGCGCGCCCGGGCGCAACGCCACGCGCTTTTTCTCGACCACCACCGCTTTGCTGCGGCCATGACTGAACGCTTGGCGCACGACACCGGATTCCGGTCGCTTCACCGACAACGTCTTGGAACCCGCATGCAATGTCTTTTCGCTTGCGGTCTTGGTGTCCGGGGTCTTGCCTTCAGTCATACCGGTCGTTTTTCCTTCGGCCACTTAACTTCGATAGCTCAACGCCGCTTCAGCCCAAATCGTCAGCCGACTGGGCCTGGGGCGGCGCCGCGCCCCATTCAAGCGGACACAAAACGCGGAAACCGCCGAGCCGCTTGGCTTCAGCAACAATACGCGCCGCAAGCGGGTGGGACGTGAGGGCTGCATGTACCACACTTTCCCGGCCCAATGCCAAGCCGATTTCCTCTGCGGTCAGGCAGCCGATGACGGTGATATCCCCTACGCGCTGCGCCCAATGGATGAGTTTTGCGCGGTCCGCCGCGCCTGAATCTTGGGCCTCGATCAACGCCTCTATTTTCGGTCGGCGCATCTGAAACGCCTCTTCGACTTTCTGAAACCCGGCAATCAGCGCGCCCGCGCGCTTGGCGAGTCCCAAATGATCTTGCAACCGCTTGATCAAGAGCCTTTCCACGTCGTCGGACAACGTCGCCGAACTCTGGAGCGGCATCTTCGCAGTTTTCGCGAATAGACCTTTGCTCGCAGCGCGCGTGATCGCCTCGCGCGAAGCTGTGAGCCACATGCCGCGCCCCGGCAATTTGTGCGCAACATCGGGAACCACGGTGCCATTCGGCGCCGCGACAAAACGAACCATCACGTCGGGCGAGCGAACATCCCCCGTGGCGATGCAGCGCCGAAGCGGTCCTTCGACGCCCTCGTCCTCTTCGCGTTTCGTTGTTCGCGCCCCTCGACTCAAGCCTCTGCGGCCTCCGCCGGTGCCGCCGGTTCGTCATCTTTGATCCAGCCCGCGGCGCGGCGCGCATTCATCACGATCGCGTTGGCTTCCTCGATTCCCACGCCGAAGCTCTCAAGCAAGCCCGCTTGGTGTTTTCGCTCCCCGTTCACGCTTTCGTTCCAGCCCGTCAGATCGTCGCTCGCACAGCCGGCTAGATCGTCGAGCGTCTTGATCCCGCCTTCGCCAAGTGCCACCACCATCGACGGTGTAAGGCCTTCGATTTCAGCCATCGCATCTTCAACGCCGAGTTCGCGCCGCTTCGCTTCCAGCGCCGCGTTCTGTTTCTCCAAGAAATCGGTGGCGCGCGCTTGCAGTTCCTGCGCCGTCTCCTCGCCGATGCCCTGGATCTCGGCAAGCTCTTCGGCCGGAATGAACGCCACCTCTTCGACCGTACCGAAGCCTTCCGAGGCCAACAGCTGCGCCAGCGTTTCGTCGGCGTCGAGCGCCGTCATGAACAAATTCGTGCGCGAGCGGAACTGCTCCTGACGCCGCTCGGATTCCTCGGCCTCGGTCAGAATATCGATTTGCCAACCCGTGAGTTGCGATGCCAGGCGCACGTTTTGTCCGCGTCGCCCAATCGCCAAGGACAATTGGTCGTCAGGCACGACCACTTCAATGCGCCGCGTGTCTTCATCGAGCACGACCTTGGCGACTTCTGCCGGCGCCAACGAGTTGACGATGAAGTTCGCCGGGTCGAGCGACCACGGAATAATGTCGATCTTTTCGCCTTGCAGTTCCTGCACGACGGCCTGCACGCGGCTGCCGCGCATGCCGACGCAGGCGCCGACCGGATCGATCGATGAATCTTTTGAAACGACCGCAATTTTCGCGCGACTTCCGGGGTCGCGCGCCACCGACTTGATTTCGATGATGCCGTCATAGATTTCCGGCACCTCCTGCGCGAACAATTTCGCCATGAATTGGGGATGGGTGCGCGACAAGAAGATTTGCGGACCGCGTGTCTCGCGGCGGACGTCGAAGACGTAAGCGCGCACGCGATCGCCGGTGCGGAACGTCTCCCGCGGCAGAAGCTCGTCGCGCCGCACGAACGCCTCGCCGCGGCCGAGATCGACGATTACATTGCCGTATTCGACGCGCTTGACGATGCCGTGAACGATCTCGCCGATGCGATCCTTGAACTCGTCGTATTGCCGCTCACGCTCCGCGTCGCGCACCTTTTGGAAGATAACTTGCTTAGCGGCTTGTGCGGCGATGCGGCCAAAATCGATCGGCGGCAGAGGCTCCGCAATCAAGTCGCCGGTCTGCGCCGCCGGGTTTCGGATCTGCGCTTCGTCGAGCGTGATTTCAGTCGATTCGTTTTCGACTTTCTCGACCACCAGTCGCAACCGGTGCAGCCGCGTCTCGCCGGTCTTGGGATCGATCTCGGCTTTGATTTCGTTTTCCTGGCCGTAGCGCGACTTCGCCGCCTTTTGGATGGCCTCTTCCATCGCCGATATCACGACTTGCTTGTCGATCGATTTCTCGCGCGCGACCGCGTCGGCGATCTGCAAGAGCTCGAGCCGGTTTGCACTGATGGCCATTCTTCTTACTCCGTTTTGGGCGCGGCTTTGTCAGCCGCCTTTCTGCGTTTCAAATCTTCTTCGATGAGCGCGTCGGTAAGCACGAGCTTGGCGTCGCCGATCAGCGAGAACGGCACCGGCAAAATCGCCGGCGTTCGTTCGGCGCCCATCGTCTCGATCAGGACGTCTTCGCCGCTAAGACCCTTGAGCGTTCCTTTGATGCGCTTGCGCCCGTCGATCGGCGTGCGAAGTTCGAGCCGCGCTTCGTGACCGGCGTAGGCTTCAAAATCGCGACGCCGCGTCAGCGGTCGGTCGATGCCGGGCGACGACACTTCCAAGGAATATTCGCTCTCGATCGGATCGACTTCATCGAACAGAACCGAGATCGCGCGCGACAATCGCGCGCAATCTTCGACTTCCATAGACCCGTCGGCGCGCTCCGCCATCACCTGCAGCACAGGCTGGTGCGCCGCCGAGAGCCGGACGCGCACGACCGAATAGCCGAGCGATTGCGCGACCGGCTCGATCAAGGATTGGAGTTCGCTCACATTGGCCATCGTTTCAGCGTCGCCGGACATGCGCTTCGCCCGCCCGGTTGAGTTAAACCCAACCAGCGAACAAGCATGTTCTCTTGTCCGGAATTGCGCGGAATATAGCGACGGCCCTTGATCCCGCCAAGGGTAACTTTGCCTCTAGCGGCGGATAAATCGTAGATAAACGCAGGTTCGACCCTGGCGCAGTGCCTTTTGTTCGTACCGCGTGGCCGGCCAGTCTGCCGGGCGATTTTGCCAGTCCCCAGCGTGTTCCGCCGTCCAGCAAAACGCGCCGTGACCCATAAGGTGCTCAAGCGTCCAGCGCGCGTAATCCGCGATGTCTGTGGCGATCCGGAGTTCGGCGCCCGGCCGCAAAATGCGAGCCGCTTCATCGAGATTTTTCGCATTTACGAAGCGGCGTTTGTGATGCCGCGCCTTGGGCCACGGATCGGGAAAGAGAAGATAGAGTGCCGTCAGACACAGATCCGGCAGCCGTGGCATGACCTCGCGCGCGTCGCCGATATGAAGGCGAATATTGTCAAGCTTTTGCTCTTCGATTTGCGCGACAAGTTTTGCTGCGCCGTTGATGAAGGGTTCGCAGCCGATAAAACCCCAATCGGGATGAGCCTGAGCTTGCGCCGCCAGGTGCTCGCCTCCGCCGAAACCGACTTCGAGGGCACATTGCGAAGCGCGCGGAAACAGCGCGCTTAGATCGAGCAAACCGTCCGAAGGAATACTCAGCGACCCGAGTCGCGCGTCGATCAGCGATTGCTGGTGCGCGCGCAACGGCTTGCCGACGCGCCGTCCGTAGAGTCGCTCGCGCCGCTTGAACGCCTCGGCGTCGTTCAATGCCTCAGCGTCGTTCAATGGAAGTGACGCTTCAGCCCCGTCGCGAGGTCCGTCTTTTCCCACGAGAACCCGCCATCCGCTTCCGGCGCGCGCCCAAAATGTCCATAGGCCGAAGTGCGCGCGTAAATCGGTTTGTTGAGACCGAGATGCTCTCTGATCCCGCGCGGTTTGAGGCTCATCATTTGCGGCAAGATGTCTTCAAGCTTCTCCGGATCGACTTGGCCGGTGTCGTGCAGATCGACATAAAACGACATCGGATCGGCGACGCCGATCGCATAGGCGATTTGGATCGTGCAACGCTCGGCCAGTCCTGCCGCGACGACGTTCTTTGCCAAATAGCGCGCGGCATAAGCGGCGGAGCGGTCGACCTTTGTTGGGTCTTTGCCGGAAAAAGCGCCGCCACCATGCGGCGCGGCGCCGCCATACGTGTCGACGATGATCTTGCGCCCCGTGAGGCCGCAATCGCCGTCCGGTCCACCGATAACGAAGCGCCCGGTCGGATTGACGTAGAGTCCGTCGTCCGGGCACATCCAGCCTTGCGGCATCGTTTTTTCGATGTAGGGCTTCACGATGCCGCGGACATCGCTCTGTTCAAGTCCGTCGATATGCTGCGTCGACACTACGATCTTGGTGGCTCTGACGGGCTTGCCGTTTTCGTATTGCAGCGTCACTTGGCTCTTGGCGTCTGGCAGAAGCTCTTTGGCTCGGCCGGATCGGCGCGCATCGGACAGCGCCTTTAGGATGCGGTGGGAGTAGAAGATCGGCGCCGGCATGAATTCATCGGTTTCGCGGCAGGCATAGCCGAACATGATGCCTTGGTCGCCCGCGCCCTCATCCTTGTTGCCGTGCGCGTCGACGCCCATGGCGATATCGGCGGACTGCGCATGGACCAAGCAATCGACCCGCAGCTTTCGCCAGTCGAAGCCCTCTTGTTCGTACCCGATATCTTTGACCGCGAGACGGGTTGTTTCGATCAACTCGTCATGCCCGAGACCCTCGGGGCCACGCACTTCACCGGCGAGCACGACCCGGTTGGTCGTCGCGAGCGTCTCCAGCGCAATACGCGCTTCGGGCTCTTTGCTGAGATAGAGGTCGACGATCGAGTCCGAAATCCGATCGCACACCTTGTCAGGGTGTCCTTCGGAGACGGACTCGCTCGTGAAAATGTAATTCCTACGGGACGACACGCCGCCCTCCCCTAAAACGGGCCGCCGGAGTGCGGCCCGAGAAAGCGCGGCTTTCTGTCAGGCTTGGACCACTGCGTCAAGCACGCGCGGCTTCACGCGTGTCGATGACGTGGAAATCACGAACCACCTCTTCGTCGCCGGTCAGCGATTTCACCAGATCGAGCACACGCTTGCGCACGCGCGGATCGGTGATCTTCGTGTAGGCGCGAATGAGCTGAAAGCCTTCCGCGCTGGACACGAACTCCATCATGTGGGGCCCGGACTCCAGGTCCTTGTAGTGTCCGTTGCCATGAGCGTTGCCGTTTCCATTGCCGCTCGACAAACGATGCTGGGCAGCAACTTCCGCAGGCACGTCATCGAAGAAGTACGACACGGGCACGGCAAGAATCTGCGAAATGTCGAAAAGGCGGCTTGCACCGATACGGTTGGCTCCCTTTTCGTATTTTTGCACTTGTTGGAACGTGAGACCGAGAAGCTCTCCGAGCTTTTCCTGGCTCATTCCGATGAGCATCCGACGTAAGCGAACGCGGCTGCCGACATGGGCGTCGATAGAACTGGGCTGTTTTTTGGCCAAGGGGACTCTCCTGAACTCGACTGACAAGGACACCACCAGATACCCCCGGTTTCGGCCGGTATCCGTTCGCGCCCGTTTGCGCTCTTAAGTGTGGCCGCTTTAGAGTCGGCCTTGCCCCGCCCATGCCTGCACGTACACCGATAGCTGCAGGGGCCGCTTGCGGCGCATATCGCCCTCTTCGATACGCACCGACCACTCGATCTCAGCCCCAGCTGCCGGATCCTGGCTCTGACACTCACTTAATGCGACAAAGTTGTAATGGTCAACAGTCTTATCGCGTAACGGGACGCGGAATGACGCCAACAATTGCTGTCAAGAGCAAAAAAACGAAAAACAAAAGGTCTCCAAATCGACCGTAGAAAGTCTCCGGCAATGCTTTGGGCAATATGCCGTCGATGATTCCACGTTCGTTCAAATCGAGTGAAGCAACGATGCGACCGTAGGGGTCAATGATCGCCGAGACGCCGGTATTGGCCGCTCGCGCGACTGGCAAGCCTTCCTCGACCGCCCGGACGCGGGCAATTCCCAAATGCTGGTAAGGCCCAACCCAAGGACCGAACCACGAATCATCCGTCATGTTGACCAGCCATTGCGGGCGCGCCGCTGGATCGACGACCGCAGCTGGAAAAATTATTTCATAGCAAATCAAAGGGCCGACTGGCGGTCCTGACGGCAACGTCAGCGTTTTGGCCCCGAGACCGACCGAAAATCCGCCTGGACCACCAGTGATTTTGGTGATGCCGAGCGAGTCCATCAGGGTCTGAAGCGGCATATATTCTCCGAACGGCACCAAATGCGCCTTGTCGTAGGTGGCAAGCACGCGCCCTTTGCCGTCGATGACCGCCATACTGTTGAAATAACGGTTGCGTGGTTGCGCCGTCTCGCGACGGATCGTTCCGGTCAGCAGAATGGCGTTGTCCGGCAGAACGTCCCCCAGCACCTTGAGCGCTTCGGGCTCGTTGACCAGGAGCAATGGCGGCGCAGCTTCGGGCCAAATGACATGCGTACGCGTCTCAAGTCCGGGCGCACGCGTCAAATCAATCAGATCACGCCAATTGCGTAGGAAAAGATCATCCCGCCATTTCTCGCTCTGCGGGACGTCAGGCTGCACGATCCGAAGTGCCACGCCGTCGACGCTCGGCATCGCGCCGGGTGGCAGGCGCCAAGCACCGAAGCCGAACAACGCAACAAGCATGACCGAACTGACAAAGATCGGCCAGAGCGCCTGAGGACCCCTGCCGTCCGCCTGCACAACTGCGGCAGGACCGGCGCCGGCGACGATTGTAGTCAGACTCAGCGCATAGATTCCAAAGAGCGAGGCGCCTTGGATCATCGCGTCCGAGCCGCTCCATGCGTAGCCGAACAGATTCCAGGGAAAGCCTGTCAAAATATGGCCGCGCAACCATTCAAACAGGGAAAGGCTCGCGGCGAGCACCAATATCCGTGGCCAGCTGTTCGACCAGAATTGAGAAGACAGCGCAGCCGGCGCGGCGAAAAAAAAGCCCAAGCCGCCGGGCAGAAGAATGGCCACAAACGGCAGCAGCCAAGCGTGCGCCTTGGCATCGACGAGAAAGGCGTAGGCTTCCCAATGCAGGCCGATCAAAAAGTAACCGAAGCCGAACGCCCAGCCGATTTGCCCCGCCGCGATCCACCGCCGACGCGCGGCACCGGTAGCGTCAATCAACCAGACGAGCGTCGGCAGCGTCAGAAAGATCAGGGGCCAGAGATAGAAGGGCGCTTGCGCTAGCGCTGAAACGCCACCGGCAATCACCGCGGCAAAGAGACGTTGCCAGGTCGAGAGTGGTCGCAGGCGCGCGGCAATATTCGCGATCGGCACGGCAAGGCGTTCTTGCCATTGCCCGAATACCCCCGTCTCAGCCATTCACAACGGCCGTCGGCGCGCGGGATTGCTCGGATTTTGTGGGCGCGGCGTCGGATTTCGCTTCCTGCCCGTCCTTCGGCTTCGTCGCCCGAATGCGCAAACGCTTCAGACGGCGCGGATCGGCGTCGAGCACTTCGAATTCTACGCCCGCTGGGTGAATCAGGATTTCGCCTCGCTGCGGCACCCGGCCGACGAGCGAAAACACCAGCCCGGCCAACGTATCGATCTCCTCGGCTTGTTCTTCGTTGACCAGGGGGAAGCCCACCGCCTTCTCCACCTCTTCGCGCGGCGTGCGCGCGCTCGCTTCGAAGCCGCCGTCTTTGCGTGCGACCAACATCGCGCGCTCGTCGGTATCGTGTTCGTCCTCGATCTCGCCGACGATCTGCTCGACCAAATCCTCGATCGAAACGAGCCCGTCGGTTCCGCCGTATTCGTCGATAACGAGTGCCATATGAATTCGCGTAGCTTGCATTTTGACCAGCAAATCGACGACCGGCATCGACGGTGGCACGAACAAGACGTCGCGTCGCACGTCCGAAATCGAGGTCGGGCGCCGCGTTCCGTCTTCCGGCACCGCAAGCCCGATCAACTCTTTGATGTGGACCATACCGATCGGATTATCGAGAGTATCGCGATAGACGGGCAGACGCGAGTGCTGCGCATCGCGGAAGATTCGCACGAGTTCGTTGAGCGGCGTGTCGACCTCGACAGCGACGATGTCCGCGCGCGGCACCATGACGTCGATGACTTTGAGCTCGCCGAAATTGAGAAGGTTCAGCAGCATCGAGCGCTCTTCGCGCGCAAGCTCGCGGTCGGTCCCTTCGCTTTCTTCGATGATCCCCTCAAGGCTCTCGCGCAGCTTGACGACGTCCGTCCGCCCGCGCAGCAGCGAGCGCAGTGTCGCCATGGCGTTTTCAAACCAGGTCGAAGGTCGGTCGGGGATTTGGTCCGGCGCGGCTTTGCCGCCCGGCGCGTTCTCAGGCACTCGACTTCGTCTCGATCACGTAGGGGTTGGGGATGCCCACGCCCCTTAGGATGGCGATTTCGACTTGTTCCATCAAGCGCGCCTCGCCCTTGGTGGTATGGTCATGTCCCAACAGATGTAGAAAGCCATGCAAAATCATATGCTTGGCATGGTTAACAAAAACCTTACCCTGTTCTCGACATTCGGCCGCAACGGTCTCATAAGCGACGGCAATTCCACCGAGGGGCTCGGTTTGATCCTCGAAGGAAAGCACGTTCGTTGGCCGGTCTTTGCCGCGAAACTGACGATTTAGCCGGCGCAGGGCCTGATCGTTTGTGAGGACGAGAGCAACGACGCCATGCGCCTTCGCCTTGAGATCGGGGTGAGCAGCCGCTGTCGCAAGCAGGCGCGAAGCATCTCTACGCAGCGACGGCCACTTATTTCGCCACGCCGGATGCTCAACGGCGATCGTCAACTCGATCTTAGATCGTCTCATCAGGGCCGGCGCTTGTCCGTGCGGCTCGCGTCATGGGCTGCGTAGGCGCGCACGATGCGGCGCACGAGGGGGTGACGCACCACGTCCTCTTCGCCGAATTCGACCAGCGCTACGCCTTCGACATTCCCGAGGATCGCGCGCGCCTCGTTCAAACCCGACGGTTGCGCCAAGGGCAGATCGGTTTGTGTCGGATCGCCGGTCACCGCCATGCGCGCATTCTCGCCGAGGCGCGTCAGAAACATCTTCATCTGCTGCGTCGTCGAGTTCTGCGCTTCGTCCAAGATGACGAAGCAATTGGCGAGCGTTCGCCCGCGCATGAAGGCAAGCGGCGCGACCTCGATCTCGCCGATCTCCATTCGCCGTTCGATTTGCTCCGCCGGCAGCATGTCCCGCAGTGCGTCGTAGAGCGGTTGGAGATAAGGATCGACTTTTTCCTTCATGTCGCCCGGAAGGAAGCCCAAGCGTTCCCCGGCTTCGACGGCTGGCCGCGACAAGATCAGCCGTTCGACCTGCCCCCGCGCCAACATCATGACGCCGACAGCAACCGCCAAATATGTCTTGCCGGTCCCGGCGGGGCCGAGACCCAACACCAAATCATTCTCGAGCAGCGCTTCGAGATAGCGCGCTTGGTTTTTTGTGCGCGGTCGAATGATCCGCTTGGGCGTGGCGACGCTGATCCCATCGCCACTCGATCTCGCGCCCTCGAGCCCGAGGCGAACGGCGCTGTCGATGTCGGCATTGGCGACGTCGTTGCCGCGCTCCGCGTGCTGATAGAGATCGCGCAAAACTTGGCCTGCGTGCGCGCGCGCGTGTGCCGGTCCCTTCACCGTCAGGCGATTGCCGCGATGTGCAATTTCGACCGACAGTTTGCGCTCGATCTCCGCGAGGTGCCGATTGTGCGGTCCAACCACCCGGGCGAGTACGGCGTTGTCGCCGAATTCAAGCGCCATGGCTGCGCCATTGCCGTGGTCTTTTTTTCCGCGGCTGGTCAATTCACCACCGCGCACGGCTGAGACAGCTCGCCGGCCAAGCTGTTCGTTTTCACCTCCGTTATCCGCACACGCTTGACCTGCCCGATGAGAGTGTCTGGGGCTCGGGCGTGCACGGCTTGCAGATAGGGGCTGCGTCCGACCAGTTGCCCCGCGTGGCGACCCGGGCGTTCAAAAAGCACATCGATTGCTTCGCCGACACAACGCCGCGCAAAAGCATCGCTTTGCTCGCGCAGCAAATCTTGCAGCGCACTCAAGCGCTCCGCCTTGGTGTCGTCCGCGATTTGCTTTCTGGCGCAGGCGGCCGGCGTGCCCGGCCGCGGCGAATACTTGAACGAGAATGCCTGCGCATATCCGATTTCGCGCACGAGCGACATCGTGGCCTGGAAATCTGCGTCTGTCTCGCCTGGAAACCCGACGATGAAATCGGATGACAACATGATGTCGCTACGCGCCCGGCGAATACGATCGGCAAGGCGCTTGTAATCGTCGACCGTGTGTCCGCGATTCATCGCCTCAAGCACTTGGTCCGATCCCGACTGCACCGGCAGATGAAGATACGGCATCAGCTTTGCTTCGTCGGCGTGCGTTGCGATCAGATCGTCGTCCATGTCGCGCGGATGACTGGTCATGTAGCGCAAGCGCAAAAGACCGTCGATTTTGGCAAGGCGCCGAATGAGGCGCCCCAATCCCCAAATCTCCCCGTCCGGCCCGACGCCGTGATAGGCGTTGACGTTCTGCCCCAACAGCGTGAGTTCCTTGACGCCCAAGTCTGCGAGGTGGCGCGCCTCCACTTCGATCTGCGCCACCGGCCGCGAATACTCGGCACCGCGCGTATAGGGCACGACACAGAACGTACAGAACTTGTCGCAGCCTTCTTGCACCGTAAGAAAGGCACTCGGTCCCGGCGCGCTTTTCGTCTCGGGCAAATTGTCGAACTTGTCGATCGCCGGAAACTCGGTGTCCAAAGCTTGTGCCGCGCCACGGTCGATCTTGGCGACCATCTCCGGCAGGCGGTGATAGACCTGCGGTCCGACGACGATGTCGACCAGCGGCGCTCGCGCAATGATCTCCGCACCCTCAGCCTGCGCAACACATCCGGCGACCGCGATGAGCAAGTGGCTGCCCTGAGCCGCTCGCGCTTCCTTGACGCCGCGCAAGCGGCCGAGCTCCGAGTAGACTTTCTCCGCTGCTTTTTCGCGGATGTGACAGGTGTTGAGCACGATCATATCCGCGCCCATCGCATCGTCCACGAGGCTGTAGCCGTGCGGTGCCATGACGTCCGCGATCCGCGCGGAGTCATACGCATTCATCTGGCAGCCATAGGTCTTGATGAAGAGTTTGCGCGTCACGAATTGCTAGAGGCTGTTGCCTTCCCCGTCGTCGTCGGTCTTATGAGCCCGCCTCCGCGCAAACTCAAGCAACCTTGAGCCCGGTGCCGTCGATGATGGGCCGATCGTCTTCGTAAGCCGGGCCGACCGCACCGGGGCGGCCGGCAAGTGCATGCGACACGCCTGCGGTGACCAAGCGCTCGCACTCGGCCGCCAGCTCCTTGCGCGACGGAAATTGATCGACCGTCATCGGTGGATGGTAATGCACCATCACATCCACCGGCCCCAATCTGAACACCTCCCAGAGATGAGGCACGAGATCCATGTCGCCATACCAGGCAAAAAACGGCCGGAACTCGCGTCCCATCGGCATGCCATGCAAGCGCGTGTATGCGACCGAAACCGGCTGGACGATCACGCGCCGCATCTGCCCGTCGGCGCCCTTCACCATTGCATCGGCAGCACTCAAGAGCGCGCTCTTGAAACTGAGAACCCGGTTACCGTCGCTCGAGGTGCCTTCCGGAAACAGTACGATCGTTCCGCCTTCCTCGAGCCGCTCGCGAATACGGTCGCGCTGTTCGGCCGTGCGCGAACGGCGTTCGCGTTCGACAAACACGGTGCGGGAAAGACGCGCGAGGGTACCGAAGAATGGCCAGTTCGCAACTTCCGTCTTCGCAACGAAACAGACAGGGATGACGGCGCTCAGCACCGGAATATCGAGATAGGACGTGTGATTGGCCGCCAGGAACACACCACGATCGCGCACCGGACGCCCGAATGTCTCGATCCGGATACCCATCAACCGGCAGAGAAGGCGGGCATATTTGATCGGGATGACGTCCTTGATCGGCCAATTGAATCGCGCTGCCGTCCATTGCAGCGGGATCATGCCGAATGTCAGCGTGAGGAAGGCAATAGCGATACCGACGGCTCTGATCGTGCGCATGGATGAACGCTATTTCTTTCGCTTGGATTTCGCGTCGCCGTCGCCTTCGAGCGGCACGCCGTAAAGCTCAAGGCGGTGATCGACGAGCTTGTAACCGAGCGTCTCGGCAACGAAGCGCTGCAACTCTTCGATTTGCTCGTTATGAAACTCGATCACCTTGCCGCTTTGAACATCGATGAGGTGGTCGTGGTGCTCGTCGCGCATCTCTTCGAAGCGCGCCCGGCCGTCGCGGAAATCGTGCCGCTCGAGGATGCCGGCTTCTTCGAGTAACCGGACCGTTCGATAGACGGTGGCGATCGAAATATGCGGATCGATCGCGGCGGCGCGGCGATGCATTTCTTCGGCATCGGGATGGTCATGCGACTCCGACAGCACGCGCGCGATGACGCGCCGCTGTCCCGTCATTCTTAAACCTCTCTCGATGCAGAGTTTCTCGATGCGATCCATGCGCCTGTTCTAGTCGATTCCTCGAGCCGCCGAAAGGCGCGCACGAAGGCCCTAATTTTCCTCGGGTCTTGCCTGTCCAAGTTCACGCCGCATCACCAATGCGTCCGCTGCGTTATCCGCTTGCCGGTAATAGGCGGCACGCCGGCCGATGGTCTTGAAACCGAGCTTATGGTAAAGTCGCGTTGCCGGTAAATTGGTGTCAGCCACCTCCAAAAACAAATGATCGGCTCCACGGGCCAGCGCAATCTTGCATGCTTCGATCAGCAACGATTGGCCAATCCCCTCGCGCCGCGCGTCGTTGGCGACACAGATCGTCAAGACCTCCGCTTCCCCCGCAACCGCGCGCATCAGGACCAATCCTTGCGCCATGCGGTCGTTGCCGGCCGCCCCCAAGATCGCAAACACTTCCTCGCGCGAGAGAAGCGACGCGAACGCCTCCTCGGGCCACGCGTCTTCGAACGCCGGCCTGTGCAACTCCGCCATCGTTGCTGCGTCAAGGGGCGTTGCGAGCCAAAGTCTGTGAGTGCTCATGACGGCAATCGTGCATCCGGCACGCGCAGATAACATGGAACAGGCGGATGAGCACTCGGATCGGCGCCGCGAGCCGCGAGCACAAGCAAACGGGCGTCAACTATTTCTATCGCCAGCACTTCCACTTCCCGCCCCTTCAGATCATCGGCGATCATCGCTGCACCGCTTCCCGCGACGACCAGCGATCCCGGTTCTCGCACCAGCTCTAATGCCAAATCATTCGCCTTCATAACGCTGGGACCAAAAACTGTCTTCAACGTCCCGTCAAATCCTTGCGCGTAAAACTCGCCGCGTCGCGCGTCGATCACGCTCGCGTAGGTTGTTGCACCCTCTTTCACGGCACGCGCCTGGGCCGCCAGACATTCGAGCGTGGTGAAGCCGAGCAGCGGAATCTTGAGCGCCAAGGCCAGGCCCTTAGCGAACGCGAGCCCCACGCGCACGCCGGTAAAAGCGCCAGGACCGACGGTCACGGCGATCCGCGCCAGACCCTTCGGCGCAAACCGGGCTTTGGCGAACATCTGCTCGACCAGGGGCGGCAGCTTCTCGGCCTGGGTGCCGAGCGCGTCAGCCACGATTTCGCTCGCGATCATCTCCCCGGTGCTCGAACAGAGCGCAATGCCGATCGGGCCGAACGCTGTGTCGATCGCAAGGACCGCACCTTCACTCATACGACTCGGCATGCCTCATCGAACGGCAGGCGCGGGCTGCGGCCGAAGAGTCCGGAGGGGTCGCCAGTGCCGATGGCGCAGATGAAGTTCGACTTCACGTGACCTTCGGGAAAGAACGCCTTGTCGACCTCTTCGTTGTTGAAGCCCGACATCGGACCGCAATCGAGTCCAAGCGAGCGCGCCGCCATCATGAAATAGGCGCCCTGCAGCGTGCCGTTGCGAAACGCCGTCGTCTGGATCAGCGGGTGATTACCGAAGAACCAGCTCTTCGCGTCCGTATGCGGAAACAAATGAGGAAGCTTTTCGTAGAAATGCAGATCGTAGCCGATGATCGCGGTCACCGGCGCTGTCATCACCTTGGCCACGTTTCCCGGCAGGAGATGCGGCTTCAACCGCTCCTTGGCTTCCGGCGTCGTCACGAAGACGAAGCGCGCGGGCGAGCAATTCGCGCTCGTCGGACCCCAGCGCATGAGATCGTAAATTGCCTCCAGGATCGTCGCGCTGACCGGCGTGTTCTGCCACTTATTTTGAGACCGCGCCGACCGGAATAGTTGGTCGAGCGCTTCGTCGTTGATGGCGTGCTGCAAAGTGGGCTCCCGCGCGAAAGGTCACGAGCCGCGCTTGTACCAAGAACGCCCAAGCCTCGAAAGGCTAGACCGCCACCGCCTCAACCGCATTCACTTCGGGGATATAGTGCCGCAGCATATTCTCGATGCCGTTCTTCAAGGTCGCGGTCGATGAGGGGCAGCCCGCGCACGAGCCGCGCAGGTTCAAGAATACCGTCCCCGATTTGCTTTCGAAGCCGCGGAAGATGATGTCGCCGCCATCCTGCGCAACCGCCGGTCGCACCCGCGTGTCGAGAAGATCTTTGATCTGCACCACGATCTCTTCGTCCGCCGCGTCGTAGGTTTCTTCAAACCCGGTCGGTTTTGCAGCATCGCCACCCATTACCGGCAAGTCGTGGGTGAAGTGCTCCATGATCGCGCCAAGGATCATGGGCTTCAGCTGCGGCCAATCGCCGGTCGATTTGCTCACCGTGATGAAGTCGGAGCCGAAGAAGACGCCGCTCACCCCGTCGATCTCGAAGAGGCGTTCTGCCAGAGGCGACTTCGCCGCCGCCTCGCGCGTCGGGAAGTCCGCCGTGCCGGCGCCGAGCACGTCACGCCCCGGCAGGAATTTGAGCGACGCCGGATTGGGGGTCGATTCTGTTTGAATGAACATGGGATGTCTCCAGGCCGTTTGGCATCGCACCGGCGACGCGCCCACATAGCCGTCTTCGCTTAAGCTCCGCCGGCCCATGTGTACACTACTCGCCCGCCGAAACATTAGCGGAGGCAGGGGCCAATCATCTTGAGGTAAGAGATTTGACCGTCGCCGACGAAAGTCAAGGAAAGTCGCAGTTCCGTGCGTTGGCCGTCTCCGCCGCCGCCCGTTGGCTAGCCGATTACCGCGGCCAACCGCTGGTCATCGAGGACATCGTTAAGAACGTGTCGGAACGCGTACGCGCGGACGGCCTGCGTTCTCTCTTTACGCAGCCGCGCTCGTCTTGGGCACCGTCTGCATCGCCACGGTCTTCGCCCAAGACGGCAGTGATTTCAGATCGTTGTGCCAGCGTTGGATGGCGCGGAAGTTTTCGATGGGAAAGCGCGCCTGTTCGGCGATCGACATCACAGCGCCGATCGACAGATCCGCGACCGTCAGCGTCTCTCCCGCGACATAGCGGTGCTTCTTGAGCTCACCTTCGAGCACGCTGCCGACGCGCTCGAAGAGTAGCGTGCCGCGCTCGATTTCCGATTGGTTCGTCTCGCCGAGACCAAAGAGCGGCTTCACAACGCGTTCGACCGCGAACACCGCGCAGGCCGGGTCCCAATGCGCACTCTCCCAGAACAGCCATTTGCGAACAGCCAGTTGTGCGCGCGTCTCTTGCGGCAGAACACCCGACTGCGCCGCGAGCGAAGCAAGATACTCCACGATCGCATTCGACTCCCACAGCAGATAGCCGCCGTCATCGATCACGGGCGACTTGTGGTTCGGATTGAGCGCGAGGAATTCAGGTGCCCGCTGCCCGTTCTTGGTGAAGTCCACGAGCCGGAACTCATAGTCGACGCCCAAATGATTGGCCGCCCACAAGACCTTGAACGAACGTGGGCTGGGCGGAAACGCATAGATCTTGAGGCTCATGATCGGTCCTCCGTTGAAAAATAAGCCATCCCTTACCGTAAGCACATACTTACCGATTGTCAAGCCAGAACCTTATGCTTCGGATCCGCCCGTTCAGCGGACCGCAAGCAACTCCGGCCGGTATTCGAAATGCATGGTGTCGTAATGCGCCCACTTGCCGCCCCAGATGAAGCCTTCGTGCTCGAAGGCCTCGACGATTTCGAGCGGCATGCGGTTCTTGTACGCGAACGCGCCGTTGGCGCTGCGCTGTTGATCCCAATACCAATAGTCCGAGCACGCAAGATTGAGATCGATGGCGATGCCGAAGCTGTGGGCGCTCAAATAATTCGTGCCCGCGACGATGCGATAGGTGAAAGTCCCGGCGCTCGGGTACGCGCACCGAAGCCGCTCGGACGGCAAACGCATGAGCGCCGCCGAGACGCGCCCCAGCGCTTTGTCGACCCCGTTCACCGACGTCATCAATAAGGCCTCGCGCCCAAGCCAGCGCACCGGCACGAGGCGCCTTCGCACCTCTGCCTCGCTTGCGCCGTACATCGCTTGGAAGAAAGGAATGTCCCGCAAGCGGCCCGGATCGTCATTGCCGATCGGCGTCGCGTAATGCGCCCCCGCGGGATACGGGACGGACATCTGATCACTGAGCGAAGCGTGCGCGAGGCGCTGCTCATAGGACTCGGCCTCGTCGCTGACGCCGAAGGATATCGTCGCGCCCGATTTCATCACCACGCCATCGCTTTCCGCGCGCATGATCTGCTCGGGATAAGCGCGGGCCAGCCGTTGCAGATCCGCAGGAATGTCCGACGAAGTTTTCGGCGTCGCGTCGGCTCCAAGAGCAAGGACGAACGCCGCGGCAATGGCAGCGGCCAAAACAGCGCCCCACGATATCGTTCGCCTCATCGGCATTTGCTCTGCATCTCGTGCTTCATGACGAGCGCGATGTTTTCCTTTTCGACCGGCGTCAGCAGGCCGGTCGCGTCGGCGACCTGCGGAGTGTACCAAGGCTGCGCCGCGAAATGATCGCGCATGTCCGGCGACACGAAGATGTGTCCGTGGCGCGCATAGATTTCGTTGCGCATCAAGCGAAGGTCGGGGCACGTCAGCCCGGCAAAATCACCCTCGTTCAGCACATGCAGCGAGGTCTGCGGAAACCGCCCGACGCCGAGTGCGCCAGTCGAAAACGGAGAGGCCGGGATTTGCGCGGAGTCGATGCCGACCACATCGAGAATGAAACCGCAAAACGGCGCCTTGGGATCATCGACGCAGGCGATCAGCCAGCGCTCATAAAGGCCCGGCCCGAAGGCCACGAGGGCGAGGACGACCACGGCGCCGTAGACCGCCAAATAAGGCAACGCGCGGCGCCATGGCGGCTGTTCGGTTGGTTGTGTCTCGCTCTGCGGCATAGTCCCCCCGCGATCAGCGCGGAACCTAGCACCTCACGCCAAGGCGTCGACCGCCTCGTCGCTCAGGCTGCCCGGCACGATCGTCACCGGAATAGGATAGGCATTCGTCGCCTCTTGTGCGACGAGCGAAACGAGTGGCCCCGGGCCCTCGCGGCCCGTGCCCGCGCCCAGCACCAGGATCGAGATGTCGGGGTCTTCATTGAGCAGCGCCAGGATGGTGTCGCGGGTCTTGCCCTCCCGCACGATGTATTCCGGGAAGAGGCCACCGATCCGGTTAACGTCGCGCGCTGCGTCGTGGAGCAACTTCTCCGCCTCCTCCAGGGCTTCTTCGCGCATGGCTTCTTCGACCGAACGCCAATGCTGAAAATCGGCGGGCGCAACGACAGTCAGGAGCGTGACGATGCCGCCTGTATGTTCGGCGCGCCGCGCGGCAAAGCGCAAGGCAACCTTGCACTCGGGTGACTTGTCGACCACGACGAGAAATTTGCGGCGGCGCGCGTTTTGCGCTGAGTCGGACATGGCGCCTTAGAATGCCATGGGCGAGGCATGGGTCACAAGCAACTGGGGCTCAGCGCGCGACGAGGCCGACAATGCGCCGGACCTCCGCCACGATCGGCTCGGCGATCGCTTCGGCCTGCCGCGCTCCATCGCGAAGCAGGCGGTCGAGTTCCGCCGCATCCGACATCAGGCGGGCCATCTCGTCGCGGATCGGGCCGATCTTTTCGACCATCAGCTCGGCAAGCTCGTTCTTGAAGGCCAAGAATTGCTGATTGCCGAAGCGCATCAGCGCCTGTTCCTTCGTGATGTCGGACAACGCCGCGAAGATGCCGAGCAAGTTCGACGCCTCCGGCCGGCCGTCCAGACCCTCAAGGCTCGTGGGCAGCGGTTCGGGATCGGTGCGCGCCTTCTTGATCTTCTGGACGATCATGTCGTTGTCGTCGGTCAGGTTGATGCGCGAATTGTCCGACGGATCGGATTTCGACATCTTCGCTTGGCCGTCGCGTAACGACATGACGCGCGCGGCAGGCCCCATGATCATGGGCTCCGGTAGCGGAAAGAAATCCGGCACGCCGAAATCGTTGTTGAATTTCTGCGCGATGTCGCGTGCGAGCTCGACATGCTGCTTCTGGTCGTCGCCGACCGGCACATGCGTGCCCTTATAGGCCAAGATGTCGGCGGCCATCAGCACCGGATAGGCGTAAAGGCCGACGCTCATCGCCTCGCGATTCTTGCCGGCCTTCTCCTTGAACTGCGTCATCCGGTTGAGCCAGCCGATGCGTGCGACGCAACTCAAAATCCAGGCGAGCTCCGCATGCGCCGGTACGCCGCTTTGCGGAAAGATCGCCGAAAGTTTCGGATCGATGCCGCCGGCGATATAGGCCGCCGCGATCTTGCGGGTGTTTTCGCGCAGCTCGTTCGGCTCGACCCAAATCGTCAGCGAATGCATGTCGACGACGCAGAAGATGCAGGGCATCTGCCGCTGCATCGGGATCCAGTTCTTGATCGCGCCCAGATAGTTGCCGAGGTGGATATTTCCCGTCGGCTGCATGCCCGAGAACACGAGGGGTTTGTGCGTGGCGCTCATCGTTTGGACCGTAGGGAGCCTTGTTGGGTCGCGACAAAAGAGCGGGGGTTATGCGACGAAGCTGTAGCCCACATCAAGTGGCGCCTGCGCCTCAGCCCTTGGCAATTTGCCCCGTCTCGCGCGCGCGACGCTGCGCCCGCACCCCGCCGTCGCCCAAGGCTTCGAGTATGCGAGCGCGGATCGCGTCGAGGCGCTGCGTCTGCATCACCTTCAGGCCGAATCCATCCTTGACGTAGAAAACGTCGACCGCCCGTTCGCCGTACGTCGCGATCTGGGCCGAATGAATCGACAAGCCCGCCACGAACAACGCGCGCGTCAGGTCGTGCAGAAGTCCCGGCCGGTCCCGCCCGTTGACCTCGATCACGGTGTAGGTATCTGACGCGTTGTTGTCGATCAGAACCCGCGGCTCGACGCGAAACGCTTCCTCGCGCCGGCGCACGTGACGCGCGTCGATGACGGTGCGCGGCACGATTTCCCCGCCCAACACGCGCTTGATCGTCTCGCGCAAGCGGTCGATACGGCGAGTGTCACTGAGCGGCCGGCCTTCGGAATCTTGCAGCGAAAAAATGTCGAGCGCCATGCCGTCCGAGGTCGTGAAGATCTTAGCGTCGACGATGTTGGCGCCGCTCATCGCCACCGCGCCTGCAAGCTGCGAGAAGAGGCCGGGATGATCGGCCGTGAAGATCGTGACCTCGGTGACCGAGCGGAACGCGTCCGTCTGCGCCACGAGCGTCAGCTTCTCGCCGCCTTCTTCCGCCACACGCATTTGGCGTGCGAGCGCCTCATGTACGTCGGCGCTAAGCGTCAGCCAATAGGGATCATAGTGTCCGGCAACGGCCCGCGTGCGCTCTTCCGGCGTCCAGTCAGCGAGCCGTTTCTCGAGCTCGGCTTTCGCTTCGGCGACGAGCGTCGGCCGCGCCGTTGCGCTGAACCCGCCTAGCATCTGCGCTTCGGCTTCATAGTAAAGTTGGCGCAGCAACTGCCCTTTCCAGCCGTTCCAGACGCCCGGGCCGACCGCACGAATATCAGCGACCGTCAGGCACAAGAGCAGCCGCAAACGCTCCGGCGATTGCACTACGGTGACGAAATCACGGATTGTTTTCGGGTCGGACACATCGCGCTTTTGCGCGACATCGCTCATCACCAGATGGTTGAGCACGAGCCAAGCGACCGTCTCGGTTTCGTCCGGCTTGAGGCCCAGCCGCGGACAAAGCTTGAGCGCAACCTCTTCCCCGACCGTCGAGTGATCGCCCTCGCGCCCTTTGGCGATATCGTGCAGCAAGAGCGCCACATAGAGCACTTCCCGCGACAGCACCTTGTGAATGATCTCGTTCGCAAGCGGATGGTCTTGGGCATATTCGCCGCGTTCGATCTTCGAGAGATGACCGATGGCGCGGATCAAATGCTCGTCCGTCGTATAGTGGTGGTACATGTTGAATTGCATTTGGGCGACGACGCGTCCGAAATCCGGCACGAAGGCCCCGAACAATCCCGATTCGTTCATCATCCGCAGCGCTCGCTCCGGATCCTTGCGCGAGCAAAGAATTTCCAGGAACAACCGGTTGGCCTCACGGTCGTTGCGCAACCCGTCATCGACCAGCGGCAACGCGCGCGTCACGAACTTCAAAGCGTCGGGATGAACATCGACACCTTTTTGGTCGGCCAGATGAAACAGCCGCAGCAGATTGACCGGCGTCTTCTGAAAGACCTCGGGCCCGTCGACATTGATGCGCCCCTGCTCGATGACAAAGCCCTCGACGTCGAGCTTACGTCGTGCAAGACCCGGAATAAGCCGGCCGAGCATCGGCCAGCTCTTCTTTTGTTGCGCTTCCAGAGTCGCGCAGAAAATGCGTGTCAGGTCGCCGACCGATTTCGCCGTCAAGAAATATTGCTTCATGAAGCGTTCGACACCGCGCATGCGCCCTTCGTCCGTAAAGCCCATGCGCCGCGCCATCTCGAGCTGCACGTCGAAGCTGAGCCGCTCCTCGGCGCGCCCGGTCAAATAATGGAGATGACAGCGCACGTCCCACAGGAAGGCCTCCGCCTCGACGAAGGTTCGGTATTCGTCTTCGGTGAGGAGGCCCGCGGTGACGAGGTCGCTCCCATCCTCGACGCGATAGAGATATTTGGCGATCCAAAAGAGCGTATGCAGATCGCGCATGCCGCCCTTGCCGTCCTTGACGTTGGGCTCGACGAGATAGCGGCTTTCGCCGGCTGCTATGTGGCGCGCCCTGCGCTCGGCAAGCTTTGCATCGACGAAATCGACGCCCGAGCCCGTCACGACTTCCTTGGCAAACCGCACCTTCAGCGTGTCGAACAAATTGCGCTCGCCCCAGACGTAGCGCGACTCGAGCACGGCGGTGCGGATCGTCATGTCGGACTTGGCTAAGCGGATGCACTCGGCGACCGAGCGTGTCGCGTGACCGACCTTCAGCCCCAAATCCCAAAGCATATAGAGCATGTATTCGACGACGCTCTCGCCCCACGCCGTCTGCTTGAACGGCAGCAGGAACAAAAGGTCGATGTCGGACCCAGGTGCCAGCGCCCCTCGCCCATAGCCGCCGACCGCGACAATGCACAGATGCTCGGAGTCGGTCGGATTCTGCGCGTAGAAAACGTGCTTGACCGTGAAGTCGTAGAGCACGCCAATCAACTGGTCCTCGACCCGCGACAAAGCCTGCGCCGCAGAGAGGCCCGTGCCGCCAGTCTCGAACTTGGCCTTGATGTCGCCCCGCGCGTTCCCAAGCGTTTGCTTCAGCGTCGCCAGAACCGCCGCCTTGAGCTTGGCAGGCTCCCGCTGCTCGTGCGCGAGCGCCGTCAGCGCGCGCCGCAGCGCGTCGCCGTCGAATGCTTCAGACGCCAGTATAAGGGTTGCAACCACGAGCGAGACCGCCTTGCTTCGCCGACCGGTCGCCAGCATGCGTTGGGTAGCTGGGCCGGTAAATAGGCGTTTGTTCCGCGAAGGCGACTAACCATTACCGCCGTGCGCCAGCGCTTTGAGCCGGTAAAGCGCCTCCAGGGCTTGTCGCGGCGTCAATTCGTCGAGCGCGAGGACGCGCAACTCAGTTTCGACGGCGGAAACCGGTTGAACAGCCGACGTTTTCCGCGCGGCCGAGAACAGCGGCAATTCGTCGATCAGCGTCTGCGTTCGCCGCCCCATGTCGCCGCGCTCCAGCGCATCCAGCACTTCTTGCGCCCGCACCAGGACTTCGGCCGGCAAACCGGCAAGCTTTGCCACTTGAATTCCGTAGGAGCGGTCGGCAGCGCCGGGGACAACTTCATGAAGAAACACGATCCCCCCGTGCCACTCCTTCACCCGCACCGTGACGTTGGCAATGCCGGCGTGGCGCACCGCAAGCGCTGTCAGTTCGTGATAATGCGTCGCGAACAAAGCGCGCGATCTCGTCCGCCCGTGCAAATGTTCGGCCGCCGCCCAGGCGATCGACAAGCCGTCGAACGTCGCCGTGCCGCGCCCGATCTCGTCGAGGATGACGAGCGAACGCTCCGTCGCTTGATTGAGGATGACGGCCGTCTCCACCATCTCGACCATGAATGTCGAGCGCCCGCGTGCGAGATCGTCCGCCGCGCCGACGCGGCTGAACAGCCGGTCGACGACGCCGATCCGAGCCGAGGCTGCCGGCACGAAGGCGCCCATCTGCGCCAGGATCGCGATCAGCGCGTTCTGCCGCAGAAACGTCGATTTGCCCGCCATGTTCGGTCCGGTGACGAGCCAAAGTCGCCCGGGGCCGTCCGGCGACAGATCGCAATCGTTGGCGACGAAGCCTTCGTTCGCGGCGCGCAAGGCGTCCTCGACGACGGGGTGTCGCCCGCGTTCGATACCAAATGCGAAACTTGAGTCGACCTCCGGCCGCACGCAGCGCGTCTCGACGGCAAGCTCAGCAAGCGCCGACGCGACGTCGAGCTGCGCCATGGCTTGAGCAACCGCACTCAACGCGGCGGCGACCGCGGTAACGTCGCCGGCCAATTCCTCGAAGAGTTGGGTCTCGAGCGCCAGCGCCGCGCCCGCCGCATCCACGATGCGCGAGGCCAGGTCCGCAAGCTCGCCGTTGGTGTAGCGCTGGGCCTGGGCCGTCGTTTGGCGATGGATGAAGGCACGGCCGGCGTCGGTCGACTTCAGCTTCTCGCCGTTCGAAGTCGTGATCTCGATGTGATAGCCGAGCACATTGTTGTGCCGAACTTTAAGCGAGCCGATCCCAGTCTCGCTCTTCAATCGCGTCTCAAGCTCGACGATGATCCGCCGCGCGTCGTCGCGCAAACCGCGCAGCTCGTCGAGCCTAGGATGCTGCCCTGTGGCGATAAACCCGCCATCGCGCGCAAGCAACGGCAGATCAGGCCCAAGTAATCGCGCAAGCTTCTCGCAGAGCGGCTTCGCTTCAACTATCTGCGCCTTCAGCGCACCAAGCACCACCGCGACTTCGCCGCCCGGCGGCGCCAACGGACTGGCGCCACGCCGCACTACATCGTCAAGACTCAGGGCAACACCAAGCGCATCGCGCAGCGCCCCCAGATCTCGCGGACCTCCACGTCCGACCGAAAGGCGCGCCAGCGCGCGTGCCATATCCGGCGCGCGGCGCAATGCACCGCGCAGCGTATCGCGCGCAATTGTGTTCGCCACGAAATAGCCGATGCCGTCGAGCCGTGCGGCGATCGCCTCGGGCTCGGTCAGCGGCGCCAGGAGTCGCTCGCCAAGTTCGCGCCCGCCCGCCGAGGTCACCGTACGATCGATCGACGCCAGCAAACTTCCCGCACGCTCGCCCGACAACGTTTCGACAAGCTCCAGGTTGCGCCGCGTCGCGCCGTCGATCGCCATGAATCGCTGCTCGGTCTCTTGGCGCGGCGGCGAAAGCGCAGGCAGTTTTCCCTTCTGCGTGAGTTCGAGATAGGCAAGCACCGCGCCGGCGGCGGCAAGTTCGGCCCGCGAGAAATTGCCGAACGCATCGAGCGCGGCGACCTTGAACTGCGCCTTCAGCGCGCGCTCGCCGGAGCCGGAGTCGAACTTGATCGCCGGCCACAACGTCGCGCGCGGACCCAATTCCTTCAGGAGCAGCGCGATGCCCTCATCGCCTGCCAGAGAATCCGGAACGAGCAACTCGGCAGGCTCTATGCGCGCCAATGCGTGGGACAGCGCCCCGCCGTCGATCGCGCTCACATGAAATCCGCCATCCGACATGTCGGCCCAAGCGAGCGCTGTCGCGCCGCCGGCCCGCGCCAACGCCGCCAGATAATTGTGGCGCCGCGCGTCAAGCAGCTGATCCTCGGTCAGCGTCCCCGGCGTCACCAGGCGGACAACCTCGCGCGCGACAACCGATTTCGCGCCGCGCCGTTTCGCTTCGGCCGGATCCTCGATCTGCTCGCAGACGGCGACCTTGAAGCCCTTGGCAATCAGCGTATGAAGGTAGCTGTCCGCCGCATGCACCGGCACGCCGCACATCGCGATGTCGGCGCCTTGATGTTTGCCGCGTTTGGTAAG
The DNA here is from genome assembly GCA_025350465.1 of Alphaproteobacteria bacterium. Lineage (GTDB taxonomy): Bacteria > Pseudomonadota > Alphaproteobacteria > Micropepsales > Micropepsaceae > SZUA-430. The sequence continues at coordinate 51,832 of JANXXU010000007.1, read as the reverse complement.
CGCGATGTCGAGCGCCGCCGATGCTTTCACAGCGTCATCGAAGAACAGCTCATAGAAATCGCCCATGCGATAAAAGAGCAGATAACCGTCATGCTCGCGCTTGATGGCGAGATATTGGGTCATCATCGGCGTCGAGCGCTCGCCGACAGCCGGCGCGCCGTCGTCCTCTCGAAGTCCTTGTTCATTTCGCACAAGCGTCATGGCGGCGGCAGTTCAACCCTTGTGTGGCTAGGGGATGCGCTTGTATTCAACCTATAGAGGAAAGCGGCCCCACGCCCGGCAATAGCCCCGAATGCGGCCCTGCGAGACACATGTCAAAAAAACGCCCGTTCACCGACGAAGAAGCGCTTGTTTTTCACGCCCACCCCAGGCCTGGCAAGATCGAAATCCGCGCGACGAAGCCGATGGCCACGCAACGCGACCTTTCGCTTGCCTATTCCCCAGGCGTGGCCGCGCCGGTGCGCGCGATTGCCGAGGATCCGAACACCGTCTTTGACTACACCGCCAAAGGCAATCTCGTCGCCGTCATCTCGAACGGCACGGCGATTCTAGGGCTCGGCGATTTGGGCGCTCTCGCATCGAAGCCGGTGATGGAGGGTAAAGCCGTTCTCTTCAAGCGTTTTGCCGACGTCGACGCCATCGATCTCGAAGTCGAAACGTCCGACGTCGACGAGTTCGTCAATTGCGTGCGCTTTCTGGGCGCGACCTTCGGCGGCATCAATCTGGAAGACATCAAGGCGCCCGACTGTTTCATCATCGAACAACGCCTGCGCGAAATGATGTCGATCCCGGTCTTTCATGACGACCAGCATGGCACTGCGATCATCACCGCGGCGGGTCTGATCAACGCGCTGCGTCTAACCGGTCGTGACATCAAGACGACCAAGATGGTGGTGAACGGCGCAGGCTCCGCCGGCATCGCTTGCTTGGAGCTTATCAAAGCGATGGGCATGCCGGGCGAAAACGCAACGCTCTGCGACACCAAGGGCGTGATCTACAAAGGCCGCGCCGAGGGCATGAATCAGTGGAAGTCGGCGCATGCCACCACCACGAAGGCGCGCTCCCTCGCCGAGGCGCTCGTCGGTGCGGACGTATTTCTGGGCCTGTCGGTCAAGGACGCGATGACCCAAGACATGGTCAGAGTGATGGCCGACAAGCCGATCATCTTCGCCTGCGCCAATCCCGATCCCGAAATCGCGCCCGAAGATGTGCTGGCCGTTCGCCCCGACGCCATTGTCGCCACCGGACGCTCCGACTATCCGAACCAAATCAACAACGTCCTGGGCTTCCCCTATATCTTTCGCGGCGCGCTCGACGTGCGCGCGCGCACGATCAATGAAGACATGAAGATCGCGGCCGCCAACGCGCTTGCCGAATTGGCGCGCGAGGACGTGCCCGACGAAGTCGCGGCTGCCTATCACACCGCGCGCCCCAAATTCGGCCCCGGCTACATCATTCCGGTGCCATTCGATCCGAGGCTGATCTCGACCGTCTCTGTCGCAGTCGCCAAAGCGGCGATGGCATCCGGCGTCGCCCGCCGCCCGATCGCCGATCTCGATCGTTACAGGAACGAGTTGGCACAGCGCCTAGATCCGGTCGCCTCGATCGTTCAGCGCGTCGTGGCACGCGTGCGCGCCGCGCCCAAGCGCGTCGTGTTTGCAGAGGGCGAAGAAGAAGCGGTCATCCGCGCCGCGATTTCGTATCAAAACAACGGCCTCGGCCAAGCGATCCTTGTCGGCAACCCTGAGCGCATTCGCGATACGGCACGCCGCGGCGGCATCGAAGGACTCGATGAGCTGAACATTCAGTTCGCGCCCGAAAGCCCACGCACGCCGGAATATGCCGAAGCGCTTTACCGTCGCTGGCAACGGCAAGGTGCACTCCACCGTGATTGCGTCCGTCAGGTGACGTACGACCGCAATATTTTTGCAGCCTCCATCGTTGCCGCCGGTCATGCGGACGCGATGATCACAGGAGTCACGCGCAATTATTCGGTAGCGCTCGCCGACGTGCGCCACGTCCTGGATCCAAAGCCGGGCGAGCGCGCCATCGGTGTTTCGATTCTGGTTCATGGCGGGCGCACGGTGTTCGTCGCCGACACCACGGTGCACGAAATGCCGACCCCAGAGGAACTCGCCGATATCACGGTGCAAGCGGCCGCCGTCGCACGCCGTTTCGGTTTTGAGCCGAAGGTCGCGCTGCTCGCGTATTCCACCTTCGGTCAACCATGGGGCGAACGCTCGCAGCGCGTGCGCGAAGCCGTCGACATCCTGGATAAGCGCAGCGTCGATTTCGAGTATGACGGCGAAATGAATGCCGACGTTGCGCTCGATCGCGAACGCATGGCGCTCTATCCGTTCTGCCGCCTGAAAGAGCCTGCAAACGTGCTCATCATGCCGGCGATCCACTCGGCGTCGATCTCGACGACGTTGACGCAAGTGATCGGCGGCGCGACTGTCATCGGGCCGCTACTTGTTGGTATGTCCAAATCAGTTCAGATCGCGCCGCTTGGTGCCAAGATGTCGGATATCATGAACACTGCGGCACTCGCCGCCTACAACATCAATAGTTGAGCCAATGCTGAAAATTTATCTCGTACCCTGTCTCAAAGACAACTACGCCTACATTGTCCACGATCTCGTGACCAACGCGGTCGGGGTCGTCGACCCTTCCGAGGCGCCGCCCGTTCTTGCAGCACTGAAAGCGCACGACCTCAAACTCACCCACATCTTCAATACGCATCATCACTTCGACCACACCGGCGGCAATGTCGAACTCAAGAAGCTCACGGGCGCCAAGATCACCGGACCGAAGAACGATGCCGACCGCATTCCGGGTATCGATATTGGCGTCACCGAAGGCGACACGGTCGAACTCGGCAAGTCACGGGCGCAAGTGCTGGAGATTCCCGCGCACACCCGCGCGCACATCGCCTTTTGGTTCGGCGCGGACAATGCCGTCTTCACCGGCGATACGATGTTTGCCATGGGCTGTGGCCGCCTGTTCGAAGGCACACCGGCACAGATGTGGACCTCGCTCAACAAACTCGCGGCGCTTCCGGGCGAGACGCGGGTCTATTGCGGCCACGAATACACACTCTCGAACGGCAAATTCGCGCTGACGGTCGAGCCCAACAACAAGGCCTTGCGCTCGCGCGTCACCGAAGTCGAGCGCCTGCGCGCCGAAGGTCAACCGACGATCCCGTCGACCATCGCGCTGGAGCGTGAAACGAACCCCTTCCTGCGCGCCGCTTCCCGCGACCTGCGCACAGCGCTCGCCATGCCGAACGCCAGCGACGTCGATGTTTTTGCCGAGACACGAAGGCGCAAGGACGCGTTCTAACCGCCGCGGAAGGGTCCTTCTCGCTGTCATGGTCGGGCATGACGAGAGCAAGCAATCATGACCGCTGACGAGATCATCCGCGCCCTAAACCTGCAGCCCCATTCCGAAGGCGGGCATTTTCGCGAGACGTTTCGCGACGCGCGCACGCACGACGGGCGCGCCGCGTCGACTGCGATCTTTTATCTTCTGAAAGCGGGCGAGACGAGTCATTGGCATCGCGTCGACGCCGCCGAGGTCTGGCACTTCTACGGCGGCGATCCATTGGAGCTGTCACTCTCGCCCGACGGCGTCCTGACCGAACGCCACGTCTTGGGTCTCGATCTGGCGCGCGGCGCGCGCATGCAGATCGTCGTGCCGGCCCATGTGTGGCAGAGCGCGCGACCTCTCGGCGCTTACACGCTGGTCGGCTGCACCGTCGCGCCGGGCTTTGAATTCGCGGGATTCGAAATGGCGCCGCCCGACTGGACGCCCGGCCCGCGGCGCTGATTCTGTCCGCTATCCCGGAAACGTCTGCACGCCGACTTTCATGATTCCGTCCGCGGTGAGCGCGACGCACGTCATGCTCTCCATCCCCTGCACATAGCAAAACACCGGCACCTTCGCGGCACGTATTTTCATATACGCCTCGCGATCGATATCGGCATCCGGCAGAAAGGGAAACTCACCTGCTTGCGGAGCTGTGGCGCCTCTCTGCCAATCAGGTAGCTTATCGCTGCGCGCCAAAATCGAGGTGCGTTGGGCGATCCACTCGTTGAGCGCCTTGTTCATCGCCGCAAGCGTCTTGACGCCGCCGAACGTCATGACTTGCGACGCGACGCGCGAGTCGACCCACAGCGGTTGACCCGACGGCCCTCTCAAAACGAGCGTGACGACCGCGAGCGCGCACGTCGGTCCATCCGATACCGCCTCGGCAACGACAACCTGCCCCTGCGCCGGCATCCACAGCATAGTTGCGCGCGCATCGCAGCGCGAAATGCCCGCCGCCTCCGCCGGCGAGACGGCACCGGCGATCGTAATTGCAATGATCACGCCCAGCAGTCTTCTGAACATGAATTTCTCCCGCGTCCGCAATGCCCTCAGTCGTGGTGACTCTAGGGCTTTAGCGCGACCCATCGCTGCGCCAGCCGTCACACCACCTTCACCATTCGCTTGCCGATATTGTCACCCGCGAGAAGACCAATCAGTGCTTTCGGTGTGTTCTCCAGCCCGTTCATCACATCTTCCGGCACTTTCAACTTGCCGGCTTTGACCCAACCCTCGAGATCGCTGAGCGCTTTCGCACGCTCATCGTCGAAATCCATGACGACGAAGCCCTTCATCGTCAGCCGCTTCGTCACGATCAGGCCCGGGATACCGCGCGGCCCGTGGCGCGGCGCCACACCGTCATATTGCGAAACCGCACCGCAGCAAGCGATCCGGCCGTGATTGCTCATCCGGAAGAGACAAGCCTCCAGAATATCGCCGCCGACATTGTCGAAATAGACGTCGATGCCCTTAGGTGCGGCGTCCTTGAGCGCGCCGCCGACCGCGACGGCCTTGTAGTCGATCGCCTCATCGAAGCCGAGTTCGCTCTTCAGCCACGCGCATTTCTTGGCACCGCCGGCAATACCGACGACACGACAGCCCTTGATCTTCGCGATCTGGCCGACGAACGAACCGACCGAGCCGGCGGCGGCGGAAACGACGACGGTCTCGCCGGCTTTCGGCTGCCCGACATTGAGCAAACCGAAATAAGCTGTAAGTCCCGCGACGCCATAAACGGAAAGAAGATGCGTCAACGGCTCGCGCTTTTCGAGTTTCTGCACGCGCTTGGCCGGCAGCACGGCGTACTCCTGCCAACCGGTATCGGCGAACACGAGATCGCCTGACGCAAACCCGGGTGCCTTCGCTTCGACCACTTCGGCGAGCGCGCCGCCCGCCATCACTTGCCCGGCTTCGAGCGCGGAGCGATAGGTCGCACCTTGCATCCACGCCCGGTTCGCCGCATCCAGCGAAATGTAGCGCACGCGCAGCAGAAGCTCGCCGTCCTTGGCGTGCGGCATCGCCCCTTCGCCCAAACGAAAATGCTCCAGCCCCAGTTTATCCTTGGGCAGTTCCGCGAGTTGGATTTGACGATTGACGGCGGCCATAGCGAGCGCTCCGAGGTTGATCGCCGCCGACACTAGACCTCTTTGCGCCCGTCGCGGAGTCGCTCGAGCCGGGGTCAGTGCATGAACGGGGCGAGCGCGCGCATGATGGCAAAGGACGACGGCCGGCCGGCCAACCCCTGTTCCACGCTATAGGACACGATCAGCATATTGCCGCTGACCGACACACCTGCCGCCCGCGCCTGCATGAAGCGCACGCGTTGGAGGTTGCGTTCGATGCCGGCGCGCCCAACCGTTGTGCTTGCGACGTTGTAGAGCGCGGTTCCGGCGTTGCGGATGGCGTCGAACAGAATAGCGCGCGCCCCGCCGTCCATCGCGGCACGACCCCAATCGGCCTCGAAGACAACGTCTCGGCCGACCTCGGCCCGCAGGCGCGACATGATTTGGCCCGCGATATCGCGAACGACCTCGATCGACGGCGGCATGGAGACGAGCGGCGCGGCGGGGCGGTCGAACGCCACGGGAATGCCGCGCAAATTGCCTTGCGTGAACAATGTGATGCCGCCGAGACCCGAGAGCCGCAATAAATCGACGTCGTCGTCGCGCACCAAAAGCCTGTCGCCGCCGGCCGCAAGTTGCCAGCGCAGCGCGAAGATTTCCTCCGAGCTATCGAACTTCAGTTTCGCGAGTTCGCTCGATCGGTCCAGCACAAAGCCGATGCCGGTATCTTCCGAGACGTAGTGACCGATGCGCGGCTCGGCGCGATCCATCGCCGGGCCGCTTCCGACGCAGATCAAGAGCAGCGCTCCGATCAACGCCAGTGATGCCAGCCCTCGCCGAACGATCGCGGCCACGCGCAACGCTCCAAAGGGGCGAGCAGGGCCCGGCCCTTCAAGCCGCCCTCGTCCCACCCGCCAAAACATGCGAGTGGGGTAGCGCGCGATGATGGCAACAATGTGGTTCGGTTAAGAACGTGGTTGCTGTTGCATTAATGCGCGAGGATCTCAGCGCGCCGCCGCCGCCGCCGATTTTGGTCCCGCCGCCTGGACAGCCGCCGCGCGAACATAGCCAGGGCGTGACCTCACGCGAGTTTGATAAGCCTTCACATGTGGAGCGCCGTCGATCAGCGTGGAGTCGACGATGAAGTTGAGCACTTGGCCCATCAAGACATCGGCGCCGGAAAAATCTTGACCCAAGAGATATGCCCGATTCGCCAGGTGCGCATCGAGCACCGCGAGCCTTGCGGCGCTAAGATCGCGCAGTTGCGGCGCGCGTTCCTTCGCCCACGCCGCGTCCTTGGCGATCACGCTCGCGATGAACAATTGCAACAGTGCCGGCTCGACGGTGTTGAGCGTCGCGAAGCACCACTGATCGTAGAGCGCGCGCTCTTTCGTCCGCGGCGCGGGGATGCATTTACCGGTCTTGTCGCAGAGATAACCGACAATGGCGCCGGATTCGAACAACTTAAAATCTCCGTCGCTGAGCGCCGGGACGATTCCGAACGGGTGCACCGAAAGATAGGCGGCAGCCTTTGTGTCGCCGCCGATGGAATCGAGCCAATGAATCTCGTAGGGAACGCCCGCCTCCTCCGCCGCCCACAGCGCGCGTAGATCACGCAGGACGTGGCGTGGCAGGAACGGCGGAACGTTATGCGCAACGTAAATCGTAACCATTTAGCCCTCCGCTATGCCGGCAAAGTTACCGAACGATTTGATAAAGACCGTTACCCAGCCGTTGTTGTAGCGCTCGCGCGCCTCGGCGGCCTTGTCGCCCGACATGCTCTCCCAATTGCGGTGCTCGAGTTCGACCCGCGTCTCGCGCGAGCTGATTGCAACGAAGCGCAACTCCACCTCGGAGCTTTCATTGGGCGGATGGCCGACATGCCAGGAGTGCACGACGCGATGCGGCGGATCCCATACCAACACTTCGCCGTAAGGGTTGATGGAGCCGTCGTGCCAGACCTCGTAAAGCCGTCCGCCCTTGCGCGGCTCCATCACTGCGGTCTTGGCCTTCTCGCCGCCGATGGAATGCGTCTTCAGCGGCCACCATTGCCCGAGCCCTTCGGTGTAAAGCCGGAAGGCATCGGCTTGGGCACGTGCGACGCGCACGCTTTTCACGACCGGCGGAATGAGATTGACGGGTTTGTTCATTTCGCTTTCCTCTTGCGCCTGCGCGGACGTACTTCATCCGCTTCGGCAAATGCTTTGAAGCGCTCAAGCGCCTCGTCCCAAAATCCGTCGAGATATTTGCGCACCGCCTCTAACCCTTGCGTGTCGATGGCGTAGAACCGCCGGGTGCCGTCGCGATACTCCGTCACGAGGCGCGCCTCCTTCAAAACTTTGAGATGTTGCGACACCGCGGGCCGGCTGACCGGCAAACCCTTGGCGATTGCGCCGACCGGCTTCGCCCCGCCGCGCAATCGCTCGAACACGGTGCGCCGCGTGGGATCGGCAAGAGCTGCAAGAGCGTTCGCGTAAGTCATGGCTTACGTGTACCTTTGGATTTTCGGTAAGTCAACACTTACGCCTTGACCCATATGAAAGGCGGCCAAAGCCGCCCTCCAACGCCTCAATACATATGCTGCCCGCCGTTGATCGACATGGTCGAGCCGGTGACGAAGCCCGCGTCGTCGCCGACCAGAAACAAGACGCCGCGCGCGATTTCGTCGGCTTTGCCGAGGCGCCCGACCGGAATCTTCGCAACGATTTTTTCAAGCACGTTGGCGGGGACAGCGGCCACCATGTCCGTGTCGATATAGCCCGGCGCGATCGCATTGACGGTGATGCCTTTGGGTGCGCCCTCTTGCGCCAGCGCCTTCGTGAAGCCGTGAATACCCGACTTGGCGGCGGCATAGTTCACTTGCCCATATTGTCCGGCCTGTCCGTTGATCGAGCCGATATTGACGATACGGCCGAAGTTGCGCTCCAGCATCCCGTCCCACACCGCTTTGCACATGTTGAAGCAGCCGCCGAGATTGGTGTCGAGCACGTCATCCCACTGGGCGCGCGATTGCTTCTTCAAGGTCGCGTCGCGTGTGATGCCCGCATTGTTGACCAGCACCTCGACGGGCCCGAGCTTCGCCGCGACTTCCGCAATGCCCTTCATGCATTGATCGTAGTCGGCGACGTTCCACTTGAACACGGCGATCCCGTGTTTCTCGGCGCAGGCCTTCGCCCGGTCGTCATTTCCGGCATAGACGGCCGCAACCTTGTAGCCTGCTTTCTTCAGCATTACCGAAATCGCTTCACCGATGCCGCGCGTACCGCCGGTCACCACCGCTACCCTGGCCATTTGTTTTTCCTCCGTGTTTTTCTTTTGCGTTGTCTACCGCTCGACGCACATGGCAATTCCCATGCCGCCGCCGATGCAGAGCGTCGCAAGGCCCTTCTTGGAATTACGCTTCTGCATCTCGAAGAGCAGCGTCGTCAGCACGCGCGCGCCCGACGCGCCGATCGGATGTCCGATCGCGATCGCGCCGCCGTTCACGTTTACCTTTGCCGTGTCCCAGCCCATGTCTTTGTTCACCGCGCAAGCTTGCGCCGCGAACGCCTCGTTCGCTTCGATGAGATCGAGATCGGCCGCCGACCATCCCGCCTTTTTCAATGCTGCACGCGATGCCGGAATGGGCCCTGAGCCCATGACCTTCGGGTCGACACCCGCCTGCGCCCACGATTTGATGTGCGCGAGTGGCTTCAGCCCACGCTTGTCGGCTTCCTTGGCGCTCATCAACACGAGCGCCGCCGCGCCGTCGTTGATCCCCGAGGCGTTCGCCGCCGTCACCGTCCCGCCGTCTTTCAGGAACGCAGCGCGCAGATCCTTGATCGACTCGTAGGTCACCCCGTCGCGGATATATTCGTCGTTCTCGACGATCTTCTCGCCTTTGCGTTCTTTGATCGTGACGGCCACGATCTCGTCCTTGAAGCGACCCGACTTGCGCGCGGCTTCGGCCTTGTTCTGCGAGGCGACCGCGAAATGGTCTTGCTGCTCGCGCGTAATCTGCCACTCGCGCGCCACGTTCTCGGCCGTGTTGCCCATGTGATAGCCGTTGAAGGCGTCCCACAGCCCGTCCTTGATCATCGTGTCGATGAATTCGAGATTGCCCATTTTCTGGCCGGCACGCAGATAGGCCGCGTGCGGTGCCATCGACATAGACTCCTGACCGCCAGCGACGACGATCGACGAGTCGCCATTGACGATCGCCTGAAACCCAAGCGCCACCGAGCGCAATCCCGAACCGCAAAGCTGGTTGACGCCCCAAGCGGGGACCTCGACCGGCACGCCGGAATTGATCGAAGCCTGGCGCGCCGGGTTCTGACCTTGGCCAGCCGATAGTATCTGGCCGAGAATAACCTCGGAGACTTCCTTGGGCTCGACCTTGGCGCGCTTCAGCGCCTCCTTGATCGCGATCCTGCCCAATTCATGCGCCGGCAAAGAGCCGAAAACACCGTTGAACGAACCGACGGGCGTGCGTGCGCCCGCAACAATAGCGACATCAGTCATCGCGAGTTCTCCTGCCTGTTAACGCTGACAATGGCACGTGGGCGGATGCGAAGCCAAGGCTTTGCCCGGCTTTTTGCTGGGCGTGCTGTCCCAGTGGTGGCGTTCGCTTTCGCCAAACTCTTAACGCAACTGCGATAGGAATGCTGCGCAAAATCGAATACAATGTTGCGCAGCAATCGGGTCTTCGCGCCCGCACCCGACAAGGGAAAATCGGACAAAATGGCAAGCCAAACCGAAGGCCCGGTGACGATCAAAAAGTACGCAAACCGCCGCCTCTACAACACCGCAACCTCGTCCTACGTGACGCTCGAGCACCTCGCCGACATGGTCAAGCGCGGCCAGGAATTCAACGTCTACGACGCGAAGTCGGGCGACGACATCACCCGCTCGGTGCTCGCCCAGATCATCTTCGAGGAAGAGGGCAAGGTCGGTCAGCAGAGCATGTTGCCGATCCAGTTCCTGCGCCAACTCATCCGCTTCTACGGCGACAGCATGCAAGCGCTGGTCCCCGGCTATCTCGAAATCAGCATGGAAAGCTTCTCGCGCAATCAGGAGCGCATGCGCGAGCAATTCGCGACGGCCTTCGGCGGCAAGACAATGATGAAGGAGATCGAGCAGATCACCCGCCAAAACATGGCGATCTTCGAGCGCGCAATGCGCATGTTCACGCCCTTCGGCGCGCTGATGGGCGGGCGCGGAGCGCCGAACGGCGCGCCCGGCGATCCCTCTGCGACGCCTGATCCGGCTGCGGCACAGCAACCCGGCCGGGCCCCCGACGAAGAGATCGCCGACCTCAAAGGTCAGATCGAGGCGATGAAGCGCCAGCTCGACGACCTCGCCGCCAGCCGCAAATAGCCTCACCTGACGCGAACTTGACTACCGGCGGTCTTGACCGGCGCCGAACGGGGCCGGAGACTCCGCCCATCGCGCGACACTGAGATATCCGACATGACCATGCATGAACTCCGCACAGCGGCGGTGTGTTTGACCTTGGCCGCAGCATGTGCGGTTCCGGTCGCCCACGCCGCCAAACCGCAAGACGTCGCCCGCGCCCGCAACGTGAGCAACATGTCCGAGTGCACGCATTGCGATCTGACGAATGCGAAAATGACCGGCGGCTTTTTTCAGTTGGCGAACATGGTCTCCGCCGACCTCTCAGGCGCCAATTTCGACGGCGCTAATTTGGCAGGGGCACAGCTCGACGACGCCAAAGCGGTGAACGCCTCGTTCGTCTACACGAATTTTTCCGGCACCAAGTTGACCGGTGCGGATATGCGCGGCGCGAATTTCGCGAATGCCTGGCTCAATTGGACCTGGTTTGCCGGCGCAAAGCTCGAGGGCGCGAACTTCGCCGGTGCCCGCATGCCCGGCACCCAGCTCTACAACACCGATTTGTCGAAAGCGGTGGGTCTAACGCAAGACCAGCTTGAGCACGCCTGCGGCGACGCCTCGACGCTGCTGCCGCCGGGCTTGCGCGTGCCGGCCTGCGTCGTGTTTTAGCCTGGGAGCGCAGGCGTCCCGCCCGCTCTTTTTTTGTGAACTAGCGGGCGAGACGCCCGCGCACAGGTTCTAGATGACTCCAGGAATCTTTGCTCGGGGAGTTAATGTGCCGAGTTATGCGGCGTACGGCTCCCTGTGATCGTCAAGGTGATCCACGTTGTCGCGGTGGCCCGCATATTCGTTGCGGGCGCTGTTCGGCCGGCGTAGCGCCAAGCCGAACGACGCCACCAGCGCCGCGGCAATCGCGGCGAGCAGCAAAAACGGCATGCCGCCAAACATGGCTTCGATCTTTTGCGGTGTCAGGTCCTTGGGCAGGAATTCGATGGGCGCGCTTGGTTGCGGTTCAGCCGTACGCGCGTTGTCCTGCATGAGTACTGCGTCGACCGGGGCGATTGGGGCCGGTGCTGCATCACTCGGTTGAAGTTCTTCTGTCGCCGTCGAGGCCGCCGGCGCCTGCGTGGCGGGAGCAACTTGCGGCGCACGGGCAGGTGCGGCAACAGATGCAGTGGCGGCAGACCCGCTTGTCGTGGTTTGGCTCAGCGGGTTTGGCACAACGCGCGCCACGCGCGGCGCCGTAACCGGCCGGCCGGCCGGCTCGACGCGATCGGGAACGACGGGCCCGCGCACCACGGGTCTGTCGTGGCTCGTCGCGGGACCAACATCGCTCCGCAACGCCACGTCGTCTTTAGTTGCCGTCTCGCACGCGGCTAGACTGAACGCCACGAGCGCAAGCATGACAAACTTCGTCATCGCCCGCCTCCGACACGAATCGCCGATGCGCAATATTGCGGCGAAAGCTACCCCTCCGCCAACTGCCCGGCGAATTGAAAAGGCGGACTGCCACAACCTGGGCCGGCCGCCCGCCGCGCATTTCCGCCCGCGAATCGCGGGCCCATTAAGCACTACCGCCAATTACTTTTTCGGCGCCATGCAGAAAGCGGCAAATTTGTTGCCGTCAAGGTCCCGGAAATAGGCGCCGTAAAAGCCCTGTGCTTCGGGTCCGCGATAGCCCGGTGCGCCTTCGTCCTTGGCGCCCATGCTCAGCGCCATTTGATAAACGCGACCGACGACATCGGGTGAAGACGCCAGCAGGGCAACCATTGTGCCGTTGCCGTGATAGGCGTTTTGGCCGTCGTAAGGTTTGGTGACGATGACGCTCGGCGTGCGCGGCGCCGCGCCCCAAGACACCATACGCTCGTTGCTCCATTGCTGCTTGGCGCCCATTTCGCCCAAGACCGCGTCGTAGAATTTGGCCGCCCGCGCCAAATCGTTCGTACCAATGGTGATGTATCCAATCATGATCTCTCTCCCTCTCTTTTTGATTCAAGCCGATTTGAGCGTGCGCATCTCGCTGAGAGCCGCGTCGTATTCCCGCTTCAGCCGGGCGATATAGTCGCCGGCGCTGATCACCGACTTCATCGCGCCGATGCCTTGCCCCGAGCCCCAAATATCCTTCCAGGCCTTTACCTTGGTGTTGCCGCCCGAACCGAAATTCATTTTCGAGGGATCGCTTGAGGGCAAGTTCTCCGGATCGAGGCCGGCCCCCACGATCGACGATTTCAAATAATTGCCATGCACGCCGGTGAAGAGGTTTGTGTAGACGATATCCGAGGCCGTCCCGTCGACGATCGCCTGTTTGTAACGCTCGTCGGCATGCGCCTCTGTCGTCGCGATGAAGGCCGAGCCGATATAAGCGAGGTCCGCGCCCATCGCCTGTGCGGCCAATACAGCGCGCCCCGTTGCGATCGCGCCCGACAAAGCCAGCGGCCCGGAGAACCATTCGCGAATGTCTTGGATGAGCGCGATCGGCGAGATCGTGCCCGCGTGTCCGCCGGCGCCGGCAGCAACCGCAATCAGGCCGTCGGCGCCCTTGTCGATCGCCTTCTTTGCATAGGTATTGTTGATGATGTCGTGCAGCACGATGCCGCCGTAGGAATGCACAGCCGCGTTCAAATCCTCCCGCGCGCCCAGCGACGTGATGACGATCGGCGCCTGGTATTTTACGCAAAGGTCGAGGTCGTGCTGCAGCCGGTCGTTCGACGTATGGACGATCTGATTGACGGCATAGGGCGCCGAGGGACGGTCGGGATGTTTCGCATCGTGTTCGGCCAATTCGTCGCGAATGCGCTTGAACCAATCCTCCAGCACCGGACCCGGCCGCGCGTTCAGTGACGGAAACGAACCGACGATCCCCGCCTTGCATTGCGCGATGACGAGATCGGGGTTCGAGATGATGAACAAGGGCGAGCCGATTACGGGAATCGACAAACGGTCCTTCAACGCGGCGGGCAGCGACACGGGGGCAATCTCCATCAAGATCAATAGCGATGCGCCATTGTTCGCAAGCGCCCGCCGCTTTTGGCAATGGTGAATCCGCTTACGCGGCCGATTTGACGCGGAGGATCTCGTCCTCGACCTCGCGCAGCGTGTTCTTGCCGAAATAGATTTCCGTGCCGACGAAGAATGTTGGAATGCCGAAGGCCCCGCGCTCGACCGCGTTTGCCGTGTTGTCCGCAAGCCGTTGTTTGACGTCGCCGTCTTGAGTTCGAGCGATGACGCGCGCACCGTCGAGGCCCGCGGCGTCGAGTGCCGCGCTTGCGACCTCCGGATCGTCCATCTTTTTTCCGTCCTCCCACATGTGCCGCATCACGGCATCGACGTATTTGGGCAAATTGCCGTCGAGCAATGCGGCGACCGCGCCGCGCATGACGAGCAGCGTGTTGACCGGGAAGTTCGGGTTGAATTGAAATTTCGTCAGGCCGTGATGCTTGATGAAGCGCTTCGTCTCCAGCATCTCGTATTCCATTTTGTTTTTGATGCCGCCGAAAGCGATCATCGGCGGCTTGTTGTTCGTCGCCTTGAAAATGCCGCCGAGCAACACGGGCACGTAGGTGAATTTTCGCCCTGTCCGCTTCTCGATGTCGGGGATGACTTTGTGGGCGAAATAGGCGTTCGGGCTGCCGAAATCGAACAGAAATTCAAGCGTCATGGGGATCACCAATTCTCAGACCAGGGGCGAAGATCGAGTTCATGTGTCCAGGTATCGCGCGGCTGTTTGTGCAGCATCCAATAGTGCTCGGCGATATGATCGGGGTTGAGGATGCCATCCTCATCCTTGCGCGCGTAGGTTTGCGGAAAATTGGTGCGGATGAACTCCGTATCGATCGCCCCGTCGATGATCGTATGCGCAACGTGAATGCCTTTGGGCCCAAGCTCGCGCGCCATGCTTTGCGCCAGCGCCCGAAGCGCGTGTTTTGCGCCCGCAAACGCCGCGAAATTGGCGCGCCCTCGCACCGAGGCGGTAGCTCCCGTGAAGAGAATGGTGCCGCGCCCGCGTGGCAGCATGCGCCGCGCCGCTTCGCGCCCGACAAGAAAGCCGCCGAAGCAGGCCATCTCCCAGATCTTGAAATATTTGCGCGCCGTTTCCTCGATGATCGGTGACGGCACGTTGGCGCCGATATTGAAGACCGCGACCTCGAGCGGCCCGATCTCATGCTCGATCGTTTCGACGAGCGCCGCAACCTCTTCTTCTTTGCGCGCGTCACAACCGAAGGCGCGTGCCGTGCCGCCGGCGGCTTCAATCGCGTCGACCAACGGCGTGAGTTTTTCCGCGCTCCGCCGCGCCACGCACGCGACATAGCCCTCGCGCGCAAAGCGCTTGGCGATCGCGCCGCCGGTTGCATCGCCCGCCCCCATTACCAGAACGGCCTTGCTTTGCGCCATGGCGCTCGCTCCGTCGTCAGTTCCAAAATAGAACCTTGACACTGTGCATTCTAAAATAGAACCTTGTCAATGAAGATCGCAAAGGATCGAAGCGAATGCGTTGGGATGCGCTTTCAAAAGAGACGTGTTCCGTCGCGCGCGCGGTCTCGGTGATCGGCGACCGCTGGACCCTGTTAATTCTGCGCGATTGTTTCTTGCGCGTCCGCCGCTTCGAGGTTTTTCAAGATCGCCTTGGCATCACTCGTCACATACTCGCTGACCGTCTGCGCAAGCTCGTGAAATCCGGCGTGCTCGCCAGGGCGCAATATCAATCGCGCCCGCGCCGCTATGAATATCGTCTCACGCCGAAAGGCCTCGACCTGCACCCCGTGCTGATGAGCCTCGTTCATTGGGGCGATCTGCACATGGCGGGACGCAACGGCCGTCCCGTGCTTCACAGGCATACGCGCTGCGCACACGACTTCGATCCCGTCCTCGCCTGCTCTGAATGCGGCGAGGCCGTGACCGCCAAGGACGTCCGCGTCCGGCCAGGGCCGGGTGCCTCGTCGGACATTTTACCCAAGGAGCTATCGTCATGACGGAACGCAAGACGGCACTGGTGGTAGGCGTCGGCGCGAGGCAAGGATTGGGCGCGGCCTCCGCGCGCCGCTTCGCGCGTGAGGGCTTGCATGTCGTCGTTGTTGGACGCACACAGGGCAAACTCGACGAAGTCGTTCACGAAATCAAAAGCGCCGGCGGCTCGATTGAAGCGCTCGTGGCCGACGCGAGCGTGGAGGACGACGCCGAGCGTGTCGTCGCGCACGCTGATAAGAATGGCGCATTGACGCTCGCCCTCCACAACGCCGGCGGCAATCGCTTCGACGCTTTTCTCGACTTGCCGCGCGAGGGATTCGAGCAGCTTTGGCGCGAACACACGCTCGGTGGCTTCCTCATCGGACGCGAGGTCGCCCGCCGCATGCTGCCGCGCGGTCAGGGTACGATTCTGTTCACTGGCGCCTCGGGATCATTGCGCGGCAAGGCAGGCTTCGCCGCCTTCGCCGCCGCCAAGGCCGGGCTTCGCGCCGTCTCGCAGAGCATGGCCCGCGAGTTCGGCCCGAAGGGCATCCATGTCGGCCACGTGATCATCGACGGCGGCATCGAAGGCGCCAGGCTCTTGTCGCGCTTTCCGGACATGAAAGCGCAGCGCGGCGCCGACGGCATGCTCTCAATCGAGGCGATCGCCGACGCGTTCTGGTACCTGCACACGCAACATCGCAGCGCCTGGACGCAGGAAATCGATCTCAGACCTTGGGTCGAATCCTTCTAGTCAGTGAACCGGTCTGGCGCGCCGCCGCGACAATTGCACAGCAGCCGCGCTAGTTAGTCGCCGACGACCTCAGGGAACGCGACGACGACGCGTTTTTGGCCGTGAGCCGGCGCCATGAACGTTGTCGTCTTCACCAAGCGATGCTCGAACTCGGCGCGCACGCGGTATTTGCCGGGAACAAGATTCACGAGCAACCAGGGGCCGCCGCAACGCACCGCCAAGAACTCCTTGCCGTCTGCCGTCGCGAGAGACACATCGAGATCGGCCAGATATTGGCGTTCGCCGCCGGCGAACTCGAGCCGAACCGAATAATCCAGCCAGTGGGGATTCTCCTTGGCCTCGTCGCCAACCCCGGTGCACGCGACATCGACGCCGTTGACCCTAATCGGTTCGTCGTCCGGAAGGCGCTCATATCCTGCAGCGACCGCAGTCCCTACGGTAAGTGCGCCCACCACCGTGCTCATGAGCAAAGTCGAGAATTTCATGCAAATCTCCCTGGGACTGGCGCCACCCGAGCACTAGATTAAACGCAGACCGACGGATTGCGGTATCTGGAACTCTGCGACCGCAAACACAACTTGGGGTGAAATCCCGTAACCATGCCGCACCTTGCCGACGCTGCTCGCGCGCCCTCTCCCATTCTGACCTTGATCGAAGGCCGGGCAGTGCTCGAATTTGCGGCACTGATCGCGAGCTATCCCATATTGCGCCGCGTCCGGCGCGGCGACGGCCACAGCGTCTTGGTATTGCCCGGGCTCGGCGCCAGCGACCGTTCAACCGGTCCGCTTCGGGCTTTTCTTAAAGACCGCGGTTACGATCCACATGGCTGGAGTCTTGGTCGCAATGTCGGGCCGCGCGAGGGGCAGCGCGAAGCGCTCGCCGAGCGGTTGGCAAGCCTGCACAAAGAGTCAAAGCGCAAGGTCAGCTTGATCGGCTGGAGCTTGGGCGGCATCTATGCGCGCGAGATCGCCAAACGAATGCCGGAAAGCGTCCGCCTTGTCATCACATTGGGAAGTCCTTTCGCCAATCCGGGCGCCACGGCCGTGCGCAGGATCTACGAAGCCATACGTGGAAAGCCGATCGCGGCCGACGCAGATTTCAAACGCTTTCAAATGCCGCCGCCCGTCCCCTCGACGGCGATCTTCAGCAAGAGCGACGGCGTTGTCGCCTGGCAGAGCTGCCTGGAGCCGGACGCCCCGCAGACGGAAAACATCGAGGTGGAAGGCAGTCACGTTGGCTTGGGTGTCAACCCGGTCGCACTTTATGCGATTGCCGATCGCTTGGCACAGGGCGAGGCGAAATGGGCGCCCTTCGATCGCAAGGGCTTGCGCGGCCTGGTGTTCAAACCGGCGCAGAAATCGTCAACCTGAACTATTTCTTCCAGGGCTTCTCGATCTCAGGCTTGCCGAAATAAAAGCCCTGCAAATAGTCGACGCCGAAGGCACGCAGAATGTCGGCTTCGCGTGCGTCGGACACCCATTCGGCAACCGTCGAGAGATTGAAGTTGCGCGCCAAGTCGACGAGCGTGCGAACGAATATCTGATTGTCGCGCGATGCCGCGAGGCCTTTGACGAACGACCCGTCGATCTTGACCATGTCGACGTGGAGCGATTGCAGATTGCGGAACGAGGTATAGCCCGCGCCGAAATCGTCAATCGCGACCTTGGCGCCCAACGCGCGCACGCGGCTCACGAAGCGCATGCTCTCTTCCATGTCGAGCAGCGCCGCGGTTTCCGTCAATTCGACGACAAGGCGCGATGCTACGTCGGCGTGCGCCTCGATATAGGCGACGTATGACTCCAGCGTCGGCCCATCGCTGGCGGTCATCCCGGACACGTTCAGCGACAATGACGCACCGCGGTATTCTTCAAGCGCCGCAACGGTCAATTCGAGAACGCGCCGGTCGAGTCGCCGCACCAATCCCAATTGCTCGGCGACCGGAACAAAGTCCGCGGCACCGATGATTTCACCCTCAGGCCGCTGGATGCGCACCAGACATTCGTGCCCCGCTATATCGCCGGTCTTCGCCTCGACGATCGGCTGATAGGCGAGCACGATACGATTTTCCGCGAGCGCGGTGACGATTTGGTCGCCGATCGACACAGTGCGCTTGCGCAACGACTCGCGCTGCGGCGAATGGGTGTAGGCGGCGAAGGTGTCGCGGCCAGTCGATTTCGACCGGTCGAGAGCCTCTTCGGCGCGCGCCATGGCTTCCTGGCTGCTGCGCGCATCGTTGGTGAGCGCGACCCCACCTAAGGAGACGGTTGCCGAGACCGTGCCCGCGCGCGTCGGAATCACGCGCGTGCGCACCGCGGTACGCAGCGATGCCGCGCGTTCGGACATCTCCGGCGCGCCGCAACCTTCCAAGATGATGCCGAATTTGTTGCCGGCGGTGCGGCCGATCACCCCGTTCGCGCCCGCGACTTCAGACAATCGCCGTCCGACGGCGACGATAACCTCGTCCGCCGCGTCGAAGCCGTAAGTCTCATTGATGACCGCAAGGTCGTCGATTGCAGCCACGAAATAAGCAACCGCTTTTGGTTTGCCGGTGTTGAGCTCGAGGTGTTGCGCCAGCCTCTCGCGCAACCGCAGACGGTTCAAATGGCCCGTCATCTCGTCATAGCTGGCGGCCCACGCCAAATGCGCCTCGCGCAACTTACGTTCAGTAATGTTTCGCACCAGGCCGACGATGCGTTCCGCTTGACCGTCTTCGCCCAGCAGACAAACGCCGCGCTCCTCGACCCAAACAGGTGCGCCGCCCGTTTGCATCGAATACTCAAGATGGAAGGGACCGCCGTCCGCAGGTGGCGACAGCACCAGACGCATGCGCGCTTCCGCTGCCGCATGATCGATCAGCGCGTGAAACTCGTTGTCGTTGAGAAATTGGGTCGCTTCCGCCAAGCCCAGATGCGCGGCCGGATCGCCGCTCCACACCATACGGCCATCGCCCGGTGTCCAATCGTAGACGAGATCGCCGGCTGCCGAGATCGCGAGACGCAAGCGTTCGGCTTCGCTGAGATCGGCGAGCAAACGCACGGACTGAGCTTGTCGACGACCGAACACGTCGGAAATACCCCACGACCCACGACGATCGCCCGGAGACTTTGTCTCTTCTGGGCGTCGTGTGACTGTAGGCCGCCAAGATTTAATAAAAGCGAAATTCCACTACCTCGCACACGCGCCAGCACATGGCGAAGTCGTTGTTAAGATTAAAGAATTGGCGCACGAAGCTGGCAAAGCCTTTGCGTTGTGACCTCCCGTGATGAACGGCTCGACAACCACTTGTTCCATTTCGGCGCGTCCGGCGTATTTCGGATCGCGTCGAATAGCGCCGGTCGCAGCAATCTCCCACGTCAAGGCTGGGGGAGCACGGCCTGTGGTCGAGATTCTGCGGCCGGCGCACCGCCACGCCGAAGGCCACGACGGCGAAACGATACGATTGATCCGCGCGGGCGCACCGATGGCGCCGTTTCTGGCGCAACTTCTGGCGCAAGGGCGTGACACAGAGTTCACGACGGCGGAAGGTGCGGATCGTTATGAGGCAGCAGCCGCGCTGACGGCCGAACCACAACGCGTGTGCGTCGCAACGCTTTAGGATTTGCGCTCAAGCAGCAGAGTCTTCAACTCCACCATCATCCGTTCGAGCTTGATCAAGCGTCCGTTTAGTTCTTCGAGTTTTGAGGCCGTCACGCCCGCATCGGCAGGTGCTTGCGGAACAGGCGTAGAGATACCGGCCCGATCGGCTACCTCCGCCGGCCGCACTTCGAGAAACTGCGCCATCGCGAGCACTTCGTGCGATTTCAATTCGCGCTGGTCCTTCCACAGCTCCCCGAGTTCCGCGAGCGATAGCCGCAATACACGCGCCAGCTCGTCGCGCGTAGCGCCCCTCGCTTTGAGTTTCGCATCGAACCAGTCGGCGTCGAAAAACAATGCCATCGCTATCGACCCTTGAAGACGGGCGCGCGCTTTTCGAGGAAACTGGCAACACCTTCTTTGTGATCCTCGGTTTGAAACAACCGTCCGAGCGTGCCTGACACCCAGCTGCCGAATTCGCCGATGTCTTGTCCGGCCGCGCGCCGCAATCCTTCCTTCAAGAAGCGCAAAGCCAGCGGCGCGTTGACCGCAATTCGATGCGCAAGATCCACCGCCTCCGGCAACAACCTCGCGTGCGCGACCGTACGCGAGACAAGTCCGATGCGATGCGCTTCCTCCGCGCCGATGATGTCGCCGGTAAACAGCAGTTCGGCTGCTTTCTGCGGTCCGACGAGACGCGGCAAGATCATCATGCCGCCGACATCGGTCACCAGTCCGCGCTTGATGAAGATTTCGCCGAACTGCGCCCGATCGGACGCGATGCGAATGTCGGCAAAGAGCGTGAGCTCCATGCCCCAACCGACGGCAACGCCATTGACGGCCGCGATGACGGGCCGATCGCAGGCAAGAACGGCCTCCGCCGCCGGCGTGATATGCGGCCTGACCGCCGTCAGACGCGCTTGGCTTTGCTCGCGCGCCGGCCCGGTCATCATCTGTTTCACGTCTTCGCCGGAACAGAACGCCGGATCCGAGCCGGTAAGAACGACGCAACGTACCTCCGGATCGCGTTGAATTTGCCGGAACGCGACTTCAAGCTCGGCATAGGCGCGGGCATTCAGAGCGTTGCGGACTTCCGGCCGATCCAACGTCACCCGCGCGACATGATCGGCAATCTCATACTTAATGTGGACGAAGTCGGCGGGCACAATATCGCTCATCGTCGTTCCTGCGGTTAAGGCAGTGCATTCTAGCGCGATTTGCCGCCTTTGCAGGAAGGGTCGCGCTTTGGCAAGGTATCGCCGATGTCCGTCGAGTTCCTGCGCAATTTGTGGTATTTCGCGCTGCCCGCAAGGGCTCTGCGCAAGAAGCAACTCGTCCACAAGCTGATGCTCGGCGAGCCGATCCTCTTGGGGCGCACGGAAGCCGGCGACGCGTTCGCCTTGCGCGATCTTTGTCCTCATCGCGGCGTGCCGCTGACCGCCGGGCGAATATTGGACGGTACCGTTGAGTGCGCCTATCACGGTTGGCGCTTCAAGCCTTCAGGTCAATGTGCCTTCATTCCTTCTCTTGTCGGCGAGGAAGGCGTTGAGCCTTCGAAGATACGCGTGCGCTCCTATCCGTTGATCGAACGCAACGGCTTGATCTGGGTTTACATGGCGCAGGATCCGGCGTCCGGCGCGGCGCCCACCTCCGAAATTCCGACACTGCCAATCGGCGCCGACGCCAAGCCGCGCTTAATCGAGGCGCAGATGTTTCCCTGCGAGATCGATCACGCGGTAATGGGCTTGATGGACCCCGCCCACGGACCGTTTGTGCACAAGGTTTGGTGGTGGCGCAGCGCCAAGTCGATTCATGCCAAGGCCAAGAAATACGCGCCCATTCCGCGCGGCTTCACGATGGTGAGTCACAAACCGTCGAGCAATTCGTTTCTCTACAAATTGCTCGGCGGCGACGTCACCACCGAAATCTCGTTTGAACTGCCGAGCGTCCGCGTCGAGCACATCAGAGCCGGAATTCATGAGGTCGTCGGGCTCACGACATGCACCCCGATCACCGACGACGAAACGGAAGTTACCCAAACTTTTTTCTGGACGATGAATTGGGTAGCGCCATTCAAGCCGATCGTTCGCCACATTGCGCGGACATTCCTAGGTCAGGACCGCACCATGGTAACCATCCAGGCCCAAGGGTTGAAATTCGATCCGCGACTAATGCTGATCCAAGACGCCGACGTTCCGGCCATGTGGTATCACCGGCTCAAGAAGGAATGGACGACCTCGCAGCGCGAAGCTCGCGACTTCGTCAATCCGGTCCCTGAAACCACGTTGCGTTGGCGCAGCTAAGCCTCGCGCTTCGGCACGGCGATTGCCCCTTTGATCCCTGAAAGGCTGAACTCTGTCTCATTCCGGGACAGTTGCGCGGCCACGGGGTCAACATGTCGCCGCCGCCATTGGGCGAACTTCGTTTCGCTTTCACTGTGCTCTCGACCGAACTCAGGGTTCGTCGCCGGCGCATGCCGGTCGTCTGGCGCAGAACGATCGGCGGCGCCGTCATCGTCACCTTTATCTTCTTCCTCTTGATGTAACGGCAAAAGGAAAGCGCGCCCGGTTTCCCAGGCGCGCCCGCATAAAAATCCACGCTCTTAGTTCGTACCGACGATGCCGGTTGAAGAGCCGAAGTCGCGCTTCGCCGCCACGATCGTGATCGTGAACCCGGCGATGACATCGAAGATTGTCATCAACAACAGCATGAAGAAGGTCGAATTCGAAAAGCCGCGAACGGCGACGAACTCGACGATGCAGATCACTGCCACCAACATCGACAGTCCGTGATTGATGATGGCGAGCGAGTCCGTGCGCGTCGCCTTCGTCATTTCGACGAAGAGCAACATCAGGCTGAGCCCAAGGAACACGTCGGAGAACGACACGTCCCATTTATCGCCTGAAAACATGCTGATCGTGAAGATCGGCGACGTCATCCAGGCGTCGATCGTATCCGGCGAGCCGCTGAAGCCGATGATCGCAACCAAATTGTAGACGATCAGCGAAAACATCAACAACGGCAACACAATCAACGCGGTAAAACCAGAACCCCTCATAAAATCCTCCAAGCCCCCAAAAAACCACCAAGTTTAAGGATACCAGGGGACGGCGCCCCAGCCAAGTTGGCTTGGAGTCGCTACGATCCCCCCTTCGGCTGAGCGGGGTTTTCCTCACCCGCCGCCGAATGCTCGACGAAGATCAAATAGAGGTTGCGGAGGTAGACGACCAAGCCCAGGCCCTGCCCGAGTATGAAGACCGGATCCATCTTGTAGATGGAATAGGCGAGCAGAATGACCCCGCCGCCGAGGGAAAAATACCAAAACATCACCGGGACGACGCTGCGGCGCGCCCGCTCGCTCGCCCACCATTGCACCAGGAAGCGCGACGCGAAGAGCCCTTGCCCCAACAATCCGATGGTGAGCCACACGTGCTCCACCGTTATCCAATTGACGATCGCTTGCATGGTCTAGAGCTCGTCCACACGTTGAGGGTTACGCGCGCGGTGTTTGAGCCACAGCACGCCATAAAGGTCCAAGAGCGACACCAAAAGCCGATCGAACACGCCGTATTTCGAAACCCCGCGCGTGCGCGGGCGGTGATTCACGTCGACATGGCCGATGCGAAAGCCTTCGCGCAGCATCAGCGCAGGCAAGAAGCGGTGAATGTGATCGAAATAAGGCAACGCTAAGAACGCCTCCCGCGAAAAGAGCTTGAGGCCGCAACCGGTGTCGCGCGTGCCGTCGTTCAGCAGCCATTGTCGAACACCGTTTCCGACACGCGACGACATGCGCTTGACGGCACTGTCTTCTCGTTTGCGCCGCTGACCCGCTATCAGGCCCAATGGTGGCGTGGACCCTTCTTGGCGGCGCCACTCGGCGAGAAGATTGGGAATGTCGGCCGGATCGTTCTGCCCATCGCCATCGAGCGTCGCAACGAGCGCTGCGCGCGCGGCAAGGACGCCGCTGCGAACGCCGCGGCTTTGCCCTGAATTCGCGAGGTGCCGCAGAACGCGCAGTTCCGGATTCTGTGCTCGCGCCGCGAGCAGCCGCTCCGCAGTGCCGTCCTTTGACCCGTCATCGATGAAAATCACCTCGAAGGCGACGCGCCCGCGCAACGCGGCCGCAATCTCTTCGAGCAGCGGCACCGCGTTCTCGGCTTCGTCTTTGACGGGAACCACGACGGAAAGATCTGGCGGCACAGTTGGCTAGATGCTCCGGATTGAAGGGCGCCTGATACCCGATCGCCACAAGGGTCGGCGAACCGTCACGGCGTCGGGCCAGCCAGAAGCCGGGCCAAAGGTCAAGGACTCCACGAAAGAGGCCGCGCGCTTTATACAGGCGCAAACCCGGTCGCGCCTAGCCCCGCACAAGCGTCTTGCTTGAGGCAGCTGACGACGACACCCAGCGCGTGGTTAACTGATTCCCATGGCTTCTCGCTCATCCGCTCTGTCTTTCGATTTGTCGAACCCCTGGTCGCTCGCGCTCGCCCATCCGCGAATCGTGCTTTCGATCCTTTGCCTCCTGCTTTATTTGCCGGGTCTCGGCGCATTGCCGCCGCTCGATCGCGACGAATCGCGCTTTACGCAATCGACCAAGCAAATGATCGAAACGGGCGACTTCGTTCAGCCGCGCCTGCAGGATGAGGCACGCAACAAGAAGCCCATCGGCATCTATTGGATGCAGGCGATCACGGCTGAGGTTTTTTCCTCTCCGCCGTACAACACCGTCTGGGCCTATCGCATCCCTTCGGTTCTCGGCGCGCTCTTCGCCGTGCTCTTTGTCTACGGCCTCGGCGCCAAACTCTACGACAAGGAGACGGGCTTGGTGGCGGGCGGCCTGATGGCGTCATCCCTCCTGTTGATAGGCGAGGCCCATATTGCCAAGACTGACGCCGTGCTCGTCGCCTGCACCACGGCCGCGCAGTTGATGATTGCCCATTTTTTCGTTGCCGCGCGACAAGGCGCGCCCCGCCCGGCGCTTCGTTATTCGATCCTGCTGGGCATCGCTCTCGGGTTGTCGATTCTGGTCAAAGGCCCGATCGGTCCCCTCGTATGTGGACTGACGATCATTGGCGTGTCGCTTTGGGAAGCTCGCTGGGGCTGGTTCTGGAGCATGCGCCCGATCCTCGCCTTCTACGTCGTGATCTTGATGAACGTGCCGTGGCTCGTGGCGATCATGCTCATAACCAACGGCCATTTCATGGCCGACGCATTTGGCCAGGATTTCGTTGGCAAGCTCGTGGGTGCCGAGGAAAGTCATTGGGGGCCGCCGGGGTATTATCTCGTGTCCCTGCTCGTCGGCTTTTGGCCCGGTTGGCTGTTCCTCGTCCCGGCCGGTCTTTATGCCTGGTCGCGTCGACATGAAGGCGCCGTCCGGTTCTTGGTTTCTTGGTTGGTGCCGGCATGGATCTTGATCGAGTTCGCACCGACCAAACTACCGCACTATCCGCTGCCCCTTTATCCGGCGATCGCTTTGCTCTGCGCCGCGGCGATCATGGCGGCGACACGCGAGTCTAGGAATTTCTTGGATTCGATGTCGGTCAAATTGGGCGCCGCGTTATGGCTGCTGATGACGTTCGCCCTCCTCGGCGCCCTTATGGTCTATGTGCCGGGCACTTATGGCTCCGGAGCGTCGCCCTTGCTCTGGATCCTCGCGGTTCCGGTTGTGATCGCGGCGGGCTTCGCTCTCGTTTTTTTGGTGAGGCTTGAAGGCGAGAAGGCCGCCGCCGCGGCGATCGCCGCGGGCGGTCTTCTCGCCGTCATCGCCCTTGCCGGGGTTTTGCCAACGCTCGATCACCTCATGGTGTCAAAGCGAGCGGCTCAGCTTGTCGCGAGCACAGGCGCTGATCCCAAGGCGGTAGCTTCAGCCGGCTTCCATGAACCAAGCTTGGTTTTTCAAGTTGGAACCAAGATGAAACTCGCAAAGGACGGCGCCGACGCCGCCGATTTCTTGGCGACAACGCCCAATGCCGTGGTCTTGATCGAGAAGGGCGACGAGCCGAGCTTCCATCAGCGCTTGAACCAGCAACTCTTGCAGGTCGAGCAATTGGGCCAGCCGATCAGCGGACTGAACTACTCGAGGGGCAAAGAGGTGACGCTGACGCTCTACCGCCTACGCAAGGGGCCATGAGCGAAGCGTCCTCGCGTTGAGGTCTCGCTAAGAATTTCGAGTTCCCGACCGCGCAACGTGCCACCGCCGGGCGACCATCGCATCCAGAAGAAGCTCTCGCGTTTCGTTCATCGGACGACGCGCCGACGCGAGCGATGTTCTCAAGGTGTTCACGCACGCGGAGCCGATCGCGATCTCTTTCGACCCGACTCGATTGCGGAGCGGATGCTGTTTTTTTGTCTTGATACACTCTCGAGAGCCGTCGTCGCGCTCCACAATCCACAAAATTCTAATCATCCGTATACAGACTAACAGCTTCGTCGCCGAAATCTTCGCGACAAGCGTGATCGCGGTCGAAGTGATTCGCTCCCGTACTCGCGAAGTGCTGGCGAGAGTCGCGTGGTGTTGCTCCGATTCGCGGAAGTCTCCGCGCTAATATCCGCGAGGGTCGATGCTTCAAGAGAGCAAACGATTACCGCGTCTCTGTTCCAGAAAAACTAGGCACCTTCATTCTGATTATGCCTGTCAATATGCGATTACTTCAGTGAGATCACGATCGAATACATTCGAATCGCTCGCGAAGACCTGACCTCACTCCCATTCCATTGCGCGTTTTATTTGACCTTTAACCATCCGTCATGCATGATTCGCAAATTGGGGGAGAGCGTGAGCACCGCGCCTTGGGGACCCTGGCCTGAAACCAAGAGGCACCAGACGGATAATGACCGTGCATAGCTTCGTGAAGGGCGCCAACACGGCGGCCCATCTGAGATCCCCTGCCAAACGCAAACTGGTCGAACGAAGTCGGAGCGCGGCCGCGCCGTCCACGGCCGAACCGGTACCCCGTAGCCTTCGCCTTCCCCCATCCGCAGCAGCCTTCCCGAACAAGCCCCCCCAGCCAGGACATCAGCAGCGTAAGGTCAACCGCTTCCCGATCAGCGCCGCTGCCCGCGACTTCTACCGCTCCTACTACCCTGGCACTTCTGCAGACGAATGGAATGATTGGCGCTGGCAGGCACGCACCCGTGTCCGCACGCTTGAAGAGCTTGAGCGCATCTTCGATCTGTCGAAGGACGAGCGAGCTGCGGCCTTGCAACACAAAGGTTCGCTGCCGGTCGGCATCACTCCTTACTATGCCAGTCTGATGAGCCGGACCGACGCGTCCGAGCCGCTGCGCCGCACACACATCATGGTGCCCGAAGAATATGTTCGCCTACCGGGTGAGGAAGACGACCCCCTCGGCGAAGACCATGACACTGTCGTTCCGGGACTCGTTCATCGCTATCCTGATCGCGTTTTGTTCCTGACGACGGGATTTTGTTCGACCTATTGTCGCTATTGCACCCGTTCGCGCATGGTCGGCAATCCGGGTGGCGAATACAATTTCTCCACGTCGCAGTGGGAAAAGGCCCTCGCCTATCTGGAGGAGCATGACGAGGTTCGTGACGTTCTGCTTTCAGGCGGCGATCCATTGTCGATCGGCGATGAAAAGCTCGACTGGCTGCTCACGCGCCTGCGGAAGATCAAGCACATCGAATTCTTGCGCATCGGGACCAAGATCCCGGCGGTGTTGCCGATGCGCATCACACGCGACTTCGTCAAGATGCTGCGCAAGCACCATCCGCTGTGGATGAGCCTACATTTCACTCATCCGACCGAGCTCACGCCCGAAGTGACGGAAGCCACGGCGCGCCTCGCCGACGCCGGCATCCCCCTGGGTAGCCAGACCGTTTTGTTGAAGGATATCAACGACGACACAAAGGTTATGACCGAATTGATGCACGGACTGCTCGTCCGTCGCGTCAAGCCCTATTACCTTTATCAATGCGACCCGATCAAAGGCTCCGGTCACTTCCGCACGCCGGTCGAAAAAGGGCTCGAGATCATCAAGGCGCTGCGCGGCCACACCTCCGGCTATGCCTGCCCGATGTTCGTGATCGATGCTCCCGGTGGTGGCGGTAAAATTCAACTCGCACCCGACCCGGTGGTCGGTCGAGACGGCGACGATCTCTTGCTTCGGAACTTCGAGGGCAAGGTTCATCGCTATCCCGATCCCGGCGGCAAGCTGGGTGCGCCAAGACCGCGCCCCCGCTTGGCAGCGGAGTAAGCTTCGGCTAGACGGCTAAAGGGCGGCAGACAACTGCCGCCCTGAACGTTTGTTGAGTGGACATGAAACAAAAGCTCCACATCGTCATCCTGGTACCGGAGCTGCGCGAAGTGGCGGCCGACGACGATCTCGCCACCCTGTCGACGGCACACGAGGTCGCCAAGCACTACGCCGCACTTGGCTATTCGACCGCGATCGAGCATTTCGAGTTCGACCCCGCCACGTTTCAAGCGACGATGAAGACGGCGAAGGCCGACTGCGTCTTCAATCTCGTGGAATCGGTCTATGCCCGCAGCCGCTTGATCCACTTGCCGCCGGTCTATCTTGAGGAATTGCGCCTGCCCTACACCGGCTGCGACGCGCAGGCGATCTTCATGACCAACGACAAGGTGCTGGCAAAGCGCATTTTGCGCATCTTGGGTGTACCGTCGCCGGTCCTCTTCGAACGCGGGGCTTCGCTCGCCGGCGGACAATGGATCGTCAAGGCCCGCCACGAGCATGCCTCGTTCGGCATCACCCAGGAAAATGTCGTTGACGGCAGCGCGGCGGCTTGCGATCTCGCGGACAGACTGACGCGCCAGCACGACATCGAATGGGTGATGGAAAGCTATGTCGACGGCCGCGAATTCAATTCCTCGATCATCGAAACGCCCAGCGGTCCTAAGGTTCTGCCGATCGCGGAGATCGAGTTCCGCGAATATGCGAGCGGCATGCACAAGATCGTCGACTACAAGGCAAAGTGGGACAGTCAGAGCTTCGAATCGACCAACACCATCCGCCACTACGATCACGCCGCCCGTGACAGCCGCTTGATCGAGGCGATGTCGGATCTCAGCTTGAAAGTGTGGGATGGCTTTGGTCTCGGCGGTTGGGCGCGCCTCGATTTCCGCGTTTCAAAGGATGGGGCGCCCTACGTGGTCGACATCAACGCCAACCCCGACCTCTCGCTCGACGCAGGCTTCATGGCAGCGGCCGATCAGGCCGGCATCGGCCCGCCTGCTGCGATCGACCTCATGACCTCGGCGGCGCTTCGCGCGGCGCAGGCACGCTGATCGGCTCATGAACATCGTCACGCGGGCCCAACCGCCTATTGTCGACCTCAGCCGGGCCTACACCGCCCGCTACGGTGCCCCCGCGATCGCCAAGGTCGCGGTCGAAATCTTCAATTTGCGCTATTTCACCCACTGCATGAGCTGCAAATTTTGCGGCGATTGGTGCTGCTCATTCGGCGTCGACATCGATGTCGAGAACGTCACGCGCGTGCTGAAATACAAGGAGGAGCTCGAGGCGCGGATCAAAGTGCCCGCGGCCGATTGGTTTTTGGCCGAACGGGAGGAGCATCCCGATTACCCCGGCGGCGCCAGCGTTCGAACGAACACGGTCGACGGCAAGTGCGTATTCCTCGATCGGCGCCGGCGCGGTTGTCACCTGCATGCCTTTGCCCTCGAAAAGGGTCTCGATTACCACGACCTGAAGCCGGTCCTCTCGACCATGTTCCCGCTGACCTTCGATGACGGGGTCCTGCACGTGATGGACGAGGTCGACGATCGCACGTTGGTATGCCTGGGCGAGGGGCCGACGCTCTATCGCGGCGTCCGCTCGGAGCTCGAGTATTATTTCGGCCCCGCGTTCGTGGGCGAGCTCGATGAAATCGAAGCTCGGCAAGGCGATCATCGCAATACGGCCTAAATCGGCTTCACCACCCGCTCGGCCGCGCGTTCGATACCAAGTTGCCGTTCGCGCCATGCGATGAACACGCCCGACGCGATAACGATCGCGGCGCCAACGTAGACCGCCCGCGCCGGCAATTCGCTGAAAAACAGCCAACCGAAAAGTATGGCCCAAACCATGGCCGCATAGTCGAAATTGGCGAGCACCGAGGCCTGAGCAAAGCGGAAGCCGTTGGTCATAAAAAGCTGACCGAATCCGCCCATGATGCCCATAAGAACCAACAGCGTCAGGTCGCGCGCGTTGGGCGCGACCCAAGCAAAGGGCAATGTGGCGAGGCTGACTGCCATGCACGTCAACTGAAAATAGAGCGCGATGGCGATCGCCGACTCCGTCGCGCTCATACGTCTGATCGCAACCATGGCGAAAGCTGTGAAAATCGCCGCGGCAAACGCACAGATCAGCCCGATCATCGGCGTGCCGGCTTCGCTCTGCTGCAAATGGGGCGAAACCATGATGAGGACGCCGACGAAACCGACCGCGACCGCGCTCCAGCGATAAACGTGGACATGTTCGCCCAGAACGATAGCGGCAAGCGCGACGACAAAGAGCGGCGAGGCAAACCCGATGGCCGTCACGTCGGCGAGTGGCAGATAGGCCAGCGCCGCGAAATAGCTGAACATGGCCCCGATGCCGGCGATCGAGCGCAGAACATGGGCCAGCGGCCGTTCTGTCGTGAGTTCCGCAAGGCTCGTTCTGGAAAAGAACATCAGAGCGGCGATCGGCACCAGTGCGAAGCTCGCGCGAAAGAACACGATCTGGCCGAGCGGATAGGCATCGCCGAGTCCGCGGGCGATCGCCGCCATCAAACTAAAGGAAAACGTCGCCGCGATCTTAAGCGCGATGCCGACAAACGGCCGTGCCGCTCCGCTGTCGCGCGCGACCTGCGCCCCCGTCACATCCAACCGCGCCACTTGAAATAGAGGTAGGGCACGACCGCCGATACGACCATCAGAACCAACGAGAACGGATACCCGACACTCCAGCCGAGTTCCGGCATAACGTGAAAATTCATGCCGTAGATGCTGGCGACCAAGGTCGGCGGCAGGAACACGACCGCGACGACGGAAAATATCTTGATGATCCGACTCTGCTCGATGTTGACGACGCCGAGCACCGCATCGAGCAGGAACGTAATCGTGCTCGACAAAAACGTCGTGTGATCGGCCAGCGATTGGACGTCGCGCGTCATCACTTTGATATGGCCTTTCATGTCCTTCGACGTCTTGGTGTCCGTGACGACCGACATGAACGCCAGCATGCGTCCCATGCTGATCAGGCTTTCGCGCGACTTCGACGTCAAATCGTTGCGATTGCCGAGGCGCAGCAAGATCTTCTGGAAATCGCGCGAAGGGCCCGGGCCGTTGCCGGCAAAGATCGCTTTCGATAGATTGTCGACTTCCGCCCCCACTTTCTCCAGCACGTCCGCCGTTCGATCGATGATCGCCTCGAGTAACCCGGCGAGGATCAGCTCGCCGCGCGGCCATTGGTTCGCCTGGCGCTCGGCGCGATTGGCAAATGTGTTGAACGGCTGCGGATCGGAATAGCGCACCGTGAGCAATCGATCGCCGGCCAGAATGAAGCTCACGCTTTTCGATTCCGGCATATCCGTCTCGGCCTTCGACAGGATCAGCGCCGTCATGAAGATCGCGCCGTCCTCTTGATAAAGCCGGCTCGAGATCTCGATCTCTTCCATGTCCTCGCGCGTCGGCGGATCGAAGCCGAACAACGCCTTGACCGCCTCGCGCTCCTGCGCCGTCGGGTCGTAGAGGTCGATCCACAGCGACTCGGCCGGGATCATGACCGGGTCCGCGGACTCGCCCGTGCAAGTGAGAGTTCGGCGCAGACAATTGCCGCGCGTGCCAAAGGCCCGGAGCATGGAACCTCGGTGCGAAGAAAGAAGACCAAAGGGACAGTGCGGCGCCCTTAAAGCACGTGGCCGCGCCCGGTTCCAGAGCTAGCGCGCCTTCACAAATCGGCTATTTGACGCTCCTCGTCGCGAGGCGATAATCGCGTTCGAGCGTGGCGTTTTGGCGACTTGCCCATTGATCTTGCAGGTTATTCTAGTGCTTCGTGATTCGCCGGCCCCGCCCGGCCCGTGTCAGCAAGGGGATATCCATGGACTTCGGCGACCTTTTCAGCTTCGACAAGAAACTCGCGCCTCAGCTCATCAAGCCGATCTACTGGATCGGCAGCGTGCTGATCGTCCTCTCCGCCTTCTACATTTTTATCTGGTGGGGCTTCGGCAGCATGCTCTCGAATTTCTTCTGGGGCGTGTGGATGATGGTCTATGCCGTCTTCTTCGCGGTAGTCGGCATCTTGGGGCTGAGAATTAGCGCCGAGGTCACCCTGGCCATCTTTGAAATTCACGAGAAACTTGGCGCCGGCCCTGCCGCCACTGCAACAACCTCAACCTCAACGCCAAGTTAGCCGTTCGAAACCGTCAGCGCGCGGCAACCGCCTCGACCTCGATCAGATACCTCGGCTCCGCGAGTTGCGGAACAAAGATCAAAGTCGAAGCGGGCTTGTGGTCGCCGAGGTGGCGCAAGCGCGCGGCCCGCACCTCACTGAGCGGTTGCCCAGAGACGACGTAGAGGGTGAGCTTCACCAGATTTGCCGCAGTCATATCCTTGGCTTTGAGGATGCGCATGATGTTGGCGAGCACCTCTTCCGCTTGATCGGCGCATGACGCCGGCAGTGTTCCGTCCGGTCGCACGCCGACCTGACCTGCCAGGAACAACAGGTCGGAGTTCGCCTTGACGAATGCACCATGACTGTACGCGCCGACCGGCGGTGATACCGTCGCTGGGTTGAACAATTCCGGTGCGCTCATATCGCAAGATCCTTTTCGCGTTGGATTGGGGCCGATTGTCGAGGGTCGTCAAGCGGTGGGAGCCCGCTTTCCGAGCCACGGCGGTGAAAGTAAACGGCGTGCGCGAGATGGCGAAAGGCTGTCGTGCCGAAGATCGAGTTCCACACCCAATTCGGCGGCGCGAGATCGAGCATTCGCCGCATCACCAGCTTGGTCCCGAAGCGCGGCGCCTCGCGTGCGATCACGGCCGCCGGATGCTCACCGCCCGCGTCGAGCCAGTCGCTCGCCGCTTGCGCCGTGCGCCGCCCGAGCCGCAACGCCAGAGCAATACCGCCGCCGGTCGTCGGCGAACAATGACCCGCCGCATCGCCGATCAGCATGACCCGACCCGTTGAGCGGCGGCGCAGCACACCGCCGACGGGAATGAGGCCGTTGCGCCGGCCGACGATTTCGATGTGCTTCAGCCCGAGCCTCGCGCGTACACGCTCAAGCACGGCGTCCATGTCGGGTTTTGAGCTTTGCCGCACCGCCACGCCCACTTGGGTGACATTGACGCCGCCAAGCGCCCACGCGAGATAGCCGGGCGCAAGCTTACTGTCCAAGAAACAATGAAGGAATCGCGGGTCGGCCCCCGCATCGGGCGCTAGCTCAAGCTCGACACCGCCGAGAAACCGAGTGTTGCGATCGAGCCCGAACGTGCGCGCCACGGCAGAGTTTGCGCCATCCGCGCCGACCAGCAGTGACGCACTGCCGAGACCCGCGACATGGACCGCGCGCGCATCTTGCGATGCCTCGCCGAAGCGCCCGCCGAAGTGCAGCTTGGCGCCTGCCCGCCAGGCCTCCTGTGCCATCCATCTGAGCAAGCCCGGTGTATCGGTCGCCAGAAAATAATAACCGGGCGCCCAATGGTCCGAATGCGATCCGTTCGGCGCGTGGAGCCTAACGCCGCGGATCCGCCGCGTCAGCTCCGACGGTATGTCGGTATCCTCTGCCGCTTCCTTGACGAGAATGCCGGTCGTGCGAACCTGCTCGCCCGGATCGCTCTTGCGCTCGACGACGGCGACCTTCAGGCCGCGCAACGCAGCCGTTCGCGCGCACGCAAGCCCCGCGAAGCTCGCGCCGACAATGATTAGATCGTAGTGCCGAGGCCCGGACATTCCGCCATTTGACTCGCATTTGGCGATGCGCGCTAGCGGCGTCGATCACACCCGCGCCTGCGCGTCATAGGCGCTGAAGTCTGGACGCCGCAGCATTTGCCAATATTTGATGGTCGGGCCCGACCAGTTGTTCGTCACCCGGCCGTCCGCGGTCTTGTACCAGCTGGTACAGCCGGCCTGCCAAACCGTCTTCTTCAACTCGGCTTGCACGCGCGAACTGAACGCCGCCAGCGCCTGCGGCTTCACATCGAGAAATGCAAGATCGCGGCCGATCATCTCCTTGATGCACTGCAGGACATAGCGAACCTGCGCCTCGATCATGAAGATGATGGAGTTGTGTCCGAGATTTGTGTTCGGCCCGTAAAGCAGGAAGAAGTTCGGAAAGCTCGGCACCGTCACGCCCATATAGGCCTCAGGTCCTTGCGCCCAGGCGTCGGCAAGGGCGCGGCCGTTCAAGCCGCGAATGTCGATCGGCGCGAGGAACGCCGTCGTCTCGAAGCCGGTCGCGAAGATGATGACGTCGAAGTCCCGCGCCTTGCCGTCCTTCGTCTCGATGCCGTGCGCCGTGACGCGCGCCAGCGGCTCGGTGACGAGTTCGACATTCGGCCGCGAGAACACGGGATAGTAATCGTCCGCGATCAAAATTCGCTTGCAGCCGATCGTGTAGTCCGGAGTGAGTTTCGCACGCAATACGGCGTCAGGAACTTGCGTCTGGAGATGCTGGCGCGCGGCCTTCTCGAACAGCTTGCCGAACCAATGGTCCTTTATGAACGCCATGAAGTTCTTCTCAAGCAGCCAATAGAGATAGCTGCGATAGATGCGCGACATGAAAGGCATCTCATGAAACATCTCGCGCGCCCATTTCGGATAGGCGTAGTCGTTGCGCGGCACGATCCAATTGGCGCTGCGCTGGAAGACGGTCAGTTGGCCGACCTTCGGCGCGATCTGCGGGATGAATTGAATGGCGCTGGCACCGTTGCCGACGACCGCGACCCGCTTGCCCATCAGATCCACCGAATGATCCCAGCGCGCCGAGTGAAACGTGCGGCCCGCGAAATCCGAAAGTCCCGGCAGCGGCGGAATCTGCGGCCGGTTGAGTTGACCGACACCGGAGACCAGGATCTCCGCTTCAAAATCCTCGCCTTTGTCCGTCTTCAGCTTCCACGTGCCGGCCGTCGAATCGAAGCGCGCCGAAGCGATGCCCGTCTTCGTCCTCACATGAGGCCGCAAGCCGAACTTATCGGTGCAATGCTCAAGATATTGCAGGATCTCGCTTTGGGGTGAGTATTTGTGCGTCCATTCCGGATTGATGCCGAAGGAATAGGAATAGAGATGCGAAGGCACGTCGCACGCGCACCCGGGATAGGAATTGTCGCGCCACGTACCGCCCACGCCCTCCGACTTCTCGAAGATCGTGAAATTGCCTGCCCCCGCCTTCTTAAGCTGAATACCTGTGCATAAGCCGGCCACGCCGGCGCCGATAATGGCGACGCGCGGTGCATGAATCGAGTTCCGGACGGGGGCATTATTGGCGGCCAAGGACATCGAATTGAGCTTTTCGCTGAGCAAGAGGGGTGGCCAAGATCAGCGCGTCGCGCCACGTCCCGTCAAGCTCAGACTCCCACCGTTCCGGAGCAAGCGGACGGTCATTTGCGTTTCTTCAAGTTCGTCTGCCTTAATCTTCCTGCTCCAATAGCTGAACTAGGGTGACCCGTGCAGGCGCTTTTCATCGGCCAGAGCTACATCGACGTCACCTTCATCACCGACGAAATCCCAACCGGTGACGAAAAGGCTGTGGCGCGAGACTACGCGGTCTCCTTCGGCGGCAACGCTGTGACGGCGGCGTTTGCCTGCGCCAAGCTCGGCGTCATCCCTGATCTCTTGACGACCGTCGCCGACGACTGGCTGGGGCGCATGTTCATCGACATGGCGATGAGCTATCGCATCTCGATTCACGGGCGCAAAGTTGCGCGCTCGTCCCTCTCCTTCATCATGCCGCATGATCGCCAACGCGCCATCGTCCGTTGTCGCGACGATCATTATTTGCACCCCTTCCCGATCTTAAATCTGGAAGGATGCCGCGCCCTGCACATCGACGGCCATCAACCTGACGCCGCCCTCTATTACGCCAAGGCTTGCCGCGAGCGCGGCATCCTCACCTCGCTCGACGGTGGCGGCGTGCGTTCCAATACGATGGAGCTTTTGTCGTTCATCGACATCGCCATCGTCAGCGAACGCTTCTGCGGCCAGCTCGCAATGTCGAACGAGCAAGTCCTGAAGCTCCTCAAAGACAAAGGCGCCAAGGTGGGCGGCATCACCCAAGGCGAGCGCGGCATGACCTGGTTCGAAGGCGACAGTCCGGTGCGCCAACTCGACGCGCTCCACGTGCCCGATGACCGTGTCATCGACACCAACGGCGCCGGCGACCTCTTCCACGGCGCCTATGTCTATTCCTACTTGAAAAATCCAAGCAGCTCGTGGGAGACGCATTTCCGCTTCGCCCGCGCCGCGTCCGCTTACGGGGTACAGCATCTCGGCAACGAAGCGCGCCTGCCCTCGCCCGGCGACGTCATCGCGGCCGCCGCCGCCTACGGCGATCCGCTGCAATAAGTTGCCAAGTTTAGCGCGCTAGACCCTGGCCGCGGAGATTGCGCTCGCGGCCCTTCGCGTGCCCATACTGACGCATCGCGATATTGAAGGGCATGCGTCATGAGATTCGGTGTCTTCTACGAGTTGCAGCTGCCAAAGCCATGGGCGCCGGGCGACGAACGGCGCCTCTTCCACGAAGCACTCGATCAAGTCGAACTCGCTGATCGCCTTGGATACGATTACGCCTGGGAGGTCGAGCATCACTTCCTCGACGAATATTCGCATTCCTCGGCACCGGAGGTGTTTCTCGCCGCGGCCGCCTCGCGCACGAAGGCGATACGCTTGGGCCACGGCATTCGCCAAGTCATTCCGAATTACAATCACCCTGCCCGCACCGCCGAAGGTCTTGCGACACTCGACATCGTCTCCGATGGCCGCGTCGACTTCGGCATCGGCGAAGGCGCGACGCGCCTTGAGCTCGGCGGCTTTCACATTCCGGCCAAAGAAAAACGCGCCATGGCGATCGAGGCCGGCGAGCAGATCGCCAACATGATGGTGCTCGATCCCTATCCGGGGTTCGAGGGCAAGTACTTCACCATGCCCTGCCGCAACGTGCTGCCGAAGCCGGTGCAGAAACCGCATCCGCCGATTTGGATGGCCTGCACCAATCGCGACACGATCAAGGTTGCGGCCTCTCTCGGCGTCGGCGCACTTGCCTTTGCCTTCGTCAATCCAGAGGAAGCGCGCGCCTGGTCGGACATCTACTACGGCATCATCAAGTCGGAGGCGTGCGTGCCGCTCGGCCACACCGTCAACGCCAACCTTGCGATGGTCTCGTCGTTCTCGATCCATCACGACCGCGCCGAAGCGATCCGCCGCGGCCACGAAGGCTTCGAGTTCTTCGGCTACGCACTGAACGCGCTGGTGGCACGCGACACGGTCCCCGGCCGCACCAACATGTGGGGCGATTATCTCAAAGCGCGCGGCAACCGCACCGAGGAAATCATCGCCGCGGCGGGCTCAGGCCCCCAAGCCGCCGGCATCGGCACGCCCGACGACATGCGCGCTCATCTGCGTGCCTTTCAAGCGGCCGGCGTCGACCAGGTGATCTTCATGCAGCAGGCGGGCAAGAACCGCCACGACCACATCTGCGCCTCGCTCGAACTCTTCGCGCGCGAAGTGATGCCTGAGTTCAAGAAGGAAGCCGCCGCGCGCGAAGAGCGCAAAGCGCGCGAATTGGCGCCGTTCATCGAAGCGGCGCTGAAACGCAAGCAGTGGATGAAGCCTCTCGCCGATCACGAGATCCCGGTCGTCAAAGCCTCAGTGGCGAAGGCGCAAGTCAATCAGAGCACGTCCTAGCACATCCCCCCGCTTGCGGGCCTGCCAAGTTCAGCAATGCGGGCCAATTTCGCGGAAGACCGACCTTACCAAATCGCAATCGCCGTCTCGTGCGCGTCTGCAAATTCGACAATTTCGGAGTACACCCCAAAAGCGAACTCCGCATTCCCCCTCAGGCTTTCTTCCGGCTCCTCATCCCATTGCTCCGTGAGGCCGTCAGCCGCCGATATGCTCCCGCTGTCCCGCGCAAATATGAGCCCTCGCTCCCGCCACTCCTTGGGCTTGGTTGCATCGTTCCAGAAGCCCGTTGCGACGAAATTCAATGCTGCGCGTAGAAATTCGATCGAACACAAGAGTACTCGCTCGTCGATCGGCGATGTCACAAATCTCACGCCTCCGAAATCGCCATGGACAATCAGTGCGCAATCGAACGCTGCTATCGGTCCAATTAGGTAGCCTTTGTCCGCTGCTTCCGCGTAGGCGGGATCAAGTCCGGGATCTCGCGGCATTCTCTTCGGAAACGGCAAATCTGGTCGATGGAGGTGGGCTGCCGCGATCTTGATTGCCTCGCGCGCTTCGGCGTGGAGCTTTATTGTGTGATAGTCAGCAATATCGTCCCGCCACAACACGCTCTGGCGATTGAGGGCGAGTGAATGAAGCAAATCGGAGCGCATCCGCCCTAATCTCGTGACCGCTTCATCTCGTGTCGGCCAATTGGGCTCCTCGCCTTCCCAAGACGTTTTGTACGTATGACCGTTTTCGCGCGCGACGCGCTGGATTTCGTTTTCCCACTCGTTGGTGTAGTAGCGAACAAGCGAACCAGAATAAATGTGCGTCCCCATCCCTGCCTCCGAGCCTAATTGGCCACAAGTAGCAATGTCAGGAAAGGGCCTAAGACGGTCTGATTGAAAGCCGCTGCGTCGCGCTATTTCGCTTCACATCAAAACGAAATATGCACCCGCCGGTTTTGCGGCTCGCGCACACCGTCGGCGGTTGGCACCAACGGTTCGCTCTCGCCGCGCCCCGCGATCGAAATCAGTTCGGCCGAGATGCCCTGCGTGATCAGCACCTTCTGCACCGACTTCGCGCGGCGCAGCGACAGCGCTTTGTTGTAGGCGATCGATCCCGCCCGGTCGGCGTGGCCGACGACGCGGATCTTGGCACTGCCGGACTCGTGCAGCGCGGCGACGACCTGCCTTATCGTGGCCAGCGCTTCGTCGCTCAGGCTCGATTGGTTGAAACCGAAGAACACCATGAACTCGCGCACCAGCGGCGCGGCGGCCGGCGTCGTCGGAGGCGGCGCGGACGGCGCCACCGCGGGCGCCGGCACGAACAAGGCAAAGCGCACGCCGCCGGTCACGGCTTGCTTTTCGAAATCCCGCCCCGAGAGATGCAGACGCGGCGTCGGATCGAAGTTGATGTTGCGCACGTCGCTGTAGCGGTAGTTCACGAACAACGCCGTCGCCTGGGTCAAGGCATAGTTCACGCCGGCGAGGCCTTGATAGGCAAAATGCCAATCGCCCTGGTTGACCGGCGCCCACTCCGTGTCGAGCTTGAAGCGGGTATAGTCGCCGCCAGCGCCGACCCCGATCGCCAGCGAAAACCGCTCGAACAAGTGGACATCGTAGATGAAGTTCGCCATCAGCGAGGCTTCGCTGAGTTCCCCCGAAGGTCGGGACTCCTCTTCGCGGTCCCAACGCCAGCTCAAGTCTTCCATGCTGTAGGAATCGATCTTGTTTCGCCGGTAGCCGCCTTCAAACTCGACGCGCCAAGGATCGAACGCATAGCCGACCGCGGCGAACGCCGCCATGTTGGCGTCGAAGGTTGCGCGCGCTTCCGTAGTGTGAGGCCCGCACGGCGTCCATTTCGTTCGCGTATGATCCCAATCGGCGACGATGCCGCCCCCTCCTTCAACGCTGAGATAGAGGCCTTCGCTGCTGTGAGCTGCAGCTGCGAAAAACAATGACAGCAAAGCTCCCGCCAAAACGCGCGCAGTCGTCATCCCAGCACCCCATTCTCTTCCGATTAACGTTTTCTTATGAGTCGGGTGGTGAAGGCGTGCCTTCAGTCTCCGCGAATCACCTTGCTTCGAGTCTAGGTGCGCGACTCGCTGTCGGGTTACGCGCGGAACTTGAGGACCACGTCGCATGATTCAAACGGCGTGCGCTTCTCGTTGGTGCAGCACGCGAGTTGCCCGCATTCTGGTTGCATGATTCGCAACGCACGGCCCACACGAACAACGAGAGCACAAGATTCTCGCGGTTGAGAATTGCGGCATGGAAGTGGGTTTACTGTGGATTTCTACGTTGTGCGCCGTGACGCGCGAAGCCTGACCTCGACGCGCTCGGTCTCAAGGCGAGTGCGGCATCCAAGACTCACATCGCGGAAAAAGTTTCGGACCGCGGCCGCTCGGTCCCGAGCACCTCGACGCCGCGGCCCAAACCGTCGCCGAATTGACGAACCCGAAATCGGCAGCCGGCGCGCGTGACAACCCGACAACCCGATCGCGGCACCGGTGCCACACTTGACTCAAGTCACGTAAATGACAATTTGTCAGTTATGGTCAGAGGGCGGCAAGCCCAAAGCCTTGGGAGACCGTGCATGTCTGTCGCCGACCTCAACAATCCCAGTGATATTTCCACTTCGGACACGCCCCTGAAGCCCATTGGGCTCAAGCCGTTGACGGCGTTGCGCGCGCTGAGCGAGCTGCTCAAGAATAAAGAAGACACCGGCCAGGTCTTCGTCATCATGCGCGCATTGTCCGGCCGCTCGGTGCCGAAGGGCTACGCCAAACTCCTGCGCACGGCCAAGGGTGGGCGCATCGCCTATCGCCACGAAGAGCTGGCAACGATCTTGTCGGACAGTGAATTCCTGAAGCGCTTGCCCGAAGGCTCGGTCGGCCGCGCCTATCTCAAATTTACCTCGAGCGAAAACATTTCCGCCCAGGGCCTGGTCGAAGAAAGCCGCAAGGGCGTCGACCAAGATATCGACCGCGAGCACCCGCTCGCCTGGTACGGCCGGCGCCTGCGCGACATCCACGATCTCTGGCATGTGCTCTCAGGCTATGGCCGCGACGGCATGGGCGAGGCGTGCCTCGTCGCCTTTTCCTATGCGCAAACAAATTCGCTCGGCTTCGGCTTGATAGCCATTGCCGGCGCCTTGAAGCTGAAGCGCGAATGCCCCGATCAGCCGATGCTGCGCGCGGTGTGGGAGGCCTATCGCAACGGCCGCAGGGCCGCTTGGTTGCCCGGCGAGGATTATGTTGCGCTGTTGTCCGAGCCGCTGGAGCGCGCGCGCCAGCGCTTGAACATCTCGCGGCCCGCGACTTACCAAAGCGTACCCGCCGAAATCCGCAATAGCGACGTGCCGCAGATGGTGGCCGCTTAAGCCGCACTCCCACGTCAATTTCGCATCCCACCCTCGCATATGCGCGGGTGAACGACTATCTCTGCCGCCAACGGGCTCGTCGCTCGTTCACACACGAATTCAACAACAGCTCAGGGGTAATTCATGTCACTCACGATCTACCAAGCATCCGTTCCGGTATTTCAGCAAATCCTCACCAGCCTCTCCAGCATTTTGACCAAGGCTGCCGCGCACGCCGAAACCAAGAAGATCGATCCCGCGGTGTTTATCGCCGCGCGCCTCGCGCCCGACATGTTTCCCTTGTCGCGCCAGATACAGATCGCAGCCGACCATGCCAAGGGCGCCTGCGCGCGTTTGGCCGGCGTCGAGATTCCAAGTTTTCCCGACACCGAGACGACCTTCGCCGAACTGCAAACGCGCATCACCAAGACGCTCGACTTCATCAAGAACTTGAAGCCGGCTCAGTTTGACGGCGCCGAAACGCGCGAAGTGAAGCTGAAGATCGGCGGCAACGAACTCACCTTCACCGGCCAAAAATATCTCTTCCACGGCGCGTTTCCGAATTTCTTCTTCCACGCCACGACCGCCTACGACATTCTGCGCCACAACGGCGTCGAGGTCGGCAAGCGCGATTTCATCGGCTCGTTCTAAGAAGCAGATCGCCGACCTATGACCCGCCCTCACTACGCATGGATCGTGGTGGGGGCGATTTTTTTGAGCCTGCTCGTCGCTGCAGGCGTGCGCTCGAGTCCGAGCGTGCTGATCGTGCCGCTCGAGCAAGCTTTCGGCTGGAGCCGTACGACGATCTCGGCGGCGATTTCGATCAATATCGTGCTCTACGGTGCCGTCGGCCCATTCGCCGCATCGCTGATGCAACGCTTCGGCATAAGGCGCACCGTGCTGAGCGCGCTCGCCCTGATCGTCGGAGGACTGCTTCTCTCCACCCAGATGAGCACGCCGTGGCAACTGATCGCGACGTGGGGCTTGCTCGTCGGGCTCGGCACCGGCGTCATCGCGATGGTATTGGGCGTGACCGTCGTCGGGCGTTGGTTTAAGACCAATCGCGGCCTTGCGATGGGCTTGCTCTCCGCTTCGACGGCGAGCGGCCAGCTCGTCTTCCTGCCGTTGCTCGCTGCCGTCGCGCAAAACTACGGCTGGCAGCCCGTCGTGCTGATCGTCGCCGGCGCCGCCGCCGCGCTCGTGCCCCTCATCTTCTTCCTGGTGCCTGAGCATCCCGCCGACGTCGGTCTTCGACCTTACGGCGCCACCGAGGACGAGCCCACCGAGATACCGAGCGGCAATCCGTTCACCAACGCCATCGACACGCTTGTGCGCGTCGGCCGCTCGCGCGACTTCTGGCTGCTGTTCGGCACCTTTTTCATCTGCGGCCTCTCGACCAACGGCCTCATCGGCACGCATTTGATTTCGAACTGCCTCGACAACGGCATTCCGGAAGTCCGTGCCGCAAGCCTGCTCGCCATGATGGGCGTTTTCGATCTGATCGGGACGACGGCGTCCGGCTGGCTCTCCGACCGTTATGACAATCGCTGGTTGCTCTTCTGGTATTACGGCCTGCGCGGTGTCTCGCTGATGTTCCTGCCGTATTCGGGATACGGTCTTTACGGGCTATCGCTCTTCGCCGTGTTCTACGGCCTCGATTGGCTCGCGACCGTACCGCCGACGTCGCGTCTGACCGCCGACATCTTTGGCAAAGGCGATGCGCCGGTCGTATTCGGCTGGATCTCGGCCGGTCACCAATTGGGCGCGGGCACCGCGGCCCTTGGCGCGGGGGTCTTCCGAACCATATTCGACACCTATCTTCCGGCATTCTTGGTTGCCGGGGTGGCCTGTCTTGCGGCAGCGTTGTTCGTTCTTTGGATCGGCCGGCGCGGCAGTACTGCACCTCGCCCGCAAACGGATGTCGTGTAGAAAATCGGGAAAGGGAAGCCATGAGCACAATTGTCGAAACCAAAACATCGCGCCGCGTCGTCTACGTGACACAAGGCATGCCGACCGAAGACGGTGCCGGCGTGAAGTTGACGCGCCTTGTCGGCACGCCCGAGCTTCCCGACCTCGACCCGATGCTGATGCTCGATACCTTTCGCTCGGACGACCCGAACGACTACATCGCCGGCTTTCCCCCGCATCCCCATCGCGGCTTCGAGACCGTTTCCTACATGATCAAGGGCCGCCTCCAGCATCGCGACAACAAAGGGGGCGAGGGCCTCATCACCGACGGCGGCGTGCAATGGATGACGGCCGGCAAGGGCGTCGTCCATTCCGAGATGCCGGCGCAGACCGGCGGCGCGATGTTCGGCTTTCAACTGTGGGTGAACTTGCCCGCGCGCGAAAAAATGACTGCACCGTGGTACCGCGACATCCGCGCCGAGGAAATTCCGAATGTCGCCCTCTCGGGCGGTGCAAGCGTGAAGCTCATCGTCGGTCAAGTCGGCGACACAAAAGGGCCCGGACCCGAGCGCGCGACCACGCCGCTGATCGCAGACGTCGCCGTCCCGGCGAACGCGACGTTGAGCCTGCCCATTCCCGACGGTCACAACGCGTTTCTCTATGTCTTCGAAGGCGCGCTCTCGCTCGGCGACGATCGCCGCATCGTTGAGACCGGCGAACTCGCGGTGCTTAGCGACACCGGCGCCTTGACCAGCGCCGCCGCCGCACAAGGCGGGCGCTTCCTGCTCGTCGCCGGCAAACCGCTGCGTGAGCCGGTCGCCAAATACGGCCCCTTCGTCATGAACACGCAGAACGAACTACGCCAAGCCGTCAACGACTTTCAGCGCGGCCTGTTCTAAGCAGCGTCAAATCCGTTCGAGCGCTGCCCGGGTGAGAATTGTATCCTTGACCTCGCCCGTGTTGACCGTGCCCTCGGCATCGATGACGAGCAAATGGCATTCCCCAATTGCGCTCGGCTTGTGTTCGGTGCCGCGCGGCACGACGATCAGCTCGCCGGGCTTGAGCACTTCCGCCCGATCGCGGAAATGCATCGTCAATTCGCCCGAGAGCACAAGGAACAGTTCGTCCGTGTCGGCGTGATTGTGCCACACGAATTCGCCGTCCACTTTGACGACGCGTAGCTCGTTTCCGTTATAGCTGCCGACGACGCGCGGATTCCAAGTGTCGGCGAATTTCGTCAGCTTCTCGGCAAGATTGATTTTGGTGGGGCTCATTGCTTCCCTCATGCCGCATATTTTGAAGCTAGCCCCTGCACGGTCGCATAGAACTCGTCGACCGTTTCGCGGATGATTTGTTTCACGGGTTTGATCGAATCGATGCGCCCCGCGACTTGACCTGAGAGCGCGATCGACGCTTCCATATCGCCTCCGAAATAAAGCGCCTTTGCGTTCGCGAATTCGCCCATCACCGGCGGGCCTTGATAGTCGGGCACCAATTCGCGCTCGAGCCGCGCCGTCTTCTGTGTGCGCAGCGCCCGCAGCGCGGGTCGCGAGAATTGATTGAGGAACACGGTGCCCGTCTCCTCGGCCTCGATGATCGCGTTCTTCCAATTCTGATGCACGGGCGATTCGGTCGCCGAGACCATGCGCGTTCCCATCTGCACGCCTTCCGCGCCAAGCGCAAAGGCCGCCGCCATTGTGCGCCCGTCGGTGATGCCGCCAG
The DNA here is from genome assembly GCA_025350465.1 of Alphaproteobacteria bacterium. GTDB lineage: Bacteria > Pseudomonadota > Alphaproteobacteria > Micropepsales > Micropepsaceae > SZUA-430. The sequence goes on along the minus strand of JANXXU010000007.1, from coordinate 6,965 downwards.
CCGCGATGATCGGCACGTTCGTCTTCTCGCGCACGAGCGGCAGCAGCACCATGGTCGATACCGGCTGCGGATTCTTGAAACCGCCGCCTTCCGCGCCCTCGACGACCAAGCCATCGACGCCGGCCTCGACCGCCTTGAGCGCCGCCTTCAAGGTCGGTACAACGTGAAAGACGATGAGGCCCGCCGCCTTCAAGTCGCGGCAATATTTCGCCGGGTCGCCTGCCGAGGTCGTGACGAATTTGACACCCTGGTCGATCACGAATTGCACGATATTGGGATCGCGCACAAAGGCCTGCGCGATATTGACGCCGAAGGGCTTCGTCGTCAGCTCGCGCATCTTGCGGATTTCGCCGCGGATGGCATCGAGCTCCCCCGACGACGTTTCGATGATGCCAAGCCCGCCGGCATTCGAGACGGCGGACGCCAATTGTGCCCGCGCGATCCACCCCATCGGCGCCTGCACGATGGGATAGTCGACGCCAAGCATCTCGGTGATGCGGTTCTTGAAACGCATGAACGCTAGCCCTTCCAATGGTGAGATCGGATCAGACTAGCGTTCAGGAGTGAACGTGACGAGTCAGGCCTCAAGCCTTCTTGCCGCAATAGGCTTCGAGGCGATAGCCGTCCGGATCGACGACGAAGGCCGCGTAATAGGGTTGCGTATAGTCGGGGCGAATGCCGGGCTTGCCGTTGTCGCGCCCACCTGCTCTCAGCGCTGCTTTATGAAATGCGTCGACAGCTTCACGTGAGTCTGCCGAGAAGCAGAAATGCAGGCCCGAACGCTCATCGGCTTTGACGGGATGATCGGTCTGCCCGAGCCACAGCTGGACCGCCTTGCGCCCGTAACCGGCGGACGTGTCGCCGGCGTCCAGGCACTCATAGCCGAGCGGCTTCAGCGCCGCGTCATAGAACTTGCGCGAAGCCGGGACGCTTTTCACCCCAATGGACACATGATCGAGCATCGAAATCTCCTAACCGTGATGATGGTTAGACTATATCAACGACCTCGCGCCTTGTCAACCGGCAAGAGGGTTAGTATGTCCGGGTCATGACCGTTCTGGTTCCCGCCGCTCGCGCCGATCTGGCGCTTGAATTCGCCAACACTCGCTTTTGGCGGGGCCGCGAGGCCCACACTGAGACGCTCAATTCGCTCGACGATTTGCTGAAATGGAGTGCGGAGACGGGCGGCGTCGGGCCAACCGCGATCGGTCGACTGCACACTTGGTGGCTCGCGCATCCGCGCAAAGCCACGCAAGCCCTCGACGAGGCGATCGAATTACGCGAGGCGCTCTATCGCATCTTCCGCGCAATCGCGGAGAACGCAGAGCCGACCCAAGCCGACCTTCAGACCTTGAACGGCGCTCTCAGATCTGCGCCGCCCCGCGCACAACTCGAGCGCTCGAACGGTGCCTATGCCTGGGCGTTGCCCGACCTCAAGCTCGAAGTGACCTCGCTGCTCACGCCGGTCATCTGGGCCGCCGGTGATTTATTGATCGAACCGGCGCGCGTAAAAGTGCGCCGCTGCGCCAACGACGAGTGCGTCTGGCTCTTCCTCGACGATTCGAAGAGCGGCACGCGCCGCTGGTGCGCCATGTCGGCCTGCGGCAACCGCGCCAAGGCCCACCGCCACTACGTGAAGCAGAAGAAAGCGGCGAAGAAGAAGTAACCGGCCAGTCTCGCATTTCTCTGACCAACTAGAGCATTTCCACAGCAGCTTCGGTCGCGTCTGGCTGAAGGTTAGGTTCGGCGAGAAGCGGGCCTTGGCGCACGTCGAACCCCGCAGGCGTCACAATGAAATCCATGAAGCAGAAGTTTTCGTCCGTTTGCGGGCGTCCATAGTAATACCATTCCCAGCGAACGCGAGCTGCTCGCGCAATGCGGAACATCGCTTCGCCGGCTTCAAAATCTTCGGGTGACCAGACCGAGAGTCGTTCGTTTGCGTCGAAACGGAATTGCACGAAATCGCGCTCGGCCTCACTTCCAGTAATTCTATGATGATTGTCATAAGGCTTGCCGAACCAGATCCCCCAGAATCGCAACGTCCCCGATTTCGTCTGCGGCAAGCGACGCACAATCTCGGCAAGACGCTCGGCTTCGGTCATAGCTCGACAGCCCTACCCAAACACCCGCTGCGACGCGATCGCCGCGCCGTCGCGCAGAGCACGGAGTTTCGCCCACACGACGTCTTCGACGACCATCACGAAGCCCGCCGACGTTTCGAATCCGCAATCCGTACCGGCCATCACGCGGTGCGGATCGCCAACCGCTTTCGCAGCCCGCTCGATGCGGGTGGCAACCACTTGCGGATGCTCGACATAGTTCGATGTGGTGTCGATGGCACCTGCAATTAGCACAGTGTCCTTGGGCAATATTCCTTTCTCGAACAGCGCCACCTCATGCTCGTGGCGCGGATTGGCGAGGCTCAGGAGATAGCCGCCGACATGGGCCTTCGCGATCTCGGGCCAAATGTCGTTGAGCGGCACATCGCATTCGTGCGGCCCGTTGTAGTTGCCCCAGCAAACGTGCAGGCGCACGCGGTCCTTCGGCAGCCCCTCAAGCCCGCGATTGATCGCCGCCACAACGAGTTTCACGAAATCGAGAAACTCGCCGAGTGGTTTGTCGGCGAAGAGGGTGTGGCGCTCCATCGCCAGATCCGGCGCATCGATCTGCAGAACGAACCCGGCGTTGACGATGGCGCGATATTCGACCGCAAGCGCATTACCGACTGCGGCCACGTACTCCGCCATGCTTGGGTAATGCTTGTTCGTCATCGCGGCGGCGATGATGCCCGGTGACGGCGAGGTCATGAACGTCTCGGCGAATTTGCCCGCATGCGGCGCGACGAGCTTCTTCAATCTCTCGCAATCAGCCGCAATCGCAGGCGCGTCGCGGTAGGCGACCGCACCGACGGCTTCAGGCGGCGCTAGCAAGCTCACTTGCTCTCCGCTCGTCGCGGTTTTCATGATGTACTCGAGAAAGCTCGGATACATCGTGATATCGCGCATGATCGGGCGTTGAGACTGGTTGGCAAAGCCCGTCATGCGGTGGCGCACATAGGTGAAGAAGCTCTCGCGCCCGACTTCGCCGTCGTTGATGATGTCGACGCCGCTCTCGATCTGTTTGGCGACGGCGTTGCGCTCGGCCGTTTCGGTTTGGGCCACGAGATCAGGCAGATCGATCGCTCGGCCGGCGGCGCGCTCGGCATGCAGATGCACGAGCGCCTTCGGTTTCGGCAGACTGCCCGCATGTGTCGTCAGAAATCTTTTTTCGCTGACTTGCATGTGCACCACCCTGTTAAACCAAAACTGCCATCCCCGCCCCCGGGGTCGCGGCTTCGCCTTGCCCGAGGGCGGGGATGACACCCAAGGGCGGCGTCACGCTGCGAAAATGGACTTGAGATCCTTCTTCACGATCTTGCCGTTGGCGTTCCGCGGCAGTGTTTCAGGCAAGAACAGGATCTTCACCGGCACTTTGAACGCAGCTATGCGCTGCGATACGAAATGGCGCAGCTCCTCTTCGCTTGCGTTGGCGCCGGGCTTCAGATGCACCGCCGCCACGGGCTCTTCGCCGAGCGTGCGATGCGGAACTCCAATCACGGCCGCATCCATCACTGCCGGGTGGTCGTAGAGCGCGTTCTCGACCTCGACGCAGTAGATGTTTTCCCCGCCCCGGATCAGCATGTCCTTGGCCCGGTCGACGATGTAGATGAAACCTTCCTCGTCGACCTTGGCAAGGTCGCCGGTCTTCACCCAGCCGTCGACGAAGGTTTCGGCCGTCGCTTGCGACTTCTGCCAATAGCCGCGCACGACGATCGGCCCGCGATACCAGAGCTCGCCGACCTCGCCCGTGGCCAAGGTTTCGCCCGTTGCGCCCACGATCTTGGCTTCGCCGGTCGGCGAGCACACGCCGCAGCTCGACGGTTTGCGCTCGTAATCCTCGGCAAAATTGCTTGTCGCCGTGGCGGAGGTTTCCGTCATTCCCCAGCCTTGGCCGACCTTCAGGGCTGGAAAGCGTTCCTTCAGGCGGCGTACCAATTCCGGCGCCGACGGCGCGCCGCCGTAGGAAATCGTCTCGAGCGAGGAGAGATCGAACTCGTGAAAGCGCGGATGCTCGATGATCTGCCAGGCGATCGTCGGCACGCCGCCGGCGGAGTTGATCTTCTCGCGCTCGATCAGCTCCAGCGCTTGATCCGCGTTCCAGCGCCGTTGCAGCACGATTTTCGTGCCACCCATCATCGCCGGAATCATCACCGCGAAACAGCCGGTGGCATGGAAGAACGGCACTGAAAGCAACGTGCCTTTTTGCGGCAAGGTCGGATCGGGTTGCGGCACCGCTTCGCCGCGCCTGAGGAAGGAGCGCGCCTGCGCGCATAGTGCGTTGAAGAAATTGGAGATGATGTTGCGATGGGTGATGATTGCGCCCTTGGGCTTGCCCGTCGTGCCCGAGGTGTAGAAGATCGCCGCATCGTCATCGGCCGCCAGCGCGACCACCGGCGGCTCCATCGCGCTCAATGTCGCCCACGAATTCGGCGCGCCGATGCAGTCCTCAAGACGCTTCACGCGCGGATCGGCGATTTCATCGGCGGAGCGGCTGACGTAAATGCGCTTCAAAGATGGGCAATTGTCCGCATGTTCGCGCACGCGCTCCCAGCGTTCGGCATCCATGATCGCAATCTTCGAGCCCGAATCGACGAGCCCATACTCGAGCTCCGGTCCCGTCCACCACGCATTGAGCGGCGTGACGATCGCGCCGATCAAGGCTGCAGCCCAGAACGCGACAGACCACTCCGGCAGATTGCGCATGATGATGGCGACGCGGTCGCCCTTTTTGACACCGTCCTCGACGAGCCGCTTCGCCAGATGCCCAACCGCCGCGCGATGCGCGTCGAAGGTCACCCGCTCGTTGTCGAGCACGATATAGGTGCGCGGCCCGAAGGGGCGGTTCAGCTCGCTGACCTCTTTCAATGTCGGCGGCGCGTTCTTCCACGTCTTGATCTTGACGCCGCGGATCTCGCGCTCCTCGATCTCGAACGGCGAAGCCGGCGCCGAAATCAGCAACTGATGCGCCTGGGCGATCGACATGGCTGGAAAGCCGGCCGGCAAAGCGGCCGCTTGGTCACTCGACATGGGGACGTTCACTCCGGATTGTGCTGTTTTCTTGTTGGCCTCTTTTTAGCACGCGGTATGTGAAGCGCCACGACCGTTTCCTCCCCTGTGGTTGCGGGGGAGGTGTCGCGAGCCGGAGGCGAGGCGACGGAGGGGGGAAGCGAATTGCTGGACCCACTTACCCCCTCCGGCGTCGCGTTGCTCCGCCACCTCCCCCGCAACTGCAGGGGAGGAAAGGCATGCGCTAGCTCGCCTTCTTCTCCGGTGTGAAACCGAGCCGCCCGGCAATGATACGGTCCAGCATGCGCTTCGGCATCAACGCCGGGACAAGGCGATCCTGAACGAAGTTCGGCACTACGGCATAGCGCGTCTTGGGTTTTGCCGTTGTCAGGGCGTGCAAGATGACGCGGCCCAGCTTCTCCGGTGGCAACCCGCCTTTGCGGCCCTGCTCGACGAAGAATTTGCTGAACTGCTCGATCGACCGTCCATAGGGCGTATTGGCGTAGCGCGTGATGTCGACTTGCTCGGCCTTGTCCCAGATCGCCGTCTTTACCGAGCCGGGCCCGATAATGATGACGTCGATACCGAAGAGCATCAGCTCGCGCCGGAGCGCCTCGGAAAATCCTTCGAGCGCGTGCTTCGACGCCGCATAAGGTCCTATGAACGGGAAGGCGCGCTTGCCGCCGACGGACGAGATATTGACGATGCGTCCGGGCTTCCCTTTGAGCGACGTATCGGCGCCAAGCAGCGGCGCGAAGGCCTGCGTGACGTTGAGCACGCCGATCAGATTGACCTCCATCTGGTCGCGCAGCTCGTCGGGCGGCAGGTAAAGGAGCGGGCCGGAGATGGCGATGCCCGCATTGTTGACGAGCCCCATCAGCGTCTCGCCCTTCATGGCCTCGCGAACGACTGCCGCGCCGGCCTGCACGGCCTTTGGGTCGACGACGTCGAAGATCAGCGGCACGAATTTCGCGCCGAATTCCTTTTGCAGCCGGTCCGCGTCGGCCTGCTTGCGCACACTGCCGAACACGCGATGCCCGTTCTTGATGAGAATTTTCGTTGCGCCCCAGCCAATGCCGGTCGACACACCTGTAACGACGACGCTGCCCATGATCCCTCGGTCCTAAATACTACGACTTTCGGACCATAGCAGGCTTTCAGGCGGATGCACGCTCCACCGGTCAAGGCCTATTTCCAACAATATTTTACTTCCCATCGGTAGCGGCCCTAGTTTCGGCCCTAGTTTCGCAAGCCGCGTGCACATAAAAGCGTTCTTGCGGCGTTCTCGCCATCACACCACTCTCGTAGCCGCGGTTATTTTGTTCGCGCAGGCGAGCAGAGTAGGGTGTGCCACGTCAGAAACAGGGACACGAAATGACAACGCGAGCCAGCGCAACTGGCGAGTACGTGGTTTCTGGAACTCGTAAAGCGCGGCGGGATCGGGACTTTCCACAAGGCCAGCCGCATATACTTGCCGCTCTACATCGCTGAGTTTCGGTTCCGCTACAACAACCGGAACAACCCAGATATTTTCGGCGAAGCCATTTGGAGGGAGCTGGGCTCATGAATAGGAATCACGCGCGAATTCTGAATGGGCTCATTTGGCTCTATCTGTGGCTAAGTCAGATCTTTCTTCCTGTCGCTTCCGATGGCGATTTTTGGTCGGAGAAGGGAGGGCAACTATTTCAATTTGGCCCCTTCGATGATCTTGGGCGGTTGTTTGGACGGGCTGTTGTCCCATTAATTCTTGCGCTCCTCGTCGATTGGATAATTCGGCGGAACCTCACCAGCGTGCACTAGCTAACCAGCAAACGCGGCCAACCTCGATAGCAAATTGGATAGCTCACGTTGCGTTCTCGC
>JANXXU010000019.1 GCA_025350465.1 Alphaproteobacteria bacterium | reverse complement strand
TCTCGCTCCTCATCACCCACGGCGATTTCGGCTTTACCGAACCCAAGCGCCTGATCGAAACCTCGATCGACCTCGTGTTGCACGGGCTGCTCAAGAGATGAGGGCGAGGGCCGCCGGAGAGGAGAATGGCGGAGCCGGAGGGATTCGAACCCTCGATACGGCTTTAGACCGTATAACGGTTTAGCAAACCGCCGCCTTCAGCCTCTCGGCCACAGCTCCGTACACTTACGTTCCACGCCCCTCAGCCGTCACTACGACCCAATTCCGCAATTTGTTCAGGGGGCCGAGGCGGCGCTTCCTCTAGCCGTTCGCTGCTCCGTGCGCAATAGTTTGCGGCCGATTGCCTGGCGGTGCTGGGACGGGACTTGGCCGACGTTAGATCTTCGTGACGAAATCCAAGCGATAGGCGTAGCCGCGCATGACCGATCGATACGTCATGCGGCCCCGCCCTGCTTTCTCCTGCTCTTCGAAATAGGCCCTAATCTCGGGGCGGAAGCGAACGTGGAATTGCTGCAGCCACGTGGCAAGCGCACGCTTGAACCACGACGGCAAGCCCGCCTGATCGCCGAAATCGACGACGTGGATTGCGCCGCCGGGCCGCAATTGCGTCAACCCGTAGTCCAGTGCGTCGCGCCAATTGTCCATCATCGAGAGGCTGTAGGAATAGATCAGCCGGTCGAACGGCCGCGCCAAACCGAATTGTGCGCTGGTAAAGTCGGTCGCGAGAGCGGTTGCGAGCCTGACCAGGTGACCGACGCCGCCCGCGTCGACGGCGAGGCCCGCCGTCTTCAGCATCTCGGTCGACGCATCGACACCGAAAAATTTGGCGCCGCGATGATTTTTGGCCAGCAGCACGAGATTGCGCGCCGTGCCGCAGCCGACTTCACAAATCAAATCGTTCGCCTGGACGGGCAATTCGGCGATGAGTTTGTCGCGGCCGAAGAGATAATATTTGCGCGTCAGATCGTAGATATAGCGCTGATGGCGATACATCCGATCCATCGCCGCACGTGCGTCGGACGTCATGCAGCGGCGTCTCTCAGCATGTAGATGTGGAAGCCGCCGTAGATCGACGAGCGATCCTTGTCGAAATAGGCTTGCGCATTCTCCGGCTCGTACTGCCAGTGCGCGATCGTTTCGGCCGGCAGCTTGCGCTCGAGCGGCGAGTCGGGTCCCGCGGTGCGGAAGATAACCCGTGCGCCCGGCGCGGCCGTGCGCGTGATTTGATCCCACAGCGCCGAGATTTGCTCCGCGTTCATCCAATCCTGCGCGTCGAGCAATACATAACAATCGAGGCTCTTCTCCGGTTGCGACGCCAAGAAATCCGTCATCGACGCCAGGTGCGTTTCAACCCGGTTGGTACGCTGCCGGATGATGTTGTAGGTTTCTTCCTGAAGATACGGCGGCAGCGCTTCACGGCCCACCGTGTCGTAGCGCCGGCCGAATGCTTGCCAGGCAAAATAGTTTTCGTTGATCGGAAAATCGCACGCGAGCTTCTCGATACGCCGCCGAATGAGCCCCGCGGGATCGCCGCCCGATGCCTTGTTCAGCTCCTCGAATTGGGCCGGCGGTATACCAAGCGCATAGAACGACACCGGCATCTTGGAGAGAGCTTTGACGAACCTTGAGTCGAAGAGCGGGCTGATCGTGCGCTCGAAGATGGCGCGCTGCTCGGCCGGCGTTTTCGCGGTCAACATCTCGTTCAGTTTTTTGCCATGGAGGCGCGCGACGGTGTTCAAGACGGTAAGGAAACGGCCGAGCAGCCCATAGCGATAAAGATTGCGCGCGAACATGTTGATACGGCGTCCGCGCAGGGGGATCCACGACTCCCAATATTTGCGCGTCGTGGGGTCAAGCTGTTCGACCAAAAAAGTGTCGTAAGCGATCCTGTTTTCCTTGCTGTTGGCGTAGCCAAAAAAGCTGAAAAAATCCTCATAGGTCGGCAGGTAGTTGAGCGCCGCCAGCTTCAGGCGGGTCAGCGCGATGTGGTTGGGATTGAGATCGACGGCGATGACCTTGGCCGGATTCGCGGCCAAGTAGTTGACGACGTTGCAGCCGCCCGACGCGATCGTGATGATGCGGCTATTGGGCTGGATGCGCAGTGCTGCTACATCGACATCGGGATCTTCCCAAATCTGATTGTAGACAAACCCCTGAAACATCAGGGTGAACAGCCGTTCCAGAACCCCGCGTTTGGATGTCAACCGATGGTTGACCGCAGCGTCCTTAAGAAGTTTGTTGGCCATGTGGTGCGAATGAATCCAAACCGACAGATTTGAGCCGAAGCGCGCCCTTCTGGGCAAGCGCGTCTTGTAGTCTTTATCCCTGCCCCGTGCAAAGCACCGACATATGACTACCCGCCAGTCCGCCTACAACCTGTCTTCCCGGCCTGTCGCCAGCACGACACCCGTTGTGTGGCGGATCCTGCAATTAGCGCTCGATTTGCAGCTAAACGGCGCCGCCATGGATACCGCGTTGAAGCTGGCGATGGCAAAGGGCCCCCGACTCGAACCGAGCGAACGGAACATTGCGGTCGGCGAACTCGACGCGATAAATCGTCATCGGGCGCGGCTCGCCTGGGCACTCGCCCAAGAAAATGAGCAGGTGAGTCCCGCCAACTTGGCTTTCGCGTGGGTAGCGCTCGCGTACCGCCAAACGCCCGAGCAGGTTCGGAGGATCACGCCTGTCGACCGCGCCGAGGCAAGCCTAATCGCACGCATCGGCAGACGCCGGTTCGATGATGAAGACGCGCCTGAGACCGTGCGCCTCGAATGTCCACCGGCTTTCGAGGCCGGCCTTCGTAACGCGTTGGGCGATCGGTTCACCGACGAGCTGCGCGCGAGCTTGGAGCGCGGGCCAACAGATCTGCGCGTAAACACGTTGAAAGCAGACGTCGCCGAAGTCGCCGAGCAACTTGGCAAGGAGAAAATCGAGGCGCAGCCGACGCCCTGGAGTCCGTGGGGATTGCGTTGCGCCGCCGACGCAAAAGTCTCCGCCACACGTGCGTTTTCCGACGGCCTCGTCGAATTTCAAGACGAAGGTTCTCAGCTCATTGCGCTCTTGGTCGACGCGCGCCCGGAACATCAGGTCCTCGACTATTGCGCGGGCGCCGGCGGCAAGACGTTGGCTCTGGCTGCGGCGATGAAGAACAAGGGCCACCTCGTCGCCACCGATACAAACACGGATCGCCTCACGCGCGCAAAACAGCGCTTGAAGCGCGCAGGCGTGGAAAACGCCGAGCGCCGCCTCATCGACAACGATTGGGCGAAACGGCACAAGCTTCGCTTCGACCGGGTCCTCGTCGATGCGCCTTGCTCGGGCACCGGGTCGTGGCGGCGAAATCCAGATGCGCGGTGGTCGCTAGCCGCGGCAAAGCTCGACGAGTTGGCGGCGCTGCAAGACGAAATCCTGGAACGTGCAGCTCGATTTGTGAAGCCCGGCGGGCGTCTCGTCTATGCGACGTGCTCTTTGCTGCCGGTCGAAAACGACGAACGAATCAAGACGTTTCTTGGCCGTAACGCCGACTTCGCCTTGAGCGACGCCCGCGACGTCTGGGCAACACTCAGGGCCGGCGTTTGGCCGGGCGCGCCAGAGCCTTTCTTGCGATTGAGCCCGGCTATTCATCGCACAGACGGTTTTTTCGGCGCGGTGCTCACCCGCGCACCCCAGCCATAAATCGGGCATAGTCAGCGAACAGTCTGCGGGGGACGCAGACCAACAAGGGGAAGCGCGGCCGATGCGCCCGCCGTTCTATGTGCGCCAATTGCGGCGCGATCTCGAGGCTTGGATCGCCAAGGGACTCGTGCCCGCCACGAGCCGGGACGCGATCTTGGAAAGCGTCGGTGCCGCCTCGCGTACGCGCTTGGATTTGATCTTTGCCGTCCTCGGCGTGATCTTGATCGGCGCAGGCGCGATGTCGTTCGTGGCGGCGAACTGGCAAGGCATGCCGAAACTCACGCGCTTGATCCTGCTGTTCGGCACGATGTGGGCGGCCTACGCCATCGCCATCTATTTCCTGACGCGCTCGCGCGACCTTATAGGACAAGCATTCGTTTTGCTGGGCGTCCTGATGTTCGGCGCGAACATTATGCTGATCGCCCAGACCTACAACATCAACGCCCATTTCCCGGACGGCATTTTGCTGTGGGGCCTTGGCGCGCTGGCTGTCGCGGCGATCACGCCGTCGCGGGCAGCACTCGCGGCCGCATTGGCGCTAGGCTCGCTCTGGACATGGCAGGAGTATCAGTATTTCGACAACGTCCCGCACTGGCCGTTCTTGATCTATTGGGCGGCGTGCGCGGCGCTGGCGTTCGCCTTCAGTTGGCGGCCGGCGGTACATCTCACGATCCTTGCATTTCTATTCTGGTTCGCACTGAACACCCAGGGGCTGGCGAGTTTGTTGGGTTGGACCAACGCGGAATCGACGACGATCTACATCTTCCTACCGCTAGCTATCTGGTCGCTGCTGCAGATGTTCGAAGGCCGAGGCAACGCGTTCTCAATCACCGGCGCACACTATGCGTTTTTCGTTTTCTTGTTTTCCTACGCCGTGCTCCAACTTCCCGACAACGGCGACCAGACTCCGGGCTCAAGCTGGTTGATCTTCGCCACGACGACAAGTCTGGTCGCGTTCGTCGCGGGCTTCATCGCTCTCATCCGAAAATCGATCAATATCGTCGATCTCTTGGGCGTCGCCTTCGCTTGCGCTACAGCGGTCGCCTACGTCTTTTTGGTCAAGAAGAACGACAACTCACTCGACGTTCCGTACCTTGCCTTCACGTTGATCGTGATCCTGTGGAGCCTCCAGCGCGGTGTGCGCACGGAGGATCGCTTCGTCATCAACCTTTCGACGGTCGCGTTCGGTCTGTGGGTGCTCTACACCTATTTCGAGATGTTCTCCGCGCTCATGGACAAAGCCGTTTTCTTCACGATCGGCGGCATCCTGTTGATCCTGCTCAGTCTCGGTCTTGAGGGTCTGCGCAGACGGTTGGTCGCAGACCGGAAGCCCGCGGCTCTGCAAGGAAGCGCGCCATGATAGCGCTCCGCATCCTCGTGATCGTGGCGCTCCAGACGGCGGCTCTCGCCTACATGATCTTCGATCGCACCTCGATCCTGAATTCGCCGGACGTGGTGACGCTTCAGGTCAAGCCCGTCGACCCGCAAGACATGTTTCGTGGCGACTACGTGGTCTTCGGGTACGACATTTCGGAGATCTATACGGGTGGTCTAGCCGGCGACCACAACTGTGCGGACGGGGCGTGGTGCTATGTAACGCTGACGAATCAGAACGGAAAATGGACCCCGGCGGCGGTGAATGGCGCGCTGCCCTCGCACGCTCCGGGCTCTGTGATCCTGCGCGGGCGAGCGACTAGCGTATGGGCGTCTGCCGTCGGCGCACCGCCGACCGTCAGACTCCTCTACGGGATCGAAAGCTTCTTTGTCCCGCAGGGCCAAGGAAAGCCGATCGAGGACGAACGCCAGAAAGGCAACCTGACCGCCGACATCGCCGTCGATCCGCAAGGTCGAGGCGCTATCAAATCGCTGCGCCGCGCAAACGGCGAGGTGCTCTACGTCGAAAGCCTATTCTAAAAGCCGCTTAAGCGTCGCCTTTGGGAAGCGGGCCGAACGGGAACGGCTTGTCGTCATGCATCCACGCGACGTAGCCGAGCGTCTGTCCCACATACTGCACAATCGCGCGAACAAACTGGCGAAACTCGGGGTGCGGCTCGCGATTGATCGCAATCAGGACCCAGTGAACGACCGAGACGACGATCGCGGCGTTGAAGGCAAACCAGCCGATGAAGGCGAACAATATCGAAAACAAAAGCCGCGACACAGGAAATGGGGCGCGCTGCGGCGTGCTTTGACCTGGAATCGGCTCTGGGCCGCTCGATGGCGTGTAGCCGGCGTCGGTGTTGCTCATGGATATCCTCCGCATACGACGTGCCGCTCCGGGGGCGGGGCAGACGTCTCTGCGCTATAGGTGGGGGATTGGGCCGCTGCGATCAAGCCAAATTGAGGTGTGCTTAACGGCAGCGCCTCAGCGCAGCCAGGTCCTGCTTCGGTCGAACAGTGGGAACAGCAGTAGCCCGGCATAGAAACCTCCCAGGTGCCCCTCCCAGTCCGGGTAGCGCGAGAGCGCACCGGTCGACGCCTGGAAAAGCCCAAGCGCCATGATGCTTGCCGTCCAAATGGCGGTCCACACCAGCACACTGCGCGTCATCAGCGGCTGGGTGCCCCGCGGCCATACCGCCGGTTGTCTGGGATCCAAAAACATGAACCGCGCCAAAGCACCGATCATACCGAAAGCCACGCCTGAAGCACCCATGCGGGGTTCGCTTGAGCCGAGATGAGTCGCGATATGCGCCGTTGCAGCGCAAACGGCGGCAGTACAGCAAAACGCAAGAAACCGTCCGGTGCCGATCCGCCGAGCGACCGGCGTCGCCGTCGTAAGAAGGCAAACGCAATTCACGGCGACGTGCATGAAATCGTCGTGGAGGAAGACGTAGGTCAGCAATGTGCCGGCGACCGAAGCAACCTCTCCAAGCGTACCGCCTTGCGTCCAAAGCACGGCAAATCGAGACGGAATCAACGCGAACCACGTCACCGCTTCGCTTCGAAAGACATCTGGGGCGAGCGCATTGAAAACGTGCACCGCGAACAGAATTCCGATGGCCGTGAGCACGATCACCGGTGCTCGGATGAATGGCTCGCGCGGCTCTTCCCAGTATGGCGGAAGGGTCAAGTCGCGCACCTACCCTCGCCCACCCAACGCCGCTTCGACCAAGGGCAAGCGGTCGTTGCCGAAATACATATCGCTCGTATTCACGAACATCGTCGGCGAGCCGAACCCGCCGCGAGCAATAAGTTCGTCGGTATTGGCTTTCAACCGCGCCTTCACTTGCGGTTCGCCGATCCGGCCGAGGAATTCCGCACGTTTGTACCCAACATTTTCCGCCACGCCCGACAAGATCTGATCTTGGCTGATGTCGAGCAGATCGCCCCAATACGCCTGAAATACGGCGCTCGCATAGGGCACAAGCTTGCCGTCGTCTTGCGCGATCAGCGCGCCGCGCATTGCCTTCACCGAATTGACCGGGAAGACGGGCGGCGAACCGATCTTGATCCTCGCAAGGCGTGCCCAATCGGCCAGGTCCTTGCGGTAGTAATCGTGCTTACGCGGATCGGGATTGGCGCGACGCTCGTAAACGTCCTTGTTCACTTCGTTGAAGACGCCGCCCACCAATATCGGCTTCCAGACAATCTTCGCCTTCGTCCGCGCGATGATGTCGTGGATGCGCGTGAACGCGAGATACGTCCACGGCGACGAGCAATCGAAGAAAAACTCAAGTTGCGCCATTGCTAGAGACCCAAGACTTGCTTGGCGATGACGTTCTTTTGAATTTCTTCCGTGCCGCCTTCGATTGTGTTGGCGCGCTGGCGTGCGTAAAGCGGCATGGCATTCTTGGCATAGCCGGGCCCGATCGGCTTTTCGTTCCAGCCGAGTTCCAGCGCCTCCATCACCCAGGGCGACGAGTAATAGCCCACGGCCTCCATCATCAGTTCGCTCAACGCCTGGCTGATGAACGTCCCTTTCGATTTGAGGATTGCGCCGCCATTGCCCGCCGTCCCCGATTTCGCCTCATAGAGAACGCGCTGATTGGTTATGCGCAATGCCTCAAGCTCGACTTCGATCGTCGCGAGCTTGGCGCGAAAATCTTCTTCTTCGATCAGCCCGCGACCGTTCGACAGCTCTGCCGCGCCGATCTGCTTCAAGCGCTTCACGAGCTTCGACGATTGTGCGATCTGCGCAATCAACGCACGCTCGTTGCCCAGCAAATATTTGGCGTAGGTCCAACCCTTGTTCTCCTCGCCGATACGGTTCGCGACCGGCACTTCGACGTTATCGAAGCGAACCTCGTTCAAGATGTGAGAACCGTCTATCGTGATGATCGGCCGATGCGAAACACCCTTCGACTTCATGTCGATGAGCAGGACCGAAATGCCCTCTTGCGTTTTGCCCTCTGTCGAGGTGCGCACGAGCGCAAACATCCAATCCGCTTCGTGACCGTACGAATTCCAAATCTTGACCCCGTTCACGGCGTAGTGTTCGCCCTGGCGCACCGCCATCGTGCGCAGCGACGCGAGGTCTGAGCCAGAGTTCGGCTCGGAATAGCCCTGGCACCATAAATGCTCGCCGTTGCGCGCCGGCGGCAACCACCGCTCCTTTTGCGCCGCCGTGCCGAATTGCGCGATGACGGGACCAACCATTTTGACGGCAAACGGCGACAGCGACGGACAGTTCGCCGATGCCATCTCCTCTTCCCAAATGTAAAGGCGCGTCGGGTCCCAGGCCTGCCCCCCGTGTTCCTTCGGCCATCCTGGCGCACCCCAACCGTGTGCCGCCAGAATCTTATGCCAACGTTGACCGTCGGCCATGTGCAGGCGAAAGCCGGCTTCGGCCTTCTCCTTTAGATCTTTCGGCAGGTTTGCGGCAACGAAGGCGCGCACTTCAGCTCGGAAGGCGCGCTCTGCGGGACTTTCGTTGAGGTCCATTGGAATTGGCTCCGTCGATAGCGATGCCGGAGCCTAGTGTGAATTGGGCCGAGAGGAAATCGCCCCTGCGACCCAACCGCTCTAAGACGACTTCTCGCCGGGCTTCTGCCAAACCTTACGGATGCGGGCATCGGCTTCAGGGCCGAGATTGAACCACGCCATCTTACCGCGACTGGCGTCCGCGATGAACACGCTGTCAGTCGTGCCCAGGTGCTGAACAAGTTCGTTGCGGATCGCGCCCGCCGATTTGTCCGAGTGGAGCAGCCAAACAAGCTGATTGAGCCTGAAGTTGCTGCCAAGCCGGTTGAGCGCCGCTTCAAACGGCGTCGAAGAGCGCGCCCGAATGTCGGCGACAATGATAAAATTCGCGCTGGGCAAATCAGCGGCAGCAGCGGGCGCTGGAGCCTCGGCCGACTTCGCGTGCCGCTCGGTTGCGCCAACCGCCGCATGTGTCTTGTGCTGAATGGGCTGTGCCATCGGCGTCGCCGCCGGCGGCTGCGAGACAACAAAGAGCTGCCCAAGGATCGGGTCGTCGATTGCAGTGATCCACGGCCCGGCCTCGCCCGTCTGAACAATCGAATGCGCCGCCACGCGCCCTTCGGCGGCGAACGCTTTGATCTGGTGGCCGGTGTAAGGACCATAAACCTGGCCGCTTACATTGATCCGCCACATACTGTTCAGTGGATCACCCACGTAACCAACAAAGTGAGACATGGTTTCCCAACCGTCGATTATCTCTCATTAAATGCAACGGTCGTTTAACCGCCGATCATGCGAGAGTTAAGAAACGGTTACGCAGAAACCGTGCCATCCCATTTCGAGGCAGGAGGAACGATGCCGAATCCGGAGTTTTGCAAGATCGAGCGCGACGGTCGCCTGTTACTGGTGACAATTAACCGGCCTGAGGTGATGAACGCGCTGCATCCGCCGGCAAATAAGGAACTCGCCGAGGCCTTCGACGACTTCGCCGCCGATCCCGATCTGTGGGTCGCCATCATCACCGGCGCGGGCGACAGGGCATTCTCGGCGGGCAACGATCTCAAGTACCAGGCATCGGGTCAGCCGATGTCGATCCCCGCCACGGGCTTTGCCGGGCTCACGTCGCGCTTTGATCTGACGAAACCAGTGATCGCCGCAGTTAACGGTCTGGCAATGGGCGGCGGCTTCGAGATCGCTCTGGCTTGCGACATCATTGTCGCGAGCGACAATGCATTGTTCGCATTGCCGGAACCGCGCGTCGGATTGGCCGCTCTCGCAGGCGGCCTGCACCGCCTCCCCCAGGAGATCGGATTAAAGCGCGCGCTCGGCATGATCTTGACCGGGCGGCGCGCGACCGCCGCGGAAGGTCAAGCGCTCGGATTCGTTAATGAAATTGTTAAACCCGGCGAGGCGCTTGAGGCGGCAAAACGCTGGGCCGCGCAAATTTTGGAATGCTCACCCATGTCGATCCGCGCCTCGAAGGAAGCGGTCACGCGCGGCCTGATGGAGCCGTCGGTGAAAGCCGCCCTTGCAAACCAGCGCCACTACGACGCCGTGCGCGCCATGTTCAAGAGCGAGGATTTCGTCGAGGGCCCGACGGCGTTCGCACAGAAGCGCCCGCCGAAATGGAAGGGCAAATAAGACGCACTTCCGCCGATTAAATTCTCTCTGGCTCAAGCCGCGCGAGCTGTGGCTCTTGCGGTATTGAGGGCTATGTCGAGGCGTTGGCGCAAGACCTCCGGCGCCCAATGGTCGGGGGCATTCGCCTCAAGAACGGCCGCACCCAGAATGTCCTGTACGTAAATGATCTTCCACGGCCAAGGCAACGCGGCCTCAAGCGCCGCTTCGCTGTTCAACGACCCTCGCAGGGCGACAATCTCTCTGACGCGCATGGTAAATCTCCAGCGATCAATTTTACCAATCTAGGCGCCAGTCCCTAACAACTCGGAAACGCCGGGTAGGTGCCGGCCACCGCCGGCCGCCATTTTGGCTGCCACACGACCTCGAAAACGCCGCCTTAATAGCCAGATGTCACAATTGTAATGCGGCCTTCTCGTCTGCAGGACAAGACCTACGTGCGCGCAACGTTGACGGACCTTATCCGGCCCGTTCTCAAGGTCTGGGGGCTTGCCCGCGGGACGGGCGGCGCACGTGCGTGGTTGGCACCCATCCGTCTCGATCAATTGAAAATCGTCGAGCGCAACGTCCTGCCTGGGATAATTGCGATGCCGACGTTCGCGATCACGCTGGCGACGATGAGCACTGCGTGGGCCTCGACGCAGTGGCTGATCCTGTGGGTCGCCGCCGTCGCAGGTTGTACGCCGCGCTACTGGCTCGCCATCGTGATGTTGCGAAAGGAAACGCTGTCGCAGCAGCAGGTTCAACGCTGGGCGTGGACGCTTGCGGCGCTCAACACCATCTGCAATATCGCTTGGATCTTGCCGACGGTGTGGCTCTACAGCGTTGCGCCACTCTCGGCGCAGATGCTGTTCACTTTGATTGCAGCGTGCAGCCTCGCGGCAGGTGCCGCGCTCTGCGCGCCGAGCTATCCGCATATTCTCTCCGCCGCCGTTCCTTACTCGCTGGCCATGGTTCTGCCGCCTCTGCTGCAGGCAGATTCCTTCCACCACGGCATGGCGTTGCTGGCGCTCGGCTACTGCCTTTTCATGCTGCATATGGCGCGCGTCATGTTCGTCAACGCGCGCGACGTTTTGCTGTTGCGCGACGACAAGGATGAGCTGATCGCAGATCTGAAGGTCGCTCGCCAGGAGTCCGACGCCGCGCGCCTTAAGGCCGAAGTGGCGAGCCGCGAGTCCGAGCACGCGCGCGACAGAGCCGATCGTGCCAACCAGGCGAAGTCGGAATTCCTGGCGAATATGAGCCATGAGTTGCGCACGCCGCTCAACGCCATTATCGGCTTCTCCGAGATAATGCACGGCGAGGTCTTCGGTCCGGTCGGTAACGCGCAATATCTCGAGTATACCGATCACATTCACGCCAGCGGCCATCACCTCCTGTGCCTGATCAACGACGTGCTCGACCTGTCGCGTATCGAGGCCGGACGCCTGGTGCTGGACGCAAGCGACATCCTCGTCGACGACCTCGCGCGCGACATCTGCAAATTCTTCGAATTTAACGCTGGCCAACGGCGCGTCGAGTTGCGCGTCGACCTCGCGCCGGCGCTGCCGCTCCTCGTTGCCGATTTGCGAGCGATCAAACAGGTCCTGATCAATTTGATGGCAAACGCCGTCAAGTTCACGCCGGCGGGCGGACATGTGACGCTTGCCGCGCGCTGCGACGAGACGGGCAGCATCGAGATCTGCGTCGCTGATACCGGCGTCGGCATCCACCCGGACGATCTGGAAAAAGTGTTCGAAACCTTCGGACAAGGCCAACATCAAATCGCCCGCCAGGAAAAGGGCAGCGGCCTTGGGCTGCCGATCGCGCGCGGCCTGGTCCAGGCGCACGGCGGGACGCTGCATCTGGTGAGCGTGGTCGACAAAGGCACGACGGTTATTGTGACCTTCCCGGCCGAGCGGTCGAAGGCGGTCGAGGCGCCTTGCGATCGACACTCAGCAGCCGTCCGTCGCACCGCGTCTTAAGCGACCCAGACCTGCCCGCGAATGACGGGCCGACGCCGCCGTCCGGGGCCTTCGACATTTCCCTTGTCGGATCGCCGGCGCGCGCATAATCCTCCAATACTGCAATTCCAAAAAGCCGGAGAGAGAGACGAGCCATGGCCACGTCATTATACGATCTGAGCGTTGCGTGCTTCCTGCAAACCTTGGGCGGCGTCTCGGGTTATCTGGATAAGGGTCTCACGCATTGTACCGCCAACAACATCGATCTGAGCGAGCTTGTCGAGACGCGCCTTTATGCCGACATGCTGCCGTTTCGCTTTCAGGTACAGGCCGTCGCGCACCATTCGCTCGGCGCGATCGAGGGCGTGAAAAGGTCTCTGTTCGCGCCGCCCGCCCAATTGGCCCCGCTCGACTATCGTGACCTGCAGAAACTCGTCGCCGACGCCCGCGAGGCATTGCAGAAGCTGACGCCCGCAGAGGTCAACGCGTTCGAAGGCAAAGACGTCATCTTTCAATTTCGCGATTTCAAAATGCCGTTTACGGCCGAGGGGTTCTTGTTGTCGTTCTCGCTGCCGAACCTCCATTTCCACGCGACCACCGCGTACGACATTCTGCGCATGAAGGGTGTGCCCCTCGGCAAGCGCGACTATATGGGCCAACTGCGGCTGAAGAGCTGACAGCGTACGGTGAAGCGAGCTATCGACCGGGTCGCTTCACCCAGAATTCGGCCGAGGTCTCCACGGCAACGATCTCGAAATCCATGAGGTCGTTCCACCGCGCCACCCATGCATCCAAAGACGCTCGCGCCGGCGCCTCCATCAATTGGAAGCAGCGCATCGCCACTGGATCGATCCAACTCGCGTGATATATCACGCCGGCCGGCATCATGCGGCCTTGCTGCCTGAAGCGCTCGCCGATCCGCTTCTCGTCGCCGTCCTTAAACTTCTCGATGACCATAAATAGCATGCGCTCACCTCGGTTCTGGTGCATCAGGGCCTCTCTCACTCGCGCAGAAATATGCCTGTTGCAACGCACATCCCGTGACGCACGAAATCTTATGAATTCCAGCAGGGAAAATCAGTCGCTCACGCCTCCGTCATATGACGCGGGTGTGGGAACGCACTAGGATCGCACGCAAAGCGCCGTTCGGTGCCCAACAAACCTTTCGAGGATCTTCAATGCAAAGACGCTCCTTTCTTCAATCGGCGGCAGTGATCGCGCTTGCCCAAGCAGCCGGCAACACGATGGTTTCTTCCTCGGCGTTCGCAGCGACGGCCAAAACAGCCAAGTCGGCAAAGGGCGATCCGCTGCTCGACGAATGGACCGGCCCCCACGGCGGCTTCGCGCGTTTCGAGCAAATCAAGGTCGACGGATTCAAGCCTGCGCTGATGAGGGGCATGGATTTGAACCGCGTGGAAATCGCGCAGATCGCGGGCAATAAGGCTGCGCCGACATTCGAGAACACGCTCGCCGCACTGGAAGATGCCGGCCGCCCCTTCGGACGCGCCACCAGTATTTTCGGTATCTATACATCGACGATGAACGACAAGCGGATGCAGGCCGTCGAGACCGAGATGTCGCCGGTGCTGGCCGCATTCCAAGACGAGATCATTCAAAACGAGCCGCTATTCGCACGTGTCAAAGCCGTCTACGACGCGCGCACGACCTCAGGACTCAATCCGGAGCAGCAGCGTCTCGCCGACGTCGTCTATACCAATTTTGCCAGACAAGGTGCGGCACTCGATAAGACTGCAAAAGCGCGGCTCAAGGAAATTAATCAGCGGCTTGCGAGCCTCTTCACCGCCTTCCGGCAGAATCAATTGGCCGATGAAGAAGGCTACACACTCGTCATCGACAACGAGGGCGATCTCGCCGGCCTTCCCGACGGACTAAAGGCCTCTGCCGCGAATGCGGCCGACGGCAAGGGCCAAAAGGGCAAATGGATTTTCACCAACACACGCTCGTCAATGGAACCCTTCATCACCTATTCGTCGCGCCGCGATCTACGCGAGAAGGGCTGGCGGATGTGGATCATGCGCGGCGACAATGCGGGCGCACACAACAACAAAGAGACGATCGCCGAGATTCTGCGGCTGCGTGCCGAGCGCGCGAAGCTCTTGGGGTTCAAGAGTCACGCCCACTGGATCCTCGACAACAACATGGCGAAAACGCCGGACGCCGCGATGGCGTTGATGATGAAGGTCTGGCCGGCGGCGGTCGCGCGCGCGAAGGAAGAAATCGCCGACATGCAGGCCGTCGCAAGCGCCGAGGGCGGCGGCATCAAGATCGAGCCGTGGGATTATCGCTATTACGCGGAGAAAGTCCGCAAGGCGAAATACGATCTCGACCAAACCGAAATCAGTAAATATTTGCAGCTCGAGAAGATCCGCGAAGGTATGTTTTGGGCGGCGGGGCAGCTCTATGGCACGCAATTCTCGGAGGTGCACGACGTTCCGACTTATCATCCCGACATGCGCGTTTTCGAAGTTAGGCGCGACGGCAAACATATGGGCCTTTGGTATTTCGATCCCTATGCGCGGGACGGCAAGAATTCGGGCGCGTGGATGAACGAGTATCGGTCGCAAGAGCGCTTCAGGAGCGATATCGCGCCGGTGGTCTCCAACAATTGCAACTACGTTAAGGGAAAACCGGGCGAGCCGATCCTCATCTCGTGGGACGACGGCACAACCATGTTCCACGAATTCGGGCACGCGCTGCACGGTCTCAACTCCAACGTCACTTACCCGACGCTGGCAGGGACAAACGTCAAACGCGACTTCGTCGAATTCCCGAGCCAGCTCAATGAACATTGGCTGCCCACGCCGGAAGTGCTGAACCGCTTCGCGCTTCACTACAAAACCGGCAAGCCGATCTCGGCCGAGCTCGTCGCCAAGATTCAAAAGGCGAAGAATTTCAACCAGGGCTTCTCGACGGTCGAATACTTGGCAGCCGCAATCTACGACATGAAGATCCACGAAGCGGCGACGCCGGACGGCAAGATCGACGCCGACGATTTCGAGAAGAAGACCATGGCAGAGATCGGCTGCCCCAAGGAAATCGTCATGCGCCACCGTCCGACCCAGTTCGGGCACATCTTCTCAGGCGACGGCTATTCGGCCGGCTACTACGTCTATATCTGGGCAGACACGCTGACGGCGGACGTGTTCGAAGCATTCAAGGAGGCAGGCGGCCCCTACGACAAGACCGTGGCCAAGCGCTATCACGATCTCATCCAGAGTGTGGGCAACTCGGTGCCGCCGGACGTCGCCTTCCGCAATTTCCGCGGACGTGACGTGGACACGAACGCCCTGATGCGCGACCGGGGCTTCGTTGCCTGACGCGCAAATCACGATCGCAAGGCGCGCATTCGCAAGAACGAAGTGCGCCTTGCCCAATTGGTTTTCGCTCCAAGGCCAATATCGGCTCGCCATGCGGCAATAGAGGCGGCGTGCCCTTAAGTGTTAACAGCCTGTTTCGGATAGGCTTTTCCTTTGTTGAATTGATTTTCGCAACCGGACGGTGTAGGTGATCCCTTGTGACGGCTGCACATCTGTGAAGTGCGGGCTAGTTTGGCGGGGGGTATGCGCGAAGAGCGCACCTTTCCCACAAGATGGTTCCCAATCCTTCTCCGACGTTTGCAATGCTTCTTCACGACGGCCGGGCATGTCGCCCGGGCGGAACTTCTTGTTCAAGGAACTAGTCATGGCTTCGACGACCGGAACGGTCAAATTCTTCAACGCCACCAAAGGCTTTGGGTTCATTGCACCCGAAGGCGGCGGCAAGGACGTTTTCGTGCACGTCTCCGCGGTTGAGCGGGCGGGTTTGCACACCCTCAACGAGGGCCAACGCGTCAGCTTCGATACCGAGCAGGACGCGCGCGGCGCCAAAGCGATTAACCTCCGCGCGATGTAATCCCCGGCCGATCGGGTTCTTAGGGGCGGTCGGGCGTCAGCCGTGACCGCCCTTTTTCAACTGAAAGAGTGCAATGAGCGGATCGAGCGACAAGAAGAGTGCGAAAGCCGGCGCGGTCCACCAGCCCGCTGGCGCCGCCGATTTGCGCTCGCGCGTGCCGACAATGACCGACGATGCGCTGAGCACACTGCAGACCAATGCCCGGCGATTGGTTGATACCGGATCGAATGCCCAGCGCATTGCCGCGACCGAACTCATCCCCGTGATCGAGACCGAACTCGCAGAGCGCAAGGCCAGGAAGATTGCCTCTCAGCCTGCTCGCAAAGCGAGTGCCGCTGCTAAGCCGCGCAAGCCCAAGAAGCCGAAAGAAGAAGAGGCTTCTTAGGCGTCGCGCCACGCGACAACCGCTGTGCATCGTCCAGGTTGGCGATAGACTCGCCTTGAGTCGAAAATCCCGGCGAATTGGCAAAGCGATGTCGCACTCAACGCAGACGCTCGCGATCAAACATCCGCGGCTCAAGACTCTGCATACCTTCTGGGATTTGACGCGCGGCAGTCGCCGCTACCCCGCGCGCGCCGATTTTGCCTTCAAGGATCTTCGCCAGTGGCTCGGCCATATCGCGCTGATCGACGTGGTTCAAAGGCCTCCGCGATTCCGCATACGCCTCTTGGGCGTGCGGCTCGTCGAGTACGCGGGCGCCGATCACACGGGCCAGTGGATCGACGAATGCGTGGCGCCCGAGGGTATCGACGATGCACTGGAACCGTACGTCACCTGCGTTAACACGGGAGCGCCGGTTTTTCGTCTTTCGCGGTATTTCAATCCGCGTTCGACGAAATCAGTGCTTGAGCGTTTGCTCCTGCCATGCTCGTCCGACCAAAAAACGATCGACATTATTCTGGGCTGCACTTACGTCGAAAGCGAGCCGCCCGGCACCTCACGATAGCGTTTGCCGGTCGATGCAAGAAAAACGCCCGCCATCAAGGGCAGGAACGTCGCGCAATTGGGAACCGGGGAACTAACGCACGGCGCACCAGCTGCCATCGCGGTGGCGGCAGGCAAGTCCGGTGTTAGGGCGACTGCTAGGCCGCGGAACGGTCGCCGGAGACCAGTTGTTCGGCCAAGCTGCCGCGCGACGGCGGAATGTCGGTGAACTCGATCGCGATACCGAGTTCGTGATGACGCACGACGCGGCCACGCATCTTGCCGACGACGACTTGTTCGCCGAGCGCCGGCCACTCGGCGGTCTCAACGGATACCCCGCCAAGGGACAAATCGATAACCCGGCACGAAAGCGAACGGCCATCCGAACGAATGATGCGTGTCGCGGGAGCGGTGGTCGACTCGCGCTCGTGGCGGCGGCCTTCGTGCGGCGAAGTTGTTTTCTTGTTCGTCGAGAGCCGCTCTTCAAGCTTTTCGCGCTTGATTGCCGACAACGTCAGGCGCACTGCAAAACCGCGCGCATTGAGGCGTGCAACCATGCCTTCAAGCCGGCCAAACCCTTCGACATAGGCGATGACAATCGAGCCAGGCTCAGGTTTCGCGTCAGAAGTGATCGCCATGCCGCCGAGCGAGATGTCGGTGACCGTGCCGCTATGCTCGCTGCCGTCGGCAAGCAGAAAGCGCACGCCCAACTTCAGCGGCGCGCGTCGATGTTTGCGCCGGTCGGCTGCATTGCGCGAGGACACCTCCTCCGGCGTGCCAGACTGCTTCGACGCGTCATTCGTCATTGTTGCCCCGCATTGCACGAGAAATGCGCCGGTCTCCTCCGGCTTATGGCAACAGCATACGAAGGCATAGTTAACGGTGTCTTGCGTTGCGCGGGTGGGTCGCTTGCCTATAGTGCACTCAGCGCTCCATGCCTGGCGCATTTCCGCAGATTTAGGCCTCGAAACGTGCAAGCGGCACCCATGACAGCGAAAACATTCGACTACATCATCGTCGGTGCCGGCAGCGCCGGCTGTGTTCTAGCCAACCGGCTTTCCGCCGATCCCAAGACCCAGGTCCTCCTCCTGGAGGCCGGTGGCAAGGACAATAGTGTCTTGATCCACATGCCAGCGGGCGTCGGCGCACTCATCAGTCAGCGCACCAAGTTCAATTGGTACTTCGAAACCGAAGGCCAGACGAACCTGATGAACCGGAAACTCTATTGGCCACGCGGTAAAGTGCTGGGCGGATCCTCATCGATCAACGGCATGATCTACATCCGCGGTCATTCCCGCGACTACGACCAGTGGCGGCAAATGGGCTTGGAGGGCTGGGGCTTTGGCGACGTCTTGCCCTACTTCAAGCGCGCCGAGGGAAACGAAAACGGCACCAACAAATTTCACGGCGGCGAAGGGCCGCTTGCCGTGTCGAACGGGCGCTCGAAATTGCCCCTTTTCAAAGCCTATGTGGAGGCGGGCGCCCAAGCCGGCTTCCCGACGACTCAGGATTTCAACGGCTATCAGCAAGAAGGCTTTGGACCCTATCAGCTGACAGTGAAGAACGGCCGCCGCTGGAGCGCGGCGTCGGCGTATCTCCTCCCCGCTTTGAAGCGGCCGAATTTGACGACGCTGGTAAACGCCCACACCGCGCGCGTGATCTTCGAAAGCAAGAAGGCGGTCGGCGTCGAGTTCGTACAGAAGGGTAAACTTCAGCAGGTGCGCGCACGGCGCGAGGTCGTCCTGTGCGGCGGGGCCGTGAATACGCCCCAATTGCTGCTGCTTTCAGGTATCGGCGATGCGGACTATTTGCGACGTTGGAATTTGCCAATCGTCGCTGACTTGCCCGGCGTCGGCCGCAATCTGCAAGACCATCTCGACGTTACCGTGCAATACGAGTGCACGCAGCCCATCACCTTCTACACCTACACGAAGCCCCTAAAGCAACTTCAGAGCGGCATCGAATATTCGCTCTTTGGGCGCGGCATGGGCCGCCAACAGGGTTTAGAGTCGGGCGCCTTCGTAAAGTCGCGCGAGGGCCTTGAAGTGCCGGATCTGCAGATTCATTTCGTCGCCGCGTTGATGATCGATCACGGGCGTAAGAAAGCCGACCGCCACGGCTTCATGGCGCATGCCTGCCAGCTGCGTCCGGAGTCGCGTGGCCACATCGCGTTGAAATCGCTGAACCCGCTCGACCCGCCGCTGATCCAACCGAATTATCTGGCGACCGAAAACGACAAGCGCACGTTGCGCGAGGGCGTGAAGATTCTCCGGCAAGTATTCGCGCAGCGTCCACTCGATCCGTTTCGCGGACCGGAGTTGATGCCCGGCGCAACCGTCACCACTGACGACGATATCGATGCCTTCATTCGCCGCACGGCAGAGACCATTTACCACCCCGTGGGCAGCGCGCGGATGGGCCACGACCGTATGGCCGTCGTCGACGGTGAGTTGCGTGTTCACGGGCTGCAAGGGCTACGTGTGGTCGATGCTTCAGTGATGCCAACACTGGTCGGCGGCAATACCAACGCGCCGACTATTATGATCGCCGAAAAGGCGGCCGACATGATTCTCGGCAAACCACCGTTGCCCGCGGAACACATCAAGGTCGCAGAAGACAAATACGAACAAGTTGCGGCTGCACGTTAAGGGGATTTTGGGTGGCCCTGGTCTAGTCAGTGCAGGGTCGGGCATCTATTCTCCGGTGTTAAGAATCAAGTGAGGAGCCGCAACATGCGGATTCGTGGGGCAATATTAGGCGGTTTGGCTTTTGCGGTTTCCGCGTTCTTGGTCACCGCGCCAGCAGAGGCACGCAACCTCTATTTCGACATGTGGTGTCAGGAACAGGGTTACGCCAAGGAGCGCTGCGATGAGCGCTCACCGGCGGATGTCGAAGCGTTTGAGGCTTATTGGCGCGCAGTCGAAAAATACGAGGAGTCGTATTATTACGACCGCCAGGAATATAGCCGCTTCCGCGACGAATTGAATTCTCAAGATGAAGCGCTGGGCCCGGGGATTCCCGGCTATGAGCCCGACAGAGCGGCGCGCCCGAACTAGTTTCGTAGAAGGTCGCTTGATGAAAGGCCGGGCATCACCCGGCCTTTTCGTTTTGTCGCGGAGACAATTTGTCTTCTGTCTCGCCACGAGCGAAGCGTCCGAAATGGCTCCAGCACGGGAGCGAAAAACATCATGGGCGATGCAGGTTGGAAGATATTGTTTACCGTCGCAGCCGGTTTCAACTTTGCCGTCGGGTTACCCATGCTGCTTGCGCCCGATCTGATGGTCGCCGCGTTTCGTATGGCGCCGCAGCCGACGTTGCTGTTCGTGCAATTCACGGGCGGTCTCGTGGCCATATTCGGGCTCTATTATACGGTGGTGGCCCGCAACCTTGCACGGCGTGAGATCGTTTGGCTGGGCATCGTCGGCAAACTTTTTGCGGTTGGATTACTCACCGCTTATTTCCTTGTGGGTCTAATCCCCACGCTCGCGTTCTCGTTGGGGTTGGGAGATCTTGCCTTCGTCGCTTTGTTTCTTTGGTTCTTGCTGGGCGGCAGGAAGCTGTCCGCGCAATAAAAAGCGCCGCATTCGGCGGCGCTTTTTATCCGTCGGTGCAGACGGAGGTTATTTAGCGGGAGGCGACAACTTTCAGGTGACGGGCGTCGCGGTTGCGATCTTCGAATGCGAGTTCCGAAGTCGAATGCGCGTCGCCTGTCAGGATTGCATTGGCTGTCATCCGTATGCGGACAAGCTTCTTGCCGCCGAGCCTGGCCAGCGGCTCGAGCGGCTGAAAATGACCGAGCATCAGCGTCCCCTCGCCCCGCCCGCCTTCGAACGGCACCAGGATCATTTCGGCGCGTATTGGTTTTAGATCGGCTGTTTCGGCGACGCAGACCGCAACTGTCGGCACGCTGAGGGTGGCGACCCGACCGAGCGCAGTGCGCGCCGCGCTGCGCGCTTCGTCGGCCCAATAGTGAATGAAATTGTGACCCTTGAGTTCCTGACCGAACAATTCGCAGAGCCCGGTTCCCGCGAGGCGGAAGGTAAATCGGTCCTCGCCGTCGCGCTGGACGAGGAAGCAGAAGGCCAGATGATCCTTAATGGCGCGCGGATCGATCTCGTCTTTGCGCGGCACCAGCCGATCGCCGCGCAGGCGGCGCCAATAGGACAAGAGTTTCTGCGTGTGTGCGTTCAACATCGCCGTCTGCCTCCCGCGTTTCGTGCCCCTCCTCGTTGCGCCGCTTGTGCCGGAATGGTGCGGGCTTCGAAGAATTGAGGCTCAGTTGCGAGGAACGGAGCGAACGGCGTGCCAGCTTTACCGATCTCGTTTGCGTGCCAAGTGTTTCGCGCACGCTTTTAACATCAAAAATCCGTAAACGGCGGAGGGCGTGCGCGCCTAACCGACGGCTTTCATCTCACGCGCATAACGCTGCCAATTCTCGACATAGTGAACGGCGGAGTAGTGCAGCATCGCGCGGGCATTGTCGTCGACTTGGCGAACGACCTTGCCCGGTGCGCCCATGACGACGGAGTTGTCGGGAATATCCTTACCTTCCGTCAAAAGAGTATTCGCGCCGATCAAACAGTTTTTGCCGATTTTCGTGCGGTTCAAAACGATCGAACCGATTCCGACGAGCGAACCGTCGCCGATCTCGCACCCGTGGAGCATCACCATGTGGCCGATGGTGACGCCTTTGCCGATCGTGAGCGGCGCGCCGGGATCTGTATGGAGCACCGAACCGTCTTGCACGTTCGACCCTTCGCCGATTGTGATCCATTCATTGTCGCCGCGCAGCGTTGCACCAAACCAGACGCTCGCGTTTTTCAGCAAGCGCACGCGACCAAGAACGACGGCGCTGGGCGCAATCCAGTAGTCGCCCATCGGCGGCAGATCCGGCTTTTCGTCGCCGAGCGCATAAACGGTCATGAGCAGGCCTTGCTTGGCTTGTCGCGCGTGAGGGCACAGATCATCTTTGCACCGCGCGCCTCACCATAGGTTGCGACTAGCTTTCCCGAGAGCGTCGCCCACTTGTCGTCCGTATCGAGGACCGCCGCTGCGACCGCGCGACGGAAATTGTCGCCGATGCTGCCGCGCGTCGTGCCCGCCGCACCGAACTTCGGATCGATCTTGCCTTTATCCTTGTTCAAAACGGCGTGCTTCACGCGATGCAAGGAATCCGAAGGGCCGTAGTTGCAGAACTTGCTCTCCGGCAGAAATTTGAAACAGCCGGAGATCAAACCGGCCGGAACTGGTGCGGCCGGCCTGCGAAGGTCGAGCCACGGCGCCGACCCGGTGTTACCGAGTCCTGCCGGGTTCTCCGCACCGGCCGCTTGTTTCGGATCGCTGCGATCGATCCAATTGGTGTGCGAATAGAAATCTTGGGACGCGTGCAGTAGAACGCCGAAATCTTCAAGCACGTTGCACTTCGCCCGCCCCTTGCCCATGCCGAACGAGCACTCGACCATCGTCGGGATCTGGCTGTCGTCGATATTGCCCTTCCCATCGACAAGCGCTGCAGCGTCACGCACCGCTTCCTCGAGCTTGGCCGCCATCCACGCGCGGCACTGCGAGAGGTGCGCATTCGCCTCGGCGAGTGTTTGCGGATATCCCGGCACGTCGAGATAGTCGCCCATATCGCAATGCGCTTCCGGCGACGTGACCATCGTAACGTCGGGCAATCCGACAGCACCGACAGTGCCCGTCTTGCCCGCGAGCATGTCGATCGTTCGGGCCTCGAAGCAGCTGCCGGAAGGCATACCTGGCGTGCACGCCAGCGCATGGCGCGTGATGCGCTCGTGCTCGGCGTCTTGCCCGAGACCGTGAATCGTGCCGAACGCAAAACCCGTTGCGGCGGCGGTTACCAAGAGCGCGATTGCAACGACGAAAACCTTGACAGGAAGCATGCCGCGACCGCACCTCTAGCAACGATGATTGAAACGATCGGCAGCCTCGCCGCCCTCCTGACCACGTTTTCATTCCTGCCCCAGGTGATCAAGACCTGGCGCACCGGCTCGGCCGCCGATTTGTCCTGGATTTGGCTCCTGGCATTCGCCGCAGGCCTGTTTCTTTGGGCCCTTTACGGCCTTGCGTTGCATTCGGCGCCGCTTGTCGGCGCCAACACTGTGACACTATCGCTCGTCCTAATGATCGTCGGCGTGAAGTGGCGCGAGGACCACAACGGTTGATGCGAATCGATTTGCGCAACGACATCGATCTGACGCTGACGCGCAACGAGGCGCGCGCCATCCTCGATGACGCAATCCACCGCCATTTCCAAAAGGTTCGCGCCCGGGTGCCGGGTTTCGTCCGGCGGCATTTCGGCTGGCGCGGCGCATGGGCGATCAACCGCAAGGGGCTGGGCCGCGATCTCTACCGTGCCCCGCTCAACGCTGCATTGGTCATGCCTCACGCCGGTCTGCGCATCGTCGCCGGCGGTCTCGAGCTGACGGGTCGCGCCGAGAGCGCCGAGTGGCTGCGCTCGCGCAATCTCTTTTTGAAGACCGATGTGGCGCGCGAGATCGAGTGGTTGATTTGGACTGAGTTGTTCGAGCTGCCCTATCGCGACGGCGACCGCGTGTCGGGCAAAGACGCGCTCGCGGAGGAGATCCTTGCGGACGCGCGGCTGCAAACTCGTTTGGAAAACGTGCGCCAAGCCATGCAACGCCATTGGCGTCGCGACGGCTACGAAAAGCGGCTTGCCGATGCGCTTGGGATCTATTCCGGCAATCGCGCTGCGGCGGCCGAACTCGCAAGCATCTTTCTTTGCCTCGGTGCCGGCGCCGCGCTGATACATCAAGCAACGCCGGGTGTCCTGACTTTGGGACCGGCCTTGGCGGCACTGATCGCCCAAAGCCTCAGCGCGCAACCGTTGCCGTCGGGCCTTGCCGCGCTTTGGCTGGGCCTCGCGCCGGTCAAAGCCTCTCTGGCCCTCACCATCGGCGCGACGGCCGCGGTTGCCGTCGGCAGTGCCGCAACCGCGGCCATTGCCGGTGCAGTCAGCGACCCCATTCAGGCGGCCCTGGGCCTTCACCAGAGGCGCCTCCTGGGCCTGGTCACGGCCACTGAACTCGCGCTCCTGGGCGACGATAAGGCGCGCTTGGTCGCACACGACCATTATGCCGGGCGGGTCGTAGATTTGGTGGATTTGGTCGTCGGCGTGTGGCGCTTTGCCCGCGCTTAAGCGCCCTTCTATTCCGTGCCACTTGCCATCGCCGGTTTCCATGCAACAATCCCATGAATTGGGGATCGGTCATGCTTTCGCGCCTGGGCGCATCATTGTTGTTCTTGACGCTCCTGGCCCTCGGCCTCGCCTACGTTTTCGATTACACGTTCCACGTCCCGTTGGAAACGGCGGTGCGAGCCGAACTTATGGCCGCAGCCACGCCAGGCCGCATCAACATTAAGGTCCTCGAGGCGCTCGAAAAGGACGACATCGAGGAAGCGGATATGTACGCGGATATCGGCAAGTTTTTGAATTACGAAATTCCCGCCGACACACAACGCCGCCTCGACGAGGCCCATACGATGTCGGCGACGGTCGTGCGCAACACGTGGGAATTCGGCACCGGCTTCGTCACCGGCCAAGGCGACTCGACCGCTGGCCTCGCGGGCGCCGTGACTTCCGATCTAACGGTGATCGGCGACGTGCGCGACATCGCAGCCGAGGGCGGCAAGTGGCTCGCGGGACAGGACTACAACGAATTGATCGTCGGCTTGTCGGTCGTCGGCATCGCCGCAACCGGGTTGACGGTCGCGACCGGCGGTGGGGGCATCGTCGCCAAAGCAGGTGTGTCCATTCTCAAAGCGGCAAAGCGCGCCGGCAGACTGACCACAGAGTTCGGAACGCTTCTCGTCCGCATGACGCGCGATGCCGTCAACATGCCCGCTCTGCGCGAGACGTTGCGCGCCACCGACTTGTCCGACCTGGCGAGGACGCAGCGCGTCTTGACCGACTATGCGCGCGGCGTTCGCGGCGCCGAACTTTTTCCTGTGCTTTCCAGAATCGGCGGCATGAATAAAGCCGTCGGACCCGCCGAGACGATCCGCTTGATGAAGTACGTCAAGAAGGGAGAGGATCTCGAAGACGTGGCGCTGATGACGGAACGCTATGGCGTCAAAACGCGCGGCATCATCGAACTCACTGGCAAAGCAAGCTTGCGCGCCTTCAAGACAGCGTTCCGGGCGGTCGAGTTCATCGCCAAATATGTCGTGTGGTTCGCCGTCTGGATCGTCAGCCTCTTCGCCATGGCGCTGATGCGCACCGTTCGGCTGTTCAACTTCCGCCGCGCAAGCGCCTGATGAGGATTAGTTCATCAGCTCGACGGCCAACGCCGTCGCCTCGCCGCCGCCGATGCAGAGCGAGGCGACGCCGCGCTTCAACCCGCGTCGCTTGAGCGCGTTGAGTAAGGTCACCACGATGCGAGCGCCCGACGCGCCGATCGGATGGCCGAGTGCGCAGGCACCGCCGTTCACATTGACCACGTCGGCCGCCAGCGACAGATCGCGCAGCGCGATCATCGCGACGACCGCGAAGGCTTCGTTGATTTCATAAAGATCGACATCCGACTTCTTCCAGCCGGCACGCTCAAGCACACGCTCGATTGCCTTGACCGGCGCCGTCGTGAACCAGCGCGGTTCGGCCGCGTTGCTCGCGTGCGCGACGATGCGTGCGATCGGTTTCAAGCCGCGCTTGGCCGCGGCATCGCCGCTCATCAGCACCAGCGCCGCGGCGCCGTCTGAAATCGATGAGGAATTGGCAGCTGTGACTGTCCCGTCCTTCGCAAACGCGGGCTTCAGCGTCGGAATCTTGCTCGCGTCCGCCTTGCGCGGCTGTTCGTCGAGCGAAACCGCGACGTCACCGCCCTTCCCTTTCACGCTCACGCCCACGATTTCGTCGGCGAACTAGCCGTCCTTCTGCGCACGCTGGGCGCGCGCCAGCGACTCCGTCGCGAACGCATCCTGTTCGCCCCGGGTGAACTGATAGTGCCGCGCCGCGTCCTCGGCATAGGTTCCCATCAGGCGCCCTTCATAGGCGTCCTCAAGTCCGTCGAGAAACATGTGGTCCTTGATCTCGCCATGTCCCAAGCGATAGCCGCCGCGCGCCTTGGGCAAGAGATAGGGCGCGTTCGACATCGACTCCATGCCGCCGGCGACAACGATCGATGCGCCGCCCGTCGCGATCTGATCGGCGCCGAGCATCATCGCCTTCATGCCGGAGCCGCAGACTTTGTTGACGGTCGTGCACGGCACGGTGTTGGGCAGCCCACCATGGATTGCGGCCTGGCGCGCCGGCGCCTGACCGACGCCCGCCGGCAATACGCAGCCCATATAGGCTTCCTCGATTTGATCGGGATTCAACCCCGAACGTTTCACCGCTTCACGGATCGCGGCGGCGCCCAATTGCGGGCCCGCAATGGGCGACAATTCGCCTTGGAAGGCGCCCATCGCAGTGCGCACCGCACCGACGATGACGATCGAACTTGCTGCGGACATGGGTATCTCCTTCGGACGGGGAGGTTCTGGGCCTGCTGTTCAAGAGGTAGGTCATGAGGCCCAAAATGTCACGGGCCCGGTCGACCTCTTGGTGCTCAGGCGAACGCTCAAGCGCCGATCACAACCGATGTCATGGAAATTGCGCTGATCACGGCCTCGTTGAAGAACGCGGCTCGCTCGTCCGGCTCTTGCGCACCGAGCACGTAGAGCAGCGGCAAATAATGCTCAGCGGTCGGGATGGCGAGCCGCGCGTCGGCGCCCATCGCTTCGAACGCGATAAGGTCGTCGTGGGCATTTGCCGCAATCCGCTCTTTGACGATCGCGTCGAACCGTACGGCCCATTCGGGTGTGGCCGATGCGCGAAAGTCGAAGAGCCGCAGATTGTGCACGATGTTGCCGCTGCCGAGGATCAGCACGCCCTCGTCGCGCAACGGCTTCAACGCCCGCCCGATATCGTAGTGATAGACGCCCGGCTTGCTCGTATCGATGCCGAGTTGCACGACCGGGATGTCGGCCTTGGGATACATCGCGATCAAGACGCTCCACGCGCCATGGTCGAGGCCCCACTCATCATCGAGCACCGGATCAAGTGCCGACAACAGTGACGCGGCGCGGCGCGCCAAGGCCGGATCGCCGGGCGCGGGATAACGCACGTCGAACAACGCCCGCGGAAAGCCGTAGAAATCGTGGATCGTCTTCGGCGCTTCCATCGCCGTCAAAGCAACGCCGCGCGTTTCCCAATGGGCGGAAATACAGAGGATAGATTTTGGCCGCGGCAGCCGCTGCCCGAGATCACGCCACGCGCGATGAAACGCATTATCCTCGATGGCGTTCATCGGGCTGCCGTGCCCGACGAAAACCGCAGGCATTCGCGCGCCGCTCATGCGAAAGATGATGTGCGCATTATGGGGCTCCTAGTTCGCGAAGCACACGCTCAAGAACCGCAATGGCCGCGCCTTGACGGGCTTTGTGCTCATCGGAAGCGGTAGCCTTGATCTCTGCGCGCCGAAGAAGCTCAATGACGAGCGCGCGACAATCATGGTTATTCAGGAGCGCCTTACGCAACTTCTCATGCAGTTGCGAATTCCACTCCGTGGATTTTCGAAGGCAAGCAAAAAGATATTCCGCATCGCAGGCAACCCATCCGATCACGACGCGCTGCGCTTGAAGCTTGATCGAACGGTCATTGAAATAGTCTTCGATTTCCACCGTAGTGCCGGACACTACCACGTCGATTTCTTGATCGACCAAGCCGTCGAATGCGTCGGGTCCGCAGTCAGGCGCTGCCAATTCCAGCTGCAGAACGCATTGTGCATCAGCCGTTTTTCCGAGCTGAAACGGATAGAAACGCAACTCTGCGCGCGAACCGATGAATTCGGCCCGGCCGAGGATTCCGTTGAACCCGACGCTATCTGCAGACTCTGTCATTCCCGGACCGGCCGCAGAAGAAGGCGGCTCCTGTGATTGCCTAACCCGTTTCCTCGAAGAGTTCGCGGCCGATGAGCATCCGGCGGATTTCGCTCGTTCCCGCGCCGATCTCGTAGAGCTTGGCGTCGCGCAGCAGCCGGCCCGTCGGATAGTCGTTGATATAGCCGTTGCCGCCGAGGGCCTGGATCGCCTCGAGCGCCATCCACGTTGCCGTTTCGCTGGCGAACAGAATCGCGCCCGCCGAATCCTTGCGTGTCGTTTGCCCGCGATCGCAAGCGCGCGCGACGGTGTAGACGTAGGATTTCGCGGCATTCATGCGCGTGTACATATCGGCGAGCTTGGCTTGCATGATCTGGAACGAGCCGATCGGCTGATCGAATTGTTTGCGCTCGTGCACGTAGGGCAGAACCGCATCCATGCAGGCTTGCATGAGGCCGAGCGAACCGGCGGCAAGCACGGCGCGTTCGTAATCAAGGCCCGACATCAGTACGCGCACGCCCTCGTTGACGCGACCCATCACGTTCGCGTCCGGCACCTCGCAATCGGTGAAGACGAGCTCGCCCGTGTCCGAGCCGCGCATGCCGAGCTTGTCGAGCTTCTGAGCGGTCGAATAACCCTTCATTCCCTTTTCGACGAGGAAGGCGGTGATGCCGCGCGATCCCGCGGTCGGATCCGTCTTGGCGTAGACCACGACGACATCGGCGTCCGGCCCGTTCGTGATCCACATCTTCGAGCCATTGAGAACGTAGCGATCGCCCTTCTTATCGGCCCGCAATCGCATGCTGACGACGTCGGAGCCGGCGCCGGGCTCGGACATGGCGAGCGCGCCCAGATGCTCGCCCGAAACGAGCTTCGGCAAATACTGCGTCTTCTGCTCGGGGCTGGCGTTGCGTCTGATCTGATTGACGCAGAGATTCGAATGCGCGCCGTAGGAGAGGCCGACGGCGCCCGAGCCGCGACTGATTTCCTCCATCGCGACGCAGTGCTCGAGATAGCCGAGCCCGGCCCCGCCGAATTCTTCCTCAACGGTGATGCCGAGGACGCCAAGCTCGCCCAGCTGCGGCCAGAGATCGCGCGGGAAGACATTGCTTTTGTCGATGTCGCCGGCGCGCGGCGTGATGTTCGCCGCCGTGAAGCGCGCGACGCTGTCGCGCAACGCGTCGGCGGTTTCGCCAAGATCAAAATCAAGTCCGCGGAAATAATTGGAGATCACGGGCCGCCCCTCTCCTTCTTGTTGTTATGGCGTGTAGGCTTCGACCGCGTCCGACGTCGTGAACACGCCGAAGACCCCTGCCCCGGCACCGCCGCCAACGACCCACCAGCGCCCCGCGGCGAATGCGGACGCCAAACCCTGCCGTGCCGTCGGCAGCGAGGGGCCTTTGCTCCACGTCTTTGTGGTCAGATCGAAAATGTGCATGTCGCCGAAGGTTCGCATCGGCGTTAGCGTCGCTCCACCGGCCGCATAAAGCCTTCCGTTGAATATGGCAGCTGTCAGGCCGCCACGCGGATTGGGCAATGGCGGCAGCGCGGACCAACCGTTCGTCGCGGGATCAAGGACCTCGGTGGCGCCCGTCGGACCGCCGTCAAGCCTGACGCCGCCAACTGTGTAAATGCGCTTGCCGTCGGTCGCCGCCGCGAGCCCGCGCCGAGGCGTCGGAATATCGCCGGCGGTGCGCCACGTGTTGTTTGTCGGATCGAAGACCAGCACATGTTGCGCCTCCGGCCCGCTTCCGCCCACGACATAAATCTTGCCGCCGACCGCAACCATCGCGTGACCGGCACGGCCATGCGGCATCGGTTTGCGCTCAGTCCAATTCGCACCTTGCGTGTCGAACGCCCACATCTCGGCATGCGGCGTTCCGGGCGCGTCACTGCTAAAGCCGCCGGCCACGTAGACGGTGCCGCCGACCGCAGCGATCCCGAAATATTGCAAACCCTTCGGCATGGCCGGCAACGGCCGCCAAGACTCGCGTGTCGCGTCGAAGACGTCGAACGTGTTGCGCGGATCGCCCGCCGATGCGCCACCGCCAACATAGACAAGGTCGCCAATCGCGGTCGCGCCGAGGCCGGTGCGCCCGACTTCGAGCTTCTCGGAAGCCGACCACGAGCCCGCGATCGCGGCGTATGCCGTCGCAATCCAGATGATGAGAGCAACAAAACCCTTCAACGCAACATCACCCACGTCGCCAACCCCAAGAATGAGAAGAACCCGACCACGTCCGTTACAGTCGTTACGAACACCGTCGACGATACCGCCGGATCGACCCCAGTGCGGCTTAGTCCGACCGGGATCAGAATGCCCGCAAACGCCGCCGCAAGGAGATTGATCGTCATTGCGAGCGCAATGACAAGGGCAAGCTGCCAATCCCTGAACCAGGCCCATGTTATACCAGCCGTGATCAGGGCAAAGCTTAGGCCGTTCATCAGCCCGATCAACACTTCGCGGTTGAAGACGCGCCACATATTGACCGAGGTCAGCTCCTTGGTCGCAAGCGCACGCACAACGACGGTCAGGGTCTGCGTGCCGGCGTTGCCGCCCATCGACGCGACGATCGGCATCAGCACCGCAAGCGCCACGATCTTGCTGAGGGACAATTCGAAGAAGCCGATGACGATCGACGCCATGATCGCCGTCAGCAAGTTAACGAAGAGCCAGGAGAAGCGCAGCCGCGTCGTCTTGAAGAGCGGCGCCGACAGACTCTCGCCTTCGCCGACGCCGCCGAGCGCCAGCACCTCGGCCTGATGCATTTCCTGCAAGACCTCGACGACCGAGCCGGCGCCCAGCACGCCCACAAGGCGTCCTTGCGCATCCGTGATCGGCGCCGAGTTCAGGTGATAATGTTCGAACAGATAGGCG
Source organism: Alphaproteobacteria bacterium (assembly GCA_025350465.1). GTDB lineage: Bacteria > Pseudomonadota > Alphaproteobacteria > Micropepsales > Micropepsaceae > SZUA-430. The sequence goes on along the minus strand of JANXXU010000019.1, from coordinate 926 downwards.
AACGCCTTGCGACCGGTCGCGGCCGGGATCAACGTCATCTCGCTGGAGGCGATGTCGTTCAATGTCGCATCGCGCGGCGCGCGCAGCAAACGATGCAGCGGCACGACGCCCGTGGGCCGTTCATCGGAGTCCAAGACATACACATCTTGAAACTCCTCCGGCTCCTGATCGTTCGAGAGACGTTGCAGCGCATCGGTGACGCTCATCGTGCCCGAAAGGCTCACGAATTCACGATGCATGAGCCGGCCGGCCGAGTCGTCCGGAAACAACAGCGCGTCAACAACTTGGGCGCGATCCTCGACCGGCACCTGAGCGAGCACTTCGCGCTTCTCGGCATCCTCTAGATCGTCGAGGACATAGGCGGCGTCTTCGACGTCCAACTCTTTGACCGCCGCGGCGACGGTCTTTGGATCGAGAAGGTCAAGGAGTTCGTCACGCAGTTCCTCGTCCACTTCGGAGAGAACTTCGGGATCGAGTTTGGGCCCGAGCATGGTAACGAGTTCGCGCCGCTGTTGCGGGTCGAGGGTAACCAAGAGCTGGGCGAGATCAGCCGCGTGCAGCGGCTCGACGAGCAAAACGAGCTGGTCCGCCGCCTCTTTGTCTAGGGCATCGACGACGGCGCGAACCAGCGTCGGCGAAACGATTCCCGCGCTTCCCGTCGGCGTTGCCGAGCGGGTCGTTTCCGCCGAGGGGCGTGGCGCATCGGCAGTGGTTTCGGCCATGAGCCACCCTTGAGCACGCGGGAATCGGCGTCGAAGTTGAGCCCCGTCTTAGGCGAAAAAAGCGGGGGCTGCGAGCGCCTGAAACCGGCTGATACGTGGCCCCGCTCGGGACGGATTGGTGCGGTCAAGAAGACTCGAACTTCCACGGGTTGCCCCGCTGCCACCTCAAGGCAGTGCGTCTACCAATTCCGCCATGACCGCACG
>JANXXU010000024.1 GCA_025350465.1 Alphaproteobacteria bacterium | reverse complement strand
TGGCGGATGGGGTGAGATTCGAACTCACGGTACGTTGCCGTACTCCGCATTTCGAGTGCGGTGCGATAGACCACTCTGCCACCCATCCGTATTCAGGTGAGACGCGAGGAACTTCCCGCGCGGCGGTTTTGAGGGGCGGATGAATAGCCGAGCGCGCCCCCGCCCGCAAGAAAGGCGTCGCGCACGAATTTTCGCGGGGCCACGCCGGTCGCGTTAACATCGGACCCATGCGCTGCTTCGTTTATGTGCTTGGCGCCTCGCTTAAGTCCGGCGTGCGCACCTATGTCGGCTGGACGACCGATCTGGAGCGCCGCCTCGCGCGCCACAACGAAGGCACCGGCGCGCGCGCCACCCGCGGGCACGTCTGGGGCCTCATCTATGCCGAAGCCTATGCTTCGCGTGGCGAAGCGATGAGCCGCGAGTGGCATTTGAAACGCGACCGCGCCTTCCGAAAGCGCCTGACCGACGGCCTCTGACGGTTCGGCCTTCTGACAAGAATCAATGACATAATGTAACTGTCACTTGACATTCGGCGGGCAGATATGTAAATGATACTTGTCATTCGAACAAGGAACCTTGTCATGTCCGCCGCGAAGGCCGCCTACCGCCGCTACCTCTGGCGCTTCTTCCCGACGATGCTTGCCTACGTCGTGCTGGTGCTCGGGGTCAGTTGGCTTTTTGACAACCGCCAAGCGCCGGATGGCCCCATCGGCTACGCGCTCGCCATCCTGCCGGCGCTCCCGATCATCGGCGTCATCGTCATCATGGGCCTCTACGTCGTCGAAGAGAAAGACGAGTTCATGCGCATGCGCCACGTTATGGCGCTGCTCATCGGCATGGGGCTTATGCTGTCGGTGACGGTCGCGTGGGGTTTCCTCGAGATCTACACGCACGTGCCGCCGCTGAGCGCGTTCTGGATCTTCCCGGGTTTTTGCGTGGCGTGGGGTTTTGCGAGCGGCGTGCTCGCGATGGCCTACCGGTGAAGAACCGCTTGCGCGTACTGCGCGCCGAACGCGGTTGGAGCCAGGCCGATCTCGCCGGCCGCCTCGAGGTCTCGCGCCAAAGCGTCAACGCCATCGAGACCGGCAAATACGACCCCTCGCTGCCCCTCGCCTTCAAAATCGCCCGCCTCTTCGGCGCCCCGATCGAGCAGATTTTTTCGCAAGACTAAGCGGTCACGGCACAAGCCATTCCATGCGACTCGCCGCATTCGCTCCGCGCGCTAGCGTGCGCGCGAGCCAGGCGAGCGCCTCGCGCCATTCTTTTTCCAGAATCCACGGCGGATTGATCACGACGAGGCCGCAGGCGCGCAAGCCTTCATCCGCCGCACCGACGTCGAGCGTGATGTTCAACATCTTGGCCAGGCGCGCGTTCAATAACTCGGCGTGAAACCGTTCGACCGCGGCGTCGTCCTTGAGCGGATACCAAATCACATAGACGCCGGTCGGCCATTTCGCATGAGTCGCGATGATCGCCTGCGCCAGCGTTTCGAATTCGTCGCTCGCCTCGAACGGCGGATCGATCAGCACGAGCCCGCGCTTCTCGCGCGGCGGCACGATCTTTTGAAGCATCGCGTAGCCGTCGCCCTCCATGACGCGCACCCGCTCGAACCCGGCGAGGGCCGCGCGCAGGGCCGCCACATCCTCGCCATTCAGCTCGCCGACGATCGCTCGATCTTGCTTGCGAAGCATTGCCGCCATCAACCACGGCGAGCCCGGATAGCGTGTCATCGCACCGGCTTCGTTTGCGCCGCCCACCAGCTGCCGGTACGGCTCGATCACAGCCGGCCTGTCCGACGCTTCGGCGATCCGCAAGACTCCGCCCGCGGCCTCGCCCGTTTTCCGCGCCTCGGTCCCACCGAGGTCGTAGACCCCCGCCCCGCCATGCGTGTCGATCAGGCAGAGCGGCGCGTCCTTTTGCTGGAGATAGCGCACGATCCAAACCAGCAGTCCGTGCTTCAGGACATCCGCGAAATTCCCGGCGTGATATGCGTGGCGATAGTTCATCGGAAAGAGCCGGTTTTCTGCCCCTTTTTCCTTGACAGGGTAAAGGCCGCCCGTCTAGATGCGCGCCTTCCGGGCGCACCCGCTATCAAAGGCGGGGTTGCGCCCTATTCAACGGGCGGTTCACAAGGCGGCCCCGAAAGACGAGACGCAGCAATGTTCGCGGTCATCAAGGCCCAAGGCAAGCAATACAAGGTCGCCAAGGGCGACACGCTGACAATCGACCGCATGGTCGGCGAGGCGGGGTCGAAGATCGCGCTCGGCGAAGTCTTGATGATCGTCGACGGCGCGTCCACGACGGTCGGCAAACCGCTGGTCAAGGGCGCCAAGGTCGAGGCCGAAATCGTCGAGCACGGCCGCGACGACAAGATCATCATCTTCAAAAAGCGCCGTCGTCAGAATTATCAGCGCACGCGCGGTCACCGTCAGCATCAGACGACGGTCAAGATCACCGCGATCAGCGCGAGCTAACGGAGCGATGCGTCATGGCACATAAGAAAGCTGGCGGCTCGTCTCGCAACGGCCGCGACTCACCGGGCCAGCGTCTCGGTGTGAAACATTTCGGCGGTGAGCTCGTGCTCGCCGGCAATATCCTCGTGCGTCAGCGCGGCACCAAGGTCCATCCCGGCCGCAATGTCGGCATGGGCACCGATCACACGCTATTTGCGCTCGTCCACGGTCACGTGTCCTTCAAGAAGGATTCACGCGGCCGACAAGTCATTTGGGTAAACCCGATGGCGGTAGCGGCGGCGGAATAACGGGACGGTCATATAGGCCCCTCCCGGGAATAACGGGATGGCGGTCCGAAAACGAGGGAGATGGTCCGCCATCTCCCTCTTTTGTTTTTCCCTCGTCGGAAAGGTAAGCGTGCCATGGGCTTTTCACCCATCGTGACTTCACGGCTGATTTTGCGTGCCTACGAAATGCGCGACCGCGTGCGTCTCGTGCAGAACGCGAGCAATTGGCGCGTCGCGAAGAACCTCGGCATGATGCCCTACCCTTACACGCAAGAATGCGCCGACGAGTGGCTCGCCAAGCAACCGGGCTTTTGGGACTCGGGAACCAGCGTGCCCCTTTGCATCGCGCTTGACGGCGAACAAATCGGCGGCATCGGCTTGGACGTTCGCGCACATGGTCAATGGGAGCTTGGTTATTGGCTGGGTGAACCCTATTGGAATCGCGGCTACGCCTCGGAGGCGGCCTTCGCTGTGCGCGACTACGCCTTCGAAACGCTCAACGTCGAGCGTTTGGTGGCCGGTCACTATGTCGACAATCACCCTTCCGGTCGCGTGCTGACAAAGCTCGGCTTCCGCTATACCGTTGAAGCCATGCGGCCATGCCTTGCGCGTGGGGCAGATGTGAAATGCTTGGAAATGACGCTCCCCCGCTCGTCATGGGCAGAAGCCGTCGGCCGTCCCTCCGGATCGGCCTCGACGGGGTATGCTTGGGCGAGTTGATTTTTCGACCGTTGACGAAGGAATTGTGGCCGGCATTGGAAGCGCTGTTCGGGCCGAACGGCGCTTGTGCCGGCTGCTGGTGCATGTATTGGCGCCTGCCGAAAGGTGAATGGCGCAGCGCGCGGGCCAAGAACAAAGAGCGATTTCGCCGCCTGGTCGCCAAGGGACCGCCGCCGGGTTTGCTCGCCTTCGACGGCGATACAGCCGTGGGTTGGGTGGCGCTCGGGCCGCGCGAAGATTATCCGGCCCTGGAACGTTCGCGATTCTTAAAGTCCGTCGACGATGAATCCGTCTGGTCCATCTCATGCTTTTATATTAAGTCAGGTTATCGCGGTCGTGGCGTGATGCGCGCGCTGGTCGCGGCCGCTGGCGATCATGCGGCCAAGGCCGGCGGACGGATCATCGAAGCTTACCCCGTAGATACCGAAAAACGCATTTCGGCTGGGTCCGCCTATACGGGCGTCGCCTCGTCGTTTCGCCGTGCAGGGTTCAAGACGGTCGCGCGCCGCGCGGCCCATCGACCGATCGTTCGCAAGGCATTGGTCCGCCGACAGAGTTCGAAATCGCAATGAAGTTTCTCGATCAAGCAAAGCTCTACATCAAGGCCGGCGACGGCGGCCCGGGCAGCGTGAGTTTTCGCCGCGAGAAATTCATCGAATTCGGCGGCCCTGACGGCGGCGACGGCGGCCGCGGCGGCCACGTCATCCTCGAAGCGACGCACAATCTGAACACGCTGATCGATTTTCGCTATCAGCAGCACTTCCGCGCCAAAAAGGGCGTGCACGGCTCGGGTCAAAACAAGACCGGCGCCTACGGTGAAGACATCGTCCTGCTGGTTCCGGTCGGCACCCAAGTGTTCGGTGAGGACAATCAAACGCTCTTTCACGATCTGACGAAGCCGGGCGAGCGTTACATCATCGCCGAAGGCGGCAACGGCGGCTTGGGCAACGCGCATTTCAAAAGCGCGACGAACCGCGCGCCGCGCAAATCGACCGACGGCAAGCCGGGCGAAGAGAAAACTGTTTGGCTCCGCCTGAAGTTGATCGCCGATGTCGGCATCGTCGGCCAGCCGAACGCCGGCAAGTCGACATTCTTGGCGACCGTTTCCGGCGCGCGTCCGAAGATCGGCAACTATCCGTTCACGACGCTGAACCCGCAGCTGGGCGTCGCCGCCGTCGACGACGTCGAGTTCGTCATCGCCGATCTGCCGGGCTTGATCGAAGGCGCGCACGAAGGCGTCGGCCTCGGCGATCGCTTCTTGGGACACGCCGAGCGTTGCTTCGTTCTGCTGCATCTTGTCGACGGCAGTTTGCCGCCGGCAGAAATCGCCAAGGCCTACGCGATGGTGCGCAATGAAATCTCCGCCTACGGTCACGGCCTCGACCACAAGGTCGAAATCATCGGACTCAACAAAACCGATCTGATGAATCCGGGCGAGATCGAACGCAAACGCCGCGTGCTCACCGAGATCTCGGGCGACGTCGTCATGACGTTGTCGGGCGAGCAAGGCGAAGGCGTCATGGAAATCTTGCGCACGCTCATCACCGAAATCACGCAATGCCGCCTGCGCAGCGGTCAGCCGGCGCTCCACCGCCACACCAGCGAAGATCGCCAAGGCATCGAAACGACGATTACGGACGAAGTCACGCAAAGCGATTGGAAGCCGTGATCGATCGCCTTGTTTCCGCCCGTCGCATCGTCGTCAAGATCGGATCATCCACCCTCGTCGACGGCGCCACTGGGGCGCTGAGAGACGCGTGGCTCACGGCTTTCGCCGCCGACGTCGCGCGCTGCCGCGAACGCGGCCAGGAAATCGTTCTCGTCTCTTCGGGCGCGATCGCGCTCGGCCGCGGCCGCCTAAAGCTAGCCGCCGCTCCAAAGCTCGAAGAGGCACAGGCCGCCGCCGCCGTCGGTCAAATCGCGCTCGCGCAAGCGTGGAACGAAAGCCTCGCCCAACACGGACTGACGGTCGCGCAGATTCTTCTGACCTTCGGCGATACGGAAGAGCGCAGGCGCTATCTGAACGCGCGCTCGACCTTGCGCACGCTGCTGTCGTTGAACGCCATTCCCGTCATCAACGAAAACGACACGGTCGCGACTGCCGAGATCCGTTTCGGCGACAACGATCGCTTGGCCGCCCGCGTCACCGGCATGATCGAGGCCGATTGTCTCGTGCTGCTCTCCGACATCGACGGACTTTACGCCGCCGATCCGCGCCGCGACGGCAATGCGGAATTCATTCCCGAAGTGCGCACCATCACGCCTGAGATCGAAGCGATGGCGGGCGCCGCGTCGTCGGACGTCGGCTCGGGCGGCATGGTGACGAAGTTGATGGCGGCGCGCGTCGCCATGGATGCCGGCGCCAACATGGTGATCGCCAGCGGCGCACCGCTCGGTCCGCTCAAGGCGCTTGAAGATGGCGCCCGCTGCACCTGGTTCATCGCACCCGCAACGCCTGCTGCCGCACGCAAGCGCTGGATCTCCGGCACGCTGAAACCAGCGGGCGCGTTGGTCGTCGATGCCGGCGCAGCTGCGGCACTGGCGCAAGGCAAGAGTCTGCTCCCCGCCGGCGTCACGTCGATCGACGGCACATTCGAGCGCGGCGACTGCGTCTTCGTTAAGGATATGACCGGCAAGGAACTTGGCCGCGGCCTTATCGCTTATAGCGCCGAGGATGCGCGCAAGATCGCCGGACGCAAGAGCGGTGAAATCGAAACCATCCTCGGCTACCGTGGTCGCGACGAGATGATCCATCGCGACGACTTGGCTTTGACGCGGGCATGAACGCGACGCTGAAAGAATCGGCAGACGCAGGCCTTGCACAAACGATGCAGGAAATGGGCGCAGCCGCGCGAGCAGCCGCGCGTGATCTTGCATCGATGTCATCGGAGCAGAAAGCCAAGGCGCTCGACGCAATCGCGACCGAACTACGCATAGGTGCCGGCGAAATCTTATCGGCCAACGCGCGCGACATCGCACTCGCGCTCACACAAGGGGCAACGCCCGCCTTTATCGATCGCCTTGCCCTGACGTCGAACGCGATCGAGGCGATGGCGGCGGGCGTCGAGGCCGTCGCCAAGCTCGAAGATCCTATCGGCACGAGCGATGCCGAATGGGCGCGGCCCAACGGCCTCAAAATAGCACGCGTGCGGGTGCCCATCGGCGTCATCGCCATCATTTACGAGAGCCGCCCGAACGTGACGATCGACGCGGCCGCGCTGTGCCTAAAGTCCGGCAACGCGGCCATTCTGCGCTGCGGCTCCGAAGCGTTGAATTCGGCGCTCGCGATCCATGCCTGCGTCGCCAAGGGTTTGCTGCGCGCGGGATTGCCTGCAGGCTGCGTGCAGATCGTGGCAACCTCCGATCGCGCTGCCGTCGGCCACATGCTCGCCGGTCTCGACGGCACCGTCGATCTCATCGTGCCGCGTGGCGGCAAGAGCCTTGTCGCCCGCGTACAAAAAGAGGCGCGTGTGCCGGTGCTCGCCCATCTCGACGGCAATTGTCATGTCTATGTCGACAAATCGGCCGAACCGGCAAAAGCGAAAGCGATCGTTCTGAACGCCAAGATGCGGCGCGTCTCGGTCTGCGGTGCCGCGGAAACGATGCTCGTCGATCGCGCCGGCGCCGCAACGCATTTGAAGCCCCTGGTCCAGGCCTTGCTCGACGCCGGCTGCGAAGTACGTGGCGACGCACCGACTCAAAGCGTCGACGCGCGCGTCAAGCCCGCAATCGAGGATGATTGGTACACCGAATATCTCGACGCCATCATGGCGGTGCGCCTCGTCGATGGTGTCGCCGGCGCCATTGCGCATATTGCGAAATACGGTTCCGCCCATACCGACGCGATCGTCAGCGAAGACGCGACCGCAACGGAGAAATTCCTCAAAGAGGTCGACAGCGCCATTGTTCTCGCCAATGCCTCGACGCAATTCGCCGACGGCGCGGAATTCGGCTTCGGCGCCGAGATCGGTATCGCGACCGGGCGCTTGCATGCGCGCGGACCCGTCGGCGCGCGCGAACTCACCACTTACAAATATGTCGTGCGGGGCGATGGCCAGGTTCGATCCTGAGATCCTGCCGCCGCAAGCCTTGGCGCAGATCAACGCCGGCGGCCGCATCGGCTTGCTCGGCGGCTCGTTCAATCCGGCGCACGAGGCGCATCGCCACATCAGCCTGATCGCGCTCCGGCGCCTCAAGCTCGATGCGGTGTTGTGGGTCGTATCGCCGCAAAATCCGCTCAAGAGCAATCTAGACTCCGCCCCACTCGCCGCCCGCGTCGAACGCGCGCGCGCGATCGCGATCGACCCGCGCATTTATGTGACCTCGCTGGAACAAACATTCGGCACCCACTACACGATCGACACGATCGAAGCTCTTCAACGCTCGTTCACCAAAGCCCACTTCGTCTGGCTGATGGGCAGCGACAACCTCGGTCAATTTCACCGCTGGCGGCGCTGGAAAGCGATCGCCAAACGCGTGCCGATTGCCGTGATCGCCCGGCCCGATTTCACGACGGCCGCGCTTGCATCGCCCGCGGCGCGCTTTCTCCAATCGGCGCGCCTTGACCCCGCCATTGCACAGGAACTTGCCTACCGGGCACCGCCCGCTTGGGTTTTTCTTGAAGAACGTCTCGATCCGGCATCGTCAACCGCCATTCGTTCGCGCGGTATGTGGCCCTAATGCCGCAATTTTTTCCGATCTCGTCATTAAGCCGTGAACCAATTCGTGCTAGCGTAGTCGTTGCGTGTGGAGTCTCTTGGGCTCCGGCACGCCGATGGAAGGACAGGTTTCGGGATCGCATGACGCTGCTTCAGGTATCGGTGCGCGTGGCTCGAGATTTGTTTATCGCGAGCATTTGATCGACCCAAGCTGAAGGAGCAACACGCTGGCCCCCAAAACGCCCGTCCGTTCATCCCGGACAAAGTCCGTCGCCGTCAAATCAAACAAGAAGAAAACGCCCGCCAAGAAACCAGCGGTTCGCAAGGCCCCATCCAAGGCACCGAAGGCAAATGCCGAGCTTCTCAATCTCGTTCTGAAAACGCTCGACGCCGACAAGGCCGAAAACATCGTCTCGATCGCTCTGAAGGACAAGAGCCCGATAGCCGACTACATGGTCGTCGCCTCGGGGCGCTCGGCCCGTCACGTCGCCGCGATCGCCGAGCACTTGACCGAGCGTCTGCACAAGACCGGACTGCGCAGCAAGGTCGAAGGATTGCCGCAAGGCGATTGGGTGCTGGTCGATGCGCTCGACGTGATCGTGCACGTCTTCCGGCCCGAGGTTCGCGCCTTCTACAATTTGGAAAAAATGTGGGGCGAGGATGCGCCGGCCGCGGAAGCGGTTTAGCGTAGCCCCTTGGCACTCGCCCTCGATGTTCTGACCTTGGGCCGCGCGCCGAACGCGCCCGAAACCACGCTCGCGCAAAGTTATCTGACGCGCGCGCGTGACGCCGGGCGCGTTCTTGCGTTCACCGGATTCAACCTGATCGAGATCGACGAGCGCCGGCCGGAAAAATTGCTAGAGTTGGCCAAAGGAAATTTCACCGTCGCGCTCGACGAACAAGGCAAAGGCATTGCCAGCGAAGCCTTCGCCCGCCAGCTGGCAAGATGGCGCGATGGCGGAACGCCAAAGATTCAATTCCTGATCGGCGCCGCCGACGGTTTGCCGGCGGAAGCAAAGACCGCGGCAAGCCTAACCATCGCCTTCGGCCCGCAAACCTGGCCCCACATGCTGGTGCGAGTCATGCTGGCCGAGCAGCTCTATCGTGCGGTGACCATCCTGACCGGCCACCCTTATCACCGGGCCTAATTGATGTTCCGTCGGTCGAAAGCGACTGAAATCAATTCCCATACTGTCATTCCCGCGTCGGCGGGAATCCAGTAGCTTGCGCACACACGGACAAGAGTGATGCGACGCAACGACATAGGCGAGTAATGGGAACAGGCACGGACTACGACCTCGTCATCATTCGCCACGGGCAGAGCGAGGCGAACAAAGAAAATATCTTCACCGGATGGCGCGACAGCCCGCTATCCGAAGTCGGCATTCGTGAAGCGCTCGCCGGCGGTAAGGTCTTGCGCGAAGAAGGCTTCCGCTTCGACATTGCCTTCACCTCGCTGCAGAGCCGCGCGATCAAGACGCTATGGTTGGTCCTCGACGCGATGGATCAGATGTGGATCCCCGAGATCAAACATTGGCGCCTGAACGAGCGCCACTACGGCGCCCTTCAAGGCAAGAACAAGCTCGAAGCAGTCGAAAAATTCGGCGAGCAGCAGGTCCATCTCTGGCGGCGCGGTTACGACACGCGCCCGCCGATGGTCGAGATGAACAGTCCCGATCACCCCAAATTCGATTCCCGCTATCGCGGTATCGCGGACGCGGATTTGCCGCGCGGCGAGAGCCTCAAAGACGTGGCCGACCGCGTGATGCCCTATTGGCAGAGCGACATCGTTCCGCTGATCGAAGCAGGCAAAAAAGTGCTGATCGCCGCGCATGGCAATTCGCTGCGGGCCCTCCTCAAACATCTGGAAGGCGTCTCGGACAAAGACATCGAGGCCGTCAACCTGCCGACGGGGATTCCCAAGGCCTACAAGCTGAACAAACAGCTCCTGGCCGAGCGCACCGAATTCCTGGGCAATCCCGACGAAATCAGCGGTCGAATCAAATCCGTGGCAAATCAGACCAAGCGCTCCTGATTCGAAGGGATGCGCGCGGATCGCCATCCTTTATGGCATGCTGTGGAAGATTCGGGCCGACGCGCGACCTTGCGCAACCGACCGATCGTGGCACTGTCGAAATGATGCGAGATTCCAAGAAGGCGCACGATGGGGAACGACCGGCCTGATCGCCGCATTGGCGCCCTCGCCGCGGCCGTTTTGGCGGCGCTGAGTTTTGCTGCCCTTGCGCATGGTGCCGGGCGCCCGCCTTTGACGCCCGCCGAAGACGCGGCCGATCCGCTGGAAAAGCTTGACCGCATCGAAAAGCAGATGGGCAGCGACAAAAGCCGCGTCGATACGCTCACGACCTCCAAGGCCCAACTCATCGAGGAGCAAAAGCGTTTGCAGCTCGACCTCATCCGCGTCGGCGCCTCCGCTCAGGCCCACGAGCGCGATCTGGCCCAGGTCGAGCAGCAATTGGCGGGCCTTGAGACACGCGAAGCACAGGCGAGTCACGCGCTTGCCGGGAAACGCGGCAAGCTCGCCTCAATGCTCGCGGTTCTCCAGCGCATGGGCCGTGAGCCGCCGCCGGCGCTGATCGTCAGGCCGGACGATGCCGCGGTCGCTGCGCGCTCCGCGATGCTTTTGTCCGCGGTTGTTCCGGCGGTTCAGAACGAGGCTCGCCGCCTCACCTCGGATCTCACGAGTTTGCGCACCCTGCGTCAGCAGGTTGCCGCCCAAAGAATGACCCTTGCCGCTTCCGCCAGTGCTCTCGACAACGATCGCCTCAAACTTGAATCGCTGATCACGGAAAAGCGTGATTTGGCCTTCAGGACGGATCGGGCTTTAAGCGACACCAGCACCCGTCTGACAACCCTTGCGGGTCAGGCGCGCGACCTGCGCGGGCTGATGAAGGGCTTGGATGAAGATGCCCGCCGCCCCGGCGGGCCCGGCGGCCGGCAGGTCGTTGTGGGTAGGATTGCCTCGGCCGGCGCCACCAAGATGGCCTCGCTTGACGGCTTAAGGGGTCTTTTAGCCCTCCCGGCCAATGGTGAATTGGCGGGCGGGTTCGGCGGCGATGACGGCTTGGGCGGCCATCTGGCTGGAATCTTGCTTCAGACGCGCGTTGGAGCCCAGGTCACATCTCCGTGTGACGGGAAAGTACTGTTCGCTGGACCTTTCAGGGGTTACGGACAAATGTTGATCATCGGTGTGAGCGGCGGATATCATGTGCTTCTATCCGGTCTGGCGATCGTTGACGGAGTGGTCGGCCAGGAAGTGCTCGCCGGTGAGCCTGTTGGCCGGATGGGACCGAATAAAACCCAAAGCAACCCGGGGTTGGCTCCTGGCGCCAAGGGCGAGCGACTCTATATGGAAATTCGCCGCAACGGCGCGCCGGTCGATCCGGCACCTTGGTTTGCGGCACTTCGAGAGAAGGTAAGCGGCTAATCCATGACGAAATTCGAGAGAAGGTGAGCGGCAGTCCATGAACAAAATACAATTGACTGTGTTGGCGGGTGTGGGTGGCTTCGTTGCGGCGCTGATTTTTGCCGCGCCGATGACAAAAGGCGTGGCGAGCACCGATACCTATCGCCAGCTCAATTTGTTCGGCGACGTCTTCGAGCGCGTGAAGAACGACTACGTGCGCGAAGTGCCCGACTCCGATCTGGTCGAGAATGCGATCAACGGCATGCTCGCCTCGCTCGATCCGCATTCGAGTTACATGAACCCGAAGAATTTTTCCGACATGCAGGTTCAGACCCGCGGCGAGTTCGGCGGGCTCGGACTTGAGGTCACGATGGAAGACGGCCTCATCAAGGTCATCTCGCCGATGGACGGCACGCCCGCGGCGCGCGCCGGCCTGAAGACCGGCGATTTGATTTCGACCATCGACGGCACGTCGATTCAAGGTCTGACCTTGAGCGACGCGGTCGACAAGATGCGCGGACCCGCCAACAGCCAGGTCAAGATCACGGTCATTCGCAAAGGCGAAAAGAAGCCGATGGAATTGACGCTGACGCGCGCCATCATCCGCGTCGACAGCGTGCGCTTCCGCGCCGAGAACGACATCGCCTATATCCGCATCACGACGTTCAACGAACAGACCGAGGAAGGTTTGGAGCGTGCCGTCGATCAGACGAAGAGCCAGATCGGCAGCCGCCTGAAGGGCATCGTTCTCGACCTGCGCAACAATCCGGGCGGCTTGCTCGACCAGGCGATCGCCGTCTCCGACGCATTCCTCGATCAAGGCGAGGTTGTGTCGACGCGCGGCCGCCGCGCTTCGGATACACAGCGCTACAACGCCCGCGCCGGTGAAGTTCTGCCGGGCATCCCCATGGTCGTGCTGATCAACGAAGGTTCGGCCTCGGCCTCCGAAATCGTCGCCGGTGCATTGCAAGACCACAAGCGCGCGCGCCTCGTCGGCATGCGCTCGTTCGGCAAGGGTTCGGTGCAGACCGTCATTCCGCTCTCCGGCGGCACCGACGGCGCACTGCGTTTGACGACGGCGAAGTACTACACGCCCTCCGGCCGCTCGATCCAAGCGACCGGCATCGATCCCGACATCGAGGTCCAACAGACGGCCGAAGCGCCGCCTGCCCCCGATCCGCGCGACATCCGTTCCGAGGCCGATCTGCGTAATCACCTCGAAGACGAAGGCGCGCAGGCGAAACCCCATGTCGGTCCGGTGATCAAGCCGAAACCGGGCGAGAAGTTCGACGACTTCCAGCTGACCTATGCCGAGCGCTTGCTGCGCGGCCAGGAAGTTGTGTCGATGTCGACCGCAACGCCGGCGCCGGCTCACGCGCCGAACTAAACCGCCCCGGCGGAACAAGACAAAGAGATTGGGGCGGGGCAATATCAATTGCCCCGTCTTTCACGTTTAGGCCCGTCTTCCAGGTTTAGGCCCCACTTCTAATTCTAGGGCAGAGCAAATCCAACGATGGCGAGCCCGTCCTCACCAGGCAACGGCAACCGGCGCGGCGACAGCGCGCGCCGGCAAATCTCCGTCGTGACCGTTGCCATGGTGCTGGGCGTCGGCATTGCGGTCGTAGCAGCGCTGTTTCTGCTGTTCGGCGATCCCGATGCCGGTGAACCCAAGGTCGTCTTGAAGGTTCAGCCCCAACCACGCGGACCTACGGAAGTTCTGTCGCAGACGCCGCCGCATCAACCTGGTGGCGGGCCGAGTTCGTCCTCCGCCGCCTTGATCGCCGCCAACGGCATCGTCATCACCGATCCGGCGCTGACCGAACAGACGAGCGACGGCGCGGTCCCGATCATCGCCGCCGACGGTCGCCGTCCGATGGATCTTTATTCCCGCGCCTTCGATCGCTCCGATCCACGCCCGCGCATCGCCATCATCGTCGGCGGTTTAGGCATCGGCGAGGCGATCACGCAATCGGCGATCGACAAGCTCCCGGCCGCAATCACGCTCTCCTTCACGCCCTATGGTACGGCGCTGCAGAGTTCGGTCTCCGCGGCGCGGGCGGCGGGCCATGAGGTGCTGCTCGAACTGCCGATGGAGCCCTTCGATTATCCCAGCAACGACCCCGGCCCCAACACGCTGATGACCGGTGCCAACGCCATCGACAACGCCGCGCATCTGCAATGGCTCATGAGCCGCATCTCGGGCTACGCCGGTGTCAAGAACATGCAGGGCGCGAAATTTCTGTCGGTGGCCGAAGATCTGCGCCCCATCGTCGAGCAAATGAAGCGCCGCGGTCTGTTCCTGCTCGACGACGGCGCCGCCGATCGCAGCGTCGTTCCCGAGATCGCGACCACCGCGCAGGCCCCGTTCGCCCGCGCCGACGCCATCGTCGATCGCGTGCCCTCGCGCGAAGGCGTCGCGCTCGAGTTGAAGAATCTCGAGACCGTCGCCAAGACGCGCGGCGCCGCCATCGGCGTTGCAACGGCAAATCCGATGACAATCGATCGCATCAGCGCTTGGGCGGCGGAGCTCGAACAACAGGGCATCGCCCTTGCGCCGGTCACCGCGATCATCGCCGCGCAGAGGAGCGCGCAGGCGACGCCCCCCGCCGGCCCGAACCACACGCCAACACCGGCACCGGGTCCACCCTCGCCGCCGTCAACGCCCGATTGATCATGAGCCAAGTCGATCCGCAAACTCTGCCCTATCGCCCCTGCGTCGGCTGCATGGTCTTCAACCGCGAAGGTCTCGTCTTTGTCGGCCGCCGCGTCGACCAAGAGGCGGGCGAAGCCTGGCAGATGCCGCAAGGCGGCATTGATCAGGGCGAAGACCCGCGCAAGGCCGCGTTACGCGAGCTCGAGGAAGAAACCGGCATCGCCAAGGTCGAAGTCCTAGCCGAGGCGCCCGAATGGTATTCCTACGACCTGCCGCGCGAACTCGTCGGTATCGCCATGAAGGGCAAATATCGCGGCCAGCGCCAGAAATGGTTCGCCCTGCGCTTCTTCGGCGCCGACCGGGACGTCGACCTCAATGCCCATAAACATGCCGAATTCGAGGCTTTTCGCTGGGTCGAGATCGACGAAGTCACGCAGCTGATCGTACCTTTCAAACGCCAAGTTTACCAAAATGTGGTCAACATATTCCGCAAATTCGCCCGGCCCGCTTAAACTCAAGGCTTCATTCCAATCGCCCGCTCCAAAATGCCTCCCTTCCTGCTGCTTCACGGTGCCTTCTGCGCGAGCTGGGCGCTCGACAATTATCGCGCGTTCTTCGAGGCCGAGGGCGCGACAATCACCGCGCCGACCTTGCGCTATCACGACACCGTGCCCGGCACGCGCGCGCCGCAGGCGCTGGGCACCACCAGCCTCACCGATTTCGTCCGCGACCTCGAGTCCGTGGTGCGCGCGATGAGCGAGCCGCCGGTGATCGTCGGTCATTCGATGGGCGGCCTTCTTGCGCAGATGTTGGCCGCGCGTTTGCCGGCGCGCGCGTTGGTGCTGCTCGCGCCGTCGCCGCCCTGGGGCACGCTGCCGACGACGCCATGGGAACTCGCCTCCGCGCACGGCCTCTATTACGCCGGTCAATTCTGGAACCGGCCGCTGAAGCCGACGCAATGGATCGCCGACAGTCACGCGCTCGATCTCCTGCCGCCGGCGGAACGCGAGGCGGTATTCGCGCGCTTCGTGCCGGAATCCGGCTTGGCCACATTCGAGATCATGCACTGGCCGATGGATTTGCGCCGCGCCAGCCACGTCGAAGCAAAAGCCGTGATCTGCCCCGTCTTGTGCATCGCCGGCGAATTCGACCGCGTCAATCCGCCGAAGACGGTGGCCTCGATCGCCAAACGCTATCGCGGCAACGGCCACTTCCGCGAAGTCGAAAACCACAGCCACTGGCTGATCGGCGAACCCGGCTGGGAAGAAACCGCCGGCCACGTCAAAACCTGGCTCAAAGAAATCGGCGTCTAATCCTGAGAGCGCGGGCGTCCCAGGCAAACAGACTCGCTCCATATCACCTACTTCCGATTGCGAGCTGCGCCCCTCGCCCTTCCATCTTTTGGAAGGGAGAGGGGATGGGGGTGAGGGATGGCCGTTATGCCATACGCAGATCAGCGCGGCTCGCTCGGAGTTACCGCCTGGCCTTTGTGGTCATCAGCGTTGCGCAATCGCCTTCCCTCACCCCCGACCCCTCTCCCTTCCAGAAACTTGGAAGGGCGAGGGGAGATTATTGTGCCTCGATTCAACCTGTGGATATTGCCGCTCTTGTGGAACCTGCGCGGAGGCGAAAAACGCGGGAGCGCTTGTCGAATAGTGTCGGCTAGAGGCAAGGTTGAACGTCTTACACGTGCCGTTCCGAGGAGACCGCGCCAAGATGACCAAAGCAAAACCCGCTAAGAAACCCGCCTCGCGCCCCAAAAAGAAAACCCCGCGCGGCGTCACGCTCCTCATCGGCACGCGCAAGGGCGCCTGGTTCTTCTCCTCCGACGCCGCGCGCAAATCGTGGCGCGTCGACGGCCCGCATTTCCTCGGCAACATCATCAATCACATCGTGCGCGACACGCGTGGCGGCGGCACGCTGTTGATGGCGGCCAAGACCGGCCACTTGGGCCCGACCATCTTTCGCTCGACCGACAAGGGCAAAAGGTGGAAGGAAGCGGCGCGCCCGCCCGCTTTCGCGAAAGCCGAAAACGGCCGCGCCGTCGATCATTCGTTCTGGCTGTCGCCCGGCCACGCGAGCGAGCCGAAGGTGTGGTGGGCCGGCACGTCGCCGCCCGGCCTCTTCGTTTCGACCGACGACGGCGTGAGTTGGGACAGCGTCGACGGCTTAAACGAAAATCCGATGTACGGCAAATGGAATCCGCCCGACGCCGGTACGCCCGACGGCGCGCTGCTCAATCAAATCCTCATCGATCCGCGCGACGCGAGCCACATGTATCTCGCGACCTCGACCGCCGGCGTCTTCGAAAGCCGCGATCGCGCGAAGAGTTGGCGCCCGCTGAACAAGAACGTCGAGGCGAGTTTCATGCCCGATCCCTATCCCGAATTCGGCCAGGACGCGCATTACATCGCGCTGTCGCCGGCGATGCCCGACCGCATCTATCAGCAGAATCATTGCGGCATCTATCGCGTCGACCGTCCGAACGAGAAGTGGGAGCGCATCGGCAACGCGATGCCGAAGACGGTGGGCGACATCGGCTTCACCATCCTGCCGCATCCGCGCGAACCCGACATCGCCTGGGTCTTCCCGATGGACGGCTCGACGGTCTGGCCGCGCACCAGCCCCGACGGCAAGCCCGCCGTCTATCGCACGCGCGACGCCGGCAAAAGCTGGGAGCGCCAAGACCGCGGCTTCCCGAAGAAACAAGGTTGGTTCACGGTCAAGCGCCAAGCCTTCTGCCGCGACGATACAAAACCCGTCGGCCTCTATCTCGGCACAACGGGCGGCGAAGTCTGGGCCTCAACCAACGAAGGCGCCCGCTTCACCCAAATCGCCGCCCACCTGCCGGAAATTTATTCGCTCGAGGCGGTCGAGCGCTTATAGCCTGGGAGCGCGGGCGTCCCGCCCGCTCTTCTTTCCTCTAGCGGGCAAGATGCCCGCGCTCCCAGGAAAGCCAAGTAAGCACATGGCGATCACCGTCTTTATCCCGACGCAACTGCGCAACTACACCAACGGTGCCACGCAAGTCCCGGCCGAGGGCTCGACCGTCGACGAAGCCCTCACCGACATCGACCAGCGCTACCCCGGCATTCGCTTCCGCGTCGTCGACGAACAAAACCGCATCCGCCAACACATGCGCATCTTCGTCAACGGCGAGCGGGTGCAGGAGATAACGCCGCGCCTTGCGCAAGCCTCGGAGGTCCACATCTTCGGTGCGTTGAGCGGCGGGTAACGAATACGCGGCAACCGAAGATTGGGCTATGCTCACCCTAGGTGCGCCGAGGAAAGTCATGTTCCGCTACGAGCACAAACGTCAGAAGCTAGCGACCCGCCAGGTCTTCGCGCAGCGCGTCGCGCGCTCGTTGCTGTTCGGGCTCGCGCTTATCGCCGCGTCGCTATTGGTCGGCATGGCCGGCTACATGTATTTCGCGCGTCTCTCGCTTGTCGACGCCTTCCTCGACGCGGCGATGATCTTGGGCGGCATGGGGCCGGTCGCGACCTTGGACAACGACGCGGCGAAAATCTTCGCCGGGCTCTATGCGCTCTATTCGGGGCTGCTGCTGATCGGCGTCACCGCCGTCGTGCTGGCGCCGGTGCTGCACCGCATTTTGCACGCGATGCACGCCGACGAACAAAAATAGCGGGCGCATCGAGCTCTTGGCAGAGACGGCCCCGTGACCTCACGCAACGGCGAACCTGCGCCCATGGCGCTTGACACGAGTCTCGAAAAACTCCCTGGTCGTCTGGCTCTTTGACATCGTGAATCTTGTGCAAAGGCTGTCGCGGCCATAAGCGCGATGTGTGCCCCGAATTGCGCCCGGTCCTCGGGCAACCAAGCGGTTATCGAAGCGTCACCCGTTACGATGTAACGGCACTGCAACGGGTTTGTAACGGCATAAACCGCGGAAACCTGCGGCTTGTAACGTTGTAACGGCAAAAGGGTGGGGTCCCATTCGCATTCGCAACTGGAGTGCGTCTGCGAGCGGGAGGCGCACGCCCCAGCCGTCATCCCCGCGCAGGCGGGGACCCAGCAACGAAATTGGCAAGAGCGCACGTGACGCGCTCGATCAGGAAGAGTCTTTCTCAAGAGGGCTGGGTCCCCGCCTGCGCGGGGATGACAGCTCAGGGTGGGATGACAGCGATGGTGCTACTTCGGCTTCCTGAATTTGAAAATGAATTGGTCCGTATACCCGCGGATCGAGGGTCGAAGACCGAGTTGTTCTTCGGGTCGGCTGGGTCCCGGCTCTAAGCGTCGCAACAGATCGCTCGCGCGATCTGGCTCCGCTAAGGCTGGGATGATAGTGCTTTGGTAAAAAGCTTACGCTGCGCGCCGTTCGTCGTGTTGGTCGTCGCCGGCGGCCCAGGCGCGCCAGCGGATGACTTCCCAGAACGCGCGTCCCGACCACTTCACGACACGCGATTCCGGATGCAGGCCGATCGCGCGGCCGATCATCGCCGTCATGCGCTCGACGTGCGGGCGGCGGTACATCTTCATCGCGCATGCCTGATACATGTTGAAATAGGCCTTGCGGTCGTACTTGATCTCGCCCGTGCGCTCGGCCGGCACGTTGGCGCAATAGAAGGCATAGGCCAGTTCGTCGTCCTCGGCCTCGCTCACGCGCGTCGCGGCGATGCGCAGACGCTCCCAGAACGCCGGCAGCTGTTCCGTCTGCTGGTGCATGAGGTCGTAGAACAGGCGGTAGTGCCTGAATTCGTCAGCGGCGATGAGCCCCGCGATCTGCTTCAGCACCGGCTCGTCGCTCGCATCGCGCAGCGCCGTATAGCCCGACGATGTGCCGCATTCCACGACGCAGCGCGCGATCAGCTCGCCGATGCGGCTGCCGCGGATCGAACCGTCGGCATTGACGAAGTGCGGCGGCGTATAGCCTTTGCGGAAACGTGCGAACGCCTCGGCGAATTTGAAGGTCGGGTCCGCCATTTCGGCCCAGCGGCCCAGCGCGTCGCCGTGCTGAACCTCTTCCGCGCCCCATTGCTCGATCACCGCGATCGTCTCGGCGTCGTCGCGAAAGACCTGGCGCAGATATTCGACGTAATCCTTGGCGTTGTATTCGACGAGCGAGGCGGCCTTGACCGCGCGCAGCAGCGCCGGTTCGACCTTGGCGGCGTCGAATTTCGACCAATCGATGATGTCGAGCGTCCAATGATTGCGCAACGATCGGCACTCCGAAGACTGAAAGGGGCCGCCCAAGACGCGCCCCATGGCCAAAAAATCTAGCGAAAACCCGGGACCTTGCCTACCGCCCAGGGTGGTCAAAAATCACTCAGTGCACCAATGCAACGCGCAGCTCCCGGAGGCGGTCAAGGGATTCTTGGGCCTTTTGCCGCGCCGCGTCGTCCTTGGCGTCGCCCAAATCTTCCTCGGCGTCCTTGACCTGGGCGTCAAGCGCGGCGGCATCGAGTTCGGCCAGCGGCATCGCCTCCTCGGCGAGGATGGTCAGCCCGTCGAGATTGACCTCGGCAAAGCCGCCGCGCACGAAGATGCGCTCGTCGTCCCGGCCCTGCGCCTTGATCGCGACGACGCCGGGCCTAAGGCTCGTGATCAGCGGCGCGTGACCCGCGAGCACGCCGAAATCGCCCTCGATCCCCGGCACGTCGACCTGGGTCACCTCCGCCGACATGAGCAACCGCTCCGGCGAAACGAGATCGAAGTGGAACTTGGCCATCTCAATTGCTTCCGCTGGTGGCAACACGGCGGCGATCGGAATTTGCGCATCGCCAATCCAGTGTTACCGCCCCCGCTGTGGGGCGGTCGATACGGCGAAGCGTCAGCGAAGCCGGATCGGGTGGGGGGACTTCGGCGCCGGAGAATCCCCCCACCCGATCCTTCTCCGCCTGACGGCGTCGAACGATCGACCGCCCCACAGCGGGGGCGGTACCAGTGAAGTTCTGAAACGCCGGCACTGCGCTCATCACGCCGCTTCCGCCGCCAGACGCTCGGCCTTCTTCACCGCTTCCTCGATGGTACCCACCATCAGGAACGCCTGCTCGGGCAGATGGTCGTACTCGCCTTTGCAGACCGCGTCGAAGCCTTTGATCGTATCTTTGATGTCGACGAAGACGCCGGGCGTGTTGGTGAAGACCTCGGCGACATGGAAGGGTTGCGACAGGAAGCGCTCGATCTTGCGGGCGCGCGCGACGAGCATCTTGTCGTCTTCCGAAAGCTCGTCCATGCCCAGAATGGCGATAATATCCTGGAGGGATTTGTAGCGTTGAAGAATGCGCTGCACCTCGCGCGCAACACGGTAATGCTCCTCGCCGACGACGCGCGGGTCCAAGATGCGCGAGGTCGAGTCGAGCGGATCGACGGCGGGATAGATGCCCTTCTCCGAGAGTGCGCGGTTGAGGTTCGTCGTCGCGTCGAGATGGGCGAACGAGGTCGCCGGCGCCGGGTCGGTATAGTCGTCGGCCGGCACGTAAATCGCCTGGATCGAGGTGATCGAGCCCTTGGTCGTCGTCGTGATGCGCTCTTGCAGCGCGCCCATGTCGGTGGCGAGCGTCGGCTGATAACCGACCGCCGACGGGATGCGGCCGAGCAGCGCCGACACCTCAGATCCCGCCTGCGTGAAGCGGAAGATGTTGTCGACGAAGAAGAGCACGTCCTGACCTTGGTCACGGAAATATTCGGCGACGGTCAGGCCCGCGAGGCCGACACGGGCGCGCGCGCCGGGCGGCTCGTTCATCTGGCCGAAGATCAGCGCGCATTTCGAGCCCTCGCCGCCGCCCTTCTTGTTGACGCCGGATTCGATCATCTCGTGATAGAGGTCGTTGCCTTCGCGCGTCCGCTCGCCGACGCCAGCGAACACGGAATAGCCGCCGTGCTTCTTGGCGACGTTGTTGATCAGCTCTTGAATGATCACCGTCTTACCGACGCCCGCGCCGCCGAATAATCCGATCTTGCCGCCGCGTGCATAAGGGGCGAGCAGATCGACGACCTTGATGCCGGTGACGAGAATCTGCGCTTCGGTCGATTGCTCGGTGAACAACGGCGCGTCGGCGTGAATGGGACGCCGCTCGACCGCTTGCACCGGACCGGCCTCGTCGACGGGCTCGCCGATGACGTTGATGATGCGCCCGAGCGTGCCCGGCCCCACTGGCACCGATATCGCCTGGCCTGTGTCCTTCACGTCCTGGCCGCGCACCAGGCCTTCGGTCGAGTCCATGGCCACCGTGCGCACGATCGACTCGCCCAGATGCTGCGCCACTTCGAGCACCAGACGATTGCCGCGATTGGTCGTCTCGAGCGCGTTCAGAATGGCCGGCAGATGGCCCTCGAACTGCACGTCGACGACGGCGCCGATGACTTGCGTGACTTTGCCGGTGATGTTGGTCGCGATGTTCATGAGGTTTCGTCCCTAGAGCGCTTCCGCGCCCGAAATGATCTCGATCAATTCCTTGGTGATCTGCGCCTGGCGCGAGCGATTGTAGCGCAGGCTCAATTCATCGATGACTTCGCCCGCATTGCGCGTCGCCGAATCCATCGCCGCCATCTGCGCGCCGAAGAACGACGCCTGGCTTTCCAGAATGCCGCGGAAGATTTGCACCGTCACATTGCGCGGCAAGAGGTCGGCAAGGATCACCGCCTCGTCCGGCTCGTATTCGTAAGCGCCGCCTTTGAGGTCGGCCGTCTTGGCGCCGGCCGGGATCTCGGCCGGGATCAAACGCTGCGCCGTCGGCACCTGGCTGATCACCGATTTGAAGCGGCCGAAGAACATCGTCGCGACGTCTACGTCGCCGCGATCGAAAAGCTCGAACACGCGCTTCGCCACGTCGACGGCTTGCGCAAAGCCGACCCGGCGAATGCCGGTGAACTCGACCGTGTCGACGATGAGCGCACCATAGAAGCGTTTGAGTTGGTCGCGGCCCTTACGACCGACGCAGAGGATCTTCACCGTCTTGCCGTCGCGCGTGAGCGCCTCGATCCTCTGGCGCACGAGCTTCACGATGTTGGTGTTGAAGCCGCCGCACAGGCCGCGATCGGCCGTCATCACAACCAGCAGATGCCGCTCGTCGCTCCCGGTACCGGCAAGCAACTTCGGCGCGCCGCCATTGTTGCCCATGCTCGCCGCGACGTTGGCAAGAACCGCTTGCATCTTTTCGGCGTAAGGGCGCGCCGCTTCCGCCGCCTCTTGCGCCCGCTTCAATTTGGACGCGGCGACGAGTTGCATCGCGCGCGTGATCTTGCGCGTCGATTTCACGCTGGCGATGCGGTTGCGGAGGTCTTTGAGGCTCGGCATCGGTGGTTACGCAAAGCTCTTCGAAAAATCGTCGAGAACGGCGCGCAGCTTGGCTTCGAGATCTTTCGTCAACTCGCGCGCCGTCCGAATGCCGTCGAGGATGTCTTTGTTGCTGGCGCGCAGCCGCGCCAACAACTGCTTCTCAAACCGGCCGATCGCGTTGACCGCGAGCTTGTCGAGATAGCCGCGCGTGCCGGCAAAAATGGAAACGACCTGTTCCTCGACCGGGAACGGGGCGAACTGCGGCTGCTTCAAAAGCTCCGTCAGCCGCTCGCCGCGCGCCAGCATGCGCTGCGTCACGGCATCGAGGTCGGAGCCGAACTGCGCGAATGCCGCCATCTCGCGGTATTGCGCAAGGTCCGACTTCATCGTGCCGGCGACCTGCTTCATCGCCTTGATCTGTGCCGACGAACCGACACGCGACACCGAGATGCCGACGTTCACCGCCGGACGAATGCCTTGATAGAACAATTCGGTCTCGAGGAAAATCTGCCCGTCGGTGATCGAAATGACATTGGTCGGAATGTAAGCCGACACGTCGTTGGCTTGCGTTTCGATCACCGGCAGCGCGGTCAGCGACCCCGAGCCGTTCGCGTCGTTCAACTTCGCGGCACGCTCCAACAAGCGCGAGTGAAGATAGAACACGTCGCCCGGATAGGCTTCGCGCCCGGGCGGGCGGCGCAGCAACAGCGACATCTGGCGATAGGCGACCGCCTGCTTCGACAAATCGTCGTAGATGATGACCGCGTGCATGCCGTTGTCGCGGAAGAACTCGCCCATCGTGCAACCAGCGAACGGCGCCAGGAACTGTAGCGGCGCCGGATCGGACGCGGTCGCCGCGACGACGATCGTGTAGTCCATCGCGCCGAATTGCTCGAGCGTCTTGACGATTTGCGCGACGGTCGAACGCTTCTGACCGATGGCGACATAGATGCAATAGAGCTTTTGCTTCTCGTCGCCCGACGCATTCACCGTCTTCTGGTTGATGATCGTGTCGATGGCGATCGCCGTCTTCCCGGTCTGGCGGTCGCCGATGATGAGCTCGCGTTGGCCGCGGCCGATCGGAATCAACGAGTCGACGGACTTCAAGCCCGTTTGCATCGGCTCGTGCACCGAGCGGCGCGGGATGATGCCCGGCGCCTTGACGTCGACGCGGCGGCGCTCTTTCGACGCGATCGGCCCCTTGCCGTCGAGCGGATTGCCGAGCGGATCGACCACACGGCCAAGCAAGCCCTTGCCGACCGGCACGTCGACGATCGAGCCCGTGCGTTTGACGATGTCGCCTTCCTTGATGTCGCGGTCGTTGCCGAAGATCACGACGCCGACATTGTCGCTCTCCAGGTTCAGCGCCATACCTTTGATGCCGCCGGGAAATTCGACCATCTCGCCGGCCTGCACTTTGTCGAGGCCGTGGATGCGCGCGATGCCGTCGCCAACCGACAGCACTTGCCCGATCTCGCTGACCTCGGCTTCGGCGCCGAAGTTCTTGATCTGCTGTTTCAGGATGGCGGAAATTTCAGCGGCTTGAATGTCCATGGGTCTTTAGGCCCCTTTCATCGCGCGCGTCAGGCGCACGAGCTTGGCTTTGAGTGAGGAATCGATCTGGCGCGACCCGATCTTGACGACGAGCCCGCCGAGCAGCGACGGATCGACTTGTGTCGTCAGCCGAACATCGCGCTTGAAAGCATCTTTGAGCGTGCCCGATAGCGCGGTCACTTGTTCGGGCTTCAGCGCTTGCGCACTCGTCACCTCGGCCGAGATTTCGCCGCGCCGCGCCGCGACGATCTTCTCGAAGGCGCGGATGATGTCGCTGAGCGCAAAGAGGCGCCGCTTCTTCGCAACAAGGCCGACGAAATTCTTGGTCAGAGCGCTGACGTTGAGCCGGGTGAGGATTGCCGCCATCGCGTTGCCCTGCTCTTCGCGCGAGAACACAGGCGAGCGAACGAGGCGCTTGAGATCCGAGCTGCCGTTGAGCAAATCCTGCAGCCGCTTGAGTTCGCCGGCGACCGCGTCGAGCGTCTTGTTCTCGAGCGCAAGATCGACCAGGGCTGTGGCATAACGCCCCGCTAGACTGGATGAGGAGATGGATTCGCCGGCCACGATTCTTTGCTACTCCGGACAAAACGAAAGCGTTGCCGTGGTACCGGTTGCCCGGATGGCTAGGCTATTGATTCAAAACGTGTTTGCGTGGGACGGGAGCG
Organism: Alphaproteobacteria bacterium; assembly: GCA_025350465.1. GTDB lineage: Bacteria > Pseudomonadota > Alphaproteobacteria > Micropepsales > Micropepsaceae > SZUA-430. Next base: position 269,410 of record JANXXU010000024.1, on the reverse strand, counting down.
TGTTCCGACCCCGGTGAACGCCGCGGCCGCGTGGTAGCATAGGCTCCATTGCAGCGCAACATGACCAAGCGCTTCGCTGCTCAAATCCACGCCGGGTCGGCTACATAAAACTCTGCGGATCGACATCGAGCGACAGTGTGACACCGCTCGACAATTTCGGCGCCGCGAGCCATGCGCGCAGATAAGCCTGAAGGTTCACGTTGCGCTCGGCGTGGATTGCGATGCGCATGCGGCTTTGACCGCGGATCATGGCGAGTGGAGCCGGCGCCGGTCCCCAAACTTGCACGCCGTGCGCGATGGGTGCTGCGGCGACCAGCGCCTCCCCGGCTTCGCGCACGCTCTGTTCCTTCCACCCCGATAAGATCAGTGCTGCGAGCTTGGCAAAAGGCGGCAGTCCGCCGGCTTCTCGCTTGCCCGCCTCGGTCCGATAGAAAGCATCGCGATCCCCCGACGCAATGGCCATCAGCACGGGATGCCGCGGATCGGTCGTTTGCACCATTACCCGGCCCGGCCGGTCGGCACGCCCCGCACGCCCGGAAACTTGATGGAGCAACTGAAACGTTCGTTCGCGCGCGCGGATGTCGGCACCCTCAAGTCCCATGTCGCCGTCGACCACGCCGACCAACGTCAGCATCGGGAAATTGTGCCCCTTCGCCATGATCTGCGTACCGATCAGAAGGTCCACCGAGTGATCCGCGACCGCCTCGATCGCCGCTTGCACCTGTCGCGGGCCGTGCATCGTATCGCTCGAGGCAATGGCGATGCGCGCCTCCGGAAATTTCGCCTTCGCCTCTTCGGCCACGCGCTCGACGCCCGGACCGCAGGCAATGAACGCGTTGGCGGTTTTGCACTCGGGGCACGCCGGCGGAATGTTGCGGTCTGCGCCGCAGTGATGACACACGAGCTTGCGCCGATAGCGATGCTCGACGAGCCATGCCGAGCAGCGCGAGCACTTCATCTTGTGACCGCACGCCTTGCACAAGGTCAAAGGCGCAAAGCCGCGCCGATTCAAAAACAACATCGCCTGCTCTTTTTGAGCAAGTACATCGCGCACGGCTTGGGTCAATGTCGGTGAGATAAATTCGCCCGCCCCCAACTCCTCGCGCTTGAGATCGATGAGCGTCGCCTTGGGCAAGGTTGCCTTGCCGTGCCGCTCGGGCAATTTCAAATGCGTGTAGCGCCCGCTCTCGGCATTGATCCAAGTCTCGAGCGAAGGCGTCGCCGAGGCGAGCACGATCGGACAGCTCTCGATGCGCGCGCGCACGACCGCCATGTCACGCGCGTGATAGATAAGCCCGTCTTCTTGCTTGAACGCTGTGTCGTGCTCTTCATCGACGACGATCAGGCCCAAATCCCTGAACGGCAGGAACAAGGCCGAGCGCGCGCCGACGATCGCCCGCACATCACCGTTCATCACGGCGCGCCAATTGCGTCGTCGCTGGGCGTGCGTCAAATCGGAGTGCCACTCGGCCGGTCGTGCTCCGAAACGTTTGGCAAAGCGCTCGAGGAATTGAACCGTCAGCGCGATCTCCGGCAGCATGATCAACGCTTGCCGGCCCGCTTGCATCGCCGCCGCCACCGCCTCGAAATAAGTCTCGGTCTTGCCCGAGCCTGTCACGCCGTCCAGCAGCGCCGCCGAGAACGTTCTCGCCTGCACGGCCTTGATCATATGAACGGCAGCCTTTGACTGCGCAGGCGAGAGCACCGGGCCAGCGAACGCCGGATCGGGCTGCGGCCCCGATCCCATCGGCGGCAGAACGACTTCTTCAAGGGCGCCGGCGGTGATCAGACCGCGTACGACTTGCGATGTCACACCGGCGGCCTCGGCAAATTCGCCGACACGCCGCGCCAGACCATCCGCGGCGACCTCAAGCACACGTCTCCGCGCATCCGTCAGTTTCGCCACGTCGCGTGTCGAGCGGCGAAATGCCACCCGGGGCTTTTCCGGCTCAAGCGCATCGGGCACCCGCAAGACGAGATCGATCACCGCGCCCGGCGTCGCGACGACGTAGCTCGCGACCCAGGCAACGAAGCGCAGCAACTCCTCCTTCAACGGCACCACGTCGAAGCGATGCGCCACCGCCTTCATTCGCGCCTCGTCCAACCCGCCTTCGCCCGAGCCCCACACAACGCCAAGGCAAGTGCTCGATTTCCCCAACGGAACCTCGACGATGTCGCCACGTTTGAGCGTCATGCCGTCCGGCACGCGATAGTCGAGCGCCTTCAGCGGCCGCGGAACGACCACCGAGACACTCGTCTGCGCTGTGAATAGTTGGGCCTGTGCTGGCTGTTCAGGCGCGAGTCGCATGCGTTATGGTCGCACGAGCGATTTGGACGAGGTCAAGGGCCATGAAATTCTTCATTGATTCCGCCGATATTGCGGATCTCAAGGCCGCCGTTGCGACCGGCCTGGTCGACGGGGTGACAACGAACCCTTCGCTCATCGCCAAATCAGGCCGCAATTTCGTCGATACGGTGCGCGAAATTTGCTCCTTCGTCGAGGGTCCCGTCAGCGCCGAAGTCACGGCCACGGACCTGGATGGCATGCTCGCCGAAGGCCGCGCCCTCGCCGCCATTGCCGACAATATCGCCGTCAAGGTGCCGCTGACGTGGCCGGGGCTAAGAGCCTGCAAAACGTTGGCCGACGAAGGCTGCATGGTCAATGTCACCCTATGCTTCTCGGCCAATCAAGCGCTCCTTGCGGCCAAGGCAGGTGCGACCTTCATCTCACCCTTCGTCGGCCGCTTGGACGATGTCGGCACCGACGGCATGGAGTTGATCCGCGAGATCCGCGCGATCTACGACAATTACGAAGCGCTCGAAACCGAGATCCTCGCCGCTTCGATCCGACATCCCTTGCACGTAAAGGACGCAGCGATGGCGGGCGCAGACGTCGCGACTATGCCGCCCAACATCTTCCGCCAACTCATCGACCATCCGCTGACCGACAAGGGCTTGGCCGCATTCCTCGCCGATTGGCAAAAGACCGGACAAACGATCCCGCGGAAATAGGGCTTCTATGCGCAACGCGGCTGAACGGTTGACGCAAGTGCGATCACCCCTCTCCCTTCCAGCATTGGAAGGGAGAGGGGCCGGGGGTGAGGGAAGGCTGCCGCACCACACCCAACGCAATTCAAAGAGCTTTCCGGCCGAATTCAAACTTGCAGCGGCTGACGCGGCTCGACGCCCTTCCCTCACCCCAACCCTCTCCCTTCCCAAAGGAAGGGCGAGGGAGAGTGCCAACCGTCAACACAAGGCGCGCTGATGGACGCAGCCCTCGCGCTAAAGTCGTGGCAAGAGCAGATGACGCATGGGCGCCGCCTGTCGCCGCGCACCGTCGAAGCCTACACGTATGACGTCGGCAGCTTCCTCGCGTTCTTAAGCGAACATCGGGGCGAAACCATCGATGCCAAGTCGCTTGCCGATGTGATTGCCGCGGACGTTCGCGGTTGGCTGGCGTTGCGCCGCCAAAGCGGTCTCGGCGCCCGCGGTGTCGCGCGCGCCGTCTCTGCATTGCGCACCTTCTTTGTTTTCTTGGAAAAGCATCACGGCATCGAAAACGCCTCGATCCGCCGGGTGAAGCAGCCCAAGCTGCCGCCTTCGGTGCCGAAGCCCGTCTCGATAGTCGGCGCGCAAGCTTTGCTCGACGAAGCGGAACTGTCGGGCAAGGAGCCTTGGGTCGCGGCACGCAACGTCGCCGTGCTCACCTTGCTCTACGGGGCAGGCTTGCGCATTTCCGAAGCGCTCGGACTCAATGGCGATGATGCGCCTTTGCCCGAGACTCTTGTCATCACCGGCAAAGGCAACAAGCAACGCATCGTGCCGCTATTGCCGCAAGCGCGCGAGGCGGTCGATCGCTTCACTGCCCTGTCGCCATTCAAACCCGGTCGCGATGACCCGTTGTTTCCGGGGGTGCGCGGCAAGCGGCTGAACCCACGCATCTTGCAGGGCCTAATGCAGACCATGCGCCGATCATTGGGCCTTCCCGAAAGCGCCACGCCGCACGCCTTGCGCCACGCCTTCGCCACGCACTTGCTTGGCGCGGGCGGCGATTTGCGCGCCATCCAGGAATTGCTGGGGCACGCGTCGCTCTCAACTACGCAGCGCTATACGGAAGTCGATCAAACGCATTTGCTCAAGGTGTACGATCGGGCGCATCCCCGCGCCCGCTAAGCCCGTTTCAGCAACGCCCATTTGATGCCGTGATCTTCGCCGCTCTCGCGGCGCTTGAAACCGCGCGCTTCGTAGAATGCCATCGCGCGTTTGTTCGGCTCGTCCACCTTGAGCGACAGCGGTCCCCGCGCCTCCTTGGCGGCATGCTCGATCAACGCATTGCCGACGCCCAAGCCTTGTGCCGGCAAGTCGACATAGAGGCAGTGCACGAAACTCTCCGGACGGTAGAGCGACAAAATTCCTAGAATTTGTGCGTTCGCTTCGGCGACGAAGACCGATTCTTCCTTGGCAAAGCGCAAGAAGTCGGCGGCCTTGAACCAATTCTTCAGCCGCCATGTGAAGGTCGCGTTGCCGACGCGTTCATAGAGCGCGGCGCAGGAATTGATCTCGTCGCCGCGCGCCTGCCTTATCGAAAAGCTCAGTGTCTGACAGGCGGGCGGCTTGGCGCGCATTTCTAAATCTGCATCGACCAGCCGCCGACGCCTTGCGCCGCTTGGCGGATCGCCTCCGACAATGTGGGATGCGCGTGGCTGGTGCGCGCGATGTCCTCGGCGGCCGCTTGGAATTCCATAGCAATCACCGCCTCGCCGATCATATTCCCGGCGTCGGGGCCCAAGATGTGCACGCCGAGCACACGGTCTGTTTTGGCATCAGCGAGCATCTTGACAAAGCCGTCGGTCGTCGCGTTCGTTTTCGCACGCGAATTCGCCGTGAACGGAAACTTGCCTGTCTTGTAAGCGATGCCGGCAGCCTTGAGTTCTTCCTCCGTGCGCCCGACGGTGGCAACTTCCGGATACGTATAAACCACCGCCGGGATAGCATCGTAGTTCACGTGACCCGCTTGGCCCGCGATCAGTTCTCCCACCGCGACTGCCTCGTCTTCCGCCTTGTGCGCCAACATCGGTCCCTCGACGACATCGCCGATCGCATAAACACCTTGCGCTGCCGTACGATAATGCTTGTCGATCGGGATGCGGCCTTTGTTGTCGGTCTTAATCCCGACTTTCTCGAGTCCAAGGCCCTCCGTGTACGGCCGCCGCCCGATGGCGGAGAGCACGACATCGACCTCGACAACCTCGCGCGCCCCGCCTTGCGCCGGCTCGAGGATGACCTGCAGCGCGCCACCCTTGCGGTCGATTCCGGCAACGCGCGTGCCGAGTTTGAAGACCATGCCCTGCTTGGTCAAAATACGCTGAAATTGCTTCGATATCTCACCATCGAGGCCCGGCGTAATGCGATCCAGGAATTCGACGACGGTGACGTTGGCGCCAAGCCTGCGCCAGACCGATCCCATCTCCAAGCCGATGTAACCGGCGCCGACCACGAGCATCCGGTTCGGAACCTTGGACAGCGCAAGCGCGCCCGTCGACGAGACGATCGTCTTCTCGTCGAGATTGACGCCGGGCAGCGGCGTGGGTTCCGAGCCCGTCGCGATGACCACGTTCTTCGCCTCGACCTGCCGCAACCCGCCGCCGTTCAACCGCAGATCGACACGGTTGCCGCCGCCGAGAACGCCGGCGCCGATCACGTATTCGACCTTGTTCTTGCGGAACAGGTACTCGACGCCCTTGGTCAATTGGTCGACGGTCTTGTCCTTGTGCGCCATCATGCCTGGCAGATCGAGATTGATGCCTTTGAGCTTGATGCCGAGGTTGACGAAATTGTGCGTCGCCTCTTCGAAAAGTTCGGAGGCGTGCAGCAGCGCCTTGGACGGAATGCAGCCGATATTGAGACAGGTGCCGCCGAGCGCGCCGCGCTTGTCGACGCACAGCACCTTCTTGCCGAGCTGGCCCAACCGGATTGCGGCGTTGTAACCGCCGGGACCGCCGCCGATGACGACGGCATCATAAATATCGGCCATGAGGATCTTAGAGTTCGAGGATCATACGCTCGGGTGCTTCGAGAAATTCTTTCACCCGCACCAGAAAAGTCACAGCTTCGCGCCCGTCTACCAGACGATGGTCGTAGGACAGCGCCAGATACATCATCGGCCGGATCTCGATCTTGCCGTCGATGACGATCGCGCGCGGCTGAATTTTATGCATGCCGAGAATGCCGGACTGCGGTGCGTTCAGAATCGGCGTCGACATGAGCGAGCCGTAAACCCCGCCGTTCGAGATCGTGAACGTACCGCCTTGCAATTCCTCGAGCCTGAGCTTGTTCTCGCGCGCCCGCTGACCGAAATCGTTGATCGTCTTCTCGATATCAGCGAACGAAATGTGATCGGCATCCCGCAGCACCGGCACGACGAGCCCGCGCTCCGTGCCGACCGCGACGCCGATGTCGTAGTAATTCTTGTAGACGATCTCGTCGCCTTCGATCTCGGCATTGACCGCTGGAAGCTCCTTGAGCGCCATTACGCACGCCTTGACGAAGAAGCTCATGAAACCGAGCCGCACGCCATAGCGCTTCTCGAACGCATCCTTATGCGTCGTGCGCAGGTGCATAATCGCCGTCATGTCGGCTTCGTTGAACGTCGTCAACATCGCCGCCGAGTTCTGCGCTTCCTTCAAACGCAGCGCGATCGTCTTGCGCAGCCGCGTCATTGCAACGCGCTCCTCGCGCCCGGCATGCGCCCGTGGCGCCGGGGCGTAGACGGGACGTGAGTCCTGCGCACGTTGCTCGGTGGCCCGCGACTCCATCGCCGACAGCGGTTCGGCTCGCGGCGGCGCCGGCGCGTAGACGGGACGAGGTTCCGGCATGCGCAGCTCGGAGGCGCGCGGCTCCATTGGTTGCGGCGCCGGCCGCATGGCTGAAGTTGCCTCGGGCTGAATTTGTTGCGGCGTCAGCTGTAGCGGCCCGGAACTCGGCGGCGGCGAGTAGACCGGGCGTGAGTTCGGCTCGCTGCGCGCTTCAATAGCGCTTAGCACGTCACCTTTGGTGACGCGCCCATCGCGCCCGCTGCCGGAGATGGCCGACTGCAGCATGTTGTATTCCTCGGCGATCTTGCGTGCCGCCGGGCTCAACGCCGCTTGCGCGCTGCTTTGCGCCCGTTGCGCAGGACCCGCAGCCGCCGCAGGCCTTGCACTGGGCGACCGCGGCAACGGCTGCGCCCGCGGCGGCGCGGAGCTTGCGCCGGTGCCTTCGCCGATCGTGCCGAGCACACTGCCGACGGCGGTCGCCATGCCGGCTGGCACGCGGATTTCCGACAACACGCCGGCGCTTGGCGCCGGGACCTCGACGGTCACCTTGTCGGTCTCAAGCTCGACCAGCGGCTCGTCGATGGCGACCGCGTCACCCGGTTTCTTGAGCCATTTGGCGACGGTTGCCTCGGTGACCGATTCACCCAGGGCAGGCACGCGAATATCAATGGCCATCGTGTTCGCTCTTCAATCTTTCATGGAGCTTGGAGCCGCACGCGCCCCGGTTTGCGACGACTCACTTGGCGTCGAGGGTCAACGCATCATCAAGGAGATTTTTCAATTCCGCCAGATGCCGGCTCATTTGCCCCGCCGCCGGCGATGCCGCCGCGGGGCGCCCGACATAGCGCGCGCGCGGCGTCTTCGAGCCTGCACGGCTCAACACCCATTCGAGATTGGGCTCCATGAACGTCCAGGCACCCATATTCTTCGGCTCTTCTTGCGCCCACACCACATCCGCATTGCGAAAGCGTGCAAGTTCCTTCATCAACGAACGCGCCGGGAACGGATAGAACTGCTCGACCCGCATCAAATAGATATCCTCGATGCCACGCTTTTCGCGCTCCTCCAGAAGGTCGTAATAGACCTTGCCGGAGCACAACACGACCCGCTGCACGGCGGTATCGAGCGCCAGCTTCACCGTCGACCCCATATGCGCTTCCGCATCGTCCCACAGCACGCGGTGGAACGAGGTTCCCGGCCCCATATCGGCCAGCCGCGAAACACACCGCTTGTGACGCAGCAGCGATTTCGGTGTCATGAGTACGAGAGGCTTACGGAAGTTGCGGTGAATTTGCCGCCGCAACACGTGGAAATAGTTCGCCGGCGTCGACACGTTGGCGACCTGGATATTATCCTCGGCACAGAGTTGGAGAAAGCGTTCGAGCCGAGCGGAGGAGTGTTCGGGACCTTGGCCTTCATAACCGTGCGGCAACAGCATCGTCAGGCCCGACATGCGCAGCCACTTCTTTTCGCCCGAGGCGATGAATTGATCGATGATGGCTTGTGCGCCGTTGACGAAATCGCCGAATTGCGCCTCCCAGACGATCAACGCCTTCGGCTCGGAGAGCGAGTAGCCGTACTCGAAGCCAAGCGCCGCTTCTTCCGACAATAGCGAGTCGACGAGATCGAACTCGGCTTGCTTGCGATCGAAGATGTGAGCGAGCGGGATGTAGCGCTCCTCGGTTTCCTGATCGACGAGCGCGGCGTGGCGCTGGCTGAAGGTACCGCGCGCAGAGTCTTGACCGGCGAGGCGCACCGCGATGCCTTCGACCAGCAGCGTGCCGAACGACAACGCTTCGCCGGTAGCCCAGTCGATGCCTTCGCCGCTGTCGATCATTTGCCCCTTCTGCTGCAACAGCCGCTGGACCGTCTTGTGCAGTTTGACGGTCGCCGGCACGCGCGTGAGAGCAGCGCCCACTTCCTTCAGCATCGCCAGCGGTACCGCCGTCTCGCCGCGGCGCTCGTCGCCCTCCGCCGCTTGCATACCGGACCACACGCCGTCGAGCCAATCGGCGCGGTTCGCGCGATAGGAATCCGCCGACTTCAATTCTTCCGACAAGCGCCGTTCAAAATCGCCGCGCATCAGGTCGATTTCGCCGCGCGTCATCGTTCCTTCGTCGACCAGCTTCTGCGAATAAAGTGCGACCGTCGTCGGATGCTCCTTGATCGCCTTGTACATCAAAGGCTGCGTGAACGCCGGCTCGTCCGCTTCGTTATGGCCGAAGCGGCGATAGCAGAAAATATCGAGCACGACATCTTTGTGGAACTTCATGCGGAATTCAGTGGCGACGCGTGCGCAATAGACGACCGCTTCGGGATCGTCGCCGTTCACGTGCAGGATCGGCGCTTGCACCATGAGCGCAACATCGGACGGATAGGGCGACGAGCGCGAGTGCATCGGCGCCGTCGTAAAGCCGATCTGGTTGTTGACGATGACGTGGACGGTGCCGCCGGTGCGATAGCCCTTGGTGCCCGACATCGCCAAACATTCGGCCACGATACCTTGCCCTGCAAATGCCGCGTCGCCGTGCATCAAGAGGGGAATGACCGTTGTGCGCGTGACCTTATCACCGTGCTGTTGCTGTTTTGCGCGCGCCTTACCCAGCACGACCGGATCCACGGCCTCCAGATGCGACGGGTTTGCCGCGAGCGATAGATGCACCTTGTTGCCGTCGAACTCGCGATCCGACGAGACGCCGAGGTGATATTTGACGTCGCCCGAGCCGCCGACATCTTCGGGATTCGACGACCCGCCTTGGAATTCGTGAAAGATCGCGCGATAGGGCTTGGCCATCACATTGGCGAGCACGTTGAGGCGGCCGCGATGCGGCATGCCGATGGCTATTTCCTTCGCGCCCAGCTTACCGCCGACTTTGATCACTTGTTCGAGTGCCGGGATCAGCGATTCCGAGCCATCGAGGCCGAAGCGCTTCGTGCCGAGAAATTTGACTGCACAGAATTTCTCGAACCCTTCCGCTTCGATCAATTTATTGAGGATCGCTTTCTTGCCCTCCGGCGTGAACGAGATGTCCTTGTCGGCGCCTTCGACCCGCTGCTGGACCCAAGATTTCTCATCGGGATCGGCGATGTGCATGAACTGGATGCCGACGCTGCCGCAGTAGGTTCGCCGCAAGATCTCCATGATCTGGCGCATCGTTGCGGATTCAAGACCGAGCATGCCGTCGATGAAAATCGACCGGTCGATATCGCTCGCGCCGAAGCCATAGCTCGCCGCATCGAGTTCTGGATGCGGCTCTCGCTTCTGCAACTTTAGGGGATCGAGGTCGGCCTCAAGGTGCCCGCGCACGCGGTAGGCGCGAATGAGTTGCGTTGCCCGAACGGTGTCGAGTGACGCGCGGCGCACTTCATCCGGCGAGGCAGCCGGCTGACGCAGAGCAATCTTTGGCGCCGGTTCACGCACTGTCGCATCACGCTGGCCCGGCTTTGCGCTTTTGACCGGCGCGGGCGGCGCACCTGTTAGGGCACGCGTCGTATCATCCGCATCGTCGACCCAGTCCTTGCGCGCCCACGAGGCTCGAAGCGCCGAACGCTCGGCAAGGCCCGCAAAGAAATTGCGCCAGCTCTCGTCGACCGAATTGGGGTCGGCCTGATAGCGCGCGTGCATGTCTTCGATGAACGCGGCGTTGGCGCCGTAGAGAAACGACGTTGCTTCGAAGACCGCGTTCGATTGCTGCTCGGGTCGGGCTTGGGGGGCGATGGCCATTTTCGTCTCACGCACGGGGAAAAGAAAGTTTGGTCCCCGCAGAATCGCTCAAACTGATTATGACTTAGTGACCCTTGAGCACTTTGGCGAGCGTTGTCCCGAGCGCCGCCGGCGATGCCGAGACCGTGATCCCCGCCGATTTCATCGCTTCGATCTTGCCTTGAGCCGTGCCGCGGCCGCCGGAAACAATGGCACCGGCGTGCCCCATTCTCCGGCCTGGCGGCGCGGTGACGCCGGCAATGAAGCCCACGACCGGCTTCTTGGTCTTGGAGACCTTAAGGAAATCGGCTGCCTCTTCCTCAGCCGAACCGCCGATTTCACCGATCATGATGATGGATAGTGTCTCAGGGTCGCCCAAGAACATATCGAGGCAGTCGATGAAGTTCGTGCCGTTGACCGGGTCGCCGCCGATGCCGATGCAGGTCGTCTGACCGAGCCCAGTTGCTGTCGTCTGTGCCACCGCCTCATAGGTCAGCGTGCCCGAACGCGAGACGATGCCCACCGAGCCGCGCTTGTGGATATGTCCGGGCATGATGCCGATCTTGCATTCGCCGGGCGTGATGACACCCGGGCAATTCGGTCCGACCAGCCTCGTCTTCGAGCCCGAGAGCGCCCGCTTCACGCGCACCATGTCGAGCACCGGAATACCTTCGGTAATGCACACCACGAGCGCGATGCCCGCGTCGATCGCCTCGAGGATCGCGTCGGCCGCGAAGGGCGGCGGCACGTAGATCGCACTCGCCGTTGCGCCGGTCTTCGCGACCGCTTCGGCAACCGTGTCGAACACCGGCAGGTTCAAATGCGTCGAGCCTCCTTTGCCCGGCGCGACGCCGCCGACCATTTTGGTGCCGTAGGCGATCGCCTGTTCGGAATGAAATGTGCCCTGATTGCCGGTGAAGCCCTGGCAAATGACTTTCGTATTTTTGTCGACGAGAACAGCCATGGGCCGTGCAGGCTCCTATTTCTTGACGACGCTGAGTGAGAAAACGGAAGCGGTCGCAGCCGTGCCACCGAAGTAATAGTGCATAACCAAACCCGCGCCGTCTGTGACCTGCCATGAGGCCGTCCGATAACCGTCGGCGTTTTCATCGCCCGCCGGCCGGCGCTTCAGATAATCGCCATAGGCTTTGATCGCAACCGCGTCGTCGCCTTTCGACGCGCTGAGCGTACAGGTCGCAACGCCTGCGCCCGACATGTCGCCGGCGCCGCCGCCGGCCGAACTCGCTTTGATCGAGACAAGATACCGTGCGCCGCCGTCGCTGATCGCCCACCCTTCGACCGCGCGCTCATTGCCCGGCGCGAGCACTTCGCGATCGGCGTCGGAGAGCTTGCCCCAACCTTTCGCTGCTGCCGCCGCACGAACTTTGCCAAGATCACCGCCGGTATCGAGGCATGCCGCGCGATAATTATCGAACGCGGCGGCGGACGCGCTGCCCACGCTGATGGTCAAGACGGCGAGACTGGCGAGAACAAAGCGCATAACAACTCCCGAACCTATGCTGCCTTCTTGATTGCCTTGACGATTTTTTCCGCGGCTTCCGCCAGATCGTCGGCTGGAATCAAGTTCAATCCCGATTCTGACAATATCTTCTTGCCGAGGTCGGCATTGGTGCCCGAAAGGCGTGCGACCAATGGCACCGGCAATCCCGTCTCCTTGGCCGCCGCAATGATCCCTTCCGCGATGATGTCGCAGCGCATGATGCCGCCAAAGATGTTCACCAGGATACCTTTGACCGCTTTGTCCTTCAGCAGGATCTTGAACGCGGCCGTCACCTTTTCTTTCGAAGCGCCGCCACCGACGTCAAGGAAGTTCGCCGGCTCCGATCCGTAGAGCTTGATGATGTCCATCGTCGCCATGGCCAGACCTGCGCCGTTGACAAGGCAGCCGATCGAGCCGTCGAGCTTGATGAAATTGAGATCGTATTTCGCGGCCTCGAGTTCTGCAGGATCTTCTTCATTCGGATCGTGCAGTTCTTGAATCTCGGGGTGGCGATAAAGCGCGTTGTCGTCGAAATTGATTTTGGCGTCGAGACAAATGACTGCGCCCTTGTCATTGATCACCAACGGATTGATCTCGAGCAAACTCATGTCCTTGGCCACGAACGCGCGATAAAGATCGCCGACTATCTTTTGGAGTTGCTTCGCCGTATCGCCTGTTACCTTCAGCGCTTGCGCAATGCGACGGCCGTGGAAAGGTTGGATGCCGGTCGCCGGATCGACCTGCAGCGTCAGGATCTTCTCCGGCGTTTTACGCGCCACCTCTTCGATATCCATGCCGCCTTCGGTCGAGACGATAAACGCAACGCGCGACGTCGCGCGGTCGACAAGCATGGAGAGATAGAGTTCGCGCGCGATCGCCGAGCCTTCCTCGACATAGAGCCGGCGCACCACCCGTCCATGCGGTCCGGTCTGGTGCGTGACAAGCGTCATCCCGAGGATGCGCGTCGCTTCGGCCTTCACGGCGTCGATCGCCTTGACGACTTTGACGCCGCCGCCTTTGCCCCGCCCGCCGGCATGGATTTGCGCCTTCACAACCCAAACCGGTCCGCCGAGCTCGTTCGCAGCTTTCACTGCCTCCTCGACCGACAAGGCGGGAAAGCCCCGCGGCACCGGGATGCCGAACTCTTTGAGGACGGCCTTGGCTTGATATTCATGGATGTTCATGGGCGGGCCTGAATTTCGAGGGCGCAACGCACCGTAATCCGTGCAGTCACGGAACACCGAACGTTGGCTTGAAGGCGGATGGTTCGCTTCGGGCCGCTGATATAGCGGTGTCCCCCTACCCGGCGCAACCGCTCGGGTTGGCCCGTCAGGCCCCCGACCGGTTCTCGAATAGGCGCCTACTGGGACCGCAATTGGACCCCGGCAAGCGCAAACAGCGTCGCAATTGCGGCTGTTACGGCAACTGTCACCGCCGCCCATGGCAGTCCGAACTGTTCTGCGACCGTTTGATGTATGCCCCAGGTCGAACCAACCGCGAGGAAGCCCATGAACATTGGGCCCAATGCTTTGTGCACCAAGAAGCCGAAGGCGGCTTTGGCGATGCCGCTGAAGGCGCCGTTCAGCACGGCAAGAATGAGGCGTAGAACGACGTAGCCGAGCGCAAATATTCCGCCAAGCAAGAGCAATTTGATGCTCACGCGGGAGAGGCCATGAGGGGTCACCCACTGATCGGCGATGTGATCGAAAAGATCGCGGCTCGCGCCGACGACGGCCCGCCCCTGCGTTAGCCTGCTCGGCGAATAATCGGCGGACGGCGCGGCCGTAACGCTGGGTGCGGAAGAGGTGCCATCGTCGCCCGAGAGCCCGAAATAATAGATCGGGATAGCGATGCCGATGATGAAGAACGGCAGCATCAAAAGAAAATTGCGCCAACGCATCGCGAGACCCCATTGCCAAAACCGTCGCCAATATAGCGCGATTGTTTAAGGCGAATGAGTGGCGGCCATCACCTCCGCCGCGCCACGCCCCGATCAACTTTGCTTCGCCGTTTTCGCTTTGTTCGAATTTCGCCGCGCCGCCGGGCCTAGCGTCCCGAAAATTTCGGCGCCCGCTTTTCCACGAAATGTGCGACGCCTTCCTTGAAGTCCTCCGAGCCGAAGCTCTTCGTCATTTCGGCATCGGCGATCTGAAGCGCATCGTTGAAATCCTGGAACCAGGATTTCCAGACCTGGGCTTTCATCACGGCCATCGAGCGCGGCGAAACCGTTCCGGCGAGCTGGCGTGAATAAGCCATGACGTTGTCCATGAAATCATCGTGCGCAAAGGCGCGATTGACGAGGCCAATCCGTTGGGCTTCCTCCGCGTTGAATTTGCGCGCCGAAAGCAAGACGTCGAGTGCGTTCGCCGATCCGGTGAGCCGCGGCAGCAACCACGATATGCCGTGCTCGGCGATCAAGCCACGCTGTGCGAAGGCGGTCGTGAATTTTGCTTCGTGGCTGGCGAAGCGCAAATCGCAGAACAACGTGAAAACCAATCCGATGCCGGCGCACGGTCCGTTGATCGCCGCGATGATCGGCTTTGGAACGCTGAACAAATAGCCGAAGCGACTTTTGTAATTGCCCTCGAGGCTCGGCCCGAGATTTGAAGTTGGAACCGTGACGCTTGCGGCGTCGTCGCGCAATTCGCGCCGCTCGCCTTTGGGTCCGATGCTTTGCAAGAGGCCCATATCGGCACCCGAACAGAAGCCGCGCCCCGCGCCTGTGATCACGATCGCCCGAACATCGTCGTCGCGCGTGGCGTCGGCGATCGCTCGCTTGACGCTCGTCTCCATTGCTGCGGTCCAGGCGTTCAACTTGTCTGGCCGGTTGAGCGTGACAAGCGCGATGCGATCCTTCACCTCATAAACAATGTCGGGATAGTCGGTCATAGGCGGCGCTCTCCAATGGTTTGCGCTAGACTAGCGCCGAGCGAGCCATCCGAACAGCGAGGCCACTATGACCGCCGAGTTCCGCGACATCCGCGTCGACAAGCCCGAACCACAGATTGCGCGTATTACGCTCGCGCGCCCCAAGCAGATGAACGCCTACACGACACGGTTGTGCGAAGAGATGGTCCGGGCGATCGACGCCTATCTTCGCGACGACAATTTGCGGGCCCTCATCATCACCGGCGAAGGTCGGGCCTTTTGCGCCGGCGGTGACGTCTCGAATGCCGATGATGCGCACCATGAGTTGATGCAAACGCAGCTGAGCCACGCCCGCGAGATGCGCGACGGCATGCATCGCGTAATCTTGGCGCTGCATCATCTCGACAAGCCGGTGATCGCTATGATCAACGGTCCTGCGGTGGCCGGCGGGCTCACGCTCGCGCTCGCTTGCGACTTTCGCATTGCCGCCGATACGGCCCGCCTCGGCGACACCAGCGGCAAGTTCGGACTATTGCCCGATGAAGGCGGCGCCTGGTTCTTTCCGCGAGCGATGGGCATCGATCGCGCTTTGAAGATGTCGCTGCTGTCTGAAGTCTATGACGCCAAGACCGCGCACGATCTCGGGCTGGTCACCGAAGTCGTGCCCGCTGCCGAACTCGAAGCGCGCACGCTCGCGTTCGCCCGCACCCTTGCCGCTAAGGCGCCATTAGCGGTGCGCCTCGCCAAGGCAATGATGCATCGCGGTTTGACGTCATCGCTCGAACATTCGCTCGCCGACGCCGCATTGTCGGTGATGGTGTCGAACCCTAGCCAAGACGTACGCGAGGGCGTCAAAGCCTTCTTCGAGAAGCGCACACCGGAATTCAAGGGTCGTTAGCGCTTAGGACGGGTCGATGACATAGGAGTCGCGGCTGACTAAATGTGTCTCTCCATCTAGGCTGAGCGATCTGACTTCCGCAATTCGCATTTGCCCTTCGTCGCGCCGGCTCATCTCCAAGTCGAGTGCCTGGAGCGGCATTTCGCTGAACAGGCGTCCGCGCAGCACCGAACCGTCGACGCTGAAATCGAATACGACGCGATGGGCGCAAATATTTGCGAGGCGCACATCCTTGAAGCCCCAAACGACCGTCGCATCGAGGCCAAGCGGCGTGAAGCGGTTGGCATCGGTATAAATGTCGCGGCTGTGCGGATGTCGCTCAAGAACGTTGATGCCCGAGCGCAGCCCCAATTCGTAGAGCAAGCTTGCGATCTGGCACAGACCGCCGCCGATATCCGAACTCAAGCGATTGCTGACGATCCCTCTGCCCAGCTGGAAGCCGTTCAGCGCCGTGGGCACACCTACACACTGCCAGAACGAAACCGCCTGATTGCTGCGAAGACAGAGATGATTCAGCCGGCCTACAGCGAGATTGATGTTATGGAGTTTGCCTTCGAAGTGCGCCGTCTGCCGGATGGGTTGCGAAATGTCGACAGCGCAAACGAAGTCGGTGAAATCGCGCCGCTCGATACACTCGGTCGAAAACTCGAACTTGACTGACGACCGCGCCTCGCTGGCACGACGGCGCGTTTGTGCGACAAGCCGCCGCCAGCGCTCGGGCACGTGCCGCCGCAGACGCGCGCGGATGCGGCTAGCGAGTGTCATCTTTGACGAAGCATCCGATCACATAGGACGACAGCGACGGCAACCCTGCTGCGAGCCAGGCGTCGGTCGTCGTCAGGAATGGCCTCAGCCGATGTGGCATCCGTTGAATCGGGAGAAACGCAAGCCCGGTCATCCGCAATGGCTTCAAGCCGTACTCCGCGCAGAGCGTCCGAAATTCCCTCGCGCTGAGCGCCGTATTGCCGTGCCAAGGATTTCGCGGCCGCGATCGCGCAACGAAATGCCGTCGCGCCGCCGAAACGACGTCGGCAACAAAGACGCCGCCAGGGCGCAAAACCCGCGACGCTTCGGCAACAGTCGCGCGAACGCCCTCGGCGTCCAAATGCATGAGCAGATGGAACGCAAACACGGCGTCGAAGCCGTGCGACTTGAACGGCAGCTGCATGGAATCGGCGCAGACGAAGGTAACCTGCGCGTGTCGTAGGCTCGCAAGTTTGAGACTTTCCTGGCTGGCGTCGCAGGCGACACCGGCAAAATTCGATAGGCGACCCGTGCCGCAGGCGACTTCGAGAATGTTGTGACGCTCCGCCGGAAGCCACCGCGCGAGTAGCCGGCGTTCGCCCGCATCGATGAACCGGCCATAGCTGTTGCCGAAGCGGTCGCGATCGTAAGTCGGCGCCAGGTGATCGTAGTAGTCAATGATTTCGCGATTCATTCAACGATCGCTTCCAGCCGGCAATCCGATCCGGCCGGAGAGTCTAGGCCGTCAGCACCATCTGTGTCTGCGTGACCTGCGCTACCAGTTTGCCTTTTGCGTCGGTTACGCGCGTCTGCCAGCACGAAGTACGTTTACCGACATGAACCGGCAGCGCCTCGGCCCGGACGACGCCTTCGCTTACGCCGCCGAAGAAATTGGTCTTGGACTCGAGCGTCGTGGTTCCCGCCGCACCCTCAGGAATGGTCAAGAAAGCGCCGGTCGCCCCAACGGTATCGGCCAACGCCATGATCGCGCCGCCGTGGAGCCGGCCATTGGTCGTAAGCAGCGACGGCTTCACCGTCATTTCGGCGATCACCCTTTCCTTCGACACCTCGATGAATCGGATGCCGAGTAGATCGACGAGGCTGTCCTTGAATCTCTCTTGGATTTGAGTGTGCATTTCTTCAGCAACTCTCCGCGCAATCAAAAACTGATCGGCTCCCCTGATTTCCACATCGCAAACAACGATACTGCCCGGAGGGAATTCCCATTTCTCGACATCCGGATCGTAATTGGGTGTGGCGAGCACACGATATCGGTTCGCGCCGAGCACTTCGCCCTCTGTAGGCCGACTGACCGTGGTTCCCTCGTCAAGGAGCGGTATGTAGATCGTCTTCGTACTCGATGAACTCATTTCCGCTCGCTAGGGCAATCGGCGCAATCAAAACCCGAGGATCAGCTTCGCCATAATGTTGCGCTGAACCTCGGACGAGCCGCCATAGATCGTCGCCGCCCGCGTATTCAAATATTGCGGCATGAACACCAGCCCGTGCATTGGCGTCACCGCCCGCACGTTGGCGCCTTGCTTGCGCGCTTCCGGCTCGAACGGGGCGGCATAAAAGCCGAGCGCCTCGATGCTCAGTTCGCTGATGCGTTGCGACGTCTCGGTGCCGCGCGCCTTGAGCAAAGACGACGCCGGCCCCGGATTCTGTCCCTGCGCCAATTGCGACATCACGCGGTGCTCCGTGACCAGCAATCCGGCGAGGTCGATCTCGACCTCCGCAAGCTTGCGCGCGAATTCGCCGTCGTCGACCAGGCGCTCGCCGTCGATCCGCTCGATCGCCGCCGCCTCGCGAACCGATTTGAACTTCGCTTGCAGCGCCGCCGCGTAGGAGTTGCCGCGCTCGAACTCGAGCAAATACTTCGCGATCGTCCAACCCTGGCCTTCCTCGCCGACGCGATTCTCGACCGGCACGCTCACATTGTCGAAGAACACCTGGTTCACTTCATGGTCGCCGGCAAGCGTAATGATCGGCACCACCGTCAGCCCCGGCGTCTTCATATCGATCAAGATAAAAGTGATGCCTTCCTGATTCTTCCCCGTCTGCGCCGTGCGCACGAGACAGAACATGCGATTGGCGAAATGCGCATGCGTCGTCCAAATCTTAGAGCCGTTGACGACGTAATGGTCACCATCGCGCACGGCTTTGGTTTGCAGGGAAGCCAGATCGGAACCCGAACCCGGCTCCGAATAGCCCTGGCACCAGCGATCCTCGCCCGACAAAATGCGCGGCAAATAAAACGCCTTCTGATCCGGCCGGCCGAATTTCATCAGCACGGGTCCGCACATCCGCGTGCCGAAATTCTGCAGGATCGGCGCATGCGCCGTCGCCAGTTCGGAGGCGAAGATATAGCGCTGCATCTCGCTCCATCCCGGCCCGCCGTATTCCTTGGGCCAGGCCGGCGCAATCCAGCCCTTCTCGTAGAGCGCCTTGTGCCATTTCGTTGTCGCCGGCGGATCGGTCAACACGCCGCCCGTGCGCATGCCCGCCTCGCGCAGGTCGGGCGTCAGCTTCTCGTCGAGAAACCGGCGCACTTCGGCACGGAATGTTTCGTCGGCGTTGGAGAGTGCGAGGTCCATCGAAATGTCCGTTCATGACGCATGACACATCGCACCGCGTATCGCCGGGCAAATCAAGAGTGTGAATGACGCCGTTTGTGCCATCCCTGCCGCGTAAGCCCATAGATTCGACACGGCGCCCCGTTCAGCTGATCGTCCCGCAGATATTGCTGGCCCAGGCGCTCGGCCACCCGGATCGAGGCGTTGTTATCGGGATTGATCGCGCTGATGATTTCGTCGGTGCGTAGTGTTTCGAAACCCCAATCGAGGGCGAGCCGCGCGGCCTCTGTCGCATAGCCTTGTCCCCACACCCGGCGCGACAGCGTCCAACCGAGTTCGAGGCCGGGCCATTCATAGGGTGGATCGAAATAGCCCACCCGGCCGATCAATTCGTCGGTCGTGCGGTCAGCCAATACCCATTTGCCGTAGCCCTTGAGCAACCAATGGCCCATTTGTACGGCCATGTAGTCCCACGCCTGGCGCGGGCGCAGTTCGGTTTCGCCATTCGTTCTGAGATAGCGCATGACCTCAGGATCACTATGCAAAACAGTCAGCGCCGGAACGTCGTCTTCGCGAAACGCACGAAGAACGAAGCGGTCGGTCGCAAGCGTCGGAATGTTCACGACCGATTCCCAAACACCTCGTCTCAGCCGAGCTTCGGCTCAAGCTTCTTGCAGGCGTCGATCAAGCCCTTCACTGCGTCGACCGACTTCGTAAACATCGCCTGTTCGTCCGGCAGGAGGTTCAGTGCGATGACACGCTCCACGCCGCCGGCGCCGATCACACAGGGCACGCCGACGTAAAGGTCCTTCACGCCGTACTGGCCTGTCAGGTGGGCGGCACAGGCGAGGATACGCTTCTTGTCCTTGAGATAGCTCTCGGCCATGGAAATCGCCGACGTCGCCGGCGCATAGAACGCCGAACCGGTTTTGAGCATGCCCACGATCTCAGCGCCGCCGTCGCGCGTCCGCTGCACGATCTTGTCGAGCCGCTCCTGCGTGGTCCAGCCGAGCTTGACGAGCTCCGGCAGCGGAATACCGGCGACGGTCGAGAACCGCGTCAGCGGCACCATCGTGTCGCCATGACCGCCGAGCACGGTCGTCGTCACGTCTTCGGCCGACACCTTGAACTCGTCGGCGAGGAAGTGGCGAAAGCGCGATCCGTCGAGCACCCCCGCCATGCCGACGACCTTGTTGTGCGGCAAGCCGGAGAGCTGGCGTAGGGCCCACACCATGGCGTCGAGCGGGTTGGTGATGCAGATGACGAAGGCATCCTTGGCGTATTGCTTGAGGCCCTCACCGACCGCGGCCATCACTTTGAGATTGATGGCGAGGAGATCGTCGCGGCTCATGCCCGGTTTGCGTGGCACGCCGGCGGTGACGATCACGACATCGGAGCCCGCGATGTCGGCATAGGATTGCGTGCCCCTGAACAGCGCGTCGAAACCTTCGACGGGACCCGATTGCGCAATGTCGAGCGACTTGCCCTGCGGCAACCCCTCCACGATATCGAAGAGCACGACGTCTCCCAGCTCTTTGAGCCCGATCAAGTGAGCGAGCGTGCCGCCGATTTGTCCGCCGCCGATGAGCGCGATCTTGTTGCGTGCCATAAGATGAAATCCTTCGCCGAGAGTTGCGCGGAGATTTGTCGCGCGCAGCCGTAGCAAACAACGCGTAACACCCGCAAGCGAACGCGGCCTTGTAACTGGGCAAAGGTCAGATCGAGCGGTGCGCAGTCTGTATGCGGGCGGCCTTCCGAAAAAATCCGACGGCGCCTTCGCCGATCGCATGAATCTCGAAAATTTTCTTACAGCCTCGGCACGGCGTCGAACGGAAGGAGCAATAACTGTCGGAATACCGATGGGTTCGTTGAAGCTCCACGTCCGCTGGTCGCAGCAATCGATAATGCAACTTTACTGCGCCATTGATTCGTTCTCCTTGACCAGGTACATTTCTGCCACATTAAGGTTTCGTTAATCTTCGTCGCGTGGCTGGCCCGGATCTTGATTCGGGGGGCGAGTCCAGCCTGACATAAGACGTAACAGTGGAGTCGGGCCATGCGTTCATCGGCACTCGCCGGTTTTCTTGCCTCTGCAGTGTTCGTTTCCGGCTCAGCCGGCTTTGCCTCTACCTTCCTGGTCGGTCCCTATTTGGGCGAACACCTGCGCCATCAGCCGTCCCGCGCGACGTTGATGGCGACTGTGGCCCCCGTTGACCCCCTGGCGGCGTTGCAAATTCCGGGTGCCTCGGTCGCCGTGGGTCTCGAGGGTGAGCCCCCCGCCAGTCAGAAGGCGCATCGGCTGCGCAACGTCGAGAACACAACCGCTACAGCGCGGCTCGCCACGGCGACGCCGGCCACCGCCGCGACATCGACGTCGGATGCCTCGGCCGGCGACACACCGCCTGTGACCGAAGAAGCCTTCGCCCCGACCGCACCAAGCGTGATCCCCGCCTCCTCCGGTGGTCCGCTGATCGCGACCGAGTCGACGAGTGCGATGATCTCTTCGAAACTGGAAAACGGCGAACCGGTCCTGACCCTACGTATTGCCCCTGTCGTCACCGCCGCGGCGCCCGCCGTCGACAGGAGCGACCCCGACAACGCCGTCGAGCCCACAATCATTTCCGCACCGCCGACCGAGCAAGCACTGGCGACGCCGTCGATCACCGTTACCCCGGCAGCTGCGCCAGCGGCGGCACACGTCGAACCACAGCGGGCGATCTCGGTCCATCCGCGCGTGAAGCCTGCATTGAGCGCAGCAACGCCCGAACCTGTTGAGCCCGTTCGCCGCTCTCACACACGCGAACCAGCCCGGGTAACGACCATCGCGGCACCGGCCAAACAGACCGCGCCAGCGGAGGCTCCAACCGTGCCCGCGGCGCCTGACCCGCTGAACGCGGCCTTCACGCCGGGCACGTCGCCGACGCTCGACGAACCGACGGCACCCGCGTCTCCACCTCTTGCTACGCCGTCGACTCCGCCGCCATCCTCAGGCCAGCCTCAATCGACGGGCGGGCCGACTCCGCTCGTCATGCCGCAGTAAGGATTATTGAGCCGATCAGCCGTGCGCTGCGCGCGGCTGATGAGCGCGCGCAAGATAGTCGGTACTTTGCATCTCAATAAGCCGTGACGTAGCGCGTTCAAACTCGCGTACGCCGTCGCCAGCCGGATAAAGCGCTGAGGGCGGCACGGCCGCCGAACAAACCAGTTTGACGCCGCGCTCATAGAGCGCATCGATCAGCGTGACGAAGCGCTTTGCCTCGTTGCGCTGATCCGGTCGGATGACCGGTACGCCTTTCAGCACGATCGCGTGGAACGCCTCGGCCAGCGCCAGGTAATCGTTCGGGCCGAGCGCGGCGACGCAAAGATCGTCGAAGGTAAAGCGCGCGACGCCTTTTGCCTGCTCGGGCACGGCAACCTGCCGTCCAAGAGTGGACACGCTTCCCGGCGCTCCGTGCCCGATACCGGTCAGGTCGTGCCACACGTCATCGAGCGCGGCATCGCTCTCCATGTTTATCGGCGTGAAATAGACATGCGCGCGATCGAGCTTCGCGAGGCGGTAGTCGATCGGCCCATCCAACTCTATGACCTGCATTCGCTCTTCGATCAGCGCAATCGCCGGCAGGAACAGCTGCCGATTGATACCGTTTTCATAAAGCTCGTCAGGCGCGCGATTCGAGGTTGCGACGACCGCAACGCGTTCGTCGAACAAGGCTTTGAATAAACGACTCAGGATCATCGCATCGGCGATGTCGCTGACCTGAAACTCGTCGAAACACAAAAGACCGATCTCGACCGAAATGTCGCGCGCAATTTTGCCGACCGGATCGTCGGCATCCTTGTCGCGCCACGCTTTTACCCCTCGGTGCACCTCGGCCATGAATTCCTGAAAATGCACCCGGCGCTTGGCAGCGACTGCGGCGGTTTCGAAGAACATATCCATCAACATGGACTTGCCGCGTCCGACAGGGCCGTGGATGTAGAGCCCACGAACGCCCGCGGCGCCGTTACGACGACCGAAGAGCGAGCGTTTGGCCGGCCGCTGCGCGGCGAGCTCGACCGCAAGGGTGTCAAGCGCGACGGCGACGCGCTCTTGTGCCGCGTCGCCTGTCAACCGACCTTCCGCGACTGTGGCGCGGTAACGCTCGAGCAGGCCCACTGCCATATCGATATACGCCTCGAGAAAAAGGCTCGCGACCAGGCGAGCCCGGCATGGCTTAACGGCACGGCAAGGCTCGGGTCAACGCCTCAGGGGCCGGCGCGCCAATAGGCCCCGTCCATGATTGCGCGCATGCCGCAATAGCTTTGGCAGTTGTGCGTTTCGACGAGCAGATTGTTTTCGTCGTCTTGGTCCGGCATCACATTGAGCCGGCACGTGCCCCGGTCAGCGGCCTCGACGGCTTTGAGAATGCCCTTGCCGGTCTGCGTCGCATTGTCGGTCTCGAACACGCAAGTGTGGCCGGCATCGCCGACGGTGAGGATCTTGATCGCGGCCGTGAAGCCGAAGCGCACGACCCACAAAGAGCCGCCAAATGCCGTCGGCCGGAATTCACCCACCGCATCGGTGATGTCGCTGAGTTTGCCAATGGCCTTCAAACGATCGCCATAAGCCGCTTCAAGGCATTCCAGATTCGCGCCGCACCGTTCGCGGCGGGAAAGAAATGCGCGCTGATCGACGACCACGCTCGCGTCGCCTTTGGCCTTGACCTGCGCATAAATTCGGCTGACTTGCCGGTCGAACCATTGCAGCTCGGGAACGCGGCAGACTTCCTTTTCCGAAGCCGACTGCGCCTTGGCGCAATCGAAACTCGGTCGCGCCAAAGCGCTTGGCAGGAACGCGACTGCGACCGCGCAGATCAGTGAAGCAAGAGCAATCCGAGTCATGCGCCTACCGCATCGTCGGAATGACAAAGCTCGAACCTTCGCGCGCGCCGCCTTTGGGCCAGCGCGCCGTCACTGTCTTGATCTTGGTGAAAAAGCGCACGCCCTCTGGGCCATGCTGATTGACGTCGCCGAAGGCCGAACGCTTCCAGCCGCCGAAGGTGTGATAGGCGAGCGGCACCGGGATCGGCACGTTGATCCCAACCATGCCGACCTGCACCCGCGCCGCGAACTCGCGCGCCGCGTCGCCGTCGCGCGTGAAGATCGCGACGCCGTTGCCGTATTGATGTTTCGACGGTAGGGCGGCCGCTTCGTCGAAGGTTTTCGCCCGCACCACCTGAAGCACGGGGCCAAATATTTCGTCTTGGTAGGTCTTCATGTTCGGCTTGACGTGATCGAACAACGAGCCGCCGAGGAAGAACCCTTTCTCATAGCCTTGCATGCGAAATTCGCGTCCGTCGACGACGAGTTCCGCGCCTTCCTTCACGCCCATGTCGATATAGGCTTTCACCTTGTCGCGGTGCTCGCGCGTGACCATGGGCCCGTAATTCGCGTCCGGATCCGTCGATGGCGCGACCTTGAGCGCTTCGACTCGCGGCTTGAGCCGCTTGACCAACTCGTCGCCGAGTTTGTCTGTCACCGGCACGGCGACCGCGATCGCCATGCAACGCTCGCCCGCCGAGCCGTAACCCGCGCCGATCAGATCGTCGACGACTTGGTCGAGATCGGCATCCGGCATGATGATCGCGTGGTTCTTCGCCCCGCCCATCGCCTGCACCCGCTTACCGTGCGCTGTCCCGGTCGTAAAGACATGCTCGGCAACGACGGTCGAACCGACGAAACTCACTGCGCGAATGTCGGGATCCTTGAGGATCGCATCGACCGCTTCCTTATCGCCGTTGATGACATTGAGCACGCCGGCCGGCGCGCCCGCTTCCATGAAAAGCTCAGCCAAGCGCAACGGAACGCTCGGATCTTTTTCGCTGGGTTTGCAGACGAACGTGTTGCCGGCGGCGATGGCGACGCCGAACATCCACATCGGAATCATCGCCGGAAAGTTGAATGGCGTGATGCCGGCGACGACGCCCAACGGCTGGCGCATCGAATAGACGTCGATCCCGGTGCCCGCGCTTTCGGTGTATTCGCCCTTCATCAAATGGGGAATGCCGCATGCGAATTCGATCACCTCGAGTCCGCGTTGGATGTCGCCCTTGGAATCGGCAATGACCTTGCCGTGTTCCGACGACAGCATATGGGCGAGTTCGTCCATGTGCTTTTCGACCAGCGCCTTGAAATTGAACATCACACGCGCGCGTTTTTGCGGGTTCTGCGCCGCCCATTCCGGAAAGGCGCGTTGCGCAGAGTCGACCGCGTTGCGCACTTCGCCCCCCGTCGCGAACGGCGTGCGTGCTTGAACCTCACCGGTGGTCGGGTTGAAGACGTCGCCGAAGCGTCCGCTTGTTCCTTTGACTTGTTTGCCGCCGATGAAGTGGTTCAGTTCTCGCGCCATGTGGATCCTCCTGGATGGCGCGCTCGGCGCCCGTTTGGCGGCTGTTTAGCACTGTCGCGGGCGCGGCTCCAACGCCACGTTCAATTCAACGCGATAAGCCGAATAACCCGCGGCAGAAAGACGATGGTTCCAACGATAGCCGCCCCCATCGCACTGAGGAGTACTGCGCCAGCCGCCACGTCCTTGGCCGCTTTCACGACCGGATGAAAATCCGGCGAAGCGACGTCGCAAAGGAGCTCGAACGCGGTGTTGAGAGCTTCGGCGACCCAAACGATCACAATGGCGAGGATCAACGCCATCCAAGCCTCGCCGGTAAGGCCCAGGAGTAGCCCGGCGGCGACGACGACTACAGTTGCCGTCAGATGGAGCCACGCATTGTGCTGCGTGCGTAGCATCAGACGCAGTCCATCGAACGCGTGGCCGATGCTCTTAAGTCTCGCCGCGATCGTAAACGCGCGATCGCTACGCCCCGGGTCGCTCACCGCTCGTTCCCTGCCCCTTCCGGCCGATCGCGCGACAGCATGTACGGCATCCGCGGCATCGGGCTGATCCAACGCCCTGAACGCGTCAAACGGAAGCGCACCACCGGACGCCCGCGCGGCGTCATGAACTGAAGCAGATCTTCATCGGCCTCCCACAGCGAAGCGCGCGAAACGCCTGGCAGATCGACGCAATCCCGACCGAAAGTGAGGCGCTTGGCGCCACCTTCTTCGTCGGCGAACAGCTGCACATGGCAGAGCGCGTTCGTCTCCAAGCTCGAGAGGTACCAGTTTCCGACGGGACTCTCGTCGGCGCCCGAAGCGTCGCTTACCGCCGCTTGCGAGCCGTTGAGATCGCCGCCGATCGCAAATTGCAGGCGCCGCTCCGTGTCGACGACAAGGCAGGCGAAGGCGCCGTTTTGTATCGATAGGCAGGTGACGCCCATCGATTCCGGTGCATCCTCGAGCTTTCTGCCGTCGGACATATCGCCGTTCGCAGCAATTGTCCGGCGCAACAGACGGCGGTTCGAATCGCGCACGAAACAGGTGAGGCCGGTCGCACTCGCAACGCACGCAGGATCGCTCGTCGCTTGGTCACCGCTCGTGACCAGTTTGCCGCTCGCCTGTCCGGCGATCGCCGTTCCGCGCAACAACAACAGTCGCTGACCTGCACCACGCACCGCGCAGGCGACATCGGTGGCATTCAACGCGTTGCATGAAGGACGGCCTTCGACCTGTCCGCCGTAGGTAACCCAAGCGCCGGCGTTTCCCGCATCGTTCGGCAGGTAGGCCACCAATTGCCCGCTTGGCCCACGGCCGTAACAGGCAACGCGCGCTCCGAGCGCAACGCAACTTGGATCGCCGCTGAACGCGCCGCCCAGATCGCGCCACTCGTTCCACGCCGCACCGCCATCCCAACTGCGCGACATCAACTGCCCGCGCCGCCCGCGGGCGAAACAGGCGATGTGGTCCCGGCCCAGCGCGACACACGACGCGCGCCCTACCGCAAGTTCGCCACCGAGCGAGGCCCATGCGCTCCATTTCGTGCCATTGAGATGGATTTCGGCGAGCACGCCTTTGGCCGACGGTGCAAAGCAATTGATGCCGCCCGGTCCACGAATGACGCAGCTGACTGGCACCGGCAAGTCGCCGCCCAAATCTTGCGCCGGCGACCACGTCCCTTGCGCGTAAATGATCCAGTTCAAATGCCCGTTCGACAGGCGCACAAAGCAATCAACGCGTCCCGCGCCCCACGACACGCATTCTGGTGCCTCCAGCACGACGCCCGATTGAATGATATCCCAAGCGCCGGCGCGCTCGACGGCAGCACCGATCACCGCGCCGCATGTCACCACGGCCGCGAATGCCAATCGAACGCGCATGCTCAAGCCCTTGGCATCAAGACCCAATAATCGAGATCGAGGATAACAGCGGGATCATATCCACCGTCCCCGCTCCTGTCCGGAAAATCGGCGCAAGAACGATCTTTCGTCGCGACGGTTCGAACGCGTAAATACCCCATGTCGTCGCGCGAGGGAGCCTGTGCCGCACCGATAATTTCGCTCCACGCATAAACGGTGTCGCCACCGAAACAGGGCGCGACATGGCGTCCGGCATTGATCGCGCTCACGAACCAAGCGTTCGCCAGACCGTTGAAACTGAGCGCCCGCGCAATTGAAATAACGTGTCCGCCATAAACGATGCGCCGCCCAAAGCGTCCTTGCTTCTCGGCAT
The DNA here is from genome assembly GCA_025350465.1 of Alphaproteobacteria bacterium. Lineage (GTDB taxonomy): Bacteria > Pseudomonadota > Alphaproteobacteria > Micropepsales > Micropepsaceae > SZUA-430. The sequence goes on along the minus strand of JANXXU010000024.1, from coordinate 241,704 downwards.
GGGCGTTGAAATGAACTCGCGCGGTGTTGTGATAGAGCCGCGTCGCCATCATGTGCTCCGCCTCTTCGACGGTCATGGCGTCGCCGTGATCGATCCGCGCTCCGATCGCATAGTCCTCGAAGTAGAGCGATCCGCCGCTGGCGCCCCGGTCAAAGGCTTCGAACGTCACCCGAGGGTCCATAGTCGACTCATGCGGTTCGACGACCGTCGCCAGTTTCGGGACTTGACCGTTTGGCACGTCCTTCTCTGCGGAACGTTTGCGCACCATGACCCAGCGCGCATAACTCAACACCTGTTCGTCGTTTTGATTGAACCCGGTCGAGCGCACATAGACGATCCCGGTTTCGCGGTTGGTGTTCTCGCGCATACCCAGCACTTCGGATCGCGCGCTCAGCGTGTCGCCGGGAAAAACTGGTTTCAGAAAGCGGCACTCGGCGTAACCGAGATTGGCGATCGCATTCAACGAGACCTCGGGTACCGTTTTTCCGAACACGAGATGAAAGACGAGAAGATCATCAAGCGGCGCGCCGGGAAGCCCCAGGCTGCGCGCAAACACATCGGAGGATTGTGGTGCAAAGCGTCCGCCATAGAGAGCGGTATAAAGCGCAACGTCGCCGACGCTTACGCTACGCGCCGGCCCGTGCTGCAAAATCTGGCCGGCGCGAAAGTCTTCGAAGAAATTTCCGGCGGCGCCGCTCGTCATCGCGCCCTGACGTAGCGTTAGCCGCCCTTCTTGGTCAAGAAGGCCATGCCTTCCTTCGCTTCCTGCTGGTTTGGATTGATGGCCAGAGCAGCCTTGTAACTTTCCATCGCCTCGACCTTTTGTCCTTGATCCTCGTAGAGGCGTCCGAGCGTTGCCAGCATATCGGCGTCCCCTGGCTTCAAATGGGTCGCCTTACGGCAATCATTGGCGGCGTCGGCGAACTTGCTGATCCAACTCTCCGAGACGCAGCGCGCGTAGAAGTAGCCGGCGCTGTCTGTCTTCAAGGCGATCGCCTGATTGAACACCTCGATCGCCTTGTTGTGTTGGTTTAGCTCCTGATAACAGGCGCCGAGCTCGTAGTAGGCGACGTCAAGCTTGGGATCTGCCTGCACCGCGGCCTGATAGTCGGCGACCGCCAAATCGTATTTCTTCGCGCTGCGGTATGATTTGCCGCGCAAATAGAATGTCGGCGCCACCCAGTTGTGCGGCAGGCGGCCCGAATTGATCACGTTGGTGAAAAGTTCGATGGCTGTCTTGTAGTCCCGTGCGTTGAGTGCGGCCTGGGCCTTTTTGGATTCACCCTGCCAATCGAAGCGAACAGGAGGCGCCACGACGGGCACAACCGGAGTCGCTGGCGCCGCCGGCGCTGGAGGCGTGTTGGCCGCAACTGCAGCCGGGATTGCTGCCAAGGACAGCAAGAGAGCAAGAACCAGACGCATCATTCTTTCTTTCTCCTTTTAGGCGGCCAAGCGGCCCAAAACGACCGCAGCCCTCGCGCTAGAGGGCCGCTGCATCGAACCAACGGACAAACGTCGCAGGTGTTCCCAATCGCACGGCCGACTAACTACCCACACGCCTTAGGCCATCGCTCGCCTGTGTGTTGCCGTGATCGAGATCAAGCAAGTGCTTGTAGAACTTTGCCGCCTTCGCCTTGTCACCAGTCTGTTCCGCGGACATGGCTGCCGCATAGAGCATTTTCTGATCGTCCGGTGCGCTCGTCAGCGTTACTTCGCAATCGGGCAGCGCGCCGGCGAAGTCTTGCTTGTTGAAGAGGGCGATGCAGCGGCCGACGTGATAGATCATCGAATCCGGATTGACCCTGATCGCCTTGTTGAGGTCGGCCAGCGCCAAGTCCGATTTATTCAACGCGCTGTGGCAGAGCGACTCGTTGAAATAAAGTTCGCCATTGTCGGTCAGCGTTTCGCCGGCCTTTTCGTAATCGGCGACGGCCTCGGCGCATTTTTCCATGCCCTGATAGGCAAGGCCGCGCTTGAAGTAGTATTTCCCGCAATCGCCGCCGCAGGCGTTGGCGTTGATAGCCTTGGTATAATGCTCGATCGCCTCAGCGTATTTCTTCACGTCCAAGGCCTCGTCGCCCAGTCCTCCTTCAAGCTTCACTCGTTGAGCGTCCCGCGCGCGCGCGTCCTCAATGCCCATGGCGTAGACCGGCGCCCTAACCGAGGTAACCGACGTGACCGCAATGATCCCCACTAAAAGAGCTGCAAGACGCTTCACCGTGGACATCCCCTTGTTGTTCCAATCCCTGGAAGGGCCGGGAGTTTACTGACCGACCTCAAAAAAGCCAGGCCGCACCCCGATTTCCAGAGTGCGGCCCAGCGACACCAAGGTTCTCCAAAAATTACGGCGCAAAAAGGGCCAAAATCCAAGGCTAAGAGCTGTGCATCTCCTGTATTGCATCCGCGAGTGCCACCGTTTGCCTGGCGATTTCGGCATGGAGCAGTTCCACCATGCGCCCGTCCAAAGAGATGGCGCCCTTGCCCTTGTTCTCGGGCAAAGAGAAGGCAGTCAAGATCGCCCGAGCGCGAGCGATCTCGTCGGGCGCCGGCGAAAAAACGCGATTACAGGCATCGATCTGCGAAGGGTGGATCAACGTCTTGCCGTCGAACCCGATCGCGCGCCCCTGAATGCAGATCGCCTCGAAACCTTTGGCGTCGGCAATTTCGTTGTAGACGCCATCTAGTGCGACGAGTCCGTGCGAGCGAGCGGCCAACACACTCAAGCTCAACGCCGCCATCAGCCCTTCGCGGCCCGGAGTCGGTTGCCCGCGCATTTCTTTGATAAGATCGTTCGTTCCCATAACAAAACAGGCGAGCCGTCCGCCGCCACTCGCAATCTCCTCCGCGTGAAAAATTGCCCCTGGCGTCTCCATCATGACCCACAAGGCGACCGAAGGCGCCGCCTGGGCAAGGTGTTGGTTGGCATGCGCAACGTCGCTGCCGTCGTTCACCTTTGGAACGAGGATGGCGTCAGGCGCCGCGGCCACCGCAGCATCCATGTCGTCGTGCCCCCAAGGCGTGTCGAGACCGTTGATGCGGATAACGACTTCGCGCTTGTCGAATGGCTTGGTTTTCACGATGGCGCACACCTGCGTCCGAGCGGCCTCCTTCGCCTCGGGTGCGACGGCGTCTTCAAGGTCGAGGATTACGGCGTCGGCGGGTAGCGCCGCCGCCTTTTCCATCGCCCGGGCATTTGAGCCCGGCATATAAAGAACGCTGCGGCGTGGCCGTACCGGCAGAACCATGATTAGTCCTCATCGCCCAACTGGGCGATCACGGTTGTGAAAAATTTTTGGCGCTGTGTCGAGGTCGAATTGGCCGGCCTCCGTCCAAAGGCCGATACTTATGACGCGCACTGAGGCCCGGTCTCCGAGCTAGAGTATCGTCTCATCGCCGAAAAGATGAGACGCTGCGCCGATGCCTGAGTCTCGCCGAGCCATCCTCTCGATTCAATCCGACGTCGTCTACGGCCACGTCGGCAACGGTGCCGCGCGCTTCGCACTCGAGCGTCTGGGCTTTGAGGTGTGGGCGTTGCCGACGATCCTGCTGTCGAACCATCCGGGTCATGGAAAATTTCGCGGCGAAGTTACCTCGGCGCAAAGCTTGCGCACCCTTCTGGCGGGCCTCGCCGAGAACGGTTGGCTTAAAACCTGCGCGGCAGTTTTGTCCGGATATTTGGGTTGTGCGGATCAAGCCGATGTCGTCGCCGAAGCCGTCGCTCAGGTGAAAAGCATAAATCCGGAGGCGATATATCTCTGCGACCCGGTTTTCGGCGACGATGGGGGCGCCTATGCCAGGCCCGGCGTGGCCGAGGCGATAGCGCGACAGCTCGTCCCTCTTGCCGACATCCTCGCTCCCAACCGCTTTGAGTTGGCAAGCCTGACGGCACGCCGGATTGAAGACGCATCGCAGGCAGCAACAGCGGCCCGCATGCTTGCGCGGCGCGAAGTCCTCGTAACCTCGGTTCCCTTTGGCGCGACGGACATCGGCACGCTCATTGTCACGCGAGATGCAGTGGCGGCAACCAAGACGCCCAAGTTCGCCGGTGTTCCGAACGGCACCGGCGACTTGCTTTCGGCGCTGTATCTGGCCGCGCGCCTGGACGGATTGCCGCCAGATATTGCCCTTGGCGCAGCTTCGTCGGCGACCCACGCGGTGATCCAGGCCAGCGTTGCGTGTGGCGCGAACGAATTGGCTTTGATCTCCGCTCAGGATCAATTGCGCGAGCCATCGCAACGTTTGGCCCTCTTCTCGATCACGCCCTGAACGCTCTGCTTTCACCCAACGTTCCGGCTCTGCCGTGGTAGACTTCGCCCTCGCTTGGAGGGAGGCATCGATGATTTTCAAACCATCGTCGGCGCGGTCGGCCTTAATTGCCATGCTGTTCGGCGGATTAGCGGCCTGCGTCGCCCCGACGCCCTATCAGCCGGCGCCGCCGCAAGGCTTTGGCTATTCCGAAGATCGCCTCGATCAAAACCGATATCGCATTACTTTTCGCGGCAATGCACAGACACGACGCGAGACGGTGGAGGACTATCTGCTCTACCGCGCCGCTGAACTGACGCTGCAGGCCGGCTTCGATCATTTCATCATGGTCGGCCGCGATACGGAGGCCAAGACCTCGTATCGCTATTGGGTCGACATGTATGGCGGGCGCGGCTTCTTTTATCACGGCTTCCCGCGCTGGGGCTGGTATCGCGATCCGTGGGGTCCAACTTACGACGTTGAGCCCGTGACGACGTACATTGCCTCGGCCGAGGTCGTCTTGATCAAAGGGCCGCGCAGCGATGGCGACGTTCGCGCCTTCGATGCTCGTGAGGTCTTAGCTCAAGTCGGTTCGCGCGTGATCAGGCCGGAACTGCAGCCGCACTAACGCCGGGCGCGGCCCAGCGATTGATGCAGCGCGCGCAGACCCAAGGGGTCGGCGCCGGCCTCGCAATTGAGCGGCGATTGCAGCGATTTGATCCAGCTGCGCTCAAGCGACTTGAACGAGCGCGTTTCGAAATACCAGCACGAGCCGTGCCCGCGGATCCAATCGCTCAGCCAAGCCTCGCGGTCGGCGCTGAGCATCACTTTGCCGAACAGGCTGCGCTTGGCCGGCAATTGCAGCAGCGCCGCGAGTTTTTGCCGGAGCGAACTCTTTTGCGAATGCGCGCTGAGCTGGCCGGCGAGATCGGCGTGCAGATCCTGCGCCTTGCCGACATAGTGATAGGTCCAATGCTGGAGATCGTCGACGCCGTCGAATTTCCAGACATAAAGGCCGGACGATTTCGGCACGTCCTCCAGGCGGTCGAACGCCACCCGCGTTCGCCGCTCGAATCCCCTCGGATATTTCTTCGAGGGGTCCACGTCCCTAAGCCGCCTTCTTCAGGTGCCGCGAGATCAAGATCTCCGCGATCTGGATGGCGTTGAGCGCGGCACCTTTGCGCAAATTGTCCGATACGATCCACATCGAGAGGCCGTGCTCGACTGTCGGGTCCTTGCGGATGCGGCTGATGAAGGTCGCGTAGTCGCCGACGCATTCGACCGGCGTGACGTAGCCCCCGTCCTCGCGCTTATCGACGACCATGCAGCCAGGCGCCTCGCGCAACAAATTGCGCGCCTGTGCTTCCGAAATCGGCCGCTCGAATTCGACCGTCAGCGCTTCCGAATGTCCGACGAACACTGGCACGCGCACGCATGTCGCCACGACCTTGATGTCGGGGTCGAGGATCTTGCGCGTCTCGACGCCCATCTTCCATTCTTCCTTGGTCGAGCCGTCGTCCATGAAGTCGTCGATATGCGGGATGACGTTGAAGGCGATCTGCTTGGTGAATTTGTTCGTCACCATCGGATCGGTAACGAAGACCGCCCGCGTTTGGGTGAAGAGCTCATCCATGCCGTCTTTGCCGGCGCCGGAGACCGACTGATAGGTCGCGACCACGACGCGCTTGACCTTCGCCGCATCATGCAGAGGCTTGAGCGCGACGACCATTTGCGCCGTCGAGCAATTGGGATTGGCGATGATGTTCTTCTTGCCGAACTTGGCGATCGCGCCGGGGTTCACTTCCGGGACGACGAGCGGCACGTCGGGATCCATGCGCCACTTCGAGGAGTTGTCGATGACGACCGCGCCTTGCGCCGCGATCTTCGGGGACCATTCGCCCGAAACAGTCGCGCCCGCCGACATCAACACGATGTCGGTTCCGCGAAAATCATAGGTGGCGAGATCTTTGCACTTGAGCGTCTTGTCGCCGTAGACGGCGTCGCGGCCGACGCTCCGCCGCGACGCGAGCGCGACGACTTCGCTCGCCGGAAACTGGCGTTCCGACAGAATGTTCAGCATCTCGCGGCCCACATTACCGGTGGCGCCGACGACGGCAATTTTCCACGACATTAAAAGCTCCTAGGCCCCGCCTCTCGCCCCTTGACCCGCGCAAGAGAAAGGGGACCGACGATTTCTCCGGTTAGGCGTGAAGCTTGTCAAGCGCGCCAAGCACTTTGGCGCCCATCGCCGCCGTGCCGAGTTCACTTCGGCCTGCCTGCATCACATCGCGGGTCCGGTAACCATCGTCGAGGATTTGCGCGATGGCGCGCTCCAGGAGGTCGGCTTCTTGCGCCATGGCAAACGAATAGCGAAGGCACATGGCGAACGAGAGGATCGCGGCAAGCGGATTTGCGACACCCTTGCCGGCGATATCCGGTGCCGAACCATGAATCGGCTCGTAGAGCGCGCGTTGCTTGCCCGTCTTCGCGTCCCGGTTGCCGAGCGATGCCGACGGCAGCATGCCGATCGAGCCAGTCAGCATCGCCGCCTCGTCCGACAGCACATCGCCGAAGAGATTGTCGGTGACGATGACATCGAACTGTTTCGGGTTACGCACGAGTTGCATCGCACAATTGTCGGCGAGGATGTGCGTCAACTCCACGTCCTTGAACTCGGTCGCGTGGACGTGGGTAACCTCTTCCTTCCACAAAAGCCCGGAATGCATGACGTTGTGCTTTTCGGCCGAGGCGACCTTGTTGCGTCGCTTGCGCGCCAGCTCGAACGCGACGCGCGCGATGCGGCGGATTTCGCCGGTCGTATAGACCTGCGTATCCACCGCGCGCCGCTCCCCGTCGGCGAGTGTGGTAATCCCGCGCGGCTCGCCGAAATAGACGCCGCCGGTCAGCTCGCGCACGATCATGATGTCGAGGCCTGAGACGACCTCAGGCTTGAGCGCGGATGAATCCTTCAACGCGTCGAAACAGATTGCCGGACGCAAATTCGCGAAGAGCCCGAGGTCCTTGCGCAATCGCAAGAGCGCGGCTTCCGGCCGCATGTCGTAAGGCACCCCCGCCCATTTCGGCCCGCCGACCGCGCCGAACAACACGGCATCCGCCTCGAGCGCTTTTTTCATGGCGGCTTCGGTGACCGGCGTCCCATGGACGTCGAACGCCGCACCGCCGACAAAGTCACGCTCGATCTCGAAGCGCGCACCCTCGGCGTTGAACCAAGCGATGATGCGCTCGACCTCGGCGATTACCTCAGGGCCGATCCCGTCACCGGGAAGGAGCAACAATCGAAACGCCATCTCTCTCACGCGTCACCGCCGGGAACATGGTCCGGCCATGACGCCCCCTCTTCTACATCCACGGCGTCGACGCGCGCCTGCGCTCTTCGAACTGATCGATCTTATCCTTATGACGCAAGGTCAAGCCGATATCGTCCCAGCCGTTGAGGAGGCACTGCTTGCGGAACGCATCGACGTCGAAATTGATGCAGCCGCCGTCCGGCCCGCGAATTTCCTGCTTCTCGAGATCGACGCTGATCACCGCATTCGATCCGCGCGACGCATCGTCGAGCAGCTTGTCGATCTCCGACTGCGGCAAGACGATCGGCAAAATGCCGTTCTTGAAGCAATTGTTGTAGAAAATATCGGCGAACGACGGCGCCACGACGCAGCGTATACCGAAGTCGAGCAGCGCCCACGGCGCATGCTCGCGGCTCGACCCACAACCGAAATTCTCGCCCGCGATCAAGATTTGTGCCTTGCGATAGGCGGGCTTGTTCAGCACGAATTCGAGCAATTCCTTGCCGTCCAACCCATACCGCATCTCGTCGAAGAGATGCTTACCCAGCCCCGTGCGCTCGATCGTCTTCAGGAATTGCTTCGGGATGATCATATCGGTATCGACATTGATCATCGGCAGCGGCGCCGCGACGGCCGTCAGTGATTTGAATTTTTGCATCGTCGATCGTACCGCCAGTTACGCTGTCACATTCAAATAAATCATGGTCGGCTCGCGGGCGCGAGACAAAGCTGCGGACCCTATACCGCTGGGGCATGCCGCCGCTGTATTTCGCTGTAAATTACATGAATTAACAGCGGGCCACCCGCTTCGGGGGCGTTCATCATCCCTTGAAAAACGCGCAGAGTTTGTTGCCGACCGGATCGCGCACATAGGCGCCATACCATTCCGGCTTGCTCTCGCCGCGCACACCCGGCGCGCCCTCGTCCTTGCCGCCGGCCTTAAGCGCGACTTTGTGGAACGCGTCGACCGCCGCCCGATCCTTGGCCTTGAATGCCAACATCGAGCCGTTGCCGAAGGTCGCCTTATTCTTGTCGTGCGGCGTCGCCAGATAGATCATGAAGACATCGTCGCCGGATTTGCCGCCCGGCCCATAGCCGGCCCAGCCGCCATCCTTGAACGTGCGCGCATAACCCAGCGGCCCGAACGCTTCGTCGTAGAACGAAGCCGAACTGTCCAAATCATTCACGCCAATCGTCACATAACCGATCATTGCCTCATCTCCTCTCTTAGGGCGCAGAACCTCGCGCTATCGTTGTCGACTGTCAAGAACAAATAGGGAACAGACCTGTTGCTACTGCCGCTCCGTTGCAGAAGACGCAGGCGCCACCACCGGCCTGATGAGCGGCGCGTGCGAACACGCCAATCATAGCTTGGGCGAACCTCGCCGTCGGCAAAGGTCACGCCGGCCTTCACGATCCACATGTCGTCGCCACTGCGCTCCTGAGCGCGACGATCTTGTAGGCGGACAGCGGCTTCACCTCGCCCTTGTCGCAGATGACCGTGCCCGTGCGTTCTCTCCTCGCAGAGATCGCCTGGCATTGCCTTCGGAAAAACATAATCGCCCACGCCGACCGATTGCTGATCGAGAGTGGCGCAATCGCCAATTTTGCCTTCCGCGAATTCTGCAGGGCGATTGCGGTAAGTCATCAGCTTCTCGGTCTGTCGCAGATAGGCAAGCAGATGCAAGCGGCCGATCGCGCGAGCCTTCTGACCCGTTCCGCCGGCACACGCGCAAACCTCGCTTGCCCCGCCTCGGTAAAGACAAACACAAGAAGCGACGCCGCGATAAGCGCGCGCACAGACCTATGCCATCGCCATGACGAGGCTGAAGGCGCGCACATCGCCGCTCGTCGTGCCCACCATCTTGTTCATCGCGTAGGCGTAGGTCGCGCGCGCGTCCATGTCGATGATAACTAGCGAGCCGCCATAACCGCCCCAAAACATGCTGTTGGCATTGGGCAACGGCAGCATCGAACCCGGCAGACCGAAGCCCATGCCGTAACGCACGGGCTGGCCCAAGATCAGATCTTGGCCCTCGATCTGCAGCTCGAGCGCCTTGCGGCAGCCTGCTTCCGAGAGAAATCGTTTGCCTTTGGCGACGCCGCCATTGGCGAGGATCGCGTGGATCTCCGCGACCGAGCGCGCATTGCCGGTGCCACCGCCAGCCGGGATCTCGGCGCCGCGCCATGCTCGCGTGCGCGTCTCGCCGACATCGACGCCGGGATTGTTCGACATGTTGGCCTGCAGCTCGCTCTGGTTGCCGGCGCCGATCTCCTGTCCGGGTGGCGGCGGAATGAGTTCACCGACTCGCGCGTCTTCCGACGCCGGCAGCCCGATGTGAAAATCCGCGCCGAGCGGCTTGGCGATCTCCTCGCGAAACACCGTGCCGAGCGAACGGCCCGTGATGCGGCGCACGATCTCGCCCACCAGATAGCCTTGCGTTAGCGCGTGATAGCCACACGCGGTGCCTGGCTCCCAATAGGGCGCCTGCGCCGCCAACAGCGAGGTCATTTTCTCCCAATCGTAGAGATCGTGCTTGCCGACCTTTTCCTTCCAACCGGAGAGACCTGCGGCATGGCTCATCACATGGCTGACCTTGACGCGCGCTTTGCCGTTGGCCGCGAATTCGGGCCAATAACGCGCGACCGGCGCACCGAAGTCGAGCTCGCCGTGATCGGCTATGAGCAGCGCGGTCAGCGCCGTCATCGTCTTGGTCGTCGAATAGACGTTGACGATGGTGTCCTTCACCCACGGCCGCGTCCGCGCCGCATCGGCAAACCCGCCCCACAGATCGACCACAGTTTCGCCGTTGATCGTCGCGCAGAACGAGGCCCCGACATCCGCCCCGCTCGCCAAATTGCTCTCGAAGGTTGCGCGCACGCCCGCATTGCGGTCGCGCGCAAAACCCTGCACCGAAGTCGCGTCGCCCATCCTGCTCTCCTCCTCGCCCGTTTCAGTCGCCGCGCAGAAGATCTTCGACGCGCAATTCTTCGCCGATCGAGGGCCAATGAACACCCTGGCCGTCGTCGCTGATTTTCCAAACAACCTGATCGCTCAAATTAGCTGCCTGAAGCCTTGGAAACCAGGAGAGCGGCACGCTGATCTTGCGTCCGTCGCGCAGCAAGACCTCGAGCCCGCCGCCGGCGAAGCGGACGTCCTTTACGCGCGGGTCACGCAAGATCGCCATCGCCTTCAGATCTCCCGCACGTCGGTCAGCGTGCCCTTGATCGCAGCCGCTGCCGCCATCGCCGGGCTCATCAGATGCGTGCGCCCGCCGCGGCCCTGGCGGCCTTCGAAATTGCGGTTCGAGGTCGAGGCGCAGCGCTCTTGGGGCTGCAGCTTGTCCGCGTTCATCGCGAGGCACATCGAGCAGCCCGGCTCACGCCACTCGAAACCCGCCGCAACGAAGATGCGATCGAGGCCCTCGGCTTCGGCCTGCTCCTTCACGAGGCCCGAGCCCGGCACCACCATAGCGCCGACGTGGCCCGCGACCTTGCGCCCTTTAGCAACCTTTGCGGCCTCGCGTAAATCTTCGATGCGCCCATTGGTGCATGAGCCGATGAAGACGCGATCGATCTTCACGTCCTTCATCGCGGTCCCGGGCTTCAGGCCCATGTAGTTGAGCATGCGCTCCATCGCGGCGCGCCGGCCTGCATCGCTCTCGGCCGCCGGATCGGGGACACGTCCCGTGATCGGCACGACGGTCTCGGGCGACGTGCCCCATGTGACGAGCGGGGGAATGTCGGCCGCATCCAGCTTCACTTCGACGTCGAAGTGGGCGCCTTCGTCGGACCTGAGCGTGCGCCAAAAATGAATTGCGCCTTCCCACACTGCGCCCTTGGGCGCATGCGGCCGGCCGCGCACATAGGCGAGGGTCGCCTCGTCCGGCGCGATGAGACCTGCGCGCGCGCCGGCTTCGATCGACATATTGCAGACCGTCATGCGGCCCTCCATGGAGAGCGCGCGGATCGCTTCGCCCGCATACTCGATGACGTAGCCGGTACCGCCGGCCGTGCCGATCTTGCCGATGATCGCGAGGATGATGTCCTTCGCGGTCACACCGAGACCCGGCTTGCCGTCGACCGTAACGCGCATATTCTTCGAGCGTCGCGTCGCCAGCGTTTGTGTGGCAAGCACATGCTCGACCTCGGATGTTCCGATACCGAAGGCGAGCGCACCGAAGGCGCCGTGGGTGGACGTGTGGCTGTCGCCGCACACGATCGTCATGCCGGGAAGCGTCAACCCTTGCTCCGGCCCGATGATGTGAACGATGCCCTGGCGGATATCGTCCATCCCATAATAGGTGATGCCGAACTCGCGCGCGTTGTTCTCGAGCGTCGCGATCTGCAGCGCGGATTCCTTATCGGCGATGCCCTTGGAACGGTCGGTCGTCGGCACGTTGTGATCAGCGACGGCAATCGCAAGGTCGGGCCGGCGCACTTTGCGTCCCGCCAGGCGCAATCCCTCGAACGCCTGCGGGCTCGTCACCTCGTGCACGAGGTGCCGGTCGACATAGAGAATGCTCGCCTCCCCCGGTGTATCGTCGACCAGGTGGCTTTCCCAGATTTTATCATAGAGCGTCTTTGCGTGCGTCACGGGTTGCCCGAACTGAATGGATTGATGGGTTCGAAAATAGGCCGCCACGCGCGCGATGCAAGCACTTCCCTTCGGCCTCAAAAGCGAGGCTTGACGCCGCTCACCAATTAGTACATCATTTAACTAATAAGTTAAATGGTGCTTTGTGACCGACAACGTCTTCGCTGCTCTCGCTTCCACACCGCGCCGTAAGATCTTGGCATATCTCTCGGCCACCGATCTGACGGCCGGTGAAATCGCCGAACGCTTTTCTATGTCGAAGCCTGCAATCTCAAAGCACCTCCAAATTCTGGAGAATGCGGCGCTCGTGAAAAGCGAGAAGAACGGACAGTTCGTGACCTACTCGCTGGTCCGCGAAAGTTTGACCAATACACTGAATGGTTTTGTGCAGGAGGTGTGCCCCGTCTCGCGCCCGCTGAAGCGCGAGAGTGCGCGCATAAAGGAGCGTCGTCGTCCTTAGCCCCTAATCACGCTCGATCATTGGGGAATGGGTGGTGTGATGAAACTTGTCGAAGGATCGCCGCGAATATTGGCAGATGCGGATTCGCATCCCGCTTTGGGCGTCGTCACGTGGCGCCCTGTGAAATCGATCTGGATCGGCACGATGACCGCCGTCGCGTTCCTCCTTGGACCGCTGTTCTTCAGCTGGAGCGCTTTTGCGGTTTTTCTTGCATTGAGCGCTGTCACGCTTTGCGGCGGCCACTCCGTCGGCATGCATCGCCGCCTCATACACAACAGCTTCGAATGTCCGCTTTGGCTTGAATATGTATTGGTGGAACTCGGCACGTTGGTCGGCATGGCCGGCCCCATCGGCATGATGCGACAGCACGACATTCGCGACTGGGCGCAGCGCCAGCCGGAGTGCCACGACTTTCTCTGCCATCGCCGCAGCTTTTGGCACGACGCCTTCTGGCAATTGCACTGCGATCTGCAACTAACGTGCGGCCCGGAATTCCGCCCCGAGCCCCGCGTCGCCAATGACCGCGTCTACGATTGGATGGAACGCACCTGGATGTGGCACCAGCTGCCGCTGGCGCTGATCCTCTTCGCGTTCGGCGGCTGGAGTTGGGTGATCTGGGGCGTCGCCGCTCGCGTCAGCGTCTGCGTCACCGGCCATTGGCTGATCGGCCATTTCGCCCATCGCCAAGGCCCGCAAAGCTTCATCGTTCGCGGCGCCAGCGTCCAAGGTTTCGACGTCCCGATCGCAGCGCTCCTTAGCATGGGCGAGAGCTGGCACAACAATCACCACGCCTACCCCGGCTCCGCGCGTCTCGGCCTCATGCCCGATCAGCCCGACCCTGGTTGGTGGCTGATCCTAACTCTGAGACGTCTCGGCCTCGCTTGGAACATCCGCACGCCCGCGACGATGGCCTTCCGCCCCGAACTCCAGCGCCTCAACAACAACGACTCGGGCTGTCCGGTTTTGCGCCTGATCCGGCAGCAATTTGACAGCCACGCGGGAGCATGGAGATGAATTTCGTTCCAGGGTCCATCCGCATCTTCTACGGACCGGACACCGATCCGGTATCGGGCAGGGTCGAATGGAAGCCCGCCAAATCGATTTGGATCGGCACCATGACCGCTGTGGCCATCGTGTTCGGGCCGCTGACGATTACCTGGAGCGCACTTGCCGTCTTCGTGGTGTCGTCTGCAATCACGCTCTGCGCCGGCCACTCGGTCGGAATGCACCGCCGTATGGTCCACTACGCCTTCGAATGTCCGTTGTGGGTCGAATATGTGCTGATCGAATTGGGAGTGTTGGTCGGCATGGCGGGACCGTTCGGCATAATCCGGCAGCATGACGTACGCGACTGGTCGCAGCGCCAGCCCGATTGTCACGCATTCCTCTGTCATCGCCGGACGATCTTGCGCGACTATTTCGAGCAGCTGCACTGCGAGCTTCTCCAACCGAACGGGCCCGAATTGCGACTCGAGTCACGACTGGCGAATGATCCCGTCTACAATTGGCTTGAGCAAACATGGCGTTGGCATCAGCTGCCGCTGGCAATCGCGCTCTTAGCATTGGGCGGCTGGGGTTGGGCCGTCTGGGGCGTCGCTGTGCGTGTCAGCGTCTGTGTCACCGGACATTGGCTCATCAGCTACTACGCGCACCGCGAAGGCTCGCAAAGCTGGATCGTGCGCGGCGCGGGCGTGCAAGGATACAACCTACCTGTCGCCGCGCTCTTCAGCATGGGCGAGAGCTGGCACAACAATCATCACGCCTTTCCGGCATCTGCCCAAATCGGCATCCACCCCGATCAGCCTGATCCCGGCTGGTGGTTGATCCTGGTGCTGAAAAGATTGGGCTTGGTTTGGAACGTCAACACGCCCGAGACGCTGCCGCCGCGTGCAACCCTGCAACGCCTCGACAACGACCACGTAGGATGGGTTGCGTTGCGCCGCCTCGGACTCCACGGCTCACCTTGATCAAAACCGAACGTCTCATCCTGCGTGCCTGGCGGCCCGATGACCTGCCGCTCATCGCCGCCATCAACGGCGACCCGGTGGCCATGCGCCATTTCCCTGCGCCCATGACGCGGGAGGAAAGCGATGCCTTCATCGAACGCAATCGCGCGCGCCAGGCCGAGGACGGCTTTTGCATGTGGGCGGTTGAGGCGCCGGGCGTGGCGCCGCTGATCGGCGTACTCGGTCTCGCACGCACGAATTTTGAGACGCATTTCACGCCCTGCGTCGAAGTCGGCTGGCGCTTGGCACCGCCATCTTGGGGCAAGGGCTATGCCAGCGAAGGCGCGCGCGCCGCACTCAAATTCGGCTTCGAGCAAAAGGGGCTCGACGAGATCGTCTCGATGACCGTGCTCGCCAACGAACCGTCATGGCGCGTGATGGAGCGCATCGGCATGACCCGCGACCTCGCCGGTGATTTCGACCACCCGCGCCTGCCCGAGGGTCACCGGCTGCGGCGGCATATTCTGTATCGCTTAAAGCGGGGCGATTGGCAGCGGCACCAACCTACCTAAGATCGGCGAAGGCGCTACGCCCCTTCGCCCGCTGCCGGTTCTGCGTCGCCGCTGCGGTCGCGCTGGCGCTCGGTGATGCGCGCGGCCTTGCCGGTGAGGCCCTTGAGATAATAGAGCTTGGCGCGGCGCACACGACCACGGCGCAACACCTCGACCGACTCGACCATCGGGCTGTTCACGGGGAACACGCGCTCGACGCCCTCGCCGTATGAAATCTTGCGCACGGTGAAGTTCTCGTTGAGCCCTTGGCCGGCGCGCGCCAAACACACGCCTTCGAACGCCTGAATACGCTCGCGCCGTTTGATCTGGCCGCTTTTTTCGTCTTTCGATTCTTCCACGACCTTCACATTGACCTTGAGCGTGTCGCCGGGTCCGAAGTCCACGTCGGATTTGCCCTTGCCGAACTTCTTCGCCTGCTCGGCTTCCAATTGTCTGATGAGGTTCATCGGTCTTGTTCCTTGTTAATGTTTCGTCTTTGGGACGCGCTTGAGATAGGCGTCCCACATGTCGGGACGGCGCGCTTTGGTGATTTCGATCGAACGTTCGTGACGCCAGGCGCGAATGCGCTCGTGGTGACCCGACATCAAGACGTTCGGGATTTCGCGTCCCTCCCACACGGGAGGGCGCGTGTAATGCGGATATTCGAGCAAACCGTCTTCGAAACTCTCTTCTTCGAGCGACGCGTCGTCGCCGACGACGCCGGGCAGCAGGCGCACGCAACTGTCGATCAAGGCCATCGCCGCAATCTCGCCGCCCGAGAGCATGAAATCGCCGAGCGAAATTTCCTGCAAACCGCGCGCTTCGATGACGCGCTCGTCGATGCCTTCATAGCGTCCGCACAAGAGCACGACGCCGGGCCCTTGCGCCAACTCGCGCGAGCGCGCCTGCGTCAGCGGCACGCCGCGCGGCGAGAGCAGGATCATCGGCCGGCCGTCGCGCTCGACGGAATCGATCGCCGGGCCCAGGATATCGGCACGCATCACCATGCCGGGCCCGCCGCCCGCCGGTGTATCGTCGACCGAGCCGTAGCGCGTCGTCGAGAATTTGCGGATGTCGATCGTCTGCAGCGACCACTTCTGTTCGGCCAGCGCTTTGCCCGACAGCGATATGCCGAGCGGCCCCGGAAACATTTCAGGCAGCACCGTCAAGACGCTCGCCAGCCAGGTCTTGTTCGAGGTGGCGCTCATCCCACACCCGCCTTGGCCGCGTTCGCATCGATCATCGCCGCCAGGCCTTCGCTCGACAGCACGATGCGACCGGCTTTCAGGTCGATCGTCGGCACCATCGCTTGCGTGAACGGCACGAAGACGGCCGCCGGCCCCCGCCGCAGTTCCAAGACGTCGCCCCCGCCGAAATCATGGAAGGCGACGACATGCCCGATCTCCACCCCGTTGGGATCGACGACCGCTAAGTCGATCAGATCGGCGTGATAGAACTCATCCTCGTTCGGCGCCGGCAAATCGGCGCGGTTGATCGAAAGCTCGAGCCCACGCAGACTTTCGGCGCTTGTGCGATCGGCGATGCCGTCGATCGTCACGACGACGACGTCGCCCTGCATGCGCGCGCTCGTCAGCGTGAACTTGCGCCCGTCATTCGCCATCACCGCGCCATAGGACGCGACGTCGAGCGGCGCTTCGGTGAAGCTTTTGATCTTCACCTCGCCCCTCAATCCGTGCGGCGCGACGATGCGGCCGATGATGATGCGCTTGTCGGTCATGTTCGCTTAAGCGACGGCGTTAAGCCGCCGCGCCTTCAGTCGCTTTCTTCTCGGCCGCCAAACGCTCTTGCGTCTTCTTGCGCGGTGCCGATTTCTTCGGGTCGTTGAACGTCGTCTTGCGCTCGCCGATGCCGACATCGGCCAGAAAGCGCCCGATGCGGTCCGACGGCTGCGCGCCGTGTCCGAGCCAATGCTTCACGCGCTCGAGGTCGATCTTGATGCGCTCGGGATTGTCCTTGGGCAGAAGCGGATTGTAGTGCCCGAGACGCTCGATGAAGCGCCCGTCGCGCGGACTGCGCGCATCGGCGACCACGATCTTGAAGAACGGACGCTTCTTGGTGCCTCCGCGCGACATTCTGATTTTCAGCATGCTGTCATTGTCCTTTGTTCTCGTGAAACCTGGAACGCGTTACCGATTTCTCATCTCTTACCCGGATAGCCCGGCGGCAATCTCGGCATGCCGCCGCCGAGACCCGGCAATCCTTGACCCAATCCCTGCAAGCCGCCCGGCGGCATTTGCGGCGCGTTGCCGCCGAAGAGCGCGCTCATCATCCCGCGCCCGCCTTTGCTCATCTTCTTCATCATGTCCGCCATCTGGCGATGCATTTTGAGGAGCTTGTTGACGTCGGAGACTTCGACGCCAGAGCCCATCGCGATGCGCTTGCGCCGCGAACCGTTGATGACGTCGGGCTTTTTGCGCTCTTCCTTCGTCATCGACAGGATGATCGCCTCTTGCCGCTTCAACAGCTTCTCGTCGAGGCCGGCCGAATTGAGCTGGTCCTTGACCTTCGCGATGCCGGGCAGCATCGCCAAAATTCCCTGCATGCCGCCCATGCGGCGCATCTGGCGCAATTGCTCGCCGAGATCGTCGAGATCGAACACGCCCCTCTGCATTTTGGCGGCGATCTTCTCGGCCTTCTCCTGGTCGAGCGTCTCCGCCGCCCGTTCGACAAGGCTGACGACGTCGCCTTGGCCGAGGATGCGCCCGGCGATTCGGCGCGGATGAAAATCTTCGAGCGCGTCGAGCTTTTCGCCGGTGCCGAGCAGTTTGATCGGCGCGCCCGTCACCGCGCGCATCGAGAGCGCAGCGCCGCCCCGACCGTCGCCGTCGATACGCGTCAGCACGATGCCGGAGATACCGACGCGCTCGTTGAACTGCTTGGCGACGGTAACGGAGTCTTGCCCCGCGAGACTGTCGGCGACAAGCAAGGTTTCATGCGGCTGCGAGATGTCGCGTATTTGCGCGATCTCGGCCATCAGCGCTTCGTCGACGTGCAAGCGGCCGGCGGTGTCGAGGATGACGACGTCGTAACCCGACAACTTGGCTGCTTGCAGCGCGCGCCGCGCAATGTCGGTCGGCGCCTGTCCGGCCATGATCGGCAAGGTGGCGACGCCAGTCTGCTCGCCGAGGATCTTCAACTGTTCTTGCGCCGCGGGCCTGCGCGTATCGAGCGAGGCCATCAGCACTTTTTTCTTGTCGCGCGTCGTCAGGCGCAGGCCGATCTTGGCCGTCGTCGTCGTTTTGCCGGAGCCCTGCAGACCGATCATCATCACGACGACAGGCGGCGTCACCTCGAGATCGAGGCCTTGCGCCTCTTCGCCGAGCGTATCGACGAGCACGTCGTGCACGATCTTGACGATCTGCTGGCCCGGCGTGACCGAACGCAATACATCGTGCCCGATCGCGCGCTCGCGCACCTTGGCGAGGAAGTCTTTGATCACGGACAGCGCGACGTCGGCTTCGATCAGCGCCAACCGCACTTCGCGCAACGCGACGTCGACGTCGGCCTCGGTCAGCGAGCCGCGACCGGTCAAGCCGTCGAACACCGACTGCAGGCGATTGGTTAAGGCGTCGAACATAGCGCTCCAAACAATGCGGATTCCCCAAACGCCATTCGCGCCCGCGGGCGCAACGCGCTGGCGGACGTTGACCTTGGGGAAACCCCAAGGCGGATCGGCGTTCAGTCGATCCCGGAAAGTGGCCGGAAACTAAGGATGCGCTGGGCTCAAGTCAACCTGAGATGGCCTGGGACCGTGGGCGGTCCCAGGCAACTAAGGGCCCATCAGCTGCTTGCGCAGATAGACGTAGGTCAGCGCCAGCTGCTCGGCGCGCTGCTTCAGGTTTGCCGCCGCCGAGTGACCGCCTTCGATGTTCTCGTAGTAGTAGAACGGCTGCCCGTTCGCCTCCATCTTCGCCGCCATCTTGCGCGCGTGGCCGGGGTGGACGCGGTCGTCCTTGGTCGAGGTCATAAAGAAGACGCGCGGATATTTCACGCCATTCTTGATGTTTTGATAGGGCGACCATTTGGCGATGATGTCGTGCATCTTCGGGTCCGCCGGGTCGCCGTATTCCGCGATCCAGCTCGCACCCGCCGACATATGCGTGTAGCGCAGCATGTCGCCGAGCGGCACCTGACAGGCGACCGCGTTGAAGAGATCCGGATTCTGCACGAACGTCGCCGCGACCAAGAGGCCGCCCTGCGATCCGCCCATCTCGCCCAAACGGCGCGATGAGGTGAAGCCACGCGCGATCACGTCGCGCCCGACCGCCGCGAGATCGTCGAAATTGCGCTGGCGGTTTTCCTTGAGCGCGGCCTCGTGCCAGCGCGGTCCGAACTCGCCGCCGCCGCGAATATTCGCGATGACGTAGGAACCACCCTGCTCGAGCCACAATTTGCCCGCCGTCGACCAGTACCAAGGCGTCGTCGAAATCTGAAAGCCGCCGTAGGCATAAAGCAGCGTCGGGGTATCGCCGGTCATCGGTGCACCAGTCTTGCGCACGATGAAATAGGGAATCTTCGTGCCGTCCTTCGACGTCGCCTCGAATTGCTTGACGTCGTAGCCATCCGCCGAAAAGCGCGCCGGCAATTGTTTGATCGAGCGCGGAGCGCCGCCCGCGCTCATGACATAGAGCTGGTCCGGCACGAGGAAACTAGTAAACGTCACCAGCGCTTCGCCGTCGAATTCGCCGGTCGAGGCAATGCCGACAGTGCCGTTGTCGGGCAGCGGTATATCGCGCTGCGACCAGGACTTACCGTCGAAGGAAAGCTCGAGAAGCTTGCCCTTAACGTTGCTGAGCATCGCGACCAACACAGCGTCGCGCCCGGTCGAAACCGATTCCACCGACGAGCGTTCGTCCGGCGCGAGCAGCGTCGTGATCTTCGGCAATGCTCCGGTCTTCTCGAATTCATCGAGCGAGAAGGCAATCAGCGACCCTTGCTTCAGCGTCTCGCCGCCGATCTTCCAATCCTGCAGCAGCGTAAACAGCATCTGCCGTTTATGCAGGCCTTTGAATTCGGCGAAGGTCGGCAGCGGAACGCGCACGACCTTGTCGTCCGCCGTGACGTAGCTTAATTCCGAACTGAAGAAATCGACGGCGCGCGAGATGAAGCGCTCGACCTTGCCGTCCGCGGCGTGATCGACCATGGCACCCGCGGCGACGTCAGTCGTCTTGCCTTCGAACAAATTGCGCGCCTCGGCGAGCTTCTGTCCGCGTTTCAACACCTTTACGAAGCGCGGATAACCCGATGTGGTGAGCGAATCCTTGCCCCAATCGGTGCCGATCAGCAGCGTGTCTTCGTCGACCCATGAGACGTCCGACTTCGCTTCCGGAATTTCGAAGCCGCCTTTGACGAAGGATTTCATCGTTAGATCGAACTCGCGAACGACGCTGGCGTCGCCACCGCCGCGCGACAGCGTCACCAGGCACTTCGTAAAGGCAGGCGGCAGACACTGCGCGCCCTTCCAAACCCAATTCTCTTTTTCCGCCGTCGACAATTGGTCGAGGTCGAGCAGCGTTTCCCATTTCGGCTTCGGTTCTTCGTAATCGGCAATCGACGCGCGCCGCCAAACGCCGCGCACGTTCACATCGTCTTGCCAGAAATTATAGACCTGGCCGCCGGCGATCGACCCGTAAGGGATGCGATCTTGCGCCGTGAGGATTGTCTGTGCCGAGGCGAGGTCCGTTTCGTAGGACGGATCGGCCTTGAGGGCTTTCAGCGTCTCCTCGTTGTGCGCCTTGACCCACTCGATTGCGCGCGCGCCCTCGATTTCTTCCATCCATTGGAAGGGATCGGCTGAGGATTGCACCGGCTTGGCGCTGGCGGGCGAGATAGCACTCATGGCGGCAACACCGATGGTAAGTAGCGAGAGCAAACGCATGAAAAGAACCCTTTTCAAAGGCGGCCCGCCTCCTAGCACGTCACCGGCCTCATCCGCACCTGCGGCAATCGGAGGCCCGGTCACGCCTTGGTGAGCCTGGCAGAGTTTGGCCCCGCACCGTATATACCGGCTCATGGACGTGCCCTTTCTCAAGATGAACGGCCTCGGCAACGACTTCGTCGTCATCGACGCGCGCAAGCATGTCGTGACTGTGGGATCGGGCGCCGCACGCCGCATCGGCGACCGCCACCATGGCGTGGGCTTCGACCAGCTTCTCGTTATCGGCGAAGGCAAGCACGGCGCCGATGCCGAGATGCGCATTTGGAATGCCGACGGCGACGAGGTCGAATCCTGCGGCAACGGCACGCGCTGTGTCGCGAGCCTGATCCTTGGTGAAACCGGCAAGCCGCGCATGTCGCTATGGACCAAGGGCGGCCTGCTCGACTGCACGCGCGAAAGCGACGGCCGCATCACAGTCAACATGGGCGCGCCCAAGCTTGAGTGGCAGGAGATCCCGCTCGCCGAGCGCATGGACACGCGCATTCTCGACATCAAGATGGGTCCGATCGACGCGCCGGTTCTGTTCGGCCCTTCTGCCGTCAATATGGGCAACCCGCATTGCATCTTCTTCGTCGAGAACGCCGAGGCGCATGATCTAAAGAAGATCGGCCCGATGCTCGAATACCACCCGCTGTTCCCGGAACGCGCGAACATCACGATCGCTCAGGTCAAATCGAAGTCCGAGATCCGCGCCCATGTCTGGGAGCGTGGCGTCGGCCAGACGCTTGCCTGCGGCACTGCCGCCTGCGCGACCGCGGTTGCGGCTGCGCGCAAGCGCTTGACCGGACGGCAGGTGCGCGTCGTGCTCGACGGCGGCCCGCTCGACATCGAATGGCGCGAGAGCGACGGCCACGTACTGATGACCGGCCCGACCGAACTGAGTTTCACCGGCACGCTGCCGGCGCATTATTTCGAGGCCGCACGATGAGCCTTGAAGTCATCACCCTCGGCTGCCGGCTCAATGCTTATGAGTCCGAGGTCATTCGCGCCAGGGCGCGCGAAGCGGGCCTGACCGACGCCGTCATCGTCAACACCTGCGCCGTCACCGCCGAAGCCGTGCGCCAGGCGCGTCAGACCATTCGTCGCGCCCGCAAGGATCACCCGAACGCGCGCGTCATCGTCACCGGCTGCGCCGCGCAAACCGAAGCCGAAACCTTCGCGCGCATGCCCGAGGTCGATCAGGTTCTGGGAAACGCCGACAAGCTCGAGGCGCGCGCTTACGCTTTCGATGCAACGACCGAGCGCGTGCGCGTCAACGACATCATGGCGGTGCGCGAACAGGCGGGACATCTGATCGCGGGTTTCGACGGGCGCGCCCGCGCCTTCGTGCAAATTCAAAACGGCTGCGACCATCGCTGCACGTTTTGCATTATTCCCTATGGCCGTGGTCCGTCGCGCAGCGTCGCCGCCGGCGAGGTGGTGCAAAACATCCGCGCGCTCGCGGCTCAGGGTTTGCGCGAAGTCGTGCTGACCGGCGTCGACATCACGGCCTATGGCGCCGATCTGCCCGGCACACCGGCGCTCGGCCGTTTGGTCGAACAAATCTTACGCCTCGTACCGGAACTTCCGCGCTTGCGCCTTTCCTCGCTCGACGTCGCCGAGTGCGATGAACGGTTGGTCGAGTTGCTCGGCAGCGAACCGCGCTTGATGCCGCATCTGCATCTCTCGCTGCAAGCCGGCCACGACATGATCCTGAAGCGCATGAAGCGCCGCCACACGACCGCGCAGGCGGTCGCCTTCTGCGATGCGCTCCGCACGCGCCGGCCGGAAATCGTGTTCGGCGCCGATCTCATCGCGGGATTCCCGACCGAAACCGACGCGATGTTCGACGCGACGCTGAGGCATGTCGCCGATTGCGGCCTCACCTATCTTCACGTCTTTCCATTTTCGGCGCGCGAGCGCACACCCGCGGCGCGCATGCCGCAACTGCCGGGGAATATCGTCAAGGATCGTGCCGCAAAGTTGCGTAACGCCGGGGCAGTAGCGCTGGCCCAGCATCTCACAACGCTGAACGGCGCCACGCTCGACGTCCTCGTCGAGCAAGACACGCTGGCCCGCGCACCGAGCTTTGCGCCGGTAAAGCTGGGCGCCAGTGCGACGCCGGGATCGATCCTGCGCGCCCGCGTCCTGCGTACCGACGCGCGTTTCGCCTACGCCGAGGCTGCTTAGTGGCGGAAACCGAAACCAAGAAACCCGGGCTGTTCGCGCGGCTCAAAGCGGGACTTGCGCGCAGCGCCCAGTCGCTGACGCAAGGCATCACGCATGCGCTGACGCGCAAGACGCTCGATCAAGCCGCGCTCGACGAGTTGGAAGAATTGCTTATCGCCGCCGACATGGGCGCCAACGTTGCGGCCGACGTCGTCGCCGAAATGAAACGCACGCGCTTCAATTCGCAGGTGAGCGAGGATGAAATTCGCGCCGCCCTCGCCGAGGAGATTTCGAAAATCCTCCGCCGCGTCGCCAGACCCTTGCATCTAGACCCTGCCAACAAGCCCCATGTCGTTCTCGTCGCCGGCGTCAACGGCTCGGGCAAAACCACGACCATCGGCAAGCTCGCAGAGAAATATCGCGCCGACGGATTGAAGGTGATGCTGGCCGCCGGCGACACCTTCCGCGCCGCCGCCATCGAGCAATTGAAAATCTGGGCCGAGCGCACGGGTGCCGCGATCATCGCCAAGGAGACGGGCGCCGACGCTGCGGGCCTCGCCTACGAAGCGCTCGAAGCGGCGCGCGCCGGCAACTATGACGTGCTCTTGGTCGACACCGCCGGCCGCTTGCAGAACAAGGCTGGCCTGATGGCCGAGCTTGAAAAAGTCATACGCGTAATGAAGAAGGTCGACGCCACCGCTCCGCACAACACGATCCTCGTGCTCGACGCAACGACGGGTCAGAACGCCATCAACCAGGTCGAGGTGTTCCGCGACATCGCCAAGATCACGGGCAGCGTGATGACCAAGCTCGACGGGACCGCGCGCGGCGGGATTTTGGTCTCCCTGGCCGAAAAATTCGATCTGCCCGTGCACTACATCGGCGTCGGCGAACGTGCCGAAGACTTACAACCCTTCGACCCTGACGCTTTTGCAAGGGCCCTCGTGGGACTTTCCGTCGCAGCGTGACCGAAAACAGTAACGCGCGCGCATCACTGCGCACGCAAACGTGACGAATCACAGCCGTAGGTTATGGCGGCATTCATCGCGATGGGCGTACGGTCGGACGCATCATGAACCCCTTCGTGAAACTCGGCCTCGATTTTTCGCCGCTGGTCGTCTTTTTTACGACCTACAAAGTCACGGGCAATATTTACGCTGCGACGGGCGCTTTGATGGCCATAACGATCATCACGCTCGGCGTCTCATATGCGTTGACGAAGAAGCTTACGATCATCCCGCTTGTAACCGGCGTAATGGTGATGGTGTTCGGGGGTCTCACGCTCTGGCTGAACAGCGACGTCTTCATCAAGCTGAAACTAACGATCATCTACGTGCTGCTTGCGTCGGGGCTGCTCGTCAGTTTGGCGATCGGCAAGCCGCTGGCGAAGAACATGCTGGAGGTTGCGGTCGAGTTACCTGAGCGCTGCTGGCGGACTCTGACCTGGCGCATCGCCGGGCTATTCCTCTTTGTAGCCGTTGCCAACGAAATCGCTCGTCACAATCTTTCGACCGACGACTGGGTGAGCTTTAAGGTTTGGGGTGTCACCAGCGTGATGTTCTTATTCTTCGTAGCGAACGCGCCCTTCATCATGCGCAACGAGATCAAACGCCCCGAAGCTCAAAGCTCCGAAGAGAATCCATCTTGATTTCACGTTACAGTGCTTTCGGTCTCGCCAAATCGACGTTGACGAACACCGCCGCGCTGTCGCCTCTGTAGGCGGGCGTCGCGTCGTCGGGTCGCCCTGCGATCAGAGGGCGGCTCTCGTCCGACTCCGGTAGCGGCGACAGTTCGTACAAGACGACCTTGGACGGCAGTTTCGAATCGAAAGTGATTTCGACCGGCAGGTCGCGCGTGCCAAACCCCCAAAAGCGCGTGACGACCGGATCGTCGCCTTTCAACTTCTCAGGCGACAGCACCTCCTCGCCTTCGACACGCAGCGAACGAATGCCCGAATGCGGCGGAATGCCGATGCCCATCACGAACCCGCCGCGTCCACTATGCAAAGTGGCGCGAATAGTGGTGGCCCCCGCACTCATGCCGATTACATCGCTAGAAGCAAATCTCAATGTTGGCACCGCAAGACCTTGGTCGGCCGCTGGTTTGAACCGGCCGTGATCGGCGAGCAGCCCTAGCGGTTTGTAGTTTTCATCCTGCGCCGGAAAGCCTTGGCTGTGCAGATACGTTTCGTCCGGCGCGCCGATGAAGCCGATGAGCCAGCGCGGCTTCGCCGCCTTGTCGTCGTAGTAGACCACGTTGAGGCCGCGCGGATGATCCGCCGCATAGGCCGGCGTTTGGCTGGCGATGGCAGAAGCGCCCGCAACCACCGCGGCAGAAACGCCGGAAAGAACCCAAGCCGGCGCCGAGCTTTCTGCAAGACACGCGACGAACACGGGCACGAGTGCCAACACGACCGGCATCAGCACGAGAATCTTGTACTGCGTAAGGCTGAAGCTGAGCACGAGCTCGAGCGCGAGAGCGAACGCCATCAAGAAGAAGGCGATGCCGCCGAACCCGACCCATGCGGCAATCCCGAGCGAGCGCCCGCGAAGCAAAGTCTGCGCCCAGCCGACGACAACGAAGGCGACTGCCGGCCAAAGGAACGGAAACGACGCGCCAGTGACTCCATAGGCCGCCGCCGCCGTGATCAGCGCCAGCACCAGCCAATTGACCAAGAGCAGCGCGCGCATCTCGACCCGTCCACGCACTACGGCGGCAACTAAGAGCGCAACCAGCAGCGCCGCCGTCAGGATCGCAATGCGCGCGGACCAGGGTTGAGGGTGATCGAGCGGATGAACGCCCGGCCAAATGCCGAGCGGGAAGGAGAGGAGCCAACCGACCGCGAACAATAGCAGCGGTACGGCAATGAACGCGCTGATCGCCCAGAGCGTTCCGCGCAACGTGAACGCCCCGCGATGGACGACGATGAGCCCGATGATGCCGGCAAGCGCCAATAGCGCCAGCGGCAGATTGATCATGGCCGGCCAGATGGCCATCGTTTGGCCGAAGATGTCGAAGTAGCTCGCATCCGACGATGATTTCAGCGCCGCAAGATCGGCGTCCGCCAACACGCGCGCCACGGCAAATGCGTGCTCACCGTGGTGCTGCAGCGACTTGCGGTCGATGTACTGCAGATTGTCGCGGCCCGAATGATAGAGCGAGGCCGAGTTCGAATAGGCGAAATTGAAGCCCGTCAGTCCGAGTTTGCGATAGACGGTAAAATCCGTGTCGTTGGGCAGCAGGCGATAAACTTCATAGGTCACCGAATTCGCCGACGGCCGGGACACAGTCGAGGCAAACAAATCCATCAGCTTCGAATTGCCGACGCCTGTTTCGAACATCATGCTCGGCCCCGATGCGCCGCGCGCTTCGACATTCACGACGACGCCGACATGGGGCATCAGAGGATGATGTTTCGCGAACGCGATCGCACCGCGCAGGCCGGTTTCCTCGCCGTCCGTGATGAGAAAGATGATGTCGTTCTTGGTCGGCTTGTCGGCGAAGTATCGTGCGAGTTCCAGCACTACAACGGCGCCCGCGCCGTCATCGCTCACACCCGGTCCCGCGGGCACGCTGTCGTAGTGACCCGTCGCCAGCACGGCTTTTCCGTTGCCGGTCCCTTTATGGACCGCGATGATGTTCTCGACGGCCGTGCACCCGGGATTGCGCTCCGCCGGCCCGCATGCGACCGCCGACTGAATCTCCGGTTGATACCCCGCCGCCTTCAACTCTTCGACGATGCGATCGCGCACGACCGCGTTTTCAGGCGATCCCGCAGAGTGCGGACGCTGCTCAGCCCAAATCTTCGAAAGAGTCGCGTAGGCGTGCTCTTCTGAGAAGCCGGAGTCAGTCACCCCTGCCGGCGCGCTCAGCTGCGATTGCCACAAATACGCCAACACCGCAGTGAAAACCGCGACGAGCAGCACCGCGCCAAAAAGCCTGAGATTGAGCATGTCGTCCCCCGAGGAGGATCGACGCTATCACCACTCGCCATCCCCGCGTAGGCGGATGACATCGGCAGTCTCGTGCTACTTGTTAAGCAATCCCGGGTTCAAGCGGCAGGTAAAGCGCCGGTTGAAGATGGGCGACGCCGCTGTCCTTTTCCCAGGGGAACAGCCCGCTCTTCGCGCTCGGCCAGAACAGCTGAAAGGCCTGTAGTGGCGACGCGTCGTTTCCACCGCGATGCCATTTGTACCACATCGCCGAATTGAAGTGTTCGAACCGAACTTGCGTTGGATGCACGGGCCGTGGGACGCACTCGAAATTGTCGAGAATATCCAGCCAGCGGGCGCCGTCTTTCATTTCACACGTGCCTGCCTTGAGATGGCGATAGGCCGACCACAGCATGCTGTGCATCAGTTTCAATTCCAGGCCGAAGATAATCAATTCCGGCAGCTTCAGAGTTTCCCAAAATCCGATCGAATAGGAAAAATTCGGACCGGAACCTCCAAAAACGGACATGTCGTACCAGCCGTGCTCCTCGACGCCGTCGATGATCCGCCGTTCGGTGTCGTTGAGCATCCGGTTAACTCCGCGCGGAGATCCGTCAAATCTTCGTCTTCTGCTTGTACTGGCACAAATCATTGATGAGGCAGTCCAGGCATCGCGGCTTGCGCGCGAGACAGATGTAGCGCCCGTGTAGGATCAGCCAGTGATGCGCGTGTTGCAGGAAGCGGTCCGGCACCACCTTCATCAGCTTGTCCTCGACCTCGCGCACGTTTTCGCCGGGCGCAATGCCTGTACGATTTGAAACACGAAACACATGTGTGTCGACGGCGATCGTCTTCTCGCCGAAGGCGATGTTGAGCACGACGTTCGCGGTCTTGCGTCCGACGCCCGGCAGCTCCTCCAGCGCGTCGCGATCGCGCGGCACCTCGCCGGCGTATTTTTCGATCAGCGTCTTGGAAAGTGCGACGACGTTCTTCGCCTTGCCGCGATAGAGCCCGATCGTCTTGATGTATTCGGTGAGGCCTGCCTCGCCGAGCGCCACGATCTTCTTCGGCGTATCGGCAACCTTGAAGAGCTTCTCCGTCGCTTTGTTGACCCCCTTGTCGGTCGCTTGCGCCGACAACACCACGGCGACAAGCAGCGTGTAGGGATTGACGTGCGCGAGTTCGCCCTTCGGATGCGGATTGGCTTTCGCCAACCGCTCGAAGATCGCCTCGATTTTTTCGCGCTTCATCGGCTACCAGAAGAAGGGAAGATGGGAACCACGAAGGTCACGAAGAACACGAAGACGTCGGTGCTACAACCCGCGGCTTCGTGCCCTTCGTGTGCTTTGTGGTGAATTCTTCTAGTGGGTGCAATGCCTGGCGGGGTCCGGTTTGCTTTGCTACGCTCGCGGCAATGGCGGCCAAGGACGAGCTTTTGATCCTCTGCGCACGCATCGGCTTCAATCCTCCCGCCGCTGCGGCCTGACGCGCGCCCATCGCGCGCCGCCACGCTCGCCCTGCAATCTTTCGAAAGCCACGCCCATGACCGCAAAGCCCGCGACGCACAACCAGACGAAGCACTGGCAAGCACTCGACGCCGCGCACCACATTCACCCGTTCACCGACACGGCGGCGCTCAATAAAAAGGGCGTGCGCATCATCACCCGCGCCAAGGGGGTCTACATCTGGGACTCCGAAGGCAACCGCCTGATCGACGGCATGTCAGGTCTGTGGTGTGTGAATATCGGCTACGGCCGCGAAGAATTGGCGGAAGCCGGCTATCAGGCGCTGAAAGAGCTGCCGTATTACAACGCCTTCTTTCAGACGACGCATCCTTACGTCACCGAGCTCGCGGCGAAGGTCGCTTCGCTTCTGCCGAAAGGCATGACGCGCATCCTCTTTGCCAATTCCGGCTCGGAAGCCAACGACACGGCGCTGAAGCTCATCCGGTATTTCTGGAATCTGCACGGCAAGCCCGAGAAGAAGATTCACCTCTCGCGCGAGTACGCCTACCACGGGGTCACCATGGCCTCGGCCTCGCTGTCGGGCCTGACGCCCATGCACACCCAATGGGATTTGCCGCTACCGGGCTTTGAAAAGGTACCGACCGTTTACTGGTACGGTTTCGGCGGCAATCAGGACCCGAATGAGTACGGCTTGGCCGTCGCCCGCAAGTTCGAAGAAAAGATCTTGGAGCTGGGTCCCGAACGGGTCGCCTCGTTCTCGGCCGAGCCCATCCACGGCGCCGGCGGCCTGATGTTTCCTCCTGACAGCTACTGGCCCGAAATCCAGCGCATCTGCCGCAAATACGACGTGCTCCTCCATCTCGACGAAGTCATCACCGGCTTTGGCCGCACCGGCAAATGGTTCGGCGCCGACCTCTACGGCATCGAGCCCGACATCATGTCGATGGCCAAGGGCATGTCCTCAGGTTATCAGCCGATCTCGGCCGTCGGCTTGGGCGCGCGAATTGGTGAGACGATCGCCACCGCCAACGAGGAGCTCGTCACCGGCTTCACCTGGTCTGGCCACCCCGTCGCCGCCGCTGTTTCGCTCAAGAATCTGGAGATCATCGAACGCGAGAAGATGGTCGAGCGAATCGATTCGGACATCGGGCCCTATTTCCAGGCGAAGATTCGCGAACTCGGCAAGCACCCCCTGGTTGGCGAAGTACGGGGCGTCGGACTCTTGGGTGCGATCGAGCTCATGGACGACAAAACGAATCGCAAGTTCTTCGATCGGCGAATCGATGTCGGAACTCAGTGCCGGAATCACTGTTTTGCGAACGGACTCGTCATGCGCGCGATTCGCGACACGATGGTTTTGGCGCCGCCGTTCATCGTGTCGAAGAGCGAGGTTGATGAAATCGTCAACCTTG
This sequence comes from Alphaproteobacteria bacterium, assembly GCA_025350465.1. GTDB lineage: Bacteria > Pseudomonadota > Alphaproteobacteria > Micropepsales > Micropepsaceae > SZUA-430. The sequence goes on along the minus strand of JANXXU010000024.1, from coordinate 211,680 downwards.
CGTGGAGATGTTTCGACCTAACCGCGCGCGACCTGGGGAAATCCACAGGCTAGTTGCAAACGACCGTGACCCGGTTCCCACGAATCGCAAGAACGTGTGTCGTCAATGCCATAGTCATTAAAATTGCTTTAGGTCACAGAAAAAAGTTGCCCCCTGTGTCCTCGGCGCATATAGTCCTCGCAGTTGGTTGATGTGAGCCGATTCTGCGTTGCCCCCCCCCGCTTGTGGGATCGGTGATTGACCGACTAAGCACTGGACCATCCCCTCCCAGTGCGTGGCGCGTTAGAAGCGCGTTTTGACCCCCGGCTGGACGCACAGCCGGGGGTCTTTTCATATGTGCACTGCACAAATCCGGCCCGTACCGGTTGCCAGCCCCTCGATGCCGCCGATCCGAATCGTCACCTGGAACATCAACTCCGTCCGCCTGCGCATGCCCTTGCTGCGCAAGCTGACGCGCGAACACCAACCCGACGTTGTGTGTCTGCAGGAGATCAAGGTCGCCGACGCGAGCTTCCCGCACAAACGAATCAAGAAGCTCGGCTACGAGCACATCGCGATCAACGGACAGAAGGGCTATCACGGCGTCGCCATTCTCTCGCGCCTGCCGCTCACCAAGATCGACGCCAAGGAGTTCTGCAAGAAGGGCGACGCACGCCACATAAGTGCGACGCTGCCCCACGGCATCGAGGTGCACAATTTCTATGTACCGGCCGGCGGCGACATTCCCGATCCCAAAGTAAATGAGAAATTTCGCCACAAGCTGCGCTTCCTCGACGAGATGGCGGCCTACTTTGCCAAGATGGACGCGAAGCAGACGGCCGCGCGTATCGTCGTCGGCGATCTGAACGTTGCGCCCCTCGAGCACGACGTCTGGAGCCACAAGCAGCTGCTGAAGGTCGTGAGCCACACGCCGCCCGAGACCAAGCGCCTGGCCCGCGCCTACGCGGCGCATGACTGGATCGACGTCACCCGTTCGATCGTTCCGCCGACCGAGAAGATTTATTCCTGGTGGAGCTATCGCAATCAGGATTGGCGCGCTTCCGACCGCGGCCGCAGGCTCGACCATGTCTGGATCAGCCCCGCCCTCAAGGGCGCGGTGAAGAAGCACGAAATTCTCAAAGACGCCCGCGACTGGACCCGCCCCTCAGACCATGTGCCGATCGTGACGGAGATCGAGGTTTAGGACGTCGTGGTTTCCGTCTCTTGCCGCGCGACGAATTCGGCAAGCGCCTCGGCGCCGACTTCGCCCGCTTTCACGGCCAGCGCCACACGCACTGGCTCAAACGAACGGCGGTGTTCGGGGCAGGGGCCCAGACGCAGCAACGCCTCCGCGTGCATCCGCGTTCCATAGCCCTTGTGGCGGTCGAAACCGTAGTCGCCGTGCATTTTTGCCAACTCGATCATCAGCCGGTCGCGCGTCACCTTCGCGATGATCGACGCCGCGGCGATCGATTGCGAGATCGCATCGCCGTCGATGATCGTTTGCACCGAACAGGGCATCTCCTTCGGCGCGCGATTGCCGTCGATCAGCACGTGAACCGGCGCCAACGAGAGCCCCTCGACCGCCTCGCGCATCGCTTTCAAAGTCGCTTGAAGGATATTGATGCGGTCGATTTCGTCGGACTCGATCACGACCGCCTTTACCGCAAACGCCGTCGCCATGATCTTGTCATAGAGTTTCGCGCGCAACTCAGGCGGCACTTGCTTTGAATCGTTGATACCGCGCGGGATGTTGGCGGGATTGAGAATGACCGCGGCCGCCACCACCGGCCCAGCCCAAGGTCCGCGCCCGGCCTCATCGACCCCGGCGACCGGTCCATCGATTTTGCGCTCGTGGCGATAGTGCGGCATGGGCTGACAGTGCCCTATCCGACTCCGCCGGCAAATGTCTGTGCGCAAGATATCCGGGCGGCATTTGTGGATATGCGCATTCGCATTTCCCTGCCCCCCTGTGGGGAGGGATTAAGGGTGGGGGTCCGCCGAATCGATGACGTCAGTGACCGCAGAGACTCAGCACCCCCACCCAAGCGTCGCAAAGAGCCGCGCACAAAGCGGGGCGCGTCGCTATCCCTCCCCACATGTGGGAGGGAAGTCATTCGAGGCCGGCGCTGCGCAATTTTGCGTGCGCCACCGAGAGCTCCTTATTCGTGTTGTTCAGGCGTTCCGCCAACTCGCGCATGATCTCGAGCGTCATTTGCGGCATGTCGCGCAGCAGCTGGAAGAACAGCTCCTTCTTGATCTTGAGCGTATCGAGCGGTGCGGTCGCGACGACGGCTGCCGTGCGCGGCGTATCGCAGAGGAGCGAAATCTCGCCGACGAAAGCATTTTGTCCAAGATGCGCCACCGTCACAGGCCCTTTGTCGGAATCGACCACCACATCGACGCTGCCGTCGAGAATGAGGTAGGCGGAATCGCCGCGGTCGCCCTGGCGGAATAGCACCGCGCCTTTTTCGAACGCCAACCGCTCGCTGGTGAAGGCGAGCAGCTTCAGCCGCGAGGTATCGATGGCGGCGAACAACGGAACGCGGCGCAAACGCTCGACTTCCGTCTGGATGCTCATCGCTGGCCCTTCACTGACACCACTCATTGCGCCGCCGCTCTCGCCATTGTCACCTGCTCTTTGTCGGTGACCAGCCGTCCGTGATCGAACACAAGGACACGATCGAAGCGCAGCGCCAAATCGTCCTTGCTCAAGACCCAAACCGTGCCCTTGCCTTGGCGATAGGCAAGCACGCGATCGACGATCTCGATCTTCTGCTGATCGTCGAGCGTCGAGACGGTGCTGTTCAGCACCAGGAAATCGGTATTCTTGATGAGCGCGCGCGCCAGGCCCAGCTTCTGGCGTTGCGCGGGCGTCAGCCGTTTGCCGGCGGCACCGACGTTGTAGGCAAGGCCCGCGTCGATGATCACGTCGCGTACGTCGAGCTGATCGAGCACCTGGCGCATCACGACGCCGACGCGGGTTGCCGCTTCGGCCATGCCGTACGCAACGCGCCCGAGCAGAATGTTGTCCTGCAGGCTGGCGGCGGCGTTGTAGCGATCGGTCTCGTAGAATTCGATGCGCGCTTTCAACTCGGCGGGCAGCGTCTCGGCGAACGTGCGCCGGGCCACGAGCAGACGTTCGCGAATCTGCGGCGTGATCAAACCCAGGCGATGACGCGCTTCGACATAGCGCAGCGGCAACACCGAGAGCTGCGAGCGGTCGGCGTAGGTGGCGCCACCCGCCTTCACACGCTTCACGATCGCCTGGTAGGCGGGCAACTCGGCCGCCGGAATAAAGCTGAACTCGTCGAAGAACGGATGGTCCGGCGGGAAATCGCGGAAGAGTTCGATCATTGTGTCGGCGATCGAAAGCCCCATGGCGACGAGATCGCCCTCAAGACCTTCTTCGGCGACGACACGCCGGAAATGCGGCAAATGCGGCAGCGCACTCGGCTGCAATTCCGGATCGATGCTTGTGCCGAAGAGCAGGTTTTCGGCAATCGATGCATTACGATTATAGCTCCCCGGATCGAACGGTTCGACGAGCGTCGACATGTTTTCCGCGGCCAGACGCTCGCGCAGCGCATGGCGCGCTTCGACGATGCGTTGCGCCGCGGATGCGTTCGCCTTCGGATCTAGCCGCGCCTGTAGGCCGAATTGATAAACGTCGCTCTCGAGTCCGACGACGCTCAATACCTCGGCAATGCGATCGGTGATCTCCGTCGGCGTATGTGCACGCAGCGCCTCGTAGTCGAGCCAATCGGCGTCGAGCGCAAAATCGGGATTGCCTGCCCGGCGCGCCTCGGCCGCAAAACGCGCGCTCGCCACCCGATCGCAACTCTCGGGCAGCGGACCCGGCTGATACTTCAGCCCATAGAGCAAATTGTCCTTCAGGTTCAGCGGGAAAAAATAGCCGTCCGGTCCTGCATAAGCGATGCGCCGGCCGAGGAAGCCGTCGCTTGCCGTCGTCAGTTCGACACCGCCCAACCGCACCGCGCCGGATTTGAGCGTCACTTGACGTGCGAAGAGTAGTCCAAGTGCTTCCTTGCCGCAGCCGGCCCCTCCCGTCGCGGCCACGGATTGATTGAGGTTCAAACTGAGATCGACGTTGTCGAGCAGCGTGAAGCCGGCGTCGTCGACCGCGGTGACGCCCTTCAGCTCGATCTGACCCGATAGCAGCGGTGCGTCTGCGAGCGGCGCCTGCAGTTCGGCCGGCACCATGTTGTCGGGATGGAACTGATCCATCACCTGGTCGTATTTGATCTGCACGTCTTGGCGCGCCAGGTCCCAGTCGATGAGCTCTTTGATCGGGCCGGGCAGATCCTTGTAGGCGACGATGACGGCCAGCAGCTGACCGACGTCGAGCTGCCCTTTGATCGCAAGATAACCGCCGACCAAATAGAAAACGAACGGCGTCATCTGCGCGATGAAATTGTTGAGCGATTTGACGAAATATTTGCGCTGATAGATGTCGAAGCGGATGTCGTAGATCTTGCCAAGCCGGCGTACGATTTCCGCTCGCTCCCAATTCGAGGTGCCGTGCACGCGAATATCGGCGCCGCCGTCGACGATCTCGCCGACGCGCCCTGCGAGTTCGCGCGCCTGCACTTGCCGCAATTTGCCGAGCTTCAAGATCGGGCGTCGCAAGCGCGGGATGATCAAGGCCTGCGCCGACACCACCGTGGCCGTGATCAGGCCGAGCCAGGCATTTTGCACGATAATGAAGATGAGCGCGGTCAGGGCCTGGCCGGCAAGGAACACCGGCCACACGATCGCGTCGCCGATGAACCCGCCCAGCGGCTCGACCTCGTCCTTGATCATCGAGGCGATCTCGGACTGTTTCGTGCGCCGCAGATGCGCCGAGGGAAAGCGCAAGACCTTATCGACGAGTTCGTAACGCAACCGGCGAAGCAGACGTTCGCCCATGCGCCCCTTCATCGTATTCATCAAGAACTTGAGAAAGCCCGTCGCTCCGACCAGCACCAGGAAGGCGACGCTGAGCGCGACCAGATACGGCACGCGCTCGAGCTCAAAGCCGCTGAGGAGCACCCATTGCGTGCCGAGCCAGCCTTGCAAGCTCTCCGGGATACCGATGACGAAATGCAGGAAGTTTCGCGTCGTGTGCGCGGCCCAATACTTCTCGTCCGAGATGGCGCCGTTGACGATGAGCTTGGGCAGGGTCAGCGAAAGGAAATAGACCGGCTGGGCCGCGACCGCGACGATGAGCACCACGAGCTGCTCGCGCCGGGAGTGCTGCCAAATGTAGCGATAAAGGGTCGACTCGCCCGCCATGCCCTGCCGATTCGTGTGGCCGCCGAAATCCGGCCGCCAAACTAGACAGAAAGGCGAGCAAAGGCCACGCCCCTTCCACCCGGCAATGGCGCGTGCGATCAAAGCGGGTCCAACGCTTTAACCAATCGCCTGAGGCATGGCGCGCGTACTCATTTATAGCCACGACAGTTTCGGCCTCGGCCACATCCGCCGTTGCCGAACGATCGCGCATGCGCTCGCCGAAGCGTACCCGAAGCTTAAAGTCTTAATCGTTTCGGGTTCGCCCATTATCGGCAGCTTCGATTTCAAGACTCGCGTCGATTTCGTCCGCGTGCCTTCGATCATCAAACTGCGAAACGGCGATTACGTGCCGCTCGACCAGCACGGTTCGATCCAAGAGATGACGACGTTACGCTCGTCGCTGATCGACGACGCGGCGCTTCATTTCGCGCCCGATTTCGTCATCGTCGACAAGGAGCCGCTGGGCTTGCGCGGCGAGCTCGAAGGAACGTTGGAGCGACTCAAGGCACGCGGTGCTCGACTCATCTTGGGTTTGCGCGACGTCATGGACGAGCCCGACGCGCTCGCCAAGGAATGGGCGCGAAAGCGCGTCGCCCCCGCGCTGGAGGAGATTTACGACGACATTTGGATTTACGGCTTGAAGGAAATCTACGATCCTCTGCAAGGAATCGAGCTGTCGCCCCGCGTGCGCGCCAAGACGCGCTACACCGGTTATTTGAGGCGCACGCGGCCAAGCGCGCCAGCGGTGCCGATCGTTCCCGATTTGAACGAGCGCATTCTCATCACTCCCGGCGGCGGTGGGGACGGGGAGGCGTTGATCGGTTGGCTTCTCGATACCTATGAAGTGCACGCGCCGTCCCTGCCGCCGGCGCTGATCGTGTTGGGCCCGTTTATGCGTGTCGAAGCGCGCGCCGCGTTCGAAGCACGCGCTGCCGCACTGTCGCTGCCTTGCGAAGTATTCGAGCCTCGAATGGAGCATTTGATGGCGGATTGCTGCGCAGTCGCCTCGATGGGCGGCTACAACACATTTTGCGAGATTCTATCGTTCGACAAGCGCGGCCTGATCGTTCCCCGCCGCACGCCGCGCTTCGAACAAACGATCCGCGCCGAGGCGGCGCAGCGTTTGGGGCTGTCGCGCATGCTACCTGAGCCGGACGAGCACACGCGCGGTGACCCGGCGGTGATGGCAAGTGCGTTGCGCGCTTTGCCGTCGCAGGCGCCGCCGTCTGCGCATCCCATACCGGGCATGCTCGACGGTCTGGAGAACATCGTCGCCTGGTCGAAACCGTGGCTCAATTGAGTTCGGTGCCGGGCCCCGGTCTCGCGATTGTCGTCAAGGGTTTTCCGCGCCTCTCCGAAACATTCGTCGCACGCGAGCTGGCGGCACTCGAAGCGCGCGGTTTCGATTTCACTTTGCACGCCTTGCGTCATCCTGGCCCGGACGCCAAGCTCGTCCACAATCCGGTGCGAGCGCAGCCGAGATATTTGCCCGAATATCTGCATGACGAGCCGCTACGCGTGGCCCGCGCTTTCGCCGCAGCGCGACGCTTGCCCGGATTTGGTGCCGCCTGGAACGCATTCCGTCGCGACTGGCCGCGCGACATCGGGCGCGCGCGCCTACGCCGCTTGGGCCAAGCCTGCGCCCTCGCGCTGGAACTGCCTCAAAGCGTCCGCCACATACACGCGCATTTCGCGCACAGTCCGACCTCGGTCGTGCGCTATGCCGCGAAGATGCGCGCCGTGAGCTACAGCGTTTCGGCGCACGCAAAGGACATTTGGACAACGCCCAATTGGGACCTCGCCGAGAAAATTTCCGATGCGGCATTTGTCGCCGTCTGCAATCGAACCGGCGCGGCACGTCTCGCCGACCTCGGCGATCCAAACAAGATTCACCTCATCCACCACGGCCTGCCGCGTGAGAGTTTGAGCAGCCAATCGCATGCCCAATCGCGCGACGGCAGCGATGCGCAGGCGCCGGTGCGTTTAACGTGCGTCGCCCGCGCCGTCGAGAAGAAGGGCCTGCGCACGTTGATCGCCGCTGTCGCTATGCTGCCGGCGAGCCTTGCCGTCGAGTTGCACCACATTGGCGGCGGCCCGCTGCTCGATGAGTTGAGGGCGTTGGCGCTTCGCTCCGGCGTCGCCGGTAAGATCACGTGGCACGCGGCGCAACCCTATGCGCAAGTTGTGGCTGCGCTCGATGCGAGCGACCTCTTCGTTCTGCCTGCCAACATCGCCAGCGACGGCGATCGCGACGGAATCCCCAATGCGATTCTCGAAGCGCAGGGACGCGCCATTCCGGTCCTTGCCTGCGCCGCGGGCGGCGTGGGCGAGGCGGTCGAAGATCACGTGACCGGGCGCCTCGTTCCGGCCGGTGACACAAAAGGGTTGGCGGCAGCGCTCGCCGAATTGATCGCGAGCCCCGAGCAGCGCGCAAAGCTTGGCGCCGCCGGTTTTGCGCAAGTCCGCGATCGCTTCGATGCTGAAAGCGGCTACGATCGTATTGCCGAACTCTTGCGCGAACGCGCCGGTTGAACCATGCGCATCGCATTCTATTCGGCTATTACCCAGCCAAAAGCCGACAAGGCCTCCGGCATCTCGCGTGTCGGCGCGCTCATCGTGCAGGCCTTGGAGCGGGCAGGGCACGCTGTCGATGTCACGCGACTGCCCCGCAGCTTCGACGGCAAAGGCGATGCGGCGCGACAAGCGCATCTCTTCTCCGAATGTGAAAACGCTGCCACGAACTATCTGGAAGCGATCGCACTCGGCCGTGAGCCCCGCCCCGATCTCTGGTTTAGCTATCACGTTTATTACAAATCGCCCGATTGGATCGGGCCGCGCATCGCACGCACGTTGAATATTCCTTACGTTATCGCCGAAGGTTCGCACGCCCCCAAGCGCGCCAACGGTCCGTGGGCGCTGAGTCACCAAGGCGCCGCGAAAGCGCTTGCAGCCGCGGATCGCTTACTGGCGATGACGTCCTTCGATCGCGTCTGTTTGGAGTGGATCGCGAAAGATCGCGTGCGCGACTTGAAGCCTTTCATCGACTCGACTCCGTTCGCTCAGGCCGGGCGAAACCACCTGGGCAAGCGGCCGCAGCTGCTTGCCGTTGCCATGATGCGCAACGACCGCAAACTCGCGAGCTATCGCCTGCTTGCGCAAGCGCTCGGCAAGATTCCGGCGCCGGCTGCATTGACGATCGCGGGCGACGGCGTTCATCGCGCCGAGATCGAGCACGCCTTCAAGGCCGCACCTCACCATCAGCTGCGCTTCCTCGGCGCCGTCGCTCACGCCGAGCTACCGGCGCTGATGGCCGAAAACGATATCTTCGCTTGGCCCGGTTTGGGCGAAGCCTACGGGCTCGTCTACCTGGAAGCGCAAGCCGCGGGCCTGCCCGTTGTCGCGTGCAATGATCGCGGCGTGCCGGATGTCGTCGTCTCCGGCGAAACGGCTTTGCTTTGCGCGCCGAATGACGCCGGCGCCTATGCGCGCAATCTTCAAGCGCTGATCGAAGACGACGCGCTGCGCCTTGCGATGGGACGGCAAGCGCAGCGCTTCGCGACGCAAGAGCGCGACGTCGCGACCGCAGCGGAAAGCCTTCGCGTTATCCTGTCGGAACTAAGACCCGCATGAGCGCGCGCGTCTTCATTTGGGTGCAGCACCTATTGGGCCTCGGCCACTTCGCCCGCGCGCGCGCGTTGGCGGCTGCACTCAGCGATGCCGGCTTTGTCGTTACATTGGTCAGCGGCGGCATGACGCCGAGCGATGCCGTGCCCCGCGATCACGCCTTAGTACAATTGCCGCCCGCGCGCGCCAAGGACGAACTCTTCGATGAACTGGTCGACGAGAACGGCACGCTCGTCGATCAACATTGGCATGAAGCGCGACGCGACGCACTGCTTGCCGCATTCCACAAAGCGCGTCCGGACGTCGTGATCACCGAAACATTTCCCTTCGGCCGCCGCCTCTTGAATTTCGAATTGCACGCGTTGATCGAGGCGGCCCACACTCGCGCCCAACCGCCGCTCATCGTCGCCTCGCTTCGCGACATCTTGCAGCGCCCGCGCAAGCCCGACCGCGCCGCGGCGATGGTTGCTTATGCGCACGCAAACTATGACGCTCTGCTCGTGCACGGCGATCCGGCCGTCGTCCGGCTTGAGGAGAGTTTCGCCGAGACGATTTCGCTCGCCGAGCGAACGCTCTACACCGGCTATATCTGCGCAAGACCGCAACGCGCCGCCACAGGCCGAACGGAGATCTTGATTTCGGCGGGCGGCGGGGCAGCGGGCGGGGCGCTGATCGAAACGGCTCTCCAAGCACGCGCGTTGTCGCGCCTCAAGGATTGCCCTTGGACCTTCGTCACTGGACCATTGACCGATGGCCTCGCACAACGCACAGCCGCCGGTAATGTGACGGTTGTCCGTACTCTGCCGGATTTCCGGGCCCGTTTGGCACGTGCCGCTGTCTCGGTCTCGCAGGCTGGCTACAATACGCTTGTGGAAGCGGTTGCCGCGGGTACCCCGACGATCGCCGTGCCGTTCGAGACCGATCGCGAGAAGGAACAAGCCATGCGCGCCGAAAGATTCGCCGCGCGCGGTTGGATCAAAGTGATGGCTCAAAACGCGCTCGATCCACACCCGCTTGCCGCCGCGATCGACGATCTCGCCGACGCAACGGTTCCGCCAGCCCAGCTGAACCTCGACGGCGCCGCCGGATCTGTCGCCGCTCTGAACAAATTATTGCGCCGGAGCTGACGGTGCTGGCGCGCGATCCATGGGCCGAAATTCGCAGCGAGCTTGACCGTTGGAGCGCGAAGAATCGCACTGCGTTTTTCTGGTGGCGCGACGACGATGCGACCGACGGGAACGCAAAATTGAAGGCGATGCTGGCCCTTGCCGAGAATTTCGCGACGCCCATCGCGTTGTCGGCGATCCCGGCAAAGGCGACGACGCGTCTCGCCAGTCTCGTTGCCAAATCGAAGGTCGCGGAAGTACTCGTTCATGGTCTGCGCCACGAAAATCACGCGGGGGCCGACCGGACGAAGCGCGAGCTTGGCGGCGACATGTCGCTTGATTCGGTTCTGCTCGACGCAGCGACGGGTCTACGGCTCGCCCGCGCACGCTTCGGCGCAAATTGCCTGCCTATCCTCGTACCGCCGTGGAACCGCATCACCGCGCGCGCCGTGCCTCATTTGCCTAAGCTCGGCTTTCGTGGTCTCTCGACCTGGAAGCCGCGCATCGCGAAATTCCCGGTGCCCGGTCTCCTTCAAATCAACGCCCATCTCGACCTCATCGATTGGCGCCATGGCCGCATGCTGAAATCCGAGCCGGCGATCGCCGGGCTCTTGTTGCGCAAATTGCGCTGGCGCCGAGCGAAACCGGCGCGAATGGAAGAGCCGTTGGGGCTTCTCACGCACCACACGTATTGGAACGCAAGCAAAGAGCGCTTGCTCGCCGGCCTCCTGTCGACGCTCGTCACCCACCCCGCGGTCCGCTTCGTCAAGGCATCCGATGCCTTCGAGTTAAAAGCACGATGAGCGAGGCGATCTATCGGTGGCCGCTCAGCGCGCTTGCAGGCGACTATTTGCGCAGCGGCATCGGCTTCGCCTTGAGCTTTCTCTTTTTCCTCCTCGTCCCGCCTGGCTCCATCGCATTTTTTGCCCTTCTCGCTCTCGCCGTCCTCTTCGGTCTTTATCTTGCGCAAACTGCTTTGCGTGCACGCACGGTACTGACGCTGTTGCCCGAAGGGCTCGCCGTTACCGGATTCTTCGGCAATCGCCTTATCAGTTGGAAAGCGCTCGACCAGTTCGCATTGCGCTACTACACCTTGCGCCGCGAAAAAGGGGCGGGCTGGATGGATTTGAAGCTGGGGAGCGGGGGATATACCGTCACCATCGACGACCGTCTTGATGGCTTTCGCTCAATCCTGGCGCGCAGCTGGCAAGCAGCGTGCGAGCGCGATATTGGAATTTCATCATCCACCTATGCCAACCTGACCGCTGCCGGCCTCCTGGCCAAAACCCCAGTATGATCGCGAGTCTATGAGTACCGACACGTTGCGCATCGAAGACCTCTCGGTCGCCTTTCGCGTCGGCTCGCGCGATGTGCCCGTCGTGCGCGGCATCAACTTTGCGGTGCCCGCGGGCGAAACCGTTGCGCTTGTCGGCGAAAGTGGGTCTGGCAAATCGACGATCGCATCGGCTGTGATGGGGCTCCTGCCGCCCCGCGCACGCATCACGAGCGGCCGCATCTTGTTCAGCGATCAGCGCGCGGTTACGCAAGACGTCGATCTGACAAAACTCGACGCGCAACGCTATCGCCGTCTGCGTGGCGCGCGCATCGCGATGGCGTTCCAAGAACCCTCCGCGGCGCTGTCGGCGGTGTGGAGCGTGGGCGCCATGCTTGTCGAGGCGCTGCAGGCACACGAAAACGTTTCGGCCGCGACCGCCAAGCGCCGCGCCCTCGACACGTTGAAGCGTGTCGGCTTTCCCGATCCTGAAGCCGCGTTCCGCCGCTTTCCGTTCGAACTTTCCGGCGGCTTGCGTCAGCGCGCGATGTTGGCGGCGAGCTTGATCTGCCGCCCGCCACTCGTCATCGCTGACGAACCGACCTCGGCCCTCGACGTCACCGTCCAAGCCCTCGCGCTCAAATTGCTGAGTGATTTGCAGGACGAGATGGGCTTGAGCCTTCTCTTCATCACCCACGATTTCGGCGTCGTCGCCAACATCGCCGACCATGTCGTTGTTCTGCGCGAAGGCCAAATCGTCGAGCAAGGCTCGGTGCGCGACGTTCTGAAATCGCCCCAAACGGCTTACACGCGCGATCTCCTCGCCGCGGTGCCGCGCTTGGAAGGCGAGGCCGCGCCGCTGCTTGCCACGCGCACCAGCGCGAGCGCCATCGAAACATTGGCGCCTGTGTGGCGCGATCGCATGGCGCCGCCCGTAGGTACGCCACTCGTCGAGATTGCCGGCGTTGTGAAGCGCTTTGCACCGCGTAAGCGCACTTTCGCCAACGGCGACGACAGCGTCGAGGCCGTCGCCGGTGTCGATCTTGCAATCAATGCGGGCGAATGCCTGGGCCTGGTCGGAGAAAGCGGTTGCGGTAAATCGACACTTTCGAAACTGGTGATGAAAGTGATCAAGCCGGATGCGGGGACAATTCTGGTACGCGACGGCAATGAGATGGTGTCGCTGCAAACGCTATCGGGCACCGCGCTGCAGCGCTTTCGCGCCCGTGTTCAATATGTTTTCCAAGATCCTTTCGCTTCACTCAATCCGCGTTTGACCGCGGCTGAAATCGTCGGCGAGCCCTTTATCATTCACGGCTACGGCTCGGCCAACGAGCGCTTGCGCTGGTCGCGCGCGCTGTTTGAGCTGGTCGGTCTTGACGCCGCGATGTTGAAGCGCCACCCCAACGCGTTCTCCGGCGGCCAGCGTCAACGCATCGGTATCGCCCGTGCCCTCGCGCTCGGTCCCGATCTTCTGATTTGCGACGAGCCGGTCTCAGCGCTTGACGTCAGTGTCCAGGCGCAGATCTTGGGATTGCTCGACGGCTTACGTCGCGATCTTGGCATCGCAAGCTTGTTCGTCAGCCACAACCTGGCCGTCGTCAAAGCAATCGCCGGGCGAGTAGCCGTTATGTGCCGCGGCCGAATTATCGAGGCCGCGCCTACCGCGGAGCTTTTCGCCAATCCGCGTCATCCCTACACAAAGGCGTTACTTGCCGCGAACCCTGAGCCCGATCCGGATCGCCCGCTCGATCTGGCCGCCCTGATGGAAGGCCGCGCATCGGATCCCAATGCGTGGGATGTGCCATACCGCCTTCAGCCGGGCGCGAGGCCGCGCTATGAGACCGTTGCAGATGGCCATATCGTGGCCGTGGCGTGAGGAGAGAGTTCATGCGTCTGTCCGCCTCGCTTGCCGCCGTTGTCCTTGCGCTGAGCATTTCGGCTTTGGCAGCTGTGCCGCCACCTAAACCGCCGGCACCGCCCCAACCGCTTAGCGCGCCGCTGCTGGTGCTCAAGGAAACGCCGCTTCTCGCCGGTGAAGTGCGGCGCGCGACACTGCCGCCCGTCGCACAGCGCGTCCCACAGGAGCCTCTGGTCGTCGATCCGCGAAAAGAAGGTCGCGAGCAGGGAGATTCCGGCGGCACGATCCGCATGTTGATGAGTAGGGAAAAGGATGTGCGTTTGCTCAATGCCTGGGGCTACGCGCGTCTCGTCGGTTGGACGCCGAAATTGACTCTTGAGCCGGACATCTTGAAAGCAATCGATGTGAAGGACGGCCGCATCTTTACGCTCCATCTGCGCAAAGGTCACAGATGGTCGGACGGCCAGCCATTCACCTCCGAGGATTTTCGCTACTTCTGGGAAGACGTCGCAAACAACAAAGACATCTCGCCCGCCGGGCCGCCCGCCGAAATACTGAACGATGGCGAAGCCCCAAAGGTCGAGATCGTCGATGCGACGACCGTGCGCTACAGCTGGTCGAAACAGAATCCGCGCTTCCTCGCGGTTCTGGCGCAAGCGCGCGATCCCTACATCTATCGCCCCGCGCATTACCTGAAGAAATTCCATGCGCGTTATGCCGATGCCGCGACGCTCGCGGCGCTGGTAGCAACGGCCAAAGCGAGCTCATGGGCGTCGTTGCACAATCTCATGGACAAGATGGACAACGAGGACAATCCGGACCTACCCACGCTTCAGCCTTGGATTGCACGCACGGCCATGCCGGCCAATCGCTTCGTCTTCCGCCGCAATCCCTTTTTCCATCGCGTCGACACCGCCGGAAATCAGCTGCCCTACATCGACGGTATCGAGGTGCTGATTGCGGACGCCGGATTGATTCCGGCCAAGGCCGCCGCCGGCGAAGCCGACCTGCAGGCGCGTGGCATCAATTTCGCCGATATCACTTCGCTCAAGGCAAATGAAGCCAAGAGCAACTACCGCGTTCTGACGTGGCCGATCGCCAAGGGCTCCCACATCGCGCTCTATCCCAATCTCAACACGAACGATCCGACATGGCGCGCGTTGCTCCGCGACGTTCGTTTTCGCCACGCATTGTCGCTCGCCATCAATCGCAGCGACATCAACAAGGCGTTGTTCTTCGGCCTTGCCGTCGAAGGTAACAATGCCGTCCTCAAGGCCTCACCGCTCTACCGTCCGGAATATTTGACGGCGAACGCCGCTTACGACCCGAAGCAGGCGAATGTACTGTTGGATCAAATCGGCCTCGCGAAGCGCAATAGCGACGGCACGCGCCTGTTAGCCGACGGACGGCCGGCTGAACTCATCGTTGAAACGTCCGGCGAATCGAAGGAGGAAACGGACGTCCTCCAATTGGTCTCGCAGCACTATAAGGCGGTCGGCATCAAGCTGATCGTCAAACCATCGGATCGCACCGCCATGCGCAATCGTGCTTACGCGGGCGATGCGGTGATGACCGCACAGTCGGGCTGGGACAACGGTATTCCCACGGCTGAAATGAGTCCCGACGGAATCGCGCCGACGCATCAGGATTTCCTCGCGTGGCCGAAATGGGGCCAATATTTCGAAACCGCCGGCAAATCGGGTGAGCCGCCGGACCTCGCGGCTGCGAAAGACCTTCTCGCCCTCAATACGCAATGGAGTCATGCCAAAACACCGCAAGAGCGCACCGCAATTTGGCAGCGCATGCTCGCCATTCACGCCGACCAGCAATTCATCGTCGGCATCGTCTCAGGCGTAATGCAGCCGATCGTCGTGCGCACCACACTGCACAACGTGCCTGAGCGCGGCCTCTTTTCATGGGACCCCGGCGCCCAGTTCGGCATGTATCGCATGGACGAGTTCTGGATCGATCAGTCGAGATAGCCTTATGCTGCGCTACGCCGTTGAGCGGTTGATCTTGATGGTGCCGGCGATCATCGCCATCGCGGCGCTGATCTTCATCGTCATTCAGTTGCCGCCCGGCGACTATCTCTCCAATCAGATCACCGAACTCAACGCCCAGCACGACACCGCGGCGGTCGCCAAAGCCGAATACCTTCGCCACGAACACGGCCTCGACCGGCCGGTGATCGAACAATTCGGTGTCTGGATCGGCGTATGGCCCGGCCCGCGCGGCTTTTCGGGGATCTTGCAAGGCGATTGGGGCTGGTCGTTCGAATTTTCAAAACCGGTCGCCGACGTCGTCGACTACGCACTCGGACCCACGCTTGCCGTCAATTTGCTCGCGGTCTTCGTCGTTTATCTTTTGGCGCTGCCGCTCGGCATCTTGGCAGCCGTTCGGCAAGACAGCTTCGTCGACTACCTCATCGCCGGCTTTGCCTATGTCGCCATGGCGACGCCTGGATTCCTGCTCGCGCTCCTCATTTTGACCTATGCCCATCGTTGGTTTGGAATCTCGATCGGCGGCTTGCTGGACCCCGATTTCGAAGGCAAACCGCTCGATGGCGCGAAGCTCGCCTCGATCGCGGCGCATCTGGGCATCGCCGTTGCCGTCATCGCCTTCTCCGGCGTCGGCCAGATGATCCGCCGCCTGCGCGCCAATCTTCTCGATGAGCTGCGCAAACCTTATGTCACCGCGGCGCGCGCGCGCGGACTGAGCGAGACGCGGTTGCTCCTGCGCTATCCCGTGCGCATGGCGCTGATTCCGTTCATCGCCGACATCGGCAATCTTCTGCCGTCGCTGGTGTCGGGCTCCGTCATCGTCTCGGTCGTCCTAAGCTTGCCGACGATCGGCCCCGTTCTGGTGCACGCACTGCAAGCCCAAGACCAATTCCTCGCCGGATTTATTCTCTTATTTGTGGCGGTGCTGACGTTGATCGGCACGCTCGTCTCCGATCTCTTATTGGGCCTGGTCGATCCGCGCGTCAGGTTGGGGCAGGGGCTCGAGAGATGAGCATGGACGTTCCCGTGCTCGCCACATCGCAGGCGCCGGGCTTCTGGCGGCGCCTCGTCCGTCAGCGGCCGAGTGCGTTCGTGGCCCTGCTCTTTCTGCTGTTGCTCTACGCCTCGCTGCCGTTTGCCGAAATTGTGGCGCCTTACGCACCCGACACACGCAGCAACGAGGCATTGTTCGCGCCACCTCAGATGATTCATTTCTTCCACGACGGCGCCTTCGCGGGCCCCTACGTCTACGGCTATAGCTCGACCGTCGATCTGCAAACCTTCCAGCGCCAATTCACGCTCGACACAACGAAGATCGAACCACTTCGCTTCTTCTGTGCCGGCGATCCCTACAACCATTGGGTATTCGGCCCCTCGACGACGCATCTCATCTGCCCGGCCGAAGCTTCGACGTTCTATTTTCTGGGTACCGATCGTTTGGGGCGCGACATCTTCAGTCGAATTGTTTACGGCGCACGCATTTCGCTAACCATCGGTCTCGTCGGCGTCAGTTTGAGCTTCTTCTTGGGCTGTCTGCTCGGCGGCCTCGCCGGCTATCTCGGTGGCTGGACCGACGCTGCCGTCTTGCGCGTCATCGAATTGTTGCGCTCTTTACCTGAGTTGCCGTTGTGGCTTGCGCTGTCGGCGGCGCTGCCGGCGACCTGGTCGCCGATCTGGGTCTTTTTCGGCATCACGCTGATCTTGGGTCTGCTCGATTGGCCGGGCCTCGCACGCGCCGTGCGGGCCAAAGTATTGTCGCTGCGCGAGGAAGACTATGTGACGGCTGCCGAGCTGATCGGCGCCTCACGCCTGCGCATTCTATTCCGCCATATGCTGCCGAATTTCTCGGGACACCTGATCGCCAGTGTCACGCTCGCCGTCCCGCACATGATTCTCGGCGAAACTGCGCTCTCGTTCTTGGGATTGGGCTTGCGTCCGCCGGTGACGAGTTGGGGCGTCCTCTTGAACGAAGCCCAGAATATTGGGGCGATCGAGCTTTATCCTTGGCTTCTGACGCCCTTGGTGCCGGTCGTGATGGTCGTCCTGGCCTTCAATATTCTGGGCGACGGTCTGCGCGAAGCGGCGGACCCCTACGCCAGTTAGCCGTGTTACATTTGGATTCAAACAACCGTTTGAACGACGCCGCGCGCCGCCCTATATAACCCCGGGGACGCAAGCGATTGCCGGAAAATATCGATGGCTGATGCAGGAACGGGCGCATTTCACGCGAGCGATATCCAAGCCACGCTCGGCGTCGGCAGGGCGAAGGCCCCGTGGTGGCGCAGCTGGTGGGCAATCACGATTGCCGTCCTCGTCGCCCTCGTCGCGGCCTGGTGGGTTCTGACGCCGAAGCAGAAGACCGAATACATCCAGAGCAAAGCCGAGGTCTTGACCGTTCGCGCCATTGTCACCGCAACCGGCACGCTCCAACCGCTCGAGAAAGTGACCGTGGGCGCCGAAGTCTCGGGGCGCATCGACAGCGTTCTTGTCGACTTCAATGGCCACGTGACCAAAGGTCAGATCCTAGCCCACATCAACACCGATGCGTTGCGGGCGTTGGCGCTTCAAGCACAAGCCTCCGTTGCACAAGCCCAAGCAAATCTGGCCAAGGCCGACAACGATTTGAAGCGCGCCATCTCCCTGCAAGGGCAAGGCTTCGTCTCGACTTCGGCTTACGACACCGCGCGCGCCGCACGCGACACGGCGGCCGCGACGCTGAAGAGCGCGCGCGCGCAATCCGAACAAGCCGACGCCAATTTAGCCAAGGCTGATATCAAGTCGCCGATCGACGGCATCGTCCTCGATCGCAAGGTCGATCCCGGCCAAACAGTCGCCGCGAGTTTTCAAACGCCCGAGCTCTTCGTCATTGCCTCCGACTTGAAGAAGCTCGAACTCAACGTCGACATCGATGAGGCCGACATCGGTCAAACGCGCGTTGGACAGGCCGCGACCTTCACCGTCGACGCCTACCCGGCGACAACGTTCACCGCCACGGTGCGCGAGCTGCGCAACGCCGCCAAAACGGTACAGAACGTCGTCACCTATCAAGGCGTGCTGTCGGTCGACAACGGGCAGGGCCTGCTGAAACCAGGCATGACCGCGACCGCCGATATCACGGTGAGAATTGTCGACAACGTGCTGACCATTCCGAACGGCGCACTGCGCTTCTCGCCCGACGCGCAAGCCTCAAATCTGCCCGGCTCCGTCAATCCGATCGCGCCCGTCGATCCGATCGCCGCCGGCAAGGGCAAGGTTTGGGTCGTAGGGCCCAACGGCAAGCCCGTATCGCGCGACGTTACTCTGGGGGCGAGCGACGGCCGGCACACGCAGGTGACGAGCGGCAACGTCAAACCCGGCGAGGCGTTCATCCTGGACATCGCGCCGCCACCGAAACCGGGCTCGTAGCGACTCGCATGGCGCAAGTCCCGCTCATCCGCTTCGAGCGTGTCAGCAAGGTCTACGGCAAAGGCGAGACCGAAGTGCGCGCGCTTGACGGCATCGACCTGCGCATCGACGATGGCGAGTTCGTTGCCATCATGGGCCCTTCAGGCTCGGGCAAATCGACCGCCATGAACATCCTCGGCTGCCTGGATACACCGACGCGCGGCAGTTACCATTTCCGCGGCGTCGACGTCGGTTCGCTCGACCGCAACCAGCGGGCACTTCTGCGCCGCAATTACATCGGCTTCGTCTTTCAAGGCTACAACCTGCTCAAGCGTACGACCGCACGCGAGAATTTGGAGCTGCCGCTGATCTATCGCGGCGAACCTGCGGCCGAGCGGCGCAAGCGCGCCTTGCGCGCTCTAGAACTTGTCGGCCTCAGCGATCGCGCCGATCACACCTCGTCGGAACTCTCCGGCGGTCAGCAGCAGCGCGTCGCCATCGCGCGTGCGCTCGTCACCGATCCGGCCGTCGTCTTCGCCGATGAGCCGACAGGCAATCTCGACACGGCGCGCAGCCACGAAATCATGAACCTGCTGACCAGCCTTAATCGCGAACGCGGCCTCACGATCGTCCTGGTCACGCATGAGGAAGACATCGCCGCCTACGCCGCGCGGCAAATTCGCTTCCGCGACGGCCACGTTGCCTCCGACGCCCCGACGCATCAAAGTGCCGCACAATGATCTGGCAAACGCTGCAACTGGCTTGGCGCGAACTGCGGGCGAATTTCCTGCGCTCGATTTTGACGACACTTGGCATCATCGTCGGTGTCGCCGCCGTCGTTATCGTCGTCACCTTGGGCCAGGGCCTGACGATGAAGGTCACATCCGACATCGCCGCGATGGGCCGCAATCTTCTGATCGTGTTGCCGTTCGTGCAGCAGCGCGCGGGCCCTCCATCCCCGCAAACGCCCTTCAAGATCGACGATGCAGAGGCAATTCGGCGCGAAATCGTAGGAGTCGGAGGCGTTGCACCGAGCGCGGTGAAGCAGGTCACTGTCGTCTATGGCTCGAACAATTGGAGCGTCGCAGTCACCGGCACGACGAACGATTTCTTCATCGTGCGCGACTGGCCGATGGCGCAGGGCCGCATCTTTACGGACAACGAACTGCGCAGTGGGCGCACGGTCTGCATCTTGGGCCTGACCACCAAGAAGCAATTGTTCGGCGGTCAGAACCCGCTAGGCGCCTCGATCCGCGTCAGCACCACGTCGTGCGAAGTGATCGGTGTCTTGTCGGAGAAGGGCCAATCGACATTTGGTCAGGATCAAGACGACATCGTCGTGATGCCCATTGCGACAGTTCAACGCCGCCTGACCGGCACGGACGACGTGCAGCAGATCTTCGTCTCCGCCGCCAGCGCGCCGCAGGTGAAGCCCGTTCAGAATTCGATCGAAGCACTGATGCGCGAGCGCCGCCGCGTCCGCCCCGGCGATCAGGAAAACTTCTTGATCCGCGACATCCAATCGATTTCGAGTTTGGTTGAGTCGACGACGGCGTTGCTCACGGTGGGCCTTTCTGCGGTCGCCGCGATCAGTCTTCTCGTCGGCGGCATCGGCATCATGAACATCATGTTGGTGTCGGTGACCGAGCGCACGCGCGAGATCGGCATTCGCCTGGCCATCGGCGCACTCGAACGCGACGTGCTGATGCAGTTCTTGATCGAGGCGATCTTGCTCTCGTGCGTCGGGGGAATGATCGGCGCCGTGCTCGGCCTCGCTGCCTCCGCGGCCATCGCTTACGCGATCGGCGTGCCGTTCATCTTTAGCCCGTGGGTCGTTGTTGTCTCGTTCGTCTTTTCAGCGGCGGTCGGCATCGTCTTCGGCTTCTTCCCGGCACGCCGCGCCGCCGGCCTCGATCCGATCGAGGCCCTGCGTTACGAATAAAGCGGCTTTCTTAGTGATGCGGCGGTGGTGTCGGTGGCGCCGGGGGTGCAGGCGGGGCCTTCGGCGCGACGGGAGCCGAACCCTGTTCGCCTTGGCTCATCACGATCCAATCGCCCGAGCCCGCAATTTCTTTTCGCAGCTGCCCGGTATAGGAGCGCACCTTGACGCTGCCTGAGCCGTAGATCGAGACGTTGGGATCGACCGCTTCGCCGTTGAGCACGATGTCGCCCGAGCCCGCGATTTCGGCTTTGAGCGGCGTCGCGCGGCCGCCGTCGATCATGACGCTGCCCGAACCCGCGATCGAGACGTCGACGGGCCCGTTGACCGAGGTGACACGAACATCGCCCGAACCGGCAACCTCGGTCTTCAGGCTTGTCGCGATCGGCCCGATCTTCACGTCGCCACCGCCGGCGATTTCGATGCGTGCCGACGCTGCCGATGCAGCCTCGAACTTGCCGCTGCCTGCGACGTCGATGTCGAGCGTTTGCTGCACGGCGCCGAGCAGGATCGAACCCGATCCGGCGACCGAGATGCGCGCCGACGTCACACGCCCGAAACGCGCCTTGAGCGCCGAGCCTTCGAGCGACAACGGCGCATCGAGATCGCCCGCGGTCACCGAACCGACCATGTCTTCGATTTCGACGGGCGTGCCCAGCGGCGCCGAGATATGCACTTGCAGGTCGACGGCGGCGCCATGGTCGGACCACTGATTGAACAAATTCCACGGAAACCAAGCGTCGCCGCCCGGGCTGTCGGCGAGATGGACGAATACTTCATCGCCGATCGCGCGCACCTCAAGGCGTTTGAGCACCTCGGGCTTGCCGTTCGCTTGCACGCGCACACCGCCGCCTTGTGCGTTGTCGAAGGTCACCTGCGCCACCAGGCCGTCGAGATGGACCTTTTTCACTGGAAAATTCTGATCGACCGGGCCGCCCGCAGCCCACGCCTGGAGCGCGCCCGCTAGAACCAGCATCGAAACAGCGCCAATGGTCCTCATATCTCAACTCCAGTGAATGAAGGCTCATAATGTGAAGTGCATACTAGCTGCCTGGAGCGCAATTGGCAACGCCCGTGCGCCCTCACGATTTCGTTGGGCGAAATCAGATGGTTAAGGCGAGGCGTGCTCGCCCCGGACCAGCCGCATCAGCGCCGCCGTGTGGCCGGAGTCTAGATACTCGTCCAGACGGCTGATCCGCCCATCCTTGATCTCGACGACGATGCAGGCAGGCATCGCGAACGGTCCGTTCGCTGTCTCAGCCTCAAGCACGTGCTGCTGCAGGAAGCCGCCGGGAATAGCGACGCGCCGCTTCACCCGGTAGTGCCGGTTCTTCAAATTGTGCGCGACCCAACTCAGCACGCGCAAATTTTCATCGACCGTTTGCTCAAGGCCGTCGTTGTTGTGCCAGATCACCGCATTCGGTGCGTAGATGGCGCGGATGGTTTCGACATCGCCCGCTTCGATCGCGCGAAAAAAACGCTCGGCGACCACCAGCGCATCGCTCATGGGATCAACCGGTAGCCGCCGCTCTCGGTGACGAGCAGCTTGGCATGCGCCGGATCGTTCTCGATCTTCTGCCGCAGTCGATAAATATGCGTTTCGAGCGTGTGGGTGGTGACAGCGGGGTTATAGCCCCACACCTCGTGCAGCAGCACATCTCGCCCGACCACCTTGTCGCCAGCGCGATACAAGAATTTGAGGATCGAGGTTTCCTTCTCGGTCAGTCGAACCTTGGTATTGCTGGGCCCGGACAAGAGCTTTGCCGAGGGCCGGAACGTGTATTGGCCGATTTTAAAGACGGCGTCTTCGCTCTGCGCGTGATTGCGCAAATGCGCCCGGATGCGCGCCAAAAGCACGTTGAACTTAAACGGCTTGGTCACATAGTCGTTGGCGCCCGCCTCGAGCCCGAGAATCTGATCGGCCTCGCCGTCATTGCCGGTCAGCATGATGATCGGGCAGCGCACATTCGCCTTGCGCATGAGGCGGCAGACTTCGCGCCCGTCGAGATCGGGCAGACCGACGTCGAGGATGACGATGTCCGGCATCTCGGTCTTGGCTTTTTCCAGGCCCGACGCGCCGGTCGCGGCGGCGTTCACCACGAATTCGCCTTGCAGATCGAGTTGCTCCTTCAGCGATTCGCGCAAAGGCGTGTCATCGTCGACCAAAAGCACACGTTTCGAGGTCGTCATGCGGGGGCTTTCTTCTGCGGTCAGTCAAATCACTTGCGGGGTCGAGGGCCTAGGCTATAGCAAATTCAGGCACATGAGGGAGAGGTAAGGGCGTTTATGGCGCGAAAGCCGATGAAGCGCACGCGCGTTAAGAGGGCGCCCAAGCGCTCTCCACGCAAGTTGTCGCTGCCTCACATCGACTTGAGTCTCGTCGCCGCTGAGCGCGCGGCCGGCGATCTACGCCGCGGTTTGCCGGTGATTATCGTGCCCGCGCGCGGACGCCCGTCTTTGATCGCGGCCGCGGAACTCGCGAATGCCGCTCTGATCGCGGCACTGACGGCATGGACGAAGCACCCGCCGCATGTGCTCCTGACTCACAATCGCGCGAGGACGCTCAAGATCCGTCTTTACACGGACGAGGTCGTCGCCGTGCCGCTGCCGCGGGACGAGCCGGTGCTCTCGGCGCAGGTTCTGGCCGACCCGACGCGTGACATGCGCGATCCGCTGATGGGGCCCTGGGCGGCCGAACGAAAGCCGCTGTCGCCGGTTGCGCGCGAAGCGGTTCGGCTCGCAAAGATTGCCGGACTCTTGCCTGCGGTGCTCGAAGCGCCCCTCGATGCGCGCGCGGCAATCGCCCTCGCCAAACGCGAAGGCTTGATCGCGGTCAAGGCCGACGATATCGCGCGCTATGACGGTCGCATCGCCGCGACGCTCACAGCCGTAGCACGCGCCAAGCTTCCACTTGCCGACGCCCCCAATTCGCGCATCGTGGCCTACCGTCCGGCGAGCGGCGGCAACGAGCACTTGGCCTTGATCGTCGGCGAGCCTGAGCCGCCGGGCCCTGTCTTGGTGCGTCTTCATTCGGAGTGCCTGACCGGCGATCTCTTGGGATCGCTCAAATGCGATTGCGGCGACCAGCTGCGCGGTGCGATCAAAGTGATCGGCAAACACGGGGCAGGGGTCTTGCTCTATCTCGCGCAAGAAGGCCGCGGTATCGGATTGATCAACAAACTCAAGGCCTATGAGCTCCAGGATCAGGGCTTCGACACAATTCAGGCGAACGAGCGCCTGGGCTTCGAGGCCGACGAGCGCATCTTCGCCGCCGCCGCCGAAATGCTGAAGCAGCTTGGCTTCACGCGCGTGCGCCTCCTCACCAACAATCCCGACAAGGTCGAGGCCCTGACGCGCTTCGGCATCGACGTCGTCGAGCGCGTCCCCCATGCGTTCCCCGCGAACCCGCACAATGAGACCTACCTCGCGACGAAGAAGGCGAAGGCGGGTCATGTGCTCTGATTCGAGCGAACGTCACGGGTGAACGCACTTCCCCGGCACCCGGGCAAGAATTGCCGCGTCGCGACCTTCGTCGCGTCTCAACGCCTTGAATTCGCTGGCGTCGACTCTGGCCCGCGCCTTGCGTCGCCCTCGGCTTATGATCGACTCCGTTAGCCCCGTCATGGCCTCCGAGCCCGTCGCCGCCCACCCGAGCGGCGCGATCACGGCCGACGATTTGAACTTCGACGCGCTCGTCGACACCATCAATCCGCTGCAGCACATCCCCGTCGTCTCAACGATTTATCGCGAGGTGACGGGCGACAAGATGGGTGCGCCGGCGGCAATCATCGGCGGCGCTCTTTACGGCGGCGTCTTCGGCTTCTTCAGCGCCCTCGGCAACGAGTTCTTGAAGGCAGTCACCGGCCACGACGTCGGCGAGACGATCCTGTCCCTGTTGCAGGGCGACGGCGGCAGCAACAGCACGACAACGGTCGCTTCGAGCGATCCTTATCGCGCCAACCGCGCATATCAGACTGCGCAAACCTTGACCGGCGCCGGCGCCGCGAACTGATCGGCAGCTTGCCGCTAGACGTTTGACCGCGCCCCAAAGATCGCCGTACCGACGCGCACATGCGTTGCCCCGAGCCTGATCGCGGCTTCGTAGTCCGCGCTCATCCCCATGCTGCGTTCGTTCAAACCCGCCTCGCGCGCGAGCTTCAACAGCAATGCGAAATGCAATGACGGTTCCTCATCTTCGGGCGGAATGCACATAAGCCCCGCGATCTTCAAGCCGAACGCCTCGCCGCATTGGCGCACGAACGCGAGTGTTTCGCGAGGCGCGACGCCCGCCTTTTGCGGCTCTTCGCCGGTATTGACCTGCACGAACAATTTCGGCGCTCGCCCCGTCCGCGCGATTTCGTGGCCGAGCGTTTCGGCAAGGTTCGCGCGGTCGACACTGTGGATCGCATCAAAGAGCGCAACCGCCTCACGCGCTTTGTTCGTCTGCAAAGGACCGATCAGATGCAGCTCGAGATCGGGAGCGCTCGCGCGCAACTCCGGAAATTTACTCTTCGCCTCCTGGACGCGATTTTCGCCGAAGCTGCGCTGCCCGGCCGCAAGCGCCGCGCGAACAGCCTCAATTGGATGGCCCTTGCTGACGGCGATGAGATTGACGCTGTCGGCCGCGCGCCCAGCGGCTTCCGCCGCTTTTTCGACGCGCCCGCGCACGTCGGCCAGGTTGGCGGCAATGTCGCTCGCTGCTATCGATACGTTCATGGGCCAAGACAAAATCGCTGACGCGCGCGAGACACTGACACGCATAAGCAGCGCGCTCAACGCCCGCAACGCGCATGGTCGCGGTCTGCCGCCGCTGATCCTGATGACCGACGATCAGCGCGACGCCGATTGGCTGGAAGCCGTACATGCACTGCCGGCCGGCTCCGCCGTCATCGTTCGTCATCGCAACCCGATCGAGCGCGAACGGCTCGCCCGGCTGCTGCTTGAAGCCGCACGCCGCAACGCCAACCGTTGCTTGATCGCCGGCGATCTCGCACTCGCTGAGCATCTCGCCGCCGACGGCGTCCACGCGAGCGAGGCCGAGCACGATCGGATCGCTGCCTGGCGCGGTCTCCATCCCCACTGGTTGATCACGGGGGCCGTGCACAGCGCGGAAGTCGCGGCGAGAGCACACGGTGCCGACGCAATGCTCGTGGCGCCGGTCTTTCCGACCTCAAGCCATCCGTACTCCAAGGCGCTCGATGCCGCCGGGTTCGATGCGATCGCCTTGCGATCACCCGTTCCGGTTTATGCGCTGGGCGGTATCACCGCTGGCAATGCAGAACAGCTCGCCGTATCGCGTGCGGCCGGCATCGCTCTAATCGGTGGTTGGCTCAGAAGCTGAATTTGCTTTCGACGAAGCCGACATTGGCATCGAGCGTATCGCATGGCGGGAAGCCCAAGCCGCCTTTGTCGGTTAGGCAGCTGCCGAACGGACCGTCGAACTCGAAGCGCTGATAGCCGCCAGTGAACCGGATGTGTTCGTCGAAGGTATATCCGACCGCGGCTTCCATGCCCTTGCCGGTCTGATCTGTCGAGAAAGGAATCTGTTCTCTCGAGGTGATGTAGTCGAGGCCGAACGCCCAGGGTCCCGTTTCGTATTTCACGCCCGCCGACCAGATATCCGTATCGTTGCGGTCGATCACGTTGCTTGTGAACGCGCCGTGCAAAACCGGGCCGCCGCCGGCGACATTAGTGCGCCGATAGGAGACACCCGCCGACCACTCGCGATAGCCGAGGTTTAAGCCCGCGCCCCAATCGCGTACGTCGGTGAAGGTGCCCGGGAAATCATTGTGCTCGTTCCTTCCGGTCACGTAGCCGGCGCTAGCGCCGACATCGACCGCGCCCACCGTCGCAATGTAGTTGAGCGCGATATCGAAGACGTTGCTTTGCTTGTTGGGTCGGTTGCTGCCGCCGCCGAAGAATTCGCCGAGGTTGCGCGAGCCGTCGGGCGTGTACGAAACGCCGAGCTGAAAGCCGGCGATACGCGGCGTGTAATATGCAACCTTCAGCCACACATCCGACGAGTGGATGTCGGAGCGCAGCTGCATGCCGTTCGGACTGAAGATCGAGCCCGGTGCCTGCGCAGTATTGCTGCAGAAACTGTTACACGGATAGCCGAGCAGAAAGACTTCCGGATTGTCGACCCGCACGCTGCCCGAGACGGACGGCGGGCGCAGACCGAGCACGCGGGCCGCGCCGTCCTGCTGGCCCACCTGAAGGCGGCCCAAGGGACTGTCGAAATAGATCCAAGCTTGGTTCAGAATGGTGTTCGAGCCGGCATCGTTGAGCATGGAATTGAAATTGCTCGCGTAGTCGATATCGAGGGCGACGACCGCACCGAACTCTTCAGCGTCGCTGTCGATCCACGCCGCGCCGATAATCGACGTGTCGATCGCACCGACGACGGAATCAAGACCGCTTTGATTGGATTGGCCGATCCCTTCGCCGACGAGCGTGCCGTAGCCCGAAAGTTTCAGATTGACGTCGCCGAGCTTGGTTTGAACCGCATGGGCAACACCCGTCAACGCGAGGAAGCTCACGACACTCAATGTTAGCTTTTTCAATATGGCCCCCTCGTCACTCGATGGCCTTGCGACGCCGGCTCGTTGCGAACGGTCGACGTGGCTAAGTGTTAAAACACGCCGCCGTTTCGCCGCCAAGGCGAATTCCAGCCAGAGTGTGATTCAACCTGCAGGCGCACCAATCCATAGGGCTACGCCCCAATGATTAACGATTCCCGACTAGGGGAACGAGATCGCGGTTTGCAGAAAACCAACGTCTGCTTGGAGCGAATCGCATGCGGCAAGTGAACACCCGCCGGTCGGCCCGCTGAAGCTGTAGCGCTGATAGCCGGCATAGAGATCGACGCCGTTGGCGATTTCGTAGCCGACCGTTCCCTGCCAGGCCTCGCCGTTTTGTGTCAGATGGCGTGTCACGCCCGCATCAAGAAAGGGCGGCAGCTGCTCGGTGAGGTTGGCGTAGTTGACGCCGAACTGCCACGGACCCGTCTCGTAGGTCACTCCGGCACTCCAAATCTCCGTGTCGGCATTCGGCAACACGCATCCGCCAAGCTGGCCGCACCCAGTCGATGCGGGCGGCGAAACGTTGTCGTCGCGCAGCGGTCCGCCGCCGGCAATGTTGGTATGACGCCACGACCCGCCGACTTTGAACCCTTCATAGGCCACCTGTGCGCCGGCGCCATATTCCTGCACGTCGTCCGGCGTAAAGAGGTTCGAGGAGAACGGCAGTATCGCACCATCGCTCAACCGCGGCGCTATGATCTGCAGCATCCTGACGCTCGGGTGTTCATTCTTGCCGGTCAAGTAGCCGGCATATGCCCCGAAATCGAAACCGCCGAGCGACTTCTGGTAGCTCAAATTGGCTTCCCAGATGTTCGATTGCTCGTCGAGTTCATGTTCGTTGTTGAACAGGTCGTTCAGCCCGCGCGTCAGCTCCGGCATGTAGGAAACATCGATTTCCACGCCGATCAGGCGCGGTGAGGCGTACATGATTTTGAACGCTTCGCCCGATGCGTTGAGGTCGGTGCGCAAATGGGCGCCGTTCGGGGCGTAGGGCGTGAAACTTGGTCGCAGCGGATCTTGCAGGATGTAGTGGCGCGGATTGTCGACCCGGTTCGCTTCCGAGACGACCGGTGCGAAAATTCCGCTCTGTTCCGCTGCGCCGTAGTCGTCACCGATCGACAGCCGGCCGAACGCGTGCTGGCCATAGATGAAGAATTTGTCGAGGATTCTCGGGGCGCCGCGGATCGAATCGTCGGAAAACCGCGCCTCATCCGATTCGAAGCGTAGCTGGGCACGAACGCCAAGCTCAATGCCATCGTCGAGGATGACCTTCGCCCGCCCGCGCACATGCGCGTCCGCGGCAAAGCCGAAATCCTGGACATCGCTCCCCGGTACGGAGTCTTGGTCGACACCATAGCCTGAGAAATTCACATACCCGCCGTAGTCAAAACCGTACTCTTCCGCGCTTGCCTGCAAGCCGAGAGCTAGTGCGCCTAGCACTGCCGCACCGCCGAGCAACAACTGTCTGATCTCACGCATCGCACAGAACTCGCGGGGTGGCGCCGCCACGGAAGACAGCCGCTGACACAACTGGATACACTTTCGAATCCCGAAGCCGTAAGTGTTCGGTTCTGAAGGCAAAAAGTCAAATGAACGTTCACCGGTGACGTCGATCACGGGCTCGCTGCAACTTGTCGAGGAACCCGATTGCCGCTCGCCCAGTCGATGCCCTATAACAAATGCCGCAATTCGGCCGTAACGTCGCTTCACCCTCGGGCCCTCGATGAAAACCCTTTCAGTTGCTGCGCGCGTATTCGCGCTGGTTGTAATGGCAAGCGCCGCTGTTTTCGGTCTTGCCGCGTGCAGTTCGGAGCCCAAAGAGGCGGAACCGGCGCCGCAGGTCGACGCGCCGCTGCCGCGCCCTGAGCCCAACCGCCCGAGCGATCAGGTCCAGGACAACAACGGCGGCATGTTCGGCATTTTCGGTTCGTCCGGCACGACGCAGGGCATCGGCGTCAACGAATTTCTTTGGCGCGCCACCTTGGACACGCTCCATTTCATGCCGATGGAAAGCGCCGATCCGTTCGCCGGCGTCATCAAGACAAACTGGTACACGGCCGCCCAATCGCCGACCCAGCGCTTGAAGGTCACGGTATTCATTCTCGACACGCGATTGCGCACCGACGCCCTTCGCGTCTCCGTGTTCCAGCAGACGAAGGACGCGGCCGGCAATTGGGTCGACGCCAGCGTCGATCCCGACACCACGACCAAGATCGAGAACTTGATCTTGACGCGCGCCCGCGAGCTTAAGCTCGCCGCCGACTAGTCGGATCGTTTGACCGGTCCATTGCGTCGCCAGCCCCTCTTGCCGGGAGGGCCCGCTGACGGTCATAAACGTTGCTTCAACTTTTGATTGACGCCGGATAGCTGTTTCATGTCGCGCTACAATGCCCGCGAGGTCGAGCCCAAGTGGCAGAAAGTGTGGGAAGACACGCAGGTCTTCCGCGCGCGGATCAGCACCAAGCCCAAATACTACGTGCTCGAGATGTTCCCCTATCCCTCGGGAAAGATTCATATCGGTCACGGCCGCAACTACGTGATGGGAGATGTGGTGGCGCGCTTCAAGCGCGCGATGGGTTTCAACGTTCTGCATCCGATGGGCTGGGACGCTTTCGGCTTGCCGGCGGAAAATGCCGCGATGGAGCAGAAAATCGATCCGGCGAAATGGACCCGCGCCAACATCGTAACGATGAAGGCGCAGCTCAAAGTGTTGGGGCTCTCGATCGATTGGTCGCGCGAGTTCGCGACCTGCGATCCCGCCTACTACAAGCACCAGCAAAAACTGTTCCTCGACTTCAATCGTCTAGGCTTGGTCGCTCGCAAAGAGTCTAACGTCAACTGGGATCCCGTCGATCAAACGGTCTTAGCAAACGAGCAGGTGATCGACGGCCGCGGCTGGCGCTCGGGTGCGGAGGTCGAGCAGCGCAAGCTCACCCAATGGTTCTTCCGCGTTTCCGACATGGCGGAGGATCTGCTCACCGCCCTCGACGACTTGCCGCGCTGGCCGGAAAAAGTTCGCGTCATGCAGCGCAATTGGATCGGCAAATCCGAAGGCGCCAACGTAACTTTCGCCCTGACGGGCGGACCGCTGTCGTCGTTGGAAATTTTCACGACCCGGCCGGACACGCTGTTCGGTGCGAGCTTTTGCGCCGTCGCGCCTGATCATCCGCTGGCCGTCGAGGCGGCGAAATCGAACCCGGCCGCGGCCGCGTTCGTCGCCGAGTGCAAGCACATCGGCACCTCGCTCATGGAAATTGAAAAAGCCGAGAAAAAGGGCTTCGACACGGGCGTGCGCGCCAAGCATCCCCTCGTGCCCGGCCGCGATCTGCCGGTCTACATCGCCAATTTCGTTCTTATGGAATACGGCGTGGGCGCGATCTTCGGCTGCCCCGCACACGATCAACGCGATCTCGATTTCGCGCGAAAATACGGCTTGCCCGTCCGCCCGGTCGTTATTCCGCCGGGCGAAAAGCCTGACGAGTTTATGGTCGGCACTGATGCCTACACCGGCGACGGCACTCTGGCGAATTCCGATTTCCTCGATGGCATGGCCGTCGAGGAAGCAAAGAGCATGATGATTGCGCGTCTGGAAGCGATGGGGCGCGGCAAGCGCATGATCACTTATCGCCTGCGCGATTGGGGCGTCAGCCGTCAGCGCTATTGGGGTTGCCCGATCCCAATGATTCACTGCGAGGTTTGCGGCGTTGTCCCCGTGCCGGAAAAGGATCTGCCGGTGACATTACCGGACGACGCTACCTTCGATCAGCCGGGCAATCCGCTCGATCGCCATCCGACCTGGAAGCATGTGGCGTGCCCCGAATGCGGCGCCAAGGCACGGCGCGAAACCGACACGATGGACACCTTCGTCGACTCCTCGTGGTATTTCGCGCGCTTCGCCGATCCGACGGCGACGACGCCGACCAACCGAGAAGCCGTCGATTACTGGCTGCCGGTCGATCAATATATCGGCGGCATCGAGCACGCGATCCTGCATTTGCTCTATGCGCGCTTCTTCACGCGCGCGATGCGCATGGCCGGCTATTCGAATATCAGCGAGCCGTTTGCCGGCCTCTTCACCCAAGGCATGATTACGCACGAGACCTACAAAGACGCCGACGGCAAATATCTTTTCCCGGAGGAGGTCGAGAAGCGCGACGGCATCGCCTTGAAGCGCGGCACCAATCATTCCGTTGCGATCGGCGGCATCGAGAAGATGTCGAAGAGTTTGAAGAACGTCGTCGCCCCCGAGGTCATTGCCGACACATACGGGGTCGATGCGGCACGCTGGTTCCTGATGTCGGATTCCCCGCCCGAGCGCGATTCCGAATGGAGCGAATCTGGTATCGAGGGCGCCTGGCGCTACGTCCAGCGCGTCTGGCGCTTTATCTCCGAGAGCAAGGACACACTCCCGCCGTTAGGCGCGCCGGCTCCTGCGAGTTTCAATCCGGCGGCGACGGCGCTCCGCCAAGTGACGCATCGCACCATTGGCGCAGTGACCGATGATCTCGACCAGTTCCGCTTCAACAAGGGCGTCGCGCGCCTCTACGAATTCGTCAACGTGTTGGGCAGCTTCGAGCCCGTGAGCGCGGATGATCGTTGGGCGTTGCGCGAAGCGTTGGAGACGTTGGTCGTGCTGATCGCCCCGATGATGCCGCATCTGGCGGAGGAGAGTTGGCAGCAACTGGGGGCCAAGAACCTGGCGGTCGATGCCCCCTGGCCAAAGGCCGATCCTAAGCTGACCCGCCAAGATACGGTTGTGATCGCCATCCAGGTTGACGGCAAACGCCGCGGCGAGATCGAAATGCCCAAGGATTCCGCGGCTCAAGCGGTCGAGGCGGCGGTTCTCGACCTCGACGCCGTGCGTAAGGCCATTGACGGGCGTAAGATCAAAAAGGTCATTATCGTCCCGAATCGCATCGCGAATGTGGTGATGGAGCAAGGCGGCGCATGAAACGCGTTCTTGGTTTCGCAATGGCAGTCTGTGCTGCCGCCTCGCTGTCGGCGTGCGGCTTTCGCCCGCTTTATGCCACCGATACGACGCCCGGCGGGATGACCCAATATTACCAGCAAGTTTTGGTCGAGCCGATCGAGGGCCGCCAAGGCGTTCATCTGCGCAATCAGTTGCTCGACGCCTTCACGCCGGGCGGTACGCCGGCCTCCGGCGCCTATCGTTTGTCGGTCAGGCTGGAAGAACAAAAGGAAGGTCTTGCCATTCAGCAAGACACGCGCATCACCCGGTACAATTACAATTTGACCGCGAAGTACGAGTTGAAAGACGCCGTCAGCGGCCAGGTGCTCGACAAAGGCATCTCCCGCGCCATCGCGCCCTTCAACGTCGTAGACTCGCAATTTGCCACGCTCTCCGCCGAGCGCGACGCCCAGGATCGCGCTGGCCGCGAAATCGGCGAAGACATTCGCATCCGCCTCGGTCTCTATTTCGAGCAGCGCTTCACTAAATCCTGAGAGCCGCGCCGCTGATGCGCGTTTCCTCCGCCGAAGCTGACAAACTCACAAGCGCGCCGCCCAAGGCCTGGGCGGCCGTTTTGTTTTTCGGACCGAATGCCGGGCTCGTGCGCGAACGCGCCGACAGGGCCGCACGTTCCATCGTGCCCGATCTGGCCGATGCCTTTCGTATCGCGGACTTGAGCGCCGATGTGCTCAAGAAAGACCCCGCGCGCTTGGCCGATGAAGCCGCGTCGATTGCGATGTTCGGCGGCCGGCGCGTCGTGCGCGTGCGCGATGCGGTCGACGGCATGGCCGATGTATTCGATGGGTTCCTGGCGTCGCACAAAGGCGACGCGCTCGTCGTCGTTGAAGCGGGTGATCTGACCAAGGCCTCGGCGCTCCGCAAACTGTTCGAGGCGGCGAAGACGACGGGCGCGATCGAGTGTTTCGACGACCGCCCGGAAGACGCGGCGAAATTGATCAAGGAGACACTCGCCGAATTCGGCTGGAAGATCGAACCGGAGGCGCTTGGCTATTTGAGCGAAGCGTTGAGCCTCGATCGCCGGCTGCTGCGCGCCGAGCTTGAAAAGCTCACGCTTTACCTAGGGCTCGGCCAACCGTCGTCGACCGTGACGCGCGCGCAAGCGCAGGGCCTGATCGGTGACAGCGGCAGCGTTGAAGCCGACGAGATTGCCGATGCGGTCGTTGCCGGCGACCTGCGCGCGCTCGATCTCCTGATCGCAAAAGCGGCCGAAGCCGGCATATCGTGGACCGGCGTCGTCGGCGCGACGCTCAGATTGTTCCAGCGTCTTGCGGCGTTCTCGGAAAGTGGAGGCGGTGGGTTTAGTTCATCGCCCTATGGCCAGCGTTTAGCGGCCCAATTGCGCAACTGGGACCGCACCAGCTTGATCGGTGCGATGAAATTGCTGGCGCAAGCCGAAGCCGAGACGCGCACGACCGTGCTGCCGGACGCGCCGATTGCCCAACACGCGCTCTTTGCCGTCGCCGAGCTTGGACGGGCGAGGGCGGCTGCAGGCCGGCAGCGCTGACCTACTCCAATGCAGCCGCGACGGCGTCCGCAGATGCCAGCTCAAAGCGCGGTGGCCTGCGCATCAATAACAGCGCCAGCGCCGCCGGCAAACCGGCGAGCAGCATGGCCTTGAAAACATTGGCATAGGCGATGATCGACGCTTGGCGTGAAATCTGAGCATTGAGCGCGTTCAATCCCATCGGCGTGTGCGGATTGAAGAGCAGACTGGCGGGGCCCGTCTCCAGGAATCGGTTGAAGGGCGTGATCTGTTCGGCGAGCTGCGCGTGCATTGTCGCGGTGCTCTGCGTCAGCAAGACGACGGCGAGCGACACGCCGATCGCGCTGCCGATGTTGCGCATCAGGCTGAAGAGCGAGGCGCCGTCGGTACGATACTGCGGCGCTAGTGTGGCGAACGCCACGACCTGAAGCGGAATGAATACGAATCCCATGCCGAAGCCCTGCAGCATCGTCGAGGCGACGATCGACCAGGAATCGACGTCGGGCGTCCACGCCGTCATCTGCCACACTGCGACCGTCATCATCGCGATGCCGCCCAGCATGAGCATGCGTGGATCGATGCGGTTGGTGAGCCGCCCCGCGAGCATCATGGCGATCATTGTGCCGATGCCGCGCGGCGCCATCAAAAGGCCCGCGCTTGTCACGGAATAGCCCCCCAGATTTTGCAGATAGGGCGGCAGCAGCGCCGAGCTCGACAGCAGCACCAGGCCCATCGTGAACATCATGAAGAAGCCGCCGAGAAAATTTCGGTCGGCGAAAATTTTCGGCGAGATGAACGGGGTCTTTGCCGTGAGCATATGGACAAAGAACAGGTAACCGCCAAGTCCGGCGAGCACGGCTTCAATGATGATTTCGTTGGAACCAAACCAGTCTTGGCCCTCGCCGCGATCGAGAAACAACTGAAGAGCGCCGAGACACAAACTCAAAACCCCGAACCCCAGCCAATCGAATTTGAGCGCCGCATTGCGCCCTTCGTCCTTCATGAAGAACCACAAGCCGGCGATCGCCAGCAGGCCAAACGGCAGGTTCACATAGAACACCCAGCGCCAATTATAGATGTCCGTCAGATAGCCGCCGAGCGTCGGACCCATGATCGGTCCGACCATGACGCCCATTCCCCACATCGCCATCGCCGAGCCGCGCTGCTCGACCGGATAAAGATCGAGCATCGTCGTTTGCGACAGCGGCACGAGCGCCGCACCGAACATGCCTTGCAGCACCCGGAACAAAACCATTTGCGACAGCGTCTCTGCGACACCGCACAGCATCGACGCGACCGTGAAGCCGACCAGACAGGCGACAAAGAAATTCTTGCGGCCGAAACGGCCGGCCAGCCAGCCGACCGGCGCCGTCATGATCGCCGCCGCGACGATGTAGGACGTGAGCACCCAAGTGATCTGATCCGACGTCGCCGACAGGCTGCCTTGCATATGCGGCAGCGCCACGTTGGCGATCGTATTGTCGAGCGCCTGCATCAGCGTCGCGATCATCGCCGAAACGGTGACGATCAGACGATGCCGGTTTGCCAAGTCTGGATGAGCTGAGACCGCGGTCGTCACGGTGCCCGCCTAAAACAAGTCTGAGAGCGTTCGATGATGGCCGGTGTCGATATCGACATTGGCACTCATGCCGGAGCGCAATATCGGATCGCCCGGCTCGCGCTCGACGCGCACGCGCACCGGAATACGCTGCACCACCTTGACCCAATTGCCGCTCGAGTTGCTGTTCGGCAGCATCGAGAATTCGGCACCGCTCGCCGCAGCCACGGTCTCGATCGTCGCCTTCCACACTTTGCCCGGATACGTGTCGACGGTGACATCAACGTGGTCGCCGGGCTTAACGAATGTCAGATCGGTCTCTTTAAGGTTGGCGTCGATCCAGACCTGATCGGTCGAGACGAGGCCCACCGCTGATGTCGCGGCAAAGGCTGCCATCGCCGAGACGAGATAGGCGCCCGGCTGTAGCGACGAGACCTGCGCTGCGATGCCATTGAACGGCGCACGCACGACGGTACGGTCGAGCTGACGCTGCGCCTCGTCGACCGCGGCCTTTGCGGTCAGATATTGCGGATGCGTGGTCGGCGCCACATCGGGATTGCCCCCGAGCTTTGCCAGCTGAACCTGCGCCTGTTGCTGCAGCGACTGCAGGGTCTTCTGCACCGCGTCCAGCGTGAAGCGTGCCTGGTCGTAGCCCGCTTGCGACACGAATTTCTTGGCGTAGAGCACCGCGTTGCGCTGGTAGTTCGACTGCGCCAGCGCCACCTGCGCCTTCTGCGCCTCGATGTCGTTGAGCATGCGGCGATAATCTTGCTTCATCGATTCGACGGTCAGCGCGGAAATGGCGAGTTGCGCCTGGGCGTTCTCAAGGGCGATCTGAAACGGTCGCGGATCGATCTTGAAGAGCACATCGCCCTTCTTCACGATCTGACCTTCATGCACGTCGACTTCGCTGACGATGCCCGAAACCTCGGCCGATACCATCAGCTTCGACGCATGCACATACGCGTCGTCGGTCGACACGTAGCGCCCACCCGTGAACCAAACATACGCGGCGACGAGTGCGACCAGCACCACGCCACCGATCATCAGCACGGGCCGAACGAGCCCGCGAACGCGGATCGTGTTGATCGTTTGAACGCCCGCGTCGAGCGCTTGGCGCAGCAGATCCTGCGCCTGGTCGAACCGGGTCTTGGCTATGGTCGGTGGCGGTGGCGCCGACGTTTCAAACCGCTCTGAGAATCGCGCGTCCATCGGAGGTCAAGTTCGCTTTCAGTTTCAAAAGGCCGTCGACCATGAGGTCGAGCGTTGCGGGTTCGACGCCCGCGGTGATTTCGTCGTGCAGCTGCGCTTTGACTTTTTTGATCTCGGCGAGCATCGGCTCGGCTGCCGGCGTCAGATGCAGGCGCCAAATGCGGCGGTCCTTTGGATCGGCGCGCCGCTCGACGTACCCCGCCGCCTGCAAGCGGTCGACGAGGCGCGCGATCGTGATCGGCTCGACCTCGACGATCGCCGCCATCTCGTTTTGCGAAAGCCCGGGCTGGCGTTCAAGCCGCGAAAGTATGACCCACTGGGCGCGCGTCATGCCGTGAGTGCGCGCTCGCTGATCGGCCTTGGTGCGGATCAAGCGCGCAACGTCATGCAGCACGTAGAGCAATTCGCGATCGAGGTTTTGCGGCATCGTACAATCCAATAATGCACCTTAATATAAGCAACGTTATCATATGGACAAGTAGTTATCTAAGTTGTTGGTTTCACAAGGCTTACTCGTGTGACGGGCCTGCATCGAGCTTCGGCGCGGGCGCTTGCGGCCTCAATCGGCGGTCTTAGGAATTGACGCGCGCTGTCACGTTGAGCACTTGCAGCGTTGGCAGCGGCTCTTGCTGAAACCAAAGTTCCAATGTTTCGGATCGACAAACACCACCGCTGTCCTGATCGTCGTCTTGATCGTCCTCATCGTCAGCCGGCACAGCGACCTTTTCTGTGATGGGACGTCCGGCATCCGTGTCGACGCTCGGCTCATCGAGGGAGGGCGCGTTTTGGTTGTCGCACTCCGACGGCGCGGCTTCGACCGGACGCGCCGTTCCCGAACTCGCGATTGAGCCGGCGCCGCCAATCCAGGGTGCCAATGCAAACAACGCCAACGCGGCAACACGAACAATCACGTTCGGCCCTCACGACTCGCCCAGCGCGCAGGCTCTTATTGAAAGCGGCGTCCGACTCCCGCGCCAATCGAATGTTCCGCTGAATCGAAACCGCTCGCCGACTGTGGCGTAAGAGTCGGAAGCGCGGTTATGAAAAAGACTCCGTCAATTCCCCGTACCCAATCGACGGCACACGTCGTCGAGCTGTTCGAGAGTTTTGTAGGCGATCTTTATCTCGCCCTTTTCGCCCTTGTTGTTGATCGTGACGGTGAGGCCGAGCTGCGCTGAGAGCGACGCTTCGAGCGCACGTGTGTCGGCGTCCTTGCCGGCACGACGTTTGACTTTACCCTTGGCGGCGCGCCCGCGATCTTCCGCTTCGCGCACATTCATGCGTCCCGCGATGAGTTCGCGCGCCAGTGCTTCCGGATCGTCGACGCCGACAAGCGTACGAGCGTGGCCTGCCGACAGCTGACCGGAAGTGATGTAATCCTGAACGGTCGCAGGCAGCTGCAACAGGCGCATGGTGTTTGCGATGTGGCTGCGGCTCTTACCGATCTCGTGGCCGAGGGCTTCTTGGGTGTAGCTAAATTTTTCGATCAGCTGGCGATAGCCGCGCGCCTCTTCCATCGCGTTCAGATCGGCGCGCTGAATATTTTCGATGAGCGCGTATTCGAGCGCCTCGGAATCATTCAGCGATTTGACGACGACCGGTACTTCGTGCAGCCGCGCTTTTTGCGCCGCCCGCCAACGCCGTTCGCCGGCGACGATTTGATATTGGTCGGGTTCGCCCGGCACCGGGCGCACGAGGATCGGTGTCAGGATGCCCTTCTCGCGGATCGAGTTCGCGAGATCCTCGAGCGCCTCTGGTTCGAACGTTTGGCGCGGCTGAAACGGATTGGGCTTCAGCTGCGCGATCGGCAGCGTGCGCTGCGGTCGATGCTCGCTCGACGGTGTCGCGTAAACGGTGTCGCGCTCGCTCTCGCCCAACAACGCCGAGAGGCCGCGCCCGAGGCCTGCGAATTGAGGTCTTTTCACTGGAGTGTTCATGCCGCCTTACGCGACCTTTCACGTTGGATGAGTTCGCCCGCGAGTTTGATATAGGCTTGGCTGCCGGCGCTCTTCACGTCATAGAGCAACGCCGGCAAACCGTGACTCGGAGCTTCCGAGATACGTACATTCCGTGGAATGATTGTTTGATAGACCTTCTCGCCGAGATGTTTGCGCACGTCCTCGGCGACTTGCTCGGAGAGATTGTTGCGCTTGTCGAACATCGTCAGCACGACGCCCTGAATCTCGAGCAGCGGATTCAAACTGCCCCGCACGAGATCGATCGTGCGCAACAATTGCGAGAGACCTTCGAGCGCAAAAAATTCGCATTGCAACGGCACGAGCATTCCGTCGGCTGCCGTCATCGCATTGATGGTGAGAAGGTTCAGCGACGGCGGGCAGTCGATGAGAATATAGTCGTAAGAAACGAGCATGCTTTGCTCGGTCGAGACCGCCGTGGACGATGAGCGCGTCGTCGGCTCGGCAAGGCGCGACTGATAGGCGTCGAGCGCATCGCGCAAGCGGAACGAGCGGCGCGGCACGCCAACCAACTCCATCTCCGCACCCGCCAGATCCGACGTCGCCGGCACGACATGAAGCCCGGGAATTGCCGACGGCACGATCGCGTCGGCGAGCGGCCCGTGACCGATCAGCACCTCGTAAATCGACTGCGAGCGCTGGTGTTTGGTGATGCCGAGACCAGTCGACGCGTTGCCCTGTGGGTCAATATCGATCACCAGAATCTGCTTGCCCACGGCCGCCAACGCCGTACCAAGATTGATGGCGGTCGTCGTCTTGCCGACGCCGCCCTTTTGGTTCGCGATAACTATAACTCTCGTCTTCCCCGCCTGTGGCCGCTTCGGCTCTAGGAGGGTTTCCGGGGCTTCCGCCAAGGGCTCAGTCCTGTCACGCGCAAAATACTCCCCGAGGGATCAGACCGGCTCGGGACTCGGATTGCCTGCAGTTTCCAGGATTCGCGTGCGTCGGTCAATTCTTGGTCCACATTCTTGCCCTTGGGGAAAAGGCCAACCGTGCCGGCCTTAAAAAAGGGAAACGCCACCCTCAACAGCTTCTTGAGCGGCGCCAAGGCCCGCGCCATCACCACATCCGCGCTCATTCGCATGTCTTCGGCTCGCGACCAGTGGACCTTGACCGGCGTCTGTGTGGCGCTCCCCACCTCTTCCAGGAAACGGCATTTTTTCTGGGTCGCTTCAATAAGATTCATGTGAAACCCATGAAAGCGGGGATCGTCCCGTAGCATTATGGCAACGACCAGGCCTGGGAAGCCGGCACCGCTCCCGAGGTCAACCATTGACCTGGCGTCGGAAGGTATTTGCTCGACCAGCTGTGCCGAGTCCAAAAAGTGCCGTCGCCATAAGTCGCCAAGCGTTGACTCCGCGACAAGATTCAATTGCGAATTTCGCTCGGCGAGCAGGTCGGCATAGATCGTGAGTCGATCCAGTGTTTCACGTGGGACTTTTGAGTCGCGGGCAAAGTCAAGAGGGCCATAGGCGGGCGTTGCGACCGACTCGTCGGTGGTCACGCGACTCGTCTCGCCGCCGATTTGATATGACCCAGAAGGGCGGTGAGCGCGGCCGGAGTCACACCGTCGATACGCGCCGCTTGCCCGAGCGTTGCGGGTCGAGCTTGCGATAGTTTCTGCATGACCTCAGTCGACAATCCATGCACCGCCGCATAGTCGAGATCGACCGAAAGAGGCAGCGCCTCGTCCCGCCGGAACGCGGCGATGTCCGACATTTGCCGCCCAAGATATCCGGCGTAGAGCGCGTCGGCTTCGAGTTGCTCCAGGACGGCGGCATCCAGACCCTGAAGCTCGGGCCAAAGGCGGAGCACCTCGGCACGCCCGGCCTGCGGATGGCTGAGCAGCTGGAGGGCAGAACGGCGCTGCCCATCCCGGTTGAGTTTGAGCCCTTGGCGCTCGCCCTCGGTCGGCGTCAGGGACAGGCTGGACAGTCGCTGCCGGGCTCGCTCCAGCTCTCCGACCTTTGCGTCGAACCGCCGGCTGCGCTCGCCTCCAACGCACCCGAGTTTGATCCCGACCGGCGTCAATCTCTGATCGGCATTGTCCGCGCGAAGGGTCAATCGGTACTCCGCCCGCGAGGTGAACATGCGATATGGCTCGCTGACCCCACGCGTGACCAGGTCATCGACCAGTACACCGAGATAGCCGTCAGCCCGATCGAAGATATGCCCCTGCCCGCCCGCGGCCCGACGTGCAGCGTTGAGGCCCGCGATCAGACCCTGTGCGGCCGCCTCCTCATAACCGGTCGTACCGTTGATCTGGCCCGCCAGGAAAAGGCCGCCGAGCTTCTTGGTCTCGAGCGTCGCGAAGAGTTCCCGTGGGTCAACGTAATCGTATTCGATCGCGTAGCCGGGCCGCCGGATGACCGCCCGCTCGAGCCCAGGCATCGTCGCGACCAGCGCCCGCTGGACTTCTTCCGGCAGCGAGGTCGAAATGCCGTTCGGATAGACCGTGTCGTCGTCGAGACCCTCGGGCTCAAGAAAAATCTGATGCCGGTCGCGCGACGCGAAGCGCACGACCTTGTCCTCGATCGAGGGGCAATAGCGCGGGCCGACGCTTTCGATCTGACCCGAATACATCGCCGAGCGATGCAGGTTCGCGCGGATGACATCATGGGTCTCGGTCGTCGTCGTGGTGATGCCGCAGGCGATTTGCCGGTTCTCAATGCGCTCCGTCAGAAACGAGAACGGCATCGGCGGGTCATCGCCCGGCTGCATCTCGAGCGCCGCCCAATCGATAGTCCGGCCATCGAGCCGTGGCGGCGTCCCCGTCTTCAAGCGGCCCATCTTCAAGTCAAGCGACTCGAGCGTCCGCGCCAATCCAATCGACGGCGCCTCGCCGGCACGTCCGGCCGGGATCTTGACGTCACCCATGTGGATCAGTCCACGTAGGAACGTGCCCGTCGTCAGCACTGCAGCGCCGGTCGTCCACGACCTTCCGTCCTTCGCGACAACCCCCTCGACACGTCCGTCACGCACAATCAGATCTTCGGCCTCGGCCGCAATCACGGTCAGGTTAGGGTAGTTCAGAAGGAGCGCCTGCATGTGTCGGCGATAGAGTTTGCGGTCGGCTTGGGCGCGCGGCCCACGAACGGCCGGACCCTTCGAACGATTGAGCAGCCTGAACTGAATGCCGGCACGGTCGGCGACCACGCCCATCACGCCGTCGAGCGCATCGATCTCGCGAACGAGGTGGCCCTTGCCGAGACCTCCGATGGCGGGGTTGCACGACATCTCGCCGATGGTCTCAAGGCGGTGAGTGATGAGGGCGGTGCGCGCGCCGACGCGCGCCGACGCTGCCGCAGCCTCACACCCGGCATGTCCGCCACCGATCACGATCACATCGAACGGGGTCTCACTCATCGGACATGGCGATACTGACTCGGGCTTACGATGTCAAAGAGCGCCCTCGAAGTTCAGCACGCCGGCTGTCGCGTTCGATCGCGCGTGTTTCACATGCGACGCACAGATCTCTCGACTACTTGCCTATGCAGAATTCGCGAAAGATCACGTCCAGCAAATCCTCGACATCGACGCGCCCGGTGATGCGCCCAAGTTCGCGCGTCGCGATGCGCAAATCTTCCGCTGCCAAATCGATCGCGTGATGATCGTGCGAGAGATTCACTGCCGCCCGCTTCAATGCATCGCGCGTCGCCTCGAGCGCATTGCGATGCCGAAGCTGAGTCAGCGGTGCGGACTCCGAACCGCCTGCTCGCGCGACGACTTGATTTGTGAGAAACGAAATCAGCGCATCGATACCGTCGCCGTCGCGCGCCGAGATATAGAGCAGCGGCAACGTCGTCTCCGCATTCATCGTCCACACTTCTGACTCATGTGAAACACCAAG
Organism: Alphaproteobacteria bacterium; assembly: GCA_025350465.1. Classification (GTDB taxonomy): domain Bacteria; phylum Pseudomonadota; class Alphaproteobacteria; order Micropepsales; family Micropepsaceae; genus SZUA-430. The sequence goes on along the minus strand of JANXXU010000024.1, from coordinate 169,569 downwards.
ATCGATCTTGTTGATCAACACCGCATCGCCGACTGAAAGCGTGTTTGCAACAAGAGGATCAAGTGAGAGCGACGCTGCATCGATCACCGCTAATCGCATGTCGGCGCGCGCCGCTCGCGCACGCGCGCGACGAATGCCTTCGCTCTCGATCGCATCGCTCGTCTCGCGCAGGCCGGCAGTGTCGACAAGCGTCACCGCGTACCCGGCGAGGTCGAGATCGACTTCGATAAGATCGCGTGTCGTACCGGCGGTCTCCGTGACGATCGCAACATCGCGTGCGGCAAGCGCATTCAGCAGAGACGACTTGCCGACATTCGGTGCGCCGACGATGACGATCGAGAATCCGTCGCGCACGATTTCACCGCGCCGCTGATCGCTCAAATGCAATTCGATTTCGCTCTCGAGCTGCGAGGCCGCCGCCGCCACTCTGTCGAAGAGATCGCGCGGCAAATCTTCGTCGACGAAATCGATGACGGCTTCCAGCTGGGCGAGCGTCTTGATCAGGCCGTCGCGCCACCTCTCATAGCGTTCGCGCAAAGCGCCTTCCATCTGACGCAGCGCTTGGCGCCGCTGCTGTTCGGTCTCGGCCGCGATCAGATCCCCGAGCCCTTCGGCTTCGGTCAGATCGAACTTGCCGTTGTGAAAAGCGCGCCGCGTGAACTCGCCGGGCTCTGCAGGCCGTAGCCCGTTCATCTGACCGAGCCGGGCGATCAATGCCGCGATGACGGCCGGACTCCCATGCGTATGAAATTCTGCAACGTCCTCGCCGGTGAAACTGTTCGGCGCCGGAAACCAGAGCACGAGCCCACGATCGATCGGCTCACCCCGCGCATCGACGAAGCGTCGAAGCGTGGCCTCGCGCGCCGCCGGAACTCCGCTCCCCGTCAACGCCGCGGCAGCGACGCGGGCGCGCGGACCAGAGACCCGGAACACACAAATGCCCGCTCGCCCGCGCGCGGACGAGAGCGCGAAGATCGTGTCGCGGTCGCTCATGGGTCGGGGATCAGGTGCGCGACTTGCCCTTGGGCGCGGCGTCGTCGTCCTTCGGCTCACTGCGCCTGGTTCCCGTCGCCGCGCGCACCAACCCTTGCAGCGCTTCGAAGCTTTGCGTGCCCAGCGGTGCCCACATCCTGAGGAGTTGCTGCGGGTCGGTCAAAGACAGGCCCTGCATCACACGGCGCTGGATCTCGGCCATGACCTCGTCTTGCAGCGGCTCGACATCGGGAAGACCCATGAAAGCGCGCGCCTCGGCGGGTGTACAATCCACTTCAATTGTGATTTTCATCGTCGCGACGTCCGGCCTTTTTTTGTTGTCACTGCGGGCGAGCTTAGCGTGTGTAGCGGCCGGACGCAGCACTAGGTCTGCCGTCCAACACAAACCTTATGCCCTCCGAGGAGCGGCCCTGCCCGATGGCCAACATGCTCGCCCAATCGACGAGCCCCTACCTCCTTCAGCACAAGGACAACCCGGTCGACTGGCGTCCTTGGGGCCCCGAGGCCTTGGCCGAAGCGCAGCGTCTGAACAAACCGATCCTCCTCTCGGTCGGCTACGCCGCCTGCCATTGGTGCCACGTGATGGCGCATGAAAGCTTTGAAAATCCCGACGTCGCTGCGCTGATGAATTCGACTTACGTCAACATCAAAGTCGATCGCGAAGAGCGTCCCGACATCGACACGATCTATCAGGCGGCGTTAGCCGCGATGGGGCAGCAAGGCGGCTGGCCGCTCACGATGTTTTTGACGCCGCAAGGCGAACCGTTTTGGGGCGGCACCTACTTTCCCCCGGAGCCGGCATTTGGCCGCCCGAGCTTCCGCCAGGTACTTCACGACATCGCCCGCAGCCATCGCGAAAACAAAACCCAAGTCTCAGAAAACATCGCGCTGCTGCGCGATCGATTGAATAAGATTTTTGCCGGACAGCCCCCAAGTCGCGTTGGGTTGTCGATCGACGCCATCGACGTTGCCGCCAAACGCCTCTGCCAGCAGATGGATGTTTTCAACGGCGGCGTCGCCGGCGCGCCGAAGTTCCCGAATGTGCCGGTTCTCGAATTGCTCTGGCGCGCTTATACGCGTTCGGTCATGCCGCAATTCGCCCAGGCCGTCGACACGGCATTGGCGAACATGTGCCAAGGCGGAATCTACGATCATCTCGGCGGCGGCTTCTCGCGCTATTCGGTCGACGAATATTGGCTCGTGCCGCACTTCGAGAAGATGCTCTACGACAATGCGCAGCTCGTAGAAATTCTGACCCTGCTCTGGCCGCATGCCCGCAACCCGATTTACCGCGCACGTATCGAAGAGACAATCGCATGGGCCTTGCGCGAGATGCAGGTTGAGGGCGGCGCCTTCGCCTCGTCGCTCGACGCCGACTCCGAAGGTGAGGAAGGCAAATTCTACGTCTGGAGCGAAGCCGAAGTCGACGAGGTGCTTGGCAAGGACTCAACGCTCTTCAAGCGAGTCTATGACGTCAGCGCCGAGGGCAATTGGGAGAGCCACAATATTCTCCACCGCCTGCGCCCCTCTCAATCGACAGGCGCCGTCGAAGAAGGTCGCTTGAACGCAATGCGCGAAAAGTTGCTGGCGCGCCGCGCGCAACGCGTCAGGCCCGGTTTCGACGATAAAGTTTTGGCCGACTGGAACGGCTTGATGATCGCGGCTTTGGCGCAAGCGGCCGAGACATTCAATCGCGCCGACTGGCAAGCCGCCGCCGTCAGAGCGTTTTGGTTCGTCGCCGGGAAGATGGCGACGGGCGATCGCCTCGCTCATAGCTGGCGGGGCGGCACGGCGACGACCCAAGGTCTCGCCGAGGATTACGCGAACATGGCGCGCGCCGCGCTGGCGCTCTTCGAGACGACCGGCGACGCGCGCTATCTCGGGCGCGCGAGGGCGTGGGCCGAAACGCTCGACACGCATTTCTGGCGCCCCGATATCGGTGGCTACGCGATGACGGCGGATGACGGCGATACGCTAATAGTCCGTGTACGGACGATTAGCGACGGCGCCGTTCCTTCCGCCAACGGCACGATGATGGGCGTGCTGGCGCGCCTCTTTTATCTGACCGGCGATGAGGCTTGCGCGGCGCGCGCCAATGCGCTGCTGGCGACGTTTGCCGAGGATGCGCGGCGGCAACCGTTCAGCGCCGCCACCTTCTTGAACGGCTTCGACCTGCTCTTGCGGGCCCAGCAAATCGTCATCATCGGCGAGCGGAACGAACCGGGTGTCGCCGCGTTCCGTGATGTTCTGCGCAAGCTCAGTCTGCCGAGCCGGATCTTGTCGATCGTCGCCCCGGACGAGGAACTGCATAAGGCCCACCCGGCCCACGGCAAGGCCCAGATGGACAATCGCCCGACCGCCTATATCTGTATGGCACGGACCTGTTCTCAGCCCGTCACCGATCCGGCAATGTTCGAATCACAACTCAAGACTCGCGCCTTTCAAGTTCCGCCCGGCGACATGGTGCAATCGGCCTAGGTCGTTCGGTATCGGCGGGCGGCGCGGTTCGAATGGAGGAAGACATCATGGCCGGTACTGACCTGACGATCACGGGTCCCGACGGGACCTTCGGCGCGTATCTCGCCGTCCCTGATACCCATAAGGGACCGGGCATCGTCGTCATCCAGGAGATATTCGGCGTCAACAAAATCGTGCGCGATATTTGCGATGGACTGGCCGCGCAGGGCTATTTCGCCCTGGCGCCCGACCTCTTCTGGCGCATCGAGCCCAACGTCCAGATCACCGACAAATCGGAAGCCGAATGGAAGAAGGCCTTCGACCTCTACCAAAAGTTCAACGTCGATCTCGGCGTCAAGGACATCCAAACGACGCTGACCCATTTGCGCGGCGTACCGGGCGCCGGCCCCAAGGTCGGTGCGATCGGCTATTGCCTCGGCGGCCTGCTTGCCTTCTTGACGGTGACCCGAACGAACGCCGATGTGGCGGTCGGCTATTATGGCGTCTCGATCGAGCGGCACTTGAACGAGAAGGAAAAGATCAAGAAGCCGCTTCTGTTGCACATCGGCGGAAAGGATCAGTTCGTCCCTGCGGTCGCCCAGCAGCAGATCATCGAGGGATTAAAGGACATGCCCGGGGTCACGCTCCATACCTATCCTGAGTGCGACCACGCCTTCGCTCGCGTCGGCGGCCAGCATTACGATAAGAAGGCCGCCGATCTCGCCAACAAGCGCACCGCCGAGTTCCTGCGCACCAACCTGAGTTGACCAATGACGCACGCTATTCGCTTCGAGAAGATCGGCGGACCGGAAGTCCTGACCCTGCAGGACATCGACCTGCCGCCGCCCGGCGCCCACGAAGCCCGCGTGCGCCACACCGCCATCGGCGTCAATTTCATCGACATCTATCATCGCACCGGTCTCTACAAATTGCCGTTGCCGGCAGGCCTCGGCATGGAGGCGGCCGGTGTCGTCGAAAGCATCGGGCCGCAGGTGACCCGCGTCGCGCCAGGCGATCGCGTCGCCTATGCGAGCGCTCCGGTCGGCGCCTATAGCGAAGCGGCCAACATCGCAGCGACACGATTGGTGAAATTGCCGGATGGCGTGACCGACGATATCGCCGCCGCGTCACTGTTGAAGGGTTTGACCGCGCATTACCTTTTGCGGCGAACCTACGCGGTAAAAAAGGGCGACCATATTCTGTTTCACGCCGCGGCTGGCGGCGTCGGCATGCTCGCTGTGCAGTGGGCCCGATCCCTTGGCGCCGTGGTGATCGCAACCGTGGGCAGTCACGAGAAGGTGCCGTTCGCGCAGAACCTGGGCGCCGCGCATGTCATCGTGTCGCGCACCGAAAACATTGCGGGCCGCGTGCGTGAGATCACCGGTGGCAAGGGCGTGCCCGTCGTCTACGACTCGATCGGCCGTGACACCTTCATGGCCTCGCTCGATTCGCTCGCGCCCCTCGGCCTCTTCGTCAGCTTCGGCAACGCCTCCGGGCCCCTGCCGCCATTCGATGCTTCAATTCTGGCCCAGAAGGGCTCCCTCTATTTTACCCGGCCGACGCTGGCGAATTATGTCTCGACCCCTGCCGAGCTCGACGCTGCCGCCGCCGAACTCTTCGACGTCATTGCCCGCGGCGCGGTGCGGGTGCGCCCGCCGAAAAAGTTCAGCCTCGCCCAGGCCGCCGACGCGCACCGCGCCATCGAAAGCCGACAGACGACCGGCTCGCTTGTGCTTGTTCCGGATTAACGCGGACGCTCGGCCACAATCATGAACACGGCGGTGATCGGTCGCAGCATTCTCTCGGTGTTCGCCGGCTTGGTCGTCGTCGTCGTCCTGTCGGAGGGCACCGACGCCCTCTTGCGCTGGGTGGGCCTCCTTCCGCCACGTGAAGCGGTCGCGTCCTCGGCAATGCTCGTCGCCGCGACCGTCTATCGAACCGCAGCCGGGGTGGTCGGCGGCTACGTCGCGGCCGCGCTCGCGCCGAGCCGAGCGCTCGCTCACGCCCTCGCGCTTGGCGTCATCGGACTCGCGTTGGGCACGACCGGCGCCATCGTCATGTGGGGCGTCGGCCCCGCCTGGTATCCGATCGCGCTCGCGATATTGGCGCTGCCGAGCGCTTGGCTCGGCGGCAAACTTTACGCACCGCGCGCCGCGTTGTAGCGGTCGCACGGGAGAGGGGACGTCGATGATCAAGATCTACAACTTCGCGCGCGGCGCCCGCGGCTTGCGCTTGTTCTGGCAGTGCGAGGAAATGGGTCTGCCTTATCAAGTCGAGACGGTGACCTTTCCGCCCAGTGCCGCATATCGCGCTCTTAATCGTCTTGGCTCTGTCCCCTTTCTCGAAGACGACGCCGGCGTTGCGATCAATGAGTCTGTCGCCATCATGCTCTATCTCGCGCAGAAATATGGGCCGACGCCGTTGTTGCCGGGCAAAGACGATCCGGCGTTCGCGCGCGTACTGCAAATGATGGTGTTCAGCGAAGCGACGCTGGGCGCCAGCATCAATACACTTCTTAACGCCCATTTCAGCGCGCCGGAGGTGGACAAGCACAACTGGTCGGTACGTGGAACAGAATTACGCGTCCAGGACGCGATCGCCTATGTGGCCGATCTGCTCGGCGAGAATTCATTTCTCGCCGGCGACAGGTTATCGCTCGCCGACATGTGCATGAGCACCGCGCTGGGAATCTGGAAGGGTGCTCTCGGCAAACCCATACCCGACAGACTCGCCGCCTATCGCGAGCGTCTCGCCGCGCAGCCGGCCTATCAGCGAGCGTTAAAGGCGCAGAGCTAGGCTACGCCGCCGCCTGAGCCTCGAGCTTGCGGTAAGCTCCGCAATTAACTCCGGCTCTGGAATCCGGTACAGCGCACGAAGCTGCGCTTCCATTCGGGCACGGTGAACTCGCCATTGGCTTTGACTTCGAGGTGGATCGTCTTCACCGGTGCGGACGGTTTGTCGTAATCCTTGATTTGGAAAACGTATTTCCCGCCATCGACGCGCGCCCCGGTGATCGCCCAATCGGCGACCGGATCGAGCGGCAATTTGCTTTTGCCGCCGGACGCCATCTTGTCGGCGAGGGCAAAGCTGTTCCAGCGGCTCAAGCGAAACTCGGCGGGTCCCACCAGCGCGAAGAACAAATATTGAGTCTCTTCGCCGACGCAGCGGTCGCCGGTTTTCGGCGCGATGCGCGTGTCGATGAAAAACGCCTCGTCGCCCGGCATGTCGGCGGCCAGCAACTTGAGCTGCGCCGCATCGAAGGCGATCGCGGCGCGGTCCGCAGGCTGCTGACAGCGCTTGTAGACTAAATCGTCGACGTCGGCGCCGAGCGAGGCAGAATTGCGCACGCTGGTCAGCACGTCCTTGCCGGTCGACCGGAAGCGCCAAACCTGGTTGCCGGCTGTCAAGGTGATGACTCCGTTGACTTCCTCGGCGGAGCTCAACGGTGCACGCGTCGAGGCGTCGCCGCCGTCGCTGAAGAAAATCATGCCGCCGGTGCGCAAGAACTCCAGCGACAGCGTGTTGTTCGAGGTCGATTGTTCCGAACACAATTTGCTCGCGTCCGACATCGCATCGACGCCTTTCCACACACCCTCAAGGGAGGCCTGCCGGGCGGGCGAGAGAGTGACGCCCTCCGCCCGCGCAAAGCTGATTGAGGCGACGAGCGCCAGGATGGCTGAGCCAACGATCCGCATGGGATTCACCCTCGATTCAAAATGAGGACGGGACATTAGCGTTGCCTTCGCTCTTTGAGGAGTGGCCGCCCACACAATTACGCGAGCAGTTGCAGCACGATTTCGCGCGTCTGTGTCCCGGCCCGATGCTCCCACAGATAGATCGCTTGCCAGGTACCGAGTGCCGGCTCCCCGTCAAGTACCGGGATCGTCACCGACGTCTGCGTCAACGCCGCGCGGATATGCGCCGGCATGTCGTCAGGCCCTTCGGTAACATGTGCGTAGAGCTGCGCGTCCCACGGTGCGATTCGCTCCATGAACCCTTGCAGATCGGTGAGCACGTCCGGATCGGCATTTTCCTGAATGACGAGCGAGGCCGAGGTGTGGCGGATGAAGAGGGTGACCTGCCCCTCGCCCGGCTTCTGGCTTCGTATCCACGCCCGCACGCCACCGGTGATGTCGGTGAAGCCAGGGCCCCTTGTCCCAACACTGAGCCTGTGCGACGTGAGTCTCACCGCGCGCCCCTCAGATCTCGGACATATTCGTATTCATCGCTCTTCGAGCCTTTGAAGTGATCTGCATTCTTGATGGTTCTGTCGCGTTTGAATCGCAGGCGCTCAAGCAGGCGCCACGACGCCTCGTTGCGCGTGTCTAGAAGGGCCCGCGCGGTCTCGACGCCAACGTCGTTTTTCAAATGCGCCAGCACGGCTTCGACCACCTCGGCGGCAAAGCCCTGTCGTTGAAACGGACGAAACACGAAATAGGCGACATGCGCGCTGGCGTCGGCATGCACCGTCGCCTCGACGACGCCGACATAAGTGCCGCTCTCTTGCCGCGCCGCCCAATTGAGCCAGAGCGCCTTGCCGTCGGTCGAACGCCGCGTCTCCAACCGCTGATACCGCTCTCGCATCGCCTCGAGCGATAGCGGCGGATCACCGGGCAAGAAGGTGTAAAGCTCGGGATCGCTGAATGACGCAAACAGACGCTCGGCGTGTAGCGCGCCTCGCGGCTCGAGTGTCAACCGCTCCGTAGCGATGAACGGCGACGCGTAGCGATCGAATGCGATCAATCCCTGCCTCGCCGCCGCGCCTTACGTATTCATCGCGTCGAAGAATTCGCTGTTCGTCTTCGTGCTCTTGAGTTTGTCGAGCAGGAATTCGATCGCGTCGGTCGGGCCCATCGGGTTGAGGATGCGCCGCAGCACGTACATCTTCTGCAGCACGTTCTTTTCGACCAGAAGCTCTTCCTTGCGCGTGCCGGATTTGAGGATGTCCATCGACGGGAAGACGCGCTTGTCGGAAACCTTGCGATCGAGCACGATTTCCGAGTTACCGGTGCCTTTGAACTCTTCGAAGATGACTTCATCCATACGGCTGCCGGTGTCGATCAGCGCCGTCGCGATGATCGTCAGCGAGCCGCCTTCTTCGATGTTGCGCGCGGCGCCGAAGAAGCGCTTCGGCCGTTGTAGCGCATTGGCGTCGACGCCGCCGGTCAACACTTTGCCCGATGACGGCACCACGGTGTTGTAGGCGCGGCCGAGACGCGTAACCGAGTCGAGCAGGATGACGACGTCGCGTTTGTGTTCGACGAGGCGCTTCGCCTTTTCGATCACCATCTCGGCGACCTGAACATGGCGCGAGGCGGGCTCGTCGAAGGTCGAAGAGATGACCTCGCCCTTCACGGTGCGCTGCATGTCGGTGACTTCTTCCGGCCGCTCGTCGATCAGAAGCACGATCAGGAAACACTCCGGATGATTGGCCGCGATCGACTTCGCGATGTTCTGCAAGAGCACGGTTTTACCCGTACGCGGCGGCGCCACGATCAACGCGCGCTGCCCTTTGCCGAGCGGCGTCACGATATCCATGACCCGCGCCGAGCGGTCTTTGATCGTCGGATCGGCGATTTCCAATTTCAGGCGTTCGTCGGGATAGAGCGGCGTCAGATTGTCGAAGTGCACCTTGTGGCGCTGCTTCTCCGGATCCTCGAAATTGATGTTGTTGACCTTGAGCAAGGCGAAATAGCGCTCGCCGTCTTTCGGGCTGCGGATCGGTCCGTCGACTGTGTCGCCGGTCCGTAACGCAAATCGGCGGATCTGCGAGGGGCTGACATAGATGTCGTCCGGGCCGGGCAGATAATTCGATTCCGGCGCGCGCAAAAAGCCGAAGCCGTCGGGCAGCACCTCGACAACGCCGCCGCCGGTGATTTCCACCTCTTGCTCGGCGAGCTGTTTGAGGATGGCGAACATCATGTCTTGCTTACGCATCGCGCTCGCGTTCTCGATCTTCAGCTCTTCGGCTAGCTCGAGAAGGGCGGCGGGCGACTTGGTCTTAAGGTCTTGGAGCTTCATGATTTGAAGCGTCATAGGCGGGTACTCTCAGTGAAGGTGGGTTACTCGGGAAGGGAAGGAAGGTGCTGGTCCGCCCGCGCGAACGATGCTTGGGCGCAAATGCGGCGGGGGAAAAGATCGTCTGAAAGCGCTTGAGCTTTCGATCCGCTAGGCCATAGCCGACCCGCGCAACAGCGCGATGACAGGCTTGGTGCCCAGGGATTCTCCGAACGGTCTGTGGAGAACCGCATTACACACCGAAACCGCCGCCAACACAACAGGGGATGGACGCCCGAGAACCACAATTACTAGCCGGTTCCCACTATTTCTTTGTGGTCTGTGGTCTACACCGACCTAGAACGGCTTCAAAACCACCAGAAACACGATCAGGACCATAAGCACCGCCGGGACCTCGTTCACGGTCCTGTAAAAACGGCGGCTGTGTGTGTTTTGGCTGCGTTCAAAGTCGCGCCGCCAGCGCGAAAACATCCCATGCAACGCCGACAACGCGACGACGAACAACAACTTGGCGTGAAGCCAAGGCTGGCCCCACGCATCCGCGGCAAAAGCCAGCAGGATCCCGAAGATCCAAACTGCGATCATCGACGGATTGACGATAATGCGCATCAGCCGCTTCTCCATCAGCACGAAGCGGTCGTATTCGCCGGTCCCCGGCTCGACCTCGCAGTGATAGACGAAGAGACGCGGCAGATAGAGCATACCCGCCATCCACGCGATTACCGCGATGATGTGGAGCGCCTTGAGCCAGAGATAGAGCGGCGCCAGCATCTCGGTCATGCGGCAATCTCCTCAAGCGCGCATTGACGGCAGCTCGCCGGACATGACCGCCCGCCGCCGCCAGGCCGGACACCGATCGTCTCCAGCGCCTCGTTCACTAGCCGAGCAAGGCCGGTAATAAAATCAGCCTGCGTACCGACGGCCGGCACCCGCAGATAAACCGGCACACCGGCAGCTTTCGCCAAATGCGCGTAGTCGATGTCGAGTTCCACCAGTGTTTCCGAATGCTCGCTGACGAAGGCAATGGGCGCAATCACGACGCTGAGCCCCTCGCGGCCGGCGCGCTTGATCTCGAAATCCGTTGCCGGCCCAATCCATTTCAGTGGCCCGACGCGACTTTGATAGCAGACAGACCAGTCGAGATCGGAGCGCGCCAGAGCCGCCACAATCGCCTTGGCCGTCTGTTCGATTTGGGCCTGGTAAGGATCCCCCGCGGCGACAATCCGCTTCGGTAGGCCATGGGCAGACAGCAAAAGACGGAAGCGACTCTGTTCCGGCAAAGCAGCCATCGTCTGGCCAATCAACTGAGCTTGGGCTGAAATGAATCCGACGTCGGCCGGATAACAGCACACGATGCTCGTGGGCGCCGTCAGACCGATCTTGGCAGCTTCGGTCTGCCACTCCACCAATGAGGAGCGCGTCGTGGTCGTCGAGAATTGCGGATAGAGCGGCAGGAGAACAATTCGCTCCGGCGCAAAGCCTTTGACATCGCGCACGATGTCACGCGCACGCGGACCGGCGTAGCGCATGGCAATGAACGTCTCGACGCGAAGATCGTCGCGTTCCAACGCCTTCTCAAGTGCTGCCGCTTGCGCGCGTGTTTGGCCCAGGATCGGCGAGCCGCCGCCGATTTTGGCATAGATCTCCCGCGCCACGACGGCCCGACGGCGCGCAATCAGCTTCGCCAACGGCCGGCGGAGAAAGCTCGGTAGACGCAAAATCGCCGGATCGGAGAACAAATTGAACAAGAAGGGTTCGACGCCCTCGAGCGTCTCGGGCCCGCCCAGATTGAACAACACGACCGCGACTTTCACGCCGCCGCCTCGCGCACCAGCGACACCAATTGTGCCACGTGTTCGACAGGCGTCTCCTGTCGAACACCATGGCCGAGATTGAAGATGAACGCACGACCATTCATCGCCCGGCGAATATGGCGCACAGATTCTTCAAGAGGTTTTCCACCGGCAATCAGGCGGAAAGGATCAAGATTCCCCTGCAAACACCGTGTTTTCAACATGCCCACAGCCGCCTCGAGCGAAACATGGGCGTCGAGCGACAGCGCATCCGCGCCGATCGCATCGTAGCGCAAATAATTCGTGCCCGCTCCGCGCGGAAAGATCATCACCGGCACGCCCGGTGCCTTTGCACGGACGCCTTCCACAATCCGCTCCAATGGCCCGACAGAAAACGCGGCGATACTTTCAGCCGGTATTGTCGCCGCCCAGCTCTCGAACAACTGCAGCACTTCCGCGCCGGCTCGCGCTTGCGCCACAAGGTAGTCCACCGTTGCATCCACAAGCACATTGATCAGCGCGGCAAACGCCTTCGGCTCTTGCAGCGCGAACAAGCGGGCCGCACCGCTATCGTCCGAACCGGCGCCGGCGATCATGTAGGTCGCAACCGTCCACGGCGCGCCGCCGAATCCGATTAGCGTTGTTTCCACCGGCAGGGATTTCCGCAGCCGCTTGATCGTTTCGAACACCGGCGACAGACGCTCGGGAATAGCCGAACGCGTCAAGGCAGCAACATCACGAGCCGCCAAAGGTTCCAGTCGTGGCCCCTCGCCATCCTGAAACCAAAGCTTCCGCCCAAGCGCGCTCGGCACCAGCAAAATATCGGCAAACAAAATTGCCGCATCGAAACCAAACCGGCGAATTGGCTGCAATGTGATCTCTTCGGCCAAATCCGGCGCCAGGCAAAGCTCAAGAAAATTCGTCGCCTTCGCCCTCAGCGCTCGATACTCCGGCAAATACCGCCCTGCCTGCCGCATCAGCCAGATCGGCGGGCACGCAAGCGCTTCGCCGCGCAACGCCCGCAACATGAGTTTCTCTTTTTTCAAATCCGCCACACCTCACTCACGTCCTTCAATTCTTTAAGTATAGAAGGACTTAAGGTGATGGAAGATAGTTGGTGTTGTGGAGCGCGGGGATAAGCCTGCGCCCAAGGGTCTTCCCCAAGCTCATCGACAAGGGCGAACGTCCTCCGCAGGTGCGGATGAACCTTGGACAACTTCAAACTCAAGCGATTCAAACGCATAAAAGGGATCATTGCTCACATCGTTGATTGTGGACGAAGCCTTGAATAATTCCGCCCGTGAACAGCTCGCCGGAACTGGGGATCACACAAAAGGGGTGGGAATGAATCCGCTAATCATGCCTGTATGGACATGGCATGAATAACCGACCCCTTGCATGCCCAGGCTGCTCCCGGTCTTATTGGCATCCTTCTTCACAACCTCGTCCATAGATCTTCGTGCAACGTCATCGCAGCGCCGCTGTCTATTTTCATTTGCATCTCGTGTCGGACTCAACCGGCGAGACGTTGAACGCCGTGGCGAAGGCGGCTTGCGCACAGTTCGAAATGGGCCGCCCGATCGAGCATATCTATCCTCTTGTGCGCAATCGCAAGCAGGTCGAGCGCGCCTTGGTTGAAATCGAAGGTGCGCCGGGCCTCGTGTTTCATACGATGGTCAATCCCGAGTTGCGCCTGTTGCTTGAGGATAAATGCCGCGAGATCGGGCAGCCGTCGGTTGCCGTGCTCGATCCGGTAATGGCGATTTTGGGCAATTATCTGGGTGTTGAAGTCAGCCATCGCATCGGCGCACAACACGAACTCGACGCTAAATATTTTGCGCGCATCGAAGCGTTGAATTTCACCATGGCCCATGACGACGGTCAAAGTACGGCGTCGCTCGGTATGGCCGACGTCGTGCTTGTCGGCGTCAGCAGGACCTCAAAAACGCCGACCTGCATCTATCTCGCCAATCGCGGGATCAAAGCAGCGAACGTACCGATCGTATTGGGCCTGGGTATCCCGACGGAACTCGAAACCATAACAAGGCCTCTGATCGTGGGTTTGTTGGCGAGCCCCGAACGTCTCATTCAAATCCGCCGCAACAGGCTCTTGTCGCTGAACGAGGCAGCTGAAACGGAATACGTCGACCTCGACACGGTGCGCGCAGAGGTGGCATTCGCGCGCAAGCTCTTTGGCGACAGAGGCTGGCCGGTGATTGATGTAACCCGCCGCTCGATCGAAGAAACCGCCGCGGCCGTGATGTCGCTCTACACCCGCGCACGGGCGCCGGCGCCATAAATGCCCGCCGTCATCCTCGCCTCTGGAAGCTCGGCGCGCCAAGTAATGTTGCGCGCCGCCGGTGTTGAATTCAAAGTCGATGTGGCGGCCGTCGACGAGACGTCGGTGTTGGAATCGCTTGAGTCCGAACACGCAAAGCCACGCGATGCCGCTGATCTGTTGGCAGAGATGAAGGCGCTGAAGGTCAGTGCCAAACACCCAAGCGGCCTTGTGATTGGTGCCGATCAGATCTTGAGTCTGGGTTCGAAATTCTTCGCCAAACCCGCCAGCTTGGACGCAGCGCGCAAGCAACTTCAAGAATTGCGCGGCCAGACGCACTGTTTGACGAGCGCCGTCGTCGTCGCCCGCGACGGCACTGCGATCTGGCGCGAGGTTCGCGAGGCGAAGCTTACGATGCGTCCGTTTTCCGACACCTTCCTGGACGATTATTTGAAAAAGGCCGGCCCTGCCGTTTTGACCAGCGTCGGCGGCTATCAGATCGAAGGCTTGGGCGCCCAGCTGTTCTCCCGCATCGACGGCGACTATTTCACCATTCTCGGGCTTCCGCTTTTGCCGCTCCTCGATATGCTGCGCACGCAAGGCGTGTTGAAATCATGAGCCTGACTGGCAACGCGAAGCTCGCCGGCATTGCCGGATGGCCTGTGGGTCATTCGCTGTCGCCGCGGCTGCATGCCTATTGGATCGCCGAGCATAAGCTCGACGCTGCCTATGTGCCTCTTCCCGTTCGTCGCGAAGATTTTGCCAGCGCAGTCGCCTTGTTGCCCAAGCTCGGCTTTCGCGGCCTCAATGTCACGATCCCGCACAAGGAGGCTGCCTTCGCCCTTGCGACCGAACACGACGAAGCGGCGACGGCGACGGGAGCGGTCAATACGCTCGTCTTCGAAAACGACCGCATCATCGGCAAGAACACCGACGTCGCTGGCGTCATCGGCATGCTGCGCGACGCCGGCATCACGTCACTTAAAAGTCAGAATGTGTTTGTCGGTGGCGCTGGCGGCGCGGCCCGTGCCGTTGTCTTTGCGCTAACACAGCTCAAGGCGTCACGGATCTGGATTGTCAATCGAACACGATCGAAAGCCGAAGAGCTTGCAACGCTTTTTGACGGGCGAAACGGTACGCGCGTCGAAGCCACTTATCCCACCGACAAGGTGAACCTGATCATCAACGCCACCAGTGTCGGCATGGCCGCCTCGATGGAAAAGCCAGCCGAGCCAGCCGATACCTACCACGTCGTCCCGAAATGCGATGTGGCGGCGGATATCGTTTATCGACCGCTCGAAACGGAATTCCTCGCGGGCTATCGCGCTAGAGGCAGCAAAACGATCGACGGCCTCGGCATGCTGCTGCATCAGGCGGTGCCGGCGTTTGCCGCTTGGTTCGGCGTCGAGCCCCGAGTCACAACGGCATTGCGCGCGCACATGCTTGCCGCGCTCAAAGGCTGATCGATGCTGATCATCGGCCTCACCGGATCGATCGGCATGGGCAAGAGCGAAACGGCGAAGATGTTCGCCGCCCTCGGCATTCCCACCTATGATTCGGACGCCGCCGTCCATTCGCTCTACGGCAAAGGCGGCGCTGCTGTCGCACCCATCGAAGCGGCGTTCCCCGGGGTCGCTGTCGACGGCTGCATCGATCGCGCAAAGCTATCCGCCCGAGTTCTCGGCGGCACTGACGCGCTCAAGCGCCTTGAGGCCATCGTCCACCCCTTGGTCGGCGCTCATCAGCGCGCGTTTCTGCAGGACGCCGCCGCGCGCGGCGCAAGGATGGTCGTGCTCGACGTACCGCTGTTGTTCGAGACGGAGGGCCACAAGCGCGTCGACGTCGCCGTCGTTGTCAGCGCGCCGCACGATGTTCAGCGCGAGCGTGTGCTGGCGCGCCCGGGCATGACGGCGGAAAAGCTGGACTCGATCCTCGCAAAGCAGCTCGCCGATGTGGAAAAGCGCGCCCGCGCAGATTTCGTGGTGGACACCTCCAAGGGCCTTGAACACGCTCGCGTGCAAGTGGCAGAGATCGTCAAGGCCCTCAAGGGGCGCGACTCGAAAGTGTGGCCCCCTGGGATAAGACCTGGCGCGGCCATAAGAGAGAAATAGATGCGCGAAATCGTTCTGGATACCGAAACAACGGGCCTTGATCCCGCGCAAGGCCATCGCATCATCGAAATCGGTTGCATCGAACTCAAGAATCGCACGCCGACCGGCCGGCGCTATCACACCTACGTCAACCCGCTGCGCGACGTGCCGCTGGAGGCGCAGCGCATTTCGAACATTGCGACCGAATTTCTGCGCGACAAGCCGGTGTTCGCCGACATCGCAGAGGCGTTTTCGGCCTTCATCGAAGACAGCCAGCTCGTCATTCACAATGCCGAGTTCGATCTCAAATTCCTGAATTTCGAGCTTGGTCGCATTGAACGCGCTACCCTTCCGCCAACCCGTGCGGTCGATACAGCGCAAATGGCGCGCCTGCGCTATCCGGGGGCCCCTGCCTCGCTAGATGCTTTGTGCCGGCGTTTCAATATCGATCTTGAAGAGCGTCAGGCCAAAGGCCACGGCGCGCTGCTCGACGCGGAATTGTTGGCGCAAGTTTATCTCGAATTGTGCGGTGGCCGTCAGCCGCATCTGGAGTTGATGGCGTCGCTGAACGAGCAGGGCCTTGCAAACTTGGCGAAACACAAGCCGCTGCCGCCGCGTCCGCATTCGCTGGCCCCGCGCATCAGCGCGGAAGAATTGGCACGCCACGCTGCCGCGATCGCCTCGCTAGGCCCCCAGGCGATTTGGAATCTCTGACCGCGGAACACGCGCCTCACGTTTATTTCATTTCGACGTGCGCCATCGCATGGCTCCTGATCGGCCGTCCTTAGGGAGGTGACGATGACCGATATGATTGCGATCTCGGCGGCGCTTGTTCTTGCGGTCGCGGCCGTGTGGCCCTTTACCTCTTCGTCGCCCAATGCGGCCGGCGACCTCGCCGTCGTAGAACTGTTCCAGAGCCAGGGCTGCTCGTCGTGTCCGCCAGCCAACGCCAACGTCGGCGCGCTGAGCGACCGGCCAGGCGTGTTGGCGTTAAGTTTCGCCGTTACTTATTGGGACCGCTTGGGCTGGCGCGACACGTTCGCCAAGCGGGAGTTCACCGCGCGCCAGTACGATTATTCGCATGGCCTTGGCCTTGCGAACGTCTACACGCCGCAGGTGGTGTTGAACGGCAAGGAAGATTTGACCGGCATCGACGCAGGGCAATTGGAATCGGCAGTCCAGCGGTCTCATCGCGTGCCGGCGCAATTGTTGTCGCTGAGCGCGAGCGGCCTTGCCATTCGCGCGGCAGCGCCGCCGCGCGTACCCGCCGATGTCTGGCTGATCCGCTATGATCGGCGCACGCTCGAGGTGCCTATCTCGGCCGGCGAAAACGACGGCCGGACCTTGCCGCACAAGAACATCGTCCGAGAACTTGTGCGCCTCGGCAGCTGGAACGGAAACGCGGAAAGCTTTCGCCTGCCCCCGGCTGCGGAGGCGAATTTTGGCACGGCAATTCTCGTGCAGGCCCCGAACGGCGGTCCGATCCTGGCTGCGACTAAGAATTAGTTTGTCCGAACGCATGGACGCGCCTTCGACCGCTGACTTAATCGATCTTGAGTTGATCGAGGTCAATTGCGCGCGTCGCGTCTCTCGCTATCGGTTGCGACGGAGGCAGCGTCGGCGGTCACATGGCGAAGGTCACTTACATAGAGCATTCCGGCACCGAGCATGTTGTCGATGTGCCGGATGGTCTGTCGGTCATGGAGGGCGCGCTGCGTTACACCGTGCCGGGCATTGATGGCGATTGCGGCGGTGCCTGTGCTTGCGCGACGTGCCACGTCTATGTCGAGAACGGCTGGATGGAAAAACTGCCGCCGATGAACGACCTCGAACGCGACATGCTCGACTTCGCTTTCGACGTCAAAGAGAACAGCCGTCTCTCTTGCCAGATCAAGGTCTCGCCTGCGCTCGACGGTCTCATCGTGCGCACGCCGGCGCGCCAGTACTGACGCAAGCCGGTCTCTTTCGCCGAATTTCCATCAGGCACTTTGATCTGAATCAAAACGTCGCGCTGACGCTTGCGTCATTCTTAGCCACGAAAACTACACACGGGCCCATGGACCGGGAGGATCGAAATGGCAGCGCAGGCGCTTGGCAAAATCGTCAAAAAGGGCAACTGGCAAGTGACCATGACGCCCGACGACCTCTATCGCAATCCGATGGATATCGCCTGGTCGTTCGACTACCTGTTCGGCAAGGGCAAGGTCGAGGATCTCTACAAGCGCGCCAAACAGAATCAATGGGACGCCGATGAGCTTCTGCCATGGGACACCAAAGTCGATCCCTCGAACCCGCTGATCGCGGACAGATCGTCCGTCTATCACAAAATGCCGTTCTTCTCGAAGCTGTCGAAGTCGCAGCGCGAGACCTTCACGGCGCACTCGACTGCGCAGCTGCTCTCGCAGTTTCTGCACGGCGAGCAAGGGGCGCTGATGACCGCGGCCTGCGTCACGCATTCGGTGCCTGACACGACCGCGAAGCTCTACGCCGCGACGCAGACCATGGATGAAGCGCGCCACGTCGAGGTCTACGCGAAATATTGCGACAAGATCGCCATGGTCTATCCGATGACCCCGTGGCTCAAAATGCTGATCGACGCGACGCTGAAGTCCGATCGCTACGAGAAGGTGATGATCGGCATGAACATGATCGTCGAGGGCCTCGCCCTTGGCGCTTTCAACAACATGTATCACGCCACCAACTGCCCGTTGTTGAAGGCGTTGACCTTCAACGTCATGCGCGACGAATCGCGTCACGTATCGTTCGGTCACGTGTTCCTGGGCCCGGTAATCAAGAAGCTCGATGAAGCGGCTCGCGAGGAACTCGCTGACTTTGCTTTCAACGCGATCCATCTGATCGTCCAGGGAACGCAGGTCGGCGGCGGCCAGACTTTGGCAAGCCGCGCCGATCCCGGCTTCATGGAAGTCCTGAAGAATTCCGAGATCGATCCCGACGACTTCTTCAAGGGTCTGAGCGAAGCGGCCGACTTGGGGATCTTGACCGATCTGCCGCCCGGTCAGATTCACTCACTGGACGATTTGATGCTGCCCGCTATTGCTCGCGTCGGCCTGATCACGCCGCGCGTCCGCAAGAAATACGAAGAGGCCGGCATTAAGATCTCCGAAGACATGCGCATTCTCCATCAGATGGAAGGCGGCGCACCTAGCCTCGAAGTCGCTGCGGAATAGCGCCTTCGTGTGGACCGAGCGCCGGCCTCTCTCCTTGGCGGGCGCTCGGTCTATGCTATTTGCGAAAAATGGCCATGACGAACCTGACGCGTAATCGAAGCGATACGTCGCCCGCCTTCTTCAAGGCCCTGGTCGAAGGCGTGCCCGAAGCGATCATTGTCGCCGCTCCCGACGGCACGATCACCTATTTCAATCCGGCCTCGGAGAGGCTCTTGGGTTACTCACAAGGCGAGGTCGTCGGCCGCAACATCACCATGCTTGTGCCCACGCAGCCCGACCGGCGCGCCGACGCCATGAAATGGCTTGAACGCTGGGCGCATGAATCCGACGAGACGCAATCGCGCTTCCTCGATCTCATTGCGCAGACGAAATCAGGCAAGCAAATGCCGGTCGACGTGCGCGTCGTCGAGCGCGCGCTCGACGGCGAGCAGCGCTATTTCATCACCTTCCGCGACAACACCGCGCGCCGCCAGGAGCAAGCCGCCTTCAAGGAAGCTCATCTCAAGGCCTCGCGCATCCTGCAGATCGCCGAAGATGGCATCATCTCGGCCGACGCCTCGCAAACGATCACATTTTTCAATCTGAAGGCCGAGCAAATGTTCGGCTATCGCGCCGAGGATGTCCTGGGTCGACCGTTGTCGACGCTTCTTCCTGAGCGCTATCGCCATCGCCATCGCGAGGAAGTCGCGGGTTTTGGCGCCGGCAAACAGGCATCGCGCCGGATGAATGAACGGGGCCACGTGCTCGGCCTGCGCAAGAACGGCGAAGAATTCCCGATGGAAGTGGCGATAACCAAGGTGACGGTCGGCGGCGCGCTGACCTTCACGGCCCACGCGCGCGATATCACGCGACGCAAGCGCCAGGACGAAATGCTGAAGGAGAACGAGCGCCGCTTCCGCGCCGTCTTCGAGCATGCGTTCGAAGCGATGGGTCTTCTTTCGCCCGACGGCACGGTTCTTGAGATCAACCGCGCCGGCCGCCTGATGACCGAAGGCGCCTCGCAGCTGACCGGCCTGCCTCTTTGGGACCTGCCGTGGGCGGGCAGTGACCTCGCTCCCGACGATAGCGCGCGTCAGCGCCTAAAGAACGCAATCGCCGAAGCCGCGCATGGTGAAGCCGTGCGCTACACCGCCGAACTGCACCGCGCCGAAGGCGATGTGCGCAAGATCGACATCACGCTCACGCCCGTCAAAGACGAGTTCGGTCACGTCATTTACATCGTGCCCGAAGGTCGCGAAGTCACCTAAGGGCCCGGATCGGCACGATGCTCAGATCAGACCTCGTCGCCGCGCGCGTACCGCGCTACACAAGCTATCCGACGGCCCCGCACTTCAACGCGGAAGTTACCGCATCGACGCTTCGCGGTTGGCTCGAAGCCTTGCCGCATGGTGAGCCGATCTCGCTCTATGTTCACATCCCCTTCTGCGACACTCTGTGTTGGTTCTGCGGCTGCCACACCCGCGTCGTGAACAATTACGGGCCGATCAGGGCCTACGTGGATCTGTTGCTGAAGGAACTTGACGTCGCCGCGCTTGCCCTTGGGCCGTCGCGTCCGGTGGCGCACATCCATTTTGGCGGCGGCTCACCGACAATCCTTAGCGCCGGCGACATCGATCGCCTGACCGGCGCGATCCGCGAACGGTTCGCCGTATTGCCCGATGCTGAATTCGCCGTCGAAATCGATCCACGCGGCTTGAGCCAAGAAACGGTCGACGCCTTCGCCAGCGCCGGCGTCAATCGGGCGAGCGTCGGCGTTCAGGATGTGAATCCTTCGGTTCAGCACGCAGTCAATCGCTGGCAACCCATGTGTATCACGCGCGACGCCGTGACAAGATTGCGCCACGCGGGCATCACCGCGCTCAACATCGATCTGATGTACGGCCTGCCGCATCAATCGGTCTCGAACATTCGCAATACGGTTGACCGCGCCGTAGAGCTTGGGCCTCAGCGCTTGGCGGTATTCGGATACGCGCATGTGCCGCAAATGAAGCGCCATCAACAATTGATTGATGTGACCGCTCTGCCCGGTACCGGCGAACGCCTACGCCAGTACGATGCAGTCAACGCCGCGCTCATTGGTCATGGGTATCAACCGATCGGCCTGGATCACTTCGCGTTGGCGTCCGATCCGCTAGCGATTGCACAGCGTGCAGGGAAGCTCGCACGCAACTTCCAGGGTTATACGACGGACGGCGCCCGTGCGCTGATCGGCTTCGGCGCTTCCGCGATCTCGTCACTGCCGCAAGGCTACTCGCAGAACGCAACCGCGGTTCCGGCGTACCGTCAATGTCTGGTGCGCGGCGACTTCGCTGTCGCGCGCGGCCGTGGGCTGACAGGCGAAGATTGCTTCCGCCGCGATATCATCGAGCGTCTGATGTGCGATCTTTCGGTTGATCTCGAAGTCGTGGCTGCACGCCATGCTCGCAGCGCAAGCGTCTTACGCGGAGAGTTGAATGCACTCAGGCCGCTTGCCGCCGACGGCCTTGTTGTCGTCGATGGTTGGCGCCTAACGATCCCCGACGAAATGCGTGCCGGCGTCAGACTTGTCTGCGCCGCATTCGACGCATACCTGGAGGGCGAACAAGGGCGCCATGCCGTCGCGGTCTAAACGCAGGCGTTACGCCTGCATCGCCTGCGGCTGCGTGCCTTGCTGGCGCGCGACCTGCATCCGATAGAGCGCCGCGAAATCGATCGGGTCGAGCAACAGCGGCGGGAATCCGCCGTCGCGCGTCACATCGGCCACAACGCGCCGCGCGAACGGGAATAACAGCCGGGGGCATTCGATCAGCAATAGCGGCTGAACGTTTTCCTGCTGAATGCCCTTCAGCATGAATACGCCGGCAAAGGCGAGTTCGCACACAAAAACCGTTTGCGTCGCCGCTTTGGCGTCCGCGCGCACGCGAATGATCACCTCGTACTGATCGACGCCCAATCCGCGTGCCTGCACATCGACGCCGACCTCAAGTGCGGGCTTTTGCCCCTGCAGGCTCATCGGCGCGGCCGGGTTCTCGAATGACAAATCCTTAACGTACTGCGCCAGGACCTGGATCTGCGGGCCGCTACTTGCGTCCAACGCCACGCCGTTACCGTTTCCACCAGGTGAATCGCTCATGTGCAGTTACGTCCTTGAAAGAGTCCAAGTTCAATCAATCTGTATGGCGGCGGTGGCTATCACGCCCAGGGCCCAAGGCACAAGGGAATGCACAATTTGGCTCTAAAGGTCGAAGTTGATCGTGATGGTATGGACCGGAAAGGATTACGCCTGTAGGCTCTTTGGCCAAGCGCGGACAGACAGAGCTGGGCCCCCCTCGATGCGCACTATAAGAGGTTGAGCCCCAAAAAGCGTGCGCTTGTTCCATGGGACGGACGTAACCGATGTCGAGTTCTGCCGTGATCGAAATTCTATTCCTCGCCGGCGTCGCGGCCTTCATCGCCTTTCGCCTCTATAGCGTCCTTGGCCGGCGCACGGGCAACGAGCAGACGCCCTTCGATCCGATCAATCAGCGCGAACGCCTTGACGCACGCCGCACGCAGGCTTCCGAGGATAAAGTTATTCCTCTGCCGCGTCCCGCACGTGACGTGCCGCGCGCCCCGGTCGTCGACTCCATCGAAGCAAAGCTCCCCCCCGGTTCCGCCTTGGCGATCGGCATCACGCAACTTCGCCAGGTTGACCGTAGTTTCAGTCCCGACGGCTTCTTGAGCGGCGCGAAGGTCGCGCACGAATTGATCGTCCGCGCCTATGCGGATGGTGATCGCCGCGCCCTGAAGCCACTCCTGTCCGATGATGTCTATCGCGGCTTTGATGACGCCATCGGCGCGCGTGAGCGCGCTGGCTCCAAGGTCGAGTTCTCCTTCGTCGGCTTGAAGCAGGCGACGCTCGAGGAGGTCAGCCTGCGCGACCGTATCGCCGAGATCACCGTGAAATTCGTAAGCGAACTCATCAGCGCGACGCGCGATGCGGCCGGTGCCGTGATCGAGGGCGCGGCAGGCGCCGTTCGCGACGTGACGGATGTGTGGATCTTTGCGCGCGATCCGCGCTCGGCCGATCCCAACTGGAAACTCGTCGCCACCGCCGCTCACTGACGCGCCATGCCGCTCCGCAGGCCGCTTCTCGCCGCGACTCTGACTCTAACCATGCTTGCAGCTTGTGCGCCCACCGGCGCGCCAGTCTTGCCGCAACCGCCATCCGATAAATTGGTCTTGCAGGCGACGTCATTTGCGGCGCTCGACCAATGGGGTGCGATCGATCCACGTTCGGCATTGGGTGCGTTTGCCGCTTCATGCGGGAAGATCATGCAGCGCCCCGATGCCGACGCATTCGCCGGCAGCGCGGAATATGGAACAGTTGGCGACTGGAAGCCTGCTTGCGCTGCGGCGCTGAACGCGCACGATTTTCCGGCCGACGCCGCCCGCGGCTTTTTTGGCCAATGGTTCACGCCTGCGGCCGTCACCAATCACGGCGACGCCATCGGACTCTTCACCGGTTATTACGAGCCCGAGCTGAACGGTAGCCGCAAGAAACAAGGCCGCTTTCAAACGCCGTTGTTGGCGCGCCCGGCCGATCTTGTGATGGTCGACCTCGGCGCCTTTCGCGACACGCTGAAGGGCGAGCGCATTGCCGGCCGCGTCGACGGCGGAAAGCTCGTGCCCTATGCAAAGCGCGGCGACATCGTCGCCGGCGCGCTTGGCTCGCGCACGCGTCCCATCGTCTATGTCGACGATCCGTTCGACGCGTTTTTTCTTCAGGTACAGGGCTCCGGCCGCGTGAAGCTCAGCGACGGCGCTACGATCCGTATCGGCTACGACGGGCAAAACGGCTATCCCTACACCGCGATAGGACGTCTGCTGGTCGATCGCGGCGCAATCGCCAAGGATCAATTGTCGATGCAGTCGATCCGCGCTTGGCTTGTCGCACATCCGGCCGACGCGCGTTCGCTTATGGATGAGAATGCCTCCTACGTCTTCTTCAAGGAACTCGAGATCGCCAACCCGAACGACGGTGCCCCCGGTTCGGCGGGCGTACCGCTGACGGCCGAGGCGAGCCTGGCCGTCGACACGCGCTTTCACGGCTTGGGCGCGCCGATGTGGGTCGAAGCGCACGCGCCGGCGCCGGACGCAACCAAACCCGATGTCGACTTTCGCCGTCTGGTCGTCGCTCAGGACACCGGCGGCGCCATTCGCGGCCCCGTGCGCGGCGACGTTTATTGGGGCGCGGGCAAGACGGCCGAGAGCGTCGCCGGACGGATGGCGCACAAAGGCAAGCTCTTCGTCTTTCTGCCGAAGCCGGTGGCGGCCAAGCTCGCCAAGCCATGAGCAAGCGCCGTGACCTGGACCCCGGCGAACACGCGCTTTGGGATGAAGTCACGCGCAACGTCAAACCCACGCGCGGGAAGCCTCGGGTGAAAGCATCTGCGGAAGCATCGACAAAGCGCGTCACGGCCAAAGCGCCGCTGCGCACGCAAGCACATGTAAAGTCCCCAAAGCCGCCGGCCGAGCCGCTGAAAGGCCTGGCGCCCGCCTTGATGCCGGGCCAACCGATGGCCGGTGTCGACGGCGGCACCGCGGAGCGCTTGCGTCGCGGCCGCCTCGCGCCCGACGCGGTTCTTGATCTGCACGGTCTAACCCAGGATCGCGCTTACGCGACGCTCTTGAATTTCATCCGTCGCAGCTCCGCCGAGGGTCATCGCTGCTTGCTCGTCATCACTGGCAAAGGCTTGAGCAAATCGTCTGACGCGCCAAACACAAAGGGCTTTGTGATGCCGGAGCGTTCGCGTGCCGGCGTCCTGCGCGCGCTTGTGCCCCATTGGTTGAACGAAAGCGATTTGCGAACGATGGTTGTCGGTGTCCAAAGCGCCCATCAACGCCACGGCGGCACCGGCGCGTTTTACATATATTTGCGCCGCAAGCGTGTGCGCTAGCGCGGAGGTCGCGGCCAATTCATTGAGATATGAGCTTGAAAGACTGGAGGAAGCGCTCCGCATCTGATGGGTTAGCGTCGCCCGGAATGACGTATTCGACCAAATAAAACCGCTCACCCTTCCGTACGAATAATTGAGCCGCACGAAAGCGGGCCGCCGTGCAGTTCGAGCCATGGATGGTCCGCGTGTTGTCGGATCCCAGCATCGCTGCAGTGCGATCCCCATCCGGGGATGTGTCGTGGTCGATCCGGGTGCACTTCAACCGCTCCACCGCGTTCTTTGTCATGGCATCATAGTCGGGGTGAAAGCCGGGTTCGATCACCAGCACCGCGACAGAAAACGAAAACGGTCCGGGGTCTTCCTTGTAAATGGTGACTTTGGCGTATTTGCCCTTAGTCGTGGCATTGATCGGTTGTTTCTCCGTGACGACATCACCGGAAAACTGGACGGAGAATCCGTCCCCCTTGGATTCGTAAGTTCGCCATTTGGCAGGTGTTCGGCTCTCGCAGGACATCAAGCCCGTTGACACAAGCGTCACGGCAATCGCGATTAGCGGGCGAACCGGACTACTGATCGTCATCTCCGGCGAGGGGATCGGGGATCACCTCCATCGTCACACGCTGGCGACCGGTGCGTGTGCTCGGCACCACGCGTTGCCGGATGACGACCTCATAGGGCCCCTCGCCTTCCTGCGTGATGCGATCCGCCGGCACGCCCAAGCGCACGAGCTCGTCCTTCACCGCTTGCAAGCGCCGGCGCCACAATTCGCCGTCTGTTTCGCGCGGGCCCAATGCAAATATGCGCAAGCGTACGAGTTTATCCGTCTCGAGCGCGCGCATCGCGGCATCGCGCAGCGCGGTTAGCGACTCTGGCAACAGGTTTGCCTTCGCCTCGAAGAACGGCACATGGAACACGGGCTCAGGCGGTGGAACGTAGGGCGGCGGCCCGGCGACTGGTGGCGGTGGCGCATGCGTCACGGGCGGCGTCACTTGAACGGGCGGTGGTGGCGCGCTCGTCGGATAGTGCGCGGGCTCGCTCGTGTGCGGTGCGCTTGGACTCGCAGCCGGCGGTTCGCTCCGCGGTACGACTGGAGGCTCACTCGCCGAAGGTGGCGGTGATGGTGGGAAAACCTTCTGCCAATCGACGTGACCGGTGCACCACGCGGAATCGGACTCCTCGCAAGCGGCGCGCCACGCCTGAAGCGAATAAGCAATGCCGGTCAGCAACAGGAGGAGGAACAAGAGCAGCAGCCAGTTCTTCCCAAGCCAGATGAGGAATGCCGATGGCGGCAAGTCGGGCTTGTGCGGCCCGGCCGGCTCGCACAGCCAACCGTCGCAAATCTTATCCGCCGACCAGGTTGGATAAACGCCGAGGAACGAGGCATCGAGTCTTGACGCGCTGTTGCTCCAGCCACCTTCGCTCGGCTTGCGCTCAACGGCCTTCTTGAGTTTTTCGGCAAGCTCTTTGATATCGCTGTGCCCGCCGAGCATCGACCTGAGCTTGCCGCCTTCCTGCAGGAAGACGGTGCGTCCCGTCGGCGACACCATCAGCGGCGCGCGGTCATAGACAATGCCGAGAGGCTTTTCTGTGCGCCGCCGCAATTCCTCGCGCGGGCCCAACCAAACGTCGCGCCCATGTACCTTGGGATTGGCTCTTATCAGAGCCATCGTCCGCAACGGCGCGTCATGTGCGCCGGCGATCGATTGGAAATCCGGGCGAATCTTTTCGCCTTTTCGCGCCAGGAGAAAATATTGGGTTTTGTTGTCGGGCAGGTCCGGTGGTCCGAACGAATAGACATCGAGCAGCACCTGCAGCTTGCGCAGGAGCGCGACGATCTCACCCAGCGAACCTGGCTTATCCCAGCCTTCCTGGCTGCCGGGCGCTTCCATCAAACCCTTGGCGACGAGGGCGGCGGGACCCTTGAAGTCTTTAAGCAGTGGCGCAGGTCCGAAGCCAAAGTTTAGCGGTATTCCGCCGCCCGATACATTTTGTGGCGGGTAGATTGGCTGCGGCCCTTGCGACCGCGCCATCGACTTCATCAGGTCGGAGCGGTTCACCTCTTCCAGAACGCGCAGCGGATTGCGCGTCAGATCGATGTCGACTTTGTTCATGTCCGGCCGCAGCAGCCGGCCGCGATATTGTTCGTCCGCCTGCGCGCCGACGTAGATTGTCGTTAGTAAGCGCGTGTAGGTTTTCAGCGCGTCCTTCGCACCTTCTAACTCGCGCTCTTCGTACTTCCTGCGCTCTTCCGGCGACGATTGCGGATTCTCCGAGGTGAATCTGTCGAACTTCTTTTTCAACCAATCGTCCAACTGCGTGAAATCGGGAAGATTTTCAGCCGGGATATTCCGTTCGGTCGCATAAAGCTGCAGAGCGATGTTGATGTGCTCGCGGTGTGCGGCCAGCACATAACTCGTCGGCATGCAGGTCTGCGCAAAGATTTCGAACTGGCCTGTGGCGAGCGCTTTGACGGTCGCGCCTTCCCATTGCGTGATCGAATTGTAGAAGGGCACGACGGCGAAATTCGACTGGCCCGCGACCAGCGCGTCCAGGGTTTCAGACACGGTATTGCGGAAAACGAGGTGGCCGACCTGGCTGGGCTCGAGCATCGCTCGCGCCGCCAGATACGAATGCCCGCCATCGCTTTCGGCAAAGCTGACGAACAGAGCCCCGTTCGACACCTGCGGTCCCCCACGAACACACCAATACTGCAGCGCCGGACCCAGCTTCCGGCACGCCACCGCTAGAAGTTAACGCTACAGGAAGCCCAAGCGAAGTGCGAGCCGCGCGCGCAGTTAAGCGCCTGAATTCTGTGAGATCAATGTTGCGACCTAGGGTCGTTGGCGCCGCGCAATGCACGCATAAGCGCATATCTTGTGCTCCCGCCTCACAAGATCGCCGGAATCCGAGAAGCCGCCGGCTCACCCTCTAGAGGATAAAGCGCGATAGATCCGCGTTTTTGGTTAACTCCCCCAACTCCTTGGTGACGAACGCCTTGTCCACTACCACCTTTGCGCCGGATCGATCGGGCGCGTGGTAGGAGATTTCTTCGAGCACCCGCTCCATCACCGTCTGCAGGCGCCGCGCCCCGATATTCTCGACCGTTGCGTTCACTTCGGCCGCCGCATCGGCCAGAGCGTCGATGCCGTCGTCGGTGAATTCGAGTTCCACCCCCTCCGTCGCCATCAGCGCTTTGTATTGCTTGATGAGGCTCGCTTCGGGCTCGGTCAGGATGCGGCGCAAATCGTCGCGCGTCAGCGCCGAGAGCTCGACGCGGATCGGCAATCGCCCCTGCAATTCCGGCAACAGGTCGGACGGCTTGGCCGCATGAAAGGCGCCTGAGGCGATAAACAACACGTGATCGGTTTTGACCGGTCCGTGCTTGGTCGACACGATCGTCCCCTCGATCAGCGGCAACAGGTCGCGCTGCACGCCTTCGCGGCTGACGTCGCCGCCGCGCACCTGTCCCTCGCGGGCGCAGATCTTGTCGATCTCGTCAAGAAAGACGATGCCGTCGTTCTCGACGATCGCGATCGCGTCCTGCACCAACGCGTCGTTGTCGATGAGCTTGTCGGATTCCTCGGCGACGAGGGGCGCATGTGCGTCGGCAACCTTCATGCGCCGCGTCTTTTGCCGTTGGCCGAGCGCCTTGCCGAGCATGTCGGAGAGATTGATCATGCCGATTTGACCGCCCGGCATGCCGGGAATATCGAAGGATGGCATCCCGCCGGCCTCGCTCACCTGCACCTCGATTTCTTTGTCGTTCAGTTCGTCGGCGCGCAGCTTGCGGCGAAAGGATTCGCGCGTGCTTTCGGCCGACTCGCGTCCGACCAGCGCGTCGAGAATGCGCTCTTCGGCCGCCTTGTGGGCGCGGGCTTGAACTTCACGCCGGCGCCGCTCGCGCAATTGCGCGATGCCGATTTCGACGAGATCGCGGATGATCTGCTCGACGTCACGCCCGACATAGCCGACCTCCGTGAACTTGGTCGCTTCGACCTTGAGGAATGGGGCCTGCGCGAGTTTGGCGAGGCGCCGCGAGATCTCGGTCTTGCCGACGCCGGTCGGGCCGATCATCAAGATGTTCTTCGGCAGCACCTCTTCGCGCAAATCCGCCGGCAATTGCTTACGTCGCCAGCGATTGCGCAAGGCGATCGCCACGGCGCGCTTGGCTGCCGCCTGGCCGACGATGTAGCGATCGAGCTCCGAGACGATTTCCCGCGGCGACAGTGTCGACATTATTTGGCCTCGAGCGTTTCGATCGTCAGTTCGTCGTTGGTGTAGACGCAGATATCGGCGGCGATCTTCATCGCGCGGCGTGCGATCTCTTCGGCGCTGATGTCAAACGACGAGAGCGCGCGCGCCGCGGCAAGCGCGTAGTTGCCGCCTGAGCCGATGCCGATCAATCCGTCTTCAGGTTCCAGCACGTCGCCCGCACCCGTCAGGATCAGGCTTGTCGTCGCATCGGCAACCGCGATCATCGCTTCGAGCCGGCGCAGATAGCGGTCCATGCGCCAATCCTTGGCAAGCTCGACCGCGGCGCGCGTCAAATTGCCCGGGTGCTGTTCGAGCTTGGCCTCGAGCCGTTCGAACAGCGTGAAGGCGTCCGCCGTCGCGCCGGCAAATCCGGTGATCACCTTGCCCCCGGCGAGGCGCCGCACTTTCTTCGCATTCGATTTGAAGACGGTCTGGCCGAGGGTGACTTGCCCGTCCGCGGCGATCACGACCTTGCCCCCCTTGCGCACCGACAGCACTGTCGTGCGGCGCCAGAGCGCGCTTTGGCCTTCGGCGTCAACCATGTATTTCGGCCCTTTCATTTCCTTAAACGGCCACCTGCTATAAGCGGCCACTTGCTATATGACGGTCCGCCCCGACTTCGCAAAGGCCTTGAAATGCGCAGTGCCACCATCGCGCGTAAGACGCGCGAAACCGAGATCAATATCAGCCTCGAGCTCGACGGCTCGGGAACGTACGACATCGAGACCGGGATCGGCTTTCTGAATCATATGCTTGAGAGCTTCGCCAAGCACGCGGCCATCGACCTCAAGGTGCGCGCCAAGGGTGACATTCACATCGATTTTCATCACACGACCGAGGACACGGCCATCGCCATCGGTTTGGGCATCGCGAAAGCACTGGGCGACCGCGCGGGCATTCGCCGTTTTGGCCACGCGCTGATCCCGATGGACGAGGCGCTGACGCGTTGTGCCATCGACGTCTCCGCGCGGCCTTATTTGATTTGGAAGGTGAACTTCACGCGCCCCAAGCTCGGCGAGATGGACACCGAGCTTTTCAAGGAATGGTTCCATGCGCTCGCCCAGAACGCGGGTCTGACGCTGCATGTCGAAAACCTCTACGGCGAGAACAACCATCATATAGTCGAGAGCTGCTACAAGGCCTGCGCCCAAGCTTTGCGCGACGCCGTCGCGATCGACCCGCGCAACGCCGGGAAAATCCCCTCGGTCAAAGGCAGTTTGGGTTCCTGACCGGCGGCGAAGTCACGCATTTGCCCTATTATTGACCGTAAGGTGAGCCTCGGCGAAAACGGGCGTGCCTTGGGGGTGCAAATTCGGTCATGGGCTATTTGGTCTCAGAACTCCTTTACGAGATTCCGTGGGCGGCCTTCGCGCTGATCGGCTTGCTGACGATCGCGTTGCCGGTCCTGCATCTGCTGTTGGCGTTCGGCCGCGCGCTGACCGGCGGCGAGGCGCGGGTGAATTGGTGGGTGCTTGGGCGCATCGTGCCGCTGGGTTTGGCGACCGCGATCATCGTGCCGCTGACTTTGCGGGCACAGGCTAATCCAACCGACCAGAACGTCGCTCTTGCGGAAATAGCGATAATCTTCCTGACGATCGCGGCAATCGTTATTCCCATCGCGCTGCCGCTCCTGCAAGCCTATGTTCAGCAACTGCCGCGTTTGGGCACGGCGCTCTATACCTTCCTGGCCATTCTCGCGTTGCCGGTGGCCGGCGCCCTTGCAACGCAAGCAGCCCTTCTTGCGACGAACAACATCGAACGCGCCATTCCCGTCGGCGAAACCGTGAGCATCCCCGTTGTCTTCGTTCAGGACCAAACGCTTTCCGACTGCAAGCAATCGATCGCAAGTTTCCTCCCCGACGGTTTTCGTTCGACGGCCAATCCCGCGACCGGCGATCGCGGCTATCGCGCCTTCTTTCTCTTCTGGGTCGACCAGACGCTGAAGGCCACGTTTCTCGACTTCTTCGAAATCTTCGACTGCGGCGTCTCCGACATCTCGAACAATCCGCGCCACCTTTTGATGTCGTCCTTCTGCTTTATCTATCGGGCCTTTGTCGAGCTGATCGTCATCGCTACGATCGCATTGCCTTTCCTGGGCGCGAGGGAACGTTGAGCGCGACGGTCGCCATCATCGACTACGGCTCCGGCAACTTGCGCTCTGCCGAGAAGGCGCTTGAGCGCGCTTCGCAGGAAAGCGGCGGCGGGCAGCGCGTCTTGGTGACCTCGCGCGCCGAAGATGTCGCCGCGGCTGAGCGCATCGTCTTGCCCGGCGTAGGCGCCTTCGCCGATTGCATGCAAGGTCTCGCCAAACTGCCGGGCATGATCGACGCGCTGAGCGATGCTGTGATCGCGCGCGCCCGTCCGTTTCTCGGCATCTGCGTCGGCATGCAATTGATGGCGACGCGCGGCCTCGAACATGGCGAACACAAAGGCCTTGGCTGGATTCCCGGCGACGTCGTCAAGCTCACGCCGAATGATGCGACGCTGAAAATCCCCCACATGGGCTGGAATACGCTGCGCCCGAAACGCGGCCATGCGCTGCTCGAAGGCTTGCGCGTGGAGGACCACGCTTACTTTTTGCACTCATTCCACCTGCGCACGGCGAACGCCGAGACGTTGCTCGCCGATACCGACTATGGCGGGGCGGTCACTGCCGTCGTCGGCCGCGACAATCTCGTCGGCACGCAATTTCATCCTGAGAAGAGCCAGCGCGTCGGCTTGGCGCTGCTCGCGAACTTCCTGCGGTGGCGCCCATGACCGAATTTCGTTCCGCCCGTCGCGCCGATTTGGCCGCGATCGTGCGGCTGCTTGCAGATGATGAATTAGGGGCCCGCCGCGAGAATGTCGCTGATCCCGTCCCGCAAAGTTACGCGCGCGCCTTCGACGCGTTGAAGGCGCAAAAGGGCAACGACATCGTCGTCGGCGAAGAGAACGGCGAAGTCGTCGCCTGCCTGCAGCTTTTGATTGTGCCGGGCCTGAGCCGTCAGGGCGCAACGCGGGCCTTCCTCGAAGGTGTCCGCGTATCGCAATCGTTGCGCGGCAAAGGCGTCGGCGAAGACTTGGTGCGCCATGCGATCGACAAGGCGCGCGCCACCGGGTGCCGCCTCGTGCAACTGACGAGCGACAAATCGCGCATCGATGCCCACCGTTTCTATGAGCGCCTTGGCTTCAAGTCGTCCCATATCGGCATGAAGCTCGAGCTCGAATGATCCTCTTCCCCGCGATCGATCTGAAAGGCGGCCGCTGCGTGCGTCTCGTGCGCGGCGAGATGGCGAGCGCCACAGTCTTTAACGACGACCCCGTGGCGCAGGCCAAGTCGTTCGAGGCGCAAGGCTTTCAATGGCTCCATCTCGTCGACCTCGACGGCGCCATCGAAGGCCGAGCCGTCAACGCCGACGCCGTGCAAAAAATCCTGTTCTCGATAGGGCTCCCCGTCCAGCTCGGCGGCGGCATTCGAGACAAGGCCGCGATCGAGCTTTGGCTCGAAGCCGGCGTCCGCCGCGTGATCTTGGGAACCATCGCGGTCAAGGATCCGGTGCTCGTGCGCGACATGGCGAAGTCCCATGCCGGACGCATCGCCGTCGGCATCGACGCGCGCCAAGGCCAAGTCGCGGTCGAAGGCTGGGCCGCAACCACGAACATGTCCGCAGTCGATCTTGCGCGCCGCTTCGAAGACGTCGGCGTCGCCGCGCTCATCTACACCGACATCGCCCGCGACGGCACGGGCTCGGGCCTCAATCTCGAAGAGACGGCGGCCCTCGCCGGTGCCGTCAAGATCCCGGTGATTGCCTCGGGCGGCATCGGTTCGCTCGACGATCTGCGCGCGTTGAAATCGCTCGCCCACCCCAACATCGCCGGCGCCATCGCCGGCCGCGCCCTCTACGACGGCCGCCTCGATGCGAAGGCTGCCCTCGATCTTCTGCGGATGCCGCGATGCTAAAAACCCGCATCATCCCCTGTCTCGACGTCAAGGACGGCCGCGTCGTCAAGGGCGTCAAGTTCGTCGATTTGCGCGATGCTGGCGATCCGGTCGAAGCCGCGCGCGCTTACGATGCAGCGGGCGCCGACGAGCTTTGCTTTCTCGACATCACGGCGAGCCACGAGCGGCGCGGCATCTTGCTCGACGTTGTGCGCCGCACGGCTGAGGCCTGTTTCATGCCGCTCACCGTCGGCGGCGGCGTACGCACGCTCGACGACATCCGCGCGCTCCTCCTCGCTGGCGCCGACAAGGTCTCGATCATGACGGCAGCTGTCGAGCGCCGCGCCATCGTGCGCGAGGCGGCCGAGAAATTCGGCGCGCAGCTCGTCGTCGTTGCCATCGACGCCAAGCAAACGGCGCCCGGCAAATTCGAAGTTTTCACCCATGGCGGGCGCACCGCGACGGGTCTTGACGCTATTGCCTACGCCAAGGAAGTCGTCGCGCTCGGCGCCGGCGAAATCCTGCTCACGTCTATGGATCGCGACGGTACCAAGCAGGGTTACGACCTCGCCCTCACGCGCGTTATCGCCGACGCCGTCACGGTGCCGGTGATAGCAAGCGGCGGTGTCGGCACGTTGGATCATTTGGTCGAAGGCATCCGCGACGGCCACGCGAGCGCCGTGCTCGCCGCGTCGATCTTCCATTTCGCCGAGGCGACGATCGGCGATGCCAAAGCGCATTTGGCGCGAGCCGGCATCCCGGTGCGGCTCAACCCGAACTTGTAGCCTGGTGTCCAAACGCCGCGCCCATTTCGCAACATCGCTGGGTTTCTTGCATCCGCCGCTAGTAAGGTTGACTAACAGTTGAGCGGTTTTGCACACACGGCACTAAGCGTTCCATGACAATGATCTGACGTAATTGTGACACTTGCACGTCGCTGCACGCTCCTCTCACAATGACTTGGGGAAAAGCAGGACAGGCGCTTTGGTTCGGAACCGGACGCGATTGGATCAGGGCGCCGTGGCCGAGGAAATCGAGCTCAAATTCTTAGGGCCGGAGGACGCGCTTGAGCGGCTGCGCCGCTCGCCCGCGCTCAGAAAATTCGCGCGCGGCAATCGGTTTCAAAACAAGATGCTGCGGGCGGTTTATTTCGATACCCCCGATTTCGTATTGCGCGACCAAGGGTTGATTCTGCGCGTACGCGAGGAGGGCGGGCGTTTCGTCCAGACTGTCAAGGCGGCTCGCTATACCAACATCGCCGCGCGCACCGAATTGAACGCTGATGTCCCCTCCGGCGATGTCGCCATCGATGCCATCGACGATCGAAAGCTGCGGCGAGCCGTCAAAGCGGCGGCGAAGAAGGATCGGCTTTTGCCTCTATTTGCGGTTGAGGTTCGCCGCGCGCAAATCGCACTAACGCCCAAGCGCGGCGTGATGATCGAAGCATCGCTTGACCAGGGAACAATCAAGGCATTGGGCCCCAAGGCCGGCGCCTCCATCCCCGTCTGCGAATTCGAGCTTGAGCTGAAGCGTGGCGGCCCACTGGATTTGGTTGAAGCGGCGCGCGCTTTGACGGCCGGTTTGCCGTTGACGCTCGGCACTCAGTCGAAGGCCGAGCGAGGCTACTCATTGGTCGAAGGGGAAATCGATCATCCCGTCAAAGCCGGCCGTGTCGCGCTCGATCGAAAAGCGCATGCCGACGATGCCTTTTCCCGGGTCCTGACGCATTGTCTGTCGCATCTCTTGCGCAACGCGCCGTGTGTTCTGCGCACGCGCGACCCCGAAGGCATTCATCAAATGCGCGTCGCCATGCGCCGCATGCGCAGCGCCTTGTCGCTGTTCGGCGAGCCGTTTCGCGCATCGCTCGGCGCGCTCGAGGACGAGATCAAGTGGCTGACCCAGGCGTTGGGCGAAGCACGCGATCTCGACGTGTTTCACGACGACATCCTGAAACCGGCCGCGCAAGCGTTCGGCGACGACGGACGTTTGATTCAACTTGGCGCCGCCGTTCGCGCCCGCCGCCGCGCCGCATGGAGCGGCGTGCTCGACGCCATGGAGTCCGAGCGCTTTCGCAAACTCGCACTCGATCTTGGTGCGGCGACACTGCTGCAGCCATGGGCGACGGCCGGCAACGGTGCCGAGGCCGGCCACGGCCTTGCGGTCGACTTTGCCAACGAGCACATTGCCAAACGCCATGCCAAGGCCTTGAAACGCGGCCGCCGCATTGAAGAGCTCGAGCCGGCGGAGCGCCACAAACTGCGCATTCGCTTGAAGAAGCTTCGTTATGCCGCCGATTTCTTTGCCTGCTTTTACAAAAAGCGCAACATCCGCCCGCATCAAAAACGAATTTCCGAATTGCAGGATATGCTCGGCCATCTGAACGATGCCAACATTGCGCGCACCCTGATCGAGGACATCTTAGCGAACGAAGGCGGTCGCGATCCCGGCTCCGCCGCGGGACTGGCCTATGCCGGCGGCGCTGTCGTGGGTTGGCACACTCAACACGCATCTACGACGATGAAGTCGCTCGCCAAACGCTGGAAGAAATTCGCAAAACTCAAGCCGTTCTGGGATGAGCGTTAAGCTGGCGTTCGGCGTCTTCCGCCGCCGCTTCAGCGGCATGAGCTCCCGGAGAATCGCCCAGTGCCTTTCGCGCTCGTGCAAGTCCATGCCACGCTGCGGCAAGCGCTGCGAGGTCGCCATGATGTGCCGCAATCCGGCCGGCCCGCCGGAAAGAGATCAACGCGCGCGACGCATCGCCGGCATCGAGTTCGCCCGCCGCACGCTGCAGCGAGGCGTAAGACGGATAGCGTCGCCCGGTGAGGTCGCGCCACACTTCGGCGAGAGCCCACATCAGAGCGACGGCTGCCGCGCCCGCCGCCAACGCGATATCGAAATTGTCCCCCACGGGGACCGAGCTTAGCTCAATCCGAGTAGCGGGCAAGCCATACTGCGCGCGCGTTTTCGGTCAATGATGGTGCGCTGACAAAGAATATCGACCGGGAATCCGGCGAACAGTCATTTCGCCGTTCGCGCGGTCCTGTACAAAGAGGTTTGAGGCCGATTCAATGCACACCGCGCCCATCCGCCCCGCGCGTTCTTTGCGGAGCGGGCAAACGACGTAGTCGCCGTAGACGGCATTTCCGGCTTGCAACTGTTTGAGCAAGATGTCCGGCATGACCGCGCCTTCGGGCGGTTCGATTCCCAACATGTGATGCGTGCCGATGTGCCAGAGCCGGATGCTAGGCGTTCCGTTCCAAACGTCGAGCCGGCCGTGAATTCGATAGCACGCAGCTGCGATTTGCGGATTGCGTTTGCAGGTTTGAAGATCTGCGGCAAACGAATTGCCCGCGACCGAAATCGCGAGTGCCATGAGAAACAGCAGCCGTCGCACTAGACGTTGAGCAGCAAATGCTGCCGTTCCCAGGGTGAAATCACCTGCTGATAGGCATCGTGCTCGGAGGCTTTGACGTCGGAATAAAGGTCGACAAACGTTTCGCCCAGAATCTCACGCAACTCGTCGGAGGCACGAAATTTTTGGATCGCATCGAGCAGGTGGCGCGGCAATTGATAGCGCATCGATTCATACGCATTGCCTTCCATCGCCTTGGTCGGCGACAGATTTTGCGTCATGCCGAGATAGCCGCAGGCGAGCGACGCTGCGATCGCGAGATAGGGATTGGCGTCGGCACCTGGCACGCGATTCTCGATGCGCCGGTTTTTCGCTTCCGATTCCGGAATGCGCAAACCCACCGTTCGGTTCTCATGTCCCCAATGCGTGTTCACCGGTGCCGACAAATACCGCACCAGACGGCGATAGGAATTCACGTAGGGCGCAATCAACGGCATCGCCGCCGGCAGATATTTCTGCAGACCCGCGATATAGGCCATGAACAACTTCGTGTCCTTGCCGCCGGCGGTCGAGAAGATATTTCGCCCGGTCTCTGCATCCAAAACGCTTATGTGAATGTGCATCGCGCTGCCCGGCTCGAGCTCGTAGGGCTTGGCCATGAACGTCGCGTAGATGTCGTGGCGCAGCGCCGCTTGGCGCACCGTGCGCTTGAAGAGGAACGTGTGATCCGCAAGCTTCAGCGGATCGCCGTGATAGAAATTGATCTCGACTTGGGCGACGCCTTCCTCGTGGATCAAGCTGTCGATGCCGATCTCTTGGCTCTCGCAGAAATCGTAGACGTCCTCAAAGAGTGGATCGAATTCGTTGACCGCGTCGATCGAATAGGCTTGGCGCCCGGTTTGGGGGCGACCCGACTTGCCGGCCGGCGGTAAGAGCGGATAGTCGGCGTCGATATTTTTTTGCGAGAGGAAGAACTCGACCTCCGGCGCAACGACGGGCCGCCAGCCTTTGTCTGCATAAAGCTTGAGCACATTCTTAAGCACCTGCCGCGGCGCCACCTGAATCGGCTCGCCCTTGCGGTTGAGGCAATCGCACAGTACTTGGGCGGTCGGCTCGCGATACCACGGCACGATGCAGATGGTGTCGGCGTCTGGCGCCAATGTCATGTCCGGCGATTGCTGGCTCAACGCCTTGGTCTCGGCGTCCGCGCCGGTCACCATCTGGCCGAACACGCTCTCGGGCAGGCGCAGCGTGTTGTTGTCGAGCCCGGCCAGAAACTTATTGGTCGGCAGGATCTTGCCGCGCGCGATCGCGGCCATGTCGGCGACAAGGAGCTCGACTTCGGTGATGCGGTGCTCTTTGAGCCACTCTTTGAGCGTCGCCGTGTTCTGGCTCATCGCACCGATTGCTCGCGGCGGGCATTCATCGCGGCGCCGAAGGCGGCAAAAAGAGCTTTCGAAAAATCGCTCTCCCAGAAGCGCCATTCCGGATGCCACTGTACGCCGAGGGCAAAGGCCCGGGCGTCGCGCACGCGCACGCCCTCAATCTGCCCGTCAGGCGCAACCGCTTCGACGGCAAGGCCTTGCCCCAACCGGTCGATGCCTTGGCTGTGCAAGGAATTGACTTTGATCGTGGCCGTGCCCGCCAGCATTTCCAATCGCCCGCCCGGCGTCAGAAGAACGTTGTGAACCGGCGCATATTGGGCATCGAGTGGTTGATTTTTGTCTTCCCGGTGATCGAAGCGCCCGGCGATTTCTTCGACATGCTGATGCAGCGTGCCGCCAAAGGCGACGTTAAGCTCTTGGAAACCACGGCATAGCGCAAGCAACGGGACGCCGCGCTCAACAATCTGTTTGATCAGCGGCAAGGTCGTTGCGTCGCGCCGCTCGTCCTGCAGTACGCCCGGTCTCGGCGCCGGTCCGCCGTAGACCTTCGGCGCGACATTAGAGGGCGACCCGGTCAGTAAGACTCCGTCAACCGTCTCGATGAGTTCGTCGATATCGATCGGATCTTCAAGCACCGGAAGAAGCAGCGGCAACGCCCCCGCACCGTCGCGCACGGCGACAATGTACTTCTCGCCGACCGCATGAAACGGGTGCGCTCCGATCATGCGCAGATCGCATGGAATTCCGACAATGGGCTTGGCGCGGGTCATCGACGGAGTGTCATTCCCGCGCGAGCCGGAATCCAGTTGTTTTTCTTGATTATGTCTGCGCCAACCGCGCAGAGAATCCCTCTAATCCTGCTTGCGGTGGAACTTGTCGACGTCCTGCAGCAGGAATTTCGATGGGTCGAGCTGCACCTGGGTCTTCATGTCCTTAAGCGCGATCATCGTCTGCAGGCCTTGCGCATCGGTGATGATCCATTGCCGAAGCTCGATCGCCGGATCGGCGAAGATCAAGGTCACCTGCCCCTTGAGCGGCCCGGAATCTTGACGCGCCGTCACCCGAAGCGTTCCGGACTGATGGTCGACGGCAACGACGTTGGCGTCTTTGGCCAGGTCGATGCCCTCTTTCAAAATGACGCTCAGCGGATTTTCGAGCAGGGGATAGCGATCGACTGTGCGCAGCTGACTGTTCGCAACCGCGATCGTCTGCCCGTCGGAAACGATGAGATAGGGCGACGGCGGCGCGTATTCGAAGCGCAGGCGGCCGGGCTTGCGCGCGTAGAGGACGCCCTGGTCGAGCTCCCCGTTTGGTCCGACCTGCACGAAGCCCGCCTGCATCGACGAGATCGAGTTCAGATAATCCGAAACGCGTTTGAGATCGGCGAGATCGCGCGACGTCAGCGCGGCGCTCGCGTTCGCCGAGCCGGCCAGCATAAGAAGGGGCACAAAGACCAAGAAACGAAGAAGCTTGGACATGGGTCGAAGCCTGTAGTTGGCGATTGGGGCAAAACGAAGATACTCGGGGGCTAGCCCTAGTGGGTGGCCGAACCGAACGCATGGCACGATAGCACGAGCGCCGAGACTTGCGCACGCGCGAGGTCTGCAACTTTCGCGCGATGGATGTGGGGAACTCGTGGGCGACAAGTCGGGAAAAACCTGCTCGACCGCCCTTTCGGCCGAGGGAAGGAATCCTTCAAAACCTCACGTCGAAAACGACAGGGTTCGCACTCTCGTTAGAGAGCGGCGGCCGCCTGCCACAGCAGCAGCAACGCGCAGGCAACGGTGACAAGGGCCGTCACCAGCGAGCCGATCATCCGCAATGGGCTCGACATTTGTTCGGTGCTGATGCCTAAGGGATGAACAATGCGCGCGATGACGAGCGGTATGCCCAGTGCATGCAGCCACCACTTCGGCGAACCGTTCAACTCGATCATCGCCATCATGACGACGATCAGCGGCACGAATTCGACAAAGTTGGCATGGCGCCGGATCGCGGCGATCAAATCCTTGTTGCCGCCGTCACCCAGCGGAATTTGCAACTTCGCCCGCGTCATGCCGGCCCGGTTGGCGAGCACGATTGAAATCAGCGCGAGAATTCCGGCGTAGAGTGCGGTGGTGGTGACCATCGGTTTGTTCTCCGTTTGCGTGAAAAACCTACCAGATTCGCCTGCCCGCAAAAGAAGAGGGCGGGCCGTTTGGCCCGCCCTTGAACATCCCCTTGAGAAGATCGGTCTGACTTAGTGCAGATCGACCGTGGCGCGACGGTTTTGCGGCTCTTTTACGCCGTCACCCGTCTGAACCATCAACTCCGTTTCGCCTTTGCCCGAAGCCGAGATCGCGCCCTTCGGCACGCCTTTGCCCTCCAGGTTGGACTCGGCCGCATGTGCGCGGCATTCGGAGAGTTTCTGGTTGTACTTGTTCGAGCCGACGGTGTCGGTGTGACCGACGATCGTCACGCTGGCCGAACCCATGCTCTTGGCGGCTGACGCCGCTTCGCTCAACACGCTATCGGCTTCGGCCGTGATGTTACATTTGTTGAAGCCGAAGAAGATGATGAAGTGCGACGGCGCTGCCGGTGGTGGTGGTGGCGGCGGAGGAGGCGGAGGCGCCGCTTCTTCTTGCGGCTCGAGCGCATAGCGCAAACCGAGCGTCACGGTGTGTTTGTGGATGTCGTCGAAGGACAGGTGATTGGGACCACCATCGAACTTGGGGCTCGAATCCGTCAAATACCGATAATCCACGAAGAGTTGCGAGCGCTGCCCGATTGAATAATTCAGCGCCGCGATACCTTGGTAGGCGAAGTCCCATGTGGAATCGGAAAAGCTTGGAGTCGTTTTGAGGCGCGCATTGTCTGCGCCGACACCGGCGCCGATCGACAAGTCCAGCTTCGCTGTAAGTGGAATGTCATAGAGCACATTCGCCATCAGCGTCATTTCCCGCAGATCGCCCTGAGCGGGGCCACTGCCGGCATAAATTGGCGGGCTAAATACTTTCAACCGATCAAGGTTGTTGGCCCGGTAACCGGCCTCGCCTTCAACGCGCCAATGCCGACCAAAGGCATAACCGACGGTGGCCAAGACCGCCCACCCCGTCTTGACGCTGAATTGCTCGTCGATGATGGACGGGCCGCCGCCAGTGAAGTGGTTGACAAAATTGTCCTTCTGCACCCAATCGGCGCCGCCTTCCAAACCCACATACCAACCATGGAAAGGCGCCGCTTGCGCCGAGCCGGCGAACGCGAGACCTACGACGGTGCCGAGCAGAAGTGTTCTAATTTTCATGAAAGTGTGCCCCCAAAAGGACGAACATGCCGCCGGCCCCAAGCCGTGGCGGCTCCCAATCGTCGAAGGGTGCGAGTCCGTGCTGTATCAATCAACGGTGATTCGATCACAGGCGATCAACGTAGCTCTCGACTGTGACCGACGCGGCACACTCAACCACAAGACGTGGCCAGATTTCGGCTGTTCT
Organism: Alphaproteobacteria bacterium; assembly: GCA_025350465.1. Lineage (GTDB taxonomy): Bacteria > Pseudomonadota > Alphaproteobacteria > Micropepsales > Micropepsaceae > SZUA-430. The sequence continues at coordinate 128,454 of JANXXU010000024.1, read as the reverse complement.
CCGCGAACGCCTACGAAACTTCGAAGTCGTGGCGTGCAGCGCGCGCTGGTTGAGCGCCGGCCGCAAGTGCAATTATTTCAGCTGGCTTTCCAGAACGACGCGGTCAGTGCGCCCGTCGACGGCACGCACCCGGTATTGAAATTCGTTGTTTTCGGAGGGCAGCAGACGCATCACCTCGTGTTCGACGCCTTGCGGTGCCGCGCCTTTCACGCTGAGAAACAGTTTTACGTTCTGACCGATCTTGAATTTGTGCAAAGCTTCGCTCATGCGGCCTGATCTCCGTCTGTTGGGATGACTGTGGGCGGTGGGGCCGCAGCCTTGACCTTCTTGACCGCTGCGCGACGCTTGCGCACCGGCGGATTGGCCAGCGCCTTGGCGCGCCGCTCGGCGAGTTCGGATTCGATCGCAGGCATCAACGCGCCGGCTGAGGCACGCTGGCGTTCGGTGCCGCTTTGCACCAAACGCACGGCATTCGCATGCAGTGTGCTCAGGGCGTCGTCCGTCATTCCCGGCACGCGGTCGTGCAGGTCGACGATGACGAGCGGCGTATCGGCGCGAACGGGCTTCTCAAATTTCTTTTTCATAGGCGGCGCCTCCGCGGGTCGCCGGTGGTTCAGGAAAAAGAGCGACCACGTCGGCGGTCGCTCTCTCTGCCCGAGGATCTCGGTCGCGAATTACGCCGCGACGAGATTGACTGCTTTTGAACCGCGTGCATCCGGCTCGATTTCGAAAGAGACGCGTTGGCCTTCAGCCAAAGCCCGCATTCCGGCGCGCTCGACGGCAGTCGCGTGGACGAAGACGTCCTTGCCGCCGCCGTCAGGCGAGATGAATCCAAAACCCTTGGAGACGTTGAAGAATTTGACCGTTCCGGTCGTCGACATGAGATATTCCTTAAAGCGAGTGTTGCCGCCCCGGCGACATGCCGAAGCGGCGTGAAAAGCTAGCCAAACGACGAGAGGGGTTTTGAAGCCGTCTAATACGAATTGCACCCGCTGCGTCTTGCGCAGAACGGGCATGCAGCCGTCACGTGCAAAGACATATAGGACAAGTGTTCGAAATACAACAAAACTCGCTGTGATGGCTGAGTTGCGCCGTTTATTGCAGCACGTTCACCCGTTGAACAATGGCGAAACCCAGTCGGTAACTTTGATTCCCGCCCACACTGTCGCCGCTGTGATCGCGAGTGACACGAGTGCCGCCGCCAGCGCCAAGCACAATAAGACGCCGTCTTCTTCAAGATAGGCGAGCGCCAACAGCATAATGACGAGCGCCGGAATGATGTGGCTGAACGGGAAGGGCCAGACGAGAGTCGGTGCAAGCAGCACAATCGTGAAGCCGACGATGCGTTTGGTTGCTTGGAACGGCGTCTGCCAGCGCGGCTTGCTGAATGTTTCGACCCATCTGAGAAACGCCGCCGCGCGCCGGCAGACGCGTGCAATACGCTCCGTCGATATGCGGCGCGAGGAAATGAGGTGCGGCAAACTCGGGCTCTCGCGCGCCAAGATCATTTGCACCGCGGGAAAGATGAGCAAGACGCCGATCACCGTCGATCCGCCTGGCACCAGCGCCACGAGCGCCATCAAAAGCATGACGAGCCCGAACGATCGTTGGCGCAACGCGCCGATCAGCCAGGCGAGCGTGACGGTGTCGCCCGGCGCCTCGTCCAACAGGTGATCGAGAACGGTAGACGTCGCGATGCGCGCGTTCGCTTGGCCTGGTGTCGCTTCCCCCACGAGGGCGGGCCTAGGTAAGAGTGTATTGGCCCATCTCTTTACCGAGGCCGTTGAAGATTTTGAAACTGTCGGGCGCATTGCCCGGGTGGCGCGTCCCAACGTCGCGCGCACCGCGCCGCGTGGTGGAGACGACTTCGGCGAGCGCCGTAAGCTCGCTGGTCTGCTTTTCGATCAGGATCCGGCCGCGAAGCCAATGAATGCCGAACATTCTTGCCGCCTTTCGCGCGCGCCCGAGTCGAACTTACGCTACGCCATTTGCAGCGCCTGCGCGAGCTGTCGTTCGCGCCTTTACAATGTTGTCACGCTAAGACCGCGCGCAACGCCGCAATCAGCGAATCCACGTCGCCATGCTTAACCGTCGTTACGCCCACGCGCTCGCCCAAGCCGCAGGCGTGCGTCGCGATCACCGGCACGCCGGCCGCGAGTGCCGCGAGCAAATGGCGCGGGCGTTCTTCGACGAGCGCCGGCTGCACCACAGCGCCGACATCGCGAAGCCACGAATTTGGTCCACCCACATCAGCGCGCCGCATCGTGACGCCCGACCAAAACTCCGCGCCTTCCAAATCGCTGCCCAGGAGTACGACTTCGAGCCCCAGCGCGCGCGCCGCTTCGCGCAGTTCATAGGCGCCCTTGCGAGCGATCGTCGGTCCGGGAAACGCGATGCGCTTTTGCGAATCCGCTGACCGTTCGACGCGCGCGACCTTCGCCATCTGCCATTCGAGCAGTTCGGCCTTGCCCGGATACATCGCCGCGATCTCGGCATGCGGTGTAACGATGCGCGACGCATAGGCGAGCGCCTCGCGTTCGGCTTTCACCAGCCACGCCGGTGCGCGAAAATCGCCGAGCGTCTTGCGCTCGGGGTGCGCGGCGAAGGCGGCGTCGAGGCGCGCCTGCAGCGCCGTCATCGGCAGGCGCGTCATCAGCACGCTGACCTCGCGCCCGCCCAGATCGCCGTTGCGCCACGCGAACGGCAAGAGCGACTGCGCGATGCACACGCGCTCCACATCCGCGCTGAGCAAGCGCGACAGACGCAGCGCAATGCGCTCGGCGCCTTCGATTTCGGCGTTGCGTCGCGCCGGGCCTTGCGCCTTGCCGCGAATGGCGAGCGCGCGCCGCACGGCGGCAACGCTTGCCGCGCCGACGCGATCGAATCCCTCCGTCGCCCAGCGATAGCGCGCCAGCCGCCACCGCGCGCCGTCGAGCGGCATTCCCAACACATCTTTGTTCGTGCGCGTGTGCGCGACGTAGTCTTTGAACTCGCCCCAATTTTCATCGACGAGGAACGCGGTTCGCCCGTCGCCGTGCCGCTCGCACTCTTCCGCCTGCTCATGGCGAAAGCAGGTCGTCTCGGTGCACGTGCCGCAGGTTTGCGCCGCGCGTTGAGGCGCGTCCGTGCGTAGCACCGTGCGCACGCGCAAGGCCGGCTTCGCCGCCTCGGCGGCCATCGCCGGGCGCTGCCGCAAGCGCAGCACCAACTCGTCGCGCTCGACCCGCGCTTCCAGAAACAGCGCGCTCGGCGGCCGGAAGCGCAGATCGACGTAGTTCCAGGCAACCGTCGCGTCGCGCCCAAGCGCCGCCGCGGATCCCGGCACGCTGCGCGAATGCGCGTGGCGCTCGACGATTTCGCATCCCGCTTGCAGGGCGACGTCGTAGAGCGCGTTCGAGAGCTGGCACAATCCCCCGCCCGTCGCCGGCACGAGGCAGCCTTGCTGCAGCATGCGCCCTTTGACGAAGCCGCGCCCGCGCCGCGCACGCCCGACTTGCGACCAGAAACTGAACGTCGCATCGGGCGCGATCAGAATGCGGTCGAGGCTCGCCACCGCGCGGCGCAAGTTCTGCACCTTGCCGAGCTGAAAGGCGCGCTCGGCGAGTCGCTCGTCCGACCAGAGTTTCGTCCGCGATTCGCCGGCAACGATAGTGAAGCCCGCGCCGTCGCTCTTCGCACAGGCGCGCACCGGTTCGCGTAAGTTTATCAAGGCGCGTCGCATCTGCAGCACCGCGACCTTGGCGCGAAACACCGCGCTCGATAATCGGCTCGGCACGTCGCTGTGCGCCGCATGGGGCACGAGTGCAATCGTCGACGGAGGCACGAGCGTCATCGGCGTGTCCTTCACCCTACCCACGGGCACCCCACCCCATCGGGCATGAGAGATGAAAGAGAATCGTGACGATGTTAAGGCGCCGTTACGCGGTCTCGCGAATGTTTGTAGCCCCGGTCACAGCCGGCAGGCGCTTGCTATACTTTGCCGGCCAACCGCCGAGTCGCCAGCAATGAAAGCAACGCCCCTCGCCTGCGCCGCCATCGCGCTTGCCGCGTTCACCACGACCGCGCCCGCCGCCGCGCCAAAGCCCGCGCCGGAGCTGCAGAAGGCGATCGACGGCCTCGCCGGTTCTTGGACGGTCGAGGAGGAATACCCGCCGAGCCCCGACCTGCCGAAAGGCGGCACCGGCCACGGCAGCGAAACCTGGCGCGCCGGCCCCGGCAACTTGTCGTTGGTCTATGATTACAATTCCGACACCCCGCACGGCCATCTGACGGCGACCGCGATCCTGTGGTGGGACGCGCGCGCGAAAACCTTCCGCGAGCTCTGGTGCACGAGCGCGAGCCAGGCCGGCTGCACGTTCTCGCCCGCGATCATCCGCTGGGACGGCGACGATCTCGTCTTCACCGAATCCTTCTTGCGCGGAAAAAAGCGCATCGCCTCGCGCGAGGCCTGGTCCGACATCAAGCCCGACAGCCACACGATGACGATCCTCGAGGGCGAGCATGCCGACGCGCTGAAGCCCTGGATCATCGCGCGCGCCACGCGCGCAAAATAAGCGGGCTGGCCGGGCGTGCCGAATCCGCGTAATCTGGCGCGTCAGTCCGTACACAGACGAAAGGACCCAAGCATGCTGGAATCCATTCTGATTTGGCTCCTGATCGGCGCCGTCGCGGGCTGGCTCGCCGGCGTCGTCGTCAAGGGCGGCGGCTTCGGCCTGCCTGGCGATATCGTCGTGGGCATCGTCGGCGCCTTCATCGGCGGCTGGCTCTTCGGCAGGCTCGGCGTCTTCGTCGGCGCCGGCATCATCGGCGAAATCCTCTCGGCGACCGCCGGCGCCGTTATCCTCTTGTTGATGATCAAAATCGTCCGCCGCATCTAAGCCGCGCCAAACCGCCGCAAATGCATAAGGTTTGCCGCCCGCGGGTAGGCGGCGATTAACGCACACTGTCTAGGCTTGAGCGCTTCTTCCAAGGGACGCGCCCGCCGATGTTCGAAGCCCTCTTCGATGCTTTCTCCGCCTGGATGGCGCTTCTTTACATCATTGCCGGCGCCAGCGTTTCGGGCTTCGGTTTGATCCTCGTCGGTTACACGTTTTATGTGCGCGCCACCGAGACGGCCTATACCGGTCAGATCGTCAGTGTACGGACGGAAGGCCCGGGCAAGAACATGTACTGGCCGGTCGTCGCCTATACCGACGCGCAAGGCACGCGGCACGAGGCGCTCGCCAACTCCGGCTCCTCGCTCATCGGCGGCAATGTGCCGGGGAAAAAGGTCACCGTCTTCGCCGCCCCGTCCGCGCCCGACGCCTTGATGATCGCGCGCGACTGGTGGCTGTTGTTCGCGCTGGGCCTTTTCCTTCTCGCCGTCGGCAGCCCCTTCATCGCGGCCGGCTTTGAAAGTTTGCATTTCAATTTTCGCACCGGCCTCGTCGCGCTCGCCTTTGCCGGCTACGTCGGCTTCAAGCTCTTCCGGCTTGTCCATCCCATTCTCGATGCACGCAAGGCCGGCGGCTGGTCGGCGGTGCGCGAGGCCTTCACGGCCAAAATTGCGCAACGCCAAACGATGCAGCCGGTCAGCGACGCCGAACTCGCCACCGTCGGCGGCACGCAAAGCAAGCAGTTCGCGGCGATGCTGCCGCTCTTGCTCGTCGTGGGTGCCGCCCTTCTGATCGGCGGCGGCTATTGGTTCGAGCACCAGAGCGCGTTCTTGGCGAGCGCGCTTTCCGCCGACGGCGTCGTCTTGCGCAACGAAGAGAGCGAGAGTTCGGACGGCAAGCCCAGCTATCACGCGGTCGTCGCCTTCACCGACCGCGCTGGGCACGGCGTGACGCATCGCGACGCGGTCGGCACCGAGCCCCCGTCGTTCTCGACCGGCGACAAAGTCAGGGTCTATTACAGCGCCGGCGATTCCAGCCGCGCCGAAATCGATCGCGGCATCTGGAATTTGCTGGTCCCACTCCTCATCGCCGCCTTCGGCGGCCTACTCCTCGCCGGCGGCCTCTACGGCGTCGCCTCAAAACGGCGCGACACTTCACCCGCCACCCAAACTCTTTTCGGCAAGCAAACCTGAGTGTCATCCCGGGCGGAGACCCGGGACCTAGCGGCGAGCGTCGGCGAGCCGAAGACTCTGGTCCCTCTGTTCGCTCCACCTCTGCTGCACCGCAACCCCAGTTGCGAATGCGAATCGGACCCCCCTCTCTATCCGTTGCAGCGTTGCAAATGGCGCAATTGAGCCATTTCTGCCGTTACAAACCCGTTGCAGTGCCGTTACAAGGCGTTGCACTGGATGCTTGCCGACTCTTTCCTCCCTCGCGTGTTCGCGGGGGAGGTGTCGAGCCCGCCCTGACTCAAAAATCGATCAGAGAGAATGGTAGCGAGACGGAGGGGGCGCCCGTTCGTCCCCTGCGCGGGGAGGAAAAGAACTGAATGCGTCGCACGCGCGCGCAGTTCGGGGCACACATCGCGCTTATGGCCGCGACGGCCTTTCGACTTCAGATCAACGATGTCAACGAGCCCGCGAAAACCGTAGGCATTCGGAGACTCGTGTCAACACATCGGCGCGCGCGTTACCTGAATTCTTGGACAGCGTCGGACTTCACGTCCCGGCGGAAAGCCCGCCCGCGGGCGTCAAGCGCGCACGCACGAATCGGATAGTCCAGATGACGAGGACGAGGTTGACCGCCGTGTTGACGATGTTGGCCGCGAGCAGAAAGGTTGCCGGCGGCAGTGTGATGGCGAGTGCGAGGCCGACGCCGCCCAGGACCGCGATGCCGAACGCCCAGACCATCGTCGCAATGAAAAAGGTGTTGCCGCCGTCGGCCTGGCTGGCGGCCGCAAAGCGCGCGCGACGCTCGGCATCGTTGCCCGCAACGAACTGACGCACGATGAAAAAGATCAACGGCCGGCGAATGAGGGCCGAGGCAAAAAAGGCGGCGGCGATCAAAAACCCTTGTGTCGAGCCCACGATCATCGCCAAGCGCACCTCGCCCGCCAGCACTGTCGAGGCGACGGAATAGGCGATGCCGAACAGCGCGCAGAGCGCAATGATGTCGACGATACGCGTGCGGATGAAATTGGCGGTGAGTCCAAGCACGGGAAAGGCGCTGGCATAAAGCAGCGGCATCACGCTGCCGGACGGAAAATACGGAACCAGGACCTTGTAAAGCAGGAACGGAAGGACGCCGTTCACGACGATACTGATTGCGACGGATCGCAGAGCAGCCTTTGGATCGAACGCCGCCCCGTGACTGACGACACCGGTCTCGGCCGCCGGGATCAAGACTTCACTCATGTCAGGCTGTAGTCCTCATGGGAACGCGTGCGGCGATCTTGGTTCGGTAACGGTCAGCCGGCGCACCTGCCTGCGCGCCGTTGCTTACGCTCGCATCAAGCGAGTCTTCCTGCCCGCTTAGCGACGAAACGCGAGCGTAGTCTCAACTCGCGAGAGAACAGCAGCGTAATCTGCGTCTGACCCAGCTCGCATATCACCTAACATCGAAGCAAACTGCAGATGTATTAGAACCCTCGACCGTATCCCTGGCCTGAGATAAGCGAATGCCACCTTCTCCGGAGTGTCCAGACCTTTCCTGAGAGCGACTCCCAAGGTCTCCAAAACGGCCAGCCTTTGCGCTAAGCCGCCCAATACGGCCAATCGAAGTTTTGCAAGCTCTGCGATTGCGACGGCCACCATGTACATATGTCGATTGACGAATCTGAGTGCTAAGTCGCGCGCTCTTTTGCAGTGACCCAACTCGGTTGCGGGTGCGCCCAACGCGAGCTCGATCTTGCCAAACGGTTCACCTGAGAGCCAGCAGCGCATTCCGGCCTTAAGCATGACGAATTCGTTGCGACTTACTGAACCGCCTTTCTTGTTCCCCCGGACCATTGTTTTAATAAGCCCGGCATCAGCACCAAAAAGTGCAACCGAATTAGCGTCGTCGTCTCGGAGCAGGTCACCCTCCGGATAGATCACAACTCCACGAGCCTGCCGGCTCGGCTTCCATAAATCGTGAAAGAAAACACATGGCCGACCAACGGCCGTCGAGAGCCACTGAGCGACGTCGCTCCCGTTCTTGAGCATCGCTGACAGAAGCAGGTAGTCTGCATCCGGCAACCCTTCCAGATGACAGCATTTGTACCCTCTGGATTTGGCAATCCGGCTATTCCCGTTCCACTGAGGCTGTCGACAACATGCCTCAACAATCGCGCTAGGTGTCTAGGTCCCGAATAGCTGGAAATGAGTTGACCAGCGCCGCCATCAAAATCAATCCGCTGCGTCGATAGCCGAACAACTTCGTCAAACACCAGCTGAGGGGTTTCGAACGAACTGAAGGCATTCCCGGGAGTGGCGCGATCCAAAAGCAGCGCCGTCGCCTGGACGATCCCGGACCAACATAAGCCGTAGAGTGCTTGGGTGGCCTGCTGTGTCACCGAAAAACGATCAGGCGGGCGCGTTCGTCGCAGGCGCTCCGCGCGTCGGATAATTGCCTCAAATTGTTCTGTTGCTAAATCGCGAATCGACTCGACGAGCGCTGAAATAAGCAATTCATCTGAGCGAAAGTTGTCAAGCAGTCGCGCCGCCTCATTCGCATCAGAGTTTTGTTCAGCAACTAAGAACAATAATGGCGCAGCAATCGCCGGATCGATTGAACAAGTCGCTAGAGGCGTCCGCGCGCTTGCAACTTCATCAGCAAATGCCCGCGCCAGAATTCCATAAGCCGTGCCGGCTACGAACGCTGCGCCGCGACGAGCTTCCCCCACAGCGCCCTTGTCTACTGCAGCTTCGTAAATGATGGCTATTCGGCGAAGACGGTTGAGCTTCGCGGACAATTCTGGGTCTGACGAAGCACCTTGGTTTCGTATTCTAAGAGCAGCCAGCTCGGCATACACCTGTGTAAGCTCTTGCGAGAGCAGTGCGGGGTCGACTCCCCGAAGTGCTGGCGATTCTCGAATTAGCCCGCTTGTTCTTTCGTCAAACATGAATGGTGTCGACTCTCTGCCAAACCAAAGCAGCAAAAAGGTCAAACCACTGGCGGATGTCCGATAGCGGGAACGTATCACCAAATCGGTCGTCGATAGGCGTTGGGATAGATTCGAAGTTCTTGAAGAGCGCTATGCATTTGTGAGCGGGGAAAGAACCGGGCTTCACGGTCAAAGCTGCTCTGAAAGCCAAGGGACGCGCACTTGTGAGCTTGTCGTAAATTCGCACCAACTCGTCGTCTGTGAGGTCAAACGCATCAAGTAACGAAATCGATGCCTGAGACAATTGATGGTCTCTTGCTCCGCTCATGTACTCTTTGAAGGCAGGCAAGACTTCTTCCCGAAACCGTTTTCGCGGATAGTCAGTGCATTTGTGCTCATAGACTGTAACGCGGTCGATGGTCCGCGATGCCGCATCAAACGAAATTTTGATTGCGTCAGTTCCCTGTTGAGTAGCAGCAAGGTGCGGATCAGAAATTACCTCTTGGGGCGTGGTCGTGAGCTTTGCAGCGATCCAACATATGATTTCGAACAAAAGACCATCTCGATGAGCGGAGTCGTCGGTGGCGAGTAGCACCAGCTGTTGTCTAAGCCTTTCCTTTTGATTGGCGGCTGGCAGTACCGGGCGACCCTGGGCGCCCTGGAGGATGTTCGCTGCATGCCTCGATCGGCCTAACAAGACGAGCGCCGCAATATGCGCCAGAGTGGCTAGGTCTGCGACCGACCATTGAGTACCCAGGCAACTAGGTGGCGCCGGAAGGTTCGAAATGTTTAGTGGCATATAACACTTGCCCTAACCTCTTGCTGCATGGCGTAGCATTTACGCAACAAGTCTTATGCTTGAGGAACGGCGCTGATGCCAGACTTTTAGCTGACGCCGGATTTTATTTTGTGCCCAAGAAGGCCAGCCCTAATCATCCCGCCATCAATGATCGCTGACCAGAACCTCCTCTCACCAGTTTCAATCCAGAGTCCGCCGGTAGCTCAGCATTGCGATCGCGACCGAAGCGATGAGGAACGCGATGAGCGCCCAGACGTCGCTCGCGATGTCCGCCCAATCGTTGCCCTTGAGCATGATGCCGCGCGCGATGCGGGTGAAATGCGTGTTGGGCAGCATTTCGCCCAGCCATTGCGCCCAGCGCGGCATGCCGCGAAACGGAAACATGAAGCCGGTCAGCATGACGGAGGGCAGAAAGAAGAAAAAACTCGCCTGCATCGCCTGCAATGCGTTGGCGCTCAGCGCGGAAATGACGAAGCCGACGCCGAGATTGGCGAGGATGAAGGCGGCGACCGCCGCCATCAGGCCGAGATAGGAGCCGAGCACCGGGACCGCGAAGAGAACATTCGCGGCGATGAGAACCAGGATCACCTGCAGATAGCCGATCGCCACATAGGGCAGCATTTTTCCGATCATGATCTCCAACGGTTTGATCGGCATCGCCAGCAAATTTTCCATCGTGCCGCGTTCGACCTCGCGCATGACGGCGAGCGCCGTGATCAGCACCATGGTTTGCGTCAAGATTACGCCGATGAGACCGGGCACGATCGAAAAGGCGGTCAGGCTGTCGGGGTTGAAGAGCCGGTTGACGACGACGTCGAACGGCGGCGTCGAGCCCTGTCCCCCATAAACCCCCGTGTCCGAAAACATGGCGTTGGGAACGGCGGAAATCGCGGCCACCGCGTTTGCCGCCGTCACCGGATCGCTCGCGTCGGCGTCGACAATGATGTGCGGCTTCGCGCCGCCCTCGAGGTCGTCCATGAAATGCTCGGGGACGGTGACCACGAAGACCACGGCGCCTTGGTCGAGGAGTTTTCGCCCGGCCTTGGTGTCGGCCACCGTCCGCACGACGTGGAAATAGCCGGTCTTCTCGATGGTCTCGATGACCTCGCGCGGCTTGACGCCGGCGTCGCGCACGTTGATCGCGGTGGGCAGATGGCGCGGATCGAAATCGACCGCATAGCCGAACATGACGATCTGGATCACCGGCACGCCGACCATGATGGCGAAGGTGAAGCGGTCGCGCCGCATTTGGATCAGCTCTTTGACGAAGATGGCGCCGATGCGCGTGAGCGAGATGAAGCTCATCGCTTCGGTCCCCGCCGTGGTAGATTGGCGCTCCCATCGCAAAGGGGAAGGCGCACGATGAGTTCTGCCACGGCTCCCGCTCGCCGGTTGGGCTCGTTCGAGCGCGCCGCCGTGCGCTTCGATCGCGCGACGCCGTTCAATGCCGCCGTGTCGCTGACGCTGAGCGGCGCCATCGACGGCGCATCCGCCCGCGACGCGCTTCGCTCCGCTGTTCTAAGCCACCCGATCATGACCATGGCGCCGTCTCGCGGTTCGTTTGTGGCGGCCGCTCGAGCCGAGCCTGAGGTCGAGGAAGTAGACGGTGACGAGCAAGCGTTGGCAATAGTGGTCGACGCGCTGCTCAACGATCAGCCGCGCCGGCGCGGCGGCGCGCCCGTTCGCGCCGCGCTGGTGCATGGCGAGAACCAGGCCTCGATCGTCATTTGCGCGCCGCACTATCTCGTCGACGCCGTGTCGCTGGCGCAGCTTTTGTTTGCTTCGCTTGGCGAAGGCAACGCGCCGGGCGAGCGTCGGCCAGTGACGCCCGCGCCCGACGCGCGATTTCCCCGTGCCTTCAAAGGGTGGCGCGGCGGCGCCGCCGTCGCCCGCTACGCGCTGAGCCAAATGCGCGAAGAGATCGCCACCGCGCTCGATCGTGCAGGCGCGCAGGGCGTTGCCATTCCGCGCGGCGGTCAAACCCGGCACCGTTTGCTGATCCTCGACCCCGACGTCAGCGCGAAACTATCCAAAGCATGCCGCCAGCACGGCTCGACGCTCAATGGCGCCCTCGCCGCGGCGGTCTCGCGCGTGTTCTTGAGCCGCTTGCTCAAGCGCGACAAGGGTTGCGTGCGGCTGATGAGCTTTTGCGATTTGCGCCGCCGGATTGCGCCGCGCCTCGCCAACGATGAGTTCGGCGCGGCCTTGGCGATCACGCGGCACTTGATTCGCCTCCACGCCGGCGACGATTGGCGAACGGCCGTCGCGATTTCGCACACGATCGACGGCAGCATAAAGCGCGGCGATCATTTCTGCGCGAGCCTGGCGGCGCCGGCCACCATGCATCTCGCTTTCAGCACGGGCCTGATGCGCATGGCGGACGCGGCGTTGTCGCTGCCGATCACGACCTGGCCCAAGGCCGAGTGGGTCTCGCGCATTCGCGGCTATGCCGGGTATGTGTCGGTCGCCCCCTTGGCGCCGCCGCTCAGTGTCATCGCCGCGCCCAGTCCCGCCGGATTGACGCTGAGCTTCATGTATCTCGACAGCGAATTCGACGACGAGGCGATGGCGGATCTATGCGACGAGACCGCGCGTCTCATCGCCGTCATGGCGGGCTCTCTTGAGGGGCTACAGCATTCGCGCGTCTGATTCTGAGTAGTGCTACCGCCCCCGCAGCGGGGGCGGTAACAATTTAGAATCTAGCGCTTCATTGAATCTCGATGGTGACCGGCGCGCCCGAGTCATTCTTTTGGCCCCAGCGTTCGCCTCGTTTGTGGCCGCCGACAAATTCTGCGCATCGCGGCCGCGCAGTTTCGCCGGGTTCGGTCGGCTTTTGTCCGGCGGCAGGCCGCAGGCAGATCCGGTGATTGTTCTCGCTCAACGACCAAGTCCCCTTGCCTCTCTGGCCTTTGCCGCCTTCCCACTCGAATGTGTGGTTCGGGCTGAACCAGAGTTTCTCGGTTCCGCCCTGGCCGTTCGTGACGACGACGGTGTTGTTGTAGATCGCCGCCATCGGGTCGGCGCCGCGCGCGACGCCCGGCGGTTCCGGCTGTGGGTTGAGAGCCATCGAGCGCGCCGCAGCGGGCGCCGCGCACACAAGGGCTGCTGCAATCACGATTGTCGATGCCGTCGCTACGCGTTCGAACATGGGTCTCACCTCCGGCTAGAGGCGCGCATCTTATCATGAACGCTTGCGGCGGTCAGCTAATCGTCTCGGCCCGAATGATCGCCCACCAACACCTCGCGTTTGCCGGAGTGGTTCGGCGTTGAGATCACGCCTTCCTCTTCCATCTTCTCGATGATGCGCGCGGCGCGGTTGTAGCCGATCTGCAGGCGGCGCTGGACGTAGCTGGTCGAGGCCTTCTTGTCGCGCGTGACGATGGCGACGGCTTGGTCGTAGAGATCGTCGCCCGAGCCCTCGCCTTCCCCGTCGAGCAGCGACATCGCATCGGGCTCGTCCGGCTCTTCGGTGATCGCGTCGAGGTAGCTCGGCTCGCCCTGCGCCTTGAGGAATTTGACGACCGCCTCGACCTCGTCGTCCGAGACGAACGGTCCGTGCACGCGCCGCACGCGCCCGCCGCCTTCCATGTAGAGCATGTCGCCCTGGCCGAGCAGCTGCTCGGCGCCGGGCTCGCCCAAAATCGTGCGGCTGTCGATCTTCGAGGTCACCTGGAACGAAATGCGCGTCGGGAAATTCGCCTTGATCGTGCCGGTGATGACGTCGACGGACGGGCGCTGCGTCGCGGTGATGATGTGAATGCCGGCCGCGCGCGCCATTTGCGCCAGGCGCTGCACGGCCGCCTCGATCTCCTTGCCCGCCACCATCATCAAATCGGCCATCTCGTCGACGATGACGACGATATAAGGCATGTGGGTCAGCTCGATCGTCTCGGTCTCATAGATCGGCTCGCCCGAATCCTTGTCGAAGCCGGTCTGCACCGTGCGCGTGATTTTTTCTTTCTTGGCCGCGGCGCGGGCGATGCGCTCGTTGAAGCCCAAAATGTTGCGCACGCCCAGCTTCGACATGCGCCGATAGCGGTCCTCCATCTCGCGCACCGTCCACTTCAGCGCGACGATCGCCTTCTTCGGATCGGTGACGACGGGCGAGAGCAGATGCGGGATTCCGTCGTAGTTGGAGAGCTCCAGCATCTTCGGGTCGATCATGATCAGCTTGCATTTCGACGGCGGCATGCGGAAGAGGAGCGACAGGATCATGGTGTTGATCGCCACCGACTTGCCCGAGCCCGTGGTGCCCGCGATCAAGAGATGCGGCATGCGGGTCAGGTCGGCGATCACCGGCTCGCCGCCGATGTTCTTGCCGAGCGCCAGCACCAGCTGCGCGTTCGTGTTCTCGTATTCCGACGTCGCGATCAGATCGCGCAGCACGACCTTCTCGCGGCGCTGATTGGGCAGCTCGATGCCGATGACGTTGCGCCCCGGCACCGCGGCGACGCGCGCCGATACGGCGCTCATGTTGCGCGCGATGTCGTCGGCAAGCGAAATGACGCGGCTCGAGCGGATGCCGGCCGCAGGCTCGAGCTCATAGAGCGTGACGACGGGGCCGGGCCGCACCTGCGTGATCTGCCCGCGCACGCCGAAATCGGCGAGCACGCTGACCAGCATGCGCGCATTCGCCTCCAGCGCGTCGTCGGACTCGCGCTGCATGACGCCGCCTTTGTTTTTCTCGAGCAGCGTCAGCGGCGGCAACTGATAATCGTCGGGGTCGGTGAGGTTGAGGCCCGGCTGCGCGTCGCGCATCTCGCGCTTCGATTGCTTCTTGGGCGTGGAACGCATGATGCGCGGCTCGATGCGGCCGTTGGAATCGGGTTGGGGCAGGGGGGCGTCGCTCTCGTTTTCGTCGTCCGTGCCGTCGCCGGCAAAGGCGCGCGGCTCGCGCTTGACGCTGACGCGCGGGCGCCGGCGAAACGCCCACACGAACGGTACGGCGACGACGCGCAAGATGCGCGCGAAGAAGGCGCCGATCGCATCCCATGGCAAGACGGGCAACGTGAGCTTCAGCGGATTGAAGCCGAGGGCCAAGAAAAAGAGCATGAAGCCGACCGCGCCCGCCATGATGCCGCCGACTGCCTTCGCCGCCGCCACGCCCGCCCAAGTGAAACTCTGCGTCAGCCCAGTCAGCACGACCTCGCCGCCCGCGCCGCCGAGCGGCGCATCCGTCTGCGAGGTCAAGAGCGGCGGAAACAGCGCCAGGAATGCGGCGAGACAAAGGATCGCGAGCGCCCAGGCGATGACGCGCAACACGAGCTTCGTCCCGATGCGCCCGTCGACGAGCCACAAGCCCCACGCGAGCGGCGGCAACACGATCGCACCGGCCACATAGCCGAAACTCTGCCACAAGAGGTCCGCGATATTGGCGCCCCAGTGGCCGAGCGCATTGCGCGGCGCCAGATGCGACGCGTTGTTCCAACTGGGATCGCTCGGCGCATAGGTGATGAGCGCAACGCACGCCGCGACCGCGCCCGCCATCAGCGCGACGCCGAGGGCGCGCTTGAAGAGGCGCAAGAGCGTGGTCTTGAGCGCGGCGGGCCAGCCTTCCCATTCTTCCGGGAGCAACGGCACGCGTTCGCTCGAACCGAATACGCCGAAGGCCGCTCTGAGTTCGTTCATGGCCGGCACCTTTCTCGACGCGCGCCAACGGGCGGCGCGTGGGCGCCGCTCACAGAATGCGCGCGATCCTATCCAATGCCTCTCGCGTCGTTTCGATTTCGTTAACCAGAGCGACGCGGATGAAATTTTTCCCCGGGTTCCCGGCGGCCGTGTCCTTGGAAAGGTAGCCGCCCGGCAAAACGCGAACCCCGCCCTCGCGCCAAAGCTTCACTGTGGCCGCTTCGCCGTCGCCGACATCGAGCCATAGAAAGAAGGAGCCGGCGGGAATGCGAAAGCCGAACCGGTTGCCAAGCTTTGCCTGCGCCGCCCTGAATTTTTCGCCGTAGAGCGCGCGATTGGCGACGACATGCGCCTCATCGCTCCACGCAACGGTTGAGACGGCCGCGAGCGGCAAAGGTAGCTGCGGCCCCGCGACATTGCGAAACTCGCGAAAGCGCGCAATCAGTTCGGCGTTGCCGGCGACGAACCCCGAGCGCAAGCCCGCGAGGTTCGAGCGCTTCGAGAGCGAATGAAACGCGAGCAGCCGCTCAAGACTCCGGGACGTCTCGCTTCGAATCTCCAACGCGCCGATTGGCGGACGCTCCGTGTAGATTTCGGCGTAACACTCGTCGGCAAAGACGGTGAAGTCGAATTCGTCGGCGAGCGCGAAGAGGCGGCGCCAATAATCGGCATCGGCCGCGGCACCTTCCGGATTCGACGGCGAGCAGATGTAGACGACGGCGGTGCGCGCCAGCACGTCGCGCGGCACGCTCGCGAAGTCCGGCAGGAATCCGGTTTCGCGCGTCGCGTTCACGTAGATCGGCTCCGCCCCCGCCGACAACGCCGCCGCCGCGTAGCACTGATAGAACGGGTTGGGGATCAAGACCGCCGGCTGCTTGCCGTTCTTTTGGTCCGGCACCGTGACGAACGCCGCGCTGAACAACCCCTCGCGCGTACCGACAAGCGGCAACACATGGCGCGCCGCATCGATCTGCGCGCCATACCGCCGCTTCAGCCACGCGGCAATCGCCACACGCAACGGCTCCGGCCCGATGATCGGCGGATATTTTCCAAACTCGGCGAGATGCTTCTCGATCGTCGCCAGAACGAAACCGGGCGGCGCATGCTGCGGCTCGCCAACCGCCATCGTGATCGCGCTCAAGCCGGGCTCGACGCCGTCGAGCAGTTTGTTGAGCCGCGTAAACGGCGAAACGGGCAGGGCGTCGAACTGCATGCCCGCACTATAGTCGCCCCCCACAAAAAACGAAGGGCGCCCCGGGGGAGGATTCCGGGACGCCCTTCTTTGAGACCGCGATGCCGACGCCGCGTGTCTCTCAGTGCACGGTTTCGCCGTGTTGCGTGAGGTCGAGACCTTCCATCTCTTCCTCTTTCGACACGCGCAGGCCGATCGTGAGATTGACCAGCATCAAGATGACGAAGGTCGCGATCGCGCAGTAGATGCCGGTATAGGCAATGCCGGTCAGCTGGATGATCAGCTGCCCCGGATTCCCGTCGATGAAACCGGAGCCCGAGCTGTTGATCGCCTTCAGCGCGAAGACGCCGGTGAGGAAGGCGCCTGTCGCCCCGCCCACCGCATGCACGCCGAACGCATCGAGCGAGTCGTCATAGCCGAGCGCTTTCTTCACCCAGACCGCGGAGAAGTAGCAAACGGCGCCGGCGATGAGGCCGATGTAGAGACCGCCGTCCGGTGCCACGAAACCCGCCGCCGGCGTGATCGCGACGAGGCCCGCCACCGCGCCCGACAACATGCCGAGCACGCTTGGCTTGCCGCCGATGATCCACTCGACCACCATCCACGACAGCGCCGCCGCCGCGGTCGCAATTTGCGTGTTTGCCATCGCGATGCCGGCGAGCGCGTTCGCGGCGCCTGCCGACCCGGCATTGAAGCCGAACCAGCCGACCCACAAGAGAGACGCACCGATCAGCGCGTAGAGCAGATTATGCGGCGCCATGTTGTCTTGGCCGTAGCCCGCGCGTGGTCCCAGAACGAGCGCGCAGACGAGGCCGGCGATACCGGCGTTCAAATGCACGACCGTACCGCCGGCAAAGTCGAGCACGCCGAGCTTGGTCAGGAAGCCGCCGCCCCACACCCAATGCGCGATCGGCGCATAGACGAGGAGCAGCCACAGCGACATGAAGGCGATGAGCGCCGAGAACTTCATGCGATCGGCAAACGCGCCGCAGATCAGTGCCGGCGTGATGATCGCAAACGTCATCTGAAACGTCATGTAGACCGATTCAGGAATCGTCGGCGCCAGCGTGTGCGCGACCGTCATTCCCATCCCGGCCAGCATCAGCCGGTCGAGCCCGCCGATATAGTTCTGCATCGACCCGCCGTCGGTGAAGGCGAGCGAATAGCCGATGATCGCCCAGAGCACCGTGACGAGCGCGGTGATGGCGAAACTTTGCGCCGCCGTCGCCAGGATGTTCTTCTTGCGCACCATGCCCGCATAGAAGAGCGCCAGGCCCGGCACCGTCATCAACAGCACCAGCGCCGTCGACGTCAGCATCCACGCCGTGTCGCCCGCGTTCAGCGCCAGGACGATCGAGGCGAGCCCCGAGGGCGGCGGCGGCGCAGCGGCTGCGGGCGCCGCATCCGCCCATGCGGCGACGGGTGCCAGCGCTATACCTGCACCGACCAGCGCAGATGTCGCGCGGCCTTTCATCAAGGTCATCAGTGTACGGAACATATTGATCTCCCCAGTAGCGTCGGTAAATGAGTGCGGCTCGCCGCGTGAACTAGAGCGCTTCGGCATCGGCTTCTCCCGTACGGATGCGCACCACGTGCTCGAGCGGTGTGACGAAAATCTTGCCGTCGCCGATTTGGCCGGTCTTGGCCTTGGCCGAGATGGTTTGGATGACCGCGTCCATCATCGCTTCGGTGACGGCGACTTCGATTTTGATCTTGGGGACAAAACTGACGGCGTATTCCGCGCCGCGGTAGATTTCGCGATGGCCCTTCTGCCGGCCGAAGCCTTTGACTTCCGTGACCGTCAGGCCTTGCACGCCAAGCCCGGTCAGAGCCTCGCGCACTTCGTCGAGCTTGAACGGCTTGATGATGGCCGTGATGAATTTCATGAGCGCGCCTCCTCGTGGCAAATACGAACCGAGTCGTTCACTCAAGAACTGTGCCGTTTTGATCTTGGCGAGGTAACTCATTGATTTAATAGAAAGAAATACGGTTTGGAGCCCATCGAGTCCGCGCCGCACCGATTCGCCCTGCACAAATTGTGAGCAGTTTCGCTGCATTGCACAAGCATGCGCCAGAGTGCGGCACACGGCTTCTGGACAGGCCCGGATCGCGCGACCAAATTCGCCGCCATGTCCGACAACGCCGTGACCAAGACCGAAGTCGCCATTTCCGGCGGCGGTATGGTCGGCCTGACGCTGGGTTTGGCACTTGCTCGCGCCGGCATCGCGACGATCGTCGTTGATCAATTGCAGCCGAGCGCCGTCGTCGATGCGAAGTTCGACGGCCGCGTCAGCGCCATCGCCCACGCCTCGTGCCGCATGCTCAGGGCGCTCGGGCTGTGGCCGCAGCTCGGGCCGGTCGCACAACCCATCCTCGACATCATGGTGTCCGACGGTTCGCTGCGCACGGGCGCGTCGCCGGCTTTCCTGCATTTCGATCATCGCGACATCGGCACCGAACCGCTCGGCAATTTGATCGAGAACCGCCATTTCAGGATGGCGCTGCAATCCGTCCTCAATCAGACGCCGGCCTTGAGCCTGATCGCACCGCAGCGCGTCGTCAGCGCGCAGGCGGGGCCCGCCGCGACGACGATTACGCTCGGCGACGGCCGCAAGATCGAAGCAGCGCTTTGCATCGCCGCCGATGGTCGCGACTCGCCGTTGCGGCAAGCGGCAAACATCAAGACGATCGGTTGGTCCTATCCGCAAACCGGCATCGTCGCGACGATCGCGCACGAGCGCGACCACAACGGCGTCGCCCACGAGCTCTTCTTGCCTTCCGGTCCGTTCGCGATTCTGCCGATGACCGGCAAGCGCTCCTCGATCGTCTGGACCGAACGCGACGATCTGGCGCCCGCGTTTCTCAAAATGGGCGACGAGGGTTTCGCGGCCGAGGTCGCCAAACGCTTCGGCAATCATTGGGGCTGGACGCGGCCCGAGGGTCCGCGCTGGTCCTACCCGTTGAGCTTGCATCTGGCGTTGAGCTACACGGCGCCGCGTTTGGCGCTCGCCGGAGATGCCGCACACGGCATTCATCCGATCGCCGGGCAGGGGCTCAACCTCGGTTTGCGCGATGTTGCGGCTCTCGCGGAGGTATTGGTTGAAGCGAAACGCCTGGGCCTCGATATCGGCTCGCCGTCCGTGCTCGCGCGCTATCAAGGTTGGCGGCGTTTCGACAACGTCGTGTTGGCCGCTTCGACCGATGCACTCAATCGCCTGTTCTCCAACAGCTTTGCGCCGCTGGCGCTTGCGCGCCGCCTCGGGCTCGATCTCGTCGATTCGATTCCGCCGCTGAAGAAACTGTTCATGCGCCACGCCGGCGGCGCCGTCGGCGAGTTGCCCAAATTGCTCAGGGGCGAAGCGCTTTAGCGATGCGGCGGTCACGCGCGTCGAACGCCCCGCATCGGCTTGATCGTTTGAACATCTTTCTTGGCGTTGCGCGTGAACAGCCTCAATTGCAGGCGTCCGGCCGGATCGAGCGCGACGAGCCGGCCGAGTTCGCCCAGGTCGCTGCCCGCGCGCAAGATGTTCGATGACGCAAGGCGGCGCGTGCGCCAGCGCGGCTCATCACCCGCCCGGGCCTTGAGCGTGGCCTTGCGTCCGACATAAGCGAGCACGCCAGCGCTCGCGACGCTCATCGTCGTCCAGGCCGCGGCGTCCGGCGGCACGCTTCCGGCACGCTCGGCAATGAGCGAATACGCGGCCTTCGCGGGCCCCGCTAGAAAATCCCCGTAAACGATGGCGGCAATGAGAAAGGCTGCGGAGCCGATCGATGCGACGCGCCAGACCTGTTTTACCCAGCCCTTGCTCGCACGTAACAATTCGAGAGAGACCAGCAGCAGGGTCGCACCGACGATCAGCGTACCGATCTGCGCGCCTACCGCGAGCGTCCATAACCCGTCCAGGGTTTGACGATAAGGGTCGACAAGCTTCACCAGCGCGTCGCCCCACGTCTCAAGAATGCCGCCCATGTTCTTAGCCCCCCAGTTTCATCGATGCCGCAAATGCTAACGAGCGTTCGCAATTGCGAAAGAGCGCATAGTGGCTTGGATATTCTGAATACGTGATATTGCCGGAACTGCGGCAGCGCAGTGACACCGCGTGCTTCATCGCAGTGCAGTTTTCTGCATCACGATTGATCTTCGTGCCTAGATTCTAGCGCTTGGCTTCGTCTTCGCCGTTGGCGCCGATTTTGTCGCCGTGACGTCCGCGGACGTGGCGCCCGAACATGCGATCGAGGTCCATGTAGAAATCGCGTGCCCGGATCAGAACGTGGCGCCAGCGCGCCGCGTCGGCTTCGGCGCGCGTGGCGAAGACGCGGTCGCTCCAAACGGCGCGCGGATCGCTGGCGCCTTCGGCTTTGGCAAAAGCTTCGACCGGCGCGGTCTCTTCGTTGATCGCGTCGACGGTCTGGCGGAAATGGGCGTGCGGGTTCCCCCGATCGTAGAACGCCTGCAACTCGGCGTCGCGCCGGCGCTGCTCGATACGATCGAAGAGCGCAACAACGCGCCAACCCCAAATGCGCCACGCGATCAGAAGCGTGCCGAGGCCGACAAAGAACCAAAATCCGTCAGGCAATATGACGTCGGACCACATGGCGCGATCAGGTGTCGCGCGTCAGCCGCGCCGCGGTGAGGCGCCGCTCATATTCCGCCCACCGCGTGGTGTGTTCGCGACCGAGCTGCTGAAGATAGGCCCATGAGAACAGGCCCGTATCGTGTCCGTCGTCGAACACGATGCGCACGGCGTAGCGGCCCACAGGTTCGATGCCCGAGACGCCGACATCGCGTTTGCCGGCGACTGTTTGCTTTTGGCTTGCGCCATGCCCTTGAACCTCGGCGCTCGGACTTTCGACACGCAGATATTCGGCCGGCAATTTGAACGATGAACCGTCGTCGAAGGTGATCGTCAGCACGCGCTCGGCGCTCGAGAATTTGAGTTCGGTCGGCCAAGGCGACGCAAGGGCCGTGCTCACCGCTTCGCTTCCTCGTCGCCGAGCTCGCGTGCCTCTTCGGGCAGCATGATCGGAATGCCGTTGCGGATCGGATAAGCAAGCCGCGCCGAGCGCGAAATCAATTCTTGCGCCGCCGCATCGTAATCGAGCGGACCCTTCGTAACCGGGCACACGAGAATCTCGAGCAGTTTCGGGTCGGGTCGCGGCGGCGCGGTTTCATCGCTCATTGCAACGTTCCTCCCGATGCTTCGCCGCCGGTTGCCGCCGTCGCCATCTCAATAAGCGTTGTCAGCATGCGTGCACGATCGCAGAGTGTGGGCGCTTCAAGCAAACCCTGTTTCGCCGCCATGTCGAACGGGCAGATCATGGCAAGGGAGTTGATCAGCACTTCGGCCGGCGCGCGCTCGATCGAGGTCCAATCGGCATCGATGTCGTGCCGCTTGAGATAACATTTGAGGCTCGTTGCCAATCGCTCGCGGTCGATCTCGGCACCATCGTCGTTGTCCTCGAGATCGTGGGGAAAGGCTTTGTAATTCGCCTGAACTTGGCGATATGGCGTGGCGCTATCGAGTTCGGTCTCGACCTGAAACCGGGCGACGCCGGTCAGCGTTATCAGAAATCGTCCGTCGCCCGTTTCGCTCCATGACGTCAGTCGCCCGAGGCAGCCGACAGGAAAAAGATCGGGCCGCAACGTCTCGCCGCCGCAAGGCTGAATCATGCCAACGACGCGCGTCGTGCGCAGCGCATGATCGATCATCGCCAGATAGCGCGGTTCGAAAATATTGAGCGGCAATCGCCCGCGTGGAAGAAGCAGCGCACCTGACAGCGGAAAGACCGGAATGACCCGCGGCAGATCAAAGCGCGAGCGATGCTTCTCTTCCATCGCGGTTCACCGCCTCATGAGAACAAGAGCGACGACAAACGCCGCCGTCCGCTTTGCACCGCCGGGTCGGCACCGCCGAGCGCCTCGAACAATATCAGCAATTGTTTGCGCGCCGCCGCTTCATTCCAATTGCGGTCACGGCGGACGCTTTCAAGAAGCTCATCGACCGCCGCATCGTTTTCTCCGCGCGCCGCGAGCGAGGCCGCGAGGTCGAGCCGCGCCTGATGATCGTTCGGGTCGGCTTGCACTTTGGCGCGCAGCGCGCCGGTGTCGCCGGCTTTGTCCGCGAGTTCCGCAAGCTTGAGCTGGGCCTGGACGCCGGCGACGGCTTCGTGGTTTTGATGCTCCGGCGGAACCAGCGCGAGCGTCTGTTTGGCGCGCTCCGTATTGCCGCTCGCCATATAACAGCGCGCCAGTCCGCCGAGCGCCGCGGGATTTTGCGGTTCGTCCTGCAGGATCTGTCCATAGGCTTGCGCCGCGGTGGCGAGATCGCCTGCCTTTGCCGCCTCTTCCGCGACTGCGGTTAGTTCTTCGGTGGGCGAGGGGCCGACGCCGCTGGCGAGCCGTTTGATGAAATCGCGTACTTGGCCTTCCGGCAGCGCGCCCATGAAGCCGTCGACCGGTTGGCCGTTGCGGAAGGCATAGACCGCGGGAATAGATTGGATTCGCAATTGCTGGGCGATGCCCTGGTTCTCGTCGATGTTGATCTTGACGAGCTTGACCGCGCCCTTCGCCTCGCGAACGACTTTTTCCAAAATCGGCGTTAGCTGCTTGCAGGGACCACACCATGGCGCCCAAAAATCGACGAGCACCGGTACATCCCGCGACGCCTCAAGAACATCGGCAACAAACGTGCGCGCCGACGAATCCTTGATAAGCGCCGCGGCGGCGGCACCGACCGCCGCCCCGTCGTCTTTCGGTGCGGGCTTTTGTCCGAGTATAGGGTGCATGGACGGTCCTCTTGGGCGGATATCGCGGTCCGGGGATGAGATGGGTGCACCGAGGCGAAAAGCCAAGCGGGGTCCGGGCGCTCGATAGGGTCGGAAGTTCAGTCTATACCGGGCTTTGACGGTCCGGGAAGGCCTGAAACCTCCGCGCAACATGGGTATGCGGATATGACCTCGACGAGATGGGCATTTGGCGATTGCACTCGCTTTCGGGGGCAAGCTTCGCGCTGATCTTCGCAGTCCTGTCTAACTATTATTTCAACACGGTGGCGCGCATCCCAATTCGGCGACCTACGCCGAAGTGGGAGACAGAAGGGCTTGAGCGCGCCCGGCTCGAGAAGCGCAACCTTGATCGCACCGCTGCGGCCACATCGTCTCGTGCTCGGCAACGATCTACGAGCCCCGCATGAAAATGCTCCTGCCGACCCAGTAAGCGTCGGCGCCGATCGTGAAGGTTCCAGTGTCCCAAAGAAGGACTGGATGCGCGGATTGTCCGCCGCCCCGAACCACGCAAGCGTGCATCGCGCCTGGTTAAACTTTCTATTGTGTTAATGGCCCGCGTGCCGTTTCGGCACAAAATTCTGGTGTGCTCCGTGCAGACCCGCCGTTCTGCGCTTCACATCGTTAGGAGATTGTAAATGCGTTTGACGAAACTCAGCATCGCGGCGGCGTGCACGGTTCTGCTCGGGTCCGCGGCGATGGTCACACCGGCCTTCGCCACAAACAACGACAATCAATGTCACACCAACTGCTACACGCCCCCGCCCTCCGGCGGCAACACGTACAATGAAGGCGGCGACGGCGGCACCGGTATCGGCTATGGCGGCGACGGCGGAGCCGGCGGCCAGGGTGGTAAGGGCGGCGAAGGTGGCAAGGCCTACGGCGGCGACGGCGGAAATGCCAATGCCAATAACAATGGCAATTACAACGGCAATAATGGGAACAACGGCAACAACGGCAACAACGGGAATAACGGGAATAACGGGAATAATGGGAATAATGGGAATAATGGGAATAATGGGAATAATGGGAATAACGGCAACAACGGCAACAACGGGCATAACGGTAACCTGCACAACGTTGGCAACAGCAATCAGCGTCAGCATCAGAGCCAGGAACAGTCTCAGAGTCAGAGCCAATCGGTCAGCGACTCCGGCAACTCGAGCGTCAGCATCAATAACGAACGCCCGCCGGTCTCCACAGCTTATTCGGCCCCTCTCGTCGCAGGCGAAGACACCTGCATGGGTTCGAGCTCGATCGGCGGACAGGGCGTGGGCTTCGGTTTGACGATCGGCACGACGTGGACCGACACGAACTGTCAGCGCTTGAAGAACTCCCGTCACTTGGCGTCGCTGGGCTTTTCGCGTGCAGCGGTTGCTTTGGTTTGCATCGACGAAGATGTTCAGAAGGCCATGGACGCGGCTGGTACGCCTTGCCCCGTGATGCGTGAGCGTCGTGCGGAAGCCGAGCCGGTCGTGACCGAGACGCATGAGCGCTCGGCCGAACGCGACGACAGCAGCACGCAGCGTGTGGCCCAGAACGCCTTTGTCGCGCCGGCCGTCGAAGCGGCGCCGGTGCCTGCGTATCACTACGAGCCGATGAAGCCGATCAAGTAATCGACACCTAAAAGGACAAACGGAGGGCCGCCCGAAAGGGTGGCCCTTTTCCTTTGCCAAAATCAGCGCGTGACGCGCCAGATGCCGAAGTGCCCGTCGACCAGTTTGTGAAAATAGAGGGAATGGCCGTCCGTTGAGAGCGTCGGCCCTTCGACGAAACCGTCGATCGGGACCAGCGCCGCCTCGCCGAATGCAGCGGCAGGGTTTGTTCTAACAGCGCGATAGATCTGCACCTTGCGGAAAATCCAAAAGCCCGTCATGCGCGTGAAGTAAAGTTCGAGTCCGTCAGCCGACAACGCCGGCGCATATTCGAGCGCGTCGGTGTTCACGTTTTGCAGGATCCGGGCGCCGTCCCTCGATCGCGCATAGCCGCTCGCGCCGCGCTCGGCCAGATGAAGATCGGCGTCATCGGGCACCGCGCCGCCGCTGAACGCGCCTTCGGCATAAATCATCTGGCTGCCGTCGGAACTGAGTTCGACGTCGAAGATCACGCGGCCGAGGCGGGCAGTCTTCAAATCCATTTGCGGCACGACATCGACGACGTGCTTGCCGTCAAACCGCCCGCAGAAGACCGTATTCAACGTCAGCCCGTAATCGCGCGGCGAGATGAAGCAGAAATGTCCGTCGCGGCTCATCGTGGGTACGCCGTCGAGGACCGGCGAATGCGTACCCTCGAGCACGCCCTGATGGACGAACGTCACATCGTCGCGCCGCCGCGCAAAATGAATGTCGGTGTCGACGCCGGGATCGTTGCGCGTATTGAAGAAGAGATACTGCCCGTCGCGCGCGAGGAACGGCTCCATCGCCTCGCCCGAATAGCCTTCGATGCGCACCGGTTCGGGCGCCGACCAGTCATTCGCCCGTGAGGGCGTCGCGACGGCGATGGCTGCGCAGAACGACAAGAACGCGGCGACGGCACCGACTTTGCGCATGGCGAACCCCGAATTGTCGGGCGATATTGCAACGGTTCGGGCTTTAGGTCATAACCCTCGCCCTCGACCGGCCGGGGACCTTATTCCCACCCGGCCACGCGTCATGGAGCGCGGGCGTAGCTCAGGGGTAGAGCATAACCTTGCCAAGGTTAGGGTCGGGCGTTCGAATCGCCTCGCCCGCTCCAAATCTCGCGAACAGTTCAGGACATGGCGCAGCCGCCGCAAATCGCCCGCAAGGTCCGCCTCGAGACGGCGCGCTATGTGCTGCGCACCGTGGAGGCGGGCGACGCCACCGCTGGTTGGAGCCAATGGTTGCTCGATCCCGCCGCGGCGCGCTGGCTGAACGCCGCGCCGCGCGCCGCGAGCTTGGACGAGATCCGCGGCTACATCGCGACCTTTGACAGTATGAAGAGCCATCTCATCGGCATCTTCGAAAAGGACACGGGCCGGCTGATCGGCATTCATTCGATCTACGTCGATTGGCCGCGCAGCGAATATTTGATCAATGTCATGGTCGGCGAGTCGGACGCGCGCAATCAAGGCGCGCGCAGCGAGGCGCGCCCCGCCATCCATCAATTCTTCATGGAGGAATTGGGCCTTGAAGCCTCGCGCGCAACGGTGATCGCAGGTCACCCGAGCCTCGCCGGAATGCAGCGATGGGGTTGGGCCGTCGAACACAAAAGCCTTAAGCCGTCCGCGAGCGGCGGCGCTCCGGTCGAAATCCTCCATATGAAACTGACGCGTGACGCCTGGCGGCGTGCGTTCCGCGGCACGGACGGCTGATCCTTACGTCTTGTTAATCCGAATCGCTGAACCATCGTTGCCGCGACGCGTCAGCCTCAGGCGAGCATTCGCGACGCCGTGCGCATCAATCGTCGCAACCGCAAGAGGCTCGAATGTCGGTCACACCGGATACTCAAAACTTCGATTTCGGCCGCGTCATGTCGCAGATATCCGGCCTGATCGGCCGCAATTTTGTGCCCTTCTTTGTTTTGGCGCTCTTGTTCTCCGGCCTGCCCTCGCTGTTCGTCTACTTCATCCAACCTATGTTCATGGGCAACCCGGCCAGTCCGGGCGCGGCCGGCGCCGGTGCCCTGGGCATGGTCGTCACCATTTTGATCGCCCTGTTGCCGGCCTTTGTCCTTCAAGCCGCACTGACCAGAGCGTCGATCGACGATCTGAGCGGCAAGACCGTGTCGATCTCGACCGCACTCGAAGCAGGTTTGCGTTATTTGTTTCCGCTGCTTGGCCTCGCCATTATGGTCGGCCTGGGCGTTATGGTCGGGTTCCTTCTCTTGATCGTGCCCGGCATCATCTTGGCGATTTGCTGGATGGTGTCGTCGCCCGTCTTGGTCGTCGAAAAGACCGGCGTCTTCCAGGCCATGCAGCGAAGCCTCGCTCTGACGCGCAACCATCGCTGGGCGCTCTTTGGAATCTTCCTGCTATACGCGGTCGTGGTTTGGATCATTTCGATTCTGCTCGTGCTCGCAACCGCCGGCACGATCAGCGGATTCGTGACGATGCAGACCCTGCAGCCGAGCATCGGCATGGGGCTTGTGACCGCGCTTCTGCAATCCTTCGAGGTGCTGATCTCGACCGTCGGCGTCGCCGCGATCTATTTTGAATTGCGCCGCATCAAGGAAGGCGTAGGTGTGAGCGAACTCGCGTCGGTCTTCGACTGAGGTTTACGAGCGGTCGTGCTTGTCGCGTTTGCGCGTGCCGAAGAGCAGGCGATGTTCCAGATGCCGACGTAGCGCGGCGTAGTAGGCGTTGAGAAAATCACCGTCCTCTTCGGTGGCGCCCTTGAGCCAGTTGATTTTGGCGCGAATGCGTTCGGCGACGGCCTGGAGTGCGCTGGGCTCGCCGGTGCGCAAAACGGACTCGAGCACCTGTAGCTCCTTCACGCCGTAAACGCCGAGCTGCGCCGCGTTGAAGGCGAAGACGGCGCGCGCCGTGCCCTGTTCCGCAAGATCCGGGAGCAGCACGGGCTTGGGTGCTTTGAGCACCCACGTCCCCGCGACCAGGTCGCCCGCCCGCAGCTTGTCGCGATTGAAAAAGGGAAACAGCACGAAGGTCCCGCACCACACGATTCCCGACAATATGACCCAGGCATCGATCTCCGTTCCGCGTGACACCAGAAAACTGACCGGCAGATAGAGTTCGAGTTCGCGCATCGCGTTGCGCGCGACGACTGCGTCCGCGCTCAACACGCCGCCGTCGCGCGCCACCACGCGCAAGCCCATCAGGCGCTTACCGGGCGTTGCCGCACGCGCGCCGCATTCGAACAGCGTGAAGTAGAAATTGCGCAGCAGAAAAAACCCCAGCAGCCAGATGATCTCAGCCGCAGCGCGAGGCTCCTCGATGTTCATGGCCGACATCGCGCCCAGCGTCGCGAACGTGAGCGCAACCAGAATGCCGGCGATCACCGCCAGATCCGTGATCAGTGCGAGCGCGCGTTCGCTCACCGGCGCGAGGCGCACCCGCAGGTCGACCCCTTCGGGCGTGATCAGCGCGCGCACCGACCCCTCGGCAATCGCCTCGGTCATCGGACCTCGCCGGTCCGGCCACGATAGAAATACAAGGCCCACGCGACGCCTGTCGTGAGCCCGATCGCCCAGCGCACGATGTCCGAGGTGATGAGTTGGCGCGCGACGCCTTCCAGTAGCCCAGCGAAAAACAGCATGACCACGACGCCGAGCATCACGACCGCGCCGTTGCGGCCCGCGCGCTCCGCCGCCGCCACGCGCGTCAGATCGCCGGGAAAGGCGATCGACCAGCCGATGCGAAGGCCTGCGGCCCCCGCGAGCGTCACCGCGAAGAGCTCGGTCACGCCGTGAATGAACACCCAGCCGCCGAATTCGAAGCCCAGGCCGTGGCTCGCGAACAACGCAATCATCGCGCCCAGCATGCAGCCGTTATAGGCGATCAGCATCGCGCTCGGCAGGCAAAAGGCAAAGCCGAGCGCGAAGGCGAAAATCGAAATCTGGGCGTTATGGGTGAACAGAAAGGTCGCGAAGACGCTGAGCGCACTGTGCGCGTCGGCCGGCGCATAGAGCGTTTCGCGTAAAGCTTGGGTCGTTGCGGTCGGATCGCGCCCGCCGGCCAGCGCTTCCGGCACAAAGGCCGAAAACCAATCCGCATCGGCCGAGACGAGCGCGAAGGCGGTGATGGCGCCGGCAAGCATGATCAACCCCGAGACCAGCGTCTCGCGCCACAGGTTTCTGACCGCCGCCGGCCAATCATGCGCGAAGAATCGCTCGATGCGGCCGATGAGCGTCGTGCGCGCGCCGTAGACGAAGAAATACGCCCGCGCGCACAACGCCTCCAGATAGTCGATCAGCGCTTGATCGAGCGATGTGGCCCGCGCCACCGAGAGCGACGACAGCGCCGCACGGTAAAGCGCCGGAAATGCCACCATGTCTTCGTCGCTGAGGCTGCGCGCCGATCGCCGCTCGACCTGCGCAAGCAGCTTTTCGAGGTGGCGCCAAGATTCCTCCCGCTCGCGGCGAAAGCGAAGGCTGCGCAAGCCCGTCTCGTCCATCGCTAAACGCGCTCCTGCCGGCGCAACTCGTCGTACGCCCGAACCAATTCCGGACCCAGCTGATCGATCTTCGTGCTGACGATATGGACGCCGAGGCGGCGCAATCGTGTCAGCACGATGTCGCGCTCATGGAGCAGTTGATGGGCGATGACCGCGCGCGAAACGTCGTCCGCCGTTTGCGGTCGCACGGAACGCAAAGTCTCCAACTCCTCGTCGCGAAACGTCACGAACACGATCATGTGCCGGCGCGTGAGCCGTGTGATGTTTTCCACCATCAGTTCGGCGCTGATCGTATCGGCGAAATCTGTGAAGACGATGACCATCGAGCGCCGCTTGAGCCGTTCGGCAAGCGTCGAGAGGCCCAGCGTAAAATTGGTTTCCTCGCTCGAATAATCGAGTTTTGCCGTCAGTGCCTGCAATTGACCGAAGGCGCCGGCGCCCGAGACGAAGCCCGTCGCCAAATGGGGCCGCGCATCGAAGCCGAAGAAACTCACGCGATCCCCAAGCTTCAGCCCGACGTAAGCCAACATCAGCGCCGCGTTCAGCGCGCGGTCGACGCGCGGCGTACCGTCGATCGGCTCGCACATCAGCCGTCCGGTATCGATGGCGAAGGCGAGTTGATGATTGCGCTCGGCCCGCACTTCCTTGGCGAGGAGGTTCAAGTGCCGCGCGCTTTGCTTCCAATCGATCAGCCGCCGGTCCATGCCTTGTTGAAACTTGCTCAGCGCGTCGAATTCCGATCCGTCGCCGCGGTCGCGCATCGGCTTGAGCCCGTGGATGAACGTGCGCGAGAACAGGCGCTGCGCGTATCGCTCGATCGAGCCCAGATCTGTTGTGATCGCGATCCCGTGCTCGAGTGCCGCCTCATGTTGCCGCCACGCCAGGCCGAGGGGACCGCGCCAGCGTACAAAAGCCTTCTCCAAACGGCCCTCGCCGCGCCGTTTCGGCGTGAGCTCGAACTTGGCTTCGCCAACTCCGTCTTCAATCGTCGGCTCGCGCCGCGTTGGCGTTACGTCGAAGAGAGGGCTCGCTTCGAGCGCAACTTCGGCCGTCTTCGGCATATGCGGCGTTGCAAATCCGATGCGAACCAACACGGCGAAGGCGCCGGCTCCGATGCCGGTAAATCTGGGCGCATTGGTTGCGAGCTTGAGTTGCGACGTGTCGCCCGCCATTTGCCCGTCGACGAAGATCAGCGCCGCCATTGCGATGGCCCACGCCGGGCCGATCGGCCACGCCTGAGGCGCGAGAGCGACGAGAACGAGAGCCAGCGGCGCACCCAACGCGGCCAACAGAATGGCGCGGCTCGTTGGCGAGATCATCTGGGGGCTTCGGTCTGCTCGAGGATGGTCTTGAGCGCCGCGTCGGTCGTTCGCCCTTCGATCTCGGCCGCCGGCGACAGGAGCACGCGATGACGCAACGCCGGCGCGGCGAGAACTTTGACGTCGTCGGGAATGACATAGTCGCGCCCGTCGAGCGCCGCGCGGGCGCGCGCCGCCGACGCCAACATTGCGCCGCTGCGTGGCGAGGCACCGAGTTCGAAGGTCGTGGCTTCCCGCGTCGCGCGAATGATGCGCACGACATAGTCGATCACCTCGGCGGTCAGCCGCGTTTGCGAGGCTGTCGCCACGGCGGCATTGAGGTCCTCCGCGCTTACGACGGTCGTGATGCCCAACGCCGTCACGTCGTGGGTGCGCGTGCCCAAACCATGCTCGGCGACGATGCGGCGCTCCTCGTCGACGCTCGGGTAAGAGAGCACGTGCTTGAACAGAAACCGGTCGAGCTGCGCCTCGGGCAGAGGGTAGGCGCCTTGCTGTTCGATCGGGTTTTGCGTGGCGATGACGGTAAAGCGCGGGCTCAACGGATTGCGCCTCCCGTCAAGCGTCACGCCGCGTTCTTGCATCGCCTCGAGGAGTGCCGCTTGTGTCTTGGGCGGCGTGCGATTGATTTCGTCGGCCAGCAGCAGGTCGCAAAAGATCGGGCCCTTGGTCAAGCTGAACGCGTTCGTCTGAAAATTGAACAAGTTCGAGCCCAGGATGTCGCCGGGCATCAAATCCGGCGTGAATTGAATGCGTCCGAATTGCAGGTTGAGCGTGTGGGCGAAACACTGCGCCAGCAGCGTCTTCGCCGTTCCCGGTGGACCTTCCAAAAGAATGTGCCCCCCGGCGAAAAGCGCGGTCAGCATCAGATCCACGGTGTCCGCCTGACCCACGATCGCCTTGGCGATTTCGGCGCGAATGCGATCGGCGAGCGGGCGAAGTTCAGCGAGTTGCACGCAGCATCTCCTCGGTCCAGGAATAAAGTCGACGGGCCGCCGTGACGACTTCGGCGGAATTACGTGCATGTGCGGCTTCGCTCGCCAACGTCGAGAACGGGCGCGCCAATCCTTGCGTCGCGCCGACGCGATCGAGCATGGCGAATGTCTCGGCGCTCTCGGTGCGCGGCGCCCCGATTTGTTCGGCGGCACTTGCTGCCGTCAAGACCGCGTAGCGCCAACCCATCGTATACTCGCGCCTGGCCAGGCGGATCAGCGCCGCTGAGTTCTCAGCGAGCGCGCGCTTGCCGAGCGCGATCGCCCGGCCCGGTCTCACGCGCGGCCCGGACTGCATCACTGCGCGCCAGGCCAGCAGCGCTGCCGCCGCAAACAGGGCGAGCGTCGCGCCAAGCAGCGGCGGTGTCAGCGCCAAGCGAAGGAGATTGCGCGCGCGCTCGAGCCCGTTGAGGGTGACATCGAACGCGATCGGCTCGCCGTCGCGCATCACGTCGAGCATTGCAATGCCGACCCGCGCTGTGGCGAGATCGGCGAGCCCTTGCGTATTCAGAAAATCGGGATCGGCGAGAACATAGATCCCGGGCGCCTGCCGCGTCTCTCCCAGGATGATGCGGCCGTCTTTCGCCGTCACGATCGCGTCGAGGTCGTCGGGGGAAACACTCTGCAATTCCGCGATCGCGCCGGACACGAAATCCGCACCGTCGCTGTTGAAGTGCAGCGCGGCTGCTGCGCCGGTCTTCGCCCGCGAGATTTTGGTATGGGGCGCGATCTCGCCGAGGATGTCTGCGACCGAGTTCTCATCCATCGTGGTGATGCGCGAGACCCAGCCCGGATGAGCCTGCAAAGGCGCCGCAACCCATTTGGGCAAGATCACCAGCGTTGCGAGCCCGCTCAGCCTCTTTATCTGCTCACGCGTTAGTTTCGCTTGAGGGGTCAGTATCGTCAGCGTTCGCAGTCTTTCACCATTGCGTGGTGCGCGATCGATGCTGACCTTGGTGCCGAGCGAGCGCGCCAGCTCGACGGCTCCGGCAAACCCGACCGCCGAGCGTGACAAGGCATGCGCGGCCCCGTTGTCGCCGCGATTGAAGTCGGGTGCAAACGTTGAAAGCGTGACGAACGCCGAGAACGAGAACACACCGACGATCAGAAGCGCGATGACGACGCGCGCCGAAAACATTTGCCCGCGCGCTGTACCGGCTTCGGTCATTGGCCGGCCGCCCCGAAGACGAAATCGGCATAGGCGCGACGGCATTCTGCGAACTGTGGCGCATCGAGCGGCCGGCCGCCGAACAAGCTCGTTTCGACCGCGCGCGCTATTTTCACAAAGACGGCCCGCCCGCTGGCAGACAATTGCTCAAGCCGCCCGATCTCGCGCGCGGTCAGGCTGGGCGCAATGAGCGTCGGGAATGTCTCTTCGATGTCGTCGATGCTGCGGTGGAGGAGAACGCGCGCGGCCTCGCCGTAACGTCCCTCGCGCGCCAGACGGTCGGCCTCTTCGAGAAGAGCGCGGGCCCGCGCTTGGGTGGGGCGAAATTCGGCAGCAGCCGGGGCCTCGGGCGTCGCCGTTGGACCCATCGTTCCCGGCAGGCGCCGAATGATCTCCCGCGCGATGGCGTAAAGAATGAGGGCGGCGATGATCGCGACGCCCGCCCAAAAAATATAGTTCAGCGCCGGTCCAAACAGACTCAGGAATTTGCCCAATGCTTGCAACCATTCGGGTGGCGGCGGCAGCGCCTCGGGCGGAGCAAAGTGGAATTGCAGCGACGGATCGGCGAGCAATCCGCGATGCGCCGCATCGAGGCTTTGGCCGGTCGTCGCGGCCTCGGCACTAATCGCGCTCGCCATGCCTACTCCTGATAGAGCGTCCGCAGTTGTGCCAGGGGTAGGCGACTGCGTTCAACCGAATCCTGACGACAAGTCGCTTGGATATCACTCCGCGCTGCTCTCGACGAGTGCGAGCAGACCTTTGAGCAAAGCAAGCGGATTCGGCGGACAGCCGCGGATGTGCAAGTCGACAGGAATGACCGCTGACACACCGCCGACGACCGCGTAGCTGCCGGCGAAGATCCCGGCGTCGACGGCGCAATCGCCGATCGCAACCACCCATTTCGGATCGGGGGTCGCCATGTACGTGCGTTCGAGGGCCTCGCGCATGTTCGCCGTGACCGGTCCAGTCACCATCAAGACGTCGGCATGGCGCGGCGAGGCCACGAAGCGCAGTCCGAAGCGCTCGAGGTCGTAGAAGGCATTGCTGAGCGCATGAATCTCCAGTTCGCAGCCGTTGCATGAGCCGGCGTCGACTTGGCGGATGGACAAGCTGCGCCCGAGCCGCTTCTTCGCCGCCGCATCGACACGGGAGCCGATTTCGGCAAGTGCGGCCGGGTCCGGCGTTGGCGCCGGCTCGGTCAGCGGCGCCTTCACAATGCCTTCAAGCAGGAGCGTACGCATGTCGATTCCTAAAGGTCGTGACCGGAATAAGAGCAGTTGAACGATTTGTTGCAGAGCGGAAAGTCGGCGACGATGTTGCCTTCGATCGCCGCCTCCAGCAGCGGCCATTGAAACCAAGACGGGTCGCGCAAATGACAGCGCGACACGACGCCGTTCTCAAGACGCAGCCAAACCAAGATGTCGCCGCGAAAACCTTCGACCAGCGCTATCCCCTCGTGCGCCTCGTCGCGCGCCGCGAGTGACGCCGTCAGCGGCCCTGCTTCGAGCCTGTTCAGAATTTGTTCGATCA
The DNA here is from genome assembly GCA_025350465.1 of Alphaproteobacteria bacterium. Taxonomy (GTDB): domain Bacteria; phylum Pseudomonadota; class Alphaproteobacteria; order Micropepsales; family Micropepsaceae; genus SZUA-430. The sequence continues at coordinate 93,999 of JANXXU010000024.1, read as the reverse complement.
AACCGAAACTCTGCTCGACCTCGCGAATGCGAATCCACACGCGCGCATCGACATCGCCGTGGGTCAACACCGGCACCTCGAAGCGAAGGTCGAGATACGGCGCATATCCCGGCGTGCGCCGCGCATCGAACGCGCGGCCCGAGGCGCGTCCGACATAACCGCCCGCGCCGAACTGGCGGGCAAGCGTCGGCGACAAAATCCCCGTCGTCACGGTGCGATTTTGCAGCGAGGCGGTCGTGTCATAGAGCGAGACGAGGTGTTTAAAGCGCGTGCGCGCCTCGGCGATGAAGGCGATGATCGCGGCCGGCGCGCCCGTATCCAAATCGTTCGCCACGCCGCCCGGAACGATGCGATCCATCATCAAGCGATGGCCGAAGCAGCGCTCGGCAAGGCGCAGCACGCCTTCGCGCAGCACGCCGCAATGGGCATGGATCAAGACAAACGACGCATCGTTGCAGATCGCGCCGAAATCGCCGAAATGATTGGCAAGCCGCTCGAACTCCGCCATCAAGGCGCGCAGCAATTGGGCGCGCGGCGGAGCTTCGATTTCCAGCGCGCTTTCGACCGCGCGCGCGAATGCAAGAGCGTAGGCGACGGTGGAATCGCCCGACACGCGTCCCGCCAAGCGTGCCGCGCGATCGATGGTGGCGCCCGCCATCAGCGTCTCGATACCTTTGTGGGCGTAGCCAAACCGCTCTTCGAGACGCACAACGGTCTCGCCGTTCGCCGTGAAGCGGAAGTGCCCGGGCTCGATGATGCCGGCGTGGACGGGGCCGACGGGAATTTGATGAAGACTTTCGCCTTCTGAGGTCAAGAACGGATAGGGCGGCGGCGCACCAGGTTCCTCCACGCCGCGCTTCCAACGCCCGTGGTCGAGCCACGGCCGTGTATCGTGCGCCTCCATCGGCGTCAGTCCGAACAAATCCTTCGCCGCGCGTTCCAGTCTGATCGCAGGCGGGTGCGCTTTGCCGATCGATGGATAGCGCCCATCCGGACATTCGAGCGACGCGACGCAAATCTCATTCGTTTCAGACGCGATGAGTGCTGCGTGGATCGCGGTCGTTTCGCCCCAAAGCCCGAGCAAGGTCAGCCGGCCTTCGACGAGCGCGTTCGTCATACCTATCCACGCCTTCGCCGAGACGACCACACGCGGCCACGGGCGGTGTTGCGCCACCGCACGTCCTTCGCTCATGAGTGCGCTGACCGCCGTGCTCATCCGCTATCCCAACAACCGCGCGACATGTTGAAACCAGGTGACGAGCGGCGGCGGCAAATAGATGCCGGCGATGGTTACCAACGCCAGATGCGCATACATCGGCACATAGGAAGCTTGCGACGGCGCCCTGCTGCCGGTGGGCTCGCCGAAGGCGACGCTATTCAAGCGTAAGAATAGCGCGCCGAGCGCCAGAATGACGCCGAACACCAAGATGATGGCAAGTGCCGGCTCGCGCGCAAAGGTAGAGGTGACGACCAAGAATTCGCTCATGAAGATCCCGAGCGGCGGCAGACCGGCTATCGCGACGACGCTGAGAACAAGGCCCCAGCCCAGAATCGGATGCGTCTCCGTCAGGCCGCGAATATCGGCGATCTTCTGAGTTCCCTTGATCTGCGAGATATGGCCGACGGCGAAGAAAATCGCCGACTTCGTCAGGCTATGCATTGTCATATGCAAGAGCCCGGCGAAGTTCGCGAGCGGTCCGCCCATGCCGAATGCGAACGTGATGATCCCCATATGTTCGATCGAGGAATAAGCGAAGAGCCGTTTGATGTCGCGGCGGCGATAGAGCATGAAACTCGCGAACACCACCGACAGAAGTCCCATCGCCACCATCAGCGAGCCGGTCGCGATCGCGCCGGGATTGGTCGCCATCAAAAGCTTGAAGCGCAGCAGCGCGTAAAGCGCAACGTTCAGCAGCAGGCCCGACAGCACAGCCGAAATCGGCGTCGGGCCCTCGGCGTGCGCATCGGGAAGCCACGCGTGGAGCGGCGCCAAACCGACCTTGGTTCCATAACCCAGCAGCAAGAAAACGAACGCGACATTCAAAAGCGCCGGGTCGAACGTCGACGCATGAGCGACAAGAGTCGTCCACGCCATCGCGTCGAGGCCTTCGCCGACTGTCGGTCGCGCCGCCATATAAACGAGGATCGTGCCGAACAGCGCGAGCGCGATGCCGACGCTTCCCAGGATAAAATATTTCCACGCCGCCTCGATCGCCGCGGGCGTGCGATAAATGCCGACCATCAGCACGGTCGTCAGCGTCGCCATCTCGATCGCGACCCACATGAGGCCGATATTGTTCGCAACCAGCGCCAAGTTCATCGCCAGCATCAGCACCTGATACATCGCGTGATAGAAGCGCAAATAGACGGGCGTCAAACGCCCGCTCTCCAGTTCGTGCCCGATATAGCTGGCGCTGAAGACGCTGGTGGTGAAGGCGACGAAGGTCGTCAGCGTGACGAAGACGATGTTCACGTCGTCGATCAGGAAGAATTGGCTTTGCCGGTGCGGCGCAAAGAAAAGTGTGAAGGCCGAGACGAAGGTCGAGAATGAGGCGAGCACATTGAGCCGCGACGTCGCCAGATAGCCGGGGAGCAGCGCGAGCAGGATCGCCGCGCCCGCCGGGATGGCGAGAATGGCGACGACGGGATCGAACGGGCCCAAGTTCATTCGCTGTCCCCGCGAAAGCTGTCGAGTGCCTGCAGGTCGACGGTGTCGAAACGCTCGCGAATCCGAAACAAGAAGATTCCGATCACGATGAAGGCGATCAAGACCGAGAAGGCGACGCTGATCTCGACCACCAGCGGCATGCCCTTGGCGCCCGTTGCCGCCAGAATCAAGCCGTTTTCGAGCGACATGAAGCCGATGACCTGGCTCACCGCATTGCGCCGCGTCACCATCATCAAGAGACCGAGGAGCAGGACCGAGAGTGCGAAGGCCAGATCCTCGCGCGCCAAAGCGTCGGCCGTTGGCGTCACGCGCAGCATCACCACCATCGCCAACGCGACGAGGCCGATGCCACCCAGCATCGTCACGCCGATATTCACCACGGTTTCGATTTCACGGTGGATACCGAGCCGCTCGACGATGCGATGAAGCGCCACCGGAATGACGATGGCTTTGAAGCCGAGCGCGATCACCGCCGTGACGTAGAGATGCGGCGCGTCTTGGATGAAGGCTTGCCAAGCGACGGACAGCGCCAGCACGAAGGCGTGAAGGGCGAAGACGTTGATGAGCGCATAGAGCCGGTCTTGGTAGAGCATCAGGAAGCTGACGAGCACCAGGCCGCCCGCGAGCATGTGCGCCACATCGAAGAAGAAGTCGTGTTTCATAGGCTGCTCGACACGAAACGCAGCAACATCGCGAGCAACGCCAGCATGAGCGCGACGCCGACGAATTCGGGCACGCGGAAAACGCGCATCTTGGCGATCGTGACTTCAAACGTCGCCAGCAACACGCCGCTGGCGACGAGTTTCAGAACGTAAGCCGCAAGGCCTGCCAGATAGCCGCCGGGGCTCGTTCCCGCAGCCGTCAATCCCCATGGAAAAAAAATGCAACCGATCAGCGAGACATAGACGAGCAATTGGAGCCACGACGCGAGTTCGACGAGTGCCAGATGACGTCCCGAGTATTCGAGCACCATCGCTTCGTGGACCATGGTGAGTTCGAGATGGGTGGCCGGATTGTCGACGGGGATACGGGCGTTCTCGGCGAGCGCGACGATGACCAGTGAGATCAGCGCGAGGCCCAACGACACGCGCAAGCCTACCGCCGACGATGCCATGAAGCTCGCTATGGTCGACAGTTGCGTCGACCCCGCAATCATCGCCAGCGTGAACACGATGACAATCAAAGCCGGCTCGGCCAGAGATGCGAACATGACTTCGCGGCTGGAGCCGATCCCGCCAAAGCTCGTGCCGACGTCGAGGCCTGCGAGGGCAAGGAAGAACCGCGCGCTGCCGAGGAGCGCGATGATGGCGACGAGGTCGGCGCTCCAGCTGAACATGAGGCCCGCGGCGAAGGTCGGCACCAGAGCGGCCGCAACCCAAGTTGCCGCGAAGATCAAGTAAGGCGCCGCGCGGAAGAGCCACGAGGCGTTGTGCGCAAGCACGACGTCTTTGCGCAGCAGCCGGATCAAATCGCGATAGGGCTGAACGATCGGTGGCCCCTGCCGGCGCAATAGTTGCGACTTGACCTTCCGCACGAAGCCGACGAGCGCCGGCGCCAGTGCAAGCACCAGAAACATCTGCACGCCTTGGACAATGAGCTCGGGGATCAGGGCCATGACGCCAGCACGATCAAGAGGAAAATGAGCGCAGAGAAGACGAGCGCGAGATATCGCCGGATGGTCATGTATTGCAGATAGTTCAGCCGATCGGCGACGATGTTCACGCTGCTCACGATCGGCGTGTAGATAAATCGCCAAGCCAGATCTTGGATGTCGACACGGAAGCTCGCCGGTGCGGTATCGCCGGGTGCCGGCATGCGAACCGTTTCCCGCGCGAGGAAAATCAACGTGCCATAGACCCGCCGCAGCGGTTGCACGAAACTTCCGGCCGAGTACTGCGTCGACGGCGCCGCGTCTGGAAAACCGCAATCCCATGCCGGCGCGCGGCGCACGCGCCGCGATGCCAGCCGGTGGATCGCCTCGATAGCGCCAAGCGAGGAAATCAGGATGAACACAAACACCAAGAGCCCGTTATAGGAACTGCGGCTCTGGCTAATCGGAATGATCGACAGCCACGGCACGTCGGCTTGCACCGGCAACCGGCTATCGAGCAGCAATTGCGTGACCGGCGCGATCCGATCGATGATGAAGCCCGGCAGGATTCCGGCGAACGCGCACAAGCCGGCGAGGCAGAACATGCCGGCAACTGAAAATGCGTCGGTCTCACGCGCTTGCTTCGCCGCCTCGCTTCGCGCGCGCCCGAGGAACGCAAAGCCGAATGCCTTGACGAAGCACGCGGCGGCCAGCGCAGCCGCGAGCGCCAGGAGCGCGCCAATCGCCGGCACGAGAAAGCGCAAGCCCCATTGCGGAAGCTGCGGGCTGATCAGCACCGCCTGAAACGTCAGCCACTCCGAGACGAAGCCATTGAGCGGGGGCAGTGCGCAGATCGCGACGCTCGCCACCAGGAACAGGAACGCGGTCACCGGCATCGTGTGGATGAGTCCGCCAAGGCGCTCGAAGTCGCGCTCGCCCGTGGCGCCGAGAACGGCGCCCGCGCCGAAGAACAGCAGGCTCTTGAACAAGGAGTGGTTGAATACGTGAAGCAGCGCCGCCGTCATCGCCAAAGCTGCGGCCTGGCCCAGATCGTTTGCTTGGAAAGCGAGGGCGAGGCCGAGGCCGATGAAGATGATGCCGATATTGTCGATCGTGCTGTAGGCAAGGAGCTTCTTCAAATCGCCTTGGTTGAGCGCATAGAGAACGCCGAGGACGGCCGAAGACCCGCCCGCGACGAGAACCGGGACGCACCACCACGACTCCGGCGGCCCCAGAAAGCTGAAGACGATGCGCACGAAGGCATAGACCGCGACCTTCGTCATGACGCCGCTCATCAAGGCGGAGACGTGGCTCGGCGCCGCGGGATGCGCGAGCGGCAGCCAGACGTGAAGCGGCACAAGCCCCGCCTTCGACCCGGTGCCGATGAGCGCGAGAGCGAGAACCGCCGCCGCAACCTGATCCGACGGTGGATGCGAACGAAGGTCGGCAAAGGCATAGGAACCGCCGGGGCCGGCCAACAATCCGAACGCCAGCAACAGGGCGACGGTGCCGAAGCTCGCCATCAGCAAATAGATGTATCCGGCTTGCAAATTCTCGGGCTCGCGGTCGTGCGCCATGACCAACGCCCAAGACGCAAGCGACATGAACTCCCAGCTCAGGAGAAATGCGAACGCATCGTCGGCGAGAACGACAAGGTTCATGCCGGCGAGAAACGCGGCGAAGAACGGCAGCACGCGGTGCGGCGCCTGCTCATGCTGACCGTATCCCAGCGCAAAAAGACTTGCGGCGGCGCCGCCGAGATTGACGACCAGCAAGAAAAACGCCGACAGCATGTCCACTCTGAAATTAGCGCCGAGCCATGGCAGTCCGAGCGGCAATTGCAAGGTCTGCGGCGGCGCGGACGCCGCGATCAGATGCTCGAGCCCGGCGCTGAGCCCGACGGTCGAGGCGATGAGACATCCCGCGTAAACGATGGCGCTGGCCGCGGACAAGCGGGCGCAGGCGACCGCCACGATACTGAGCCCCAGGAAAGCCCCGACGCACCAGAGCGATGCGACGATCGTCATCGCACATCACCGCCGCAGTGTCGGTGCGCGACGGACGTCGGTCGGTGTTGGCCTGTGCTTATTTGCGTAACCGCACGCCGCGTCCTCCCTTTTGAGTGGCCGCGCCCGCGGCGATGACCTCGATGCCGGCTCGCTCCAGGGCGGTGATGAGCTTCATGAGCGAATCGACCGTACCGCGCACGATGCCGTCGCTGGCTTCCATGCGTTGGATTGTGGGGACGGAGAGTCGGCAGAGTTCCGCAAGTTCGCGCTGATCGATGCCCAACAGCGCTCGCGATGCCCGCAACTGACCGGACGTGATCATGTGTAGGACATCAATACCAATAGGCATTACATGAAATATGACGCAATGCCGCAAGCCTTCGCTCCGGCGACGATTGACGTGTGGCGTTTCTTTCGAGGCTGAATTTTTGATTCTCGCCGTCGCCGCTACATCCGGCGAGCACGTGAAGCCTGGAACCGGCGGCTCACGCTGTACGTCCCTGCAGAGCGCCGCGCTCTCGGGAGCTTTTAATTTGCACGTTCGACTAGCGAGTGCGGACCGGTCTAGCGCGGCGTTACGGCGATCGCGATTGTGTGGGCGAACTGCGCCCGCTGGGCGTCCGAGCCGCCGGCATAGGTAATGCGCAGCGAGCGAACCACGTCCGTGTGGTGTTCGGCGCCGAAGCCGACGCTGCCGAGGCTCGCATGGCTAGGCGTGCGCCCGTCATACACGAACGCCAGATCGCCGGTATTCGTTACGCTTTCCGGGTCGTAGTTGACCGAGATCTCATGGTCGCCGTTGCACGACTGGCGAACGGTTGCGTCGACGACCAGAGGTTGGTTCGACACCACCTGAAAAGCGGTGATCTCGGCGCCGCAGATCAGCGGCATGTAGGCGCGGATCTCGATGCGAGCCGAATCGCCACCCGCATGGCTGCCGTGCGCAAACGCTTGCGTGCTCGCCGAGGCAAGTGACAGAGCTAGGAAAATGCGGGCCTTGCCCATGCGTGCCGCCGTTCGATTGCGAGCGCAGCCTAACGCTCACCGGCTAAGTTGGCCTCAACGGACAAGGTTAAGCCGCAGTGAACGGCGGCGCCTAGTTCGGGCACACGCTGATCGTCACGACATCTTGGTATTGTCCAGCCGTTAGCCCTGAGACGTTGCCGATGCGAACGTTCATCGGATAGCTGACACCGTCAAGCGTTACCGGCGGTGCGCGATCGATCGAATAGCTGCCCGAAAGATTGACGGCCTGGGCGTCGAGCTTCAGCGCATAGGGAACGCCAGGCGCATGCTGCTTCAAAAGGGTGTGAAGCAGCTTGCCGCGATTTTGCGAGGTCACCGTGATCGTCACCGAACTCGTCGCGCGTACTTGCACAAAGGCGTTTTTCTCGGCGCCCGTCGCCAGCACGCCGAAATCGAGATTGTCGACGGCGAACGGCATGCCGAACGACCCGGCAGCCCCTGCGATGTTGACCTCGGCACGGCTCTCGACGCTTGCGTAGGCCGTCGCGGTTCGATCGCCGCTCAACGCCACCGGGGCGCCCCCCACGACGTAGCCGCGAAAAACCAAAACATCCGCGTAGGTTCCTGCAGGTCCGATGAGACCGGCCGGCACTTCAATCTTCAGCGTCAGCGTTGCGTGTTTGCCGGCCCCACCGGGCAGAGTGACGTTTCCCACCGGCGAGAGCAGTGTGTTCGCGACTTCGCCGCCGCCCAGTTTCACGGAATAGATGAGACGGTCGCCGCCTTTGGTGAAGGCGCGCTGAGGGTCGCTGGCCTGACGCCCGACGGCGACGCCGACCGAGCAGGAATCGCTGCCGTTGTTTTGAAACTCGACGGTAAACGTGACGTTGCGCGCGACGCCGTCGAACGGATCGTAGTCGATCGAACCGATCGGGCCGACTTTGGAGATCGCGGCGTTGCACGTTGCGCCGTGGGCCGGGCCCGCCAGTACCGCGCAGATCGCGACCGCAAAAGACGAGGCGGCAGGTTTAAGTCTCATCGGCTTGCCTGCGTGCCGGCCGGCGGCGCGGCACTGCCCAAATGAACGACGCCGAGATCGATCACGCCTTTGGTTTTCTCCGGGACCTCTATTGCCACGACGATGTCTTGCGCAACGCCCAACACCATTTGATAGCGTCCGGGCGCCAAGCCCTCGGCGACGAAGCGCCCGGCGCTGTTCGTGAACACGAGCACGGGCTTGAATCTGCTGTCGTCGAGGGAGCGGATCTCGCCGCCCTGCAGCGCAACGGGCTTTCCGTCCGCGCCGATCAGCGTACCGATGACGATATGCGACGCGTTCGATCCGACCTGGAATTTGTAGCCCGACGCAGGACCTGGAAACACATCGTATTGGCTGGGCCCCGGATCGTAGCCGAGCGGCAAATCTTCCACGTCGATCATGACCTTTTGTGGTTGGTACGGACTGCCGGCGGAGACGAGTGCGGGGCCCAGGAAATCGGTCTCGGCGCCGCGGGACGGGACGCCCTCGCCTTTGCGCACGCCGACCGTCCGGTCGTCGAGCGACTCATGCGCCGACACGATGGCAAAGCGCGGACCTACCGGGCGTCCGAACGCAACCTCGTCGCCGGCGATCGCGATCTGCGTGCCGAGCGTATAGGACGTTTGCTGCGATTGAATGCTGCTCATGCTCGAATCGGCGATCGCGTCGTGCTCGATGACGGCCGAGAAACGATTGGCGTTGTAGGCGAACTCACCCGAGCCGGTCAGGCGGTCGTCATCACGCGATACCGCGCCGCGCAAGCCGTAGTCGCCGAGTTCGTCGTGCTGAAAGCGCACATATTCGAGTTGGTATTGGTTGCCGCGCGAGTCGAACGAGCCGCGGGTTATTTCGTTGCTGCTCAGCGGCACGCTCACCGAAACGAGAAAGCGGTTGTCGTCCGATGCACCGTCGGTGATCACCCGTTCATTCGAAGCGGTCACGTCGGCAAAGCCGATATTGCGACTGACGCTGACCGCGTAACGCCGTTCGTCGGGCTGCGCATCTCGCCCCCGTGACAGCGAGGCCGACAGTCCCAAGCCGAAGTCCAGCGGCAGGCGCGTGGAGAATCGGCCGCGCATTTCGTATTGCGACGGGTCCTTCGGCACCAGCTGGCCGACGGGCGAAAAGAATTGGCTGGTGCAAAGATATTCCAGATTCACCTGCGGGTGCTCGAAGACCCAAAGTTGATCGAGTGACGCCTCGTAGCTCGCCAGATAGCTCTGTCCCGACGACAGGCCGTTGATGTCGCTCCACCCGGCGACAAAGCCCAGCGTGCCGATCGGGCTCGCCCAGCCGACTTCGAGCCCGCCCATCCATTGCGCTTCGTTGCCTTGGAAATTCACCCCGACGGTCACGTCTTGCGTCACGCCGTAGCGCCCGTAGCTGCTGAAAGTCAGCAAATTCCCTGCATAGGTGATTTGCTGGTCCGCGTCGCGCGATTGCAGATAACCCAGCGTCGCGCCGAACTCGCTGACCCCGGCCTTGAGCAGCCGCGCACTGAAGAACTCTTCGAATTTAGCGAGCAACCGGCGGCCGAATTCATCGACCACGTAGAGCTCGACCTCGTTGAGGCCGTTGAAAAACGGAAAGTCTTTCAGGTCGTACTGACCGGCATCGAGACGCAGCGTTCGGATCGTCACGCCGTTGACGACCACGTCGACCGTCGATGAGCGCTCCAGCGTGAAGCGAAACAAGCCGGCCGGGCGAATATCGGCGAACGGTTGCAGTTCGCCGTATTGCCGTTGCACCGAAATGCCGCCGAGAATCGGCGAGCCCTGAAGTCCGGCGGCGATCGGCGTTACGTCCCCGGCCGAATAGCGCAGCGCATCGTCGGGCTCGTCGTGAATCAGCACGATGTCGCCGCGACGGAACGGGCGATCGGCGCCGCCGTTATATTCGCCTTCGGCAAAGACAGAGACGCCATTCGGCCCGAACAAGTCGGCGGCAACGTCCATCGACAGATTGAGCGGATTCCAGCCCCGCTGATCGCCCGGCCCCCAATCATAGGTCTGCCGCGCGGTGAACGTCGCGGAGGCGGAGAACGGCGCCGGCGCCTGTGTGGCGCGGCTCGGCGCTCCTTGATCGTTTCGGTCGAACGCGGAGATCGATTGGCCGCCTTGCAACTCGACCGGGATGGACACGTGGAGTTCGAGCCTCGCACTGTCGTAAACGACCAGAAGGCCGGCCGACGAGAACGCATCGACGCCGATGACGGCGCGCCCCGCCGCGACGTCTTTGATTTTCGCCAGCAGCTCGGCGGAGATGCGCTCGCCGAGCAGGCTGACGAAGCGCTCGACGTTGACGCTGATCTTGCCGTCCCCCGATGCCGCCACGGGGACGTCGCCTAGATAGACGCGGCCAAAAATGAGCGGCAGCGTGAGGTTGTAAACTTGCGTTGCTTGCGCGGTCTTCACTTCGCCCGCGGCCAGCGCATTGCCGCAAAACGCACCGCCTATGACGCACACGGCAATCCCGACCAGGCGGCTACGGCGCGTGTCTGTTCTGGGTTGCGCGCTGCCGCGGTTCATGGTGTCCGCGGGCGGATCGTTCAGGGTGTAATGTCGACGAGATTGAACTTGGCGCTCAACCCGGCGATCGGTGCGCCTGCCGGCGTCGGCAGATCGATGACGCGCGTACCGCCCGGCAGGATCCAGCTTGTGCCGAGCGCCTTGCGCCACACGTCGTCCTTGATCGTGACGTTATATGCGCCGCCCTGCAGCGTCACGCTCGACAGCGAGAGGTTGGCGTATTTGTTGCCCGTATCGTGAATCGTCAGCTGCAGCGTTTTGCCAGCCGGCGTCAACGAAACCGTTTCGACTTGCGCCTTGGCCCCGTCAGGCACGATGTTCGCGACCGTCGAGAAATTGAAAACGAATTGCACGCCGTTCGGCGCATTCGCCGGCAACTGCACCGGCACTTGCTTGACGGTGATGTTGTACATCACCGACTGCGCAAGATCGGCAGGGCCGACATATTGCACGCGCAAAGCCTGTGTCGCGCCGGCGGCGACAACCGATTGCGGCGGGAACAGGATGAAATCCGCGTCGGCCGGCTGGCGCGACTCCTTGCCGTGTTCGTCGAACAGCCGTTTCTCGGCTACGAACTCGACGGTGATCGGCGCCGCGTTCGTGTTGTTGATGCGGATGAGCGTATTCGCGCCTTGGCCCGCGGGCTTCAGATCGTAGATCATCGGCGAAACTTGATAGGCGTAAGCGGCGCCCGCCGTCGCGGAGGCCAGCAGTGCGGCGACCGCAAGGCTCTTCAGTCGGTTCAACATGCCAACGCACCTTCTTTGAGTTTACGTCCGAAGAATCGCACCTTTCGGCTGATTCGGCCCGCCCGTGCAATGCACCGTTCGAACTTCTCCTCAGGGTGAAATCGTGTAGCTGATCGTGCTCGTATAGGTACCGGCCACGCCGAGATTCGAATTGAGCCGAACCTTGAACGGCCCTTTCGTCTCGGTGTTCGCGCTGGCAGCCGTCGGCCAAACGAACGGAACGGAGGCGCTGGACGGCCAATTCTGCCAGACGGGCGAAGCGGGATTGTTCGGCGGCACGCCCCAGAAAATATCGTAGACGACGGAATCGCCGCCGTTGCTGGGGTTTGTCAGCACCGTGCCGTTGGCCAGGTTCAGCACCAGGTTGGCCGAGCCGACGAAATTACAGGTGTAGCCGAGGTCGCCGACGCTATAGATGCCGGCTGTCACGCCGATGGTGGAAACCGCGGGTGGCGTCGTTGTGAAGGCGCAGGTCGACGGCACCGTTCCGTTGATCGTGAAGCTCGCCGATCCGGACGCGAAAGCGGACCCCATCGCACCTGCGATCAGGGCGGCAGTCAAAAGATGCGGCAGCATTTTCATGTTGTTCTCCTTGTTGCTTGCATCGTTTCGGTCGGAACGGTCAGCTTGGCGGCACGGGTATCCAAACCCGCGCCGCCAACTTCATTGCGCGTGATCGCCACTTACGGCGCGATGGAGATCGTCAAGGTGTCGGCGTAAGTGCCTGCGACCGGGAGCGTCTGCGACAGGCCAACCTGGAAGACCGGCGACACGGCGGCATTGGCCGTGAGCTCCGTCGTGATGCCGTTGTAAACGGCGCCGGCGCCTGTAGCTGCACTAGCTTGCAGCCACGTGGATGGCGGGCTGCCTGGTGCCGCGTCGTTCAGGTAAATGCCGTAGTTGGCCAGGCCACCGCCGTTTTGTGCCGTGGACACGCCGCCATTGGCGCTCTGAAACGTCAATGTCGGCGCGCCTTGGAAATTGCATTGATAAGTGAAGGTACCGGGGACCGCCACGTTCACGACAGTGCCCAGATCAATACTCGGCGACGCCGAGTTGATTTGGCAGTTTTGTGGATTCGTGGCGGTGATCTGAGTTTGCGATGAGCCTGAGGCCATCGCCGAGCCCGCGCCGAGAAGCGCAAGTGCCGACGTTGCCAAGAGTAATCTACGCATATGGATCTCCAAGACAGTTGATGGGGGAGGCAAGTGCAAAATCCCCAGTCGGTTCAGCCCCGCTCTGAGACCAATCCCGCTTGGGTGCATTCCGCCCCATTCCGGCGCGGAATTCATGTGTGCCCCGATGAGGCGAATTCATTCTGACCCAGCCCGCCGCGCGAACTCTCTCCGAAATGCGCGCGTCGCATGACTGCGGCGAGTCCGTTCAGATCGGAACGAATCGCCGCACGTCGGAACTATCAGTGATTCGCTGCTGGCGAACGAGAGTCGGCAATGGAGACGAGCGTCGTTTGCAGACGACTGCGTTTTCTAGGCCACGCAAACTCTACGCGTGCATTAGAATTGGACCTCTACTGCAGATTCAACTAAGTCGCGCGCCATCTCGATTTGTCACCGTTTTATGATTGACGGGCGCACTGCTTTAGACGAGTCGCTTGATTCGATCTGCTAGCCCTGAGTCGCGCCACGCGAAGATCCGGGATACGGTCACAGGACACTGTATGGAGAGACTGTGATGAAGCTCGTTCTGACGATCGTAGGCATCTTGGCGATGCTGCTCGGCGCGTGGTGGGTGGCACAGGGCACCGGTCTCGCGCCGATCGGTTTCATGGCCAACAATATGGACTGGGCCTATCGCGGCGCCGGGCTCTTCGTCGTCGGGTTGATCGCCTTCATTATCGCTCGGCGCCAATAAGGCTGGCGCGATGCGCGACTTAGCTCAGATAGGTGCGAAAGCCGGCGCTCTTCTGAGAGCGCGTGGCGAGCGCATCGCCGTCGCGGAGTCGTCGGCTGGGGGTTTGATTTCGGCGGCATTGCTCGCCGTCCCCGGGGCCTCTCAGTATTTCGCAAGCGGCGCGATCCTCTACACGGCCCGAGCGCTGAAGGGTTTGCTCGACGTCTCTCGCGACGACATCGCGGGCCTCGGCATGCGCTCGAGCAGCGAGCCTTATGCGCTGTTCTTGGCAAACCGCATGCGCGAGCGCCATCGCGTCGACTGGGCGATCGCCGAAACAGGCGCCGCCGGCCCCACCGGCAATTCGTATGGCGACCCGGCCGGCCACACCTGTCTGGCGGTTGTTTCCGCTGCCGCGATGCAGGCGCGTACCTTGCGCACCGGCAGCGCCGATCGGGTCGAGAACATGTGGGCGTTTGCCCACGAGGCTCTCGCCCTTCTTGTGTCTGCCATCGAGGCGGCGCGCTAGGCGCACACTTTCTTGAGGCGACCGTTACCATTTGTCGAGGTCACCTATTTCCCGTGCTCTTTTGCGGGCTTATGGTTGAACCATGACAACAGCCGACATCGCCGACAAATCCTCGCCGCCGGCCGCCAAGCCAATTCACCCGCGCCTCGTGCGCTGGTGGCATTGGATCAACGCCTTCGCCATGTTCTTCATGATCGGCAGCGGCTGGCGCATCTACAACGCCTCGCCGATCTTCAAATTCCGCTTCATTGAGGATCTCACGATCGGCGGTTGGCTGGGCGGTGCGCTGCAGGTTCATTTCGCCGCCATGTGGCTCTTCGTCATCAACGGCCTCGTCTATCTGATCTACGGCTTCGTCTCGGGCCATTTCCGCCGCTCGTTTTGGCCCTTGCGTCCGCGCGACGTTTGGCGCGATTTCAATTTGGCGCTTGCCGCCAAACTCGAACATCACACCGGCGTCTACAATGCCGTTCAGCGCCTCGCCTATATCGGCGTCATCGTCGCGCTCGTCGGTATCGTCTATTCCGGTCTCGCGGTTTGGAAACCCGTTCAATTTCAAACGCTCGCCTGGACGTTGGGCGGTTACGAAGGCGCCCGCATCGTCCACTTCCTCGCCATGAGCGCGATTGTCGCTTTCATTCTCTTGCACTTGACCTTGGTCGCGCTCGTTCCGCGCACGCTGCTGCCCATGTTGTGGGGACGCGCCCGCGGCGAGCACAAGACCGACGGCGGAGGCGTATCATGACCATCGAAAAGCCCGTGGCTCGTGCGCTGCTGCGCGACGACAACGACATCCGCAAGATCGAGCGGCGGCTGTTCCTGAAACAAACCTTGAGCGTCGGCGCGCTGACCCTGCTCACGGGTTGCGACGTGACCGATATCGGCGCCGTGCAGAAAGTCACTGCAGCCATGTCGAAGTGGAACGACGGCGTCCAGGCGGCACTGTTCAGTCAGACGCGCCTTGCGCCTGAATATGCCGAAAGCGACATCACTAGGCCGTTTCCCTTCAATGCCTATTACAAGCGCGACCGCGTCCCGTTCGTCGACGGCGCGACTTACAAATTGGAAGTTTCGGGTCTGGTCCAGAACAAGCAGTCGTGGACCTTGGATCAATTGCGGGCGCTTCCCCAGGCCTCGCAGATCACGCGCCACGTCTGCGTCGAGGGATGGAGCGCCATCGGCAAATGGGGCGGCGTGCCGTTCCGCGCGTTCCTGGAGCGCATTGGCGCCGACACACGCGCGGCCTATGTCGGCTTCAAATGCGCCGACGATTATTACTCGAGCCTCGATATGGCGACGGCGCTGCACCCACAGACATTGCTGGCGCTGACTTACGCGGATCAGACGCTGCCGCCGCAATACGGCTTCCCGATGAAATTGCGCATTCCGACCAAGCTCGGCTTCAAGAACCCGAAGCACATCATGACGATGTTCGTGACCAACGATTATCCGGGTGGCTATTGGGAGGATAAAGGCTACAACTGGTTCAGCGGCTCTTGAGGCAACGATGGCGCGCGACAAGAAGGAAACGGCCTTCGATTTCACGCTCGAGAATCTGAAGGGCGGCGAGCTGAAGCTGAAGGGCTTCGCCGGCAAGCCGCTTCTGATCGTCAACACAGCGTCCAAATGCGGCTTCACGCCGCAATATGCCGGCCTCGAAGAAATCTGGAAGGCGCACAAAAAGGACGGCCTCGTCGTGCTCGGCGTGCCGTCGAACGACTTCGCCAATCAAGAGCCCGGCAGCGAAAAAGACATCGCCCAGTTCTGCGAGAAGAATTTCGGCGTCGATTTCCCGATGGCCGCCAAGGTTCACGTGAGCGGCTCACGCGCTCACCCGTTGTTCAAATTCCTGTCGAGCGAAGGCGGCTTCATGGCGGCCCCGCGCTGGAACTTCTACAAATACCTGGTCGGCCGCGACGGCCACTTGAAACAGTGGTTCTCGAGTTTTACGAACCCGACGTCGCTTCGGTTCAAGCGCGCGATCGAACAAATCGTCGCAAAGAATTAGCTCACACGCTTTCTTGAGCGGCCGGTGAGCGCTCGATGTGTTTGATGGCGGCGCGCGAGACCTCATATAGGTCCCGACATTGGAGAAAGTGCCATGACCACCTCACGCCTACTGCGCTATGTGCCGGCATTGATGCTGGCCTCGTTGGCGATTGCGCTTTTTTATTCGTCGCGCGCGCCCGCCGCCGCGACGCTGCCGGATCCGAGGGTCGATGCCGCGATGGCGCCGGCGCACGGTCAGGAAGTAATCGTTCTGGCCGGCGGTTGCTTCTGGGGCGTCCAAGCTGTCTATCTGCATGTGAAGGGCGTGACCCGCGCGGTGGCGGGCTATGCCGGCGGCACGGCCGAAACCGCGAACTACGAATTGGTCAGCTCGCACGGCACGGGGCACGCGGAATCCGTGCGAGTGACGTTCGATCCCTCGAAGATCACGGTCGGCCAGCTGCTGAAGGTCTATTTCTCGGTCGCCCACGATCCGACGGAGTTGAACCGGCAAGGCCCCGACAGCGGGCCGCAATACCGCTCGTCGATTTTCTTTTCGACGCCTGAGCAAGAGCGCGTCGCCAAGGCCTATATCGCTCAGCTTAATGCCGCGAAGGCCTTTCACAGTCCGATCGTGACGGAAGTCGTGCCTCTCAAAGGCTTCTATCCGGCGGAGCGCTATCACCAGAACTATCTGGCGAGCCACATGGACCAGCCTTACATCATGATCAACGATCTGCCGAAGCTCGCCAATTTGAAGGCCCAGTTCCCCGCCTGGTACAAGGATTGAGAACAAAAAAGCGGCCCGTGGCGCCGGGCCGCTTTCACTCTACCCCCTGCAAAAAACTACAAAAACGGATTCTTCTTCTCCTTCGGCGTCGCGAAGACGATCTTGTCGGGCAGGTCTTCGCGGCCAAGAAACGCGACGATCGAATCGATCACCGATTTGAGTTCGTTGACCGCCTGCAATCCGGCCTTGTCCCGCGTCACGTCGAGACTGCCGTAGATCGTGACGCGATCAGTGCGGTTCTCGATCGTCAACTTACCCAGTTGAAGAACCTCCGACTCGTTTTGAAATACCTTCAACGGCGTGCTCGCGTCAGTTGATCAAATCGGACGCCAGCGGCGCCGGCAATTCGAGCTTGGCGGAAGTGTCGACCTTCGCCGGTAGGCCTGGAAAGACCTTGATCCCCGTCATCGTTTCGAGCTGGGCAATCGTGACGACCCGGTAGGTCTCGCCTGGCGCGTTGTCGACGATGTAGGCCGCCGCTTGCTGTTTCTTCGCGTCAAAGACCGCCTTGAATATTTTCGTCGGCACCATCACCCGGTCGTGCAATTCTTTCACCGTATCGCCGTCGAAGATCGGTCCGGTCACGATATAAAGGTCGGCATCACGCTCCGCGAGATTGCGCACCGATTCCTCGATGTGCGCCCACAAATGCTCGTTGTTGTCTTTGTCCTGCGGAATCATGTTGGCGAGCGTGAAGCATTCCTTCTGCGACACGACATCGGGCATGTCGGCGTTTGGGGCCATGTGGCCGCGATCGTAGGGATAGCCCTTGTAGTCGCTGAGCTCGGCGCGCTCATCGGTCGTCAGATTGGGGTCCGCATGGAAGCTGTTCTTGCGCGGCAGGCCTTGCGCGGTTTCGACGCGGTTGGCGGTCAGGTGCTCGGCCGACCACAACGGCGTGCGTGTGATGCCGGAATTCAGAACGGCAAAGCCCAAGTAGCAGAGTTGGTGAGTCTTTGCGGCGAGCTTGTCGTTCGTCAGCGTCGGCGCCTTTCCTCCCAGGAGTTGGCCCGCGCAGTTGGCGTCCGACGCACCCGCGGCTGTGCCCATGCCGCTGCCGCTCGCGGTGGCGGTCGCCGCGGTAATGCCGGCGTTCGGGTGGGTGATATGCGTTCGACTGACGACGAACGGCGATCTTGCCAGCGAGTCCGGCAATTGCCAGTTGATGAGCCCCGCCTGATGCGCCCACGCAGTGGCGCTGACGAGGAGGCCCATAAATCCCATCGCGGAGAACACATGCCGTGAATGAAATTTTCTGGGGGAGCGGCGTCGCGTCGTCATGGCTGAAATCCTTGGCGTTAACCCGGGGTTAATCCGTAGGCGGAGCGTTGCGTTGAGAGGGGCGCCGTCGCGTGTCGCTTCGCAGTGCGCGCAGGCGCATGCTCTCAAGGGCCAGCGTCCGACTCGCGGTCGCGCGGGCTCGCTTTGAATTCAGCCTGGAAGGCTTAAGAAGAGGTTAAGAGACGCCGCGTTGCGGAATGTGGCTCGCGCTAACCGGCCGCTCGACGTCGCGGCGCAACAAGCGAACTTCGCGTCTGGTCATCAGGCGCGCGGCTGGCGACCGGGATAGAGCGCGCGCACGCACGCGGTCCCGGCGCTGCCAAAAGCGATACCAGACCGCCGCGCCCAGGGTGAAGAGCGGCGGAAGGATCACGACAAGGAAGAAGATGACCCAAAGCCAGCCACGGGTCAGAAGGTCGCCAGCCTGTCCGATCGCAGCAATGCCGACGCCGCCCAAGTCGCCGTCGCCGAGCGGGCTCGTTTCGAAGAAGGCCTTGTGCAGCCACTCATAGATGGCCATTCCGGCGACGACCCAGGCGAAATAAGCGACAAGAATCGCGGCGCGGGTGAAGGCCATGAATCCGGCCATGGCGAACACTGCTTGCCATGACCAGCGCCGATGACTTTCGGTCAAGAGTAAGGCGGCTTCCGCCAGATCCTCATCGCTGATCTCCTCCGGCCCTTCCGCCGGTACGCCAAGTCCGGCAATGAAGAGCCAAAGCGATGCGCCAGCCGGAATGAGGAACGCGAGAACCCAGGCGGGCGCGCTGCTCTGGGACAGCGCCGACCAAACAAGCGCCAAATCGATGGCGAAAAACGCCGCCGCGCTGACGTTGACCGTAGCGCCCCGGACGGCGGCGATGGCCAAGCGCACACTCAGCGGACGGCTCAAGGTTCTTGCCGGTTGCGCGGCGGCGAAAAGCGTAACCGCATTACACAGGAGATATGCGACCAAGGTCAGATTGCGTTCCGGATCGAGCGCAATGGCTCCGACGGCGTGTTTCCACACGACCAAGCCCGCCGCGCCAAGCAGGCCGATGGCGCAGACGACCGCCGCCGCGCGCGCCTGGCGCGCGCGCTCGCTAGCCGACCATTCGCGCTTGGCCATCCCCGATCAACCCCCAACCTCCTGCCAATCTAGAGCATCGCCGCGCATCGGCGAAATCTCAGCCTTGAAGCCGGGTTTGTGTCGCGTGCTAGGCTGGGAAGGGGAAGCCCTTGGGGGAAATGATGAACATTCTGAAGGTTATGGCGCTGTCGGCGTGCCTCGCATTTGCGGGCACGGCAATCGTGGCTCATGTCACGGCTGCGCCGTCGGCCCCGGCGCAGCCTGCGCGAACGGAGGGCGAAGACCTTTATCATCGCGGTTTCTATGATCAGGCGATTGCCTGGTGGACCGATGCCGCCGCAAAGGGTGACGCGGGCGCGGCCTACCATCTTGGCGTCGAGTACATGGACGGCAAACCGAATGTCGTGCAGCGCGATTACGACATGGCGCGCAAATATCATATGCAGGCGGCAACGGCCGGTGAGCCGCGCTCGATGATGGATATCGGCACGATGTACGAATACGGCTTGGGCGTACCGGCCGATCTCGTCCAGGCGACGCAGTGGTACGAGCGCGCCGCAAACTACGGTTATGGTCCGGCGCAATACAATCTTGCGACCTTGCTCGAAACCGGTGATGCCGGTCGCAAAGATGAAGTCGAAGCCCTCAAGTTCTATATTTTGGCGGCCGATCAGGGCGTAGGCGGCGTGCCTTACGACCGCACGACCAACCGCGTCGTTCGCGGCGGCGACGGGCCGATCGACACGCTTCGCAAACGTCTGACGAAAGCACAAATCGCCGACGCAACGGCGCGCGCCAAGGCATTCAAGGCGCAAACCGGTCCGCTCAAGATTTGAGACCTAAGGAGCGCGGGGAACGATGAAGACACAAGACGTATTGCGGCTGGCCGGTGCGGCGGCCGCTTTGGGAGGTGCGCTGCGCGTCGCTGCCGCGATCATCCCGGCCCATCCAGACAGCCCTCAACTCGAACTCCTCTACTTTGTCATCGATCTTTCGTTGCTGTTCGGATTGATCGGGATTTATGCGCAGGAGTGCGAGCGGCTCGGTTGGGTCGGTCTTGTCGGCTTCGTTGCGGCGGCTTCGGGTTTGGCCAGCATTGTCGGGCCCGACGCCGACGTCTTCGGCTTCAACATCTACGCCGCGGCGGTGGGCGTCATCGGTATCGGCTTGGCGGTCATGAGCGTCGCTATGATTTGGAGTGGGCGATTGCCCCGATGGATTCCAGCACTTTGGATCGCCTCGCTCCTCGCCGGCATCGCGCCAAATTTTGCGCCCGATAGGTCTCAGGCGGCCTTCCTGGTCGCCGGCGTGCTGTTCGCACTGGGCTTCTTGGGCGCCGGTGTCGTCCTCTTTAGCCGCCCGGCAAGTAATCGTGCTCGCGAAACCTTGTGACGGGCATCATCGCGAGCGCAGCGCTTCGCGTGCTTCACTCTCGCGGCCAACCCAGGTTTAGCTATGCGCGCCGGTCGCATCGCGGTTGAGGAGTGCGATCATGATTCCCATCCGCGCGATTGGCCGCGTTGTTGCTTGCCTCGCGCTTTCCCTCGCGCTCGCCGGTTGCTTCGTTTCGCAAGTGTTGTTCGAGCGTGATCGTATTTGGGATCCGGCCTGGTTCGGTCGCTACGAAGCTGTCAGCGCGACGTTCGTGGTCCTGCCGGACGATCCCTCGGCACGGACATATCTCATCGGCAGCTTTAACAGCGACAAGACTAGCGTCGATGTCTATCGCGTTGCCCTCTATCGCGGCTGGAACGATGTGCTGATCATCGGCAGTTTGGGTTTGGGGAAAAGCGATCCGGGTGCGACCTACTCGTTGCTTCGCATGTTGGGTCACGAGCGTTTCGCCTCGCAATGGCCCGATTGCACCGAAGAGTTCGCTCAGCGCCATGGCCTCACGCGCGAGGGCAATATCTGCAAATTTGCGACGCTTGAGAATCTGCGCTCGGCGCTCAAGGCTTATGCCGACGAGAAGCCGAAGAGCCCATCAGGCGATGCATTGGAGCCTCAGCCGCTTGAGCATCGCCGCGACCATCCGCTCAGCACCATCGGCATCACCGCGCACGTCGGCGTCTTCAACGACAGCGAAGGCGTGCACGGCGGATTGAAACTCATCGACGTACCCGCTGGTTCCCCGGCAGCGAAGGCCGGCCTCAAGCCGGGCGATATGATCTTCGCCGTCGGCAATCCGCGCCCCGCGATCGGCGAGGAGCTTCTTCTGCGCATTGCGGTGGCAGCGCCGGGCACAAATCTCGCCATCACGTTCTTCGACGCCAAAACACATGCCAAGCGCGAGGTGTCGGTGACGACGGCGGCGATCGACTAGGCGCGCCCTGCTGCTGCGCCCGTTCAGCACCATCGACCGACGGGTCAAGTCGTGTGCTAAGTTGGTGCCGAAATTCCGGTCGGTCTCAGATAGGGTCACGCAATGAAGAGAGTTAATTCGGCGCTGGGTATTCTCGTGCTCGGCGCGCTTGTGGTGTTGTCGTTCAATGCCAGCGCGGACACGGCCGCACCGCTGACCCTGCCCAACACGATACATCTTCCCGACATCAACCCGTTGATCCCCAATTGCGCAGATCCGGCGGCCGACCATTTCATTTCGCTCGATCTATGGCAGCGTCCGCCGGCAGGAGCGACCCAGGTCGGCGTGGTTCATGCTTGGCTGACCGCCGATGGCATTTTTCATTGGCCGTTCGTGATGCGCGTCAGAAATCTCGGCGACCAGCCATTCATCGGCAAACCCGGGAAGCAGAACGCGGTCGTGACCGAGGATGATATCGTCGCCAAAACCAAGGATCGCGAAGTCGGTTCGCTGAAGTTCGATCGCATCGAGCCGCACGGTTCCATGCTCGTGCATTTCGAATTCACCGCGCCGCGCGCGGCAATCGAGCAGCACAATTTTCACCGCATCTACACCTTGACGCTGAAGTTGGACGAGACGGATCAGAAGGCGTTAGAAGGCCTTTACGGCGATTGCCATCCGGCCAACAACAAATTCCACGTCGAGTTCGACGGCAGCCGCACCGGCTGGATCTTCGGCAACTGAGTGAGGTCGCGCACGATATGAAACATGCGACGTTAGGTTCGTTCGGCCGCGTCAGCCGCTTGACGCTTGGCGGCGGCGGTATCGGACAAGGCTGGGGCGAGACCAGCCGCGAAGAAGCTCGCGAGACCATCAAGCTCGCCGTCGACAGCGGCATCGACCTCCTGGACACCGCACCGCTCTATCGGAATTGCGAGGCCATCGTCGGCGAAGTGTTCGCCGGGCGCTTACCCAAGGGTTTGCGCGTCACGACCAAATGCGGGCTCGGCTCGCCGCCGCCGAGCGAAGTTGCGGCCAATCTCGAACAGTCGCTTGAGGCGTCGCTCAAAACGATGCGCCTTGAGCGCGTCGACATTTTCTTCCTGCATTCCAACATCTGCCCCGACGACTATGTCTACGCCGTCAAGCCCGATCGGCAGGATTTATTCGCCACCAAATGGTCGCTCTACGTCGACGCGTTCATTCCGACGGTGGAGCGCCTGAAAGCTGAAGGCAAGATCGGCGCCTGGGGCATCACCGGGTCCGGCCTGCCGCGTACGATCATTCGCGCCTTGCGCCAAACGCCGCGCCCCGCCGTTGTGCAAGCCGTGACCAATCTGCTCGACAGCGCCGGCGGCTTGCGCAACTACGAGGAACCGGCGGAGCCGCGCGCCGTCATCGCCGCCGCGAAAGACGAGGGCATCGGCGTTCTGGGCATTCGTGCCGTACAGGCGGGCGCGCTGACGAGCGCGATCGACCGCATGCTGAGCCCGAGGCATCCGGAGTCGCGCGATTTTGAACGTGCCGCACCCTATCGCGTGCTCTGCAGGGAATGGGGCCAGGATCCGGCGATCGTGGCCCATCGTTATGCCCTCGGCATGGACGGCGTCGACACGCTGATCCTCGGCGTCAAGAACCGCGCCGAGTTGAAGCAATGTTTGGAAGCCGAAGCATTAGGGCCGCTCGACTCGACTGCTGTCGCGCGCATCGATGCGCTGGGTCTGAGTGCACAGGCGACCTAAAGGTCCATTGCGCGATCCGGAACCCGGTTGCGACGAACTGGGCCGCCGCTCTACTTCGGCGGCTCGTCGGTGAGCGTCCATATCGGCGTGGCCGTATGGCGGGCGCCATAGAAGAAATAGATCACGAGTCCGATCGCGAACCACGCAATCAACCGGTACCAGGTGTCGTTGGGCAGAAAATACATCATCGCCCCGCAGACGAGCACCGACAGAATCGGCACCAGCGGCACGAAAGGCGTGCGGAAGGGGCGTCGCACATTGGGCCTCGTGTAGCGCAGAACCAAGATGCCGATCGACACCAGAACGAACGCCGCCAGCGTGCCGATCGAAACGAGCTCGCCCAGAATACTCAGTGGCAACACGCCGCCGAGCAGCGCCGCAAACACGCCCGTCAGAAGCGAGCTGCGCCACGGTGTGCGAAACATAGGGTGCACGTGGGCGAACATTTGAGGGAGCAACCGATCGGTCGCCATCGCATAGAAGATGCGCGATTGGCCGTAGAGCAGCACCAGCACCACCGTACCGAGGCCTACGACGGCCGCGACGTTCACATAGGGCTCGAGCCAGGCGATTTGCGGACCGGCATTGGCGATCGCGAACGACACCGGATGGGGCACGCCCAAGGTCGAGTAGTGCGCTAGGCCCGTCACGGTCAGCGACATCAGAATGTAGAGGATCGTACAGATCAACAGCGAGCCGAGAATGGCGATCGGCATGTCGCGCTGCGGGTTCTTGGCTTCGTGCGCCGCAACCGACACCGCGTCGAAGCCGATATAGGCGAAGAAGATCACGCCTGACGCTCGCAAAATGCCCCACCAGCCGAAATGCCAGCCGTCGGTGTGTGGCGGAATGAACGGCGTCAGGTTCGCGGCCTTGATCAGCGGCAAACCGAACAGGATCACCAGGATTACGATCGAAAGCTTGATGATCACCATGATCCCGTTGAACGTCGCCGACGAGCGCACGCCGACGATGAGCAGCGTCGTGATGAACGCGATCAGCGCGATTGCAGGCACGTTCATCACGGCGCCGGTGAAGATGAGACCGCCGTCGGGACCGATATCGACCGGCGCCGACGACAGCGCGGCAGGCACCGTGATGCCGAAATCCTTCATCAATGCCACGAAGTAGCCGGACCAGCCCGCCGAAACAGCGCCGCCGGCGGCCAGATATTCGAGCATCAAGTCCCAACCGATGACCCACGCCATGAACCGGCCCATCGTTGCGTAGGTGTAGGTGTAGGCGCTGCCAGCCACCGGGATCATCGCCGCGAACTCTGCGTAACAGAGTCCCGCAAACACGCAGCCAACGCCCGCGATGACGAACGAGATGACGATGCCGGGACCTGCGTATTCCTGCGCCGCATGCCCGGTGATGACAAAGATACCGGCGCCGATGATCGCACCAATGCCTAGCGCGATCAGGTGAAACGGCCCGAGCGCGCGTCGCAATTCGAGCTGTTCGCCGGCCGCAACAAGTTTCGCGTTGTCCGACGTTGCTGTCTCGGCCATGATTTTTCCCGCGTGCTCAAGCGATGAATGCGAACCTCACCGCGAATCCGACGGTCAGTCTGCCACGCGCGCCGGGGGCCCGCCACGCGAGGAGCGCGTTCAAGTGGTCAATCTCCACCTGCGCGTGACATCTGCGCGACGCAGGTTCCGCCCAATCTCTGCTGCACATGCGAAGCTAGCGGCCCCGATACGCCGCGAGGCCGGCGAGCGCGGCGCCGGCAAACGCGGCACCGGCAAGAAATGTCGCCTGTGGCCCGACCGCTTGCCAAAGCGCGCCGGCGAGCACGCTCGCGATCAAGACGGCAACGCCGCCGACCAGATTGAAAAGTCCGAACGCCGTGCCGCGCAAATGCTCGGGCGCCGTATCGGCAACGAGAGCCGCGAGCAACCCTTGCGTGATGCCCATATGTAGGCCCCAAAGACCAGCGCCGATAAAGGCGCCGGCAATGCTTGCCCACAAGCCGAGCACCAGATCGGCGCCGATCAAGACGACGAGACCGAGGCCGAGCAATCCGTAACGCCCGACGCGATCGGACAACGCGCCGATCGGCCCCGATACCAACGAATAAACGACGTTCATGGCGATCATGATCAGCGGCACCAGCGCTATCGAAAGGCCTACATTTTGCGCCCGGAGCACCAGAAAGGCTTCGCTGAAGCGAGCGAGCGTGAATACCGCGCCGATCGCAGTGATCATCCAGAACGCCCGGCTGAGTTCGCCGGCGGAGCGCCAGGTGATCGGTGGTCGCGCGATTTTGCTCGGCGCCGTCTGCGCGACCTCTTCAACGCCGACGAACAGAAGAAAGACGGCGACCAGTCCCGGCACGATCGCCCACCAGAAGACGGCGCGCATGTTGTCCGCATAAAGCCACATCAATGCGATCGCGAGCGCCGGTCCCGTGAACGCGCCGACCGTATCGAGCGCTTGGCGCACGCCGAACGCAGCGCCTCGCGCCGACTCTGGCGTCATGTCGGCAACGAGCGCATCGCGCGGCGCCCCGCGAATGCCCTTGCCGACGCGGTCGACAAAGCGCGCGGCCAGTACCTCGAACGGCGTCACGGCGATCGCAAAAATCGGCTTCGTCAGCGCGCCCATCGCGTAGCCGATCAGTGCGAGCGTTTTTCGCTTGCCGAGGCGATCGCTGATATAGCCCGAGAATATTTTGACGACGGAGGCGGTGCCCTCGCCGATGCCTTCGATCAGGCCGACAAGTGCCGCGCTGGCGCCCAAGCCCGACATCAAGAAGATCGGCAACAGGCTGTGGATCATCTCCGAGGAGATGTCCATGAACAGGGAGACGAAGCCGAGCGCCCACACGCCGCGCGGCACCTGGCCGAACGTTGAACGCTTTTGTTGCATGGGCCGGAGACTAATGGGCTTCGGCGTGCAGTGGAACGGTTTGTTCCCGGGCAATCGCAGCCATTTGGAGAGCGTTCGTCGATGGTGGGCTTTGCTTGCGTTCCCCTGCGCCGCATTTCGCGCTAACGTCCGTGATCTTCACGCCATTCAAGGATTAGTCCCATGCGCTATCGCAAGCTCGGCCGCACCGGCACGCTCGTTTCCGAAATCTGCTTCGGCACGATGACCTTTGGTGGCGAAGGGTTTTGGCAAGTCGTCGGCAAGCAGGATCAGCAGACCGCGAATAAATTGGTGAAGGCGGCGTTCGACGCCGGCGTCAATTTCTTCGACACGGCGAACGCTTATTCCTTTGGCGTATCGGAGAAGATACTCGGTCAGTCGCTAAAGGATCTAGGCCTCGTCCGCGACGACATCATCGTTGCGACCAAAGTCTTGGGCCGCATGGCCGACAAGCCGAACGGTGCGGGCCTTTCGCGCAAGCATGTGCTGGCGCAAGCCGATGCAAGTTTGAAGCGGCTCGGCCTCGACCACATCGACCTCTATCAGATTCATGGCCGCGATCCGGTGACGCCGATCGAGGAAACGCTGGAGGCGCTCAACGATCTCGTCCGCGCCGGCAAAGTTCGCTATCTCGGCTTCTGCAATCTCGCAGCCTGGGAGGCGACTAAAGCATTGTGGGCGTCGGACAAGCGGGGCTTCGCGCGCTTTGAATCGGCACAGATGTATTATTCGATCGCCGGGCGCGACATCGAACGCGAGATCGTGCCGTTGGCGCAGGATCAGCGGCTGGCGATCATGCCCTGGAGTCCGCTCGCCGGCGGATTCCTCTCTGGGAAGTTTTCGAAGGATTCGGCCGGGCCCAACGATGCGCGCCGCACCGCGTTCGACTTCCCGCCGGTCGACAAGGATCGCGGCTTTGCCTGCATCGATGCGATGCGGCCGCTAGCCAAGTCGCGCGATTGTTCGGTGGCGCGCATTGCGCTCGCCTGGCTCTTGCATCGCCCGCATGTGACGAGCGTCATTATCGGCGCCAAGACGGAAGAGCAGCTCGCCGACAATCTCGCCGCAGCCGAGGTCAAGCTGACGGCGGACGAACTCGCCGCGCTCGACAAGGTCTCGGCGCTGCCCAAGGAATATCCGGGTTGGATGCTGGAGCGCCAAGGCGCCGAGCGATTGCCCTTCGCATGACGCCAACGAAAAAGGCGCCAGGCGGAGGAAGCACGTTCCTGCGCTTCGCCTGGCAACAATTGCGTGCGCGCAAAACGGCTCGCGGCAGTTTCCCGGCCCTTCCGAATTTCGCCGCGATTGCGCCCGCGCTGCGCGGCATGCCGCCGGATGCAGCGCCGCAGGTCGCGGTACTGACGCTGTTGCCTGCGGATCCCGGCTGGCGCGCCTCCGGCGTAATTGTACGCAAGGGTCAGAGTCTTACCGTCTTCGCCGATGGGGCAGTCTGGATCTCCAAGCCGCTCTCTGTCGGCGCCTCGCCGCTCACGGCGCTCTGGCTGCGGATCGCCAAGACGGCACCTTTGCGCAAGATGCACGCGAGCGCCTCCACTTTTGAAGCGTGGGCGAGCGGCGAACTCGAATTTTGTTTGAAGCCGCCAGGCGAATGGGCGAACGAAAGCGGTGATTTCGATCCGGCTGTACCTCGCGCCGGCGCGAGCGGTGCAATTGAAGCGATCGTCGCACTGTGGCCGGGCGCGGCGGACGCGGGCGTCGTGGCACTAGAGAAGAGCGGCTTGAGCGGCCCACCCGCCATAAACCGTGCGCCACCGAAAGGCTGGTCCTATCTCTGGCGCATCGGCGATGGCTCGATCTACGGCGCTGCTGAGGATGCGGGCAAGCCCTGCATCAACGTTCACACCCACGGCGATGTCGGCATTTTGCAGTATTCCATTGAAGCGCCGCTCGACGCAGACACTGCGCTCGAGTGGCGTTGGCGCGTCGATCAATTGCCCTCCGTCCTGCCAGAACATATTCAGCCGACGCACGACTATCTGTCGATCGCGGTCGAGTTCGAGAACGGTCAAGACCTGACGTATTTTTGGAGCGCCGAGCTTCCCGTCGACACCGTCTTCAAATGCCCGCTGCCGTGGTGGTCGACGCGCGAGACTCATTGGGTCGTGCGCAGCGGTCGCGAGGGTCTCGGCCAATGGCAGTCGGAGCGGCGAAACCTGAAATCCGATTATGAACAGGCAATCGGCGGAGCGATGCCCTCGAAAGTGGTTCGCGTTTGGCTGATCGCCAACAGCGTGTTCCAGCGCAAGCACGGCGAAGCAACGTTTGCCGACATCGCGCTCAGCGCCCGCGGCGACCGCCGCCAGATCGTTTAGGCGGTGACGCGTCGGCGGCTTCGCAAGCCACGACTTTCCTCACCCGCCGGGCGGGGGAGGTGGCCGAGGCGACGCCGAGGTCGGAGGGGGGGCCTAATCACCGGGTACCAATTAGGTCCTCCCTCCACCGCTTCGCGGTCCCCCTCCCCCGCCCGGCGGGTGAGGAAAGTAGTGCATCAACGTTGCCGGCGTGCGCCGCCGGATCGTTTGACAGCAGGAGATTTCGGCGTTGGCGCTTCGTGCGGGCCGAGCAATTTCTTCGGCGCCGCGGCCCGCCACGATTGCTCGAGCAGACGGCGCACCTGATCTTCTCGCGCGCTTGCCAAATTGACCAGCATCGCCGGCCAAGCGCGATAGTGCTCGGTGATGAAGTATGTGACGGGATCGGCTTCCATCAGCATCTCGCGCTCGTCCATGCCGATTTTGACGACGATCGATCCGCCGTCTTCTTTGAGCCGCGTCAGGAATTTCTTCGCCACGCGAAACGACGGCGTGCCGTAGGACGTGCTTTCCTCGGCGCCGGGCAGCGCGAGCGCGATGCGCCGCACGTCCTCCCACGTCAGGCCCTTGCCCTTCGCCTTACGCGGCGGCAACGCCCAATCCTCGTTTCTCGATAAGTGCGTCGATCTTTGGATCGCGCCCGCGGAATTGGCGATAGGCCTCCGCCTCGTCACGCGTGCCGCCGGCGGAATAGACGAAGTCATAGAGCCGCTTGGCGGTCGCCGGGTCGAACGCATCGCCCGCTTCCTCGAACGCCTTGAAGCCGTCGTTGTCCAATACCGCCGACCACATGTAGCTGTAATAGCCTGCCGAATACCCGTCACCCGCAAAGATATGCTGGAAGGCGGGCGAACGGTGCCGCATGACGATCTCCTCCGGCATACCGATCTTCTCGAGCGATTTTTTCTCGAATGCCGCGACATCGAGGCCGTCGGCATTCGTCAGCGCATGATAGTCCATATCGACGAGCGCCGAGCCTAGGAACTCAACCGTCGCAAAGCCCTGATTGAACGTCCGCGCCTTCAGAATCTTCTCGATCAGCGCCTTCGGCATCGCCTTGCCTGTTTCATAGTGCACGGCGAAGCGTTCGAGAATTTCGGGCCGCGACAGCCAATGCTCGTAGATTTGCGACGGCAGCTCGACGAAATCGGTCGCGACGCTCGTACCGGCAACCGTGCGATATGTGACGTTGGACAACAAGCCGTGCAGCGCGTGACCGAATTCGTGGAACAAGGTCGTGGCGTCGTCGAAGCTCAAGAGCGCCGGCTCGCCCTTCGAGAAGTTGCAGACGTTGACGACGAGTGGCGTGACATTGCCGTCGAGCCGTTCTTGATCGCGCCATGCATCCATCCAAGCGCCTGAACGCTTGCCGGCGCGCGCGAAATAATCGCCGAAGAAGAGGCCGACATGTCGGCCCTTGACGTCCCTTACCTCCCACACGCGGACGTCGGGATGATAGGTCGGCACGTCTTTGCGCCTGGCGAACTGCAGACCGAAGAGCCGCGTCGCCGCATGGAATGCCGCTTCGACCATGCGATCGAGCTGCAGATAGGGTTTGATCTCCGACTCGTCGAGATCGTAACGCTCCTTGCGCAGCCTCTCGGCGTAATAGCGCCAATCCCACGGCGCGAGTTTGAAGTTCTGACCTTCCTTGACGATCAGCTCTTGCAGATCGTCGGCCTCTTGGCGGGCGCGCTTGACCGCGGCGCTCCACACTTCTTCCAGCAAACCGCGCGCCGCCTCCGGTGTCTTCGCCATGCGATCGGCAAGTTTGAAGTGCGCGAAGGTCGGGTAGCCGAGCAGTTTGGCCCGCTCGACCCGCAACCGCAGCGTCTCGGCGATGATCTCTTTGTTGTCGTGGGCATCGTTGTTGTCGCCGCGTTTGATCCACGATTTGAAGAGTTTCTCGCGCAAGTCGCGGCGGACGCCGAATTGCAAGAACGGCTCGACGCTCGAGCGCGTCAGCGAAATCGCGTGGCCTGATTTGATATTGCGCTCACGCGCCAAGTCCGCCGCCGAGTCGCGTACGAAATCGGGTAGGCCCTCGAGCTCGTCGCGCTCCAGCGGCAGCACGAATCCCTCTTCGTCGGCGAGCACGTTCTGGCTGAACGAGGTTGAGAGGGAGGCGAGCCGTTCCGTAATTTCGCCCATGCGCTTGCGCGCCTCGCCTTTGAGCTCGGCGCCGGCGCGAACGAAGTCCAGGTGATAGCGGCGCAGCACGCGCTGCTGCTCGCCGCTCAGCTTCAAGCTCTCGTGCTCGCTCCACAATCGTGCGATGCGCCCATACAGTTTTTCGTTCTGAAAGATATCGTTCCAATGACGAGCCATGATCGGCGCGAGGTCGCGCTCGATGGCCTGAATTTCATCGCTCGTTGCAGCATTCGACAAATGATAGAAGACGGCGGAGACGCGGCGCAACAACCCGCCGGCACGCTCCATCTCATCGATCGTGTTGTCGAATGCGGGCGCGGCCGTGTTGCTTGCGACCTGCGCGATCTCCTTGGCGTGATCGGCAAAGGCACGCTCGAAGGCCGGCCGGAAATGCTCTGCCTTGAAACGCTCGAAAGGCGGCGCACTATGCGGTGTCGTCCAAGTCTCGAAGAATGGGTTTTGCATGAGCGTCTCGCGGCGGTTGGTCGCGCGGCACCCTAGCAACGGGCCAGCGCGAAACCAATCGCCAACTCGGCGTTGTGAATTGTAGGAACCAGTGAAACGACGTCGTCGCCTGGTCGCTCGGCGTCACCGCGCTCGCGTTATCTCGGCAGATCGATCGCGACTGTATTCGTTCGGCTGCGCAGAATTACGCGCTTGGTCGTCGGAGCGAGGCCCAACCCCATATGCGTTTCGATCGGAGTGACCGCTTGCGCGGAGACTTCCGGCCGGCACGCAACGAAGTCGACCGTCGCCACGCCGTTGTCCTGATCGAAGAGAACGAGCTGCGGCTTTTTCCAGCCCGCGCTTTCCGATTGACCATAGGCGTCGATCGCGAACCCGTCGGCGATCGCTTCGACTTTGCCGCTGTCGACATGCATGACGCGCCGGGTGTCGCAGGCGCCTGCCGTCGCGTCGGCCGGGGCAGGTGTTGCAGTCCCCGCTGTCGAGACAGGAAGGCTCGGTCGCAACGTCGGCAAAGGCAGAACCGCCGAGGGCGATCCGGCGAGTGCCGCCGTTGCGCTGACGGAAACGAGTAATGCCGCAAGCAAAGTCTTCATTGTTGTCTTCCCCAAATTTCAAGCCGCTAAAACCATTCTACCATTGAGAAAACGTTACGTACCGCCAGCTGATAATTAACGAATAACGCGGCATCGGAAGATCGAGACACCGCACACCGGAAAACCTTTCGCTGCCGCCATTTTCCGCCCAATTTGACGTCAGTAAGCGGGGTGTCCGGCGCCCAGTCGCCGTCTAAATATCCTTCGACCGGAGCGACCTCCGACCTGAGGGTGGTTACAATGTTGAATGCACAAGCGGAATCGCGGGCAATGAGCGGAACCTATGCGAACGACGCAGCGCGCTGGCACGCCTTCCGCGGCCGCGACAACGCCGCCGATGGCAAGTTCATCGTCGCCGTCAAGACGACAGGGATCTATTGCCGGCCTGTTTGCCCCGCCCGCCCGGCAAAACGCGAAAACGTCGAGTTCTTCGATACGGTCGGCGCGGCGCGCAAAGTCGGTTACCGCGCCTGCTTGCGTTGCAAGCCCGATGATATTTCGGAGCGCGAACGCGTGGCGAAGTTGATCACGCGCGCCTGCCGTAGGATCGAGCACGACGAAACTATTCCCTCCGTTGGGACGCTGGCGGCGGATGCAAAATTGAGCGAAGGGCGATTTCATCGCCTGTTCAAGCAAGCCACGGGCTTATCGCCTCGCCAATATGCGTTGGCCAAACGCGTCGAAGCCTTCCGCGCGCGGCTGAAGAGTGGCGAGACCGTGACGGCGGCGCTTTACGATGCTGGCTTCAATTCCTCCAGCCGCGCATATGAGGCAAGCCGTCGTTTGGGCGCAAAACCAAGCGACGTCGTGCGCGGCGGCGCGGCGTTGACGATACGCGTCGGCGTCGCCCGCAGTTCGCTCGGGTTCGTCGGCGTCGGCATGAGCGAGCGCGGTTTGTGTGCGCTTACCTTTGGCGACAGCGCGAAAGCGGCACACGATGCCGTGCAAGCCCATTTCCCGAAGGCGCGTCTGCTCGACGCCGGCGGCGCCTTGGACAAGGAATTGAAGCGCGTCGTCGCTTTGGTGGAAGAGCCGAAAGACGGCATCGATCTGCCGCTCGACATTCGCGGCACCGCGTTTCAGGAGCGCGTTTGGCAAGCGTTGCGGCGTATTCCAGTGGGTGGAACGAAGACCTATGGCGAAATCGCCAAGGCGATCGGCAAGCCGACGGCACAGCGCGCGGTGGCGCAGGCCTGCGGCGCCAACCCGATCGCCGTCGCCATCCCGTGCCATCGCGTGGTCGCTGCGCACGGCGCGCTCGGCGGCTACGGCTACGGTCTCAAGCGCAAGCAGGCGCTCTTGAAGAAAGAAGCGGCGGAGTAGGGCGCATGACTGCTCTTGCTCAAACGGCGCAGCGCACCACGGTGCGCTTTCCTGAAGCCCAGGATATGCACCTCCAAGAAGAACTTGGCGCTCGGGGCTTCGCCGTGCTGCGTCAAGCGCTTGACGGTCAAGAATGCGAGGCGTTGCGTGCGCTCTACGCCGACGGCACGCTGTTTCGCAGTCGCGTGGTCATGGCGCGCCACGGCTTCGGACAAGGCGAGTATCAATATTTCGCCTATCCGTTGCCGCAGCTCGTCGCAGCGTTGCGCGCTCAGCTCTATCCGCAACTCGCATCTGTGGCCAATTGTTGGAACGAACTTTTGAAGATCGAGGCGCGTTATCCAAACGATCTCGATGATTTTCTTAGGGCCTGTCATGCAGCTGGCCAGACCCGCCCGACACCTTTGCTCTTGAAATACGGCGAGGGCGATTACAATCGGTTGCACCAAGACCTCTATGGTCCGACCCAATTTCCGCTGCAGGCGACGATCCTGTTGAGCGAACCTGGGCGCGATTTCATTGGCGGCGAATTTGTTCTGGTCGAAAGCGCGGCGCGTACACAAAGTCGCGCCGAAGTCGTGCCTCTCCGCCAAGGCGACATGGTGATTTTCGCCGTCAACGCGCGGCCCGTGCCGTCGATGCGTGGCGTGAAACGCGTCGCGCTGCGCCACGGCGTCGCGCGTGTGCGCTCCGGGCATCGCATGACGCTCGGCCTTATTTTTCACGATGCCGCCTAGGCAGCGGACAAACTTCATACGATGATGCGGGCCGATCACGCGTTCAGGAGGTGCAAGCATGCTTCGCACTATCGCCATGTTGATGCTTGTCGCTTTCACCGTCGTTCGCCCAGCGCTGGCCGACGTCCCGCCGCCTTATGAGCTCTATGCCATCGGCGCCACGATCGCCGACGCGCAGCCGTTTCCGACAATATCGACCGTGTCGCCGGGCTCGCCCGCGGCGCGCGCCGGCCTCAAGGTCGGCGACGGCGTGATCGCGATCAACGGCGTCTACTCCAAGGGAGGGGGCCCGTTCTATTTCTTCGCGCGCGGTCTTCAGGGTCCGCAGGGCTCGAACGTCGAGTTGATCGTCTTGCGCGATAAACGCCAGGTCTTGGTCGTCAAGATCGTGCGCAGCCTGCCGCTGCGCTAAGGGCGTTACTGCAATGCCGCATCGCTGACGACTTTGTCGAGCGCCGCGCAATACGCCTTCAGATCTCGCTTCTCTCCCCACGCGCGCAGGCCCGCGCGCAGCGTCGCGTTGTGCACGCGATAATCGTCCTCGCTCATGCGCTTGGCGGTGACCGCCTCGGCGAGCTTCGTTGTTAGGTCCGTGGCCTTTTGCCCTGCCTGCTCAGGGGTTGTACACGCCATATGAATAGGTGGGCTGGGTGGCCGCGCGGGCGGTTTTGAGCTGTCCCCGCACGCCGCAAGCACGAGAACAACGGCCGAAATCACACCGACAGCCCTAAGGTTTCGCATCGCAATACTCACAGTTGCAGCTGGCGCGGAACCTGACCGGGTGCACGCAGCCCGTCAACGCCCGCCGCGCGCGTCTGGCGTGCTATGATCGGCACGGGTTCAGGGGTGGGGCGTTCGATGGGTCGGTTTCTCGGCCGAGTTTTCATCTTTCTGTTGCTCGTTGCCTTAGGTGTGGCGGCATATCTGCGCGTCACCTACGGCGACGGCAAACCCTACGAGTTCGATCCCGGCCGCGCGCTATTGCCCATAACGGCGCTGCAATCGGTCGTCACCTATGATGAGCCGATCGGCAACGTGGCTGTCGCCGCCGACGGTCGCATCTTCTTCACCGTGCATCCGGAGTCCCATCCAACCGGAAACAAATTGCTCGTCGCCATCGGGCCGGAGATAAGGCCGTTTCCCGACGCCGCGCAGCAATCGTTGTTCGACACGGTCTTGGGCGTGCGCATCGACGATCAGAACCGCCTGTGGACGATCGACTCCGGCAACCACGGATTGGGCAAGGCGCGCCTTATCGCCTTCGATATCGCGACGGGCAAAATCGTCCACGACCATGTCTTCGGGAGCGACATCGCACAGCTCGGTTCCTTCCTTCAGGATATGGCAATCGCGCCCGACGGTAAGACGATCTACATCGCCGACGTCAGCTTCTTTCGCCGCAATCCCGCAATCGTCGTCTACGACGTCGCCAGCGGCTCGGCGCGCCGCGTCCTTGAGGGAAACTCGTCCGTCTTCCCGCAGAATTGGCTCATCCGCAATCCGGTTCGCGTCATGCGATTTTTCGGCGGATTGCTGGAGCTCAAATGCGGCGTCGATGGTATTACGCTCGATCCGTCCGGCGAGTGGCTCGTTTACGCCGCGATGAACCATGACACGCTCTTTCGCATTCGCACATCCGATTTGCGCGATCCGAAATTGGACAACGCCGACCTTGCTGCGCGCTTGCAAAGCATGGGTCCAAAACCGTTGAGCGATGGCTTGAGCCGCGATTCGCGCGGCAACATCTACATCACCGACGTCGAGCATTCGGCCGTGTTGCGCAAGACGACCGACGGCCGGCTCGAGACGGTGATCAAGGATTCGCGCATCCGCTGGGCGGATTCGTTGAGCTTCGGTCCCGCCGGCTATCTCTACCTTGCCGACAGCGCCATTCCCGACGTGATGCTTCAATCGAAGGCCCACATCGACGGCTCGCGCCCCTATCACATCTTCCGCTTCAAGCCCGGCGTCGAGGGCGAACCGGGACAGTGAGGCGCTCAGGCGCGGTCGATCCGCGCCGCATAGCAGCCGCGCCGCGCGAAATGGGCGTGGATGTAGGCGGCCTGCTCGTTGCCGAAGAAGCGGTTGATGTTGGCGCGCAGCTCACGGCCTTCCACGACATCGGCATCGATCATCATGCCGCTTTCGTCATAAGCCCTCAGCGATAGGAGGCGGCTGGCGAGCTGCTCCGGCACGACATCGACTCCCTCGAAGCGCACCGTCGCGTTCTCGCGTACGAAAATCGGTCCAGCCGACTGATAGGCCGTCGACGCTGTTTGATGCGCGAAGGGCGCGAGGATTATGGCCTCGCCGGGCTCGGCGTCCTCGAGCGAGATGCGGCAGGGATAACCGGGCTTGGTGTCCGCGACATAACGCTTGGCGCGGTGGCGCGTCAGCTCGTCATCGCTCAATCCGAACAAATGTCGAAAGGGCGTGGGATCGATTCCGCAGATACGAAAATGCATGGCGCGTCCTCATCATTTGATGATGACCAATGTGGCGCCCCGCGATGCAAGTGGCGCTCCGCTTACTGACGGCAAATTCGATTCGCACCGCTATTTGATGCGCG
This sequence comes from Alphaproteobacteria bacterium, assembly GCA_025350465.1. Taxonomy (GTDB): domain Bacteria; phylum Pseudomonadota; class Alphaproteobacteria; order Micropepsales; family Micropepsaceae; genus SZUA-430. The sequence goes on along the minus strand of JANXXU010000024.1, from coordinate 57,851 downwards.
CCAGCGTCGACAAGTCCGCCTTGAGCACCCAAAGATCGCCGCGTTTTTCGATGGTACCCGTCACGCGCACGGCGTCGGCGACGAACGGGATGATCAACTCCGGCGGCACGGCGCTCCCGTCGGCTTGCGTCAGCAGCATCAGTGCCGGCACATCGCTGCCGCGCCCGCGGGTGACGAACATCGGCGGGATGCCGCCGCGAATACACAGGCTGGCGCAGGCTTTGTGCAAGTGCCCTTCGCCGGGGCGCATGACGCCGAGCCAGCATTTGGAATCGACGATTTCGCCCTCGAGTGTGACGGTCCCATGGACCTCGCGCGCGGGCTCTTCGATTGCCGCCGTTTCGGAAATGACGGCAACATCGTTGGCCGCGAGTTCGATCATGCCGAGCCCGGAGCGTGTGATCGGAAAGCCCGAAAGCTTGACCGGCCCGTCCGGCGTGACGCCCAGCGCCGCCTCCGCGCCGCGCTTTTCGTCCGACACAAGCAAATAGGTCTTGATTCCCGCCTGCGTCTTGACCCGCAGCATCGGATAGGGCCGGCGCGTCAGCGTACCCGCATATTCCTGCGGCGCGTCGGCCCACGTGCCCTTGCCGGCCGCCGGCTGCATGGACGCGACAAGCCACGCGTCGAGTGCGACAAGCGCAAGCAACAGCAACACCAGCCCCCGCACGGTCCACCTGAGCCGCGGCGGCATCGACAGATAGCCGACATAGAATTCGCGCGCGCTCATCGTCTACCCGATCTTCGCCGGTTCGGCCGGCGTGCCCAACGCATTCGGTTTGGGATTGACGAACACACGTCCGCTTGCCATGCGCACGTCATAGGTCGCCACTTTCTCGACGAACGGCGGCGGTGAGCGCCCTGTCGCCGGATCGTATTGCCAGCCGTGCCAGGGGCAGGTGATGCAGCCGTCGACGATGCGCCCTTCGCCCAAGGGCCCCATCTGATGGGCGCACCGGTTGCTGACCGCCGAGACTTTGCCGTCATAACGAAACACCGCGATCCCTTCGCCCCCCGGCACTGACACGACACGCGCACAGTTTTCGGGAATCTCGCGCGCGGGACCGGCGTCGATCCAGCCGACGGCGATCATCCGCTCGTGTGATTTGTCGCGAAGATATTGAACGACGCCGGCGGTCACGTGCAGTGTCACGATCGCCGCGAAGCCCGCCGCTACCGTCCACACATAGAGCGCGCTGCCGCCATGGCCGCTTGCCGCGCCCAGCAACACGTGGAGCACGACGAGCGCATAGGCCGGGTAAATGAGCATATGCACACTCTTCCAGACCACGGCGGAAAGATTGTTCAGCCAGAAATCGTGACTCGTCGCCGCCATGACGAAGAAAATGAGCAGAGCGAAAGCGCCGAGCGACTCGAAGGGAAACGAACCGATCGCGTCGTAACGCGGGTTCGAAACGAACAGCGAGACAAGCGGGTTGAGCACGCCATAAGCGTGATACCAGATCGTCGCGTAGGCCGCGTGCGAGAACGCGATCAAGAAGAAGCTGACGCCAAGATGGCGCCGGTTGTAGAGCAGCGGCAGAAACGCCGGTGAAAGCCGCGCCAATGGACCTATCGCCAAAATCACGTGCAGCATGAAGAAGGCACAGGCGCCAAGCGCGCTGATGATCAGGATTTCGGGACTCGTGTTGGCGCTCGCACTTCCGGTGGCGCTCGCGACGGCGATGAAGACGCCTATATAGAGCGCGATGCCGGCGCCGATGCCGAGATCGTAGATCTTCTTATGTCGGTTCCAGTGGACGGGAGTATATGTCGCGGCCATCGTTCGATTCTATTGTTGGTGAAAGCCAGACGGGAATTCGCCAAGCCGCGGTTGATCCTCGACCAGTGCGACGAGCACTGTCGTGACGACGCCCGCAACGGCAAGCCAGAGCCACAAGTGAGCGCGCCGTTGCCACCGCCGCATCAGCGCACACCCTTATCGTCGCGTGCATCGCCGCCGTGCGGCGCGCCGCCGACGATCCAGCGCACCAGCATCAGAGGCCAGAGCGCGACGACACCGGGCAGGATCGTCAACCGAAACCCAAGCCCGCTGCCGCGAGCGCCCGGGTCGATGCGCCCGATGCCGACAGTCAAGAAGGCGAGCGCAAAGAGAACGCCGGTCGCGCCATAAAGGGCAGCGGCCTCAAGCACCAGCGTGACGGTATGGATCTCCCCCATGGGCGCTGAACATGCCACGGCTCGCGCAACCCTCCAACCTGCGATCCATGACGTTTGCGCGGGCGCCCCGCTAGGTTTCGCGCGCGGCGCGCTCTAAGATTGCGCAGACCACCACAGAGATGAGGAACGAAGCATGGCACGGCTCCAGGGCAAGCGGGCGATCGTCACCGGCGCGGGATCGGGTATCGGACGGGCTTCGGCCAAGGCCTTCGCGCGCGAGGGTGCGGCGGTGCTCTGCGTCGATAAAGCGGACGCCGTTCATGAGACGGTCGAAATGATCGCCAAGGCCGGCGGGCGGGCGCTCGCCATGACCGCCGATGTCGGCGTCGAGGCAGAGGTCAAGGCCTATGTCGATCGCGCGGTGAAGGAGTTCGGCGGGCTTGACGCCATCTACGCCAACGCCGGCATCTCCGGCGGCTATGTCCCGGTGGTAGAGCAGACTGTCGAACAATGGCTGGACGTCTTGCGCGTCAATCTGATCGGACCGTTTTTGGCGATCAAGCATGTCGCGCCGCACATGATTCGGCAGAAAAAGGGCTCGATCGTCTGCACCGCGTCGGTCGCCGGCATTCGCGCCAACGCCGGACCGACACCTTATTCGGCTTCAAAGGCGGGCGTGATTTCGCTCGTTCAGAACGTGGCGAACGAACTCTATGGCACCGGCGTGCGTGTCAACGCGATTTGCCCGGGCTTGATCGAAACCGGAATGACCAAGACGATCTTTGACGGCGCGCGCGCCCGCGGCAACGAGGGCAAGATCGGTCAACTCAATCCGACCGCGCGCTATGGCCATCCGGAGGAGATCGCCGCAATGGCGTTGTTCTTGGTCTCCGACGAGGCCTCTTACGTCAACGGCCAGGCCTATCCGGTCGACGGTGGTTTGACTTCGACCCTCCCGTTCGTGATGCGGCGCTAGAGCGATGCTCGATACCGCGTCGCTCAAGAAATTCGTCGGCAAGATCTGGGACGACGCCGTCGTTCCTTCGCTCGTCGACTACATCAAGATTCCGAACAAATCGCCGGCCTACGACGTCGACTGGGCCAGGCACGGCTACATGGAGGATGCCGTCAGGCTGATGGAGCGCTGGGCGCGCGTGAGGATCGAAACGCTCAAGGGTGCGACGCTTGAGGTCGTGCGCTTGCCGGGCCGCACGCCGCTGATCTTCATCGACGTCCCCGGCGAAGGATCGGACACCGTTTTGCTGTACGGCCATCTCGACAAGCAGCCGGAGATGAAGGGCTGGTGGGACGGTTTCGGGCCGTGGACACCGGTGATCAAGGACGAGAAGCTCTACGGCCGTGGCGGCGCTGACGACGGTTATGCGATGTACGGCGCACTTTCGGCGTTGCTGGCGCTGAAGGATCAGCGCGTCCCGCATGCGCGCTGCGTGCTGATCATCGAGGCATGCGAAGAATCCGGCAGCTACGACCTGCCGTTCTACATCGATCATTTGGCGACGAAGATCGGTACGCCTTCCCTCGTCGTCTGCCTCGATTCCGGTTGCGGCAATTACGATCAGCTATGGCTGACGACATCGCTACGCGGTTTGGCCATGGGCACGCTGACGGTACGGGTGCTGAACGAGGGCGTCCATTCCGGCGACGCCTCCGGCATCGTGCCGTCGAGCTTCCGTATCGCGCGCCGACTCCTGTCGCGCATCGAAGATGAAGCGACCGGCAAGATTCTGCTGGACGAGCTCTATGTCCAGGTACCGCCTCAGCGCATCCAGCAAGCCCGCGATGCGGCCAAGGTCTTGGGCCCTGAGGTCTATTCCAAACTGCCCCTGACGGGCGGCACCTTGCCGATGGGCGACGATCTGACGGAGCTGGTCCTTAATCGAACCTGGCGTCCGCAACTGGCGGTCATTGGCGGCGATGGCCTCACCCCCGTTCCGGAAGCAGGCAACGTGTTGTTGCCCTACACGACCTTGAAACTCAGTTTACGCTTGCCGCCGACCCTCGACGGCGCGTCGGCTGTTGCCGTTTTGAAAAAGACGCTGGAAGAAGCGCCGCCTTATCATGCGCAGGTCGAAGCCAAGCTCGATCGCGGCTCGACCGGCTGGGATGCACCGGCTTTGGCGCCATGGCTCGAAGCCTCTGTGGCGCGCGCGTCCGAAACTGCGTTCGGCAAACCGCCGGTCTATATGGGCGAGGGCGGCAGCATTCCGTTCATGACGATGCTGGGTGAAAAGTTTCCGGAAACGCAGTTTGTCGTAACCGGCGTCCTTGGTCCGCATTCGAACGCCCACGGACCGAACGAATTTCTTCACATCCCGACCGGCAAGCGCGTGACGATGGCGATCGCGCAGATCGTCGCCGATCACTACACGCGTGGCGCACGCTAATCGGAGTCGGGTTTGCGCAGACGTTTGACGTCGCCGCGGCGTTTCTTCGCGTCGATGCGCCGCTCGCGAGAGGCGCGCGTCGGCCGCGTCGCCCGGCGCGGGGTTGGTCGAACGGCCGCTTCCTGAAGCAATGCAACCAAGCGCTCGAGCGCATCGGCGCGGTTGCGCTCCTGCGTCCGGTGGCGTTGTGCGATGAGCACGATTACGCCGTCCTTGGTCAGTCTCCGCCCGGCGAGCCGTTCGGCGCGCACCCTCATATCGCCGGGCAAATTGGGCGACCGGCGCATGTCGAAACGCAGCTGCACCGCCGTCGACAGCTTGTTGACGTTTTGGCCTCCGGGGCCCGACGCGCGCACGAAGCTTTCCTCAAGCTCGCTCTCGTCGATCGAAATGGCGTCAGTAATGCGGATCATGGCGCAGAGGTCATAAAGCGGATTCGCTCAAACCGCAAAAAACCGGGGCAAGGCTAACTCAGGCGGCGCAGCAATTCGGCGGCAAATGTCGACAGCGTGTCGTCGCGCGCACCCATGATCACGATGCGGTCGCCCCTTTGCGCCAGTTCGATCAATTTGTCCCCGCAGGCCGCGCGTTCCGCAAATGCGTAAGCCTGGTGACCGCGCGCGCGGACACCGCTCACAATGTCGGCGCTCGACACCGTGCGGCTCGTCGTGCCTCCGAAATAGACCGGCTCCGGCATCACCAATACATCGCCGCCGCGCATATTCGTGCCGAAGCAATCGATGAAAGCGTCTTTCATCAACCGCAGCGGCCCGAACCCGTGAGGTTGAAACATCATCAGCAATCGTCCGGGAAACGCATGCAAGGTCGCAAGGGTCGCCGCGATCTTGTCGGGGTTGTGCGCAAAGTCGTCGATGACGGCGATGCCGTTGGCTTCGCCGACGATCTCGAGCCGGCGCCGAATTCCCGAAAACGTTTCAAGTGCTGCAGCCGCAACGCCGAGGTCGACGCCGACCGCGCGTGCCGCACCGAGTGCAGCCAAAGCATTGGCGACATTGTGCGCGCCTGGAACGCGCAGATGAACCGTAACGGCGGCATTGGCCTCGCGTTCTCTGACCTCGAATGTGATTCCGGCGGGCGCCGGCGTCAATTTATCCGCGAAAAGGTGCGCGCCGGGGTCGCTCAAGCTGTAGGTGAGGACCTTCTGCGGTGCGACTTTCGCCGCAAGCGCAGCGGTTTCCGCGTTGTCTAAGTTGAGCACGGCGATCTCGGCCTTGGCAACGAAATCGCGGAAAAGTGCCCGCAGCTCGTCCATCGACTTGTGGTCGAGCGAGATGTTGTTGAGGACGGCGATGCGGGGACGATATTGCGCAATCGAACCGTCGCTCTCGTCGACTTCGCTGACGAAGATGTCGCCTTTGCCGACGACTGCGCTCGCGAACGGTGTCGACGCCGTCATGAAGTTCTTCATCACCGCGCCGTTCATGACCGTGGGATCGAGGCCGGCGCTGTACAAGATCCAGCCCAGCATGCCGGTGGTCGTCGACTTGCCGCTGGTGCCGCCGACGGCAATGGCTCTGGGCGCGGCATTGAACAATTGCGCCAACAGCGCCGCGCGCGAGGAAAGCTCTGCGCCCACGCGCCGCGCGGCCTGAATGTCCGGCACGGTCTCTTCGACCGCAGCCGAGGTAACCACGATCTGCTCGCTTCTGGTCACGCCGCTGCCGTCCTGGGGGAAAAGCTTGATCCCGCGCGCCCGCAGGAACTCGAACTTGTCGGCCGTCCGCCCCTGGTCGAGCGCGCGGTCGGAGCCTTCGACCGCGTGGCCCCGCGCCTGGACGATTAGCGCCAAGGGCAGCATTCCGCTGCCGCCGATGCCGCAAAAGAAGTAGGGCCTGTTTCGCTGCATGGGCGGAGGTTACAAAGAGAATGCGATTCGAACAAAGGCCGAAAATGGCGGGCTCTAGATGACCGGTAAGAGATTGAGAATTGGTATCGTGGCGCCCGCCTCGCGCATCGATCACGCGCTCGCCGAACAAGTCAAAGCGCTGGCAGCGACGCTCTACCCGCCGCAGCACCTCGAACTCCATTTTCATCCGCAATGCTTTCTGTCGAGCAACCACTTTGCCGGCAACGATGCGGCGCGCGCGCAGGCCTTTCTCGATATCGCCAATGATCAATCGTTTGACGCCCTTTGGGTCGCGCGCGGCGGGTATGGCTCCTGCCGTTTGGCCGAAAAGATCGTGCCGGAACTTGCGCCCGCGGCCGCAACAAAAAAATATCTGGGTTACAGCGATGCCGGGACCTTGTTCGCCGGAATGTATGCGAAGGGTTTTCGTGCCGTCGCCCACGGTCCGATGCCGGCCGACCTGAAACGCAGCGGCGGCGCCGAGGCGGTCACGCGCGCGTTGCGCTATCTGGTTGAGCGTGCGCCAGACACGCTCGAACCGTCCGTTGCGACGTCGCCGAAATGCGTCGCTTTCAACCTCACGATCTTGAGCCAACTCCTCGGCACGCCGTTTCAGCCGGACTTGACGGGTCACGTTCTAATGCTCGAGGAGATTTCGGAATACATGTATCGCATCGATCGCTCGCTGTTTCACATCACGAGTAACCCGGGCATTCGCAAGGTTGCCGGCATCCGGCTCGGCCGCTGCAGCGAGATACCGCCGAACGATCCCGACTTCGGCGAAGACGAAGTCGAAGTGATCAAGCGCTGGTGCACGCTCTCCGGTATCGCTTATCTGGGCCGCGCAGACATCGGTCACGATGTGGCGAACAAAGTCGTGCCGTTTGGCCGCCAGCCGGCTCTCGTGTGAGGTCGGTCGATGTCACGGCTTTTGGCAATCTCCGGCAGCTTGCGCGCGTCGTCGTCGAACATGGCCTTGCTGCAAGCCGCCTCGTTGTTGGCGCCGCCGGCTTTGGAAATCGAATTGTACGACGGCCTCGCTTCGCTGCCACATTTCAATCCCGATCTCGACACCGCTAAGCCGCCAGCGACCGTCTCCGACCTCCGCGCGCGCATCAGCGCGGCCGACGGATTGGTGATTTCAAGTCCCGAATACGCGCGCGGTGTGCCTGGCTCGCTCAAGAATGCCTTGGATTGGCTTGTCAGCGTCGAGGACTTTGCCGGCAAACCCGTGGCCTTGTTCAACGCCTCGCCGCGCGCAAGCCATGCGCAAGCGGCTTTGCGCTTGACGTTGGAAACGATGGCGGCGCGTATTCTCGACGAGGCTTCGCTTACTGTACCGTTGCTTGCAAAGCCGCTCGATGCCGCCGGCATCGCAACCGACCCGGCACTCGCACAATTGATTCGCGACGCACTCGCCACTTTTGCTCGTGCTCTCGATATTCAGAAAGGTTGAGCGCGAGCCTCTACCTTGTTGCCGCCCGCGACGCCTGCGCCAAATAAGCGGCCACACGCGCCTCAGCGTTGAGGCGGATATCCATATGGAACAGCGGATAGTCGAGGCCGTGATAATTCTTGTTGCCGAGCGATAAGCCGTCGAGCGGCCCGCCGGCTTGGTCCGCGACATAGAGCAATCCATTGCGGCACTCGGCCCAGGTCAAAGCCTTGACCGGCACCGTGAGCGGCTTAAATTCAGTGCCCTTCGCCACGTCCTTGCCCCACACTTGAATTGAGAAGCGCCCGCTCTGCGGCACCCCGCCTTGGTGCGCGGACGCCGGCGCGCGCGGTCCATCGCGCAGCCACGACAGCGGGTTGACGCACAGAAGTTTGTCGGTGAAGGAACCCGGCTCCGGCCCGCCGCCGTCCCCGAAAGTCGCCCAATGAATAATGCAGCCCGTATCAGTTGGGCTATCGCACGCGTGCACGGTATGGAGCGCCGCGATGTCCTTGTCCGAGATGCGGTTGCCGATCAGATAGGCCGCGACCATGCGCTTCGCGAGCGGCGTGCCGTCGATCTTCTGCTGTACCAAACGCAGGCCGTGATCGGTGCCTTGGCTGTGGCTGGCGATAATGAACGGGCGCCCGTTGCTGTCGTGGTCCAGAAAATATTGGAACGCACGCTCGACGTCGGCATAGGCAAAATCCATTGCCTTCGTGGCGATGTCGTCAGGTGCGGCGAGGTAGCGAAAGATCGACGCTTCGCGATAGCGCGGCGCATAGACGTTGCAGCAGCCGTTATAGGCGCTCGCCTGATTGGCCATCATCCACTTGGTGTTCTCTTCCGTCATGCTGTTCGCATCGAGCGGCGAGTTCCAATCGTAGGCATGCATGTAGCCGGTCGGATGGATGAAGAAGACATCGACGGCGCGGTCCGCTGGCGATGCGACGACGCCGGCCGGAACGAAATCAGCGGCGCTCGGTTTCGTCGGCAGCGCCGCCCACGAACTCGCTTGGGCATAATCGGGATCGGGCGCGTGCAGCGACGGATCCCAGCCGTGGCTCGGCTTGTTCAGCCACACGATCACCTTGAACGTGTTGCCGGTGAAATAGATCGCGCCCGCCGCCACGATCAAAATCAGTAGAAGCCCACCCAGAAGACGCAATATCGTTTTCATCACCGACCCTCGTCCGCGCGCCGGCCAGTGCCGACCCCGAGACTAGGATACATGAAGGCGCGCGGAATCCATCGTCTGAATGACGGCCTGCGACAACGGCGGTTCTCGCGGTCCGCCCTTACGACAATGCATATAGATTGCCGTCCGAGCTTCCGACATATATGACGTCGCCCACAATCACTGGCGAAGAGAGCATTGCCCCGGCGCTCAGGGTCTTGCCGACGCCGGTGACCATGTCGTCATAAAAATTTTCGCCGTAGATGGCCGCGTAGTTGGGCGAACCGTCGGGCTTGGTGAGTGCGGGTGTGTTTTGCCGCGAGGCATCGGTTTGGAACGTCCAACTCAACTGCTTTGCTTTCAGATCGATTGCGAACAACTTGCCGATATTCGATCCAACATAGAGCATGTCGCCGGCGATCGCGGGCGACGAGAATATTGGCCAACGCTTGAAGTCCAGCGAAAACAAAGGCGTTCCGATTTTCGCATCGAGCGCATGAAACAAGCCAGTGTCGGAAGTTGCGAAATAAACCTTGCCGTCACGCAAGGTCGGCGACGTGATCACCCACGACCCCTTGTTGTCGAACGCCCATTTTTGCCGGCCGGAGCGCACGTCTACGGCGTAGAATTTTGAATCGCGGCAGCCGAAATAGACGACACCATCGGCGACCGCTGCCGACGACTGAATGCCGACCTGGTTGTGAGTGTCGGCATCCTCGCCGGTCTTGAAGCGCCACTTCTGTTCGCCGGTTGCCGCGTCGAGGGCGTAGAAATAGCTGTCCCAACTGCCGACATAAAGGATCCCGTCTGCAATTGCGGGCGACGCGTGGACGACGTCTTGAGTGTGAAACTTCCATCTCGGACTGCCGGCCGCCGCGTCGAGGGCATAGATATTGCCGTCGCCGCTGCCAAAATAGACGGTGCCGTTCGATAGCGTCGGCGAGGACAGATAGAAGTCGAACGGATCAGGCATCGTCTCGCCGGCAGGCTCGCTGCCGTGAAGGTGCTTGCCCGCGAAGCGGCGCTCGCCGCCAGTCTCGAATTTCCATTTCAAACGGCCGTCCTTGGCGTCGAGCGCGTAAAATGCACCGTCATAACTGCCGAAATAGACCGTGCCGCCGTCGATCGCCGGCGATGACGTCACCCGCGCCCGTGTCGCGAATGCCCACTTCTGCGTGCCGGTCGCGAGATCGAGGGCATAAAGATGCCCGTCGGTACTGCCGACATAGACGGTATTGCCGGTAACGGCTGGCGACGAGATGATTTGGCCTTTTGTGTGAAATTTCCATTTGACGCCATGAAATTTCGGCACGCCCACGGCGTCATAGACGCCGGTGTGTTGTGGGTTGCCTCGAAACATCGCCGAGCCGGCGAAGGCCGACGATGAAACGGCAACGGCACCGAGAAGCCCTAGGCATATGAAGGTCGAATGGAATCGCATGAGGCTCCCGCATTGTAGACCACTTCGCAGACATCGATCCGGCGCTCGCGCGCCCCGTTAGTCCATATTCGATGCGCTCAACTAACGGTGATCAATCTATGAATCGCACGAAAAATGCGGCGTACAGATGTTGAAGTTCAAATGGCCGTCACCCATTGTGCCGACGTCTCGGGCGACTCAGTCGAGGATCCGTAGGGTCCAAAAGCTGACGCTCGGTGCACACCAGATCGTTCCGCCTCGCGGTTATGTGACGGCGAATTCATCCGTGTCGGTGCGGCTCTCACGCCGTTGTGACTTCAAAAATGCCCCGCACCCCTCTCAAATCCGCCAGGGTTAAGGCTGGAGGGTTCGGGTGCGCGCGTTTACGGCCGCGAGTTTGAAAAGCCCCGCGGCCGTGGCGGTTGGGGTTGCCGTCACCGTTTTGTTCGGCCTCTTCGCCCTCAACGATCTTCCCATCCAACTGTTTCCCGATATCGATCGCCCGCAAATCGGCATCGGCACCGGCTGGCGGGTCGCCACGCCGAACGAAGTCGAAGCCCAGATCATCGAACCCGAAGAAGAAGTGCTGCAAGGCATTCCAGGTTTGGTCGAAACGAAGGCGTTCGCCAACGCCGGCGGCGGTTACGTCAGTCTGACCTTCGCGCTCGGCACCGACATGAAGCAGACGCTCGTCGATGTCATTGGCCGTTTGAATCGCATCCCGTCACTGCCGACGGACTCCGACCGGCCGTTTGTCCAGCTGGCAAGCACGCAAGATTCAAACGCCTCCCTGCTCTACGTCTTCATGCAGAGGCAGCCCGGCAACCAGCGGAACGTTGAAAGTTTCGAGCCGTGGCTCCGTTATACGGTTGCGCCGCGTCTTGAGGCGATCCAAGGCGTCGGCAGCGTGCAATTGAACATGGTTGGGGCGCAGCAGGAGCTCCAAATCGTTTTCGATCCCATGCGCGCCGCCCAACTCGGCATTCAGATCCCGAAAATTGCGAGCCAGATCAGCGCCTCGGACGACGTCTCCGGCGGAACCATGGATGTTGGCCGGCGACGCTTCGGCTTGTCGTTTCGCGGTCGCTACTCGGTCGAAGATCTGAAGGGACTGATCCTCGAGTGGCGTGACGGCAAACCTGTCAAGCTCGGCGACATCGCCGACGTCAAGGTCGCCGCCGGCAAGCGTCAGTCCTTCGCTTACCAGAACGGCAATCCCGCCCTCGGCTTCCTCATCCAGCGCGCGACGGGCGCCAATGTCCTCGCGACCGTCACCGCGGTAAAGGAGGAGCTCGCCAAGATCAACGATGGCCCAGCGAAAGAGCAGGGCGTCACGCTGCAATATTCCTTCGATCCCTCGCACTTCATCAATCAATCGGTGGAGATGCTGACGCGCGACCTTATTCTCGGCATTCTGCTCGCGGTCGGCGTGCTCTGGTTCTTCATGCGCGAATGGCGCGCGACGTTGATCATTTCGGCCGCCATCCCGATCTGTCTTTTCGCGGTCGTCATCATCCTGGAACTCTCGGGCCGTTCGCTTAACGTCGTCTCGCTGGCGGGCCTCGCCTTCACCACCGGTATGGTGTTGGACGCGGCCATCGTCGCCTTCGAGAATATTTTGCGCTTGCGTGAGAACGGCATGCCGGCGGCCGAGGCGGCCCAGAAAGGCACCGATCAAGTCTGGGGCGCGTTGCTTGCCTCCACCGCGACCAACATTGCGATCTTCCTGCCTGTCATCTTCTTGAAGGACGTTGAGGGCCAGCTATTTGCCGATCTTTCGCTGACGATCGCCGTGTCGGTCTTCATCTCGCTGATCGTCGCCATTACGGTCGTGCCGACGCTCTCCGTTCTCTTTCTCAAGACTCGGCCCAAGATTCCGGAGTTCGCCCATGTCTGGCGCGCCATCGCCGACTATGTGATGGCGACGACCGCCACCCCGCGCAAGCGCTGGGCGTGGATCGTCGGCTTGATCGGCGCTTCGGCTGTCGGCACGGTTGTCTTGATGCCGAGTTTGCAATACCTGCCCGACGTAAAGCGCGCGGCCATCGACACTTTTTTCCAATTGCCGGGCGCCGTGACTACGCCCTTCACCGAAGATCAGCTCGCCAAGCCGCTGATCGCGCGCCTGATGCCGTACATGCGCGGCGACAAGAAACCAGAGCTGCTGAACTTTTATGTCATGAGTTATGGCCCCGGCGATCTCGAGATGGCCGTGCGCGTCAAGGACGATGCCGAGCTGAAAACAATGCTCGACATCGTGCGCCATGAGATCTTGAAGGACTTGCCGGACACGCAAGCTTTCGCCGCGGTAGGCAGCCTCTTCGGCGGTTTCGACGAAGGCGGCGGCATCTCGATCAACATTCAGTCGACCGATGCCGAGGCGATGCGCGCCGCTGCGCGCAAGGGCGTCGACTTGATGACGAAGCGCTTCCAGGATGCTGTCGTCAATCCCAACCCATCGCTCGACTACGATCAGCCGGAGATTCGCATTACGCCGGACGACCGTGCCATCAGCCAGGCCGGCTGGTCACGCAACCAGGTCGGCCAACTCGTGCAGGCCTTTAATGAGGGCCTGTACGTCGGCCAACGCTACGACGGCGAAAAGCGGCTCTATCTCATCTTGAAGTCGCTGCCGATGGCGTCGGCGAACGATCTGTCGAGCGCGCCCGTCGCGACGCCAAGCGCCGGCACCATGCCGTTCGGCCAACTCGTTTCGATGCGTCAGACGATGGCGCCGAGCGGTCTTTATCGCCTCGATCGTCGCCGCACCATCGCCATCAACTTCCGCCCGCCCGAGAATATGGCGTTACAAGATGCGCTCACGATCGTCCGCAAAGAGATTGAACCGGAAATCAAGAAGCTGCTGCCGGCCGGCGGGCGGGTGTTCTACGGCGCCGCGGCCAACCATATGGACAACGCACTCTCGACGATGGGAAAGAATTTTGCCCTCGCCGTCTTGCTGCTGTTCTTGATCATGGCGGCGCTTTTCAAGTCGGTGTGGGATTCCGCGATCGCGACGATTGCCCTACCTTTGGGTACGGTCGGCGGCGTCGCCGCGCTCCAAGTCGTCTCGCTTTTCACCTTCCAGCCGCTCGACCTCTTGACGATGATCGGTTTCATCATTGTGCTGGGCCTCGTCGTCAACAACACGATCCTGCTCGTCGCTCGAACGCGCCAGGCCGAGGCCGAGGGCATGAGCCGTGTCGACGCCGTGCGCTCGAGCCTTGAGACGCGCCTCAGGCCCATTTTCTCCAGCACGCTCACGGCGATCTTCGGCATGTTGCCGCTTGTCGTCATTCCGGGCGCGGGCGCCGAGATTTATCGCGGGCTCGGTGCCGTCATTGTCGGCGGCATTCTGATCAGCCATATATTCACGCTGATTCTGATACCGGCGATGCTGCGCTTGGGTGAGACGTCGACGCTGCGGACGCAAGCGCCGGTCACCGAGCCGTTGCCGAAACCGAAACCCACTCCGCTGAGAGCCGCTGCATGATCACGCGCCGTCAATCGATTGTTGCGGGCGCGGGCGCAGTTCTGGTCGCAGGCCTGGCCGTCGGCGTATGGCTCATCTGGCCCATCGCAAAGGTTACGCCCGCCGACACGGCGCAGGCCGCGCCTGCTGCCGCCGATCTGCCGGCTGTCGCCGTTGCTCAGGTCAAGTCTGTGCGCCTCGCGCCTCAGGCGTCGTTTCCCGGCACCGTGATGTCGCGCAACGACTCCAAGCTCGCCGCCGATGTCGCTGGCCGGGTCGAATGGGTGGCCGAGGTCGGCACCGCGTTGAAACAGGGTGACGTCGCCGCCCGCCTCGACAAGCACATGGCGGAAATGCAGCGCGCGTCCGATCGTGCCAACGTCGATCGCTTGAGCGCCATCGTGCGCTTCGATCGCGTCCACGCCGAACGCATGGATCAGCTGTTGGTGAAGAACGTCGTCGCCAAGACCGTGCGCGATCAAGCGATCTCGACGCGCGACAGCGATGTCGCGTCGCTGGCGCAAGCGCAAAGCGCGTTGGAGCGCGCCCAATATCAGCTCGATCACCTTGAGATTCGCGCGCCGTTCGCGGGTCGCGTTGCCGCGCGCCTGATCAATGCCGGCGAGTACGCGACCGAGGGTCACGAAGTCGTCCGCCTCGTCGATCTGGAGTCGATCGAGATCAGCGCCCAGGTGCCGATCCAATCGATGCAATATCTGCGCGAGAACATGCACGTCACGGCCGTCATAAACGGCAAGCCCATCGACACGATCGTGCGCACCGTCGTTCCCGTCGGCGATCAGTTGAGCCGCACGGTTGAGGTTCGCTTGACCCTCAAATCCGACGCTGCCTTCGTCGGCGATGCGGCGAAGATCCTGGTGCCCGCGGCGGAGCCACGCATGGTGCTGGCGGTGCCGCGCGACGCGCTGATCCTGCGCGAGGACAACACTTATCTCTTCAAGCTCGACAAGGAAAACACTGCCCAGCGCATCGCCGTCGGCACGGGAGCCGAGGACGGCAATCTCGTCGAGGTCTCGGGCACGCTTGTTGAGGGCGAGCGCATCGTCGTGCGCGGCGCCGAGCATTTGGAAAGCGGACAGAAGGTTCGCCCCGACAGCGAAAAAGCGACCGCCACCGGACCCGCCGTCAATCCCGGCTGAAGCCAATCGTCCGCGCCGTCATTTGAAGACGACCGTTCGCCGGCCGTTCAGGAGTACGCGGCGTTCCGCATGCCATTTCACCGCGCGCGCGAGGACCGTATTCTCGATGTCCCGGCCGATACCGACGAGATCGTCGGCGGTCGACGTATGGTCGACGCGCTCGGTAGCTTGTTCGATGATCGGTCCTTCGTCGAGATCGGTCGTCACATAGTGCGCCGTTGCGCCGATGATCTTCACACCCCGATCATGTGCCTGATGGTAGGGCTTAGCGCCCTTGAAGCTGGGCAGGAATGAATGATGGATGTTGATGCAACGTCCGGCCAGTCGCACGACCATTCCGTCGGACAACACCTGCATATAGCGGGCGAGAACGACAAGATCGGCCTGCGCATTTTGCACGACCGACATGAAATCGGCTTCCTGCCTCGCCTTCGATTCAGCTGCGACCGGCAAATGGTGGAAAGGAAGGTCGTACAATTCGACCAGGCGGCGAAGCTCGTCATGGTTTGACACGACCCCGGCGATATCGATGGGAAGCGTTGCCGAACTCCAGCGGTGCAGAAGGTCGTTGAGGCAATGGCCGGCGCGCGAAACCGCGATCACGGTTCGGCACTTGCGTGCGGCCTCGGTGATGCGCCAGTCCATTGCGAATTGGCCGGCAATCGTCTTGAAGGCGGTCTCGATCGCGCCTGGATCGATAGCCCGGTTCTGGGCCGAGCTGAAGACGATACGGCTGAAGAATGTCTTCGTGTCCGGATCGCCGTAGGACGCGACCTCCTCGAGGAATGCGCCCGACTTGAAAAGAAAGGTCGTGACCGCCGCCTGGATGCCGGCGACGTCGGGGCAGCTGAAAGTCAGGATGTGGCGGGGCATGGCGGTCATGACCGAGCGGCGTTACCGCAAGTGGGCGCATTAGTCGAGCACGCGCGGCTCGCCGTGCACAACTGCGGTCTATTTCTTTCGGCCCAGGACGCATATCGCAGGCACCGGCTTTAGCTCGAGCAGCTCGGTCCTTACCTCGGTCAATCCGGCGCTGGTGAATAGTGTCTCGAGCGTCTTGCCCATCTCCAGCGCCTGTTCGCGCGTCGGCTTGCCGCCACGCGGTTGAAAACTCGTCGCCAGTATTCCGTCGCGCGACAGATGTTTTACGCTTTCGGCAATAAACGCCGCTTTGTCCACGAATTGAATGACGTTGATCGAGAAAATCTTGTCGAAAGGCGGTTCGTCGTGCGGCAGCTCGGCAAGTGTACCAAGAACGAGCCGCAGTCGCTTCTTGCGCACGGCACGCAGGTTGCGCCCGCGCGCTTGGGCGATCATGACATCGGAGTGATCGAGGCCGACGACCGTGCCGTCGGTTACGGTCTTGAGACACGCTTTGAGCGCGATGCCTGGTCCACACCCGACTTCGAGCACGCGGTCGCGAGGGGCCAACTTCAAGAGCTCGACCGTCCAGTTGCTGCGTCTGACGTTGGAGGCGCGATTTGCGAAAATCCAACCGACGAGCCGCCCAATCAAACCCGTTGGCTTGGAGAATTGGCTAGGCATAGCGGCCGCCGCCAGTCGTGCCGTGACGCGAGTTCCAATGGCCGCGCACATGTTGTTCACGCCGCATGTTTTGTCTCCTTCAGATGGCCTTCGAGAGCGGTATTGAGCGCCGCGAGCGTGCGGAGCGTTGCGCCGATGTCGACGTGATCGAGAGTCCGGCCAATGGCCGTCAGGGCGCGCTGTTCGCGCCGGCGCATGTCTGCGAAAAGATCGCTGCCCTTCGCCGTTGCGACGATGAGGGAGGAACGCCGGTGCGCCGGATTGTCGTCGAGCTTGACGAGTTTTTTCATCAGCAATGAATCGACGATCGTCTGGATGTGCTGACGCGTGACGGCTTTGCTCCGCGCGATTTGCGGTACGGTGCGAGGCCCATCTTCGACCAGGGTCTCGAGCACCGCGCGCATCGCGACAGTCACGTCGAGATCGCCGTGCAAACGCTCGCCCATGGCTTTCAAGCGCTGAAAACAAGCGCGGACGGTCTTGGTCAGATCGTTTAGCTGAACGGCTGTTGCGCTCATCGCCGGCTTCTTGATGACAATACGATTGTCATATTGGCGATGACAATAGAGTTGTCAAGTACCGTCAGCCGCCTTCGGCGTCGAGCTGGGCGCCGAAATGTCGTCGCGCAGCGCTACATAGATTGCCGGTATCACGAGCGCGGTCAGCAGCGTCGAGGAGGCGAGACCGAACAACAATGAAATAGCGAGACCTTGGAAGATCGGATCGGTCAGAATGACTGCGGCGCCGATCATCGCCGCGATCGCCGTGAGCAGAATCGGTTTGAACCTGATTGCGCCGGCTTCAAGAAGGATTTCGCGCAGGGGCCGGTTGGTTGCGCGGCCGTGACGGATGAAGTCGACTAGCAGAATCGAGTTCCGCACGATGATGCCGGCCAAGGCGATGAAGCCGATCATCGAAGTGGCCGTGAACGGCGCGCCGAACAAGGCATGACCCAGCACGATGCCGATCAGCGTCAAGGGAATAGGCGTCAGGATCACCAGCGGCAGCTTGAAGCTCTTGAACTGCCCGACCACGAGCACATAGATGCCGAGCAGCGCCACCATGAAAGCCCCACCCATGTCGCGGAACGTGACGTAGGTGATCTCCCACTCGCCGTCCCACAGCAGTGTCGGCTTGGTTTCGTCCTCGGGCTGGCCGTAGAGCCGGATCGTCGGCTTTGCCAGCTTGCCCCAATCGTGGGCGTTGACCGCGGCGGCAACGTCGAGCATGCCGTAGATCGGCGCCTCGTACGCACCCGCGAGTTCCGCCGTCACCATCTCCGCGAAATGCCCATCCCGCCGGAACATCGGCAGCGAGCCCGGTTCTCGCGACGCCTCCATCACTTCGCCCAGCTCGATCGTCCTCGTGCCGGCATTGCCGCGCGTCACGCCGACCGGCGTCGTCGTCAGCCGCGCATTCCACGACAAATCGCTTTTCGGCAGGCGGACTGCGATTTCCGCAGGATTGCGGCCTTCGCCGCGATGCGAATAGCCGACCACGGTGCCTGTCAAAAGCGCCGCAACGGAATCCGAAATGTCGCGTTCGTTCAAGCCGAAGAACTCGACGACGTCGCGCTTCACATTGAGCCGCAACCGCGGCCGCGGGACACCGTAAGAATCGTCGACGTCGACGATGAACGGAATACTCTTGAAGAGTCTTTTTGTTTCCTCGGCGACGGCCAATCGCGTTTGCGCATCGGGCCCATAGATCTCCGCAAGCAAGGTCGCGATGACGGGCGGCCCCGGTGGAACCTCGACGACCTTGATGACCGTGCCGGGCTGCACGTTCAATGCAGTGAGCCGTTTGCGCAAGTCGAGCGCGATATCGTGGCTGGCGCGCTGGCGGTCGTCCTTGGCCTTGAGATTGACCTGCAGATCGCCGAGCTCGGGCCGCTGGCGCATGAAATAGTGGCGGACGAGGCCGTTGAAATTGAACGGCGCGGCGGTGCCGGCATACGCCTGCACGGATGTCACTTCGGGCAGCGTTTTCACGATCTCGGCGGCTTGCAGCAAAATGCGCTCCGTCGCTTCAAGGCTGGCGCCTTCCGGCAAGTCCACGACAACTTGAAGTTCGGATTTGTTGTCGAAGGGCAAGAGCTTGACAGTGACTGTCTTCGTCACGAAGAGAATGCAAGCCAGCAATGTCGCGACGCCGACAGCGCCAAGAAAAAACCACGCCCTCGCCCGCGTGCGGATGACGGGCTCCGCCACAGCGCGATAGATGCGCCCCAACATGCCCTCGCCGTGCGTTGCCTCGTGTTCGACAAGAACGCCTTCGCGGCGCGGCGAGAGCTTCATCATCAACCAAGGCACGAGTACGACGGCGACCACGAACGAGAACAGCATCGCGGCGGACGCGTTCGCCGGGATCGGCGCCATGTAAGGGCCCATGAGCCCCGACACGAACATCATGGGAAGCAAGGCGGCGACAACCGTTAGGGTAGCGATCATGGTCGGATTGCCGACTTCTGCAACGGCCTCGATCGCCGCTTGCGCACGCGTGCGCCCGTCGCGAATCGCCCAATGGCGCGCGATGTTTTCGATGACCACGATCGCATCGTCGACCAGAATGCCGATTGAAAAAATAAGCGCGAACAAACTGACGCGATTGATCGTGTAGCCCATCATGTTCGCTGCGAACAACGTGAGCATGATGGTGGTCGGAATCACCACAGCCGTCACCGCCGCCTCGCGCCAGCCGATGGTCAACGCAATCAAAATGACGATCGATACCGTGGCGAGGCCGAGATGGAACAAAAGCTCGTTGGCTTTGTCGTTCGCCGTCTCGCCGTAGTTGCGCGTAATCGTGGCGTCGAGGCTATTGGGGATCAGCGGGCCCTTCAGCGATTGAATCCTCTGGACAATTCGATCCGCGATTAGGACTGCATTCGCGCCGGACCGCTTGGCAATGGCGAGGCTGATGGCCGGTGTCGTTGTCCACGTGCCGTCGGGCGCGCGTTGCAAGGACCAGACCCGGGCATCGTCCGCGCGAGGCGCCTGGACGACGTTGGCGACATCCTTGACGTAAACCGCGCGGCCGTCGGCGGCGGTCACCGTCAGCAATCCGATTTCGTCGGGACTTGCAAGCGTGCGGCCTGAAATCGCCGAGACGCTGTTGTCGCGCTCGCGCAATGTCGCGAGTGGAAAGGCGCGGTTCGCCTCGCGAACCACGGAGATCAACGAACCCAGCGGAACGCCGTAGAGCGCTAGACGTCCGGGGTCGGGCTCGACGCGAATTTCCTCCGGGCGGCCGCCGACGATAAAGCTGAGGCCGACATCCTCGACCTTCGCCAATTCGGAACGCAGCTCGTCCGCGACGTCGAACAGCGACTGATCCGTCCACCGATCCGCAGCTTCGGGCTTGGGTGTCAGCGTCACCACCACGATCGGCACGTCGTTGATGCCGCGGGCTACGATCAGTGGCTCGGGAACGCCCGCCGGAATGCGATCATAGTTTGCGCGGATCTTCGCCTGGACCCGCACGATCGCGTCGTCCGGGTTGGTGCCGACTTTGAATCGAGCGGTAACCAGCACATGATCGTCTTCGGTCTGGCTGTAGATGTGTTCGACCGCGTCGATGCTCTTGACGATCGCTTCGAGCGGCTTGGTGATTAGTTCGATCGCGTCGACCGCCCTCACGCCGTCGGCGCGCACCGAAATATCGACGAGCGGCACGCTGATCTGCGGCTCCTCCTCGCGCGGGATCGTGACGACCGCAAGGAGGCCTAAAGCCAGCGCCGCCAGCAGAAACAGCGGTGTTAGCGGCGAGCGGATCGTTGCTTGCGTGATCCGGCCGGAAAGTCCGAGATTCACAGCTGCACCAAGCGTCCATCCGGCCGCAAGAGCACATCTCCCGCCTTCAGGCCCGACAGAATCTCGACACCCTCGGCTGTGCCCGCAATGGACATCGGCTGACCGCGCTGAACCGGGATATCGAGCGCGCCGGACTTGACGGCGAGGCTTACATAGTCGACGCCAAAGCGTGTCATCACGTACGCTTGCGGAACGACGATGGCGCGCCGCTCGCCGACCGCCACCAGCACGCGAACGCGCGCGCCGACGAAAGCCGAGCCGAGCATCTTGGCTTCAAGATCGATAGTGACCCGGCCGTCGCGCACTTCCGGGTAGATCTCGCGGATCATTGTCGAGGCGAGTTTCTCAGTTCCCGTGGCATTGTCCGCGACGAGCTTGAGCTCATCGCCCTTTTTCAATCCGCGGGCATCGCGCTCGGGCATCTCAACGCGAACGACCGGATCGTTCGAGGCAATAATGGCGATGATATCTCCGGCCATGACGACCGAGCCGGCCGGAACGGACGCGCGCACGACCTTCCCCGCGGCCGGCGCCAAAATCTTGCCCTGGGTCGCCTGTTCGGCGACGACGGCTTGCGCCGCAGCTGCGGCCTTCCAAGCCGACGCCGCCGATTTTGCGGCCGCGACGGCCTGATCGAGTCTTGCCTTCGAGTAGAATCCTTTCTCGAACACGGCGCGCACGCGCCCGAGCTCCGCGCCAGCGCGCTCGCTCTCAGCGGCGAGCGCCGCCGTTTGCGCAGCACGCGACTGCAATTCGAGTGCGATTTTCTGGTCGGTCACGACAGCGAGCAACTGGTCTCTTGCAACGGTGTCGCCCTCGCGCACGCGAAGCTCGACCAGAGTGCCGCCGATCCGAGCGCGTGCCTCGCCCATGTCGCGCGTCGTGAAGGTCGCCGCGACGGTTTTGTAATCCGGCACCGTCCGCTCTTCGACAACGAAACGTTCCGCTGCACCGGCCGCGGTCGCAGCCGCGATCGTGAGAAGAATTGCTATGAACAGGCTCGTCCTCATCATGACCTTCTTGCTCCTCTCGGGTCACTCCGACCTTGAGGCAGATCAGCGTTTGCGTGGGCGAGGTGCGCAAAATTCGCCGTAAAGAGCCTCAAGAACGGCTCGTGCCGCAGGGTTCGCGATTGAGTAGAAGATCGTCTGTCCGTCGCGGCGCGCGCCGACGAGACCGTCCTTGCGAAGCAGCGCCAGGTGCTGAGATACGGTCGAGTCGCGGATACCCAATACCCCCGCCAACTCGCCGACCGAGCGTTCCTTGTCGATCAGCTGACAGACGATCATCAGGCGATGCCGGTTGGCCAACGCCTTCAGAAGCTCGGTGGCGCCGTCGGCGGCCGCTTCCATTTCTCTCATGTTGATTTTCATACTTGCATATATACGTATATATGAATATATTGTCAAGCGAATGGAGCGTGACCCGGATCAAGTCGGCCGGCAGGAATCCAGAGCAGGGTTAAGCTACTGGCGCGGCCGCAAACTGAGAGCCTGAGACGTGAGCCAAAAGATGCACATCGTCTGCGCCGCATGCGGGGCAGTGAACGCCACCGCGGCAGAACGCGATCCGAAAGAGGCCAAATGCGGCAAGTGCGCCGCGTCGCTTTTCGCTGGAAAGCCCGCCGAGGTGAATGCCGCGGCATTCGAGCGTCAGATCGAGCGCAGCGACATTCCCGTGCTTGCCGACGTTTGGGCGCCGTGGTGCGGCCCGTGCCGTCAAATGGCGCCGATGTTCGAGGGCGCGGCGCGCGAGCTGGAACCTAATGTGCGTTTGCTCAAGCTCAACGCCGATACCGCACCGGACGTCTGCGCGCGCTTCGGCATACGCGGCATTCCTGCCCTATTGCTCATCGGCGGGGACTTCTCGCGCAATCGGCGGGCGTCATGGACACCCAAACCATCGTCCGCTGGACGCGTACCCACCTTCCGACTCTAAAGGAGACTGCCAATGACCATCGATAAAGCCGTGCTCGCCTTCGCGGGAGTCATGGTCCTGCTGTCGTTGTTGCTTACCTATTTCGTGCATCCGGCTTGGATGTTGCTGACCGTGTTCGTCGGGCTGAATATGCTCCAGTCTGCCTTCACCGGGTTCTGTCCCGCCGCCATCGTATTCAAGAAGCTTGGTTTCAAGCCTGGCGCTGCGTTCGCCTGACAAGGCACCGGCAAATCCAGGCCCCTCGACGCCCTCCGAGCGGCGTGGTGCCGGCGACTGCCCCGGACACGAAGATTTGTCCTGAGAGCAACAGATTCCCCACATTTGTGGCTTGCACGCATTTCGCGGCACCTTTGTCGGACGCTATTCTGCCGCCCGCAGATTGAAAGAGGGGAACGACCGATGAAAGTAAGATCACTCTTATGCGGTTCGCTGGTTGCGGCCGTGGCCGGCGCTTCGCTGGCGCTAGCCGCGGCAACCGACGATCCGCTCGCGCCGGCCAATCTGACGGCGAAACCTCCCGTCGCACCGGTCAAGCCCGTGACCGAAACGTTCTTCGGCGCCAAGGTCACCGACAATTATCGCTACATGGAAGCGCTCGACAAGTCGACAATCGACTGGATGAAGGCACAAGGCGTTTACACGCGCTCGATTCTCGATGCGATCAAACCGCGCGCCGCGCTAGAAAAAAAGATCGCCGCCTTCACCGGCAGCTTCGGCTTCATCCAAAGCTACGCGACCTATGGCGGCCGCGCCTTCTATGAAGAACGTGCGCCGGGCGCAGACGCTTTCGATCTCATGATCAAGGACGCCAAGGGCGTACACAAGCTCGTCGACATCGCCGCTTATCGCAAATCGCACGGCGACAAGCCTCACGCCATCAACTACTTCCTCGCTTCGCCGGACGGCTCGAAGGTTGCGGTCGGAATCTCCGAGGGCGGCTCGGAAGAGGCGCTGCTCTTTGCCTACGACGCGGCCAGCGGCAAACAGATTGCCGGGCCCATCGACCGCGCTCAGTTCGGCGCGACCTCGTGGAGCAACGACTCCAAGACGCTCTATTTCATCCGCTTGAAGGAAATGGGTCCGAAGGATGCGCCGACGGAGAAATACCGCGACGCCACAGCCGACGCCTGGGACTTGAAGGCCGCGCCCGTTCCGGTGCTCGGTTCGACCGTAGGTCACGGACCGGCGTTCGGCCATGACGAATTTCCCGTCATTGCCATCGTGCCCGGCGCGCCCGTTGCCGCCGTGCTCAGCATCAACGGCGTGCAGAACGAGTTGCAGCTCTCGACGGTGCCGGTCGACAAAATCAACGATCCCAAGGCCACGTGGACGCAGCTGGTCGCCCGCACCGACGACGTTACCGGCATCGACATTCGCGGCGACGATATCTTCCTCCTTTCGCACAAGGACGCGCCGACCTTCAAAATCTTGACGCTGAAGGTTGGTCAGCCGTTGTCGGCGGCGACGGCTCTGTTGCCTGCCGATTCCAAGCGCGTGATCGACTCCATCCACGCGGCGTCCGATGCGCTTTACGTGCTTGCGCGCGCCGGCGCCTATACGCAGCTCTTGCGTATTCCGGTCGGACAAACGAAGGCGGAAGAAGTGACCTTGCCGTTCAAGGGTCACGTCGACAACGCCTTCACCGATCAGCGCAAGCCCGGCATTGCCTTCACGCTCGAGAGCTTTGTCGTGCCGCCGTCGGAGTTCTCCTTCGATCCGACGACCAAGAAGTTCACCGACTTGAAGCTCGGCGTTACGCCGAAATACGACACCTCGCGCTACGTCGTCTCCGATCTCGACGCCAAGGCGCATGACGGCGTTATGGTGCCGCTCTCGCTGGTTCAGCAGAGGGGCGCGAACGGGGCGCAGGTCACGCTCATCCAGGCCTACGGTTCCTACGGCATCTCTCAGCTCGCGGACTTTTCGCCGCGCGCGGTGAGCTTCCTCGAAGCCGGCGGCACCTATGCCTCGTGCCATGTACGCGGCGGCGGCGAATTGGGCGATGCTTGGCGTCTCGGCGGCAAGGATCAGAACAAACCCAACACCTGGCGCGACCTGATCGCTTGCGGTGAAGATCTCATCGCACGCGGCGTGACGACCAAGGAGAAGCTCTTCATCTTCGGCGGCTCGGCCGGCGGTATCACCATGGGCCGCGCCTTGACTGAGCGGCCCGATCTGTTCGCGGGCGTGATCGATTCCGTTCCGGCGGCGAACACGCTGCGGGCCGAGTTCTCGCCGAACGGTCCGCCGAACATTCCCGAGTTCGGCACCGTCAAGACCGAGCAGGGCTTCAAGAACCTCTTGGAGATGGACACGCTTCAGCATCTGAAGCCTGGCACGCAATATCCGGCGGTCCTGATTACGACCGGCCTCAATGACCCCCGCGTCTCGCCGTGGGAACCGGGCAAGCTCGCCGCCGCCATGCAAGCGACCGGCACGGTGAAGCCCGTTCTGTTGCGCATCGACGCGGAGGCCGGCCACGGCATCGGCTCGACCAAGTCGCAGAACGACGAGCTCTACGCCGACATGTACGCGTTCGTCTTCTGGCGCGCCGGCCTGCCTGAGTGGCGTCCGGATATGAAGGCGAAGTAGCAATCCGAGCGATTGCACGGTCCGCGGCCCCAGCTCTCGATCCGGAGCTGGGGCCTTTTTTTTCGGCACGATCGAAGACGAAAGGTGCCAAGCCGCCCTGGCATCTTGTAAAGTCGAAACTATATCGCTGCGATGGCGCGAAGCCCCTCGTCCCGTCGCAAACGAGGCTTTCCCTTAAAGGTAAAGGAGACCACCATGTACCAATCGCATCTCGATATTCCCGCCCACGTTCGCAAAGGCGTCATCGCGTTGCTGCAGGCGCGCCTTTCGGATTCGATCGATCTCGAAGCGCAAATGAAGCAAGCGCACTGGAACGTGAAGGGCAAGGACTTCTTCCAGCTGCACGAGCTCTTCGACAAGATCCACGGCGAGGTTGAGGAGTTCGTCGACCTGATCGCCGAGCGCATCACGACCTTGGGCGGCGTTGCCGACGGTCGCGTTCAAACGACGGCGAAAAACTCGAAGCTCTACGAATATTCGCTCGAAGCCAGCGGCGGCGAGGCGCATCTGAAGGCAGTCGCGGCCGTGCTCGCGCAATTCGGCAAGGCGGTGCGCGCCGACATCGATCAGGCCGCCGAGATGGGGGATGCCGCCAGCGCCGACGTCTTCACCGAAATTTCGCGCGCCACCGACAAACAACTTTGGTTCGTCGAAGCGCATTTGGCGGCGTAAGTCGGCGCAGCGCGCCTCAGCCTCAGTCCTGGATTGGGGGCTGAGGCCCAGTGCGCCGCAGGACAGTGACCGGTCGGTTGCGCGCCCGTCTTGCGTAGCTCGATTGATGTCTAGCCGAAAAAACCGCTCGCATAGAGCGCGACGGCGAAACAGACGCCGGTGACGCCGAGCAGATACCAGGCAATGCCGGTGGGTTTTTCCAGCGCCGCATTGCCGGGATTCGTGGGGTCGTAGTGCACTTCGACGTCACTATCTTTGGGATAGCGCGCGGCGATCTCCGCCGCATCGGCACGCGAGTCGCCGCCGCCGTCGTCGTCGAGCTTGATCTGCCGGCTGTGGTATTCGTGGCCGTTGACGAGATACGAATATTCGACGACCGGCGCGTAAGACGTAACGGTGCTTTTGTTGACGCGCGCGCGGTAACTTTCTGTCCCGCTCTCCACGACCTTGCCCTTGGCCGACGGCCAATTGCTGCCTACTTTCGACCCGAAGCGCGAACCTTCGAAGAGCATCAGCGACACGAGCCCTGCAATTCCGGCGAAGATAACGACGCCGTGGCCCTGTTCCGCGTAAGCTTCAACGAAGCTCCAATAATGCACGACGAGCCAATAGCCGCCAAAACCAACCCCGGCGAGGATCGCCAGGATCGCGGCGCAGCCCAAAGGCACGGCCTTCGGAATATCGCGCTCGAGCACGCAATTTCCGGGGTCTGCGGGATCGTAATAGACCATGACCGCAGCGCCGGCCGGATAGTGCGCCAGTGTCGCTTCGGTATTGGCCCCGCCGGTGTCCTCGCCGATGCTGATACGCGTGCCGGTAAACTTTTGGCCCTTGGCGGCGAATTCATATTCGACTGCCGGGACATTGATCACATCGGTTGGTCCGCTGGACGTCCGGGGATGGACCGCGGCAACTTCCGATTTCGTGATCCGTCCGGCAGCTTGCGGCCAGACCGCCGCACGGCGCGCCAACATCAATTTGTTGGCGAGCATGGCGAGCCCCATGACCGCCATCGGCCCGGCGACAAGCCACACAATCGCGAAGCTGGAGGCGTGCCAGGATTCCGGCAAAACGAAAAGAAGCGGCGCGCCGAAGAACGCGCCCGCGACCAAAATGATCGCCCACGGCGGCGGCTCGGAGCTGATGCGAGCGCCGGCCTTTGAACCCTGTCCTTTCGGCGTTTCCGGAATGAAGGTGCATTCGTCGCGCCAATCCGCATCGTCATTCAAATATTCGACGAGAACGCTCTTCAGCGTTTCGCCGTCGACTGGCCCGTCGGAATTGAAGTGCTGCCCACGGTCGACAAAGGACAACCGATAGCCGCCCTTCGCATCGGCGACGGCTTCGATGTAATCGTCGCCGTTCGATTTGAGATGAATGCGCCAGCCCGCCTCATGCGGCTTGCCGTCGACGGCGCGCTCGATATCGCCGTTCGCCGGATCGTCGTTCGTCTGGCCGCCGATAGTCAGTTTCATGCGCTGCGCTCAGACCGCGCCCGTCGCAATCAGGCTCTTGGCGCACTCGAGCACGGTGTCTTCCATCGCGCGCGGGCGCCAGCCGAGCATGTTTTGCGCTTTGGCGGAGCTGTAATCGTGCTTATGGCCGAGGTTCGGCGTCACCGCGCCCAAGTCGCGATCAAAGAGCGCGACGAGACGCAGCACGAAGTCCGGCACCTTGCGCGTCGGCACTTTGGCCGCATCTTTGCCGAGCTTTGCGCGCAGCAGCGCCGCCATCTCGCCCATCCAGGCGAATTTTCCGGCGGCGATGAAGCGCTGTCCGGCGGCTTCCGGCGCCGTCATGGCGCGGATGTGCAGATCGGCGACGTCGCGCGCGTCGACGATATTGAACCCGAGCCGCGGAATGCCAGGCACCTTGCCGGAGAGCAGGCGCTGGATGACCTGCACGGAGTCGGAGAAGTCGGTGCTCAACACCGGCGCCAGCACCAAGCTCGGATTGACGGTCGCGAGCGTCGTCGTGCCCTTCGATGTTTTGATCAGGTCCCACGCCGCGCGCTCGGCCAACGTCTTGGAACGAGAATAGGCGCTGACGCCCGGCTTGTCGGGATCGGTCCACACCGTTTCGTCGCTCGTCCAATCGCCGCCGCCGGTGCCCCGGCTGGTCGCTGCGACGGAGGAGGTGAGCACGACGCGCTTCACGCCCGCCTTGATGGCGGCGTTCACCGCGCGCTTGGCGCCCTCGCGCGCCGGTACGATGAGAACGTCCGGATCCTTCGGCTCCGCCACGCCGAGCGGCGAGGCCACGTGGAGCACATAATCGCAACCTTGCGTCGCCGCGTCCCACCCTGCATCGGACATGAGATCGGCCGCGTAAAACTTGAGACGGTCCAGTGCCCCCGCATCGACGGCCTTGCCCAGCGTCGCCCGCACGGTGCTCTCACGCTTAAGGTCGCGCACCGTCGTGCGCACGGTATACCCCTGCTGCAGGAGCCCGATAACGCACCACCCACCGATGAATCCCGACCCGCCGGTGACGAGTACAGTGCCTTTGTCGCTCATAGTGTTCCTTTGGTCGCGGTCAATTCGAATGCCGATGTTCTATCGCACTCTCGGTCAATTGTCCGAAAGGATACTCAACCGGCGAGACCCGCTTATACGTGCGCGCGTAACCGCAATTGCGCAGCACTGGGGCTGAAAGATCGGACCAGCGCCAGAATTCCGATCGCGATCGCGACGACGATGACGGCGAGCCAGCTGCCGGCGGCCGCGACGGCGCTTGCCGCCGCCCAGGTGACGGACGAGAGCGCCTCCGAGATCGTTGCGATCCGCGACGAGGTATGGCGGCGGCCGAACCGCGAACGTTTCGATTGACTGCGAAACCACAATTGGACCATCGCGGCGGAGGCGGCGGATGTTCCGATGCCGAACGCGGCAATCAACGCCAGGCTCGGCGAGAACAAGAGGAGGGCGATGACGAACGGGCAGAACACGATGGCGATGCATTCCATCACCGCCTCGATCTTGGCACGCAGAATGCGCGATTGCGGCACGGGCGCCGTCAGAACGAGATCCGGCGCATCCTCGCCGGAAATCGTGAGCCACGCGAGGCCGCCCGCGAGCTGCCCGGCCGCCATCACCAGCACCGGCACGAGGATGATCGCAGCGCCGCCGCCGGACGCGTAGTTGTGCCAGAGCAGAACGGCCGGCGGTAAAAGATAGAGCAGCTGCATCAGCGACTGCGACATCAGCCACGGATCGCGCCCGAGCAGCAGCCGTTCCTTGCGCCGTAGCGCGGACGACGCCGCCTCGACGCGAAAGGTGCGGCCGGCGCCGCGTGTGGCGACGCCGCCTTGCGCCACGCTCGACGCCGCGATCGCAAAGGTGGCGAAGCGCGGCGCATAAACCAACGTTGTGATGAGAAAGATAAGTAGGCACGCGCCCACAACGGCCGCAAGCGCGGGTACTTCACCGAGCGCCGCCCGCGCCGGCCACCAGAACACGCTGTCGATTGCCGGCACGTGCGCCAAGACATAGGTCGACTGCAGGAATGCGAGGCGCGACATCGTGCCGGTCGAAAACATGGCGGCCATCTGTAGCCCGATGACGAACGCGGCGCCGATCACGGCCGCCGCGACTTGCGCGACGAGCCTGGTGCGCTTGGGCCCGATGAGTTGGAAGAGCGAGGCGGTCAAGACGACCGCAACCGCGGTCGCAACGAGTGAGACCGCAAGGATCACGCCATATCCGCCGAGCCACTTTGCGCCGCCCTGCCAAACGAGCACGTCGATGAACGGGCCGATGAGAAGCAACGACATCAGGCTGACCGACGAAGCGATCGCGCCGATGCGCACGGCGAAAAGACGTTGCGCCCGCGCCGGCGAACTCAAGATCAATTCGAGGTCTGAGCGCGTGTAGAACGTGCGTGTCACGCTCTCCATCGCCTGCGACAGCATCGCCGAGCAGGAGAGAATGATGCCCGCCATGACGCCGACCAGCGCCGGCAGATCGTGGTTCTGCGCGAGCGCACCGCCGCGCCCCAACACCAGGTAGGCGATGCCGTGCAGGGCCACGACGAAGATGATGACGCCGCCCGCGACCTTGCGCTCGCGGTCCGCACGCCCGGCCGTCATCATCGACATCATCTCGCGCCAGGCGAGCCGTGCTTCGTGCTGCGCGAACCAGGTCAGCGATCCGGGCACGCTCATGCGGCCGCCGCATCCTGTTCGACGATCGTCAGGAACATGTCTTCGAGCGGGGAATCGCCCGTGCCGACGCGATCGCGCAGCTCGCGCAACGTGCCTTCGGCAATCAGCCGTCCGCCGGAAATCACGCCGATGCGATCGGCCATGCGCTCGGCGATCTCCAGGATGTGCGTCGTCATGATGACGGTGGCGCCCGCGCGCACGCGCTCGGCGAGCACGTTCTTGACGAGGCGCGCACTGCCGGCATCCAGCCCGGTGAGCGGTTCGTCCAATATGATGAGCTTGGGTTCGTGCACCAGCGCGCCCGCCAGCGCCACCTTCTGGCGCATGCCGCGCGAGAAAGCCTCGCAACGCGCATGCGCGACCTTTTCGAGACCGAGCCAGCCGACGAGATCGCGCGCACGAGCTTCGGCGACGGCCGCATCGACGTTCCACAATCCGGCGACGAATTCGAGATATTCGAGCGGCGTCAGCTTGTCGTAGATCATCGGCTCGTCCGAAAGCCAGCCGATGATCTGCTTGGCGGCAACGGGATCGGCCAGCGCGTCGATTCCGAACACGTCTATGGCACCTTCATCCGGCTGCAATAGACCGCTGACCATACGCAGCGTCGTCGTCTTACCGGCGCCGTTGGGACCGAGGAGCATGTAGAATTCGCCGGGCCGCACGCTCAGGTTCAGGCCCTCGACCGCGGGCTTGTCGAAGCATTTTCGCAAGGCCCGAATTTCAAGGGCCGGCGGAGAAAGCTCTTGCATCATCTCGGCCCCCATGCGCGCAACCGGGCGTCCGGAAAGACTAAGAAGAGACAAGTTTCAAAGGCATAAAGAATTATCGGTGTCCGTCATCCATGGCAAATATCGCGGCAAATGCGCGAGATCGGAAACCGGTGCCGACGTTCGCATCTGGTTAGCAAAGCCTTACGCGGGTGCCATCCGCGTCCGGGTTCTCGCAGCGCTCGAGTTTCACCGCCGTGACTTTATATTCAGGCGTCTGGACGAAGCGGTCTCGCTGCGAACTGGTAAGCCGGTTGAGAAACACCCGCGGATCATGAAAGGTCGCGAAAAGTTCGCCCGGTTTGACAGACGCGCTTAAGTGAGCTCGCAAAGTCGCTTCGCCGGTGCGGCTGCGCATTCGCACCTCGTCGCCCTGTACGATGCCCAATCGCTCGGCGTCGGCAAGCGATATCTCCACCATGTCGCTTGGTCGCAGCTGCGCATTCACCGAGCGCATCGTCATCGTACCGGCGTTGAACTGATAAAGATTCCGGCCGGTGGACAAGAGGAACGGATAGGCATCGTTCGTGACTTCGGGCGTGGGCGTATAATCGATCCTTCGGAGCGCCGCCTTCGGGCCATGGGAAAATGACGTCGCGTGCAGGATTTGAGTACCTGGGTCCTCTTCGCTAGCGCAAGGCCATTGCAATCCGCCGCGCTCGAGTCGGCGATAGCTCAACCCCTTTCCCTCAGGCCAAAGCTCGCGAACCTCATCCCAGATCGACTCTGCGTTTTCAAACGAGAACCCTTGCCGATGGCCCATGGTCTTTGCGAGAGCGCAAATGATCTGCCAATCGGGTTGGGCGTCGCCAAGCGGATCGACGGCTTTGCGAACGCGTTGAACCCGCCGCTCGGAATTCATAAACGTTCCATCCTTCTCGAACGCCGACGCTGCGGGAAAAAACAGATGCCCGAATTCTCGCGCCGTTTCGTTCAGAAATAGATCTTGCACGATGACCAGCTCCAGACGCTCCAGCGCCCGGCGCGTCGCCGCGCTATCTGCAAGCGTCAGAAAAATGTCATACCCGATGATCCAAAGGGCCTTGAACTCGCCACGCGCCGCTTGATCCATCATCTTCAGCAAGTTCAAACCGGCAGCCTTGGGAAGGGTGGCCTTCCACATCGCCTCGAAACGCGCCGCGCCGTCCTTGATCGGAATCGATCCCGTCAACGTCCCCGGGTCACATCCCATATGCGCCGCGCCCTGCACATTGTTTTGTCCGCGCAAGGGGTTGATGCCCGCGCCTTGCTTTCCGATGTTGCCGGTGAGGAGCGCGAGGTTGACCAGCGCCATGACCCCTTCGGTGCCTTGCGTATGCTCGGTCAGCCCCAATCCATGGAAGCACATTGACGGCGTTTCGCGCGCGTAGAGCCGTGCCGCACGGCGAAGAAGCTCCGCATCTACGCCGCAAATCGACGCGGCGCGCTCGGGCGGCCAAGAGTTGACGAATTTCGCAAATTCGTCCCAATCCGTCAGCCGCTCGCGGATGAAGGCGGCGTCGGCGAGGTTTTCGGTCACGATCACGTGGGCAATCGCATTCAAGAGCGGAATGTTTGTGCCGGGCCGAGGCGCCAAGTGAATCGCCGCATGGCTCGCAAGCTCGATGCGTCGTGGATCAATGACGATCAAGTTCGCGGCTCGGCGCAAGACTTGCTGCTTGATGCGCGCACCGACAATCGGGTGGTTTTCAGTCGGGTTGGCGCCGACGATCAAAATTGTTCGCGCCACCTCGATGTCGTCGAACGAATTCGTCGCAGCGCCGGTACCCAACATCGCTTTCATCGCGGCGGCTGTCGGCGTGTGGCAAACGCGAGCGCAACTGTCGACATTGTTCGTCCCAAGAACGACCCGGGCGAACTTCTGAGCGAGATAGTTCTCTTCGTTCGTTGCGCGCGCCGAGCCGAGAACGCCGACGGCCGAGGGGCCGTATCGCTCCAGAATGTGCGAAAGCTCGCGCGCCGAATGGCCGAGCGCTTCCGCCCATGAAACGCGTTGCCAACCGCCATCGATACGGCGCATAGGATGAAGCTGGCGATCGGGCGCCTGGACGAACTCAAAAGCGTAGCGGCCTTTGACGCAGAGATGTCCCTTGCTCACGGGTGCGTCTTCGACAGGTCGGACGGCGACCACATGCCCCGCCGCCTCTGCCGCCTCAATTTCGCATCCGACTCCGCAATAGGCGCAGGTCGTCCGTGTCCAGCGACCGCGGCCATGTTCGGAAATTTTTCGCTTATCGGTCAGCGCCGCCGAGGGACAGGTGTCGACGCAAGCGCCGCAGCCCACGCACGAACTCGCGCCGAGCGTCGTTCCCGAATCGGGTACGATCGATGTTTCGCCGCCGCGATCGAGCACGTGCCAGACGAACTGGCCCTGCAGCTCCTCGCAGATCCGAACGCATCGCCGGCAGGCGATACATTGGGACATGTCCACTTGAATGGCCGGATGGGAACCGTCGCAAGGAACCGGATCGGGAACTGGTCCAGCCGGCCTTATCCGAAACTCGCGCATCAATCGATGCAACTCTTTCTCGGGAAAATCCGCGAAAGCTTCGGGCGTCACCTTTGCTGCCATCCATTCCACGAGTTGATGGCGGAACGCCTCGAGCGAAGGGCCGCGAGTCGCAACGACGGCCCCATCCTGGACAAGTGTGTTGCAGGCCGTCGCGGGATGCGGCTTCCCGGCGATATCGACCGCGCATAGCCGGCATTCCCCGACCGGTCTCAGACGTGGGTCGTGGCACAGCGTCGGGATCTCGATGCCCAAGCGGCGAGCCGCGACGAGAATCGTCGTTCCTTCCGAGACGTCGATTGCTCGCCCGTCGATGGTGAGTCTTGCCATGCCGCTCCATTGGCGCCGCTATCGATAGGCTCCGACCCATTCCTCTGTCGGACCGGCCATCGTAAGCATCCGATCAAATCTCGACCAGCTTGTCCGGCAATTCTTCGCGGTTGAGCGAGCCTGGGGGGAAGTGCGCGGCAAGGACCGCGCCGCAGCGCTCGATCGCCGCGACGAAGCCGTCGGCGGGCCGCCCGGCCTTGACCGCTGAGGTCAAATCGGCGATCGCCGCGTTCCACACGTCGCCTTCCACCTTCTCGTTGATCCCGGCGTCGGCGACGACTTCCGCGTAACGCTCGGCGGCGGAGGCAAAGATCAAGACGCCGGTGCGATGCTCCGTCCGGTGCAGACCCTGCGCCAGGAACTGGGTGAGCGCGACGGCGTGCGCGTGCTCGTGCTTGGTGCGGCGCGGCACGATGCGGAAGAGGAGAGCGGGGTGCGAGAGGGCGAGCGCAACGGCCGCGAACGCCATGAGCTGGGCCAGATAGATCGCGCCGGACGACCAGTGCGCGAGATAGATCAGCGGGAGAGGCGCGAACAGCGCAACGCCCGCCGCCCACGCGAGGGGTATCAGGCGATAGTCGCCCGAGCGCTGCGCGATGACGCAGAAGATTTCACCCGCCGTCGCGGCTTCCGCTTTTCTGATCGCGGCCGAGACGCGCGCTTTGTCGGTTGCGTCGATCACGCGTTCCTCACCAGCTTCCCGAGGCGCCGCCGCCGCCGAACGAACCGCCGCCGCCGCCGAAGCCGCCGCCGCCCGACCACGATCCGCCACTGCGCGACGAGCCGCCGCCGGACGAGAGCATCATGAAGAGAATCTGAAAAATGATCTGGCAAATGAAGCCCGAGACCAGGGCGCAGAAGATGAGGAGCCCAACACCGGCCAGAACCAATGCGGCGACGGGCCAGCCGCCGCCGCTTTGGCTCGTATCGGGCGCAACGCTTTGCACGGCCCGCTGCTGCCACTCTGCGGCATCGCCCGTCAACACCTGCACGATGTCTTCGACGCCGCGCTTGATGCCGCCGGAAAAGTCGCCGGCCTTGAAGCGCGGAACGATCGAATCCTCGATGATCAGCTTCGAGATCGCATCGGTGACCGTGCCTTCGAGGCCATAGCCGACCTCGATGCGCACGCGGCGCTCGCCCGGCACCACGATCAAGAGGATGCCGTTATTCTTGGCCTTCTGTCCGATCTTCCAGGCGCGGCCGAGCTGATAGCCGTAATCCTCGATCGAGGTGCCTTGCAGCGATTTGAGCGTGACCACGACGAGCTGATCCGTCGTCTTGCTTTCGAGCGCGGCCAACGTCTGCGTGAGCTCGGCGCGCGTCCCCGCATCGAGAATGCCGGCGTCGTCGACGACGCGACCGGTGAGGGCGGGGAAACTCAGCGTCTGCGCCGCGGCGGCGCAGACCGTAAAGATCAACGCGAAGACGGCGAAGAACGCGTGGCGGACCACCGTGCGCGCGGCGTTAGAACTTGACCGTGGGCGGCGTCTTGACCTCGTCGGAGGCGGTAAACTCCTGCATCGGCTTGTAGGAGGAATAGAACGTCCACGCCCACAACATTGTGGGGAAGGTCTTCAGGTCCGTATTATAGATCCGCACGGCTTCGATGTAGTCGTGGCGCGCGACGGCGATGCGGTTCTCCGTGCCTTCGAGTTGCGACTGCAGCGCTAGAAAATTCTGATTAGATTTGAGGTCGGGATAGTTTTCCGAGACGGCAAGCAAGCGACCGAGCGAGCCGGAGAGTTGCGCCTGCGCCTCCTCGAACTTCTTGAAGGCCTCGGGGTCGGTGATGGTGTCGGCGTTGATCTGAACGGAGGTCGCCCGCGCTCGCGCGTTCGTCACATCTTCGAGTACGGTCTTCTCCTGCTGCGCATAGCCCTTGACCGTCGCGACCAAGTTCGGGATGAGATCGGCGCGGCGTTGATATTGGTTCATCACGTCGGCCCATTTGGCCTTGGCCTGCTCCGCGTCGGTTGGAATGGCGTTGACGCTGCACGCAGAGAGAAAACCGCCAATGACCGCGACGAGCATCATGCTCGAAACCGCGCGTCCTAGTCTTGCCACCGTGCCCATTTGGCGATTCCTCCCGCTTCAAGAGTTGCGAGTCGCCCGTGTTGGCGATTTGCGCGCTCTTCTATCATGGCGGCGCGGCGAGTGTCGATTTTGGCGTCAACCTATGGGTTTTGGGACGTGAGCCCGGGCGCGCAAATGCATGGGCAACTCGGCGGCAAAGCCGCTCGCTTGTTAAATTTCCGCTTTGACGCCGATCAATTTGAGCGCGTTCTTGAAGTGACCGACGCCGCTCTTCTGCGTTGCCAGCTTCGGTGACTTGCAATCGGCGTGGCCCTTCTCGGATTCTCGGCTGGCTTTGGCGAAATATTTGTCCGCTTCGTGCGCCCGCAACACCGAATTCCACTGTGCCTCGAGCGCTGTACATTGTTCGGCGTATTTCGACGGCGGCGCATTTGTGGCGGGCGTCGCGGCCGTCGCCATCGAAGTCGAAACAAAGGCGATTGCCGCAATTGCGGCGCCCGAGCGGTATCGCGTCATGGGACGGTTCCTTCGCGTGAGCTGGTCATCGCAATATAGTCGGACATACTGCGGGTAACCGGCGAACGCCCCGACAGAATTCTGTGAATTTTGGCACGTGTGACCCGCAGGATACCATGGCTTCCCGCCGAACGGTTCTTCTTTGCAGCCGCCGGCGTTTCTTGAGGCATGAGATTTCAGGCTGCCACAGGAAATGTCGGCCAACGCGCGACAATCTCTCCGCCATCATAGACGGCGAGATCGCCAAACTGCAGGAAAACGCCTTCGCTCTCCCTTGGGCGGAAGAAAATAAAGTCGTCTTGCTTCAAATCAACCTTTGCTGAGCCGGTGAGCATCGCCCGCCCGCCGTAGAGGGGACTGAACTCAAGTCCGGCGGGCGACACAGGCTCGGCGTCGCCATACCCGCCATAAGCAAAGAAGCCGCGGCGGCTGTTTGGGTCCAGAACGTCCAGAGTGCCGGCCAAGGATTCGATCGTTGGAATAAGCGCTTGGTCCAGTGCTTTCAGTACCGGCTCGGCGATGAACGCAGCCGGGACGTGTTGCGAGAGGGTGTCGAGGTCAAAATTCATCGGTTTGACAAAGCCGGATCCGATCGCGACCTCGTTGGCGATCCTGTCGTCCAGATGCATCGCATAGGTTGGGCTTCCTGCGGTGTTGAGTGTCAACTTGCTCGGATCGCCGCCAAGTTTCGAAATGAGCACCGCACGCGCCTTGGCATATCGCTCCTTCACGCGGACCAATTCGGCATTGGGGAAGGGAACGCCTTGAACCTGGGCGTCGTAGCCCATGAGCCCCGTGACCTCGACCAATTTTTCGGTCTTTGCAAGCTCCAGCAGGGCCGCCACCGCGTCGGAATCCGCAAGGCCGCCGCGATGCAAACCCACGTCGATCTCCAGATTGATCCGTATTGGAGTCGCTCGCGCGCGGGCGATGGCAACATACTGATTTAGGCGCTCCGGGCTGTCGACCAACAATTGGGGATGCGCGGCAGGAGCCTCATTCGCGGCGTGACGCTGCAAGAATTCGTCGATTTGTATCGCCGGCAACGGCCGTCCGAGAAGCACGTCCGCCCCAGGCTGGGTGCGGACCACTTCATCGAGCATCACGCCGTTAAAGACCATGAGGCGGTCGGTTTTGCACCCCGCCAAAACGGCCTCCAACAAAGCGGGCGCTTGCAAGGATTTTGTGACGACGCGCAGCGCCAGTGGCGTCGATGCCAAAGCCTTGCACACCGTCGCAATGTTTTGTTCCAGGCGCTGGCGATCGACAACAAGCGTGGGCTGAGCAACGCCGGCTCTCTTCAGCGCCGCCGACATACGCGCAAAATATGGCGCGTGCCCGCCTTCGCCCCGGTCGCCAGGCCGCAAGCCGACACCCGCACTGACCGCCAATGCACCGCCGGCAAGCAACAAATTACGGCGAGTGAAATACCTCACGACATGCCCCTCCCAAGCGTCGCACAAAAACTGGACGGAGACGCCGCTTGGTAGTCTGCCGTGTCGACCGCCTTCAGTCTGCGCCGGCGGCAATGCGTCTCAGGGCGTCGAGCCGCAAGAG
The DNA here is from genome assembly GCA_025350465.1 of Alphaproteobacteria bacterium. Classification (GTDB taxonomy): domain Bacteria; phylum Pseudomonadota; class Alphaproteobacteria; order Micropepsales; family Micropepsaceae; genus SZUA-430. Next base: position 20,354 of record JANXXU010000024.1, on the reverse strand, counting down.
AAGCAGCTGGTCTGGCGATTGTGCGAGGATGAGTCCGGTACGACGGAATGTCGAGAGCGTTCGGCTGACAGTTTCCATCGTAAGGCCGAGATAGTCCGCCATTTCGGCGCGTGTCATCGCCAACTTGACGCAAGGCTTATGCACGTTGCCGCAATGCTCTTTTGCCGCCATCTGCACGAGAAGGCTTGCGACGCGCTCGCGCGCCGTCTTTCGCCCAAGGAGCAGCATGTGGTCGTGCGCGGCGGCGATCTCATTTGAAACAAGCTCGAACAGTCGCCGCTCAAGCGATGGAAACTCCTTCAGCAGGCGCTCGAAGGAGCGCCTGGGGAACGTACAGATTTCGACGGCCGTCACGGACTCCGCACTCACCGTATACCCCTCGCCGGGAGGCATGCCCATGAAGTCGCCTTCTCCCAAGAAGCCGACGACCTGAGTGCGGCCGTCGGGCAAAGCGCGAAAGATCTTCACGGCCCCGGAAGTGACGTTCATCAAAAAGTCCGCGGGATCGCCTTCTTGAATGATCGTCTGACGCGGTTCGAAGGAGCGCGACAGGGCAATCGCCGCAAGTTGGTGGAATTCCTGCCCCTTCAATACGTCGCAAAAGCTGCGCGCACGCGCGCCGCAATGGTCGCACGGCGACGGCGTTCGGCCGAAGCTGGCGGCCAACCCGATAGAATCGTTGGCAGGCGGATCAGCCATGGTCTAAGCGCGCCCACCTTTGCTCTCAAGTTCCGCCACTTCGAGATGCTCCGGCACGTGAACCTCCCAGCCGAGCTCATCGTGTATGCGCAAGCGCAGTGCGTCGGCAGCAGATGGCTCGCCGTGCGTTACGAACGTGCGCCTCGGTGCGTGCTCGAATCCGTGCAACCACTGCAAAATCTCTCCGGCATCAGCGTGTGCCGACAGATTGCTGAGTGCAAAAACTTCAGCGCGGATCGGCACGTAGTTGCCATGAATCTTCACCTCGCTAGCGCCCGCCAGGATCGCGGCACCGCGCGTTCCGCCGGCTTGGAAGCCTGCGAACACGATCGAACTTTTCGGATCCGGGCCGAACGCCGCCAAATGATGGACGACGCGCCCGCCGGTCGCCATGCCGCTGCCGGCGATCAAGATCTTTGGCTCGCGCGATTCGTTCAGCTGCTTCGACTCTTCGATCGAGTTGACGAACTTCGCCACTCGACACGACGCTTCGCATTCGGCCACGCTCAGCCGGTGTTCGGCGCGATGTCGACGATAGATGTCCGTCGCATCCATCGCCATCGGGCTGTTCAAATAGACCGGCAGGTCCTTGGAAATCTTCCCGTCCGCTTTCAATCGTGCGATCGACAAGAGCAGCGCTTGGGTGCGTCCGACCGCGAAGGCGGGAATGATCACCGTTCCGCCGCGTTTCGCCGTTCGTTCGATGATCTCGGCAAGTTTGCGATTGGGATCGGTTTGTTCGTGGTGCCGGTTGCCGTACGTAGATTCGACCACGAGAAAGTCGGCGCTCGTCACGGTTTCGGGCGGGCGCATAATGCTGTCGTGGTAGCGGCCAAGATCGCCGCTGAAGACAAGCGACGTTTGACCGTTGGAAACGCGAACGCTCGCCGCGCCCAGAATGTGACCGGCGGGCGTGAGGCTCACGCTCAGCGATTCGATCGGCTTGATCTCATGATGGAACGGAACAGTGACGATATGGCGAAGCGCCGCCTCGGCGTCACGCTCCGAGTAGAGCGGTAAGGCGGGCTTGTGTTTGGTGTAACCATGCCGATTGGCGCGCTCGGCATCTTCCTCGGCAAGCCTGGCGCTGTCGGGAAGCATGATATGGCAAAGGTCCGACGTCGCCTCGGTGCAATAGATTTGGCCGCGGAATCCGCGCTTCACCAACACCGGCAGATAGCCCGAATGGTCGATGTGCGCATGCGTCAGAATTACGGCGGCAATTTCAGCAGGCTCGAACGGCGGCTCCGCCCAGTTGCGCAGGCGTAGCGACTTGAAGCCCTGAAAGAGTCCGCAGTCGACAAGCAACTGGCGCCCTTCGGCGCGCAACAAATATTTGGAACCGGTTACTGTTCCGGCCGCGCCCAAGAACTGCAGATTTATGGGCATCGGTCACTACCGGTTCATGAGGACCGTCAGCATAGATCCCAACAGGCGGCGCGGCGCAATTTTCCCAAATCCGGCACCCGGATTTCGGATTTCCTCTGGCCGACTTCAACGAGCTTGCGGCGAACAAGTTCGCTCAGCGTCCGGCAGACGGTTTCAAGTGTGAGACCCAGATAGTCTGCGATTTCGGTGCGCGTCATCGGCAGTTCAACGGAGCATTGCGTATTCTCCGGCTCGACCGACTTCGACGCCTCGTCGATGTCGCGGAGCCTCAAGATCAACGTGCAAACGCGCTCTTCCGCGGTCTTGCGGCCGAGCGACACGGCATGATCGTGCATGGCGGCGAGTTGGCCTTGCAGGCGTTCCATGATGCGCGCCCGCAAGCCGTCGCAACGCGAAAGCTCGTTGCGCTTGTAACTCCGCAAAACGGACGGCATCAGGGTTTCGCAACATGACTCGTAGGCGATGCCAGAGGTCAAGCCGCAAATGCCGCCTGAAAACACGACTTCAACGAGCTGGCGGCGGCCATCGTCCAAGATGCGATAGAGCATGACGGCGCCCGATTCGACTTCGAAGAAGCGTTCGGCGTCGTCACCGACCAAAAACACTGTCCGATGTTTTGCGAGTTTGAGCTGAATTCCGGGAGCGGCGTCCGAGAAATTGGCCGTGCGGAACGGAATGACCGTGGCCTGCGCCGTTTGGCGGCGTTCGATTGAGACGGTTGAATAAGCGAGCATCTGCCTTCTCCTGACCTGCGCAACGCCGCGTGAAGCGTCAACGTGTGCAGGATGCAGAGGCAGGGTCGACCGCAATAGTCGTGGGATGTACCTAAGCGCTATTACGTATGACTCACCGCATATTCTTGGTGGCTTTGGCGATCGCGCCCAGCAATTCGGCGGGCGGCACGGGTTTGTCGAAGAATGCGACAGCTTGGGCGCGTGCAGCTTGGGCGCGTGTCGCCGGCGTGGCGCGACCGGAGACGAAGATTGCCGGGGTGGAAAGGCCCTGCTTACGCAGTCTGGCAAGTACGTCAAAGCCGCTTTCGCCGGGCAGGTTCACGTCCAAAATGACGCACTTGGAGCGCGCTGGATCGCCGTTGCCGAAGAAATCCGCGCCACTGCCGAACGTTTCAACGCTGTAGCCGCGGGCCTCGAGAAGCAACTTCAATGAGTCACGAATGGCCTCGTCGTCTTCAACAATTTGGATCAGTGATTGCACGGGGAAACCTGGGTCACATTGTAGTCGCAATATCGCGCATTGCGGAAAGCTCGCTTTGAGATGCATCAAGCGAACGTATTCCGCATGCGGGCAGTTTCGGGCATACGTGTTATTACTTATGCCGGTGGTTCTATCGTACGGTTTCGATCATTGCCCCGCGGTCAATCTCTGCCGCGGATGCCGGCTTGTGTGTTGACGCGCGGCACAATTGGTCGTTGCGGCCCGCCCTTCGTCAACGGAGTCGATCGCGATGCGTGTCGTCAGACAGGCACCCAACCGTTGGGAAATGGCGATACGCCGAAAACTCGCGCGTGAACAAACAGTGCCGTGAGAAACAGGGCGGCGGCGACCAAGAAACGCCAGTCGAAATATTCCCGTGCATTGAACTTGTTGCGCCCCTCCAAGATCGCGCCGAAGGGAATGTTGGAGGTCTTATCTGCAAATCCCTGCCATGCCTGGCCCAACTTGCGGCGGCGTTTGGCGTCAATGGAGAACGTGCCCAGAAGCGCAAGGAGAAAGAACGTGCCAAAAAGAACCATGGATGCTTCGTCACCATTGGCGAGGAGGTGAAACGCCGCCCAGACTACAACGCTCCAAAGAAAAGGATGGCGCGTGATGCGAAGCACGCCCCGTACCGTCTCCGGTTTTGCGGCACTGCTTTCTTGCTTCAACGATGTTGGATTGGGCGTCAGCAACCCGGGGACACCGAGTAGAAAGGCGACCGCGACGACGGGAATGGCCAGATGGCGAATAGCGGCTCCAAGGTCATAAAGAATGATATTTTCACTTGAGGCCTGGGCCGCGTTGTACCCGATCGCCAACCACACAATCACACCGGTCGAGGCGAGCGAGAATAGTCCCAGGTAGATGTTCTCGCCAACCGCCGCCGCGATGGCGTCGCGCAAGCGCGTGCCCGAGATCAAGAGGTGAATAGCCAAGAAAACTGCGGCGGCAGCCATCAGCATCCTCATGTTTCTCTCCTGTCTTTGACTACGAGGGTAGCAACTCGGCCCTCTGCAGGGCGCAAAAACCCAGGCGCCCATGGCTTTGGGGAACTTAAGCCCAGTATCACGTCCCGGCTCACCGGAACACCCGCCGGACACCGCGTTGGATCGCCGACGACTTAGCCCTCTTTGCGACCGACCCCGGCGGCCAGCGCCACGCGAACGAGTTCGGCCAAACCTTTGACCTGCGCCTTTTCCATCAGGCGGCCGCGATGAATTTCAACCGTACGCGGACTAATGCCGAGCTTGTGGGCAACGACCTTGTTTGCGTCGCCAGCGATCAAGAGGTCGAGCACATCGCGCTCTCGCTCGGTCAGCCGGTCGAGACGCGCCTGCGCGGCTCTCTTTTCCTCGCTACCGGCCGACCCTGCTTTTGCAGCCGAGAGCGCGCGCGCCACGGCGGCCAATAGTATTTCACGTGGGAACGGTTTTTCGACGAAGTCGATGGCGCCGGCTTTCATCGCCTTCACCGCGAGCGGTACGTCTGCAAAGCCGGTCATGATGATGACGGAAAGCGTGCTGCGGCGTGCCGTTAGCTCCTGGAGCAAGGCCAGGCCGTCCATGCGCGGCATCCGCACATCGATCAGCGCGCAGCCCGGCCCAAGACTCGACGGATCGGTTAGGAAATCATCCGCCGACCCATAGGTCGCGCAGGCAAACCCGGCGCCCCGCAGGAGCGCCGCGAGCGAGTCCCGAACCGCTTCGTCGTCGTCGACAATGTGAACTTTGGGTTCGTCCGCCATACGTCTTCTATCTAGCCGCCGTCGCCGTCGCCGGCTCTTCGATCGGAATGGTGAAGTGAAACGTCGTCCCGCCACCGTCATTCGGCGTGAACCAAATGCGTCCGCCGTGATTCTCGACGATCGCCTTGCAAATCGACAAGCCGACGCCCATGCCTTCCTCTTTGGTGGTGACGAAGGCGCCGAACAGCTTATCGGCGATCTCCGGAGATATTCCAGGCCCGATATCGCTCACCGATACGTGAACGAGATCGGCCCCGTCCATGGCGGAAGAAATCGTCAACTCGCGATTTTTCTGATGCTCCATCGCATCGACGGCATTGCGCAAGAGGTTCACGATAACCTGCTGTATCTGGACGCGATCGACATTGACGCGCGGCAATCCGGCGGTCAGCTGGAGCCGAACGTGCGTGGCTTGCCCGACCTGACCGACGATGCCAAGCGCCAGGGCTTCGTCGATCAGCGTTGCCAAATTTTCTTGCCGGCGCTCTGTCTCGCGACGGTCGATAAAGGCGCGTAAGCGTTTGACGATATCCGCCGCGCGTTTTGTTTGCGCCGTGGCCTTTTCAAGGACGTCGCCGATCGGCGCGATTTCACCTTGCTTGCCGTCGACCATATTTCGAGCGACTTGCAGATAGTTCATGATCGCGGCGAGCGGCTGATTTACTTCGTGAGCCAGGCCGGAGACGACTTGGCCCATCTCTCCGAGCCGGCTAACGTGGAATAACTCGCGTTGCAATTCTTGAACGCGGCGCTGCTCGCTCTGAATCTCCGTCAGATCGCGAATGAAGCCGACGAACACCTGCGCGCCGTCGATGCGCGACTCGCCGACCGACAGCTCGATGGGAAAAATCGCGCCGCCTTTTTTTTCTCCGGTCACCACACGGCCGATGCCGATGATGCGTTTCTCGCCCGTCTGCAAATAATTTGCGATGTATTTGTCGTGCTCGGTGCGAAAGTGCGTCGGCATCAGCATCTTCACATTGCGCCCCACGACCTCGCCCTCGCTGTAGCCAAACAGTCGCTCCGCGGCTGGATTGAAGGATTGAACAAGCCCCTTGGCGTTGATGGTGATGATCGCGTCGAACGAAGTCTCATCCATCGCCGCAAGCAACGCGGCGCGACCGAGAGCTGGCGCTTGGCCAGCGGAAAAAACGCCGGCAAGCCAGGCCCTTGCGGCCCCCCAGAAGGAGGAAGCCTTTTGCCCTAAACTGCTCAAGAAGGGATATCCCGGACTAGATTCGATGCGAGCAAGATAGTGTGCTTCGGTCGCGTTGATCCAGATCAAAGAAGGGGCGGCCGCGCCGTCGCAGGTTGTCTCGATTGCAAAGGCTGAACCATGTGCTGCATCCGCGCCTTGCCGCTAAGAGCGGTGCCTTGAGCGACCTCAGTTCGCCGGAGCGCTCCAATACTGCGCGCCTGGGCGGCATCGAGCTTCGGATGCCGACCATGGACGATCCCTGGATCTGGCTCAGCCTCGGTTGGCGCGATTTGTGGCGCGCGCCGCTCTTCAGCCTCTCGTTCGGCTTGGCGTTTGTCGCGATCGGACTTGGCGGCACCATCGGCATGTGGTCGCTCGGCTTGGAGTCGTTCGTGCCGGTCGTCGCCGCCGGGTTTGCCCTGCTCGGACCGATACTTGCCCTGGGGCTTTATGAAATTAGCCGACGACATGAACAAGGACTGCCGGTCACGTTGCGCGACGTCGTCTTAGTGCGCACGGCAGCGCCGGTTCAGCTCGCTTTCGTCGCCTTCCTGCTGATGTTCTTGTATCTCGTTTGGCTCCGGGCCGCGACGTTGCTCTACGCGTTGTTCATCTACGACAACTTCATGCCGCTCGCCGATTTCATTGCTTTCGTGCTTACGACGCCGCAAGGCGTTGCGATGATGGTCATCGGCACGACGGTCGCCGCGCTATTGGCATTAGTCACATTTGCGATCAGCGCTATCTCGATACCGATGCTGATGCGCCGGGACATCGATGCTCTGACGGCGATGTCGGCAAGCGTCGAAGTGCTGTTGGACGCGCCTGGTCCGATGCTGCTTTGGGCATGGCTCATCGTCGTGTTGACCGCGTTCGGGGTCGCCACGATGTTCGCTGGCTTGATCGTGATCTTTCCGCTGATCGGGCACGCGACCTGGCATGCCTATCGCTCGATCGTCCGGAACGCTTAGAGCAGCTTAGCTGCGTGTTGGGCGGTCGTCGTCATCGTCCATGAGAATGCGCTCCGCGGCACCGTCCAGGTCGTCATACTGGCCTGAGCGCAACGTCCAGAAAAAAACCGCGACGCCCATGCCCCCGAGGACGATGGCTGCGATCGTGAGCAACAAGAACGCGTCCATATCGCTCAACCTTTCGCGGTGAGCCGCAGGGCATTCGCCATCACCATCAGCGACGAGGCCGACATTGCGACGGCTGCGATAAGCGGGGTGACCAGCCCGAAGGCGGCAAGGGGCACCGCCAGCGCGTTATAGACGGCCGCAAAGGCAAAATTTTCAACCACCAAGCGGCGAGCGGCGCGCGCGACGTCGATCGCCTCCACGATCGGTGCGAGGCTTTCACCCAGCAACACCACGTCGGCGGAGGCTTGACTTGCGTCGGCCGCCGTTCCTGGCGAGATCGAAACATGTGCAACGGCGAGCGCCGCCGCGTCATTCAGCCCGTCGCCGATCATCAGCGTGCGCCGGCCATGGGCGCGCAGATCGTTCAGGCGGGCGACCTTTTGTTTTGGATCGACGCCGGCTTTCCATTCGCGAATGCCGGAGCGCAGCGCCGCAGCCGAAACCGGCGCAATGCGATCGCCGGAAAGAAGCTCGACGTCAAGCCCGCGCTGCCTAAGCGCAGCAATTGTTTCTGCCGCATCGCCGCGCAGGCCGTCCTCGAACGTGAAGCGGACCGGTGCGCTCTCGCCGTCGCAATACCACAGCGCGCTCGATCCATCGTCCGATTTGTCGCACGCGCCAACCCAATCCACTCGGCCGAGACGCGCGCGCTTTCCATCAGCTTTACGCTCAAGTCCTTCGCCGGCGACTTCGCGCACGTCTTGCGCAACCGGTCCCGCGCCTGCGGCTTGGGCAAGCGCTCGCGCGAGCGGGTGCTTGCTCGCACGCGCAAGCCGAGCCGCTTTTTCGAGCACCTCGGCGGGAACGTCGGCCGCGTTCGTCAGAACGGCGCGTCCGAAGGTGAGCGTGCCGGTCTTGTCGAAGACGGCAAGGTCCGCTTCTGCAAGCCTTTCGAGAGCGTCGCCCGATTTCACCAGCAGCCCGCGCCGGAACAGCCGGCTCGTCGCGACGATCTGCACCGCCGGTACGGCCAAGCCCAAGGCACACGGGCAGGTGATGATCAAAAGGGCGATGGCGCTCGTCAGAGCCGTTCGCACATCAACACCGAGAGTAACGCCACCGACAAAGACGGACAACGCCGCGCCGTGCACTAGCGGCACATAGAGTGCCGTCGCTTTATCGGCGAGGCGGACATAACGGCTGCGGTTCTGCTGCCCCGCTTCGAGAAGCCGTACGACTTCGGCGACAAGCGAGTCCTCGACGCGCGCCGTGGCGCGAATCGTCAATGCATGGCTCTGCACCAGAGAGCCGGCGCGAAGCGTGTCGCCGGGCTTCACGCGTACTGGCGCGCTCTCACCGGTGACGAGCGAGATATCGACTTCACCCTCGCCGCATTCGATCATGCCGTCGACGGCGGCGCGCTCGCCGGGCGCAATCAGCAATCGGTCGCCCAGCGCGATGTCGCATGGCGCTACCGGCTCTGTGATGCCATCGGGCATGAAGCGTGTCGCGGTGACAGTCTGCATGACGACAAGGTCACGGGCTGCCTCCCGCGCTTTCCGGCGCAGCAGGAAATCGAGATAGCGCCCGATCAGCAGCAAGAACGGGAGCGACACGGCAGCGTCGAAATAGGCCGAGCGACCGCCCAACATCGTTTCGGAAATGCTCAAGCCCAAGGCGAGCAGGATGGCCAGGCTGATGGGCACGTCCATGTTGGCGCGCCCGCGCGACAAACTGGCAAAGGCCGAGCGGAAAAAGGGGCGGCCGGAATAGAGCGCGGCCGGCACGGCGATGAGGCCCGAGATCCACAACAGCATTGCGCGCGTGGCTTCGCCCATCTCGCCGTCGAGCCCGGCCCAGATCGAGATCGAGAGAAACATCACGTTCGATGCGGCAAAACCCGCGACTGCCAAACAGCGCAGAAGGAATCGCCCTTCCTCGTCCTCATGCTTGATCAATGCGTCGGGATCGTAGGGAAAGGCTTCGAAGCCGAGCTCGTTGACCCGGTTCACGATCGTGTCCGCGTTCGCGCGCCCATCGCGCCAGCGCACGCTGAGCTTTGCCGAGGACAGATTGACGCGCGCGTCCTCGACGCCCGGGATCGCCTTCAGCCCCTTTTCGATTTTCGCCATGCAGCCGGCGCAGCGCATGCCTTTGACCGCGAGTTCAAGCCGCGCCGCGCCTTTGCCGTCGCGCCGGACGAAGGGCGCAGGATCGATGTCGTGACCTTGAGCATAGGTGGCTGCCGTCATCGGAGCACAATACGGCGCAAGGCTTCGAACGAGGTGTCGCCTCCTTTGACTCTTGCAATCACATCCCACTGGCCACGGACAATGCCGTCTACGGTCGCCGCGTATCGGCCGTCACCGTGCGATGCGAGCGAAATCGTACGATCGAGGCTGGCGTCGGTCGGCCGGCGCAGCGTTACCTCGACCGTTAGGCCGTTCAACGGGCGCGCCTCGCGATCTTGGAGAGCGACCTCGATGAGCGTCGCGAACTTCGCTGCGCTCCGCACTTCGATCGTTGCCGTCCAGCCCAAGCGTTCCTGCGCCGAATGGGCGGCCAGCGTTTTGTTGAAGGCGAGCCCCTTGAGGTACGGATCGGAGACATCCTCACCGCTGAACGTCGTCACCGCATAAGTCGCCATGGTGATATTGACGGCAATCGTGATACCGAAGAAGGCGAGAAGCGCAAATAGGACGTGACCGCCTTTGACCTCGCTCATGGCGCAGAGCCTCCCGATAGAAAAACGCTTCTTGTTTCTGTGGTGTCGGCGGTCTTTGGATCATTGACGCGGAAAACGATCGGCAACGATACTTCTTTCAGCGCCTTTGCCGGCACGGTGATCAGCACTCGCAACGAGCGGAGTTTGTCGCCGGGCACCTCGACGGGAAGCGGCATGGCCAATTGTTCAACGCCGATCGCCTTGATTTCGAAGCCGACAGGGCCGTCGACGGCGAGCGCAAGCGTCCGCGGCGCGTTGTTACGGTTGATGATTTTGACGGTATAGGCATTGCGGATCGAACCGTCTGATAGGCGAACGAACGTCGGATTGCGCTCGCGCAGCACGTTTAGTTCGATTGTCGCCCTCGTCGAAAGGCCGAACAACATCACGGCCCCGACAGCCGCGATCGACACCGCGTAAAGGATAAGACGCGGGCGAATCAATCGGATTTTGGGCTTTTCGCCCCTGAGCCGCCGCTCGATGTTTTGGCTTGTGTCGTACGCGATCAATCCGCGCGGCAGGTTCACGCGCTTCATGACGTCGTCGCAGGCATCGATGCACAGGGCACAGTTGATGCACTCGAGTTGATCGCCGTCGCGGATGTCGATGCCCATAGGGCATGCTGCGACGCACTGATTGCAATCGATGCAATGCCCGCGCCCTTCCCACGGCTGACCCTTCTTGTGCGGGCCGCGCGGTTCGCCGCGGTCGTGCCTGTAGGTCACCATCAATGTGTCTTGGTCGATCAACGCAGCCTGAATGCGGGGCCACGGGCACATGTAAGTGCAAACCTGCTCGCGCATGTGACCGGCCAGCCAATATGTGGTGAAGGTCAGTCCGCCCAAGAAAAGATATGCGGTGATATCGGCTGTGCCTTGGAAGAGATTGGCCGCCAGCGTTGGGGCGTCATGAAAGTAGAGAATCCAGGCGCCGCCCGTTGCGGCGGCTATCATCAGCCAAACCGTGTGTTTTGCGGTCTTCTTTACAAATTTCTCCACCGTCCAAGGCGACTTGTCGAGCCGCATGCGGGCGTTGCGGTCACCTTCGATGAGGCGCTCGACCATGATGTAGAGATCGGTCCACACGGTTTGCGGACAAGCATATCCGCACCATACGCGGCCGAAGAGCGCAGTTACGAGAAAGAGGCCGAGAGCCGCGAGGATCAGAAGGCCCGTCAGATAATAAACTTCCTGCGGCCATATCTCGATCCAGAAGAAGTAAAATCGCTCGCGAAAGAGATCAACGAGCACGGCCTGATCGGGCGCGCCGGGACCCCGCTCCCATCGTATCCACGGCACCCCGTAATAGATGGCAAGCATCCCCGCGAGCCCGACCCACTTGAGCAGTCGAAACTCGCCGTGGACGAGTTTCGGATAGATCGGCTGACGCGCTCTGTAGAGTTCGCGTGACTGGGCGCTGTTCGTCGCTTGGGCGTTGGAGCGCGCAACCCCGTCGGCCGCCAATGCGGTCTCGGCGGCAACCGCTCTAACTGTCGATAGCAATGGCGCGCTCATGACGCCGAGACTCGCTCGCGCGACCTTTCTATTCACCGCCGCCGAGGCTGTGCACGTAGACCGCGAGCGCATCGATCGTCATCGGATCGAGGCGTGAGCCCCAGGTCGGCATCACACCACCGCGCCCCGTGACGATCTGCGCACGAATGTCCGAACGCTCCCCACCATAGAGCCACTCCGTGTCAGTCAGATTGGGCGCGCCCAACTCACGTTTGCCCTTACCGTCTTCGCCGTGGCACACGGCGCACTGCTCTTTGAATGTCTGCCGTGCGCGCCCCACGGCCTCTGTGTTTGCAGGACGACCTGCAAGGGAAACGACGTACTCGACAAGATCGTCGATCTGTTTGGACTCAAGCATTGCATCGCGGCCGAAGGCCGGCATCTGCGATTGGCGCGTGTCTGGGCTCGTCGAGCGCACGCCGACTTGAATCGTGTGCTTGATGTCCTCGAGTTTTCCGCCCCAAAGCCAAACGTCGTCGTTCAGGTTGGGATAACCTTTGAAGCCTTGTGCACCCGAGCCGTGACATGTCGCGCAGTTATCGCCAAAAACCGACTTGCCGGCTTCGCGAGCGAATTGAAAAAGGTTGGGGTCCGCTTCGATCTGCTCCAGGGTCGCGGTGCCCAGCATTTTCCCCATTTCTTCACGCTTCGATCTGAGTTCGAGTACAGCCTGCTCGACATCGGCGCGTTGCGACTGATGCAGAATGCCGGGCATATAGCCGCTCAGCGTCGGCCATGAGGGATAGAGAATCCAATAGCCGAATGCCCAGACGATCGTCGCGTAAAACACCCAGAGCCACCAGCGCGGCAGCGGCGTGTCCAATTCGCGAATGCCGTCCCACTCATGGCCCGTCGTTTCGGTGCCGGAGAATTCGTCGACTCCTTTCTTCTTGCCGACCATCACCGGTCATCCTCTTCGAGCGGCATGCGCGCGGCTTTGTCGAACTTGTCCTTATTGCGCGGCCAGAATGCGTAAACGGCGACACCAACGAACAGCACCATCAGGTAAACGAGACCCCAGCTGGTGGCGAAGGTCGAAATCGTTTCGTAGTTCATCGCTTACCTCCGATTTTCAGGTGCATCGGCTTTGTAGGTGGAAAAATCGACCAACGTGCCTAGCATCTGGAGATAAGCGATGAGTGCGTCCATTTCGCTGATGCGTTTCGGGTCGCCGTCGAAATCGCGCGCCGACGCTTTGGGGTAACGCTTCTGGAATGCGTCCACGCCGTTGGCGTCGGGCATTGCCTGCGCGATCAAGTCGGCGCGTGCGTTGGCGATCATATCTTCCGTATATGGCACGCCCACAATGCGATTAGCCCTGAGCGAGTCGGCAATATCGTCGAAGCGCAATTCGTTCTTCTCGAGGAACACGTAAGGCGGCATCACCGATTCCGGCACAACTGAGCGCGGATCCGCCAAATGAGCGCGATGCCATTCGTCGGAATATTTGCCGCCGACCCGCGCCAGATCCGGGCCGGTGCGCTTCGAGCCCCATTGAAACGGATGATCGTACATGCTCTCCGCGGCAAGGCTGTAGTGGCCGTAGCGCTCCACTTCATCGCGCAATGGGCGGATCATTTGGCTATGGCAGAGGTAACAGCCCTCGCGCATATAGATCGCGCGGCCCGCGAGTTCGAGCGGCGTGTAGGGCCGCATGCCCTGGACCTTTTCAATCGTGCTCTCGAGATAGAAGAGCGGCGCAATCTCGACGATACCGCCGATCGCCACGACGATCAAAATGCCGACGACGAGGAGCAGCGAATGACGCTCAAGGATGCCGTGATCGAACATGCTTCGCCCCTACGCCGTTGCCAGTTGCGGTTTCAAGGCCAGCGGCTCGGCAAGACGAATGTCGCCGCGCGCCGTGCGCCACAAATTGTAAGCCATGATCAATGTACCGGAGAGATAGAGCAGACCGCCGAACGCGCGGATGACGTAATAGGGATGCATCGCCGCGACGGTCTCCACGAACGAATATTCGAGGAAGCCGAACTCATTGTAGGCGCGCCACATCAGGCCTTGCATGATGCCCGACACCCACATCGAGGTGATGTAGAAGACGATGCCGATCGTCGAGATCCAGAAGTGCCATTCGACCAGCGCGGTTGAATAGAGGCGCTCGCGCTTCCACAGCCACGGCACGAGGCAATAGAGCGCACCGAAGCTGACGAAGCCGACCCAACCGAGAGCGCCCGAATGTACGTGGCCGATCGTCCAATCGGTGTAGTGCGAGAGCGAATTCACGGCTTTGATCGACATGACAGGGCCCTCGAACGTCGACATGCCGTAGAAGGCGACCGAGACGACGAGCATGCGCAGGATCGGATCGGTTCTGAGCTTGTCCCAGGCGCCTGAGAGTGTCATGAGGCCATTGATCATGCCGCCCCAGGACGGCATCCACAGCATGATCGAGAACGTCATGCCGAGTGTCTGCGCCCAGTTGGGCAAGGCCGTGTAATGCAAGTGGTGGGGGCCGGCCCAGATGTAGATGAAAATCAAACTCCAGAAGTGCACGATCGACAGGCGGTACGAATAAACCGGCCTCTGCGCCTGTTTGGGAATGAAGTAATACATAATGGCAAGAAAGCCGGCCGTGAGGAAAAAACCGACCGCGTTATGACCGTACCACCACTGTATCAGCGCGTCTTGGACACCCGAGAAGGCGGAATAGCTCTTGGTGCTGAGCCATGAGATCGGAACGGCAAGGTTGTTGACGATATGGAGCATCGCGATCGTCACGATGAAGGCGAGATAAAACCAGTTCGCGACGTAGATATGGGGCTCTTTGCGCTTCCAAATCGTGCCCAGGAAAACGAGTAGATAAGTGACCCAGACAAGCGTGAGCCACAGATCGGCGTACCATTCGGGCTCGGCATATTCGCGCGCCTGCGTCACGCCGATTAGATAGCCTGTGCCCGCTATCAGGATGAAAATCTGATAGCCCCAGAATACGAACCAAGACCAGACTCCGCCCGCAAGGCGCGCGTGACAGGTACGCTGTACGACATAGAACGACGTCGCGATCAGTACGTTGCCGCCGAATGCAAAAATCACCGCCGAAGTATGCAGCGGTCGCATACGTCCAAAATTCGTGAACGGCAGATCCGGGAAATAAAATATGTTCGGGAAGGCGAGCTGCAACGCGATGATCAGGCCGACGAGCATGCCGGCGATGCCCCAGAACATCGCGGCGATGACGCCGGCTTTGATCACGTCGTTGGCGTATGGCGACGAATCGTCCGCCGGAATGCCCTCGGCATAGCGGCGCACCCACCAGACGAGGACGAGGGCCGTCGCCGCGAGAAACGTCCACGCCTGTATCTGCATCTGGGGCTCGGGGCTCTTGGCCGCGGCAACAAACGCCAGAAGGAACGCGACCACGAAGATCGCGGGGGCGAAAAGCATATCCCAGCGCGGATCGTTCTTGGCGTGAGCCTCAGTTTGCACGGGGTGGCGCCCTCTTTGTTTGCCGTCTTGGCAAGATTCCTCAGGAACGCGAGCTCAGGTGACGGCGCTCGCACATGCGAAGCACCATCACCGCGTGGGAGAATCACGCTTTGATCTGGATCAAGTCGTGGCATGTGGCCGTTTATCGCGCCCGCGTTCGCACCACGGCGTCAACAGGTTGGACGGTGGCCGGCCGATCAAGACGAATTGATTTAGGCGGCTGGTCACGCGGCATGCCGACCACTCTTCCACCTGATCGCGGCCGATTGAGACATGTTATGTACCGTGCCATGCGCGCCATGGTGCTCCACGCTCTTGGAAATCCGTTGCAGCTCGAGGAGCGGGCGACGCCGAAGCCGTTAGCCGGGGAAGTGCTCGTTCGGATTTCGGCATGCGCGGTGTGCCGCACCGATCTGCACATCGTCGATGGCGATCTGCCCAATCTAAAACTACCGATAGTACCCGGACATGAAATCGTTGGCGTGATCGAGGCGCTCGGCACTGGCGTTAGGCAATTTAGGGTCGGCGATCGCGTCGGCGTCCCCTGGCTGGGCGGCACGTGCCAGACCTGCAGCTATTGTCTTTCGGGGCACGAAAATCTTTGCGACCTGCCGACCTTCACCGGCTACACGCGCGACGGTGGTTTCGCGAGCCACGTGACGGTGGACGCACACTATGCGTTTCGATTGCCGGAGAACATGCCCGATGCGGAAGCGGCACCGTTGCTCTGTGCGGGGCTTATCGGTTGGCGCGCCCTGGTGAAAGCGGGCAACGGCAAAACGCTCGGCATCTATGGCTTCGGCGCCGCCGCGCATTTGATTGCGCAGGTCGCCGCATGGCAGGGGCGGCGCGTTTATGCGTTCACGCGTTCAGGCGACGCTCCGGCGCAGTCGCTGGCGCGCGAACTCGGTTGCGTTTGGGCCGGTGTCTCCGGCGAACAGCCGCCGGAGACACTCGATGCGGCGATCATATTTGCGCCGGTCGGCGCGCTCGTTCCGGTCGCGCTGGCCGCCGTGAGGAAAGGCGGGCGCGTCGTGTGCGGCGGCATCCACATGTCGGACATCCCGGCGTTTCCATACCGGTTGCTGTGGGAAGAGCGCGATGTGTGTTCGGTTGCCAATCTGACGCGCGCCGACGCCGCAGAGTTCCTGTCGCTTGCCCCGCGTGTCGGGTTGCGCGCGAAGACCACTCCCTATTCTCTCGAGCGCGCGAATGACGCGCTCGCGGATTTGCGCGATGGGCGCCTTACCGGCGCCGCCGTTCTCATTCCGTGAGAGCAGAGAGTCGCATTTTGCGCAAGGTGAACGCACCACGCCCGGCCGGCGATTGCCGCTGCAGGTCCAACTTGGAGGGCTCCGGTGTGATTAAAGGCTGCAAACGTTTCATTCCTTGATGTGGCTCAAATGGTGGCGGCAACGTGGACGTTAGTCTGCGTTCAGATTCTTCGGCGAGCGGACGGCACGGAGCCACGACCAGAGCCTTGCGCTCGTGCATTCCCGTTTGAACGTGGCCGGTTGGGCTTCGTTCGCTCTTTTTTGGACTCGTGATGTTCTTTCAACGCGTCGTCTTGGTCGAGGAAAGGCCCGCCTAGCTGGAGAAGATCCCATGAGAAGACTTTCGGACATCGTCTACAATCAACACCCCCTGATGCTGCCTTCGGACACTACGGTCAAACACGCGTGCGAGCGCATGCGCGAGCGAGGCGTCGGTTCGGTCTTAGTCACCGATGACGACGGCCGCCTCATCGGCATCTTCACGGGTCGTGACGCCGTTTGTCGCGTGCTGGCCAATGGCCATGGTGCTGAAAAAACGAAGCTCGGCACCGTGATGACACCCAGTCCTGTCACTATGCCGCCCGACAAAATGGCCATCGACGCGCTTCGCCTGATGTGGGACGGCGGGTTTCGCCACGTGCCCGTAGCGAAGGGCGGCAAGATTCTCGGGGTCGTGACCCGCGGTGCCATCAAGGGGTGTGAACAGGATCGTCTCGACGAAGAGCGAGAACTTTGGGAGCACATGCGCTAAGGGCAGTAGCGAACCGTGCATGCCACCGGAGCCGACGCCAAGCGTTCCAATGAACATTTCGATGGGAAAAACCACTGAGCGACGGCGCTGACAGCATGTTCAACGCCGATTGGCCGGCGATCTCGCAGTCTTTCGTGATCGAATGGCTGAGACGTGGCGGCCCCTGGCGGACAGCGCCGGAGGTTGTCGAAACACACGCTGCATTCGTGTTTCTGGTCGGCGAGCGCGCTTACAAACTCAAGAAGGCGGTCGACCTCGGTTACCTGGATTTCTCGACGCTGGAGCAGCGGCGCGAAGCGCTCGAGCGCGAATTGCGCCTCAATCGCAGGACGGCGCCGCACCTATATTTGCGAACGCTACCGATCGCGCAATCGCGCGAGGCCACTTTCAATCTGGACGGCGAAGGCCGGATCGTCGATTGGCTGCTTGAGATGCGTCGTTTCGCGAGCGACGCGTTGCTGAGTGAACGCGGGGATCGAGGGCAACTCGATGACGCGCTGATCAAGGAATTGGCGGCTCACGTCGCGGATTTCCACGAGCGTGCAGAACGTGTTGTTCCTTACAACTGGCCGGCTGCAGTCGCACGGATCGCCGACGAAAATACGCGCGACTTGCGCTCGCAAACGCCAGCGATTTTCTCTCCCGCAAATGTCGAAGAGGCCGTTGCCTCGCGCGAAAGGCTGCGCGCCGCCTGTGCGGCCGTGCTCGCGCGCCAGTCGAGCGACGTGCGCCATTGTCACGGCGATATGCATTTGGGCAACGTTTTTCTCGACGACGGCCGGCCGACATTGTTCGACTGCATCGAGTTCGACGACTTCTATGCGACGATACCGCCTCTCTACGACATCGCGTTCTTGTTCATGGATTTGCTCGCGCGCGCTCTGCCGCGTCTTGCCAATTGCGGGTTGAATTCGTGGTTCATGCGCCTCGAGAGCTGGGTCGATGCCGCACAAAGCCTCAAAGCTTTGCCGCTCTATTTGATGTTGCGAGCGGAAATCCGTGCGAAGACGGAGGCGCGCAAGCCCGGCGGCGTCGACGCGGCGCGGCGTTATCTCGGTCTCGCGCGTCAATTGGGCGAAGTCCAACCGCCTCGATTGGTCGCGATCGGAGGTTTCTCCGGCACAGGGAAATCGTCTTTGGCGAAGGACGTTGCCTGGCGGATTGGAGCTGCACCGGGCGCCCTTCATTTGCGAACGGATGAGATTCGCAAACGCCTCGCCGGCAAAGAACTGGACGAGCGATTGCCCATTGCCGCCTATACGCTTGAAGCGACCGCAGCGACATACGCGAAACTTGAGGAATTGGCGCGCGCGGCGCTCTCGTCAGGTCAGTCCGCAATCGTCGATGCTGTGTTCGCGCGGGAAGAGGAGCGCCACGCCATGAGCGTACTGGCGAAGGCGTTGCACATTCGCTTCGACGGCATTTGGCTCGAAGCGCCGCGACAAATGCTAGAACGGCGCCTCACGGCGCGCCGTGGCGATGTCTCGGATGCTGACGTCGCCGTCCTGCACAAGCAACTGACCTACGATATCGGGCATGTTGCCTGGCACCACATCGACGCGAGCGGCGACGCGGCGAGCGTCACGGATTCAGCCGTCGCCCATTTGGGCGTTTCCACCTAGGACCGTCGGCGACCAGCTGAAAACCGAAACAATTCGCAAATGTTTCAGGCAAATATCCTGGTCATCCGAGTAATAAGGTCTAGTACGTATTGCCTTGCCGGGCACGTGGGAGGCTAGTGCCATAGACCCGCGTTTCTTGGTGTACCGTGGGGATTCGGAAAGGCTCTTTTCGTGGCGAGCGTTTCTTACACAGGCCCGACACGCGTCTTTGCGAATGAGGAAGTGCGCAGGCGATCGCCCATTGGCATCACTTTGAAAATTGCCAAGCGCCAAACTGTATTTCATTCGGGCGATCCAGCGAACCGCATCTATGAAATCATCGAAGGCATCTTGATGGTGTTCAAGATGCTCTCAGACGGGCGTCGGCAGATCGTCGAAATTGTGCCGGCTGGTTGGCTTTGCGGATTTGCTACAGAGGGGCATTATGACGGTTCGTGTGAAGCGCTGACTGACACAATTGTGACGGCTTACGCGCGCGCGGAAATGGAAGCCAGCGGTCCATTGCGCAGCCGCTTTCTCCACCAAGCCGAAGAACAATTCTGCGCTATGTATGACCATGCCATGTCTTTGGGTCGCAAGTCCTCCGAGGAACGCATTGCGACCTTCCTGATGAGATTTTTGCCGGCAAGGGGCAAGCGAAACTGTGCCGGCCCAAAGGTGCCCAAAGACGACGCGGATCTGCATATTCCGCTGTCACGGGCCGAAATCGGCGACTACCTTGGCCTTACGATCGAGACGGTGTCCCGGACGATCACCGCCCTCGCGAAGAGTGGCCTGATAAGGGTTGGCTCAAAACACGGCGAGATATACGTGAACGACGTCTGTCGGCTCTGCGCGAAGGCACGGACCGGTCGCAACGAGTAAAGGCGATGCGCATTCGCTTCTCGCGATCCGACATGATCGTTCGTGCAATGCGCATCGCTTGTCCCTGACCTCACCAAGTCACCGCAATTTGGTTGTCGACTTTGGTGACGGCCGGCGCCGCCCAAGCGGCTCGTTGGGCCTCATCTCGCTCCGCCCACGAACGGACCGTTCCCTTGAGAGTTACCTCTCCGCCTTTCGCTTCCACCGTGACGCGGTTTGCATCGACTTGGGCACTTCGGTGAAAAGCGGCTACGATGCGGCTCTTCACGTCGCGCGGGGCGACCTTGCTCGTGAGTTTGACGAAATTGGTTACGCCCTTGGCGCCCTTTATGCGGTGCACGGCCGTTTCCGCAAGTTCTCGCGAATAGTTCCATTCGACTTCGCCTTCGAGCGTGACCCAGCCGGCCTTGACCAGCACCTGGATGCGTTCCCACGAAGTGGGAAGTTGGCTCTTGATCGCCGCGACCGCATCGCGCGCGATCTCCGGATCTGGCCTCTCGTCCAACGTAGGTACCCTCAAGACGATGTCGTTGGCCACGCCGTGCACGCCCGCGATTCGCTTGGTGATTGTCTCCGCTTCGACTTTGTCGGCGAAGCTATGAGTGAATCCGGTCAAACTGACGACGCCGCTCTTCACCGAAACGGCGATGTCGGTCGCGTCGATCTCGGGATCCCATTGAAGTTCCTCTTCTACGTCACGTTTGAGTTCGCTATCGGTTTTCATAATGCATGCTCCTTCCTGCTGTTTCTTCTTGGCACTCGCTGCAGTTCTCAAGTTTGATACTCGTCAAGTGCGTGACCCTTAAGCGGCGGTTGCAGTTTTCCGTTTG
>JANXXU010000048.1 GCA_025350465.1 Alphaproteobacteria bacterium | reverse complement strand
CTGCGTGCTGTCCCATGTCACGACGACTCTGCGCGCCATGGCGCAGAATGCACCTGTGGATCTGGTATTCCAGTCAATCGCGGGAAGCCAGGCCGCCAACAAGAGTTTCGGAATCGATCACGCATTGCTCAATGAAGCGCGCGACGCAGCGCTCTCGCTCAAGCGTGGCGCGCTCGGTGACAATGTCATGTATTTCGAGACCGGACAGGGCGCGGCGCTCTCCGCCAATGCGCATCACGGCATCGACCAGCAAACGATGGAAACCCGCGCCTATGCCGTCGCGCGGCATTTCAAGCCGCTGCTCGTCAACTCCGTCGTCGGATTCATCGGCCCCGAGTATCTCTTCAACGGCAAGGAGATCATTCGCGCCGGGCTCGAGGATCATTTCTGCGGCAAGCTCCTCGGCCTGCCAATGGGTGTCGACGTCTGCTACACGAACCATGCCGACGCCGACCAGGACGACATGGACAATCTGCTGACGCTGCTCGCAGTCGCAGGGTGCACTTACGTCATGGGCGTGCCGGGCGCGGACGACATCATGCTCTCCTATCAGAGCACGTCGTTTCATGACGCGCTTTACGTGCGCGACGCTCTCAATCTTCGCCCGGCGCCTGAATTCGAAGCCTGGTTGACGCGCATGGGCATCATGGATGGGAATGCGCGCATTCGTCCGCGCCTCGCAGGTACCGAGGCCCGGCGCCTGCTCGACTTCGCAGGGCGCACATGAGCGATCGCGACGAATGGCACGCGCTCGCCGCCTTTACGCCGGCACGCTTGGCCCTCGGCCGTTCCGGCAACGGATTGCCGACCAGCCGCGTACTGGAATTCCAGCTCGCCCATGCGCGAGCGCGCGACGCGGTGCAAAGGCCGTTCAACGCAAGACTTGTTGCGAGCGCGCTCGATCGGCCCGGTGTTCAATTGTTGACGACGCAGGCGACCGACCGCCAGAGCTATCTGATGAACCCCGATGCCGGCCGCTGTCTCAGCGAAGCCTCGCGCAGGCGTCTGGAGCGCGGAAGCCATGACGCAGCGCTCGTCATCGCGGACGGCTTGTCCTCGACCGCGATCGATTCCCATGGCGCCGCGCTCGCCCGTCTCGTGCTCGATAGCTTGCCAACCTTGAATTGGGCGCCGGTCACGATCGTCTCGGGCGGCCGCGTCGCCATTGGCGACTACATAGCGCAGGCGCTCGGTGCGCAATTCAGCGTCGTTCTGATTGGCGAACGTCCCGGTCTTTCCGCCGCCGACTCGATCGGCATCTACGTGACGTTTGCGCCTCGCCCTGGCCTCACAATGGATTCCGAGCGCAACTGCATCTCCAACGTTCGCCCAGGGGGACTTGCCCTAGAGGACGCAGCGCTCCGCCTGGCCTGGTTGGTGAAGGAAGCCCGCAAACGCCGCCTCACCGGCGTTGATCTGAAGGAAGATGCGCCGGACCTGCGCGGTATCGCGGACCCTCGCGGTCGCGCAATATAAGTGACGGCCTATTTTAGCAATAAGTGGTCGGGGCGGCGTGATTTGAACACGCGACCCTCTGGTCCCAAACCAGATGCGCTACCAGACTGCGCTACGCCCCGATCAGCGGTAAGTGTCGGACCGGTGCGCGCCGCCAATAACGGCGCGCCGGTCGTGGGGCGGCTTCAATAGTGACTTCAGGCGCCCCCTGCAAGCCGAACCGGCGTTACGCCTTGGGGGCACGCCGGTTTCCGCCCGCCGTCAGCTCTGCGCGGGCAAAAACGAGGCTGCGCGTCGCGCGCGTGACGAGGCCGCGCCCCTCGACCCATTCGCCGGCGCGCACCATGGCGATGAAGTCGCTGTTCATGCGCAGGGTGACGGAGCGCGTCTTTGTCGCCTCCCAGACCGCGGCGCCCAGGACGCCGTCGGTGAACGCCATGAGCCAGCCGCCGTGAACGATGCCGTACGTGTTGCAATGGTGCGCGAGGGCGCGAAAGCCCCGAACAAATTTGTCGTCGGCCTTGTGATAGACGGGCCCGTTATGGCTGGTGAACGGGCCGCGCGTCGTGCTCTCGACAAAGCCGGGCGGTGCGCCGTCCGGCACCGTCACGGTGAACTTCCGTCGAAGATCCGGTGACGCACGCGGTCGCCTGGTTTGATGCCGAAGCGCGCCGTGGTGCCGCCTTTGACTTCGAGTACGCCACGCGCCTCCCCGGTCGAGGGCAATTGCTGCAGGCTCAGGGGCGTCGTATCGGCGGCGATGTTGAGGATGACGCCCTTGGCATCGATGAAAACGATGTCGAGCGGCAGGTATGTGTTCTTCATCCAGAACGCGATCGACTGGGGGGGATCGTAGTCGAACAGCATACCGCCATCGTCGGGCAGCGATTGGCGAAACATGAGCCCGCGATCGCGGGCTTTGTCGTCCTTTACGACCTCGACCTTGAAGGTGTGTTTGTCTCCGGCCGCCGTCTCGATCGTCAACGGTTCGACGACGGGCGGGGCACCGGGATCGAACGCCGCGGCGGCGGTCGAAAGCCAAATCGATAGGAGCACAGCGGTCATACGTGAACCTAGCGTCCGGATCGTCGTTTCGCCAAGCCGCCCGCCAAAACAAAGCCGCCGCGGCTTTCGCCGCGGCGGCTTCTCACCCCACGATCCGTTTGTTCTTCTTATTCGGCCGGCTGGAGCTCGTTGACCGGGCGGCTGTCGTTCGTTAACGGCAAATCCGGCGCCAGATGAATTTCCGTCGCCGTCAATCCCTTTGGTCCCCGCATGACGCGGACTTGTACGCGCTGACCCTGACGCAGTTCACGGATGCCATAGCGGCGCATTACGTCCATATGGCAAAAAATGTCCTCGTTACCGCCGTCGGTGACAAAGCCATAGCCTTTGGGACGCGAGAACCATTTGCACTCCGCCATCCGCGAAGGTCCGGTCGGCTCGTCGATCATTATTTCGCGCGACCGAGGCGGACGCCGGCCGCCGTCGCCGTTCGCGTGACCATTGGAATGACCATTGGCATGCGCGCGCGGGTTCATCACTCCGGCATTGTTATCGAGACTCAAAAGGCGCTTCGCCTGAAGGCCCTTGATCTTGCGTATGACGTCGCATTCCACGGTCGCACCTTCGAGAACTTGCGTTGCGCCGTAGTCGTGAACCACCGTGCGATGAATGAGGATATCCCCGTCCAATTCGTCGCTGACGATAAATCCGAATCCTTTTTCTTGGCTAAACCATTTTACGCGGCCCCTAACGCGTATCGCACCTTCCACCGCCTCAGATGCATCTACTACGGGTGTCTCCACTGGCGTTCGCGCTCCATCGTCAAATCAAATGCAAGCTGTGCACCACTTTGTGGTGCAGTGTTCACACAGAGTACATAAAAGTGGCATCGGACGGAAGGCGCAAAGACGACTCACTAGGATTTCTTTTGTGGATGGCAATAGATTTTATTTCGCATCCACGGAATTTATTAACGTCGCATTTGCGGCAGCGGCACGGTCAAGTGCGCGATCAGTGAGTGTGAGTGCGCGTCGATCGGAAGATCATAACACGGAGTGGCGGCCATGGACATGAGCGGCGAAGTTCGCATCCCCGCGACTCAAGAACGCGTATGGGCCGCGCTCAACGACCCCGAGACGTTGCGCAAAGCAATTCCTGGTTGCGAGGAGTTGACCAAAATCTCCGACACGGAACTAGAAGCGACAGCGCGGGCGAAAATCGGTCCCGTCAGCGCGCGCTTCAAAGGCAGGGTGACGCTGAGCGATCTTCATCCGCCAAACGGTTACACGTTAACGGGTGAGGGATCGGGCGGCGCGGCTGGGTTTGCCAAGGGCCAAGCGAAGGTGACCTTAGTCACGGACGGCGGGGCGACCGTACTTCACTACACGGTCAAAGCGACCGTCGGCGGCAAGATCGCCCAAATCGGCCAGCGCCTGATCGACGGCGCTGCAAAAAAAATGGCCGACGATTTCTTCGAACAATTCAGTCTGCTGGCCGGCGGGGCAAGCCAGGCTGCGAGTCAGTCGCAGACTGCAGGTGAGAACGCTCACTCGCCCTTGTTCGAGGTTCCGCTCTGGGTTCCCGTCAGCATCATTGTCGCCGGCTTCGTATTGCTCGGTATCGTGCTGATGCATTGACGGCCCCAGCCGCGGCGGTTGACCGCGCAGCCTCGGGCATGAAAACCTATTGGCGAGGCTCGCGCGTGATCTCAGGCGGTCGCGGCCGCACCCATTCGCATTGTCAGCATCAATCAGGAGGCATTCATGCCCGGCGTGTCCATGACCGTGAACGGCAAGGCCGTCACTGGCGAAGTCGAAGCGCGCACATTGCTCGTCCATTTCTTGCGGGAAAACCTAAGGCTGACGGGCACCCACGTCGGCTGTGACACGAGCCAATGCGGCGCTTGCGTTGTGCATTTGAACGGTAAGGCCGTGAAATCCTGCACCTTGCTGGCGCTGCAGGCCGAGGGCAGCCAGGTCACCACGATCAAGGGCTTGGCCAAGAACGGACACCTTCACCCGGTCCAGGCCGCATTCAAGGAGCACCATGGACTGCAGTGCGGCTTCTGCACGCCCGGCATGATCATGACGGCCGTCGACATGATCCGCCGCATCCCCGATCTCGACGAGACGATAATCCGCCAGCAGCTCGAGGGCAATCTCTGCCGCTGCACTGGCTATCAGAACATCGTGAAGGCGATCCACGCTGCGTCGTTGGAGATGAAGGGGGCTCGCGCATGACCGCTCCGCTCGTCGGCGCCTCCGTCCGGCGCAAGGAAGACTTTCGCTTCATCACCGGCCAGGGCCACTACACCGATGACATCAGCCGGCCCGGCCAGGCCTATGCCTATTTTCTGCGCAGTCCCCACGCGCATGCCAAGATCAAGCACATCGACGCCGGCGCGGCGCGCGCCATCAAGGGCGTCGCGGCAATCCTGACGGGCGCCGATCTCGCAGCCGACAAGATCGGCGGATTGATCTGCGGCTGGATGATCCACTCGAAGGATGGCTCGCCGATGAAGGCGGGCGCCCATCCAGCCCTCGCCGTCGACCGCGTGCGCTATGTCGGCGATCATATCGCGATCGTCATTGCCGACACGTTGGCGATTGCGCGTGACGCGGCCGAGAAGATCGAGGTCGACTACGAATTGCTGTCGGCAGTGACCACACCGGACAAAGCGCAAGCCTCCGGTGTCGCTCAGCTTCATAACGAGGCGCCGCGCAACACGGCCTTTCAATGGGAGCTTGGCAACAAGCCCGAGACCGAAGCGGCGTTCAAGGCGGCCGCGCACAAGGTCAAACTGAAGCTGAAGAACAATCGCCTGATCCCGAACGCCATGGAGCCGCGGGCGGCGATCGGCGAGTACGATCAGGGCTCGGGTGGCTACACTTTATATGTCACGAGTCAGAACCCGCATGTGGCGCGGCTCGTGATGTCGGCCTTCATAGGCATCGCGCCGGAGCACAAACTGCGGGTAGTCGCGCCCGATGTCGGCGGCGGCTTCGGCTCGAAGATCTTTATCTATGCCGAGGAAGTCGTTTGCACCTGGGCCGCCAAGAAAGTGGGGCGGCCGGTCAAGTGGACAGCGGAGCGCTCGGAGTCCTTTCTTTCCGACGCGCACGGCCGCGATCACGTGACCGAAGCGGAAATGGCGCTCGACGCCGAGGGAAAAATTCTTGGGTTCCGGGTAAAGACGCTCGCCAATATGGGCGCTTATCTTTCGACTTTCGCCTCGTCGGTGCCGACTTATCTCTACGGCACGCTCCTCTCAGGCCAGTACGCGATTCCCGCGATCCACGTGGAGGTTGATGCGGTCTACACCAACACCGCGCCGGTCGATGCTTATCGAGGTGCCGGGCGCCCCGAGGCAACGTACGTCGTCGAGCGCGTTGTAGAGGAAGCGGCGCGCCAATTGAAGATCGATCCTGCCGAGATCCGCCGGCGCAATTTCGTCCGCAAGTTTCCGCACCAAACGCCGGTGATCATGAACTATGACATCGGCGACTACGAAGCCTCGCTGAACGCCGCATTGAAGCTTATCGACTACAAAGAATGGCCGGCGCGCAAGGCCGAGGCCAAAAAGCGCGGCAAGCTGCGCGGCATCGGCTTCTCGACTTATATCGAAGCATGCGGCCTCGCGCCTTCGGCGGCCGTAGGCTCGCTCGGCGCGGGCGTCGGCTTATGGGAATCGGCCGAAGTGCGGGTAACGCCGACCGGCCAGGTTGAAGTCTTCACCGGCGCGCACAGTCACGGCCAGGGTCACGAGACGACATTCGCTCAGTTGGTCGCCGGTCGCTTCGGCATCCCGCTCGAAAACGTAGAGATCATTCACGGCGATACGAACTCCGTGCAGTTCGGCATGGGCACCTACGGTTCGCGCACGTCGGTCGGCATGACCGCCATCGTCAAGGCGCTCGATAAGGTCGAGGCAAAGGCCAAACGCATCGCCGCGCACGTGCTGGAGGCGTCTGCCGCCGACATCGTGCTGGAGAACGGCGAGTTCAAGGTTGCAGGCACCGATCGCAAGCTTGCCTTTCATGAACTCGCGCTCAATGCCTATACGGGACACAAATTCCCCACGCACGAAATCGAGCCCGGGCTGAAGGAAAGCGCCTTCTGGGACCCGCTGAATTTCACCTTCCCCGCCGGCTGCCACATCTGCGAGGTCGAGATCGACCCCGAGACCGGCGTTACGAAGATCGCCGCCTTCGTCGCGGTCGACGATTTCGGCAACGTGATCAACCCCATGATCGTCGAGGGGCAAGTCCATGGCGGCATCGCGCAAGGGATCGGTCAAGCGATGCTGGAGCATGGCGTCTACGACCCGGAGTCTGGTCAGCTGATCACCGGGTCATACATGGACTACACGATGCCGCGCGCCGACGATCTGCCGAACTACAAGGTCGGATTGACGGTGACACCCTGCCCGTCCAATCCGCTCGGCATGAAGGGTTGCGGCGAGGCGGGGGCGATCGCTTCGCCTCCGGCAGTCATCAATGCGATCACCGACGCGCTCGGCGTCAAGGAATTCGAAATGCCGGCGACGCCGCTGCGCGTATGGCAAGCAATACAGGCGCGTCACTGATGCGGGCAACGCTCATAGCGCTGACATTCGCATCGATCTGCGCGACCACCGCCTACGCCATCACGTTTGCGCCGGGGACTCGGGACGATCCCTTTGCGCCGGGCAAGACGTGCGATGCGCCAATGCTCGCCAGTTACGGCGACTACGTTTACGACTGGCCGTCGAAATATGACCTCATCTTCGCACCGCGCGACTATCCGCAATGGATTTGGCGCTGCGAGACAAGCGGCTATGTGAGCTTCCCGCACGAGTTCGGCGCCTTCGTCGACGATGCGGAGAAGGGTCGCATTGCCGCTTATCTCGCGCAGGTCAATTTCGGGCCGAAACTAAAGGACGAGGCCAGCGGCGTCTCAGAAGCGCTATTGCAGCATCTTGCAAAGATTTATGCGCTGCGCGACGAGGACGATGCGTTTCGCGCCTATTTCATGCGCTATATGGCTTGGCAGCACGGCGCCAAACCGATCGCCGACGCGTACCGAACTAAGGCCGTCGACCTCTACAAGAACTTGCTTGCGGCGAACGCGCTCAAGGACGTCGACCTCCTCGAAGGTCTCTATATCCTGGGCTTCTACTCCTACAAGCTCGGCCACGTCGACGACGCGAAGGCTTATTTCGATCAACTAAAGAATGCCGTGACTATCGATCCCAAGACACGCGCGTCAAAACGCGGCGCGCCATATCTCGAAAACCTCGCGAAGGACGTGCTCGCCGGCAAAGCCGACGACAAAGTACGCTTCGCCAACGGCCACAATTGAAGGAGACCCCCATGTATCAATTCAATTATCTCCGCCCGAAATCGCTGGACGAAGCGCGCAAGCTTTTCGAGAGCAACGGCGACGCCAAATTTATCGCCGGCGGCCAGACCTTGATCCCGACGTTGAAGCAACGCCTGGCGCAACCGACCGCGCTCATCGATCTGGGCGCGATCGGCGGTCTCGCGGGCATCAAAGTCGCGGGCGGCGCGGTCG
This sequence comes from Alphaproteobacteria bacterium, assembly GCA_025350465.1. GTDB lineage: Bacteria > Pseudomonadota > Alphaproteobacteria > Micropepsales > Micropepsaceae > SZUA-430. The sequence continues at coordinate 327,258 of JANXXU010000048.1, read as the reverse complement.
TGATCGGCGCAGGCGCAAAGCACAACGACGTCGCCACGTCGGCGGACGTGCTCAAAGCCATTCCGGCGTTGGCGCATTTGGCAAGCCACATCGGCGATCCGGCCGTGCGGCACCTGGGAACGCTGGGCGGCTCGATCGCCAACAACGATCCGGCCGCGGACTATCCGGCTGCCGTTCTGGGCTTGGGAGCGGAGATCAAAACGACCTCGCGAACGATCAAGGCCGACGATTTCTTTACCGGCATGTTCGAGACCGCGCTTGAGGACGGCGAGATCATCACCGAGATCACCTTTCCAGTGCCGGAGAAAGCCGCATACATGAAATTCCCGAACCCGGCTTCACGTTACGCCATGGTCGGCGTTTTCGTCGCAAAGACCAAAGGAGGGGTGCGAGTTGCGGTCACTGGCGCGGCCTCCAGCGTTTTCCGCGAGAGAACAATGGAAGCGGCGCTGGCAAAGTCGTTCACGCCGGATGCCGTCGCCAACATCAAGGTTGCAGCCGGCAATCTGAACAGCGATCTGCACGGCACCGCCGAGTATCGCGCGCATCTCGTCACGGTGATGGCCAAGCGCGCGGTAGCCGCGGCACATTGACGTTTCTGCCGATCGCGCCGCGTGTCCTGCTCGCGACTAAGGCCCTCATTGCGGTCTGCTGATCGTGAACGCCAATGCAGCGTCAGTGCACGGGGAACTCGTAAGTGGGTCGGTCTGCCGTGAATCGGTCGAGATAGTGATCGTGGCGTGATTCAACTTCGCTGACCAGAACGCGAGAGCTTGGGGAGCCGCTCGCGGCGACGCCCACCCAACTGACGGAGATACCTTGCAGATTCCAGTTGTCGCCGCCGAAATGCGTGGTCAGGCGGATGGCGCGGATAGTGTGCGGATCAAAACCGCAAGAGCCCTGGGGCAGAGGCACATCGACAGTCGTGTGCGTCCAATCCGCCCAGCGTCTCCCATGATTGAGGCCGCCACCCCGATCCGTGATGGGAATCCAGACGGGGCCTGCTCTCGATACCAGCTGAATGTCGGCGAAGACGTTGTCGCGCTCGCCCCCGCGCAGATCGTCGCCGCCGGTATAGATGGCGAAGCGAAGCGCTGTCGCGTTGTCGACCGCTGCTTCGCAGAAGGTGGTCCGGTGCGCGGGCGGACCCGCGCGCGCCTGATCACCGCTGACCACGATGAGCGACGCGAGCGCGCCCGAACAAACAACGCCCAGCGCCGCCGCACATACGAGATTCTTGTGTGACATGGCTTGGCCTCCTGGCCGACATCTTAACAGAAAAGAAGTCGGGTAGGCCCCGATCATTTACTCAATCGCCCGCCACTTCGATCGGGAGCGGGGCTTTGCGGCCAAGCCGCACCTCGCGGATGGTGATGTAGGCCGCAGCCGAGAAGATGACGGCGCCGCCCAGCAAGGTGACCGGATCGGGGGATTCGGAAAAGAATATCCAGCCCAAGCTCGTTGCCCAGATTAACTTCGTCGACTCCAACGGCAGGATCGCCGACATCTCGGCGCGGCGGAATGCTTCACCGTAGAGCCAAGTGCCGCTTGTCGCGATCGCAGCCAACACGAACAAGATTAGGATCGTTCGTGCGTCGGGCCACGTCCAAAACGGTAGCGCCGCGACCAAGGTCATGGGGGTGAAGAACGAAACCATGTAGAAGCCCTGCGTGAATGCCGATTCCGTCTTCGACAATTCGCGGATCATCAGCTGACACGCCGCCCACATGGCCACGGAAAGCAGAATGAGGAGTTGGCCGACGCTCACTGTGGTCACGCCAGGGCGGACTACGATCAGCACGCCGACGAAGCCGATACCGAGCGCAACCAGTCGGCGAAGGCGCACGGCCTCGCCCAGAAAGAGAATGGCGATTGTCGTCGCCATCAACGGCGCGGCGAATTCGAGCGCGCTCGTGGCCGAGAGGGGCGTCAGGCTGAGCCCGACGAAGAAAACCATCATCGAGATCGCGTGGACAACGCCGCGCGTGGCGTGAAGTCTGAATTTCGTCGTACGAATTGTGTGCGGCCCGAGCCACCACAGAATGGGGAGCAGCAGGAACAAACCGAAGAACGAGCGAAAGAATGCGATCTCGACTGGCGATATCGTGTGCGCCAAACCGCGAATGATTGCATTCATGCCGGCAAAGCAGGCGGTTGCCGCCAGGATGCAAACCATGCCGGCCAGCGGTCCTTGCGGTAACCATCGCGACAGGTTCGCGGGCGCGGCGACGCGCGCGCCCCCAACCGCTTCCCTCGGCGGCGTCGCTGCCCTAGTTTCCGTCCGATGGTCCATCCCCTGCCCGCCTCGATCGACGAAACGCTCGCGCTGCTCGCGCGCGGCGGTTACATCGCCGAGCGCGAGCTTGCCACCGTTCTTTACCTCTGTTTGAAGCTCGAACGCCCGCTCTTCGTCGAGGGCGAACCTGGCACGGGCAAGACCGAAATCGCCAAGGTGCTTGCCGCGACATTAGGCCGCCGCTTGATCCGGCTGCAATGCTACGAGGGATTGGACGTCGCGTCCGCGGTCTACGAATGGAACTACGCCGGGCAGATGACGGCGATCCGTCTCGCGGAGGCGCAAGGCCAGCATGACCGGTCGCTTCTCGAGAGCGAAATTTTTTCCGACCGCTTTCTGGTGAAGCGGCCCTTGCTGCAGGCGTTGGAGCCGCATCTCGGTGGCCCGCCAGTCCTCCTGATCGATGAATTGGATCGCGCCGACGAACCGTTCGAAGCGTTCCTGCTCGAGGTGCTCTCGGATTTCCAAGTGACGGTGCCGGAGATCGGTGTGATCAAGGCCGAGCACGCGCCGATCGTGGTCATTACCTCGAACCGCACGCGCGAGATCCACGACGCGATCAAGCGGCGCTGCCTCTATCACTGGGTCGATTTCCCCGATGCGGCGCGCGAATTCGAAATCGTGCGGCGCAAGGTCCCCGGTGCGCATGAGCGCTTGACCCGTGAGGTCGTGGCCTTCGTTCAACGCTTGCGCAGCGCCGACCTCTACAAGCTGCCCGGAGTGGCTGAGACGCTCGATTGGGCGCAAGCGCTGACCGCGCTCAATGTGGTGGCGCTGTCGCCTGAAACCGTGCAATCGACAATGGGCGTGCTGCTCAAATATCAGGACGATCTCATCAAGATCCGCGGACCCGAGGTCGAGCGCCTACTCAATGAAGCACGCGCGGCGGCGGCCCAATAAGAATGGGCACGCTTGCCGACAACATCGTCCATTTTGCCCGCACGCTGCGGCGCGCCGGCTTGCCGATCGGCTCGGGGCAGATCATCGAAGCCTTGCGGGCGGTCGAAGTCGTCGGTTTAGAGCAACGGTCCGACGTGCGGTCTGCGCTATTCGCGACGCTCGTGTCCCACTCCGGGCAGCGGCAAATCTTCGATCAGGCGTTCGACGCGTTTTGGCAAGACCCAAAACTGTTCGACAGGGCAATGGCGGCCCTTCTGCCCCACCTTGAGGTGCCGCGCGCGGAAGAGACTCCCGCCGCCGGCGCGCGGCGGGTTGCCGAAGCACTACGCGGCGTGACGGCTCAGGAACAAGCCGAGAAACGCGTCGTGATGGAATTGGACGCGCGCGACACGGCATCGGCCGACGAAATTCTGGCCGCGAAGGATTTTGAGCAGATGTCGGGCGAGGAACTCGCCCGGGCGAGGGCCGCCCTCAACTCCTTTCATTGGAATCCGGCCCCGCGGCTAACGCGGCGGACTGCGCCGTCGCATATCGGGCACGCGTTTGATTTGCGGCGCACCCTCCGAAGATCGCTCAAGACCGGCGGCACTGTCGTGCGCCTCGAGCGACGCGCGCGCCAATTGCGCGAGCCGCCGCTGGTTGTGCTCTGCGATATCTCCGGATCGATGAGTGGTTATGCGCGCATGTGCCTGCACTTTCTACATGGGCTGACGCACCTCGGTCTTTCGCAAGGCCGCGCGACCCATACGTTCTTGTTCGGCACCCGCCTGACGAATGTGACGCGCGCGCTGAAGTTGCGCGATCCCGACGAGGCATTGGCAAAGGTCGCGGCGTTGGCGCCCGATTGGGACGGCGGCACGCGTATTGCGGCCGCGCTAACCGTGTTCAATCGCGAATGGGCGCGGCGCGTGCTCGGGCAAGGCGCAATCGTGCTGTTGATCACCGATGGGCTGGAGCGCGAGGGCGTTGCAGAGCTGGGGCGAGCGGCGGAGCGCTTGCGCCGGTCGGCGCGACGGCTCATCTGGCTCAATCCGCTCTTGCGGTTTGACGGGTTCGCGCCAAAAGCCCAAGGGGTTCAAGCGCTTCTGGCCCATGTTGATGAACTGCGGCCGGTGCACAATCTCAATAGCTTGTCGGACTTGGCGCGCGCCCTCAGTAGCGGTCAGAAAACGCGCGATCGGCTTGGCGACATCAAGGGACACGCCGCATGAGCGACATCAACCACGACAAAGTGTTGGAGACGGCATCAAGCTGGCTCGATCAGGGCCACAAAGTGGCGCTCGCCACGGTGGTGAAGACGTGGGGATCGGCGCCAAGGCCAGCGGGCAGCCAGCTTGCGGTGCGCGGCGACGGCGAGTTCGCTGGCTCGGTCTCAGGCGGCTGCGTTGAAGGCGCCGTGATCAGCGAAGCGCTTGATGCCATCAAGGACAGACGTACGCGCAAGCTTTCGTTCGGCGTGTCCAACGATCAAGCGTGGACCGTCGGCCTCGCTTGCGGCGGACAGATCGAGATCTTCGTCGAGTGCGTGGACTGAGCAATGAAACGCGCCACCCTCCACGCACTGACGGCTGCGCGACTGAGCGGGCGGCCGATCGTTCTTGCCACCAACATCGATAGTGGCGAAGAGCTATTAATCGATCCCACGCTCGCGCCGAAGACCTCACTCGACGCGGCGGCGCGTGAGGCTGCGCTTAAGGATCGTAGCGGCGCCGCGGAGGGCGATGCGCGCGCCTGGTTCCTCAATGTCTTTAACCCACCGCTTCAGATGTATGTCGTGGGCGCCGTGCACATTGCGCAACCGCTGAGCCGGATGGCGGCGCTCTCGGGCTTCAACGTCACAGTCATCGATCCGCGTACTGCGTTTGCAACGAGCGAGCGCTTTCCCGGCCTGACACTGATCACGGAATGGCCCGATGAGGCGCTGGCAAATATCGCGCTCGATATGCGCAGTGCGGTCGTGACGCTGACGCACGACCCAAAGCTCGACGATCCGGCACTTGCGGCGGCTTTGAAGTCGCCGGCGTTCTATATCGGCGCGTTGGGTTCGAAAAAGACACATGCGGCGCGCTTGGCGCGGCTCAAAGCGCTTGGCTTTGACGACGCGGCCCTCGCGCGCATTCGCGGGCCGGTCGGCCTCGACATCGAAGCACAGACGCCGGCCGAAATCGCCGTCTCGATCCTGGCGCAAATCATCGCGCAACTCAGGGGCGCGCAGGCATGAAGTTCGGCCGCATTCCGGTCGCGGAGGCCGAGGGCGCGATCCTCGCCCACAGCGTTGCCGGGCTCGCTTTCAAAAAAGGCCGTAAACTTTCCGCCGCCGATATCGTTGCACTGAAAGGGGCCGACGTCTCCACGGTGATGGCGGCGCGGCTTGAGGCGGGTGACGTATCCGAAGATGTTGCCGCGCGGCGACTGGCCGAAGCTGTGCGGGGACCGAATGTCGATATTTCGACCGCCTTCACCGGCCGAGCCAATCTCTACGCCGCAGCGCGCGGTGTCGCTCTTGTCGATGCCGCGCGGATCGATGCGATCAACGCCATTGATGAGAGCTTGACCATCGCGACGGTCGTGCCTTTCGACGTCGTCGAGCCGAAGCAGATGCTCGCAACCATCAAGGTCATCCCGTTTGCGACGCCGGAAGGCGTCGTGAAGCGGGCGGAAGAAATCGGCACGGCCCATTCGACGACCGCGAGTGCCGGAGGGCTGGTATGGGTCGCGCCATTCAAGCCCAAGCGCATCGCCCTGATCTCGACGCAGCAGCCCGGAATGAAAGCCTCGTTGCTCGATAAAAACGCAACCGTTCTGGCAGGACGTGCGAGCGCACTCGGCAGCGCCATCGTTCACGAAACCCGCTGTGCGCATGAAGAAAGCGACATCGCTCGTTCGGTCGGCGAGAGCATGGCGCATCGCCCTGACCTGGTGCTGATCTTCGGCGCATCGGCGACCACCGACCGGCTGGATGCTGTGCCGGCCGGCATCGTAGCGGCCGGCGGAAGGCTCGAGCATTTTGGCATGCCGGTCGATCCGGGAAATCTATTGCTGATGGCACGGCTCGGCGATGTAGCCGTCGTCGGGCTGCCCGGTTGCGCCCGCTCGCCCAAGATCAACGGCTTCGATTTCGTATTGCAACGTCTGTGCGCCGACGTTCCGGTGACTTCGCGCGACATCATGGCGATGGGGGTTGGCGGCCTTCTCAAGGAAATTCCGTCGCGGCCCCAACCGCGCGACCTGACGCCGGCGCAAGCACCGCATGCGCCGAAGATCGCCGCGCTCGTACTTGCCGCCGGCAAGTCCTCGCGCATGGGCGCGAACAAGCTGCTGATGCCGATCAAGGGCCAAGCAATGATCGCGCGCACCGTCGACGCGGTCCTCTCCTCTCCGGCCCGCCCGGTGATCGTCGTTACAGGCAATGCGGCTCCGGAGATCGAAGCGGTGTTGGGCGGGCGCGATGTTTGTTTCGTGCGCAATCCGCACTTTGCCGATGGATTGTCGACATCGCTGCGCGCCGGCATTGCCGCATTGCCGGAGGATGTCGATGGTGCAGTCGTTTGCCTGGGCGACATGCCTGCGGTTGGAGGCGCTGCAATCGCGCGACTGGCGAGCGCATTCAATCCGGCGGAGGGGCGCGCCATCATTGTGCCGACCTATCAGGGCAAGCGCGGCAACCCGGTGCTGTTCGCGCGGAGCCTTTTCCCCGAAGCTGCCGCCACGCACGGGGACGGCGGGGCCAAGCACGCCATCGGCGAGCATGAAGACGTCGTCTGTGAGGTCGAGATGGAGGACGCGAGTGTGCTTGCCGATGCCGACACGCCAGCCGCCTTCGCCGCGCTTGAGGCGCAGATCAAATCATGAGCGACGAAATCTACGCGAAGGAACTGTTGCGCTGGGCGGCGGATACAAGCCACGCGGGGCGCCTACCCGAGCCCAGGCGCGAGGCCACCGTCAACAACGCCATGTGCGGCGACAAGGTGACGGTGGGTTTCGACGTTGATCCGACGCATGAGATCATCGCCTGCAAGCATGAAACAAAGGCTTGCGTGCTCACGCAAGCTTCGGCCTCTATCCTGGCGGCAAAAGCCGATGGGGAGAGCGCGGATTCGATCGCGCGCCTCAAGCAAAAAGTAACGGCGATGCTCAAGGACGGCGGCGAACCTCCCACAGGCAAGTGGTCGGCATATGCGATCTTTGCGCCGGTGCGCGAACATAAGAGCCGGCACACCTGCGTGCTGCTGCCGCTCGAAGCGGCCGAGAAGGCGCTGTCTTAGCTCTTGGCGACAAAAGCTGAGAGGGGGCCAAGACGTATTTGCGCTCCGTCCGCTTCGGCCGTGCCGGACTCCAGAGAAGAAAGACGCGGATGGCCGGCCGCCGTCGACCATGTAAACGGCAAGGTCGCGGGCGTTCGGGAAAGGTTGAACGCGCAGACAATGCGCTCGTCACCGTGCTGGCGTTCGAACGCCAATACCTGCTCGCTTGACGCCAGCGCTACAAGGTCGCCTAGCACCAGCGCCGGATGAAGTTTGCGTTCTGCGATCGCGCGCCGAGCGAAGTTCAATACCGAGTGCTGGTCGCGATCTTGGATGTCCACACATAGCGCGCGGTGCGCCGGCGCCATCGGCAGCCATGGCTTGCCGGATGTAAAGCCCAGATTGGGAGCGTCCGCCTGCCAGGGCATGGGCGTCCGGCAGGGATCGCGGCCCTTGGCATAAGGAAAATAGAGTTCGCCGACGGGATCGCGAATTTGATCGCGCTCGATCGGGCCGTCGGGCAAGCCCAATTCCTCACCCTGATAGAGCAGGACCGTACCTTTCAGACACAGGGCTAATGACATCACCAATTTCGCGAGCGCCGGATCGCCTTCCATCGAGCGGCCATAGCGCGTGACCGGGCGCGGCACGTCATGGTTCGAAAACGTTACGCACGGCCACAGACCTTCGATCGCACTCAAGAATGCGTGGTGCTTGGCGAAAATCTCCGGCTTGAATTGCCGATCGTCGAGGAATGTGAACGTGTAACCGGTGTGGAGACCGTGGTCGGCGCCGGCAAATTCGCCAAGCAGGCGCGGCTCCTCCGAAAATTCGCCGAAGACGAAGCGGTTGTCGTAACCGTCGACCAAAGCACGGATCTTGTCGAGCACCGTGCGGTTCTCGGGCAGATTGCTGTCGCGGATACGGCGCTGCAGGTTCGGCGCATGCGCCCAATGGTAGGCCGTGCGCTCAGCCACCGGCACCGGCGGGTTATCGCGCAATTGCGCGTCGTGAAGGAAGCTGTTGGCGACATCGAGGCGAAAGCCGTCAACGCCGAGGTCGAGCCAATACTTCAGCACCGCAAGAGCTGCGTCGAGCGTTGGCGGATTGCGCAGATTGAGCTTGGGTTGCTGCTTGAGGAATTTGTGGAAATAGTATTGACGGCGCGCGGGGTGATAGGACCATGCCGGCCCGCCGAAGACACTCAACCAATTGTTGGGCGGCGTGCCGTCCTCGCGCGGGTCGGCCCAGACGTACCAATCGGCTTTCGAGTTATCGCGCGACTTGAGACTTCCCAGAAACCAGGCGTGCTGGTCGCTCGTGTGGCTTAGAACTTCGTCGAGAATGATCTTCAGCCCGCGCGCGTGCGCCTGTTTGATCAAGCGCTCGAAGGCAGCCATCCCGCCGAATTCGGGCGCCACGCCGTCGAAATCGGCAACGTCGTAACCGAAATCGCGATTGGGCGAGGGATGGATCGGCGACAGCCACAGCGCGTCGACGCCGAGGCTCGCGATGTAATCAAGCTTTGATTCGACGCCCTTCAGGTCGCCGACGCCGTCGCCATCCGTGTCGCAGAAGCTGCGCGGGTAGATCTGATAGACGACCGCGCCACGCCACCAAGGGGTCATCGGTGGCGCACCGCTTCTCAAATCTGATCGACGCGCTCAATCACGCGGCCGACGAGACCATAGGTCTTGGCTTCCTCGGCGCTCATCCAAAAATTCCGGTCGGTGTCGTTTTGGACGCGCGACAGTGGCTGGCCGGTCTCATGCGCGATCGTGCGATTGATGCGGTCTAGCATCTTTAGGATTTCTTCGGCCTCGATCTCGATGTCGGAGGCCTTGCCGCGAACGCCGCCCAAAGGCTGATGGATCATGAAACGGGTATTCGGCATGGCAAAGCGGTTCGGCTTGTCGGCACCGAGGAAGATGTGCACGCCGGCCGAGGCGACCCAGCCGGTACCGATCATTTTGACGCGCGGTCGGAGCGCCTTGATCATGTCGTGGATCGTATCGCCCGATTCAACGTGGCCGCCTGGCGAATTGATGACGATGCGGATGTCGCCTTCGCCTTCGGTCGCCAAAGCCAGGAGGTTGGCGGTCACCCGCTCGGCCATTTTCATGTCGACTTCGCCGAAGATGAGGACCGTGCGCGCCTTGAACAGCGCCTGGGGGACGGCCGTAAAAAACTGAGGTTCGGGTGCCTTTACGTCGGGCTTTTCTTCTTCGTCGTCGAGGCGGTAGCGCGGTGCCATCGCTTGAATCCTTGGGGTTTGTCGGGAATCGTGGATTGTTTAGCACCCCTGCCCCACCCGGGCCAAGCCGCCTAAACCGGCTATCCAATGACCCCACTCGGGATGAGAGTTCTTCGGAACAATAGCAGCACCGATCGGCCGGTCCCGCCTTAACTTCTAGGCCGAGCGTTCGCTGTCGAGCATCGCCATTTGCGCGGCGTCATAGCGCGTTCCCGCGACCGCCTCGGCCGGCACGGTTCGGCCGATCAGCTCGAGATCATCCTTCGACAGTTTGAGATGAAGAACGCCGAGCGCATCCTTGAGCTGCGTTCGCGTTCGTGCACCGATCAAGGGCACGATATCGTCGCCGCGCGACATGACCCAGGCAATGGCAAGCTGTGTCGGCGTCGCATGCAGCTTATGCGCGAGCGCGGCCAGAGCGTCGGCCAGCGCCAGGTTCTTCTGCAGGTTCTCACCCTGCCAGCGCGGTGAATGGGCACGAAAATCGCGGGCGTGGAGCCCACCTTTTCCGGTTCCACCCAAGAGGCCGCGCGACAGGACGCCGTAGGCCGTCACAGCGATGCCAAGTTCGCGCAAGGTCGGGAGAACGGACGTCTCGATCCCGCGGCTCATCAAAGAATATTCGATTTGCAGCTCCGCGATCGGATGCACCGCATGGGCGCGGCGGATGGTTTGCGCCCCCATCTCGGAGAGACCGATATGGCGGACGTATCCGGCTTTCACCAGTTCCGCGATCGCGCCGACCGTGTCTTCGATCGGGACGCCGGGATCGAGCCTTGCCGGCTGATAGAGATCGACATAGTCGGTCCCAAGGCGCTGCAACGTGTAAGCGAGCGCCGTCTTCACGGCCGCCGGCCGAGCGTCGACGCCGAGGAAAGCTCCCCGCGGATCACGCTGCGCGCCGAATTTGACTTGAATGAAAACGCGCTCGCGCCGGCCGCCTTTCAGTGCCTCGCGCAACAGAAGCTCGTTGTGCCCCATGCCATAGAAGTCGCCGGTGTCCAACAACGATATGCCGCGCTCGATCGCCTCGTGGATCGTGGCGATACTCTCTGCCTCGTCTGCCGGCCCATAGAACGCCGACATGCCCATACAGCCCAGGCCAATCCGGGAAACGATGGGACCATTACGACCGAGTGCGCGCATAACAAAACTCCCTGGCATTGGTGAATTAGTTGACGCCAACGACTTTGGCCAGCGTCGGTCCTATTTCGGCATTCACCACAAGGTCCGCAAGGTGATCGAGTTCGGTGGGATCGCGGTTCAAAATCACAAGCTTGGCGCCGTGGCGCTTGGCTGCAATCGGCAACCCCGCCGCCGGATAAACGACGAGCGAGGATCCAATCGCCAGAAATAGATCACATTCGAAGGCCGCGTCGCTGGCGCGCTCCATTTCGGCTTCGGGCATCGGTTGGCCGAATGAAATCGTCGCGGACTTCACGATGCCCTTGCACGCGCGGCACGACGGCGGCTCTCGGGTCACCTTGAACGCAGGCTCAATGTCGTCGAATTCGTGGCGCAGGCCGCACGCCAGACACTTCGCATAGGTCGCATTGCCGTGCACTTCGATGACTTGGGCGGCGGGCACGCCGGCCGCTTGATGCAGGCCGTCGATGTTCTGTGTGATGACCTCCGTCACCTTGCCTTGCTCAACCAGGCGCGCGACCGCGCGGTGGCCGGCGTTCGGCGTCGCTGCCTTGAGCGCGGCGCGTCCGTCGAAGAGGCGCGTCCACGCTTCGACCCGCGCGTCGCGCGAGCGCACGAATTCATCGAAATAGATAACGCGGTTCTTGCTCCAATAGCCGCCGGGGCTGCGAAAATCCGGGATGCCGGATTCCGTAGAGATGCCCGCGCCCGTGAAGACCACGGCGCGGCGGCAAGTACCAATCAGCTTGGCTAAGTCGTCGGACATGATGCTCGGCAACGCTATCACAAGCGCCCGGCGAAGGGATGCAAGTTCCAATGCCAGGCGAACAACAGGACGATGAAGATGGCGATCGTCGCTAGCGCATAACCCACTTGGGCAAAGCGCGCCCGCACGCTGTCGCCGAAACCGACCACGCTCCAAATCGCCATCGGAACAAAGCAAGCCGCAATCGCAATCGGAACGAACAACAGCGCACGCATGAAGGTGCCGGGCCCATGCAAAATTGCGACGACCGGTTTGAGTGACACCATCACCGTGAACGAGATCAGCAAGATCAGAGTCAAAGTAACGCCTAGATAGCCGGCAAGGCGCGGAATGAAGCCGATCATCGCCTCTGGTTCCGCAAACAAGCGGCGGCTCACGAAACCGTTGGTCCAACCCCACCAAGCGAGGAACACGAACAAAAAAGAAATATTGACGCCCAGCACCCACAGGCCCCAGCCGTCGAAGAACCCGACGCGATCGAACACGGCTGCATTGATGGCAAGATGCGTGACCCTGCCCTTCGCGTCCGTCAACGCGGCGGCGCGCCATCCGAAGTCGGGATTCTCCCAAAGCCCGTCGGCCCGCGGCTCAAAAAGCAGAGGCCGGCCGACGTCGGGAATATCGATCTCGATGCGGCCGTCGCCTTTGTCGATGACGGCAGCTTCCGATGATGCGGCGCCGATGACGGTGAAATCATTGCGGGCGCGGCGCGACGAGATGTAGCTGCCGGCGAGAGCTTCAGCGCGTTTGATGGAATCCGCCGTGTCGGCCGGACCGATCTTTGGTTCCTCGCCGCGCCACATTGCGTCGAACATCGTCTTGCGTATCGGTTGAGACGCGGCGAAGTGGCAATCGGTGTTGTAGGCAACAAAATAACCGCTCTGCCTTTCGGGCACGAGCACGAGGTCGGCGCAGAAGCCGGGCCATGACCCGCTATGGCCGATCCAGCGGACGTTATTGCGCTCACCCTCCGCGAATCCATAAGCCCACCCATCAAGGCCTTGCGCCTGCGCGAAATGCTGGGCCTGCATGAAGTCCGCCGTTTCCGGCGACAACAACCCGGCGCCGCGGCGCAATTGGGCGATCATGAATTTTGCAAGATCCGGCGCGGTGGTGATCAGATCCCCCGCCGGCCCGATGCGCAGCCGGTCGAGTTCGATCTTCGAAAAGGCGGGCGTGAACACGCCACGTGAATAGGGCACCGCGATTTCCGGCGGCGCTGGATCCGGGACGCCGAATGTCGACTGGGTCATCCGCAACGGTGCGAAAATGTGCTTCTGAATATAATCGTTGAAGTTCTCGCCGCTGACCTCTTCCACGATTAGCCCTGCGAGCGCGAAGCCGTGGTTCGAGTAAGCGAAGTATTTTCCCGGCGGCAAGACGCGCGGCGGCATGTGCAATGAGAGATACTGTCGAAGCGGCTCGACCTTCTCGTCCAGCGGTGCGGCGATGCCCAAATATCGGTCATCGAATCCTGCCGTATGCGTGAGGATGTGCGAGAGCGTGACGGGCTCGGGATAGGTCGGCGGTATCTTGAAGCTCGTCAGGTATGTGTTGACGTCCGAATTCAGATCGAGCTTGCCGGCCTCGACCAGCTGCATGACGGCGGTCGCGGTAAAGAGTTTCGAGATCGAGCCGACGCGAAAGCGCGTCTTGGCCGGATCGACCGGCTTACGCCCGTCGATATCGGAAAAGCCGAAGCCTTCCCTGAACGAGACCTCGCCGTTGCGGATCACGATGATAACGGCGCCCGGGATTTCGCCGCTGCCGACGAGCCCTGAGAACAGGCCCTCGACCGTTCCACGCAGGCGCGGGTCGATGTTGGATGCGACCGGAAGGGCGCTTGAGTCGATCGGCGGCGGATTGGCTTCGCTTTGCTCGGTCGACGGTTCCGCTGCGGCCGGGAGCGCCCAAAGAAGGCTCAAAACAGCGAGCAGCCGCGCAGCGCGCATCCCCAAGGCGGACCTCCCCAAGTCCGAATTCCCTTCCCCGGCGAATACCCTAACCGGCGCCGCGAGCCAGGGCCAGCATGCAGCACGTTGAAAGCGGGCTCTGCGCGCATGGATTTGTGCAACGCAACGCCAGTTGCGATTGCGAATGACACCCCCTCTCTTACCCGTTGCAGCGTTGCAAATGGCAGAGTTCTGCGGTTTCTCCCGTTGCACTGCCGTTGCATTGTAACGGCGATGCGTTGCATGCCGCTGCACAACGCGCCGTCGACAGCATGATCGCCATCCGATTATTGCGTTGTGAAAATGGCGGCGAATGGACACGACAAAACTCGCGCTGGATTTTGAGGGAACCTCCTTCGTAATCTTTCGCGAGTGCGTGTCAACGGCTGGCGACGCACGCTCGTGCGGGAAGGAAAGAACCCGGCGCTTGTGGTTATTGTGTTCGATTCTCGTGAGGGGAGATCGTGGCTTTTCCACAAGCCATTCGAGCTATTCCACGTCAGTAACAGAAGCTTCACAAAACGTTAACGCCGACGGCATCGATTGAAGGTCTTTAGGCGATCGTCCGAACTACCAGTCAGCTCGAGGGGGATATGTCGAGCGCTTGGCGGTGCGGGGATTTCTTGGACAAACCACACGAGAGACCATCATGCGGATTTCATCTGGCCTACTTCGGTCGACGATTGCGGTTGCGATCGTAGCCGGCACGGCAGCACTTGCGATCGCCGCCGATATTACCGGCGCCGGCGCGACGTTTCCTTTTCCGATCTACGCAAAATGGGCTGCGGCCTATAAGGCTCAGACCGGCGTCGGCTTGAACTATCAATCCATCGGTTCGGGCGGCGGCATTGCTCAAATCAGAGCCAAGACAGTAACCTTTGGCGCCACCGACAAGCCCCTCACGCTTGGCGAACTCGGTGCGAGCAATCTCGTTCAGTTTCCAATGGTCATGGGCGGCATCGTTCCTGTCGTCAATCTCCCGGGCGTAAAGCCGGGCGATCTCGTTCTCAACGGCAAAGTCTTGGTTGCCATCTTCCTCGGCCAAGTCACGAAGTGGGACGACGCGTCGATCAAGGCGCTCAACCCAGGCGTGGCGTTGCCGAGTTCGGCGATCGCTGTCGTCCATCGCTCCGACGGTTCGGGTACGACCTTCAACTTCACCAACTACCTGTCCCGCATGAGCCCGGAATGGCTGGGTAAAGTTGGATCCGACACGGCCGTCGATTGGCCGGCCGGCCTCGGCGCCAAAGGCAATGAGGGCGTTGCCGGTACGGTCGCGCAGACGCAAGGTGCGATCGGCTACGTGGAATATGCCTACGCCAAGCAGAACAACCTCTCGTTCACGCGCATGGTCAACCACGACGGCAAGACCGTAAGCCCGGCGCAGGCGTCGTTCTCCGCGGCGGCAGCTTATGCCAAGTGGGACAGAGCGAATGGCTTCTACACGATCCTGAACGACGAACCCGGCGCGGACTCTTGGCCGATGACGGCGGCGACGTTCATTCTCATGCAGAAGGTCGCACCCGACGCCGCGGCATCGAAAGCGGCTCTTACGTTCTTCGCGTGGGCCTATAAGAACGGCAGCGCGGACGCCGCGTCGCTCGACTACATTCCGATCCCGGACAAGGTGACGGCGGTCATCGTCCAGTCCTGGTCGGACATCAAGGACCCTGGCGGGAACCCAGTTTATCCGTAAGGCTCACGAAAACGACAGTGTCAGGAATTGTGGGAGGCACCATGATCGGTGTCTCCCTCCTTTGTTAATGTAGTAGCCTGGGGCGTTGGTGATTGGGGGACTGCATGAGCGTCGCGGACGAAGCACCGCCGACAGCGCCGATGAATGCCGTGTCGCGCCGCTTCGCGCGCATCGATTCGTCTTTTCACAACATCACACGCTTCGCCGCCTTCGCGGTATTCGGCGTTCTTATCGGCGTGATCGCCTCCCTCTATCTCGGCGCGCTTCCCTCGATCGACAAATTCGGCCTCGCCTTTCTGTGGACCAACGCGTGGAATCCCGTCACAGAGAAGTTTGGCGCTCTCGCCCAGATCTACGGCACGTTCGTCTCATCGGCGCTCGCGATGTTGTTGGCCGTGCCCATCGGCATCGGCATCGCCATTTTTCTGACCGAACTCAGTCCGTGGTTCATCAAGCGGCCGGTCGGCATCGCCATTGAGTTGCTCGCCGGCATACCCAGCATCATCTAC
Source organism: Alphaproteobacteria bacterium (assembly GCA_025350465.1). Taxonomy (GTDB): domain Bacteria; phylum Pseudomonadota; class Alphaproteobacteria; order Micropepsales; family Micropepsaceae; genus SZUA-430. The sequence goes on along the minus strand of JANXXU010000048.1, from coordinate 311,495 downwards.
GGCATGTGGGGCCTTTTCATCTTTGCCCCGGTCCTGCAGACGATGGTCCAGCCTTACATCATCGATACGTTCGCCGGCGTTCCCATTTTACAAGATCTCTTTGCCGGGCCGCCGTTTGGCATCGGTATGGGCACGGCCGGCGTGATACTCGCCATAATGATCCTGCCGTTCATCGCCTCGATTACGCGCGACGTCTTCGACGGCGTGCCGCCTGTGTTGAAAGAGGCCGCCTACGGACTGGGCTGCACCCGCTGGGAAGTGTTGTGGAACGTGGTCTTGCCATATGCGCGCGTCGGCGTCACGGGCGGCATCATGCTGGCCCTTGGCCGCGCTCTTGGCGAGACGATGGCGGTGACTTTCATCATCGGCAACTCGCACAAGATTTCTCCGTCGCTGTTTGCTCCAGGCACAACGATTTCGGCGACGATCGCCAACGAGTTTGCCGAAGCTGTCGGAGATATGCACGTCTCCGCGCTCATTGAGCTCGGCCTCATCTTGTTCGCCATAACCTTCGTCGTGCTTCTCACGGCTCGATACATGCTCTACCGCGCCGAACAGAGATCGGGACGATGACCGTTTCAACCGCGAAATATGACCGCCGCCTGTGGCTGAGCAGGATCATGATGGCGTTGTCGTTGATCTCCGCCGTTATCGGCATACTGGCTCTCGCGATCATTCTCACCACCCTGTTTCAGCGCGGCTTTGCCGGTATCAACGCGCACGTCTTCACTGAAGTAACGCCGCCACCGGGGGCCGAAGGCGGCTTGTTGAATTCGATTTACGGAAGTCTGTTCATGACCGGCTTGGCGGTTGTGGTCGCCATGCCCCTCGGCGTATTGGCCGGAACATATCTCGCGGAGTACGGGCGCGACGCGCGCGTCGCCGTGCTGATCCGCCTCGTCAACGACGTTTTGCTCAGCGCGCCCTCCATCGTCATCGGCCTCTTCATTTACGAGGTGATGGTCAAACAGATGGGCCATTTCTCGGGCTGGGCGGGCGCGATGGCATTGGCCATCATTGCCGTCCCCGTGATCGTGCGCACGACCGAGGACATGCTCCGCCTGATCCCCGATCCTCTTCGCGAGGCGGCGACCGCGCTTGGCGCCCCGCGCTGGCACGTCATCTCAAAAGTCGCTTTTCAGGCGGCGCGCGCCGGTATCATTACCGGCATTCTCTTGGCGATCGCGCGCATCAGCGGTGAAACGGCGCCGCTGTTGTTCACGTCGCTCGGCAATAACAATTGGAGCGCCGACCCCAACGCGCCCATGGCAAGCTTGCCGGTCACAATTTTTCAGTTCGCCGGCAGTCCGTACGAAAATTGGAAAGACCTCGCGTGGGCCGGAGCTCTGATCATCACGACCGCGGTACTTCTTCTCAACATCGTCGCCCGCTTGTTTAGGAATCCGGAAGCAAAACGATGAACGAAGCGCCGACGAAGATTTCAATTCAGAATCTCGATTTCTACTACGGCAAATTCAAAGCGCTGAAGAGCGTTTCGTTGGATATTCCGGAAAAAAGCGTGACCGCGTTCATCGGACCCTCCGGCTGCGGCAAGTCGACATTGTTGCGCGTCATCAACCGCATCTACGAACTCTACCCCAACCAAAAGGCCGTCGGAAAAGTGCTGCTCGACGGCCGGGACATCCTGGTCGGGGGAACGGATCTCAACCTTCTGCGCGCCAAGGTCGGCATGGTCTTCCAAAAGCCGACGCCGTTTCCGATGACGATTTTCGACAACATCGCCTTCGGCATCAGGCTTTACGAGAATTTGTCCCAGGCCGATCTGCGCGACCGCGTCTACGCGGCGTTGGAAAAGGCCGCGCTGTGGAACGAGGTCAAGGACAAGCTCAGGGCCAGCGGGTTGAGCCTTTCCGGGGGGCAGCAACAGCGGCTCTGCATTGCGCGCAGCATCGCGACCAACCCGGAAGTGATCCTGCTCGACGAGCCTTGCTCGGCCCTCGATCCGATTTCCACCGCGCGCGTCGAGGAGCTGATCGAAGAGCTGCGCACCGACTACACCATCGCCATCGTCACCCACAATCTGCAACAGGCCGCGCGCGTGTCCCAGAAGACGGCGTTCATGTTCCTGGGTGAACTCATCGAATACGAGGATACGGCGAAGATTTTCGAGAACCCGGGCCAGGAAAAAACGAAGGACTACGTCACGGGCCGCTTCGGCTGAGGGTTTGGGCCGCGGGCCCTGCCCTGGGCCTTGGCCTTGCATGGCGGGGGCGCCCCCTCTAAAAAGCCCGGCTTCCGGCAGGCGCCCTTCGTCTATCGGTTAGGACTCAAGATTTTCAATCTTGCAAGAGGGGTTCGACTCCCCTAGGGCGCGCCAGGTTTTTCGCTTTAGTCTGACAGTGTCGTCTCTTGGCGCATTGGTCATGACGCGTCCTCGTCGCAGCTAGCCTCAATGACCCGCCACTTGGATACGTTACCTCTGCTACCGTCACTCTCGGGAAGCGGTGCGCTCGCAATCGACGGTGGGGAGCCATGGCCGTAGAAAAAACGACGATGGCGTTCGGTTGGCGCGTCTACGGGCTGGGTGTGATGGCGTTGGGCATGGTCTGCCTGGCGTGGGGGGACTTCGACCCGGGGCAGCCCGTGCCCAAGGCCTTTCCCGACCGGGCGGTGCTCGCCTATGCCGCAGCTGCGTTCATGCTCGTCGCCGGCGCGGCCGTCGCGTGGCGCCGCAGCACCGCGGCCTGGGGCGCCGCGGCGCTCACCGCTTACTACACGCTCATCGTCGTCGTCCTGATGGACGGGCGCGGGGTGCTTGCCCACTACACCGAATTCGGCGCCTACAGTAACGCTGCCGAGCAGCTCGCAATCGCTGCGGGCGGGCTGATCGTCTTCGCCGCCGCCACCCCGATCGATGCGGCGCTCGCCGCGCGGCTCACACGCGTGGGCCAACTCGCGTTCGGGGTTTGCGCGCTGTTGTTCGGCGGCGCGCATTTCTTCTATGTGAACTTGACCGCGCCGCTCGTCCCCACATGGCTGCCGCCCAGCCAAGAATTCTGGGCTTATGCCACCGGGATCGGCCACATCGCGGCGGGCGTTGCGATCCTGACGAACGTGCAAGCCCGCCTCGCCGCTATCCTGCTAACCGTGATGTTCGCGTCCTTCACACTGCTGGTACACCTGCCGATGCTGCTCGCCGACCCGTCCAGCCATATGGAGTGGAGCGAGAACGCGCTGAATCTCGCTCTGATCGGCGCCGCCTGGGTCGTGGCGGACTCGCTGGCGCAGGCGAGGCGCTAGCGGAGCACTCTTCCGCCGGTGGATGTCAGGTCTGAGTCAGGCACCGTGCTCGAAGACTCCGTCGGCGACGCTGTCCAACATGTACTAGTCGCCGGCTCGCAGAATTCTGACTTCAAGCACCATGACTTCAATTCACAGCGGATTGTTCGGCCAGATCATGCTGCGCCACATATGCGCAACCGGTGAATTGTCGAAGCCGAGCCCTTCGCGCGGCTGCCTAAAATGGCGGCCGACAATATCCGTGAAGAGCTCCGGATCGACGACGACGCCGTCCTCGAAGGAATAGAGATCGTTGAGCGTGACAAGCCGCGACGTCATGTACCAGCGATGGCTGCGCGCCTCCTCATAAGCCGCGCGAATGTAGGCCGGCGGCACGTAGTCGGGGCCGAAGAAGCGAACATAGGCATCGGGATATGCGTAGCCGACGGACGCATCCGGATAGAAGCGCAACGCCTGATGATATCGAACCGCCCAAGCGATCTCTTCGTCGACATAGGGCGCGATCAACTGCGCCCCCCAATAGCCGTGATCGGTGCGAATGAGCGCGCCCATGGCGATGTCGTGAAGCAGGCAAGCAAGAACGACTTTCTCGTCGAGGCCGGCATCAAGCGCGAGCTTGGCGCTCTGCAACAAATGGTTTCGCGCCATAGCGCGAAAGCGCAAGCGGTAGAAATCCATCAGTTGCGGCTTCTCGGGCATTGTCGGCAGCGCCGGATTGTCACCCATCATGAAGACCGTTTCGCCGCCAAGCTGCGCGAACAGCGCGTTCTCTTCATCCGGCAGGTCACGGCCAAGCTGGCCGATCGGCTGTGGAACAATCAACCGCCGCCGAGGCGTGTTTCCGACATCGTTCATGCTGGTATCTCCGGATCGGCGTCGCGGTTTGGCTCAGAACGCGCGAGCCGCCTTGTCCCACTCCGCACCCGCATTCGCAAGATGGCGGCAATCACTGGCGCACGGCCGTTGGAAACGCGCCACGTTGGTGAAGCGAAAGCGTCACAACGCCTCCCCACTTAAGGCATACCGGCCCGGTGGCCCGAGGGAGCAACGCGTGTCGACGAAACTCGTCTGGACAAAGGCTTGGTACCGGTCGCGCGGCGTGTGGGGTTCGATCCTCGCTGCGGCGGGCACAATTTACGGATTGTACGCGACAGCACTGCCGTGCGGCGCCTTGCAGACTTTTCACAATTACACGTCGGCGGCCATCACGCTCTATGGCGCCTATCTCGCCTTTGTCGGGCGCAGGACGGCGTCTCAGCCGATCCATATCTTCTGGCGATACCAAAAAGAAGTACCCGATTGAGGCCTGCGCGTCAGCTGCATCAGCCGATCGATGATCGTTTGATAGCGCGCCAGCGGCAGCATCCGCTGGGACTCGATGTTGAATCCCCGCGCGCGCATCGCGGCTTCGAGGCCCGGCAAATGCTGAGCGCCCCACGGCATGACAATCGTGTCGTATTCAAGAATGCGCTTGTCGAATTCGGCGAGCACGCGCGTATTGCGTTTGTAGAGAATGTCCTCGAACACGGCTTTCAGATCGGCGTCGGTAAACGCCTTGCCGATAGCGTTGAGGCGGGCGAGCAGCTCGCTGAAGCTCGAGCTGCCGTAGAGTTCGCCGACCTTCCCGAGAAATCGAATTGTTGTCGGCGAGAAGTCGGATACGTCTGCATCTGCATAAATTATCCGCGGATGTCCTGGTGTCGCCGGGATTGAGATACTCTCATGCGCCTCTTGCTTGCTCGGCGCGGGTTGTTCGGGTTTGGCCGGGACGGTCGGCGGCTTTCTGTCGGCCGCGCCGTTCGCCGGTTGCCCGAATTGCGGCTGCACTTTCAGCCCCAGTACCTCTGCAAGGCCCTTGTATGAAAAACTGCCGGCGAGCCGGCCTTCGCGATCGGTGACGCCTTCCGCCAGGACGAGGCCGTCAGGCGGAAAGCTGTTGTTGAGCGCTTCGTAGAAGCTCGGCTCGCCGACGTGCACCATGCCGATGAGCCGCACGGTCTTATCGCCCTTGCGCAGGATCGTTTCGCGAACCTCGATGCCGGCTGAGGTGAATTGCAAATAGCCGCCGGTCTGCTTTTCGACCATCGAACCGAAGGCGTAGAGCAGCAAACCCACGCCAAGAACGGGCATCACCAACCCGACGACGGCAAGCGAAATGATCGTGCGCAGCACCAGCCGATGTTTGCGCGGCAACGCGCGCGCAGTCAGGAACCAGCTTCCGAACGCGAATCTGTTGATCGCGAATGCGCTTGCGATGAGTGCCGCTTGTGCGGCCGAAAGGCCAAGGGAAGTCGAGGGATCGGAAAAAGTAAGTGGCGGGGCACCGAACGACACCCAAAAGTCGAAGAAGACGAGCGGCAGGAAGATGTACTTGGGCAAATGGGGGACGAAGGCGCAAACGAACAGCATCGCCAGCGAGTCGAGCACGACGAGCCCGGCGATGGCTTCCCGAAAGTCGCCGAGGGAGCTAGCCCCTCCGAGCTTGAGAAACTCGTCAGCCAGCGACACACCGGCGTCAGCCGCGAACGCAATCAGATAGGCATTCGCGAAGAGGGCGGCGAGCGCCAGAAACACGCTTCGCCGTTCGCTTTGGTCCAGTTCCAAGATTCTCACCCACCCCACCGAATTCGGCGGCAATCGCGATAGCATCACGCCCGACGATCCGCCAGCACGCACCATCGTAAACGACACAAAACTGTCGTCATGCGTGGCTTTTCAGCCCGCACGGTTACGCTTTAACCTGTCGGGCGGATTGAAAATTCAACATATAGGAAAAAACACTTGGTGAACGCGCGCACTCTGCATCGAATTGTCTTTGCTTCTGTCGTCGGCGCGCTGATCCCTACTTCACTGTGGGCCGCCGAGTGGGTGCGCAATCCCGATCAGCCCAATCAATGGATCGATCTCTCCAGCCGCAAACACGACGATGACGTTGTTCGCTTCGACGTCAGCCTCGGCACCGACACCGATAGTGGTGCGGCTTCCACAGCAACCGACGATCTCGCGATCGAACTTCTCAATTGCGTCAGCGGCAAGCGCGTCATGATGCTGCCGATGCTCGACAATCAAACCCGTCACCTGCCTGACCTAGGCTCGGACGACCCGCTGCGAAGACTGATCTGTGGATGAATTTTTCGGGCGACGCCTTATGCAGCCTCGCAAGATTTTGGCGCGCGGCTTGAGACAAGATGTCGGACTCCAAGATGACGCGCTGGATCCTCATGTTGTCATGCCGCAACAGGACAGCCCGGACACTTAAGCGACACAGCATCGTCATCTACCTGTCATAAGGCCCGCCCAGGATGCGCCGCGATGGCTTGGGGGCCGCTTGGACTGGGGACCGCTGCTGGAACAGCAGATCGTCACGAGTGCGGGCGTGCTCCCTGAGTTTGGATAACTCAGGGGTAGAAATCATGCGGAAGAAGATTCTCTTGGCGACCACAGCCGTGGTCGCGGTTTTTGCGTTCGCGGGGACGGCGGAAGCCGGCGGACGCACCGCGAAGGATTCGCGGGATGCGGAAATTCAAGAGCTGAAGGCGCGCCTCGATCGCCTCGAGCAGCAGTCGGCCGATGAGCAGCGCGCCAATCAGGACGCTGCCGTGCAGGAACAATCCCGCCTGCTCAAACTAGAAAAGACGCCGGTCACCTTGGCGAATGGTCGGCCATGCTTCAACACGGCGGACAATTCATTTCAGGCGTGCCTGCGCGCTCGCGTGCACTTCGACGACATCAACTATTTCCAAAAAGTCGGCGACCACGATCCATTGGGTTCGACGCACGATTGGGGCAACGGCTCGTCGTTCCGGCGCGTCTATTTTGGCCTGGAAGGCAAGTTCTTCACCGACTTCGAGTACGAACTGCGCATTCAGCTCGGCGGTGACGGCGTCGAGAACGCCAATGCGAACTCGACGACAGGTGGCAATCGTCTGATCAACATCGCTCGCATCGCCTATCGCGGCATTCCCAATTTTAGGCTCAACGTCGGTGCAATCGAACCACTCTTTACCTTGGAAGACTCAACATCGTCGGCGGATTTGCTGTTCCTCGAGCGCGCCTCGGTGGATGTCGTCACGATCGGCAGCTTCGGTGGCGATGATGCGCGTCACGGGATTGAAGCGACGTTCCAGAAAGCCGGCATGTTTTATTCGGGCGACAATCTCATCGCGACGAGTGCCTTTACCGGCGGACGCACCGGCATAGACCACGGCACGGCCGGCGGTCGTAACGACGAACAGACTCAAATTCTGGGCCGCCTCGTCGATCGCGTCTATTCGGACCCCGACACCAATGTCCAAGTGGGCGTTGACGCCTCGCACGACTTCCGTTTCCAACAAAGTGCGCCAGGAAGCGAGTCAATCAGCTTTAGTGATTTCCCTGAGGCCCGGATGGACAGCACGAAGCTGGCCGCTACCCCAAGCATCAAAGCTGACTCTGCCAACCTGTGGGGTGTGGAAGGCGGCGCGAATTGGAAGAACTTCTTCGTCTCCGGCGAATACTACAATTGGACGGTGCACGCCTCCGACGGCGGCTTCGGCGGTTTTGTCGGGCACAACCCAAATTTCCATGGCTGGTATGTGAACGGCAGTTGGGTCATCACCGGCGAAAGCAAAGGGTATGACGCGGGTCATGGCTCGTGGGGCTCGCCAAAGCCCGATCATCCCTTCGCGTGGGGCGGCGGTTGGGGCGCCTGGGAAGTTGCAGCCCGATACAGCGAACTCGACCTGAATTGGCAGGACGGTTGCGTGGGGGCCAGTCCGGCGTGTGATGCGCCTGCTTGGGGCATTCGTGGCGGGGACCAGCAGATCGCCACTCTCGGTGTGAACTGGTACCTCAACAACAATTTGAAAATGCAGTTCGACTACTCCCATGTCGATTTTGACGTGTTGAAGACGAGCGCCGGTGTGAACAACCAGGCCGGCCAGACGCTCAACATCTTCGGAACCCGGGTCGCGTTTGCTTTGTAGCAGTGCCTGACGAGAGTGACCTCTCCCTACCAGCCCCGCGCGCACCCACGCGCGGGGCAATTTTTGTCACCGCTTAGACGAACACGGCATCGACGATCTGCGCTTGGACGCGTGTTTGGCCCTGCCATTCGTCGGTTTTGAGTGTGGCGGCGACATGGAGCGGACGACCCTTGGCCTCGAGCAAGGCTTTGCCGAGAGGCGATTGGAGCGCACGAAACGCGATGCCGTTGAGCCGCGCCACGCCATCGCCGAGAACGCAACGCACGTGGCCCTCGCCCACGGTCGCCGCGTGAACGATACGCACGCCCGGAAAAACGAACACCGGCTCACGGTTGCCGGCGCCGAACGGGCCGACCTTCGCCACGAGCGCGCAAAGCTCCGCAGTCGCGCCGTCCAGACGCAGCGCGCCTTCGAGAGCAAGGACGCGACCCTCCGGCGAATTCAAACCGCTGGCGCCGATGCGCTCGCTCATGAAGGCGGCGAAGGCCTCGACCTTTTCGGGCGCGATGGTCAAACCAGCCGCCATGGCGTGACCGCCGCCGTTGACGAGTAAGTCTTGTTCGCGTGCGGCGACGATGACCGAGCCCAAATCGACGCCCGTCACCGAACGGCCCGAGCCCTTACCGACGCCGTCATTGAGCGCGATGACAATTGTGGGGCGATGGTAGCGATCCTTTAGGCGGCTGGCGACGATGCCGATGACGCCGGGGTGCCAGCCCTCGCGCGCGACGACAAGAACCGGTGCCTCGCGCATTCGCGCGTCGCCTTCGACGAGCGCGATCGCCTCTTCGCAGATCGCTTTTTCGATCTCTTGGCGCTGCTTGTTCAGAGCATCAAGGTCGACGGCAATCGCTTGCGCCTCACCCGGGTCGTCGGTCGAGAGCAACCGCGCGCCCAGGTCGCATTGCCCGACGCGGCCACCCGCATTCACGCGCGGGCCCAACACGAAGCCCAGATGATAGGGCTCGATCTTGGCGCTCAGATTCGCCACTTGCTTTAATGCCGCGATGCCGGCGAGGGGATGCGTTTCGATTGCTTCGATCCCACGCCAAACCAGAAGCCGGTTGACGCCGGTGAGCGGCACCACGTCGGCGACCGTGCCGAGCGCGACGATGCCCAACCACTGGCGCAGATCGGGCTCGCCCCGCGTCGCGAACCAGCCGCGCCCGCGCAAGGTGCGGTTGACGGCGATGGCGAGGAGAAAGGCGACACCCACGGCCGCGAGTTGAGCCGCGCCCGAACGGTCGTCGAGGCGGTTGGGATTGACGATCGCATAAGCTTGCGGAAGCGTTTCACCCGGCAGATGATGATCGGCCACAATGACGTCGAGACCCGCATCGCGTGCCGCGCCAAGAGCCGCGTGCGCCTGCGTCCCGCAATCGACGGTAATGACGACCTTCATTCCCTCGTCTGCCAGCTTGCGCATAGCAGCGACGGTCGGCCCGTATCCTTCACTCAGGCGGTCGGGGATGTAGAGGCGCGCCTCGCAACCAAGCGCACGAAAAAAACGGATCAGCAGCGCCGACGATGTCGCGCCGTCGACGTCGTAGTCGCCGAAGACCGCGATGTTTTCACCATTGGCGACGGCGTCGGCGAGGCGCTCGGCCGCGCGGTCCATGTCCAGGAAGGTGCTTGGATCCGGCAGGTCGGTCTTGAAGGAAGGGACCAGATACGACTGCGCCCCATCGGCGGTCACGCCCCGCGCCGCAAGCAGCCGACCGACGATTTCAGGTGCCGCGAGCCGTTGCGCAATGGCAATGGCGTCGCGCGCATCATGCTCGCGCTCGATCCAATTACGTCCCGTCAACGAGCGTACGACGCCCAGGAACGATTGCGACTGCGGCAGAGACTCGGCCGGTTGCGCCATGCCTAATGCTTGGCACGGTGACGCGCTTTGATCCAGCGCACCGTTCCGGTCTTCGACCGCATGACGATGGTGTGGCTCGACACATAATCGCCGAACCGGCGGATGCCCTCGAGCATGGAGCCCGTGGTCACGCCCGTCGCGGCAAACATCACGTCGCCCGAGGCGAGATCGAGCGTTTTATATTTGCGCGCGAGATCCCTGATGCCGATGCGGTGCGCACGCTTGCGCTCGTCTTCCGTGCGAAACACGAGGCGGCCCTGGATCTGTCCGCCGATACAGCGCAGCGCCGCCGCCGCAAGAACGCCCTCAGGCGCACCGCCCTGGCCGATATAGATGTCGATGCCCGTGTCGGGATCGGCCGTGTGCATGACGCCGGCGATGTCGCCGTCTGAGATCAACTTTACGGCGGCGCCCGCCTCGCGCACTTTTTCGATGAGCTGCGTATGGCGTGGGCGATCGAGGATGCAGGCCGTAATCTCGCGCGTCTTGACGCCTTTGGCTCGCGCCAGCGCCATGATGTTGTCGCGTGGGTCGGCATCGAGGTCGACGATGTCGTCGGGGTAGCCGCCGCCGATGGCGATCTTGTCCATATAGGTGTCGGGCGCGTGCAGCAGCGACCCACCCTCGGCGATCGCAACGACGGCCAGCGCATCGGCCATCGCTTTCGCCGTGAGCGTCGTACCTTCGAGCGGATCGAGTGCGATATCGACGCGCGGCCCTTTGCCCGTGCCCACCTTCTCGCCGATATAGAGCATCGGCGCTTCGTCGCGCTCACCTTCGCCGATCACCACCGTACCGTCGATATCGAGCGTATTGAGCGCTTTGCGCATCGCGTCGACTGCTGCTTGGTCGGCGGAATGCTCGTCGCCCCTGCCCGCTTGAAGCGAGGCGGCAATCGCCGCCGCTTCGGTGACGCGCGCTAGCTCCAGCGTCAGAATGCGTTCGAGATGCTGGTGCGTGCGTTCTTGATGATGGTGGTGGTTCTTGTCTTCTTCCACTGCATTTCCCCGTTCGTTTACTAAAATCGCTCCATGCGGATCATGCACGGTTCTTCGGTGACGACGCCGGCGGCGACGATGGCTTGGAGCGCTTTGGCAAGTTCGGCTTCGCGCGCTTCGTGCGTGATGAAGACGACCGGCACGGCTTCGCCGGGCGCGCGGCTTCGTTGCAGCATGCTTTCGATCGAGATGGCCTGGTCGGCCAAACAACGCGAAATCACGGCAATGACGCCAGGTCTATCGATCACGGTGAAGCGCAAGTAACAGGGACCCAGGTGATCGCCCATCGGTACGATAACGGGCCGTTTCAATTTGACTGCCGGCGTGCCGAAGGTCGACAGCTGTTGGCCGCGCGCAATATCGAGAATGTCGGAGATCACCGCCGAAGCGGTCGGCCCTGCCCCGGCGCCGCGGCCCTCGTAGACCGATTTGCCCACGAGGTCGCCTTCGGCGACGACAGCGTTGTAGACGCCGTCGACATCGGCCAGCGGCGTGCCGAGCGGCACCATCGCCGGATGAACGCGCAATTCTATGCCGCCGTCGGATCTCGTCGCGACACCAAGCAGTTTGATGCGAAAGCCGAACTCGCGCGCGAAGACGATATCGTGGGGCGTAATGCGTGCGATGCCCTCGACATGAATCCCGTCGAGCGCCGGCGCGTTGCCGAAGGCAACAGCGGCGAGCAGCGCAAGCTTGTGCGCCGTGTCCATGCCGCCGATATCGAAGGTCGGATCGGCTTCGGCGTAGCCCAATCTTTGCGCCTCGGCGAGGACGTCGGCAAACTTGCGGCCCGACGCTTCCATCGTCGTCAGGATGTAATTGCAGGTGCCGTTCAGGATCCCGTAGACGCGCGCCAACTTGTTGGCGGCGAGCCCTTCGCGCAGCGCCTTGATGATCGGGATACCGCCCGCAACGGCGCCTTCAAAATTCAATGAGACGCGCTGCTCCTCGGCCATCAATGCCAACTCGACGCCGTGGTGCGCGAGCAGAGCCTTGTTCGCGGTAACCACGGGCAAGGCGCGGCCGAGCGCGGCGGATACGGCCGCCCGCGCCGGATCTCCTTCGCCGCCGATCAACTCGACGAACACATCGATCGACGCGGATCGCGCGAGCTTTACCAGGTCGGGAAACCAAACGGCGCCTTCGAGCGAAACACCGCGATCTTTCGCGTGATCCCGGGAGCTGACGGCGGCAAGAACCAGCGGCCGGCCGCAACGCGAGGCGAGCGCCTCTCCTTGCTCAACGACAATGCGCGCCACCGCCGCGCCGACGGTGCCGAGCCCGGCGATCCCTATGCGCAGTGGCGAGGTCATTGCGCGGCGTCCTTGGCCTCACGGATGCCCGGGCCGTTGCTCAAGAATTTGCGCACGTTGCGCGCAGCTTGGCGGATGCGTTGTTCGTTTTCGACCAGCGCAATGCGGACATGCCCGTCACCGTATTCGCCGAAGCCCGCGCCAGGCGCGACAGCGACCTTGGCGTGCTCCAACAGAAGCTTCGAGAATTCGAGCGAGCCCAGCGACCGAAACGCTTCCGGGATCGGTGCCCACGCGAACATCGACGCGGCGGGTGCCGGAATCTGCCAGCCGGCGCGCGCGAAACTATCGATCAACGCGTCGCGGCGGCCCTTGTAGATCGCGCGCATCTCATCGACGCAGGTCTGCGGTCCGCTCAACGCGGCGGCGGCGGCGACCTGGATCGGCGTAAAGGCGCCGTAGTCGAGGTAGGATTTGATGCGGCCCAAAGCGTGGATCATGCGTTCGTTGCCGGCCGCGAAGCCCATGCGCCAGCCCGGCATGGCGTAAGTCTTCGATAGCGAGTTGAATTCGACGACAATGTCCTTGGCGCCCGGCACCTGCAACATCGACGGCGGCGGATCGCCATCGAAATAGATTTCGGCGTAAGCCAGGTCGGAGAGCACCCAGAGGCTCTTCTCCTTCGCAAACTTAACGATGTCCTTGTAGAAGTCGAGGTGCACGATTTGCGCCGTCGGGTTCGACGGATACGAGACGACGACGGCCGTCGGCGGCGGTACGGCGTGGCGCACGGCCCGCTCGAGCCCTTGGAAGAATTTCTCGGGGCTCGACGCTTCGACGTGCCGGATCGACGCGCCGGCCAAAATGAAACCGAAGGCATGAATCGGGTAAGCGGGGTTGGGAACCAGGATCGTATCGCCCGGCGCGGTAATCGCCTGCGCCAAATTGGCGAAGCCTTCCTTCGAGCCCAAAGTTGCGATCACTTCGCGATCGGGATCGAGCTTTACGCCGAAGCGACGCCCGTAGTAGCTCGCCATCGCCTTGCGCAAACCGGGAATGCCGCGCGAGGCGGAATAGCGATTGGTGCGCGGATCGCGCACCGTCTCGATCAATTTGTCGACGATATGCTTGGGCGTGGGCATGTCGGGGTTGCCCATTCCGAAATCGATGATGTCGTCGCCGACGGCGCGCGCTTTGGCCTTGAGGCGATTGACTTCCTCAAAGACATATGGCGGGAGCCGCTTGATGCGGTGAAACTCGGTGGTCAATGCGGTCCTCGACCCTGCCGGCGTGCGGCCTCGCGACTCAAGCCCTTAACTCTTGGCCGTCAATTCGTGGGCGCGGGAGTGCTAGCACTTCCCTCGGCCGGCTTGTCGTCTGCGGGTTTAGCCGGCGTCGCTGGCGCCGGTGGTGCCGCCGGCGTCGCCGTCCCGCCGCGCAGCACGTCGGCGGAGTGCTGCGCCTTGTCACGATCGGCGACCAGGCTGTCGCGAATTTCGCGGCGCTGGGATTCGCTTGTGCCTACCGTCTGCACATCCTGCTGATTGGCTAGATTCGGGAATTCGGTCGGCCGTCCGGCTGCCTGTTGGCTGGGCAGAACTTTCGGTTTCGGCTTGGCGGAGGCCGGATCAAGCGGATTTTCGACGGGTTGGCTGGTCTCGTCGGTTGTCGCGGTACCGGCTGTTTGCGTGGCCGGCGGCACCGTCGGCCTGTCGCCCGCCGAGGGCGGGGGCGGCGCCGCCGTCTTGGCCTCCGAGCCGCTCTCCGCGCCGCCGCCGGCCGCGTTATCGATCCAGGTCCCAGGCTTTGTCCAATCGGGCGCTGACGAACAGGCGCTGATGAGCGCGGCCAGTCCAGCCATCGCAAACGCACGCGGAAGCAGGCGGAGCATTCTTAATTCTCCTATCGGGGGAGGCGCAGTTTGCGCGAATCGCGCGGGAAACTCCAGGGCTTCCTGCGGCGCCAGGCTTGCTCCGCCCTATCCCTGGGGGTTATCCCTGTTGCAAAGCAGCAAATTAAGGGGATTCACGGCAGACTGGCGAAACCCAGCCGTGCCGGAGAAACGAGGGACATGTCAGAACCACTGAAGAGTAACAACGCTTATTCAATCGCCGACCCGACCGAATTCTCCCGCAACATGATGAAGGTGGCCGGCCAAAGCCAACGGCTGATCACCGACTTCCTCAAGAACCAAGCAAAGAGCGGCAGCAACGGACCAACGGACCCGCTGGGTCTTGGCCAAACCTTCGTCGACTTCCTCGGCCACGCGATGCGCAATCCTGGGCATTTGGTCGAGGCGAATTTCAAGCTGTGGCAGAGCTACATGAACCTCTGGCACCACACCACGCAGCGCATGCTGGGGCAGCAAACCGATCCGGTGATCGAGCCCTCGTCGAGCGACAAGCGCTTCAAAGATAAGGACTGGTCGGAAAATCAAATTTTCGACTTCATCAAGCAGTCTTATCTGCTGACCGCGCGCTGGATGCAGGAAACCGTGGCAGACGTCAAAGGCGTCGACGACCACACGCGCAAGAAGGTCGAGTTCTACACAAAGCAATTCGCCGACGCGCTGTCGCCATCGAACTTCCTGTTCACCAACCCCGAAGTGCTGCGCACGACGCTGCAATCGAACGGTGAGAATCTCGTCAAGGGGCTGAACAACCTCCTTATCGACCTCGAGCGCGGCAAGGGCCAACTCGCGATCCGCCAGACCGACATGGAATATTTCGAGGTCGGCCGCAATCTGGCGCTCACGCCTGCGAAGATCGTCTATCAGAACGAGCTGATGCAGCTCATCCAATACATGCCGACGACCGAAGAGCAGTACGAAAAGCCGCTGCTGATCTTTCCGCCCTGGATCAACAAATACTACATCCTCGATCTCGGCGAGAAGAACTCGTTCGTGAAGTGGGCGACGTCGCGCGGCTACACGGTGTTTGTGGTCTCGTGGGTCAATCCCGACGCCAAGCTCGCGCAAAAGACATTCGAAGACTATATGCGCCAAGGCATTTTCGAAGCGCTCGACGCGGTCGAAAAAGCAACCGGTGTCAAAGAGATCAACACGATCGGATATTGCATCGGCGGCACGCTGCTCTCGGCAACGCTCGCTTACATGGCGGCCAAAGGCGACAAGCGGATCAGTTCGGCGACGTTTTTCGCGGCGCAAGCGGATTTCTCGGAAGCCGGCGATCTGCAGGTCTTCATCGACGACGATCAGCTGAAGAACATGGAAGACCAGATGACCGCGGCCGGCGGCTATTTGGACGGCGCCAAGATGGCGACGACATTCAACATGCTGCGCTCCAACGATTTGATCTGGAGCTTCGTGATCAACAATTATCTGCTCGGCCGCGACCCGATGCGCTTCGACCTGCTTTACTGGAATGCGGATACGACGCGCATGCCCATCCACATGCACATGTTCTATCTGCGTGAGTTCTATCGCGAGAACAATCTCGCGAAGGGCAAGCTGATGATGGCCGGCGAGAAGCTCGATCTCGGCAAAGTGAAAATTCCGATCTTCCTGCAATCATCCAAGGAAGATCACATCGCGCCCTATAAATCGGTTTACAAATCGTCGAAGCTCTTCAAGGGACCGGTGACGTTCATGATGGCGGGATCCGGCCACATCGCCGGCGTCATCAATCATCCGGACGCGAAAAAATATCAGCACTGGATTAACGACAAAGTGCCCGAGCGCGTCGAAGAGTGGATCGCGACCTCGACCGAACATCCCGGCTCATGGTGGCCCTATTGGGACAAATGGCTCGCCAAACTCTCCGGCGAGAAAGTTCTCTCGCGAACGCCCGGCGACCGCAAACTCAAGGTCATCGAGGACGCGCCCGGCACCTACGCCAAGATGAAGTGATATTAGCCCAATGGGCGGTATCGTGGTGGCGAAGGCCACAACGAGCAGAGGACTCACCTCGGAGACGCGGGTAAGGCACGCAACCACCTCGGGCGTTGCAGGTACCACGGCTGTTCCCTTAGGGTTTTCGTGCGCGGGCTCAAACCTATTTCCGATGACGCCAACCGGACATGACCGCAGTGCCCAAAAACGTGACTCCTGGTCTCAAGGCGGGAAGAGCGCCGGCCGGGCCTACCATCGGCGCGGGCTATGCGAAGGGGTTGTTGAGTTTCGCCGTCGCGAAGGGCGCGAGCCGCGAAAAGCTGCTTGAGCGCTCGCAAATCTCAGGCGCCGACCTTGATGATTTGGACAACCGCATTCCCTTGGCGCGTTATGACGCGTTGATGAGAGCAGGCACCGAACTCACCGGCGAACCGGCGCTTGCGCTGCAGTTCGGCGAGGCGGTTCGTATGCAGGAAGTCTCGATCGTCGGATTGATCTGCGAAGCCTGCGAAACGACGCTGGATGTGGGCGCGCAGCTGAACCGCTATTGGCGCCTGGTGTTCGACGAAGGCAGCGGCATAGCCTCCGACACGGTTCGGCTCGTCCACAACGACGGCCAGTTCTGGATAGAGGCCACGAACCCCATCTTCATCGGCAATCCACATGCGACAGAATCGGAGTTTGCGCGCCTTGTCGGTAATGCGCGGGCGATGTTCGGAGCAAATCCCGACTTTCAACGCAAACCGTTTCCGCTGGCGGTTCACTTCACCCATGAAGCGCCCAGCTACCTCGCCGAGTACGATCGCATATTCCAGGCGCCAATAGTCTTCGGAACCAAGTGGAACGCGATACGCATCGATGAAGGATTCCTCTCGCTCAAGCAACCCCCGATAAGCCGCTATGTGTTCGGCGTCTTGAGCGAGCGCGCGCAGGCACTTCTCAATGGCCTCGAAAGCGCAAAGACCACGCGCGGCCACGTCGAAAGCTTGTTGATCCCGATCCTGCACACGGGCGACCCGAACATCGAGCGCGTCGCCGAGAAGATGGCCTTAAGCCGCCCGACGCTCTATCGCAAGCTCAAGGCCGAGGGCGTGACCTTCGAAAAACTGCTAGACGAACTGCGCCACAAAATGGCGTTGCATTATCTGAACGGCAAAAAAGTATCGGTGAACGAAACCGCCTATCTCGTCGGCTTCTCCGAACCCAGCGCCTTCTCCCGCGCCTTCCGCCGCTGGACTGGCACAAGTCCGCGCAAACGCGCGATCTAGCGCTGTAAGGGCGAGATATTGTTCGCCCTCATCAGCGCAAGGTATTTCGCGAACGGAACACGGTTGTCCTGGTCTTCCAAATCCTCAGGATCAATCGCCGGCCCCTTGAGCAACGCCTTTCGACTGGCACCCTTCGTCACCGCTAGTTCCATCAATGCCCGCGCAAAACCTCCCGACGTTGTTGGCTCAGCGCTTATCGAACCCTTTGATGTAGGTGACAATGTCGGCCTTCGTCTTGTTCTGCTGCGCCTGCCAATTCTGTTCATTCCGGAGCACAAGACGGCAAACAGCAGATATGACCCCCACTGTCATGTTTATGATCGCTGGTGTCATGGCCATTGGAGCGCTGGTGGCTAGGTTGCCCTGAACGCAACGTAGGCCCCGGGCAGACGCATCATGACAATCCTGCATGTACCTCCGGAGAGCCCTTTCTGGATGTCGGCCGGCGCAGACACAATCTTGTTTCTTCACATCGCTGGAGCAAGCCTCGCCATGGCCTCAGGCGCCGTGGCCCTGCTATCGCGCAAAGGCGACCGCGTGCATCGCGTCGCGGGGACGGTGTTCTTTCTCTCCATGCTGATGGCGACTGCAATCGCCGCCGTCGTCTCGCCTTTTTTGACGGACGGTCAAAGGCCAAATTCTGTTGCTGCGGTCTTGGCCCTCTATCTGATCGTCACCGGATGGGCGACGGTCAAGCGCAAGGAGGGCAGTATCGGGCGTCTGGAGGTCGGCGGATTCATAGTCGCGTTGAGCGTCGTTGCTGCCGGCTCCCTCTTCATGCTGCAAGCCCGGAACAGTCCGACGGGCAAGATCGACGGGGAGCCGGCGCAATTGTTCTATGCCTTTATGTTTTTCGGGGGCCTCGCCGCCGCGTGCGACCTCAAGGTGATCTTGCGTGGCGGCATCGCCGGCGCACCACGTATCGCCCGGCATCTTTGGCGCATGTGCATGGCGCTCTTCATTGCCGCCGGTTCGTTTTTTCTTGGCCAGCAGCAAGTCATGCCCGCCTATGTGCGCGGCTCGTCCCTGCTCTTCTTGCCGGAACTCGCCGTGATCGGCTTGATGATCTTCTGGTTGATCCGGGTCAAGTTCACGCACTGGCTCAAGCCTGCCGCGACGGCATCGTGACGGACAAGGAAATATCGCCGTGAGAAGAGTTCTGCGCGTGTTCCTTTACGGCTCGATAGCCGTCGTTGCGTTGGCTGGCGTGCTCGGTGCTCTGTTCGCCATCTTCGTCTACACGCCCGCGCCCGAGGTGCCGCAACTGTCCGGCACGCTCACTCGCGGAACGATCGAAGTCGGTGGCCTCAATCGGATTTACAGGGTCTATGTGCCCAAAGGGCTTTCGAAAGGCGCGCCGCTCGTGCTGGTGATGCACGGCGCGGGAGAGAACGGCGCGCGGATGCGCGTCGAGACCGGGTACGGCTTCGAGCGCCTGGCCGACAAGAATGGCTTCGCGGTCGTCTATCCCGATGCGTATGAGGGCTATTGGAACGCCTGCGGCATCGTTGGCGGCGGCGACGCGGACGGGCTCGAGACCGACGATGTAGGATTCCTGGCTGCGCTGGCAGACAAGCTCATTGCTGACTTGGGTGTCGACCCGGCCAGGGTGTTCGCCGCCGGCAGTTCTCGCGGTGGTTTTATGGCGTTTCGCCTAGCACTCGAAGCGCCTTCGCGCTTCCGCGCTGTTGCGGCCGTATCGGCGAACGTGCCGACGCCGGACAATTTCAAATGCAAGGCCGCGGGACCCGGCACGTCGTCCGTCATGATCATGAACGGTACCGAGGACCCCATCGTCCCGTTCGACGGCGGAGACGTCAATCTCTTCGGCCTATTCCTGAGGAACGGCAAGGTCCGGTCGTCGCGGGCATCAGGTCAGTATTTTGCCGACCTCAATAACATCGCCGCTCCGCCCGTAACGAGCCAGACCGAAGCGGCTGAGGGCGTTCGCGTCGAGCGGGTGCTCTGGCGAAACGACTCGAAAGTTGAGGTGGAGCTGGTTGCCGTTCACGGCGGTGGACATGGCATCCCGCAGCCCTACCGGCGCCATCCGCGATTGTTGGGCCCGTCGCCCACGGAGCCGAATGGACCGGAAGTAATCTGGAACTTTTTCGAGCGGCAGCGACCAAGATAGCTATGCGGATTCTTCAACACGAATTCACTCGCTCCGCACAAATGAGCGAAGAGAGGGAATCATCGCGATGACCGAGGTGTCACTGTTCCGTCTGTATTTGATGAGGGCCACCTACCTTCTTATAGCCGTGGGGCTCGCATTCACCATATGGCCTCAATTACTCCACCACCCGACACCGTGGCCTCTCTGGCATGGAGTCGGCTGCAGCTTGCTGGGAGCAATGGCGATTTTGGCGGCTTTAGGAATACGATATCCGCTGAAAATGTTGCCTGTGTTTTTCTTCGAACTGATCTGGAAGTCGATATGGCTGACCGTTGTTGCGATCCCGCTCTGGTCCGCTCATCAAATGGACGCGGACAACTGGGAGACGACCCAAAATTGCTTGATGGGCGTTATTGTTCCTCTTGTCATTCCCTGGCGCTATGTGTTTGCAAATTATGTGAACAAGCTTGGAGATCGATGGAGGTGAGCTGCGGTATTGCTTCGCATCCGACTCTCGTGTGAACTGACGCGATCCCGCCACAATCGGGCGTCATTGCTACGCCGGATCGCATTGCGAGAGCTGAACATGAAGCGCTTCGTTATCGCGTCGCTTACTGCTCTTGCGCTCTGCGGCTGCAACACCGCGAGTACAGGACCTGCTGGTCAAACGCCCACACCCGAACCGACGGCGCAATCGTGGATCTGCGGGCAGGAATACGAGAACTACGCATGGGGTTATCAGCGCCACGGCGTCGTGCTCGATGGTGAGGGGCGCGTGTGGCGCTACGATATCAAGGGCACGCCCGCGAGCTTGCCCAATCCGTGGCACGCCAAAGACTTAAACAACATGAGCGAAGACGAACTCAAGGTTCGCTACAACGGCGCGGTCGATACCGGTCGGAGCGTCACCGCCGATGACATCGCCCAGCACATGCCGCTGATCCGAGAAGCGGCGACGGTGGCGTCGATGGAAGGCCGGAACGCCGGCGCCGATATGGGCGAGACCACGCTCTATTGTCTCGCGCGCCATGTTCCTTACGCCACCTATCGCCAGGTGCTGATCGATCAGAAGGGCGATTTCGAACGCACCAACCCCTCGCCCGCCGCCGAGGCGCTGGCGACGTGGCTCGACGGCGTGTTCAAGCACGACCGCTGATCGGGCGTTTGGCTGGCACATGAGACGTTGAGGTGAACGCGCATGTGGTCGAGGCGACGAAGGACTTTGATCGGATTTCTTGTCGCGCCGGCTGTCCCAGGCTTCGTGTTCATGATCCTCGGCGCCTTCTTTGGCAATTCCGGAGAGGCTGTTGGGGTCTTCATACTTGGCGCCATGATCGCTTATCCAACGACATTGATCCTCGGTGTCCCGGCGTTTGTGGCGCTGCGATTTTTTAAGCTCGACGGCCTCGGTGTCTATCTGCTCGCCGGAGCCGCCATGGGTTCAATGGTGTACGTCTTTCTTGGGCCAAACGACCTGTTGGCTGAACTCTCGAGATCGATGTTTTTCCCTGCGCTTGCAGTGGGTTCAGGCATCGTCGCGGCCGGTACGTTTTGGACAATCGTGCGCCCGGATATCCAGTGACCTCACAACCAACTAACGGCGGGGCGGCATTGCGCCGAGCGCAATTTTGTTCTATGTATGTTCTAGTGAGTTTGATGCCCGACGCGGGCTCTCCGATCATTGACATCGTCGATCTGAATTTGAGGGTTGTCGCAGCCAAAAGTGCGATGAGTGCCTAGAGGCGTGTGCCCGGAAGCAGGCTTCGTAAGTGTGGCAATATTATTGTCGCTGTAAATTTTGGTAATTTACAGCGAATAACAGTGGGATGCCTTGGGCGAATTGAGGGATTTCTGGAGACCTAGACTGGGCCCTTACACGGGCCGCAACCCGAGTGGCTGAGGCCTCGCTGATAACGCGAGGCACTGCTAGCAAGTTCCGCCACCCCGGCGTTCGAGCCGGTAGTAGTTGAGCGTCATGGCGTAAAGCAAACGCTGGTCGATCAATTGGAAACCAAGCTTCCCCGCGACGCGTTGAGAAGCAACGTTGTCGGGCCGTACGTAAGCATCGAGCACGGCGAGATCGCTTTGCGCAAAGGTGAAATCAATCGCGGCGCGCGCCGATTCCGTGGCGATGCCTCGACCGTGGACGGTCGAGAGCATCGACCAGACGATCTCGATGCGGTCGGTTTCGGGCGTGACCACCGGACCGGCGCGGCCGAGGAAGGCGCCGGTGATCTTGTCAGTGACGGCAAAAGCGCCGTAGCCGCGCTCCTTCCATAATTCTTCGTAATGCGCGATGCGCTTGTCGTCATCCTTGTCGGGAGGCACCTTGCCGCCAAAGAGCCAGTTGACCACCACCGGGTCGCGATGCAGGCGAATGAGATCTTGGCGCCAGGAACGATCGAGCGGCACGAGGATGAGCCGCTCGGTCTCGATTTTCGCTTTGCCGCTCACAGACCCGGAACGGGAAAGCGCGAACAGAGCACGCGCGTTTCTTGGCGCAACGCTTCCAACCGGCGTGGCTCCTTGTGATTCTTCAACGCTTCGACCATGACGCGGGCCAGCGCCTTCATCTCGCCTTCCTTCATGCCGCGCGTCGTCGCCGCAGGTGTGCCGAGACGAACGCCTGAGGGCTTCAGCGGCGGATTGGGATCGTCGGGGATCACCTGCTTGTTGGTCGTGATGCCGGCGTGATCAAGCGCTTTCTCCGCTTCTGCACCGTTCATGCCGAAGCTCTTCACGACATCGATGACCATCAAATGATTGTCCGTGCCGCCGGTCACGAGATAGGCGCCTTGATTGTCAAGCGCCGCCGCCAAGGCTTTCGCATTCTTCAGCACTTGCGTGGCATAAGTTTGAAACGACGGTTGGCTCGCGAGTTTCAGCGCCACGGCGGTCGCGGCCACCTGATTCATATGCGGCCCGCCTTGCAGGCCGGGAAACACGGATTGATCGATCGCCTTCGCATGTTCTTTCTTGCACACGATCAAACCGCCGCGCGGACCGCGCAGCGATTTGTGCGTCGTCGTGGTCAAGAAATCGAAGCCCGCATCCATCGGATTGCGCATCGCGCCGCCGGCGATCAACCCGCCGATGTGACTGACATCGGCCATCGTCAAGGCGCCGACTTCATCCGCGATCTGCTTGAAAGGTTTGTAATCATAGTCGCGCGGATATGAGGAATAGCCGCAGACCACGAGTTTCGGCTTTTCCTTCACCGCCATGTCGCGCAGATGATCGAAGTCAATCGAGCCGTCCTGCGGGTTCGTCTTGTAGCGTACGAAGCGATAGATTTTGCCCATATGCGAGACTGGGGCGCCGTGCGTCAGGTGTCCGCCGTGGCTCAAGTCCATCGCCAGGATCGTGGCGCCGGGCTCGATGAAGCCGAGATACACGGCCTGATTCATCGGCGAGCCCGAGAGCGGCTGCACGTTCGCGTGCTCGCCGCGGAAGAGCGCCTTGGCGCGATCACGCGCCAAATTCTCGATCACGTCGACGAACTCGGTGCCGCCGTAATACCGCCGGCCCGGATAGCCTTCGGAATATTTGTTAGTAAAGACCGTGCCCAGTGCCGCCAGCACTTCGGGGAACGCATAGTTCTCGGACGGAATCATTTCGACGCCGTCGCGTTGGCGCCGCTCCTCGCCGATGAGAGCTTCGAATACGTCGGGGTCGGTGGCCTTCAAGGCCGCTCGATAGTCGATCATGGGATTGCTCGCCTCCTCAATTTGTCCGCGTCAAACGTCTTGCAAGCGGATTGCCCAGGCGTGCGGCATGAGGACCCCGCCCTTTCGCTTCCCCGTGGCTCAAGCCCACGTTGAATACGCCAGTCACGAAAGGACGGCTTGCGGCCGGTCTTGTGCCAAGAAGTGGCGCGAGGGGGCGCCGCAAGTCAAGAGCCGATGGTGCGACGCGGCGCGGCTGAATTGTTGGGCCGTTTGAGGTATTCCGCGTCGACCCCTAACATGTCCACAACGCTAAGGGGACCAGCATGATGCTTTCATCGAACTTCGGGCGCAACGCTGTGCGCATATTGATTTGCGCCACCGTGCTCGTGGCCGGTAGGTTTCCCCTTGCCGTCGCTGCATCCGGTCCAGCGCCGGCGCCCGCGCCTGCCGCAGCGGCGGAGTCGCACAACGACTTCACTCATGGGCCGCTGCGCTTTCGCGTCGAGGCGTTGGCACTCGACGGTTCCCTCGGCGCGAAGGCGAAACTGTCGATCGAGAACCTGAGCCATTCCGTGGCGCGAGTCGTTTTAGCCTCGATGGCTGCGGCGCGAAATGGGATCGGACTTGAACTGACGAGTGCGGCGGGCGCCAAGTGTGACGCCAAGGAGAATGAGATCACCGACATCAAAGTCGTAGCCTCCGAAGGCGAAACGACGGTTCGAACGATGACGCAGATCCAGGCCTTGTCGCGACTGACCTTTGGCGCCACCTTTCATTGCAACACCGGCCGCCTGAGCACCGGCGACAAGCTGACCATCCACGGCCGCGTCTTGACGGCGACCGAGGCCGGCGGCTTCGACATTCCGCTCAACTTCGCGGAGCTGACCGCGACAGCGAAGTAATTTCCGCCGAGGAGTTTTGATTGATGCCTTCGCTCAATCCCCGCGCGACCCTCGAAACGCACGAAGTCACGAACCAGCCGCCGCCGTTCGAGGACGTCAATCTTTACAAATCCGACATCGCGCTCACCGATGCCGTGCGCCGCGAAGGCGGAGGCTCGCATGAAACGCGGCTCGCGGCATTCGGCGCGCGCGCCGGATCGGCGGAGGTCGCCGAGTGGGCGTTCGAGGCAAACCGGAACGTTCCGCAGCTGCGCTCGTTCGACCGCTACGGCCGACGCCTCGACGAAGTGACGTTTCACCCGAGCTACCACAAACTGATGGAGCTAGGGCTTAGTGGCGGCGTATCAGGAATTGCATGGACGGAAAAAGAAGCCGGCCACGTCGCGCACGCCGCGCTCGAGTTCATGATGAGCCAGGCAGAGCCCGGTGTCTGTTGTCCGATGACGATGACCTATGCCGCGGTCCCGGCGCTGCGCCACCAGCCCGATCTCGCGGCGGAATGGATTCCGCGTGTCACCACGCTCGCCTACGACCCGACATCGGCACCAGCGTCGAAGAAGAAGGCCGCGACCATCGGCATGGCGATGACGGAGAAGCAGGGCGGTTCGGACGTTCGCGCCAACACCACGCGAGCCACACGCGCCGGCGCGAATGGTGTCTATGAGCTCACTGGGCACAAATGGTTCTGCTCGGCACCCATGTGCGACGCTTTCCTAACACTCGCTTACGCCGAAGGCGGGCTGTCGTGCTTCTTAGTGCCGCGTTGGCGCCGCGACGGCGAACGCAACACGATCCAGATCATGCGGCTCAAGGACAAGCTCGGCGATCGCGCCAACGCATCGTCGGAGATCGAGTATCACGGCGCCGAAGGCTATCTTGTCGGCGAAGAGGGCCGCGGCGTTCGCACAATCATCGAAATGGTGCATCACACGCGCCTCGATTGCATCATCGCGCCCGCCGCGTACATGCGCCAAGCGGCAGCGAACGCATTGTGGCACACCGCGCATCGTACAGCCTTTCAGCGCAGGCTGATCGATCAACCCTTGATGCGCCAAGTGCTCGCCGATCTTGTGATCGAGTCCGAAGCCGCGACCGCACTCACCTTCCGTATCGCACGCTCGTTCGACGAGGCCGCGCGCGATCCGAAGGCCGCACTCTTCTCGCGCCTCGCGACGCCGATCGGAAAATATTGGCTCAACAAGCGCGTCGTCGGGCATGTCTACGAGGCGATGGAATGTCATGGAGGTGCGGGCTACGTGGAGGAGTTGGTGATGCCACGCCTCTTCCGTCAATCGCCGCTGAATTCCATTTGGGAAGGCTCCGGCAACGTTATCTGTCTCGATGTGCTACGCGCACTGACGCGCGAGCCCGAAACCGCCGAAGCATTGGTTGGTGAGCTTGAGTTAGCCAGGGGCGCAAATTCGCTGCTCGATCATGCGATCAACGAAGTCAAAGCACGCCTCGGCGCCGGCAAGGCGGCGGAGACCACGGCCCGCTCTTTCGTCGAAAACGCTGCATTGGCACTGCAAGGCTCGCTCCTCGTGCGTCACGAGCCGCAGGCAATTGGCGATGCGTTCTGCGCGCTGCGCTTCGGCGAGGACGCGGGCGTCGCTTACGGCGCAGGCCCCGCGTCGATCGACACGGCCAAAATCATCGAGCGGGCGATGCCGCGCTAACGGCCCGGCAGGCTCTTGAAAAAATCCCAAATCTCCTTGGTCGCATCGATTTCGGGCGTCGTGCGGCCGAGGACCATGTTGGCGATGATGTTGGTACGGGCGCCCGGCCAAGTGTGGCCACCGCCTTCGATGACGACTTGGCGCAGCGGCGCCTTCGAGCATTCGTAGTCGGTTACGATGGCACGCGTTTGGTCGCTATCATGTTCGTCGCGCGTCTCGGTTTTCTTGATGCCGGAGCAGCCGTCGATGCGGCGAAACGCGGCGATCGTATCTTCAACGCTCTCGACCGCGCCCAAATCCTTGCGCGTTTTGTGCTCGGCAATGCGTCCCCCATTGAACGGCATAAATTCGTCCTCGGTGCCGTTGAAGAACATCGCGGGGATGGCGCGCGACGGAGCGCATTGCCAGTCGGTCGGCTGGTTGGCGACGACGGGCGCGATACCGGCGATGCGATCGGCCGCGTCGCAGGCCGTGCGCAACGTCATCATGCCCCCGTTCGACGCGCCCGTCAGGAAGACGCGAGCAGGATCGACGATATGCTCACCCGCCAGCTGGTCGATGATCGCCAGCGTGAATGTGACGTCATCGGCGTTCGACGAAGCCCGCTGGCGGATATCGGTCGTCTGCCGGCCGTCGTTCCAATTGCCGTCGATGCCCTGCGGAAAAACAACGGCGACGTTTTCCTGACCGGCCAACCTATCGAAGCGCGTATAGCTGAGCGCGCGGCGCGGCGAGTCCCCGCCCCCGTGATAGACGATCAAGAGCGGCGCCGGCACCGACTGCTTGTCGGGGGTGACCAGGATGTAGTTGCGCTGCTTACCGCCGATCTCAAGTGCGCGCTCACGTTCCGCGGCACTGGCCATTGGCACCGAGCAAACGATGATGGCGAGCATCAAGGCTACATTGCGCATGGTGGCGCTCCTTGCCCGTTCAACGTTGGGCTTCAGTGATTCCGGCGCAAACTTCAATATGGCGCGCCGACGGCGGCGCAGAGAAATTTCATCAAAGGCTTGGCGGCGCGAAACGTCGCCTCCACGTCATCGAGCAGCGTCGCCGATTGCGTGGCCTTGGGCGTCGACTCGTGCATTGCGAAGAAGCTCTTGCGCTTGATGTCTTCAATGTAGGGGTGCGCCGGGTCAAAGCCGCGTGGCGGCCGCGAGAGCGCATCGCCGTGGACCTCTTTGAACGCCGCCTTGAAGCCCTTGTCCTCGACGACTTTGCGCCAGGCCTTCGCGTCGCCCGCGATCGACTGGCGGATTTTGTTCAGCGACTCCGGTTCCGGCATCCACATGCCGCCGCCGAAGAGCACCTCGTCCGGCGCGAAGTGCATATAGAAGCCTGGCGCGTGCACGTCCTTGCCGCCGGCCTGGCGAAAATGGCACGACGCGTGCTCCTTGTAGGGGCGCTTGTCCTTGGCGAAGCGCACGTCGCGGTAGATGCGAAACATCGAGCCGCCGTTCGGTCGCGGATCGGCGACGAAGTGCTTCGATATCTTTGCCAAGCGGGGCGACATCGCCGTAATGAAGTCCGACATCGGGGCCACGACGACGGCCTTGTAGCGCTCCTTGTTCTCTTCGAACCACGGTCGCTCGTTGTTCTTGGCGAGCTCTTTGAAGAACTGGAAGAAATCCTTGGGAAAGCCTTTGAAGTCAGTCATGTGGGCGCGCTCGTTCCTTTCGGACAGGATAGCCAGCTCTTCACACAACACAATGCGCGGACGCTAGCGCGTCGGTTGCGCCAAAACCCAGTCCAGCACAGGGTCCCGGCCGGATACGAAGTCATGCCAAGTCGGCACGATTTCCTTGTGCGGCCGCACGGCGTTCTCACCCGTCTTGCGGAAAGAGTAGAACAACGTCGAGGCGCGCACGATCAAATGCGAGTTCGGCAAGCGAAACTGGCGTGGCTCCTGATATGAGTTTGGCTTCTCGCCGATGGTCTGCCCCACGAGCGTCGCCTTCGTTTCGTCGGCGAACTGGGCCGCGTTGTTCATGGCGGCCGAGAAAGTGAGCGGCCCGATGAGAACGAAGAGGCGGCCTTTGACGTTCAGGTCGGCGCGCGCCTTGAGCGGTTTGATCAGCCATTTGTAGCCTTCGGCATTGTCGCCCCCGCCGTTGTCACGCATGTCGATGATGAGTTTCGTAGGATGCGACTTGTCGATCATGGCAAGCATCAGCGCGGCATGCTCTTCCAGCCCTTGATAGGAATGGAAGGCACAATACAAGGCGCGCCTTTCGCTCACCTCGCGGCACCATAACGGCTGCTCCGGATTCTGCTTCCACAACGGCGTCGGGCCGGCGGCGATCGAATGCAATGTGGGGTTCCCGCCGACGAGCGCGCCGTTAATCTTCATCGGAAACAGTCGGCCGGTATCCGTAGCCAAAGTGAAGGTCACCTGGTTGCGATCGCGCACGATCCCCAACCCATGCAAGGTGATACCGCGGGTCAGGTAGATGACCGCGCGGCCTTCGCGCAGTTCCATCATCTCGCTTTGGGGCGTGATCGTGAGGGCACGCGTCCAAGCTTCAGCGATCGGCATGTCGGCTATCCTGACGATGCGCGCACCCAACGCTCCATCGAGGCCCGGCCCCACTGCCGTGATGCGGAAGTCATCACCGAACTTGCCAATCTCGATCGGCAGGGATTTGCGATCTAATGGTGTGACAAGGCCTGTGTGGCCGTCGCCGATCGCATTGGCGATGCGTAGGAGGGCGACGAACATCTCGTCACTGTGAAGGCGGCCAACGGCGCCTTTCAAAGCAGCGACCTGCGCATCGAAAGCAATGCGCGACAGGCTGAAGAAGGCGTTCGCATGGCGGCGCGGCAACTCGCGCGCGAAGGTGTCGATATCTTCGCGCCATTGCGCTCGCGTCAGGTCGAGGCGCGCGACCATGGCGTCACGAGCGAGAGCCGGGCCTACCCGGCTCAAGGTCATTGTCCCGTGGTCGCCGGCGACGATGTAGGCGCCGCTCAACTTGCTGCCGGCGAGGGTCAAATCGGTGGCGGCCAACGACGCGCCTGTGTCGAAGTTGAACTTGACGTGTCCGCTGCCGCCGCTGGCGTCGGTCACCTTGAAGTCACCTTGCGATGTAAAGAGTTGCACGACGTACTCGCCATCGGCACACAACAGATTCAATGTGACCTCAGCGCCGCTTCCGTCTGAGCCGTGCGCCACGCCTTTGTAAAGGCCGGTGATGTCACCCGGCTTACACGTCGAAGCCTCCGCGACACCCGTTGCGGCGGAGAAGAGGCAGAGTGCAGAGGCCAATATCATTCGCCGCATTGGGACCTCTCGGACCGAGACCGGTGACATTTTGGCATGGTCGGCGCCGTGAGCAGATCTTCACTTGGCGCGAGGGTAAACGCCTTGCCCGCCACCGCACAGACGCAAACAAAAGGGCGCCTCGATTGAACGAGACGCCCTTCCCCACCGCTTACCGCGTGGCGCGG
The DNA here is from genome assembly GCA_025350465.1 of Alphaproteobacteria bacterium. GTDB lineage: Bacteria > Pseudomonadota > Alphaproteobacteria > Micropepsales > Micropepsaceae > SZUA-430. Next base: position 282,225 of record JANXXU010000048.1, on the reverse strand, counting down.
TACTATGTTCTTTTGACAGCGGTTATCGTTTCGAGAACTGGAAGCTCCGGCGGGCCTTGGCGCGGCCGTATTTCTTGCGCTCGACCATGCGGCTGTCGCGCGTCATGAAGCCCTTTTGCTTCAACGCCGGTTTCAGCTCGGGCTCGTAGACGACAAGTGCGCGCGATATCGCGTGGCGCACGGCGCCGGCCTGACCGGAAAGACCGCCGCCCTTTACCGTCGCAACCACGTCGAACTGGGTCTCGCGGTTTGAGACGACCAACGGTTGACGCAAGATCATGCGCAGTACCGGCCGCGCGAAATAAATCTTCTCATCCTTGCCGTTGACCGTGACGCGCCCGGCACCCGGCTTGATCCAAACGCGGGCGACGGCGTTCTTACGACGGCCGGTCGCGTAAGCGCGGCCTTTGGCGTCGAGCTTGCGCACCTGCTCGCCTTGCGGCACGGCGTCTTGTGTCGGCCGCTTGATCAGCGTCGACTTCACTTCGGCAAAGGAGCGAACTTCTTCGGCCATGGGATCAGCGCCTGCTGTTCTTAACGTTCAAGGTTTTGACGTCGAGCGGTTTGGGCTGCTGTGCAGCATGGCGATGCTCGGGCCCGGCGTAGACATAGAGGTTGCTAAGCTGCTTCTTGCCCAGAGGGCCCTTCGGCAGCATGCGCTGAACCGCCTTTTCGACGACCCGCTCAGGATGTTTGCCATAGAGGATTTTTCCGACGACACGCTCTTTGATGCCGCCCGGATAACCCGTGTGATAATAGAAGATCTTCTTGTTGACCTTGTCGCCGGTCAACACAACCTTGCCTGCGTTGACGATGACGATGTTGTCGCCGCAATCCATGTGCGGGGTGAACTCGGGCTTGTGCTTGCCGCGCAAGCGCATCGCGACCAGCGAGGCTAGGCGGCCGACAATGAGGCCATCGCCGTCGATCAGCACCCAGTTCTTCTTGATCTCGGACAACTTTGCCGAATAGGTGGACATGGTTGGTTCTTGGCTTTGAGGACGCGCGAAGCGCCAATTCGAAGGCGCGGGTGATACGGGCACCCTGCTCGAATGTCAACTATAGCTAGCCAAAATAAACAGGAATACCGCAGATCAGAATGCTGCGGTATTGAGATACCTCACCGCGCCGCAGCCAAGCGGCTTTGCGGCGCGCCAGCGTCGAGCGTCACTGTTGCGGAGACCGAGAGGCCCGGACGCAGCCGCGCGAGCCCGCTCTGCCCCGGCGTCAATTTGATGCGTACGGGCACGCGCTGCACGATCTTGGTGAAGTTGCCGGTGCCCGGCTCGAAGGGCAGCAGCGAAAATTCCGAGCCGGAGGCCGGGGAGAGACTTTCGACGGTGCCGCGGATCACGGTGCCCGGCAGCGCGTCGACATAAATCTCGGCCTTCTCGCCGGCCAGCATGCGCTCGGTCTGCGTCTCCTTGAAGTTCGCGACGACATAGAGCGCGTCCAGGCGAACGATCGCCATGAGGCGTGTGCCCGGCTGAACGAATTCGCCGGACTCGATTTGGCGATCGCCGACAATCCCGGAGATCGGCGCGCGGATGATCGCATCGCCTTCATCTTGCTTGGCTAGCGCGAGGGTAGCGTCAGCGTGCGCTTTCGTTGCCTCGGCGCTCTTTATCTGGGCTTGAAGCTCGGCGCGGCGGTGCTGAACGACGCTGACCTGGTTCTGGGCGACGAGCGCGGCAGCGCGCACTTTGCCGACGTTGGAGTTCGCGGTGACGGCGGTCGCGGATACGGACTCGAACTTCTGCCGTGGCACCCAGCCCTGGCCGACGAGTGCCTCATAGCGCGTACGGTCGCTCGCAGCGCGGTCGCGCTCGGCCTCGGCGGATGCTATTGCGGTCTGTGCTTCGCCGAGCGAGGCGCGGGCGAGCGATTCCTCTGCATCGGAACGATCGAGCGCCGCCTTCGCCGCGGCAATCGCCGCATCGGCTTGCGCCATGTCGGCTTCAGCCGAGCGGACGCGCGAAAGATATTCGGTATCGTCGAGCCGAACGAGGGGATCGCCCGCCTGGACTATTTGGTTATCCTTGACCAGAACCTGCGCAACGAGGCCGCGAATACGCGGCGCGACGTAACTGATGTCGGCCTTCAGGTAGGCATTGTCCGTAGAGACTTGCGTCGGCGCGGAGGTCAGCCATGCGACGCCGCCTGCCGCGGCGATTAGCGCTGCGGCGAATACGATCCAGGCGCGGCGCGGCAGCTGACGGATGCGGCGAGCGAGGGTGCTCATTTGTCAAATACCAAGCAGGTTGTTGTTGCGGTGGCGTAAACACGACCTTTGGCGTCGGTAACTTTGCCCTCGGCGAAAGCGGCGCGGCGGCCAGTTTGAACCACCCTGCCCTCCGCCTCGATACGCCCGGTCGACGCCGAAATGGCGTGCAGATAGTTAATCTTGAGCTCGAGCGTTGTGTAGCCGCGTCGCGGCTTCAACGTCGTATGCACTGCACAGCCTAGCGCGCTATCGAGCAACGTCGCGATGTAGCCGCCGTGCACGCTGCCCAGCGGATTGTAAGCATCTTCAGTCGGTGTGGCGGCGAAGACGACGCGGCCTTCCTCGACTTCGGTCAGATCGAAGCCGAGCTTCCGGCCGATGCCCTGGTAGTTCAAACCGCCCGATTGAAAAAAGCGGATCTGGTCGAGGCCGGTTTGTTCGCCGGTATCGATGTCCTTCACATAGGTGGTCATCTGGATTGCCTTTCGGGTTGCGATGGCGGCAAGCCGGCGCGCGCTCGGAGCGAGCGGCGGGCGCTGGCGAGGATTTCGTCGGAAAGGGCAGTATCGGAGACCGCGCGCGCGGCAGCGACAGCGCCAGTCATCTCGGCCATCATCGAAACGGCGAGCGCGCGCCGATCAACGCCTTCTTGTTCAGGCAGCAACGCTGTGATCTTGCCGAGGAGGCTTGCGATGCCTTTGTCATAGGCGGCGCGCGCCTTGCGGCCCTGGCGGTGTATGTCGCTGGAGAGTGCAGCTATCGCGCAGCCTCGTTCCGGCCGATCGCGATGGCTCTTCGAGACATAGGCGTTGATGTAGCTCCTCAACGCCTCATGCCTCTCCTTATCCTCGGTAGCGCCGCGAAACATATCCTGCGCTTCCTCGAACATGCGGTGGACCGCGGCGGCGATCAGATCGTCCTTCGACGCGAAATGCGCGTAAAACCCCCCGTGGGTGAGCCCCGCGCGATTCATGACGTCGGCGACGCCGACCTGCTCGGGCCCGCGCTTGCGCATCTGGGCGGCCGCGATCTTCACCACCCGTTCCTTTGTTTTTTCCGCCTGTTCTGGACCGTAGCGCATTGCCGTTTTCTCATTGACGTTTTATATGACGAACATCATATAATGCTGGCACGCGCAAAGGCAAGGCCACGTGAGCATCGCGGAACTCGAGATCGATCGGGCGGTCTACACCCACCCCGCCGCGCAGCTCAGCGAAGGGCGCAAAATCTTGCTCTTCGCGGTCATGGCGTTCGGCCAATTCATGGCCCTCCTCGATATCCAGATCGTCGCCGCTTCGCTCAATTCCATTCAAGCCGGGCTCTTGGCTGGACCGGACGAAATCGCCTGGGTCCAGACCGCGTACCTGATGGCTGAGATCGTCATGATTCCGCTTTCGGGCTTCCTGTCGCAAGCGATCTCGACGCGTTGGCTCTTCGCGCTCTCGGCCGGACTCTTCACGCTCTCGAGCCTCGCCTGCGGCACGGCGTGGAATATCGAGTCGATGATCGTCTTTCGCGCGATCCAGGGATTTGTCGGCGGCGCAATGATCCCAACGGTCTTCGCGACGGGATTCTCGATCTTCTCAGGACCGCGCCAGGCCATGATCCCCGCGATCCTCGGTATCGTCTCGACACTGGCGCCTACGTTGGGCCCGACTGTCGGCGGCTGGATCACGGATGCCTCGAGCTGGCGCTGGCTCTTCTTCATGAATGTCGTGCCGGGCGTCCTCATCACCATCCTTGTGCCGATCCTGGGCAAGATCGACGAGGCGAAACCCTCGATGCTGCGGCGGATCGATTGGCTGCATCTCTTGGGTCTCGCGGTGTTTCTTGGCGCCTTTCAATACGTGCTGGAGGAAGGGCCGCGGCATGAGTGGTTCAGCGATGTCGGTGTCGCCAGCGCAGCATGGCTTTCGCTGGTCGGCGGCGTTGTCTTCTTCGAGCGGGCGTTCTTCTCGACGGGACCCATTGTCGAGCTTACGCCGTTCCGAAATCCGACTTTCGCCTTGGCTTGCGTACTCAACTTCGTCACCGGCTTCGGCCTTTACGCCGCGACCTATCTCGTGCCGATCTTTCTGGGGCGAGTTCGCGGTTACTCGAGTCTTGACATCGGGACGACCGTCTTTGTCTCGGGTTGCTTCATGTTCTTCGGCGCACCGATCGCAGCCCGACTCTCGAACCTGATCGATCAGCGCTATGTCATCGCCGCCGGCTTCACGCTCTTTGCCCTTGGGCTCTATCTCCTCTCAGGCGTTTCGTCGGTCTGGGGCTTCGACGAACTCTTCCTTCCGCAAGGTGTGCGCGGCTTTGCCGTTCTCTTGTGCATCGTGCCGGCGACAAGCCTGTCGCTCTCGACCGTACCTCAGCACCAGTTAAAGTCGGCGAGCGGTCTGTTCAATCTCTGCCGCAATCTTGGGGGTGCGGTCGGCATTGCGCTCGTCACCACGTGGCTGCAGGATTTCTCGCGTGTCCACGTGCTCAGGCTCAGCGAGGGGATGTCGTCAAGCCGCGAGCACGCAGAGGCAGCTCTCACAAGCCTAACCAATTTGATCACCAGCGCAGGCATCACCGATCCGGCGCTGGCGCAACTCACCGCGCAAGGCGAGATGACCCGCATCATCGCACGAGAGGCGCTGACGCTCGCCTTCGACGACGTCTTCAAACTGATGGCGCTGCTCTTTGTCTTCGCGCTGGTCCTGGTACCGTTCTGTCGGAAGCCCGCACCATTGCCAGTGGCGGCCTAGGCGCATTAGAGCCGCACTTTGCGCGGGCCGCCCAAGGATCGCGGTGCGTTGTCCGACCTCTGGTTCCATGGGGCGCTGGGGCCCATTCAAGCGTACAGTGACCCAAGCAAACCTCAGGAGCACAACCCATGGCCAAAGTTGTTTGCGTTCTCTACGACGATCCCGTCGACGGTTATCCCAAAGCCTATCCGCGCGATGGTATCCCGGTGCTTGAGCGCTATCCGGGTGGGCAAACGATGCCAACGCCCAAGGCGATTGATTTCAAACCGGGCGCACTTCTGGGTTCGGTCTCGGGCGCACTCGGTTTACGAAAATATCTCGAGAGCAACGGCCACACGCTCGTCGTCACGTCGAGCAAAGACGGGGCCGACTCCGTCTTGGACCGCGAGATTGTCGATGCAGACGTCGTGATCTCGCAACCCTTCTGGCCGGCCTATCTGACCGCCGAGCGCATCGCCAAGGCCAAGAAGCTGAAGCTTGCGCTTACGGCCGGCATCGGCTCAGACCACGTTGACCTCGCGGCCGCGATCGAGCGCGGCATTACCGTCGCCGAGGTCACCTATTGCAATTCGATCAGCGTTGCCGAGCACGTGGTCATGATGATCCTCTCGCTCATACGCAACTATCTGCCGAGCCACGATTGGGTGCGCAAGGGCGGCTGGAATATCGCCGATTGCGTAGCGCGCTCTTACGACGTGGAGGGCATGCATGTGGGAACAGTTGCCGCAGGGCGCATCGGACTTGCGGTGCTCCGCCGGCTCAAACCGTTCGACGTAAAGCTCCACTACACCGATCGCCATCGCCTGTCCGAGGCGGTCGAGCGCGAGCTAAACGTGACCTACCACGCCAACGTCGAGGACATGGTGCGCATCTGTGACGTGGTGACGATCAACTGTCCGCTGCATCCGGAGACCGAAAACATGTTCGATGACAAGCTGATCGCAAAGATGAAGCGCGGGGCCTATGTCGTGAACACGGCGCGCGGCAAAATCGTCAATCGCGAGGCGATCGCGCGAGCTCTCGAAAACGGCCAGATTGCGGGCTATGCCGGCGACGTTTGGTTTCCCCAACCGCCGCCGCGCGACCACGTCTGGCGCACGATGCCGCACGAGGGAATGACGCCGCACATCTCCGGCACAAGTCTTTCCGCACAGGCGCGCTATGCGGCGGGCACGCGCGAGATTCTCGAATGCTTTTTCGAGGGCCGCCCCATCCGCGAGGAATATCTGATCGTGCAAGGCGGCAAGCTCGCCGGTACCGGCGCCCACTCCTATAGCGCCGGCAACGCGACCCGGGGCTCGGACGAAGCAGCCAAGTTCAAAGGGAAAGCCTAAGCCGCGCCCCACGCCTGTCATCTCCAAACGCCCGCCTCTTCCCAAGCGGCCGAGGCGACTTGGCGCGTGGACCATCCCATCGCAAATTTGGCCACACCTTTGCCCGGCCTCGCGACCTCCATATATACACACGCGTTTGAGGTGACCTGATGGCTTACGATTTCGATTTGGTGACGATTGGCGCGGGCTCGGGCGGCACGCGCGCGACGCGGCTCGCCGCGAGCTACGGCGCACGTGCGGCCGTAGTCGAGGAGTACCGCGTCGGCGGCACCTGCGTGATCCGCGGGTGTATCCCAAAGAAGCTCCTGGTCTATGCGAGCCGCTTCTCGGAAGACTTCGAGGATGCGGCGGCGTTTGGCTGGCACGTGCCGCACCACGAGTTCAAATGGTCGACGCTGATTGCGAACAAGGACAGGGAGATCGCTCGTCTCGAAGCCGCCTATACCAAGAATATGGCCAGCGCAGGCGCGGAGCTCTTCGAAGACCGCGCGGTGCTTCGTGACCCGCACACCGTTCATCTTCTCAAGGCGGACAAAACAATCACCGCCGAAACCATCCTAATCGCAACCGGGGGCCGTGCTTGGATTCCCGACAGCGTCGACGGCGGTGATCTCGCCATCACCTCGAACGAGGCGTTCCTCCTGCCCGATCTGCCGCACAGCGTGATGATCGTCGGCGGCGGCTACATCGCGGTCGAGTTCGCCGGCATCTTTTGCGGCCTCGGCTCGAAGACCATTCTCGTCCATCACGGCGACGAGATATTGCGCGGCTTCGATCATGAAGTGCGCGCGCAGATGCGTCACGAGCTGCAAAAGCGCGGCGTCGACGTCTTGATCAAATCCTCAGTCGTCTCGATTCGGCGTGACGGTCCGCGCAAGCGGGTGCGCATGGCCGACGGAACCGAGCATCTCGTCGACGAAATCATGTTCGCAGTCGGCCGGCGGCCCAATACCAGCGCGCTCGGCCTTGAACATTGCGGCGTTGAGATGACCGAGCGGCGCGCCGTGAAGGTGGACGCGACCTCGCGCTCCTCCCAGGCGAATATCTATGCGGTGGGCGATGTCACCGACCGTGTCAACCTGACGCCGGTCGCGATCCGCGAGGGCGCGGCCTTCGCCGAGAGCCTCTACAACAACAAACCGACGATCGTCGACCACACCAACATCGCGACCGCCGTCTTCGGCACGCCCGAGATCGGCGTGGTCGGACTCACGGAGGAGCGCGCATGCGCGCTCTACCCGAAAGTCGATGTCTATCGCACAGCCTTTCGGCCGATGAAGGCGACGATGACGGGGCGCGACACGCAGGTCTTCATGAAGCTTGTGATCGACGCTGAAACGGACCGCGTGCTTGGCTGTCACATCGTCGGCGAAGCGGCGGCGGAAATGATCCAATGCGTAGCTGTTGCCGTGAAGATGAACGCGACGAAAGCCGACTTCGACGCGACCATGGCACTGCACCCGAGCGCGGCCGAAGAATTGATGCTGCTGAAGCTCAGGGTGAAGTGAAGGCAGTGAGTTTGTCCAAGCTCAATCCATCAGCTTCTGCGCCAGGTAGACGTAGTGGCGGGCCCAGCGCCGCGCGTTCAGCTCGGGGTCGGCGTCGTTGGCATGACCGCCGAAGGTGTTCTCGTAATAGAGATAGGGCGAGCCAATTTGCGACAACCGCGCGGCGAATTTGCGTGCATGGCCCGGATGTACGCGATCGTCCTCTGTGTTCGTGGTTATGTAGGGCTCGGGATATGGCACGCCTCGTGCCACCTTCTGATACGCCGAGTAGTCCGCGATAAACGCGCGATCGCCTTCGACATCGGGGTTGCCGTACTCGCTCATCCATGACGCGCCAGCGGAGAGGCGGTTGTAGCGCAGCATGTCGATCAGGGGGCTCTCGATGACGACCGCGTTGAAGAGTTCGGGATGCTGCGTCATCGAAACACTGGTCAAGACGCCGCCGTTGGAGCGCCCATAAATGCCGAGATGGCGCGCGCTCGTAACATGCCGCTCGATCAAATCCTTGGCGACAGACGCAAAGTCATCGAAGGCGCGCTGACGGTGTTCGCGCAAGGCCGATTGATGCCAAGCCGGGCCGAACTCGCCACCGCCGCGGATGTTAGCAATGACGAATGCCCCACCATGCTCAAGCCACAGTTTGCCCATCTCCGGCAAGTAGACGGGCGGCTTTGAGATTTGAAAGCCGCCATAGCCGTACATGAGAACGGGCGTCGAGCCGTCGAGCTTCATATGCTTCGGGCGAACAAGGAAATAGGGAATCTTGGTACCGTCGTTGGAACTCGCCCAATGCTGTTCGACCCTGTGAGTCGACGCGTTGAAGCGCGGCGGCAGATGAGCGATGCGTCGCACCTCGACGCTGCGTGCATCTGCGGCCCAGAGAGCAGTAGGCTCCAGGAAGCTCTCGGAGGTTACGAAAAGCTCCTCGGTCTCTTTCGATGCGGCGCGCACGATCAGGTCCGAGCCGTGCGGCAGCGGCAGGCGCTTCGAATGCCAAGACTCGCCATGACGGCGATAGATATCGATCGCGCCGGTCACATCGTTGAGCAATTGTACGATGACGCTCGAGCGCGTCGCATCGACGTTGTCGACGGTCTGGTTCGCCGCCGGCTGCAGGATCAGATGCGTTAGCGACGGCAACGCGGCCGGATCGCGCTTCATCGCCTCGAGATCGTAGGCAATGAGCGCGCCGGACTTATAGCCGTTCCAGTCCTGCTCAATGGTCAATATGACGGCGCCGTCGACGAAGGCCTGGAAATTGGTCTTCTGAGGTAGCGGCAGCTTTACCGGCGCGGCACCGCCAAGAAGGTAGATCTCCGACTCGAAGAAACCGATGCGGCGCTCGGCGAACATTGCCCGAACTTGACCATCGGGATCGCGCAGCACGCGAGGGTTTACGAAACTGTCGGCGCGTTCGCCGCGAAATACTTCCTTGGCCTCGCTGAGCGGCGCGCCGCGGTTGACCATTTTCACGACGTAGGGATAACCGGAGTCCGTCAGCTCGTTCGCGCCCCAGTCGCGCGCAACGATAAGCGTGTCGCGATCGATCCAATCGACGGTCTGCTTGGCGCGCTCGAAGCGGAATCCGCCCTGGACGAAATTTCGCCCGACAGCGTCGAACTCGCGGATCTCAACCGCATCGCCGCCGCCGTCCGACAGGCGGATCAAGCAATAGCGCTCCTGTGGTTGAAGACAGGTCGCGCCCTTCCAAATCCAATTCTTGTTTTCGGCTTTGGAGAGCGCATCGAGGTCGAGTAGCATTTGCCAATCGGGCTTGCCGGCACGATAGGCGGCCGCCGTCGAATGACGCCAAATGCCGTGCGTATGCGTTTCGTCTTGCCAGAGATTGTCGATACCCGCCCCGCGAAACTCGGGGAGCGCGATGCGATCCTGCGCGGTGAAGATCGCCAGCGCCTCCTTGCGATAGGTCTCATAGCGAGGATCGGCTTCGAGCCGCGCTGCGGATTTTGCGTTCTCCGCTTCTACCCAAGCGAGCGCGTCCCGGCTGTGAACGTCCTCAAGCCAGATATTGGGATCCTGGTCGTTCGTCATTTCAGCGCAAGCCCCGACCACAAGAAGCAGTCCCGCCGAAGCGATGACTTGAATCCGCATTGCATGCCCACCCGCTCTGTCGCGCGCAGATGGCGCCCCCACGGCGCGATTGCGTGAAACAATGGATACTCACGATATCGATCGCCTTCCAGTACGGAGCGGGGCCCGCAACATCACCGTCGCGTGACTATGCCAAAGAACCCGCCCGTTCAATCCAAGCGGAAAGCAAATCCAACATGTCGCGCCGAATGTCGGCGTCTCTTTTGCCGGTGCGAGCGGGGACGTGAAAGGAGTGGTCCGCGTCGTCGAAGAGGCTCAGCGTTGCGCGCGGGCCAAGCCGCTTTACCAACGGACGCAGCAAATCGAGATCGGCAAACTCGTCGCGCGTGCCTTGCAGGAAGAGCATCGGGACATCTACGAGGCCAAGATGTTCGGCGCGCTCGTCGGACGGCGCGCCTGGCGGGTGCAAAGGGAAACCCAAGAATGCGAGGCCACGCACGTTCGGCAGCGGTGATCCGGCTTGCGCTTGCGATGTCATACGCCCGCCGAAGGACTTGCCGCCGGCGATGAGCGGCAGCTTGGGCACTAGACGCGCGGCTTCCAACACGGCTGCGCGCACGGTCGCTTGGGCGAGTTTTGGCACGTCGGGGCGTTTCTTGCGCTCCTCCATATACGGGAATTGATAGCGCAAGGTAGCAACGCCGCGTTCAGCAAGTTCGACGGCGATCGTGTGCATGAAGGGGTGGTGCATCCCCGCCCCCGCGCCGTGCGCCAGAACGTAGCAGGCACGCGCATGTGGCGGCGCCATCAGCAACGCGGAGACGCTATGCGCCTCGTCGACGACGATCGTCGCCTTCTGACCGTCATCGCTCACGAGGATTTTGCCCGCTGATACGCGGCGCGTGCGCGTTCCAATTCTCGCTCCAGCCGGCGCCGCCTTGTCGCAATGTCCGTCTCCAAGGAGTCGGCTTCACGCTCGAGGTCCTGCTTGCGCCGGACAAGATCCTTGCGACGCACTTTCGCCTCAAGATCGAGTTCGCGAAGCCCGTTCTCGGCCGCATCCAATTTCGAACGGTCTGGCGGCAGGGCTGCGCGGCGCTCCGGCCTCTTCGGTTCAGCGCGGCGCTCGATGGCGTTCGCCTTATGCGGATCGGTTGCGGTTTTCGCCCTTCGCCGATCGTCTAGGCGAACCACATTCGATTTTGCTTCGTGAGGTTTGCCTTCGGGCACCTGAGGTTTCACCTGGCCGGGTGCCGCAACCGGCACCCCGGGTGTCTTCAATGCGGCGGCAATAACCGCCGGATCATCCACAGGCTTTGCCGCGCCCGAGGCGAACAGATTCTCGCGCACATCCCAAGCTTTCAGCGCTTCCTTTTGGCTGGGGACAGCGACGGCCCAATCACGAATGCCGATTCGCGTGGTGTAAACTTTCAAACGTCGAGTGATTCGCTCCTTTGCCATCAACGCGCGGCCCTTTGCTGCGGCTGGTCCGGGCGGCGGTCACCGGCTCGGTCCCTCACGGTGAAAGAGTTGTCCATGTCACGCGCCCAACCCAAAATCCTGATCGACGACGAGCCTAACATTTTCGCCCAGGCCTTGCGGGAGGTTGCCACCCGGCGCCATGCCAAACCCAAAACCAAGCCGGTTCAGCGGCGCTTCACGGCACGGCTGACGGACGGAGGGCCTATCCTGGCGATCGACGGTGCCGGCGACTTCGACGATGCTGCGATGATCTTTGCCGCCAGCGCCGCCGCCCCCTTGGGCACGAGCCATTTCAAGGTCTGTGTGACGGACTGCGAAACCGGCGCGTCCCAACATTTCAGTCTGGATTTCTGAAGCGAAACCCCGTCAAGACCGGGTTAAGCAACCCGGCGGCAAGCCATTGCGTTAATTCCCGTCCGAGGCGACGATTAACGGTCGCTATCGAAGGTATGGGTACATGGCTGCGCGTCCGTCTTGGCAGGGGCATCTCAAGCTTTCACTCGTGACCTGCCCGGTCTCGCTCTACAACGCCGTGAGCCCGCGCGGTGAGGTCCATTTCAACCTGCTCAACCCCAAGACCGGCAATCGCATCCGCATGATTACGGTCGACGCGGGAACAGAGGAGCCGCTCGAGCGCAAGGATCTGGTGAAGGGCTTCGAGGTCGCCAAAGGCGAATACATCCAGATCACGCCCGAGGAGATCGAATCCGTCCGCCTGGAGAGTACGAAGACAATCGACATCGAAGCCTTTGTACCGGCCGACGAAATCGACCGGCTCTATTGGGACAATCCCTACTACCTCGTGCCCGACGGCAAGATGGCCGCCGAACCCTTCACCGTCATTCGCGAAGCGATGACGCGCGCGGGTCAAGTCGCACTCGGTCGCCTGGTGATGTCGCAGCGCGAGCGGCTGGTGGCGCTGGAGCCGCGCGACAATGGGATTGTCGTGACGACATTGCGCAGCCACGAAGAGGTGCGCGACATGAAGCAGTTCTTCTCAGACATTCCCGACATCAAGCCGGATCGCGACATGATTGCCATCGCAGAGAAAATCATCGCGCAGAAGGAAGAAAACTTCGATCCGACGAAGTTCGACGACCGCTATGAAGACGCGCTTAAGGAGCTGATTGCGGAGAAACAGAAGGGCCACAAGATCATCCGCAAAGAAGCGGCGGAGCCCAGCAACGTCATCAATCTGATGGATGCGCTCAAGAAGAGCCTTTCCTCGCCGTCGGCCAACAAGCGAGGCGAGAGTCACGCGCGGTCCAAACCTGCTCCTGCCACGCGTTCGGCCGGCAAAAAGCCCGCGAAGCGCCGATAGAAGAGTGAACGGCTGTGGCTCGCGTCGAAGCGCACACCCCGGGAAAGCTCAAGACTTACCGGGCCAAACGTGACTTTTCCAAAACCAATGAGCCGAGCGGCAAGCGCGCCGTTAGGCCTTCGGCTCGCTCACGGTTTGTCGTGCAGAAGCATGCGGCGACGCGGCTCCACTACGATTTTCGCTTGGAACTCGACGGTGTTTTCAAATCGTGGGCTGTGACACGCGGTCCGTCGCTTAATCCGCACGACAAGCGGCTCGCCGTCGAGGTCGAGGATCACCCGCTCGACTACGGTGATTTTGAGGGCACTATTCCCAAAGGCCAATATGGCGGCGGCACCGTCCAGCTCTGGGATCGCGGTTATTGGGAGCCCGAGGGCGGAAAGACCGCACAGGAGTCGCTGAAGAAGGGTGACATAAAATTCACCCTGCACGGCCAGAAACTGAAAGGCAGTTGGGCACTCGTTCGCATGCGCCGACGCGAGCACGACAAACACGACAACTGGCTGCTGATCAAGCATCGCGATGAGTATTCGGTCGACGGTAACGGCGAGGGCGTTCTCGCCGACGACAAATCTGTCGCCTCAGGCCGATCAATGCCCCAAATCGCCGACGGAAAGGGACGCAAACCCAAGTCCTTCATGCTTGCAAACAATTTCGCCGCCGATGCCGTGTGGCACTCCAATCGCGTCGATGACGATGGCGCGAAGAAGGTCGCGCCGATGCGCACTCGCATGGAAGGACCTCTCGGGAGGCCCGTCGAGCGGATGCCCGACTTCGTTGAGCCGCAGCTGACGCGCCTCGTCGACCGAGCTCCACCGGGCAGCGGTTGGGCGCATGAGATCAAGATCGACGGATATCGCGTCCAGATGCGCGTCGAGCGCGGCAAGTGCGAACTGCGCACGCGCAAGGGCCTTGTCTGGACCGAAAAGTTTCCGGAGATTGCCAAGGCCGGCGCTAAATTACCGGACTGCATCATTGACGGTGAGGTCGCCGCCGTCGATGACAAGGGATTTCCGAACTTCTCCGCGTTGCAGGCGGCGCTTTCGGAAAGAAAAACCGCAGACCTCATCTACTTTGTTTTTGATCTGCTCTTTCTAGGCGGACGAGATTTGCGGCACCTGCCGCTAAGCTCGCGCAAGAATGAGCTCCGGGCTCAAGTGCAAAAGGGATCATCGCGCATACGATTGGTGTCCCACATCGAAGGGTCGGGCGACGCGGTCTTCGAAGCCGCACGCAAAATGTCGCTCGAGGGTATCGTCTCCAAGCGGCTCGATTCGCCTTACCGCTCCGGCCGCACTGACACCTGGACCAAGACGAAATGCCGGGGCGGCCAGGAAATCGTCATCGGTGGCTGGGACGAAACGAACGGTCGATTCCGCTCACTTCTTGCGGGTGTCTACAAGGGCGCCCACCTGCGCTATGTCGGCAAGGTAGGCACCGGCTTCGACCGCAAGACGCTCGACAATCTGATCGGCCGTCTGAAACCGCTCGAAATCCATGCAAGTCCATTCGCCGGCTCCAACGCACCGGAGAAAGCGGTTGGCATCCGCTGGGCTCGACCGGTACTGATCGCCGAAGTCGAAACGGCCGGCTTCACCAGCGACGGCATTCTTCGGCAGACCGCGTTCAAGGGTTTGCGCGAAGACAAGGACGCCAAGGAGGTGGTGCTCGAAACGCCGGCGGCCGAGACCGCGCCCAAGCGAACGGTGACGACCATGCCGCGCAAGAACGCAAGCGAAACGGTTCGGGGCATCGCGATCTCGCATCCAGACAAAGTTTTGTGGCCGGCCGCAAACGGCAACGCGCCCATCACAAAGCTGGAACTCGCCGCCTACTACGAGGCCGTCGGCGATCGACTGCTGGAACATATTGGAGGGCGGCCGTGCTCTATCATTCGCGCACCGGACGGCATCGGCAGCGAGCTGTTTTTTCAGCGTCATGCGATGAAGGGTGCATCCGATCGGTTCACCTTCGTCAAGATCGCCGGAGACAAGGCGCCCTATCTGCAGCTGGACAGCGTCGAAGCGTTGATCGCCGCGGCGCAAATTTCCGCCGTCGAACTTCATCCGTGGAATTGTCAGCCCGGCAAACCGGAAACGCCTGGGCGTTTTGTCTTTGATCTGGACCCGGCGCCGGACGTTGCGTTTGACCAGGTCGTGGAGGCCGCGCGGGAATTGCGCGATCGGTTGGCGAAGGTCGGGCTCGAGAGTTTTTGCAAGACCACCGGCGGCAAGGGCCTGCACGTCATCACACCGCTGGCGCCCTCCAAATCGAAGGAGCTTAAGTGGCCGGAGGCAAAGGCTTTCGCCATGGAGATTTGCCGCCGGATGGCGGCGGATTCGCCCGAACGCTATCTCATCAACATGGCGAAACAGGAACGCACCGGGCGCATCTTTCTCGATTATTTGCGCAACGACCGCACGGCTACGGCCGTTGCAACGCTGTCGCCGCGAGCACGACCTGGCGCACCGGTGTCGATGCCGGTCGAATGGCGCCAAGTGCGCACCGGCCTCGACCCTTCCCGCTATACCCTTCGCAGCGTGCCGAAGCTCATGGCCAAATGGCCGTGGGAGGACTATGCCAAGAACGCCCGGCCGTTTCACGCGGCCGCGAAGGCGCTCGCGAAGAAGCGCACCTGAATTCGGCGCGCTCTGCCGATCCGCATCGAGGGGAACTGATTGGAACTGAAAGCCACCCGCTATGACGTCACCGACCGGATCGCGACCATCACGCTGGCGCGGCCCAAGCGGCGCAATGCGTGGACTGGGCGCATGCACAGCGAATATCGCTGGTGCTTGAATGAGGCCGATCGCGACCAGGGCGTGCGCGTCATCGTCGTCACGGGCGATCCGGGAGGCAATGCGTTTTGCGCCGGCGCGGATTTGGAGGCGTTGGAAGGTCACGCCGAGAAAGGCCGCTACGATGCGGGCATCGGTGACGACATCGCTCGACCCGGATACGGCGTCGATCCGCACTTCGACGCAAGCTTTGCTTATCATTTCGGTCTCAGCAAACCGGTGATAGCCGCCATCAACGGCGCAGCGGCGGGCGTGGGCCTGGTGCTTGCGGCGTTCGCAGACCTCAGATTCGCCGCAAGCGGCGCCAAGTTCACGACTGCGCATGGGCGCTTCAACTTTCCGGCGGAGTTCGGTTTGTCCTGGGTATTGCCGCGGATAGTCGGTCTGACGCACGCCAACGACCTTTTGCTCTCGAGTCGCATCTTCACCGCTGAAGAGGCAGTGGCGATGGGCTTCTTAAACAAGGTCCTGCCAGTCGACGAATTGATCCCCCACGTCAGGGCTTACGCAAAGACGCTTGCCGCGAATGTCGCCCCCGGATCGGCGCGCGAGACCAAGCACCAAATCTATCGCGACCTGCATCGGGACGCCGCGAGTGCGGTCACCGCGGCTGAGCGCCTGCTCGAAAACATGATCCGCCACCCCGACTACGGCGAGGGCGTGAAGGCCTGGATGCAAAAGCGCGCCGCCGAGTGGCGGGGGTAAACGTGCCACGACCCGCCGGCGCCGCGTCCCGGCTGACTGTCGTCCCGCTCGTGATTGCGCTGGCCGCTCGCAGTGTCTGGGCGGATCCCGTCGCCCCGGTTTCGTTTGCGACCGACGTCTCCATTCACTATTCGCCTGGACACGCCCTCAATCGGTTTCACCCCGAGCACGCGCTCGGCGCTGGCATCGATGGAAGCGACAAGGGCGAGTCTGAACGCCTACTTACGCCTCCAAACGTGGCGGCAATGGAGTCGGCTGGCCTCAAATCGCTAACGTTGCGACTACGCACAGAATTGGCAATCGATGCATGGCATTGGAATCCGTCCGGCAGCTGGAGCGACCCGGCCAGAGCGGAAGGGTATTGGACGTCCGACAGCGCGGCAAATGCGCCGATCGCGGCCAGCTATGGGTACGCGCTTCCCCGGCGCGGCAGCACCATCGACCAGGCAAGCAACTCTGGCTATTCGCGCCTCGACGACGCCGATGAAAGCAGCTTTTGGAAGAGTAACCCGTTTCTCGATGTCCATTTCACGCACGACTCCAACGCGCGCCACGACCAGTGGATCGTCGTCGATTTTGGCGAGACCGAGGAGATCAACGCGGCGCGTCTACTCTGGGGCGTTCCGTTCGCCCGGCGGTATGAGATTCAATACGCGACGATCACCGATATCAGCGCCATTTCGCTAAACCCCCAGGGCATGTGGAAGACATTTCCGCGCGGCAAGGTGCGCAGTGGAACTGGAGGCGACGATTTTAGAATTCTTGCTCCCACGCCGATTGCAACACGCTACCTGCGTATTCTGCTTCGACGGAGTTCGCATGCAAGCCCGAGCGGGTCGACCGATATTCGCGATGCCCTGGGCTACGCGATGCGCGAACTATATCTCGGCTCCATAGACAAGACCGGCGAATTTCACGATGTCGTTCGCCACGCAAGCGTCGCTCAAGCGCAAACGACGATCTTCGTGTCGTCGACCGATCCGTGGCACAGCGCCGCCGATCTTGACGACCGCGTCGAGGAGCCTGGCTTCGACCGCATTATGGAGACCGGACTTACCCATGGTTTGCCCACGCTCGTCGCGACAGGATTGTTGTACGACACGCCCGACAACGCCGCAGCCGAGATCCGCTACCTCAAATCGCGCCATTTTCCAATTGGTCGCATAGAGCTCGGCGAGGAACCGGACGGTCAATACGCGACACCCGAAGACTATGGCGCGCTCTACCTGCAATTTGCCGACGCTATTCACGCCGTCGATCCGGCGCTTCAATTGGGCGGTCCGAGTTTTCAGGAGATCCTTCCCGATGGCGGGCCGGCGCCGCGGCGCCTCGGAAACAGCGCCTGGTTTAAGCGCTTCAAGGCCTATCTGCATCGGCGCGGACGCGATGGCGACTACAACTTCTATTCGTTCGAGTGGTATCCCGTCGATGACGTTTGCGCGCCGCCGGCCCCCAAGCTTGTCGAGGCGCATCGATTGTTGGGAGGTGCTTTGAAAGAGATGCAACGACGTGGCCTAACGCATCGCCTTCCCTGGATCATTTCCGAATACGGCTACTCCGCTTATGCCGCGCGCGCCGAGTTGGGCCTTGAGGGTGCTCTCCTCGATGCCGATGTCGCCGGCCAGTTCCTGAGCTTGGGCGGAGATCAGGCCTTCATCTATGGTTACACGCCGGGCCATCCGGATATGGATCAACCCTGCTCGGTCGGCAACAATCTGATGTTCGCGTCCGACGATAGCGGCGGCATAGCGCATAAATTTGCGACCTATTTCGCGGCACAAATGTTGAGCCAGATCTGGGCGCAACCCTCAGACGGCGAGGTCGAACTCTTCAGAGCAGCGGTCAACGACCGGTCTACGTCGGACCGGCACCTGGTGAGCGCCTATCCCATCAGACGAAAAGATGGTCTTTGGTCCCTGCTGCTCATCAATCGCGACCCCACTCGCTCAAGCCATGTAAGCGTGCATTTTCAAAATGCGCACACGGCGACGGCATCGCCCTTCAGCGGTCCGGTCGACATCTTCCAATTCTCCCCGCAACAATACGTTCTCGGCGAAGACACCCTGCCCCAGCCGATAAAAGCTGACGCCGCAGCACACACCGTTCTTCAGCTCAGCGGCGACGAACCATTCGACCTTCCGGCATATTCGATTACCGTCGTCCGCGGCCGGGCAAAGGCGGTCTCGCATCGCGGATCGTAGACTGAACGATTTGATTTTGTTGGTCGGAGCGGCGGGATTTGAACCCGCGACCCCCAGTCCCCCAGACTGATGCGCTACCAGGCTGCGCTACGCTCCGACACCGATGAACCGGACCGTGCTGCGGCCGATTTGGGGACGGCACTATGGCGCGCGGGACGCGGCAATGCAATCAGTGCGCTTCGGCGCGCCATTGCTCACTGCCGGCGTCGCCAGCGCCAATGGGATTCTGTCAGTGGCTGGTCAGCCGATAGACCACGTCCTCGACATCGTCATCCATGATGCGCGGCAAGTTCACGTAAGACCGCCAGACATTTTCGGCGTCGTCTGCGAGTTCGACGCAGATCACGTCATCGACAAGGCCTTCGAAGTCTTTGATCGTCGCCCGCGAAGCGATGGGTTGCGCGACAACGACGGCCTTCGCACCATGCCAGCGTAGCGCCTTCACGACGGTCTGCAGTTTGACGCTGGAGGCAAATCCGTCATCGACCACGATTGCGACGCGACCTGCCGGCAGAATTGGTCGTGAGGGCGCTCTGCCCGCGCGTCGCCACGATGGCACCTCGCTTGTCGCCGCGCGGCTCGTCGCTCCCGACGTTTTCCACGGCGCGCAAACTTTGCCTGCAAACGTCACGTCCATCGGAACGCCGAGGCTCTCCGCGATTTCGGCGCCGACGGAAACGCCGCCCCGCGGCAAGGCATAGACAACCGTGTCGGCACCGTTGAACCGTTTTAGTTTCGAAGCGAGATGTCGTCCGGCTTCGGCGCGATCCGTGAAGAGGGTCATCATCTTCTTGGCGTTCCTTCCCAAGTCCCCACCGCACAAACAACATAGGAGCTTATTGCCCCGATTCTTTGATCGCTCGCAATCAATCCACAACGCTGTCTTAAGGATTCTTCACGCTCGTTCGCACGTGCGAAAGATGCTGCATCGCTTCTCGCAATTGCAGCGCGTCAGATGGGATTTGGTGCGCCAAACGACGTCGCGACGAACGTCACCTGCGATTGCAGAAAATGTGTGACCAATAAGGTCTACTCCGCTGCGGCAACTTTCTTCCGGCGCAAGTTCAGCATCTCGCGCAAGCGCAGAAGATCTTGCAATACGACTTCAAGCCGCTCGCGTTGCTCGGCGACCATGGTCTCGCTGGGTTCTTCCACGGCGAGGTTCACATGCTCGGACGACGGAATGGGCAACAGAGCCGGCAGCGGCCCGATATCTCGTGGCGTCAGCGTTTCCGCCGACTTGCGCGCAGTTTTTGCGCCGACCCGGCCGACTTCGGCGACGTGCTTTGCGCCTTGCTCGCGCAACACCTTCTGCACGCCCTTGATCGTGAGACCCTCGTTGTAAAGAAGGGCACGAACGCCTTTCAACAGATCGATATCGTCGGGGCGGTAGTAGCGTCGCCCGCCCGCGCGTTTGAGCGGTCGAACCTGCGTGAACTTGGCTTCCCAAAAACGCAACACATGTTGCGGTACGTCAAGCTGCTCGGAGACTTCGCTGATGGTACGGAAGGCATCCGGTGATTTGGCGATGCGGCTTGGTTCGCTCATGACGCTATTCCTTACCCTTGACTGCCGGGCCGTCGTTGATCATCGCCTTAAGCACGTGACTGGCCCGAAAGACCAGCACTCGCCTCGGATTGATGGGTACTTCCTCGCCGGTCTTCGGATTGCGCCCCATGCGTCCGCCCTTGGCACGCACGGCGAAGGTCCCAAACGACGAGAGCTTCACAGTCTCACCACGCACCAGGCGGGCTGCGACTTCTTCGAGGACCCGGTCCACGAGATCGGCGGACTCATTACGCGACAGCCCGACTTGCGCGTAGACCGCCTCCGCCAAATGCT
The DNA here is from genome assembly GCA_025350465.1 of Alphaproteobacteria bacterium. Classification (GTDB taxonomy): domain Bacteria; phylum Pseudomonadota; class Alphaproteobacteria; order Micropepsales; family Micropepsaceae; genus SZUA-430. The sequence goes on along the minus strand of JANXXU010000048.1, from coordinate 262,014 downwards.
GCCGGGTCAGAGTCTCGCTCATGCGTCGCGCGTTCTCCGCGTGCGGCGGTCACCGCACCCAAAAAGGGATACTGGGCCGACTCACTTGAAAACCGTAAGGCGCGGCGGAAAAGCCGTCAATATCAGAGGGATAGCGTCACCACCTAATAAGCGCCGATCCCCACGTAAAGCCGCCGCCCATCGCTTCAAGCAGCACAAGCTGATTGCGCTTGATGCGCCCGTCGTTGACGGCTTCGGCAAGCGCGAGAGGGACGGACGCCGCCGAGGTGTTGGCATGCTTGGCGACCGTTGAGACGACGCGCGATGGCGAGATGCCGACCCGTCGTGCCGTGCCGTCGAGGATGCGTTGATTGGCCTGATGTGGCACGAACCAATCGATGTCGTCCGGTGTCAGGTCGACCGTCTTGATCGCCTTTTCGATGGCGTCCGAAATATTAGTGACGGCGTGGCGGAAGACCTCTTTGCCCTCCATGCGCAAATGACCAACCGTCTTGGTCTTAGATGGCCCGCCGTCGACATAAAGCAGATCGTGGTGACGCCCATCAGCAAACAAATGCGTCGTCAAGACGCCGCGATCGGATGATTTGCCTTGGCCCTCGCCGGCGGTCAGCACCATCGCGCCGGCACCGTCGCCGAATAAGACGGCCGTCGCGCGGTCTTTCCAATCGAGGATGCGAGAGAACGTTTCTGCGCCGATCACGAGGCAGTTCTTCGATTGGCCGGCCTTGATGAAATTGTCGGCCGTTGCGACGGCATAAATGAAGCCCGAACACACGGCTTGAATATCGAAGGCGGCGCCGTGCCTTATGCCGAGCTTTGCTTGCACCGTCGTCGCCGTAGCAGGAAACGTTTCGTCGGGCGTTGCCGTCGCAAGGATGATCAGGTCGATGTCCTTTGGACTCATGTGCGCTGCTTTCAGCGCGGCCTGCGACGCGGCGATCGCCAGATCGGACGTGCATTCGCCCTCGGCGACGATGTGGCGCTGACGAATGCCGGTACGCTCGCGAATCCACTCGTCGCTCGTGTCGAGACGGCGGGCGAGCTCCGCATTCGTAACAATGCGCTCCGGCAAAAACGCGCCAACACCTGCCACAACTGACCTGATGATACGCATTACTGTGCGGCAGCCTCCGCGCCCCCTGGAGCTGGATTTGGTGCCGGCGCGCCAAGTGCCGTCAACGCTTGCGGCAAGTGCGCAACGGCGTCGACGATGCGTGCCGGAAAATCGCTCTCCGCCATATCCACGGCCAGATCTATGGCGCTGGCAAAGCCCAAACCGTCGGTGCCGCCATGGCTCTTCACGACTACGCCGTTGAGTCCCAAGAACACGCCGCCGTTCACAGCGCGCGGATCCATCTTGTCCTTCAACACGCGGAAGGCACTGCTGGCGAACAGGTAGCCTATTCTCGAAAAGAGCGACCGCGCCATTGCCGAACGAATGTAGTGACCGATGAGGCGCGCTGTACCTTCGGCGGTCTTCAGCGCCACGTTCCCCGTAAAGCCCGAGGTCACGACAACGTCGACTGTTCCCTTCGAAATGTCGTCACCCTCAACGAAGCCGTGGAAGCGCAACGGTATTCCGGATTCCTTCAGCGCCTGGGCCGCGGATTTCACCGCGTCATTCCCCTTCATCTCTTCAGCGCCGATGTTGAGCAAGCCGACGCTCGGCCGCTCAAGGCCAAGGACCACGCGCGCATACGCTTCGCCCAGAATTGCAAAATCCACGAGTTGTCGCGCGTCGGTATCCACGTTGGCCCCGACATCAAGAACCACCGTCTGGCCGCGAATCGTCGGCCAGATAGCAGCGATCGCGGGGCGCGAAATTCCTTCGACGGTTCGCAATTGAAACATCGCCATCGCCATCAGCGCGCCTGTGTTGCCGGCACTGACGGCAACTTGCGCTTCTTTCTTGCGCACCGAGTCGATCGAGCGCCACATCGATGTATTGCGCCCGCGGCGCAGCGCCTGAGACGGCTTGTCTTCCATCGCGACCGTGTCGTCGCAATGCTCGACCTGAACGACGGCTTTGATCGAGGGCTTGCTTAAGAGAACGGGCTGAAGCCGTGCGTGGTCGCCATGCAGCAGGAAGCGCACCTTTGGGTGGCGCACATGCGCATAGGCCACCCCGTCGATGATGGCTTGCGGAGCATGGTCGCCCCCCATGGCATCAATCGAAACAACGAGTTCGCGGGCCAATCCAGAGCGATCCTTGAAGCGAAGCAGCGGGGGCGACAGTAGAGGGCGCCACGCCCCAGCGTCTAGCTCGCCTTCTTTTCGACCTCACGGCCATCGTAGTGGCCGCATTTGGCGCAGACATGGTGGGGCCGTTTCAGCTCACCGCAGTTGGCGCATTCGCCATAACCCGGCCTCGCCAAGGCATGGTGGGAGCGGCGCATATTGCGCTTTGAGGGGCTCGTTTTTCTCTTTGGCACGGCCATAGGCTGTCCTTCACTTTGGTGGCAACGGCACCGCCCGACGCTTGACCGCGCCCTTGCTGGCTACCCCTGGCCGAATGAGGCGCGGATAGAACCCGAAACCCCTCGAAACTTCAAGCCCTTGAAACGTCTAGCGTTTGGGCTTGCTCGTTCTGCCCTTGCCCTTCAATTTTGCAAGAACGGCGAAGGGATTGTCCGGCTTAACGACCATATCTTGCTCCGGAGCAAATTCGACGCCCGGTTTGCGTGGATAGGGATCGAGAGCCAGGCTGAGTTCCTCAACCAGGGCCTCGCCCAGATCGATCTCGCGACACAGGACCTCCGCAGGATCCTCGCCGTCGGGATCCACGTGAATTTCGTCGGTGGCGGCTTCCTCGCCCTTGAGTTCAGCGTTCGGCAAATAGCGCCGTTCGAAACGACCCTCGACTCGGGCATCGACAGGCTCAAGCGTGACGACGCAGGATTGCGTAACCTCGGCGGTAAAACGGCCGTCGACCAGGACGCCCCTGCCGCGCCATCTGGAGAGATCGACCTCAGCCTTGAGACACTTCAGCGACACAAGCTCAAGGTAGTCCGCGATTTTGCGCAACTCCTCGGGAGATGTCACAAGAGTTATCGATAGGCCTCCCTCGCCTATTCTGGCTGCAGGCACGAGGCGTGTGAAGCCGTGCGCGGGCGGTACTGGTGGCGTGTCCCCTTGTTTCGACATCGCTTCAGGCAATCATTCGGGATCGGTGCTCAGCTGACGCCGGCCAATGGAATTTGTTCGCTAGCACGACTTCATCAGGCGTCGCCGCCAGCACCTTCGAGGTCTCTCGCAGATATGCGCAAAAAGATCCGATGGCAGTCCCCAGCGGAGGCGTTCCCGCATATATATTTCTGACGAGCGCCTCGGCAAGGGCTTCGTCGTCCGTCTCGTTGAGCGCCTTGTCGTAAGCGGCAGCGCGACCATAGAACGCCGACACCATCTTGCGTATCTTTTTCGGGAGCGAAATATCGCCGACGCCCAGTTCGCGTAACGATTGATCGAGATTGAAGAACATCTGATCGAACACGGCCTGGGCGAGCGCGCGCCCTTCGCGTCCTGTTGCGCGCAGCCGCTTCAGGTACAGGCTCGCGTGCAGTACGATCAAATCGAAGCGACCGTCCAATGTGTCGGGCACGCCGAGCGACTCATAGAAGTCGCGCTGGCGCGCTTGAGCCACAAGCGCCGCGTAGTGCTCGGCCGCGAGCCGAGCCCTTTCTTGGGGTCTCGTAAAATACTCAAATAGTGTACGCACGCGGGTCAAACACCACCTCTCATCGTCGCTCTTGAAATTACGGGGGGCCGGGGGTAGGTCAACAGGCTACAAAGCCGCTGGCAGGCTCAGTAGGAGTTCGGGATATGAGGTCGCGTTGGCTTTTTAGCGCAGTTTTCGTGGCTGCCGGTTTGAGCGCGTGCGCACCTATCAAGGATGTCCGCGGGTATGTGCCGGACGCAGAGAAGGTTGCCGACATCAAAGTTGGACAGGACACGAAGCAAACCGTGCAGCAAAAGCTTGGCACGCCGTCGAGCACCGCCTCGTTCGGGGATCCGACATGGTATTACATCTCAATCGAGCAGGAGCGCTACGCATTCTTTAACCCTGACGTGACGAAGCGAGAAATTCTGGCGGTGCAGTTTGCCGACAACGGCAAAGTCGCCGAGCTTCGCAACTATGGCATCGAAGATGGCCAAGTGATCGCACTGGTCGACCGCGAAACGCCCAGCCGCGGCAAAGAGCTCAGCTTCTTGCAGCAGGTCTTCGGCAATATCGGCGGCCCGTCGGCATCCGGCGCTCCGTCCGGCCCAGGGCGGCCGGGCGGCGGTCAGTAAGGGTCGCCTTCCAACAAAAAAGCCCCGGAGTGTCGGGGCTTTTTCCGTTGGTACTCGGCGTGTCCCTAAAGGTGGGCCAGCGCCGCCAGGAGCAAGAGCGCAACGATGTTCGTGATCTTGATCATTGGGTTGATCGCGGGACCGGCCGTGTCCTTGTAGGGATCACCGACGGTGTCTCCGGTCACGGCCGCCTTGTGAGCTTCCGACCCCTTGCCGCCAAAGTGTCCGTCTTCAATGTACTTCTTTGCGTTGTCCCACGCGCCGCCGCCCGACGTCATCGATATCGCGACGAAGAGACCCGTTACGATCACGCCCATGAGCATCGCGCCGACGGCGGAGAGCGCAAAGGCGCGGTCGGCAATCAGCCAAACAGCAAAGAAAAGGACGATTGGCGACAACACCGGCAGCAGCGACGGTACGATCATTTCCCGAATGGCAGCGCGCGTCAGCATGTCGACGGCGCGACCGTAGTCGGGCTTTTCGGTTCCCTTCATGATCCCCGGCTTTTCCTTAAATTGCCGGCGGACCTCCTCGACGACTGCGCTGGCCGCACGGCCGACGGCCGTCATGGCTAGAGCACCGAACAAATACGGCAGGAGACCACCCAGGAAGAGGCCGACGACAACCCACGGATTGGAGAGGCCGAAGTTGACGTGGATGTCTTTGAAGAACGGAAAGTCCTGTGGGTTGGAGGCGAAGAACACCAGATCTTGGGTATAAGCCGCGAAGAGAACGAGCGCACCCAAGCCGGCCGAGCCGATGGCATAACCCTTGGTCACCGCCTTCGTCGTATTGCCGACCGCGTCGAGAGCGTCGGTCGTCTTGCGCACTTCCTTGTCGAGACCCGCCATCTGGGCAATACCGCCGGCGTTGTCGGTTACCGGGCCAAACGCATCGAGTGCGACGACGAAGCCTGCAAGCGCTAGCATTGTGGTCGTGGCGATGGCGATGCCGAAAAGACCTGCGAGGGTGTAGGTGACGACGATGCCCCACACGATCACGAGGGCCGGAAGCGCCGTAGACTCCATCGAAATGGCAAGACCTTGGATGACGTTCGTGCCGTGGCCGGTGATTGAGGCCTTGGCGATCGAGCGCACGGGACGGTAGTTCACGCCGGTATAGTATTCGGTGATCCAGACGATGAGCCCGGTCACCGCGAGACCGGCGATACCGCAAAGGTAAAGTGTCAGACCCGTAAAGGTGAAGCCGCCGGCGCTCAATTCCGTACCGAAGCCGACGAAGTAATGCGTTGCGGCACCGATCGCGATGAGCGACAGGACCGCGGTTGCCACAAAGCCCTTATAGAGCGCCCCCATGATGTTGCGTGAAGGGCCCAAGCGAACGAAGAATGTACCGATCACCGATGTGATGACGCAAACGCCCGCGACGACGAGCGGGTACGTCATCATGATGCTCTTATAGTTCAAGCCGTTGGCAACATTTTGGAAATAGATCGACGCGAGCACCATCGTCGCGCTGATAGTCACGACATAGGTTTCGAAGAGGTCGGCGGCCATACCGGCGCAATCGCCGACATTGTCGCCGACATTGTCGGCAATCGTCGCCGGGTTGCGTGGATCGTCTTCGGGGATGCCGGCCTCGACCTTGCCGACCATGTCGCCGCCGACGTCGGCGCCCTTGGTGAAGATGCCGCCGCCTAACCGGGCAAAGATCGAAATCGTCGACGCGCCTAACGCCAGCGCTATCAGTGCCTCAACCACGAAACGGCTTTGCTTCATGTCGTTGAGGTCGTAGCCGAAGGGTCCGACCAGCAGAAAGAAATAGCCGGCGATGGCCAACAGAGCCAGGCCCACGACAAGCATGCCGGTCGATGCGCCCGACCTGAAGGCGATCGCCAGGCCTTCAGCCAATCCCTTGCGCGACGCTTCGGTGGTGCGCACGTTGGCACGTACGGACACATACATGCCGACGAAGCCGGCCGAGCCCGACAAAAATGCACCGATCACGAAGCCCAGGGCGACAATGACGCTCTGGAAAACGCCCCCGATTATGATCGTGACGACCGCCGCAACGATTGCAATCGTCGTGTATTGGCGCGTCAAATACGCCCACGCGCCTTCTTGAATCGCAGCCGCGATCTCGCGCATCCGATCGTTGCCGGTGGGTGCCGCCAAGACCGACTGGATTGCCCACCCGCCGTAGGCGAGCCCAATCACACTGCATGCCAACACGAGAAGTAGAGGCGTTGTCATCTTAGAGACCTTTTGGAGGAGCGCCGAGGAGCAGCGCGCAACTATCGCGCGCAGGACTGCCGACTCGCGTCGGTCCCCCAGCAAAAAGACGGCGGATCATATGCCAAAGCGCATCGGCCAAGGCAAGCGGCTGCAGACGATTATGGGTAGGTCAGATCGTCCGTAGGCGGTCGGTTTGGTTCAACCGCCGCGCCGAACGATGTTGCGGAACTCGATGCCGGTGACAACTCCAGGCCCCAGAACCTTTGCCGCAACGGCAATCAGGCGCTCGCTCAGGGCGTGCGCATCCACGGTCTCGGCGTCGGCGCCCAGCGCGAGCGATGCGCGATGAACTTCGCGTAAAAACGCGTCTTGCACGTAGGGAATGCGCTCAAGCACGAGATCCTTTTGACCATCGCTGCTCAAATTGAGGCGGATCGCGAGATACACGTAATATCGAAGTTCGCCGTCGACCGTGACCGGCGCCATCAGCGACGGCATGTCGATACCCGATTTACCGGAGCCGGCCAGCGGGCCGCCGGCCAACGTTTCGGTCGTGGTCGGTGGGGCCGCTGCCTGATTGGCTGCCTCTGCGGCTTGGGACGAACCCGAGCCCAGAAAGATGGCCATCATGATCAAGGCGATCAGAAGTCGCATGGCAGGCTCTCCTATCCTGGCCCGCCTTACATAATGCGCCGGTCACCTTAAGGGTGCGTGAAGTCGCGTCAGAAATGCACGTAGCCGCGGCGCGCTAGCTTGAGTTCATTTCCCTGGAGGTCGCGCACTGCAACGCCTCGGCCGCGGATGATCTGGCCGATCTTCGTTGCCTTGACGTTACAGCGACTGACGATGCGCCCAAGTCTCGGCTCGTCTTTGGCGGCCACGGCAAAGATCAATTCATAATCGTCACCAGCCGTTAACAACTCGCCGATCGTTGCCTTCCCCGCAGCGAGAGCACGCCGGGAAGCAGCCGAGAGCGGCACGCCATCGGCGAATATTTCGGCGCCCACATTCGACGCTTCGCACATGTGACCGAGATCAGCGACGAGACCATCGGACACGTCCAAGCCGGCATGCGCAATGCCCTTCAATTTTATCCCAAGAGCAAGACGTGGCTGCGGGATGCGATAACGCTCGACAGTATGTGCCGCAAGCGACACGCTAAGCCCTAGCTCTTCACCCTTTAGCCCTCGCAAGCCCAAACCCGCGTCGCCGATGTTGCCGCTGACCCAGATGCCGTCGCCGACCTTGGCGCCCTTCCGACGGAGAAGCCCGCCTTGCGGCACGTCGCCGATTGCCGTCAAGCTGAGTGTCAGGGGTCCAGGCGTTGCGGTAGTATCCCCGCCGATCAACACAATCCCGTATTCGGCCTGATCGGCAGCTAAGCCGCCGGCGAACGCCGCAAGCCAATCCTCCGTTATGTCTCTCGGAAACGAGCAATTCATCAAATAGGCGCGCGGCGTCGCGCCCTTGGCTGCCAAATCCGAGAGATTCACGCGCAGAAGTTTTTGCGCGACAGTTCGTGGCGGATCATCCGATAGGAAGTGCACGCCGGCGACGATCGTATCGGTCGTGATTACAAGCTCACGGCCCGGACGCACGCGCAAGAGCGCCACGTCGTCCGTCAGGCCGAACGCGAGAGGTGCACCGCTCGCCAATGGCGCAAAATATCGCGCGATAATCTCGAATTCGCCCGAGCGGGTGCCTCGGCGCGTCATCGGCTCAACGCTCCGCCACAGTATCCATGTCGCCTGCGCGATATGTACTCGCCAAATGATGAAGCACGCCGTTCAAGAATGCCGGCTCCTCGCCGCCCTCAAAAAAGGCGCGCGCGATCTCCACATATTCGTCGATTACCACTTTCGCCGGAACGTCGTTGCGGGCGATCAACTCATAAGTTGCAGCTCGCAGCGCTGCGCGGAGCGTCGTATCGAGCCGCTCCAACTCCCAGCCTTTGATCAGGCAGTTTGCAAGCGCCTGATCGATTTCGCTTTGGCGCTCGACGACACCGCGAACCAACGCTGCAAAAAACTTTTCGTCCGGCTCGGCATAGTGTGCGCCTTCGACGACAGCGCCAAGGCGATGGTCCAGAAATTCCCGCAAGGCCGCCTCGGAACCTTGGTCCGACACTTCCATTTGATAGAGTGCCTGCACGGCACCAAGACGCGCGGCGCTACGTGCTTTGCGCGACGGTCGGGGCTTGCGGCGTGCACGCGATGTCATCTCGGGCCGAGACCCATTTGGCGTCGAAGGCGCGTCATGACCAATGCTGCCTTCGCGGCGCCGCCGCCTTTGTCTTGCCGGTCCGCGCGGGCGCGTTCCCAGGCCTGCTCCTCGTTCTCCACGGTCAGAATGCCGTTGCCGAGCGCAACGTGCTGATTGATCGCCAAATCCATCAAGCCGCGCGCAGATTCCCGAGCGACGATATCGAAATGGGCGGTCTCACCGCGAATCACGCAACCCAGCGCAACGTACCCATCATAGGCGCGCCCAGCCGCGTGGCCCGACGCACACGCCATCGCAATTGCGCCGGGGATCTCAAGCGCGCCGGGCACTGTTATCTTGTCGAACTCCGCGCCCTCGGCCTTCAAAGCTGCGGTGGCTCCGGCGAGCAAGGCGTCGGCAAGGTCGTCATAGAAGCGGGCCTCGACAATCAAAATCCTGGTCATCGTTGCGTCTCTTCAAAGCCGGAGGGAACGATGCGATGTCCGACGACTCGCAGGCCGTAACCTTCCAAGCCGACAATCCTCTTGGTCGCCGTGTTTGTCAGCAAGATCATGTTGCGTACGCCGAGATCCAGCAGGATTTGCGCGCCGACGCCATACTCCTTCAGGCGGCGCGGCGCAGAATCCGATTGCGGCTCGGTACGCAGCAGAAGGTCGGAGATGTAGGTCGATCGTGTTTCGCGGATCAGGACGACGACGCCCCTCCCCTCCTTGCCGATCAATTCCATCGAACGCGCCAAGATGTCGTCCTTACCGCCGCGCACAGCGAGAAGGTCGTCCATGAGATTGATGGCGTGCATGCGAACGAGCACGGGTTCCGGACCGCTGATGTCGCCTTTCACCAATGCTATGTGCTCGGCGTATTCGAGCGTGTTGATGTAGAGCATCATCTTGAAACGGCCGCCGTGATGGCTGTCGATGTCCGTCTCGACCGAGCGAGTGATGAAGTGGTCGTGACGACGGCGGTAGGCGATCAGGTCGGCGATCGTGCCGACTTTCATCCCATGAAGTTGAGCGAATTTCACAAGGTCCGGCAACCGCGCCATGGTGCCGTCGTCGTTCATGATCTCGCAGATGACGCCTGCGGGATAAAGGCCTGCGAGGCGCGGCACATCGACGGCGGCCTCGGTATGTCCGGCGCGCACGAGCACGCCGCCCTTGCGTGCCACCAACGGGAACACGTGGCCCGGCATGACGATGTCACCAGGACCCTTCGTTGGGTCGATGGCAACCGAAACGGTGCGCGCGCGATCATGAGCTGAGATGCCTGTCGTCACACCCTCTTTCGCTTCGATCGAAACAGTGAAGGCGGTGCGGTGCGCGGTACCGTTGTGCGGCGTCATCATCGGCAAATGTAGGGCTTCGGCGCGATCGTGCGTGAGTGCGAGACATACGAGTCCACGCGCATGTTTCGCCATGAAGTTGATCACTTCGGGCGTCGCCATTTGAGCGGGGATGATGACGTCGCCCTCGTTCTCGCGCTCCTCGGCGTCCACCAGGATGAACATGCGTCCGTTGCGCGCATCCTCTATGATTTCTTCGGGTGTCGACAGGAAGTCGTGGAATTCGCTCTTCATGCGAACTCCTTCAGCCGCGCCAAGTAACGCGCGAGCATGTCGATCTCGATGTTGACCTTGTCGCCCGCCTTCAACGAACCCCAGGTCGTGACCTTGGCGGTGTGCGGAATAATGCTGACGCCGAACGTGTCACGCTCGACTTCGTTCACGGTCAGCGAAATACCGTCGAGCGTGATCGCTCCCTTTGGCGCAACGAATTTTGCGAGTTGTTTGGGCGCGCGCACCGTGATGCGAGTGTGGTCGCCGTCCGGTTTGACGTGCAGAACCTCGCCAACGCCGTCGACGTGACCGCTCACGATGTGTCCGCCGATTTCCTCGCCCACTTTCAATGGACGCTCGAGATTAAGGCGCGTGCCTAAGACCCAGGTATCGGCGGTCGTTTTCGCCAGGGTCTCTGGCGAAACGTCCACCGAGAACCATGCCTCGCCGGCGCGACCGCCTTTGGCAACGACGGTCAAACATGGACCGGAGCACGCGACCGACGCGCCGATGCCCACCGTCGCCGGATCGTAAGCGGTCGCAATCTTGAAACTCTTGTCGCCGCGCTGCGTGACCAGTTGGACCGTGCCGACGTCAGAGATGATGCCCGTGAACATGGGAACGTTTTAGGTCGCCGGTTCGTAAGTTTCCAGCACATCCTGTGCCCAACGCATTGTGTCGACGGGCTTGAAGCGCGGCATTCCTTGTAGTGTGGTGAGGTTAAGAGCGCCAAGCGCGCTCACGCCATCGCCGCCGATTGCCGCAGGCGATCTGAACCAAGCGAGCCGATCGACAAGCCGGGCTTGCAGAATACTGGCGGCAAGGCTGGCACCGCCTTCGACCAAGACACGCGTCAACCCTTCGCTCGCCAACCTGCCGACGGCCTGGTGAAGATCGACGCCGACCGACGCGCGCGGCACATGAAGGATGCGAACGCCTTTGGCCGCCAACATGGCCTGGCGCGCCACATCCGCATCGCTTGCGCACAACAGCCATACGGCGTGTTCGAGTGCCGAGGCTGCCAGCTTCGATTCAGACGGCAACCGCGCGTCAGCGTCGGCAATGACTCGTACCAGCCGCGATCTTTTGACGCCGGCGACGCGGATCGTCAGCTCAGGATCATCGGCGAGAACGGTGCCGATGCCGACCATGATTGCGTCGTGCTGACTGCGCAAAATATGCGCTGCCCCGCGGGCTGCTTTGCACGTGATCCAACGGCTTTCGCCGCTTTTCAGTGCGATCTTGCCGTCGAGACTCGTCGCCAGCTTCAACGTGATCAACGGCCGTCTGCGTTTGACGCGGCTAAAAAACCCGGCATGCGCTGCGGTCGCTTCTTTGACGAGCACGCTGCTCACGACATCGATCCCCGCCGCGCGCAGCATCGCATGGCCCTTGCCGGCGACGCGCGGATCGGGATCTTCACACGATGTGACGACGCGGCCGACACCGGCATCGATTAGGGCTTGCGCACAAGGCGGCGTGGCGCCGTGGTGCGCGCAAGGTTCCAAACTCACATACGCTGTGGCGCCTTTAGCGCGAGCACCGGCGCGCTTCAGCGCTTCTGTCTCGGCGTGCGGCCGACCGCCGCTCAGTGTCCAGCCGCGGCCTACGATGTGACCGTCGCCGTCGACGACGACACAACCAACGGTTGGGTTCGGCCAAACGTCCCCATAACCACGCTCCGAGAGATGGAGCGCCGTCTTCATGAAGCGCTCGTGCGGCGCGCTCAGACTCACGAACTCTTGCCGTCTGGCTCGTTTAGTTGACCGATAATATTTTCAAAGTCTTTGGCTTCTCGGAAATTCTTATAAACAGACGCAAAGCGCACGTACGCGACGGTATCGAGGTTCCCTAGCCCTTGCATGACCAACTCGCCGATCGCAGTCGATTGAATTTCCGTTTCGCCGGAACTCTCGAGCCGGCGCACTATGCCGTTGACCATTCGCTCGACGCGCTCCGGTTCCACTGGACGTTTGCGAATTGCGTGCTGAATTGAGCGCATCAGTTTGTCACGGTCGAACGGAACCCGGCGCCCGCTCTTCTTTATGACGATCAGATCGCGCAACTGAACGCGCTCAAACGTCGTAAAACGCGCGCCACAGGCAGGGCACACGCGACGTCGCCTAATCGCAGCGTTGTCTTCAGTAGGCCGACTGTCTTTGACCTGCGTGTCATCATGTTGGCAAAATGGGCAACGCATTGATTTTAAAGCTCTTATCAGCCCAACCGGTATTCTTGGGCCATCCCCAACCTACTATAGGTGGCAAAATTTAGTGATTTCCACAAGGGCTTGAGCATTTGCGAAGATGCTTCGCTAATTCTATGGGCGCTCCATTAGGCGCCAGGACAAGTGTTTCGACGTACACAATCGGCTCGAAGACGCCGTAAGAGAGGCTTGACACATCGCCGGTTACCCGGAATGCGCGAGTTCGCCCAATTCTCTCTCCAAGAGCGACGTCGCAGTCCTGCCCTTGGAACTCGACCAATCGCCCCGGAAATTCTGACTGTTGCGGCAGCAGAATAATTATCCCCAAAGAAGACTGATGCGACTTAACCTAACGAAGAAATAACTTTGGGGTCGACCCGTTCGCGATTGAGTAGTCTAAGCGAAAAGCCTTATAAGAATTGGTCAGAATTTTCATTTGCAACAACAAACAACATCGTAATGACAAGAACACACGGGAGTTCGCGCATGTCTGACTCGAAGCAAGATAACGGCAAGTCGACGGATCATCTTCTGCAGCTCGCAACGGGGATCGTATCCGCTTATGTGAGTCATAATCAGGTGCCGCTGACGGAGGTACCGTCGATTCTGAAGAACATCCACACGACACTTGCCGGTCTGCTTGGCGGCGCGAGCGGTGACGCGGCGACCTCGGCGAAGCCGGCCGTGCCGATCAAGAAGTCGATCGGTGACGATTTCATCATCTGCCTCGAAGACGGCAAGAAGTTGAAAATGCTGAAGCGCTATCTGCGTTCAAACTACAATTTGTCGCCGGAAGAGTACCGCGCGAAGTGGGGATTGCCGGCAGATTATCCGATGGTCGCACCAGCATACGCACGCCAGCGTTCTGAATTTGCGAAGAAAATCGGGCTCGGTCGCGTGCCCTCGAGCAGCGGACGGGGTCGCAAGCGCAAATCGGCGTAAGGTTCCAAGACCGCGATTGACGCCGGCGGGCCTATTGTCCGCCGCTTTTCTTGGCGAGAACGTAGCGAAGCTTTGCCTTCGCCAATTGACGGATGTCCGCCCGCGAAGTCTTGGCCGGCGCGATAAACGAGATTTCAACGCCGCTTGCTTCATCGACGGCCGTCACTTTCAGCGACGAACCAAAGCTCGCAATTTCAATGAGAATGCCGGCCTGATTTGCCTCAGGCGGCACGCCGGATGTTGAGCCGCGACCACGCATCGTCAAGCGCCTTGACCAAGGAATGCATCTTGTCGTCATCGTGAAGCGGTGACGGCGTGAAGCGCAAGCGCTCGGTCCCGCGGGGCACCGTCGGGTAGTTGATCGGCTGCGCGTAGATCGCGTGCTCTTGAAGCAGAATGTCGGAGACTTGTTTGCAACTGGCGGGGTCACCGACGAGGACGGGAACGATGTGGCTCTCGGACGGCATCACCGGCAGGCCCGCCTCTCGCAGCAGTCGCTTCAATTTTTCAGCGCGCTCTTGGTGGCACTGACGTTCCACCTGACTGGCCTTCAGGTGACGAACGCTGGCGAGCGCGCCCGCCGCAAGGACCGGAGGCAGCGAAGTCGTAAAAATGAAACCCGGGGCGTATGAACGCACGACGTCGACGAACTTCGCCGAGCCTGCGACGTAGCCACCCATGACACCAAAGGCTTTGGCAAGCGTGCCCTCAATTACGTCGACGCGATGCATGACGCCTTCGCGCTCGGCGACGCCGGCTCCGCGCGGTCCATAAAGGCCGACCGCATGCACTTCGTCGAGATAGGTCAGCGCGCTGTACTTCTTGGCAAGATCGCAGATCGCGGCGATCGGCGCGATATCGCCGTCCATCGAATAGACCGACTCAAAAGCGATGATCTTCGGTGCGGCCGGGTCGGCGGCCTGCAGCAACTCTTCTAGGTGACGAACGTCGTTATGGCGCCAAATCTGCTTTTGCGCCTTGCCGCGTCGAATACCTTCGATCATTGAGGCGTGATTGAGTTCGTCGGAAAAGACGATGCAACCCGGCAGCACCGATCCTAAGGTCGCCAACGTCGCATCGTTCGAGATGTAGCCGGATGTGAAGAGCAACGACGCTTCTTTGCGGTGCAGGTCGGCGAGTTCGTGCTCAAGTTCCACATGATAATGCGTCGTGCCGGAGATGTTGCGGGTCCCGCCCGAACCCGCGCCGGCGTGGTCGATCGCCTGGTGCATGGCGGCGAGCACTTTGGGGTGTTGGCCCATACCGAGATAGTCGTTGCTGCACCAAACCGTGATCGGCCGCTTACCCTCGCGCGCATGCCATGTCGCTTCAGGAAACGAGCCCTGGTGGCGCACGATGTCGGCGAAGACCCGGTAGCGTCCCTCGCGCTTCAACTGCCCGATTGCGCTCGCAAATTTGGCTTCGAAATCCATTCCACAGTCCCTGGCATGCGCGGATAAATCAACGCCCCGCGCCGGGTCGGTCCGAGGCGTAGTAAAGCGTTCGCACCAACAAGATACCAGTGCGATTTGTCGCAGTTTTGATCGACATCAATACGCGCTGAGAACGAGTCGCAACTGTTCAGAGACGATAGCGAATTTGGTCGGTCCAGAATCGCTCAAGACGCTGCAGCGATTTGTTCAAATTGGCGAATTCGGAAAGCTCAAGTCCGCCTGCCGGTTCGACAAGGTGAACGTGACGATCAAACAAGCCCGCCACGATCTTCGAAATCTGACGACCCTTCTCGGTCAAGCTCACGCGCACGGAGCGGCGATCGCTCTCTGAACGAATGTGATTGATGTAACCGCCCTCAACAAGCTTCTTCAGATTGTATGAGACGTTCGAGCCGAGGTAGTGGCCGCGCGTGCGCAACTCGCCCGCCGTCAATTCTTGCTCGCCGATATTGAAGAGCAGCAACGCCTGGACGCTGTTCACATCGGGCTGGCCGACGCGTTCAAGCTCGTCCTTGATCACGTCGAGCAGCTGACGATGCAGGCGCTCAACCAAATTCAGGCATTCCAAATAACGTCCTTTGACGCTGTCTGGAGTCTGCACTTCCGCAGACGCGCGCGCTGCTGCCGAAACACTCATAAACCCACCATCGTTTGGGACTTTGCCCATCTACCCAAGCGTGAACTTAGGCCGGCCGACCTAAGAATCGCTTAAAGGGCGAAGCACGCTCGTGGTGAGTTTCCGGTTAATCGCCGAGCTTTCCGCGGAGCATTTGAATGATGGCGGAGAAATCGCGACCGCCCGCGCCCGAGGATTCAAGCAGACTATAGAGTGCCGCTGCCTCGGCACCCAAGGGTGTCGCCGCGCCGACCGCGTGCGCCGCGCCTTGTGCCAGTTTCAGATCCTTCAGCATCATCGATGCCGTAAAGCCCGCTTGGTAGTTTCGATTTGCCGGCGACGCGGGCACCGGCCCAGGCACCGGACAATAGGTCGTCAACGACCAGCACTGACCCGATGCGGTCGAAGAAATGTTGAACAGAGTTTGATGATCGAGCCCAAGTTTTTCGGCCAGCACAAACGCTTCGCAGGTGCCGATCATCGAAATCGCGAGCAGCATGTTGTTGCAGATCTTTGCCGCTTGCCCGTTTCCAGCGCCGCCCGCATGAAAAATATTCTTGCCCATTTTCTCCAAAATCGGTTTTGCACGCGCGAATGCGGCATCTTCTCCGCCCACCATGAAGGTCAGCGTGCCTGCGGACGCGCCGCCGACACCGCCCGATACCGGCGCGTCAAGAAAGTCCAAGTGAGCCGATTTTGCCGCGGTCTGAACATCGCGTGCAGTCGCGACATCGATCGTCGAGGAGTCGATGAGGAGCGTGCCAGGCTTGGCTGCTCTGAGAAGGCCACCGTCGCCTAAGTAGACTTGTCGCACATGCACGCCCGCTGGAAGCATCGTTATGACGACCTCGGCGTCGCGGGCGGCATCCGTCGCAGTGGCGGCCGCATGCGCACCCTGCGCGGCCGCCTTTTCAATTGCGCCTTTCATCATGTCGAAGGCGGTGATGTGATGTCCGGCCTTGACGAGATTCGCCGCCATCGGTCCACCCATGTTACCCAATCCGATAAAGCCGATGCGCATCAAGTGTCTCCTCCATCCCTATCGCGGCGCCGGTTACGCCCCCAACTCCAAATCGCCGTCAGGCAAAGGCGCAAAATAAGCGTCGATCGCGGCGCCGCTCACACCCTCAAGCCGTGACGGGTTCCATTCCGGTACCTGATCCTTATCGATGATCAAGGCACGAACGCCCTCATAGAAATCTCGCCCGGCCATGAAGCGGTTCGTCAGACGAAACTCGAGCCGCATGCAGTCTTCGAAGCTAAGCTTCGCACCTTCTCGTATTTGCCGATAGGCGACCTTCAAGCTCGTCGGCGACTTGGTCTGGAGCGTTTTCAGGGTCTCGCTGGCAAACAACGATTTGTCGAGCGCAAGGGAACTGAAAATCTCCTCGACTGACGCAGCGGCAAAGTGCCGATCGATCGACGGCCTTAGCCCAAGAACTCTCGACTGCTCGTCCGGCCGGACCGCGGCGTGCGAGAGGACCTGCTCCAGCGGGCCATCATCTTCGCACAAAGACTGCGTCAGTGTCTCGTGTTGCGGCGCCGGGATCATGTGCGTCGCAATACCCGTCGCGAAACAATCAACGACATTAAGACGCGCGCCTGTCAGCGCGATGTACATGCCGGTCTCACCAGGCATGCGGGGCAAGAAATAGGTGCCGCCGACGTCCGGAAAGAGGCCGATGCCGGTCTCGGGCATTGCAAAGACACAACCCTCGCCGGCGACGCGATAGCTGCCGTGCACCGACACGCCAACTCCGCCGCCCATCGCGATGCCATTGATCAGGGCGATATAGGGCTTTGGATAGCGCTTGATGAGTGCGTTCAGCTTGTACTCGTGTGCGTAGAAGTCGATCGCATAGGGGTTGCCGCTCTTGCCCGACTCGTAGAGCGCACGAATGTCGCCGCCCGCGCAGAATGCGCGCTCGCCCGCGCCGCGAATGATCACGAGTTCGACGGCGCGATCGTCCCGCCAGGCATCAAGTTGAAGGTGGATCGCGCGGACCATATCGAGCGTCAGCGCATTCAACGCCTTCGGCCGGTTTAATGTGATGATGCCGCCGCGCCCGCGCCGCTCGAACAGGACGTCTTCCATCATCGGCTCCTCAATTGGCGGGAACGCCTGGTAGGCGAACCGGCAGGATCCCGCTTAGAAGACCGAGCCCATAGCCCCACGCGAACCACGCGGCGAACCACGCGAGTTGCTCTTGCGTCATGCCAGGAAAGAAGAACGCGGGTTGCATCAACACGATCGTGTTGCCGAGCAAGCCGACGGCACAGATCACGAGGGCCGACGCCGCCCGCTGGGGCGGCCTGGTTTGAAACCATTGGAAAAAGAAATAACCGATAGCGAACGCGAGGAGCGCCGTCCCGCCGAATATTCCGGCCATCCAAGGCAAGTCGGCGGGACGGAAGATGAAGTCGCCGAGAAAGCGGATTGTAAGCGCTGCCTCAAACCAGATGAGCAAGCCATACGCAAAGGCCCAGAGTGTCAAGCGCGTGGAGAGCATGGCGCTACTGCCGCGACATTTCACGCGCGATGATCACGCGCATGATTTCGTTGGTGCCTTCCAATATCTGATGGACGCGAAGGTCGCGGACGTGACGCTCCAAGGGAAAATCTTGCAGGTAGCCGTACCCGCCATGAATTTGGAGCGCGTCGTTGGCTATTTTGAAGGCCGCGTCGCTGGCATAACGCTTGGCCATGGCGCAAAGCATCGTGGCGCGCGGCTCGCGTTCGTCGAGCGCGCTTGCGGCGTACCAGATCATAAGGCGTGAAGCCTCGAGCTCAGTCGCCATGTCGGCGAGTTTGAACTGCGTCGCTTGGAAATCGTATAGCGGCTTGCCGAATTGCTTGCGCTCGTTCGCATAGCGCAGCGCCTGATCGAGCGCCGCGCGTGCGGTGCCGAGCGAGCACGCGCCGATATTGATGCGCCCGCCGTCGAGACCCATCATCGCAATCCGGAAACCTTCCCCTTCGGCGCCGATGCGGTTGGCGACGGGAACGCGGCAGTCTTCGAAAATGACCTGCGCCGTCGGCTGGCTCTTCCAGCCCATCTTCTTTTCATTCTTGCCGAACGAAAGGCCCTTGGTGCCTTTATCGACGACAAGGCAGGAAATACCGCTCGGGCCCTCGCCGCCGGTGCGCACCATGCAGACATAGACGTCGGAGACACCTGCGCCGGAGATGAATGCTTTCGCGCCGTTGAGCACATAATCGTTGCCGTCACGTGCGGCCTTCGTGCGCAACGCAGCCGCGTCAGAGCCCGAGCCCGGCTCGGTCAGGCAATAGCTCGCGATCAATTCCATCCGCGTCAGCTTCGGTAGCCAATCGCGCCGCTGCTGATCATTGCCAAATCGGTCGATCATCCACGAGGCCATGTTGTGGATCGAAATATAGGCGGCCGTCGAGGTGCATCCGGCGGATAGCTCTTCGAAGATCAGCGCTGCGTCGAGGCGCGTCATGTGTGAACCGCCGACATCGTCCTTGACGTAGATACCGGCAAAGCCCAATTCCGCCGCTTGACGCATGGTCGGAACGGGAAATATCTCCTCCGCGTCCCACTTCGCCGCGAAGGGAGCCAAGTGGTTGACGGAAAAGTCGCGCGCCGTCTTTTGCACGAGACGTTGTTCTTCGGTAAGCGTGAAGGCCATGGCGGCGTTCCCTCAGAGCCCGCGCGGTGATACGAAGGGGCCGACGTCCTTGTCAATGAACCGAGACTTATGATGGCAGCCAACCCGCAGCCCCGATACCCGGCAACACGGATGCGCCGCAACCGTCGTACCGAATGGTCGCGCCGTTTGGTGCAGGAAAGCGTGCTTACGACCGCCGACTTGATTTGGCCGATCTTCCTCACAGAGGGGGCAAACAAGCGCGTGCCGATCGCCGCAATGCCGGGCATAGACCGCATCAGCGTCGATCTGGTGGCGGAGACCGCAAGCGAGGCGGCGCGGCTCGGGATTCCGGTTATTGCGCTT
This sequence comes from Alphaproteobacteria bacterium, assembly GCA_025350465.1. GTDB lineage: Bacteria > Pseudomonadota > Alphaproteobacteria > Micropepsales > Micropepsaceae > SZUA-430. The sequence goes on along the minus strand of JANXXU010000048.1, from coordinate 242,555 downwards.
TTTCCGTACACGGAAGAGGGCCGAAAGTCCGACGACGGACGCGAGGCGCTGAATCCGGAGAACCTGGTTTGCCGGGCGACACGCGCGGTCAAAGAGGCAAAGGTCGATGTCGGCGTGTTGTGCGACGTCGCGCTCGATCCCTACACCTCGCATGGACACGACGGGTTGTTGAAGGGCGGCACGATCCTCAACGACGAAACGCTCGAAGTTTTGGTGGCGCAGGCACTCGTCCAGGCGCGCGCCGGCTGCGATATCATTGCGCCCTCCGATATGATGGACGGGCGCGTCGGCGCCGTACGTGCGGGCCTTGAACGTGAAGGCCTTCACGACGTGCAAATCATGGCCTACGCGGCGAAATATGCGAGCGCCTTCTACGGTCCGTTCCGCGAGGCGATCGGCTCGGCCAAGGCGCTTAAGGGCGACAAGCGCACCTATCAGATGGATCCGGCGAACGGCGACGAAGCGCTGCGCGAGGTCGCGCTCGATATCGCCGAAGGTGCCGACATGGTTATGGTCAAGCCAGGGCTGCCTTATCTCGACATCGTCCGGCGCGTCAAAGAAACCTTCGGCGTGCCGACCTTCGCGTATCAGGTCTCGGGCGAATTCTCGATGATCATGGCCGCGGCCGAGCGCGGGTGGCTCGACGGCGATCGCGCGATCCTGGAGAGTCTGACCGCGTTCAAGCGCGCGGGCGCAGACGGCATACTCACCTACTTCGCGCCGCGGGCGGCGAAGCTGATCAAGACTCTTTGAGGCGGGCAATCAAGCTGGACGTATCCCAGCGCTTGCCGCCCATGCGCTCGACGTCGGCGTAGAACTGATCGACCAGGGCAGTTACCGGAAGCTGAGCGCCGTTCGCTCGGGCTTCCGAGAGCGTGATGCGCAAGTCTTTGCGCATCCATTCGACAGCGAAACCGAAATCGAATTTTCCTTCGACCATCGTCGCCGAGCGGTTCTCCATCTGCCAACTCTGCGCCGCGCCTTTTGAGATGACGTCGACGACGGCCAGCGGGTCAAGTCCCGCGCGCGTTGCGAAATGAAGACCCTCCGCGAGCGCCTCGACGAGGCCTGCAATGCAAATCTGGTTGACCATCTTGGTCAGCTGTCCCGATCCGGGCGGGCCCATGAGCTTCACCATTTTGGCGTATGCGGCAATGATGGGCTCGGCCTGCGCGTAAGCGGTCCCGTCGCCGCCGCACATGACGGTGAGTTGGCCTTTTTGCGCCCCAGCTTCGCCGCCGCTGACGGGCGCATCTACGAATGCGACATTGCGTTTTGCAGCCTCGGTTGCGAGTTCGCGGGCAAGGCTCGCCGACGTTGTCGTATGATCAACGAAAATCGCGCCCCCCTGCATCGCCGGAAGCGCCGTGCTTGCAACTTCGCGGACGTCCGGATCGTCACCAAGACAAGTGAATACGATCTGCGCACCGCGAACGGCTTCGATGAGGCTTGCACCAACATGACCGCGGTGCGCCTTCAACCACTGTTCCGCTTTTGCGGGCGTGCGGTTGAACACCGCGACGTCGTGCCCGGCGCGCGCCAAATGGCCCGCCATTGGGGCGCCCATCCGGCCAAGGCCTAGGAAAGCGAGTTTTGCCATCGGTCCGTCGCTTCAACCTTCGCCGGTGAGCGCACGATACCGGCCGCGATAGAAAAGCAATGGGTCCCCGTCATCGGTATGACCAAACGACAAGACGCCGCCGACGAAGATTACGTGGTCGCCTCCGTCGTGACGTGCTTCGACCTGGCATTCGAAGTAGGCGAGCGCTTTCTTGAGGATCGGCAACGGCGCGTCTTCGGCATATGGCTCGTCGAGGAGGTCGCGCTCGCCCTTGCGCGACAGGCGATGCGAAAGAGGTTGTGCCGCGCCGTCCAAAACATTCACGCAGAAGCGCTCCGCGGCCATGAACAGGGGAAAACGATCGGACGCACGATCAAGGCTCCAGAGCACCAACGGCGGGTCGAGCGACACAGAGGCGAAGGAATTAATGGTCAGGCCTACCGCTGCGCCGTCGGGGCCACGGGTCGTAACGACGCATACGCCCGTCGCGAAATGGCCCAAAGCGTTGCGAAAAGCACGAGAATCGTGGGGCATCCAAGGGGTCTCAAGGCCACGTTAACGGCTTACCGCCAATATGGGCCGAACCGACGTAACGGCAGCGCCAGTCAAAGGCAAGCGGCCCGCGGACTCTGGGGTGTGAGAGACGTCATGGCGGGCGAAGGCACGATCGTCATCAAGAAGATCAAAAAGGGTGGCCACGACGCCCATCATGGCGGCGCGTGGAAGGTCGCCTATGCCGACTTCGTGACGGCGATGATGGCCTTCTTCCTGTTGATGTGGCTCATCAATACGACGACGCCCGAGCAGAAGCGCGGCATCGCCGACTATTTCGCGCCGGAATCGGTCAGCCGTTCGGAGTCGGGAACGGGCTCGATCTTCGGCGGCACCGTCGCTGCGACGCAGGGACAAAAGGGCGCCGGCCAGCTCGCCGTCACCATGCAGCTCAAGCCGCCGGCGCCCGAACAATCCTCGCAGCGCCAGAGTCACGCCGACGCCTCGGCTAGCGCTCAAACCAACGCCTCCGGCAAAGCCGAGCAGGATCGCGAGAGCCAAACCTTCGAACAAGCCGCGGCACGCTTGCGCCAGGCGCTGCAAGACATGCCCGATCTCACTGAGCTCTCAAAGCATGTTCTTGTCGATCAGACGCCGGAGGGCATGCGCATCCAACTCGTCGATCAGGATGGACGCTCGATGTTTCCTGCCGGTGGGAGTGAGCCGAGCGACCGGGTGAAGACGTTGCTTGAGCAGGTTGCCAAGATCATCAACACGTTGCCGAATCGAATCTCGATTTCCGGTCACACAGATGGGGCGGCGTTCTCGGGGCCGGCCGGTTACTCGAATTGGGAATTGTCCGCAGCGCGCGCCAACGCAAGCCGGCGAATTCTGGAAGAAGCCGGCGTCGCCGAAGGACGCATCGCCCAGGTCGTCGGCAAAGCCGGATCGGAACCGCTGTACCCCGACAATCCGGTCGCCTCCGCCAACCGGCGCATCAGCATCGTTTTGCTGCGCGAGGCGCCGGTTCTGCCACCCAGCTTCGACCGCTAACCAACGCCGCGTTCGGTTTGCAAACTCTTCTGAGCCCTTGGATTGCCGCGCATTGCGGTTGGACTGATTCCTGCATCGGCTTGGGCACAACGCCAAATTGTGTCCCGAATGAAGACGCTGCACCCGCCCCTATTTCCGCAATCCGCCGCAATCTGCGGCATTGGCGCATTTGCAGTTGCGCGCACTCGTCGTCAACAAATTTATTCTGACGCCCCAACCGCTAGCGCTCTCCAAAACTCTGTGTGAGAGTTTGATGCGCGGCTACCGACCTTGCCAGATTCGGTTGAGCCAAACGGAGGCGCTCGCGTTGACCGAGCAATTGGGGACCAGGTTCCCGCAATTCTACCTGACCTCGCCGGCCCCCTGCCCGTATTTGCCGGGCCGGATGGAACGCAAGGTGTTCACCCGCCTTTCGGGCGAGGTCGCGCGCACACTGAACGACGCACTGACTCATGCAGGCTTCCGCCGCAGCCAGAACATCGCCTACAAGCCCTCCTGCGAATCCTGCCAAGCCTGCATCTCGGTGCGCATCGTCGTCGATGCATTCGAGGTCAGCCGCTCATTGACGCGTGTCGCCGAGCGCAATCGAGACCTCACCGCCGAAGTCGTCGACCCTTGGGCGACCGAAGAACAGTTCGCGCTCCTTCGTCGCTATCTCGACGCACGCCACCAAGGCGGCGGCATGTCGGAAATGTCGATGTTCGACTATGTTGCGATGGTCGAGGATTCGGCGGTCGAGACGCACATCGTCGAATACCGGCGCCAAGGCGGCGACGCGGCTGGCGAACTCATCGCGGTCGCGCTGACCGACGTTTTGTCCGACGGCGTGTCGATGGTCTACAGCTTCTTCGACCCCCCCGAGTCGAGCCGCAGCCTCGGCACTTACATGGTCCTCGACCATATCGAGCAAGCGCGCGGCCGCGGCATGCCGTACGTCTATCTTGGCTATTGGATCGATGGCTGTCAGAAGATGAGCTACAAGGCCCGTTTTGCGCCGCTCGAAGCGCGTGTCGGCGCGGGTTGGGCCCCCTTGAAGCGGCCCTGAAGCCAACGCAATCTGTGTCGCTTGTTCTACCGCTTCGGCCGAGGGCACCGCAGGCGGCCGCCTTACAATAAGATTTATCGGTTCGAGGACGCGTCCGCACGATGTCGAATAACATTCGCTTGGCCATTTTGGTGGCCGCTCTCGGCTATTTCGTCGACGTGTATGATTTGATCCTGTTCACAATACTGCGCGTGCCCAGCCTGACCGATCTCGGATTCTCCGGCGACCAACTGGTGTCGCAGGGCTCCTACCTCCTCAATATGCAGATGGGTGGCTTCCTGGTCGGCGGCGTCGTTTGGGGCATCGTCGGCGATAAGATCGGCCGCATCGAATTGTTGTTTGGTTCGATCCTGCTCTATTCGATCGGCAATATCCTGAACGGCTTTGTCGGCCAATTCGATGCAGCGAACGCTGTGATGAGCCCTGTCAGCCAATACGCGTTGTTGCGCTTGATTACCGGCTTCGGTCTTGCCGGCGAGATCGGCGGCGGCATCACTTTGGTTTCCGAACTCTTGCCGAAAGAGGCACGCGGCTATGGCACGACCATTGTCGTCGCGACCGGCGTTGCCGGCGCGGTCGTCGCGGCGATGGTCTACAAATATTTCTCATGGCGCGGCGCGTATGTCGCGGGCGGCCTCTTAGGATTGTGTTTGCTGGCGTTGCGCATGTCGGTCGCGGAGTCGGGCGTGTTCAAGGCCCTGGCCGAAAGGCATCATATTTCGCGCGGCAATTTCCTCATGTTGTTCACGAGCCGCGATCGCTTCACTCGATATATCAACAGCATTCTGATCGGTCTGCCGATTTGGTATTCGCTCGGCATCCTCGTTACGTTTTCGCCGGAGATCGCGAAGGCCCTCGGCATCGTCGATCCCGTTGTCAGCGGCAATTCCGTGTTCTGGTTCTATTGCGGCATCACGGCCGGCAGCGTGGCCAATGGGCTTGTCAGCCAGCTGTTGAGAAGCCGGAAGCTCGCCGTTGGTTTGTTCTTGGTCGGGACCGTCGCAATGCAAGGCCTGATCTTCCATAGCGGCATCAATAGCGCAGCCAACTTCTATTCCCTGGTATTCGGGCTTGGTTTCACGACGGCTTACTGGGCCATGCTGGTCACGCTCGCGGCCGAACAATTCGGCACAAATTTGCGCGCGACGGTCGCAACTTCAGTGCCGAACTTCGTGCGCGGCGCCACGGTGCCGATGACCATGCTGTTCGCGTTCCTCAAGCCAACCCAAGGCATCATCAATTCTGCTGAAATCGTCGGCCTTATCGCTGCGGCCCTGGCGCTCTTCGCGCTCGGCATGCTGCGGGAAACGTTCGGCATCGATCTCGACTATGTCGAGGGCGAAGCCCAAGCCGTCAAGCAAAAGGCCTGACGCACGTGCCCAATCCGCCGACACCTTCTCTGTTCGATTGGCGCCGCCAAGTTTTGCAGGTGATCGTCTTCGTCGGCTTCATCGCAGCGCTTGGTTATGCGGTATCCAAGGGCAGCTTCGACTACATGTCGAACGAGATGACACTCACGGTCGAACCCAACCGGACAATCGTAGACTTCGGATCGAGCGAGCCGCCGGTCATTCAGCTTCACGTCAAGCTCAAGAACAACACGAACGAAAGTGTCACGCTGGAATCAGCGAGTCCTTGTAAGGTTCTCGAATGGGTCGTTCTGTCGAGCGCACATGAGTTCGTACAAGCGCGAAGCGGTAAGGAAGCCGAGTGCCCAGATCGGATTATTCACCAGACGCTCGAGCCCGGCAAAGAACTCGAAGAATTCTATGCGCTGATCCTCGGTCCGGAGCGCTTCGAGACCGCCGGCCAATATGAAGCGCACGTGAAGTACTGGAGCTACAAAGCGCAGGTCGATTTTTCGGTGAAACTGAAGAAGCCCTAGGTCCCTACGAAACCGAGAGGGTGCGGGCGGGCTTTTTTCTCGGCCGCGATTTGCGGAGCGGGTCGGCCTCGAGTTTTCGGCCGTGAAGGGCTGCAGACAACCAATCGAGCCCCGGGCGCAGCCGGACGGCCTCACCCACGACTATCAAGGCGGGGCCGGGTATGCCGCTCGCCGAAGCGTCGCTTTCCGCTCGCGCGAGCGTCGTCTCGATCACCAGCTGCTTCGCGGTCGTCGCGTTGCTGATGATCGCCACCGGCTCGTCGGGTGAGCGCCCGGCGGCGATGATCTCGACCGCAATGCGACCGATATGCTTCAAACCCATGTAGATCACGATGACCGGCGAGGCTTCGCCGAGCGCGCGCCAATTCACCGTGTCCGGCACATCGCCTCCGGCCATGTGACCGGTCACGAAGCTCACGACGTGATTGATGTCGCGATGGGTCGCTGGAATGCCGGCATAGGCAAGGCCACCGATTCCGGACGTCACGCCCGGCACGATGCGAAACGGAATATGCGCGGCGACGAGCGCCAGCGCCTCTTCGCCGCCGCGGCCGAACACGAACGGGTCGCCGCCCTTGAGCCGCAGCACGCGCTTGCCAGCGCGCGCGAGCGCAATCATTTGATCTGTGATCTCTTGCTGTGTCGCGCCGTCGCCGCTGCGCTTGCCGCCGTAGACGTACGACGCTTGCGGGCCCGCAAGTCCCAAGATCGATTCATCGACAAGCGCATCGTAGAGCACGACGTCGGCTTGATTGAGGGCATTGAACGCATGAAGCGTGAGCAGGCCGGGGTCGCCAGGGCCTGCCCCAACCAACCACACCCAGCCCCGTTCAAAGGCAGGCAACCCGGCGGCGTGTTTGACGCCAGCCCATTCGACTTGTGCAGCACTGCTTCGGTTCACGTTACTCTCGCTTGGTCTGACGAATCTATTTTCCGTTGTTGACCGTATGATGTCAATTTTATCTACCTCAGACTGTAAATATGACCGCGTAGCCGCCGAAACAAGATGGGTTAGGGTCGGAACATGACTCGCGTTCTCGTCCTTGTCGCCGCGCTGCTCGGCGTGACCGTCCTCGTTGTCTGGCTGTTGAGCGGCAACAACCAGGTTTTCGGGTCGTCTCAAAACCATGCATCGCTTATTTATTCGATCGTCCTGCTCGTCGCGGTGATGTCGTCCGTCATCCTGCGCTGGCGTGGCAGCCTGAGTTCCGCAGCCACCTACGGCGCAATCTGGATCGCGATCTTCTTTGCCCTGGTGCTGGGATATTCCTACCGTCAGGACTTCGCTGGCGTCTGGTCGCGCGTCACCGGCGAAATCAATCCCGCAATGGCCGAACAACGCTCGCCCACTGAGCTTGTGCTGCGCAAGGCGAGCGACGGCCATTTTTACGCCGACGTTGAGGTCAACGGTAAGGAAATTCGCATGCTCGCCGACACGGGCGCGAGCACGGTCGTGCTCAGCGAAGCGGACGCGCAGGCCGCCGGCATCGACACCAACGGTTTGGCGTTCGACCTTACAGTCTCCACGGCCAATGGCGAGGCAAGCGCGGCGCGCATCAAGCTCGACGAGCTTCGCATCGGCTCGATCGTGCGGCGCAATGTGACAGCGGCCGTGTCGCGAGGCCTTTCGGGCTCGCTTCTGGGCATGAGTTTCTTCTCGACATTGTCGCGATTCGAAATGAGCCGCGACGAACTCATGCTCGCGGATTGACTTGCGAGCCCCGATTGCGCCTGTTCGCGCGTTAGAGCACCGGAGAGTTCGATGTCCCCTACCCCGCGCGCCGATCTTAAGCCGAATACGGCCGAATTCGAAACGATACCGTTGATCAAACCCAACGGGTTTCGCGAATACGACGCCCGCTGGTTGTTCCCCCAAGACATCAGCCTTTTGGGCATTCAGGCTCTCGGCTTGGCGCTTGCGACGCTGATCCACGAGATGAACGTGCGGCCGCGCATCGTCGTCGGGCACGACTATCGCTCCTACTCCCTGAGCGTGAAGCAAGCGTTGAGCCTGGGCTTGGTCAGCGGCGGCGCCGAGGTCCTCGACATCGGGCTCTCGCTGTCGCCGGTCGCCTACTTCGCACAATTCGCACTTGACGCGCCGTGCGTTGCGATGGTGACGGCGAGCCACAACGAAAACGGTTGGACGGGCGTGAAAATGGGCGCGGCGCGGCCGCTGACATTCGGTCCCGACGAAATGGATGCCTTGAAGAAAATCGCGCTTGAAGGGCGCAGCCGCACGCGCCCCGGCGGGAGCTATCAGTCGATCGACAACATTCGCGCACGCTATTTGGATGACGTAACTGCGACCAAAAAACTGTCGCGGCAGATCAAGGTCGTCGCCGCTTGCGGAAATGGGACGGCGGGACTCTTTGCGCCGGAGGCGTTGAAGCGCATCGGTGCCGAGGTCGTGCCGCTTGACACCGATCTCGATTTTACCTTTCCGCGCTACAATCCCAATCCGGAAGACCTGAAGATGCTGCACGCGCTCGCGGATGCGGTGAAGACGAGCAAGGCCGACATCGGTCTCGCCTTTGACGGCGACGGCGATCGCTGCGGCGTCGTCGATGACCTCGGCCGGGAGATTTTTGCAGACAAAGTCGGCGTGCTGGTCGCGCGCGATTTGTCGTCACGCATCGCCAACGCGCAGTTCGTGGTCGATGTCAAATCGACAGGACTTTTCCTCACCGACCCCGTTCTACAACGCCAAGGCGCAAAGACCGAATATTGGAAAACCGGGCATTCTTACATCAAGCGGCGCGCGCATGAACTCAAGGCTGTCGCCGGTTTCGAGAAGAGCGGGCACTATTTCTTCAACCCACCCATCGGGCGCGGTTATGACGACGGCATCATCGCCGGCATCGCGGTGCTGCAAATGCTCGACCGTGCCGGCGGGAAGAAGATGTCGGCTCTCCATGACGGGCTGCCGAAGACATACGGCTCGCCGACGATGGCGCCGAAATGCCCCGACGACAAAAAGTATGACGTCGTCGCGGAAGTAACGGGGATCTATCGGGCGGCGCGAGAGCGCGGAGAAAAGATCATGGGCCTTGCGATCCGCGACCTGGTGACCGTCAACGGTGTGCGGGTAACGCTGGAAGACGGCACGTGGGGCCTCGTGCGCGCTTCGTCGAACAAGCCCAGCCTCGTCGTCGTCGTGGAGAGCCCGGTGTCGGAAGAGCGCATGCGCGGGATGTTCGCCGACATCGATGGGCGGTTGTCGAAAAACAAATACGTCGGCGAATACGACCAGAAACTATGAGCCAGGTGAACATCGCCGCCGCTCTGCTGATGATTGTTCTCGCCCTCCTCGCGGCGCTGCATTTCTACTGGGGCTTAGGCGGGCGTTGGCCCGGCCATGACGATCGCAGCTTGGTCGAAATGGTAGTCGGTCGAACGCGCGACATGAAGGCGCCGAATTTCTGGGCATGCCTGTTTGTGACCGGTGCACTCCTTATGGCGGCGTTTCTAGTCGCCGTGCATGGCGGCGCGGTCGAACTGCCGTTGCCGGACTGGGCGCGGGTGATCGTGCGAGTCGGGTTTTGGACGGCATTCGCGGTCTTCGCGGGGCGCGGCATTGCGGGCTTCGTCCCTGCCGCTTTTCGCTATGCGGAAGGAACGCCGTTCGTGCAACTCAATCTCTTGTATTACTCGCCGCTCTGCCTCGCTATCGCGGCCGGTTTCGTCGCCGTTCATTTTGCGGCAAAAATTGCGTCGTAGGCGTTGCGACTTGGCGCTTGCCGTTACCCAATCCAGGCCCATCCCATACGCAACGCCGTCAGGCAGAGGAAGAGGCCAAACGACAGGCGCAGCGTCCTGTGCGACATGCTGTGGGCGATCGCCACGCCCCAAGGTGCGGCAACGATCGTCGCCGGCACGATCAACGCCAAGCCGACGAGATTGACGTAGCCGAGCGAGAGCGGCGGCAAGCCGGGCGCATGCCAGCCGTTGAACATCATGCCGATTGCGCCGGGCAATCCGATGATGAGTCCGAAACCCGCCGCCGTCGCAACGGCGCGGTGAATGGGAACGCCGTAGAGCGTCATCACGGTCACGCCGAAGGTGCCGCCGCCGATACCCATGAGGACCGACAGACAGCCGTTACCGAAGCCGAGTAGCCAACTGCCGGCGCCGCGCGGGACGCCTTCGCCTAGTCGCCACTCCTCGCGCCCGAGCGCCATATACAGGCCGAGGGTCATCGCGCCGATGGCGAACACGGCCGTCAGCCCCTTGCCGCCAATGATCGCAGCGAGCCAAGTGCCTAAGACGACGCCGACGACCGTGGGAATGGCCCAGGCTCTCAGCAGCGGCCAATCGACCGCACCTTTGGCATTGTGGCTGAGCGTGGATCGGATCGATGTCGGTATGATCGTCGCGAGCGAGGTGCCGACCGCGATCGGCATGCGAACGCTTTCGTCGACGCCCAGCAGAGCGAGCGTCTGGAAAAGCACCGGCACCAAGACGATGCCGCCGCCGACGCCCAAGAGACCTGCGACGGTCCCGGCAATCAAGCCCGAGATGCCGAGGCCGACAGCGAGGGCGACAAGTTCGCCCACCGGAACGTCGGCGAAGGCGGCGATACTCACGCGGCGGCGCGCTCCGCATTGTCTTCGACGACAAAGGCGAGGGCCGACCTCACTACATCCAGGCCCGCGCCGGGTTTCGTCGCGTTCTCGCTGAGATGACGGCGAAAAGCGCGTGCCCCCGGTAAGCCATTGAACAGGCCGAGCAGATGCTTCGTCATCGCGTTGAGCGGCGCACCTTTGGCCAACTCGCGGGCGACATACGGCATGTACGTTTGTATCGCATCGTGGCGCGAACGCACCGCCGACATCTCGCCGAACAGCTGACGATCGGTGTCGGCCAACAGCCATGGCGATTGATACGCCGCGCGGCCCATCATCGCACCGTCGACATGGACGATGTGTTGCCGCGCTTCGACCAAATCGGTGACGCCGCCATTGATGACGATCGTCAAGTGAGGCCGCTCGCGCTTCAGCCGATAAACAAGGTCGTAGTTGAGCGGCGGCACGTCGCGATTGTCCTTCGGCGATAAACCTTTGAGCAGCGCCTTGCGGGCGTGAACGATGAACGTGTCGCAGCCGGCGCGCGCGACGGCATCGACAAATCCGAATAGCGATTGCTCGGGCTCCTGATCGTCGACTCCGATGCGGCACTTGACCGTCACGGGAATGCGCACCGCGGCCCGCATCGCCGCGACGCAGTCGCCGACCAATTCGGGCTCGCGCATCAAGCAGGCACCGAACGCGCCCTTTTGCACGCGCGTCGACGGGCAACCGATGTTGAGATTGATCTCGTCATAGCCCGCTTCTTCGCCCATACGCGCGCATTGGGCGAGATCTTGCGGTTCGCTGCCGCCGAGTTGCAGCGCCACGGGATGTTCGGTCTGATCGAACGCAAGCAGCCGCACGCGGGGCCCGTGAATCAAGGCACCAGTCGTGACCATCTCGGTATAGAGCCGCGCGCGGCGCGTCAGCAGGCGGTGGAAGTACCGGCAATGCCGGTCCGTCCACTCCATCATCGGGGCGATGCAAAATCGGTGCGCGTTCATTTCAGCGCGTCATAGGCAACGCCTCGCCCGAAGGCAAGCGCCGCCGAAGTTAACCGCGACCACCATATCCGCGCGCTCACGTCTCGTTCTTGAAATACGGCTCGACGACGCCTTTGAGCTTTATCGTCATGGGATTGCCCTTGCGATCCCGCGAGGCGCCGGCCGCGAGACGGACCCAACCCTCGCTCACGCAATACTCGTCGACGTTGGTTTTCTCGACGCCGTTGAAACGGATGCCCACGCCGCGCTCCAGGATGGCGGCATCGTAGTACGGGCTCGATGGTTGCGAAGCGAGGCGGTCGGGCGGCGTGTCGGTCATTGGGCGATCTGCTGAGCTTGAGCGGCGGCTATCAATATCTCCACCGGGTCATCACCTTCAAGCGCACCGCGTCGATTCGTGGCCGGACGCGAGGTCATGAAGCTGCCTCTTTATGCCTGCGAATGACATTCAGAAAGGCTTCGGCAAAATCCTTGAGCTTTGCTGCGCCCACACCGTTGACGTCGGCAAATTCTTGGCGATTGCGGGGTTTGCGCTCCGCCATGTCGACGAGCGTGCGGTCGGAGAATACCAAGTACGCGGGCACTTGGCGCTCCTTGGCCAGGCGCAGGCGAAGTTGCTTGAGCGCCACCAGCAAAGATTCATCCTCGCCGGAAAGCGTTGGCGCGCCGGCAGGCATGCGGATTTTCTTCTCAGCCTTGCGTTGCAACGTTGCTGGGCGGTAGTGGAAGGCCGTCCCCTCACTGAGTAGCGCACGGCCTTTGTCCGCGATCGTGAGGCCGCCGTAGCCGGAAATATCGACCGACAGAAAGCCGCCCGCAACCAGCTGGCGGATCAGGGATTGCCATTCTTCGCGCTTGCGATCCTTGCCCGTGCCGTAGGCCGCGATCCCGTCGTGGCCGAACTTCAGCACCTTTTCGTTTTGCGCGCCGAGCAACACATCGACGATGTGGCCCGCACCGAAACGTGCGCCGGTCAAGCGGATCGCCGCCATGATTTTCTTCGCGTCGTCCGTTCCGTCCGCGAGTTTGGCCGGATCGAGGCAAGTGTCGCAATTGCCGCAAGGCGGGCTGCGTTCGCCGAAATACGACAGCAAGACCTGGCGACGGCAACTCGGAGCTTCGCAAAAGCTGAGCAACGCGCCGAGGCGTTGGTGTTCGCGCCGCTTGCGGTCTTCGCCGGCATCTTCTTGATCGATGAACATGCGCCGCATGCGGATGTCGCCAAGGCCGAAGAGCATGTGCGCCTCGGCGGGTGCGCCGTCGCGCCCGGCGCGGCCGAACTCCTGATAATAGGCCTCCAGGCTTCCCGGCAGATCGGCGTGAAAGACGAAGCGCACGTCCGATTTGTCGATACCCATGCCGAAGGCGATGGTCGCCGCCATCACCATCGCGGGTTCGGTCATGAAAATATTCTGGTTCGTCTCGCGTTCGTCCTTCGACATGCCGGCGTGATAGGCGCGCGCTTTGACACCGTTTTCGACAAGAAGCGCCGCGGCTTCTTCCGTGCGCTTGCGCGACAGGCAATAGACGATGCCGCTGTCGCCCGGGTGCGCTTTGACAAAATCGAGCATCTGGCGTTTCCAGTCGCGCTTGGGCTCGACCGTCAGTTTGATGTTCGGCCGGTCGAATCCGAGCACGAAGGTCTCGACACGGTCGCCGAAGAGCTGCCCCGCAATGTCGGCGCGCGTGACCTCATCCGCCGTCGCCGTCAGCGCAACAATGGGCACATCGGGGAAGAGCGCGTCGAGACGCGAGAGCGCCTGATACTCGGGCCGGAATGCCGGGCCCCATTGCGAGACGCAATGCGCCTCGTCGATCGCGATCAGCCGCACGTCGAGCTTGGTGAGAGCCGCAAGCATGCGCTCCGTCATCAACCGCTCCGGCGTCAGATAGAGCAGCCGCGTTTGCCCCGAAGATGCACGCCGCCAGATAGCGACGTTGTCATCGCGATCTTGCGACGAATTGATCGCATCCGCCGCGACGCCGGCGAGGCGCAAGGCCTGAACCTGATCCTGCATCAGCGCCAAGAGCGGCGAGACCACGATCGTGAGACCGCCCAGCACGAGGGCCGGCACTTGGAAACAGAGCGATTTGCCGGAGCCCGTCGGCATCACGGCGAGGACATTGCGACCCTTGAGCAGCGCATCGACAACACGCTCCTGACCGGGGCGAAAATCGTCGAAGCCGAAGACGTCTTTGAGGACCTGGTATTTCGGATCGCGCAACGCTTCGGCAACACTCATGAGGGTGCGTTCCGGCCCTGGTGTGGGGTGTACCGCCTCGCGTATAGCCCACCCGGGCTGGACGGGCGTGCGCCTTTCGCGCCTTTTCCCGATCTTCCGCCGCACCTCCGCCGGCCGCGCCATCGGAAGGGTGTCGCGTTCTAAGGACGACATGAGCTGCGTACGGCCGCCCATGCGGAGGCGCGAACCCGACAGTCTCGCTGTTGTTCGCTGTAAATAACCGAAATTAACAGCGGCGCGGACCGCCGCCCTTGATGGACACGAGCCTCTACGCTCGCAGACAATTTGGGGCACACACCATCCTTTCGGCCAGGAAAATCCTCGGCCCTCGGTACAATTTCATGGAGCGATCACGCTCGGAAATTCGTCCCAACAATACAAGAACAAAGATAGAACAAACATCCCAAAATCGCAAGCGGAATCAGGGCATCGGCGTCGGGAGGAGCAGCGCAAGTGCTTATGCGCTGAGTCAGTGTCGAAACTCTGACACGGAAATGCGCCGGATACCTCGCAACTCAAGCTCCCAGGACATAAAGCGCCGCGAGCATCCAGTCGGCGCCTGAGGCGCGCGCGCTTTTTTTATCGCGCGAGAGATCAAACTCCGGGCAGAGATCGCATTCACGGCAGCTCTGCGTTCGAATGCGGATCGATGGTGTAGGGGTAGGTGACGTTGAGAAAGCCGGGCTGGTTGCGCACTCGCGAGCCAAGATTGGAACCCCGCAAGGTGCTCGGTCGCGATGCCGGCCTCACGTGCGAGGTTCGTGTAGGCAAACACCGAAATATCGGCGATGGAGTAGGTGTCGCCGGCGATGAACGGGTGCCGGGAGAGCTCTCGATCGAGGATACCCAGAACGCGCTCCGCTTGGCGGCGCATCGTCGATACCAGAGCCTCGTGGCGCTGTGGCAATTTCCCGGTCAACGTCCAGAATCGCAACAACGCGATGGTCGGCTGGACGTAAGAATTCGGGGACAGCATATAAATTGCCACAACGAAAGGGCATCGGTGCGAGCGTTGTCGAAGCAAATGGGCACATCGGAACGCATGATCGAGCGTCTCTACGAGCCCGATGGCATTGAGGGCTATCGAGGCGAACTAACTAGGAAATAGCACATCAACAACTGCGGTTGTACTTGGTCGAAATTTCGAACTGAAGAAAATCCACAGGGCTAGGCGACGACGACTCAAGTAAGATTCATTTCCGCTGTGGGGGCGGTTAATCGACTGTGACGAGGGCAAAATGGTCAACCTCATCCGTGGTGCATTGAATGCTGGCATTCGCGTGTTCGGCTTCGATACAAAGAATTGCCATACTACTTCATCGGATCAGGGTTCTTCAATTTTACTGAGAGTATTTCACGAAGAGGCGGAAAGCGGCAACGCAAACGCTCAGACGAATCTCGGGTTGATGTACGCGCGAGGACAAGGTGTTGCGCAGAACCTGAGGGAGACGGCAAAATGGCTTAAGCGAGCAGCGGAACAGGGCAATGCGGACGCGGGGAACCATCTCGGCTTCATGTATGCGAACGGGCAAGGCGTGGCGAAGAACCAACAAGAAGCGGTCAAGTGGTATCGGCGGTCTGCGGAACAAGGTTTTGCGGAGGCGCAGTGCAATCTTGGTATTATGTTCGAGAAGGGACAAGGTATCCAGAAAAGCGAGAACGATGCAGTCAAGTGGTATCGGCTCGCGGCGGAACAACGATGCGCACGAGCGCAATACATTCTCGGTGACAAGCACATGAACGGGAGCGGCGTTCGCTTGGACAAACAGGAAGCCGTGAAGTGGTGGCATCTCGCTGCTGAAAATGGCTATGTAGAGGCACAGGGAATTCTCGGGTCGATGTACGCGAGCGGATTTGACGCTGTCGAGCAAGACAATGCGAGGGCATACTTCTGGTTCAACCTTGCGGCTGCGAAAGGTGATGCTGACGCGAAACGACAACGCTCAGCCATTTCATCACGAATGACATCCGCACAGATTGAGCAAGCGCAGGAAATTGCGAGGCAGCATGACTGCGACAACGGGTTGACGGCTGTCGGTTTCATTGAAGATGGCATTACTGCGCTCGATCGGGGCGACTATGCATCGGCACTCAAGATATTTCGTTCTCTCGCAGAGAGCGGTGATTCGGATGCGCAAACAAAACTGGGACTAATGCTTGTGGGCGGATTGGGCGTACCAAAGAACGAGAAGGAAGCGGTCAAATGGTTCCAGCTCGCATCGCAACAGGGCTCTGCGGACGCACAGGAAATGCTGGGCGAATTGTATGCCCATGGGCTGGGTGTTGCACACGACGATAAGAAAGCGGTCAAATTGTACCGGTTGGCTGCGGATCAAGGCTCTCCGATGGCACAGGTTGCGCTTGGTGAAATGGTTGGCAGTGGGCGCGGCGTCAGTAAGAACGAAGAGGAAGCTGTAAGGTGGTATCGACTCGCGGCGGAGCAAGGCGATGCACTGGGTCAGTTCAATCTAGGAGTCATGTACGCGAACGGGCGAGGCGTCACAAAGGACTATGTGCATGCGCACATGTGGTTCAATCTTGCGTCGGCAAAAGGAAATACCGATGCGATGAACGGTCGGAATCTGGTTGTTCGCGAAATGACCCCTTCCCAGATTGCGCAGGCGAAAGAAATGACTAAACGGGAATTGGCTCGGAACAAGCACACCTGCATCTCGGGCCTGACCCAACGAGCCCAACAGTTGTGAGATTTGGGGTCAGAGTCGAAACTCGGGACCCGAAACGCGCGGAGGGTTTGGGGTCAGAGTCGAAACTCGGACCCAGAACTGCGCCGGCGATGGCGTTCCTATCCCTCCAAGCGTTGCAACAACGCGCGCGCGGCAACGACGGCGGTGGCAAACGTCGCCTGCAGGAGATAGCCGCCGGTTGGCGCTTCCCAATCGAGCATTTCGCCGGTCGCATAGACACCGGGCAGCGCGCGGAGCATCAGGCCTTCGTCGAGTGCATCAAGGGCGATGCCGCCGGCGGTCGAGATGGCGCGCTCCATCGGCTGCGTGCCGGTTAGGATGACGCCGGCCGATTTGACTTGCCGCGCCAGCTCCGGCGCGTCGGCCGCGAGCGATGCGCCGTGCGCCTCGCGCAGCAGGTTGATCGCGACGGGCGGCAAGTTGATCGCCTTGCGCAGGAGATTTGACAGCGATTGATCGGAACGCTGCCGCTCCAGTTTCGCGGCGATCTGCGCTTCGGTGAATTCGGGTCGCAAATCTATTTCGACGGTTGCGGTTCCCTGCGCCGCAATTGCGTCGCGCAAATCGGCTGAGAGCGCGTAGATCGCCCCGCCTTCTATTCCTTGACGCGTAATCAAAGCCTCGCCGCGCACGGTTCGTCCGCCAAAAGAAACCGCGATACTTTTCAGCGGCGCGCCTTCGAAACGCGTGCGAAAAGTCTCACTCCACGCGACCTTGAAGCCGCAGTTCGACGGACGGAACGCCCTGACATCGACGCCGCGCGCGCTCAATATTTTCGACCACGCGCCGGTCGAGCCAAGCTTGGGCCAGCTTGCGCCGCCCAGCGCGAGGACGGTCGCGCTCGGTCTGGCGCGCACAATCTCGCCGGTGTCGCGCGCGAAGATCAGGTCGCCGCTTTCGTCCCAGCCGCGCCAATCGTGACGCGCGCGGATCGCCACGCCTTTGCTCCCAAGCCGTTTCAGCCACGCGCGCAACAGCGGCGAGGCTTTCATCGCCCTGGGAAACACGCGCCCGCTCGTGCCGACGAATGTCGGTTGGCCGAGACCTTCGGCCCATGCGATCAGCGCCTTGGGCGGAAACGCCTCCAACACCGGCGCGAGTCTTTCCGACGCGCCGCCATAGCGCTTACAGAATTGCGCGAGGGGCTCGGAATGCGTGAGGTTGAGACCGCCGCGCCCGGCCATGAGAAGCTTGCGGCCGACGGACGGCATGCGGTCGTAAATCGTCACTCCAACACCGGCCGCGCTCAGCACTTCGGCCGCCATCAAGCCGGCGGGTCCGCCGCCGATTACTGCAACCGTCGCGGGCCCATGTTGTTCTTGATCGCTGATAGCACTTCCAATCTCGTCTAATGTGCGGGCAATGAACACACCACTGCCAGAAAAGCCCATCGAAATCTTTGTCGACGCCGATGCTTGTCCGGTGAAGGACGAGGTTTATCGCGTCGCGCGACGCTATGGCCTCAAGGTTTACGTGATTGCAAACGGCAGCATCCGCGTACCGCCCGATCCGACGATTGAGTTGGTTATCGTCGACCAAGGCCCCGATGTCGCGGACGACTGGATCGCCGAGCGCGCACAGCGCGGCGACATCGTGATCACCGCCGACATCCCGCTGGCGCATCGTTGCTTGCAAGCCGGAGCGGAAGTTCTCGGACCAACAGGACGCCCGTTCACCACAAGCTCGATCGGTGCGGCGCTCGCGCAACGCGGGATCATGGAGCATTTGCGGTCGACCGGCGAAATCACCGGCGGCCCGAAACCATTCGCTCCCGCCGACCGCTCGCGCTTTCTGTCGGCACTCGATCAGGCGATCAATCGGTCCAAACGCCAACGCGGAGCATGACTTTCCTCCCTTGTCCTTACGGGGGAGGTGCACGAGGCGAAGCCGAGGGCGGAGGGGGGAAGTGGAGAGCGCGGAATCGTGTCGGCCGCCCCCTCCGTCTCGCCGCTAACGCTTTCGATCCCCCCGGTCGCACAGCCGGCTCGACACCTCCCCCGCGAACGCGCGAGGGAGGAAAGACTGACGGCTTCGTCGCGGCGTTCAAGCGGAGCGAAATGACTTATCTGCTCGACACAAGCGAGCGGTCTCCGATTGGTTCCGCGAACACGACGTACCTCAACGGTGCGCGGCCCAAGGCGTCGAACGGATAGCAGGTGACGAGCGCCAGCCGTGGACTTGCGCCCGATGCGTCGATGCCGGAGGCTTGCGCGTGGACGATTGCCGAGCCGGTCATGCGGAAGGCAATCGTCTTGCCGGCGCGCGTCGTAACGTCGATCTCGTCGCCAGGTTTTAGATCTTTGATGAAATCGAAATGCGTGTCGCGGTGCCCGGCGATGACGCTGGTGCCGTTCTCGCCTGGCAACGGCGAGGCCGCGACGTGCGCAGGGCCAAATGCCAAAGCTTCGCCGCCGGCTTCCTCGAGCACGACCGCCGAGCGGTCCAGGCGCGGGAAGCTGATCCGTGCGACGGGCCATGTGTCGGCCCACGCCCAAGCCTTCACCGGGCGGCGTGTCTCAACCGTCTGCGCCCAGGCGCGCTCAAGCAAAACCTGAGCGACCGCTGCTTTGGCGCGAATGAAGAGGCCGTGCCCGCCGAGCACGACCCCGCTCATCAGAACCAGGATGGCGGCGAGCGCCGCCATCCTGCGTTTCGTGATCATGACCGAACCGTCCGCTTACGGAGCATCAGCAACATCGCCGTGCCCGACAACGTCAGCAAAAGCCCGAGCAGGATTTGCAAATTGGTTCCCGCATCGGTTTGCGGCAACTCGACGCCCACGCCGCCATTCGGCTTTGAGGCCGCCGACTTCTCGCTCGACGCAAGCTTGTCCATCAGCTTTTGGTCGAGCGACGCCTTGATCATTGGGTTCGACGGGTCTTCGCCGAAGACTTTGGCAAAGTCCCAGCCGGCCGGAAGATTGGTCGGCATAGCTTCGCTCGACATATTTTCGCCGGCCGGACGGCTCGGCGTCACATCGACCGCAACCAGACTGCTCAGGCGCGACACGAGATGATGCGCGAGCGCGACTTTGAGAACCGCCGCGTCGACATCGCCTTGGTTGGTGCCGTGATAGCGCGTGTCTTCGATCGCGGAGATCTTGGAACGCGCCCACAGCTTCGCCACGCCATTGCCGTCGACGGCCGTCGACAGATCGAGTGTCGCCGACCACGGCTTGCCGCCCATGCGACCCTCGAGGCGAAGCGTCCCTGCCCGCTCACTCGTCGCTCCGGTCAACACGACTGGTTCGCCGGCATAGAGGTCGGGGATCGGATTGGGCCACGTCTCGAGTTTCGCGTCGTTTGTCGTGACATGCAGATCGGTCATGACCGGGCGTTCGAGCTTGTTGAAGAGCTCGGCCATGCGCGCGTCGACTTCCTCGACCGTTCCGATATGCGTGAAGGTACCGCGGCCGAGCGTCGCGATGTGCTCCATCAAGAACGTGTTAGGCGCCGATCCGATGCCGACCGTGAACAGGCGCGAGCGGCCAAGCGACGTGCCGATCTCCGCCAGCACCTGGTCCTCATTGCTCACATCGCCGTCGGTCAGGAAGATCACCTGGCGCAACCGCGTCTCGTCCTTCGGCGTCGTATCTTTCAGCGCCGCCTTCAGTGCCGGGTAGATTTCGGTGCCGCCGGCCGCTTCGAGCGAAGAAACGAAACGCTGCGCGACCGCCATGTGTTCGGCGTCCGCCGGCACCGCGTCGTTGAAGAGCACCGTCAGCGTGTCGTCGAAGCGCACCACGTTGAAGCGATCGCCCGCCTTGAGGTCTTGCAAGGCAAGGCTCAGCGCCTTCTTCGCCTGTTTGATCGACTCACCGGCCATCGAACCCGAGTTGTCGATGACGAAGATCGCCTCGCGCGCTTGACGGCGCGGCGCCGTGGTGCCGACCCGCGGCACGACCATCGCCAGATAGTAGTTCTGACCGGCGATCGTCTCGCGGAAGAGCGTCGCTTGCGGTACGGCGTTCGCCGCGAGCTTCCAGTTTAAGACGAAGTCACGATCAGCCGGCACCGGGCCCTTGAGCGTGACCGTCGCGGTTTTATCGTCGGTACGGGCGACGTCAACCGGATGATATGGGCTTTCGATCGTGGCCAACGACACGCCGGACTTCAGTGTGATGCTGAGCGAGACGGGATTGATTTTGCCGAAGATCGGGTTGAGCACGGGAGGTGTCACAGAATCTCGATCCGGCACCGGATCGCTGACCGCCACGACGCGCGCGCCCGACGTCGAGACGTCGGCTACCGCAACTGTAGCGGGCGGCGTGTAACGCGGACCGACGACGAGCGGCACGCGCAGCGAAAATTTGTCGCCGTCCAATTTGACGGCTTCCTGATACTCGATCTGCACGACCACCGTTTCGTGCGGGCCGATATTGGCGACCGAGTTCGTGAACATGTTCGGCCGCTGCTGTTCAATCAGCGTCGCTTTGATGCCTTGCGCAGCGGCGTGCTCGTAGATTTGGCGCGCCTGTTCGCGTTCTTTCACGTCGCCTTCGAGAAAGCGGTCGCCGATTTGCATGCGCAAGGTGTCGACGCCGGAATTCGGCGGCAGCGGGAAGACGTAGACGCCTTCGACCCATTTGTCGGAAGGGTTTTCGAAACGCTGCGTGATCCGGGCGCGCGCGATCGGCCCGGTCACGGTGATCGAGACGTCGGTCTTCAAGCGCGGCGCTTCGAGATAGTGGCCAGGCTCAACGGTTTTCAGAAGCAACGAGCCGGTGCCCATTTCAGAAGGCTCGACATAGCCGGCCGGCTGCTGCGTAGGTGTAGTGTCGGCCCTGAGTGCGGAAGAGCCGAGGAAGGCGGTCAACAGTGCCGCGCCGGCCATGCCGGCACGGCGCAGCAAAACGCGCGACCACCCGAGCGGGTGTCCGCGGACAAGCAAATTCGAGGTCATTGGAAACTCCCAGCAGCGACATGGTCCTGCGTCGCGTGCAGGCGTCAAAAGATGCTTCGAAGGCGCTACAATTGTGGCGATTTCGCCTTGGTTAGAAGGATATTTGACTCATGTGCGCGCCGTCACGAACGGCGACGCGCGGTTAACTCAAATCAATGTTCGCTTGCGGCGTGTCGATGCTTCTTTGCATCCGCTTCGGCTTGGCGGCGGGCGCAATGTAGGACGCCCATAGATGCTGCGCTGCGTAAGCACGCCACGGCCGCCACCGCTCGGCGCGGGCGAGCAACTCGCGTGGGCTCGGGCGGCGTCCACTCGCATCGGCTAAGGCGCGCATCAAGCCAATGTCAGAGGCCGGAAAGGCATCGGGCTCGCGCATCTCGCGCATGGCGATGTATTGCGCCGTCCACTCGCCGATACCAGGGAGCGCACAAAGGCGCTCGATCGCGTCCTCTAGACTCTGGCGCGCGCCAAATATCTGCGGATCGGCGGCGACGCTGGCCGCCAGAGCGGCGAGCGCACGACCGCGAGCGCGCGGCATGGGAAGCGTTTCGACGTCGATCGAGGCTATCCGCTCAGGTCTGGGAAACAAATGCGTCAAGCCCAGCCTATCGTCTCCCACAAGGCGTTCGCCGTGCGCCGCGACAAGCCTTCCGGCAAGACCGATCGCCGCCGACACCGTAATCTGCTGACCGAGCACGGCGCGCACCGCAAGCTCGAAGCCGTCCCAAGCGCCGGGCACGCGCAACCCAGGCCGCGTCGCCACCAAGGGCGCGAGCGCGGGATCGGACGCGAGATGCGCACCTATCGTGAGGGGATCCGCCGCCAGGTCAAAGACGCGCCGCAGCCGCGCGATGATCGTGGGAAGCGCCGAGAGTGTTGGAAACCGGATGGTCGCTTCGAGCGCGTTGGCCTTGCCTGGGCGGACAGACACGATGCCGTGCGCACCGGCGATGTCGATGGTTCGCGAATATGTGTCTCCGGAGACGGTTTCCATGCCGGCAATCGCGCGATCGCGGAGAAACGCCAACATGGCCGGCCAATCGTAAGGCGGCCGGTAACGAAGGAGTATTGTCACTCGGTCCTTCGCGGTCGGCGCAATCGGTTCGGTCCGGCTACCACGTAGTTTCGAGGGCGGCCTTCCGTACAGATCGCGGAACGTCTCATTGAAACGCCGCACGCTGCCGAAACCGGCCGCGAGGGCGATCTCGGTCATGGGCAGCCTGGTCTCGTGGATCAGTTGTTTGGCGAGCAGAATGCGATGCGTCTGCGCGACCGAGACCGGCGATGCGCCGATATGCCGTCTAAACAAGCGGCGCAGCTGGCGTTCGCCAACGCCCAGGCGTTCGCCCAACGCCTCGACGTCGCCCGTGTCGAGCGCGCCCACTTCGATCATCGCCAAGGCTCGCGATACGGTATTCGATGTGCCGCGCCAGACGCCCAAGTTCGGCGCCGTCTCCGGGCGGCAGCGCAGGCAGGGCCGAAAGCCAGCCTCCTGCGCAGCTGCCGCGGACGGGAAGAACGTCACGTTCTCGCGCCGCGGCGAGCGCGCCGGGCAAACCGGCCGGCAGTAGATGCCCGTCGTCTTGACGCCGACGAACAAACGCCCGTCGAACCGTGCGTCGCGGGTCAGGATCGCGCGGTAACAGGCGTCGTCTTCAAGATCCATGATGTCGATATTCGCGCGAACGAACGCGCAAGTCGACACTCACACCGGCGGAATTCGGACCTCATCGTTAGGCCGGAGACGCTGAATATTGCGACCCCATGGCGTTAAGGGCGGAGCCGGCCCGAAACCAGTCGAGTTGCTGTTTGCTGTAGGTGTGCCTCAGGCAGAGCGTTTCGCACGATCCGTCAGAGTGCTCCAGAAGACATTCCACCGGCTTGCCTGGCGCAAGATAACGCAGGCCGACCAAACTCACGCGGTCGTCCTCGCGAACGCACTCATAGTTCGCCGCATCCACGAACGTCAGCGGCAGGATGCCCTGCTTCTTCAAGTTGGATTCGTGGATGCGGGCAAAGCTGCGCGCGATGATTGCGGCGCCACCCAAGAGGCGCGGCGACAACGCGGCGTGCTCGCGGCTGCTGCCTTCGCCGTAGTTCCAGTCGCCGACGACCACCCACTTGAGTCCGTTGGCGCGATAGGCGCGCGCGACGCGGGCAACCGGATCGCGTTTGCCGGTCAGGATATTGCGCGTTTGCCCGGTCTCGCCGCCGAAGGCGTTTGTTGCACCCATGAACATGTTGTCGCTGAACTTGTCCAAATGACCGCGGTAGCGCAGCCACACGCCGGCCGGCGAAATGTGATCGGTTGTGGTCTTGCCCTTGGTCTTGATCAGCATCGGCATGTGCAAGAGGTCCTGGCCGTCCCAGGCCGGCCAAGGCGCGAGCAAATGCAAACGCTCGCTTGCCGGATCGATCTGCAGCGCGATGGCGCTGCCGTCTTCGGGCGGCGACACGTACAGTTCGGCGGTCTCGGCAAAGCCGCGCGCCGGCACATCGGCTGCGGGCTTCGGCGCTTGGAACCGAAACGATTTGCCGTCTGCCCCTTCGAGCTCGTCGGTAAGAGGGTTGAACGACAGCCGTCCTGCGATCGCGAGCGCGGTAACGATCTCCGGACTGGCGATAAAGTTCATCGTCGCTGCGCGGCCGTCGTTGCGGCGGGGAAAGTTGCGATTATAGGAGGTGACGATGGTGTTCGGCTTTTCGCCGCCCTCACGCCGCCATTGGCCGATGCAGGGACCGCAGGCATTGGCCAGCACGGTCGCATTGGCGGTCGCGAGAGCGTTCGCCTGCCCATCCCGTTCGAGCGTTGCGCGGATCTGCTCGGAGCCCGGCGTCACGTAGAACGGTCTTGGCGCCTTGAAGCCGTGCGCGTGCGCTTGCGCCGCGACGTCGGCGGCGCGCGTCATGTCCTCGTAAGATGAATTGGTGCAGCTGCCGATCAGAGCGGTCGAGATTTCATCGACGAAGCCGTTACGCGCGTCTGCGATCTCGGCCGCCAGTTGCGAAATCGGTCGCGCGCGATCGGGCGTATGCGGTCCGACGATGTGCGGTTCAAGTGTCGAGAGATCGAGTTCGACGACACGATCATAATATTTCTCAGGCATCGCTTCGGCTTCCGCATCCGGCTCCAGGAGATGCTGATAGCGCTGCATCAGCGGGACCAAATCGCCTCGCCCCGTGGCTTCAAGATAACGCGCCATACGCGGATCGGCTGGGAACATAGAGGTCGTGGCACCCACTTCGGCGCCCATGTTGGTAATGGTCGCTTTGCCCGTCGCGCTGATTGTTCGCGCGCCAGGCCCGATGTATTCGATGATGGCGTTGGTGCCGCCGGATACCGAGAGCTTGCCGGCGACATAGAGGATGACATCCTTGGGCGCCGCCCAACCGTTCAGGGCACCCGTCAGATAAACGGCGATGCGTTTGGGGTAGAGCAGCTCCCACGGCATGCCGGCGATGACTTCGACGGCGTCCGCGCCGCCCACACCGACCGCGCAGCTGCCGAGACCGCCCGCATTGGGCGTGTGCGAGTCCGTGCCGATGATGAGTTCGCCGGGAAAGGCGTAATTCTCCAGCACCACCTGATGAATGATGCCCGAGCCCGGCCCCCAAAAGCCGATGCCGAATTTTGCCGCGGCCGAGCGGAGGAAATCGTAGACCTCTCGATTCTCTATGAGCGCGTCGTGCAAGTCTCGCGCGCCGTCGTGTCTTGCCTGGATGAGGTGATCGCAGTGTATCGTCGTGGGCAGGGCAACCCGCCGACGGCGCGTCTGCACGAATTGCAGCAGCGCGCTTTGCGCCAACGCATCCTGGAAGACCACGCGGTCGGGCCGAAGGGACAGGTAACTCTTGCCTGGCTCAAGATCTTGGGCCGCGGCATCGTCGAGATGACCAAGCAAGATCTTCTCGGAAAGCGTCAGCGGACGCCCCAGACGTTGCCGAACGACGGCGAGAGCGCGCTCGGCCTTCGCATATATCCCAGCCGCCAATTCAGGTGTTGATTCGATTGTAACCATCTCACTTCCCTCTCTCCGAGGGCATGGGATAGGACAACGCGAGACATTGATCCATAATATGCAAACCGTTAAATCCATATCTGCTAGATATGGCAGATGGAACTCCGCCACCTTCGCTATTTCGTCGCCGTCGCCGAGGAGGGCCACGTCACGCGCGCCGCCGAGCGCCTCGGCATGCAGCAACCGCCGCTGAGCCAGCAGATTCGCGCGCTAGAGCGCGAGGTTGGTGTGCAACTCTTTCGCCGAAAGCCCCGCGGAATGGAGATGACGGCGGCGGGGCGCGCCTTTCTCGAAGATGCGCGGGCAATCCTGACGCATGTCGATCACGCCTTCGCGGCGACACGGCGAACCGCCCGCGGCGAGCAGGGGCGAATTGCCGTCGGCTTCACCAGCTCAGCGCCATTTCATCCGTTCGTGCCGCGCGTGATCCGCCTTTTCCGTGACGGCTTTCCGCTCGTCTCGATGGCATTCGAGGAAAGCGGGACGACCGAACTCGTCGACGCACTGCGCAACGAAAAACTCGACGCCGCGTTCATTCGTTCAGGTGCGCCGCAATCGTCAGGGCTTGCGGTTCATCATCTGCTTGACGAGGAGATGCTTGCCGCTTTGCCCGCGGCTCACCCCCTCGCTAGATCTGCTTCCAAGCCGTTGACGCTCGCCGCACTCAGCGATGAGGCTTTCATTCTCTATAGGAGGCCGGTTGGGCCTGGCCTTTACGACGCAATTATCTCCGCCTGTCGCGAGGCAGGATTTAGCCCGATCGTCGGACAGGAGGCGCCGCGCATTCTCTCGACGCTCAATTTGGTCGCGGCAGGCCTTGGCATCTCGATCGTGCCGGCGTCTCTGACGCGCATGCAAATGGATGGCGTCGTGTATCGCCGTCTCAAGTCCGATAGGAAGTTCGTTGCGCCGTTATCACTCGCAGTGCGATGGAGCGAACCTTCAGCTTCGGTGCGCCGGTTTGTCGATCTTGCCAGAGCGACCGCCAAGACTTTTCGGGCCGAGCGGCCTTAACGCTGCTAAGAAGATTTCGATTGCGCAAATAGTTCGACAGAACCGTGCACGCGCGCCGGTCGGCGCTCTTGGAGGTGAAGCGCCGCCTCCAGCCCGATGGGCAAGGCCAATTGGCGGGCTCTCCCTGACACCGGCCAAAATTGGATCCGACGCGCCTGGCGACCGCGCAGACTGCCCCCGACAAGCCGCAAACCTTCGCGAGCTAGAAATTGTTCGGCAAAAGCTGCATTTTTCTCCCCGATGTCCGTCAAGCTATTGGACAAGTGCCCACCGCCGAACAGTTTCGTTTCCAAACGATCGCGACGCGCACCCGCTCGCATAAGGCCGTTGACCAAAAGCTCCATCGCATAGGCGCCGTAGCGCATGGAAACGGACTGCTCGGCACCTTCTTCCTCGGGCAATAGGAAGTGGTTCATGCCACCCAGACGGGCGACAGGATCATGCATGCACGCGGCGATGCACGAGCCCAAGGTCGTCGTCAACACGACGTCAGGGTCCGCACTCGTGCGGCACTCCCCCTGAATAACGTGTATGAGCTGGTCGACCACTGTTTTGGATCCGAGTCTCGCTAACGCGCCGTGGGAACGGCGGCCTCGACCTTTTGTTTCAGCTGCCCCAGCGCGAACGGTTTGACGAGGTAACCGTTAACGCCGATATCGATGGCCTGCTTGACCACCGCGACGTCGCCACGCCCCGTCAACATGATAAAGGGGATCCCTTTCATCTCGGGCTTACCTCGCATTGCGCGGAGCAGCCCCAAACCGTCGAGCTTCGGCATGTTGACGTCCGATATGACCAATTGTGCGGGATATTGTTCGAGCGCTTTCAACGCTTCCTCGCCGTCGGAACACTCCACGACGTTGCGGTAACCGAGTTCTCGCAGGCTTGTGCGAACGAGCATGCGAGTGGTGCGCTGATCGTCCACGATCATGATCTTGAGAGCTGAAGGATCAATCATTTTCGCTTCTCCACACGAATTTCTTGTCCGGCAGAATCGGTCTCAACCTGACGTTCCCTCAGCAAGGCGATAAGTCGTGCACCCGTCCAAGCGGAATTTTTCCGTCGCACCGTTCACCCGTTCGGAATGGCCGACATAGAGACACCCGCCAGGGGTCAACAGTCCCGCCAAGCGGTGCCAGATCAGCGTTTGCGCTTTGTCCTCGAAATAGATCGCGACATTGCGGCAAAAAATTGCCTGATAGCTCTGCTTCATGGGCCATTCGCCCATGAGATTGAGCTCCCGAAACGAAACCAATGCGCGAAGCGCCTCGCCCGCACGCCAAACCTTCTCGCGACCGGCGTCCCGCGACGGCGTGAACCAATCGGCGCGCTGTTGACGCGAGAGCTGAGCGATAGCCGATTCCGGATAAACACCCTGATGACCGGCGGTGAGAACATCCTTGTTGATGTCGGTCGCCAAGATTTTGACGTCGAGCCGTTCGGCGTCCGGTATCGCGGACAACACGGTCAGAGCGATCGAATATGGCTCCTCGCCGCTTGAGCACCCGGCCGACCAGATGCGCAATGGGTTACCGCGACGAACGCCTTCAACCAGGCTGGGCAACACCTTGTACTTAAGGTGCTCGAAATGATGCGGCTCTCGAAAGAAGCGCGTGATGTTGGTGGTCAACGCGGCGATCATGTGCTCGCGTTCGGCGGCGCCCTCCTCCGACTCGACGAAGGCGCAGTATCGCTTGAACGTTTCCAGGCCGAGCGTTCGCAAACGTTTGACGAGGCGTGAGTAGACCAGCGGCGCCTTGATCTCCGGCAAGGCGATCCCCGCGTCCTCGCGAAAAATTTCAGCGATGCGCCGGAAGTCGCGATTCGTAAAGGCGAACTCGCGGCCTTCGAATACGGCGCCGTGCGCGCGCAATGCCGGAAGCTGGCCTTTTTCGATCATGCGGCTGCCACATCCAGCTCCGGCAGCAAATGCTCCAGCGCTATCAGACACACCATGCGATCCTCGATCGTCAGCACGGCATTCACAAAGACACGCAGCGTATCGGAGGCAACTTCGGGAGTGGCTTGCAACATATCTTCGGTCACCGTCAGGATGTCGCAAACGCCGTCTACCAGGAGCCCGACAAGGCGCGTACCGATCCAAACGACAATAGTTACTCTCCTGCCTGCTACATCGGCCGGCGCGATGCCCAGGCGTGCGCTCATGTCGATGATCGGCAGAACCGTGCCGCGAAGATTGATCATGCCTTGCACGTAGGCCGGCGCATGCGGCAGCGGTGTCGCTTGCGACCAGCCGCGGATCTCGCGAACGGCCATGATATCGACGCAAAATTGCTGTCCGCCGATCAGAAAGGAGATGAGCTCACGGGGCTTCGTCTGGGGTTTGCTTTGGACGTTGATCATGGCTTTACCCTGTTGCGGCGCGACGCTGATCCGCGAGCGGCGCGCCCTGACGTTGCGAGGCGATGATCGCGTTGACGTCAAGGATGAGTGCGACGCGACCGTCGCCGAGAATGGTCGCCGCCGCGATACCGTCGACGGCGCGATAGTTGGCCTGGACGCTCTTTATGACGACTTGACGCTGACCGAGGATTTCTTCGACGAGGAGTCCTGCACGGCCGCCCACATCGTCTTCCACGATGAGAGCGACGCCCTTCGTCGGCTGCAAGGGTTCTGTCCGATAGCCGAACAACATGCCCAGATCGATCAAGGGTACGAACTCGCCGCGAAATTTCATCAGCGTCGCGTTTGCGCCGAGCGGATGCACGTCAACCGCTTTGGGCTGCACGGTCTCGAGCAGGGTCGTCAGCGGGGCGATCAAGCTCTGTCCGCCGACCGATACGGTCATGCCGTCAAGTACAGCGAGCGTCAGAGGCAGGCTCAAGGTGAAAGTTGAGCCTTCGCCCTTCTTCGATGTGAGCGAAATGCGCCCGCCGAGCGCCTGTACGCCGCGCTTGACAACGTCCATTCCGACGCCACGGCCTGAAAGTGCGGATATCTGCGACGCCGTCGAAAAGCCCGGAAGAAAGATCAGATTGTCCACTTCCGATTCAGACAGAGTCGCGTCCGCCGATACGAGGTTGCGCTCGATTGCGATCTTTCTCACGCGCTCGCGATCGATGCCCTGCCCGTCGTCGGCAATCTCGATCACGACCCGGCCGGAGCGATGGGCGGCGGAGAGGCGGAGCGTACCTTGCGCGGGCTTGTTGTTGGCGAGCCGCTCGGGCGGCTGCTCTATGCCATGGTCGATTGCGTTTCGTACGATGTGCGTCAGCGGGTCGGTCAACCGCTCGATTACGGTGCGATCTACCTCGGTCGAACTACCCGCGACGATGAGATTCACTTGCTTGCCCGTCGCAAGTTCCACTTCGCGAACAAGGCGCGACATGCGTTGAAACATCGACTTGACGGGCTGCGCCCGCATCGCCATGACGCTGTCTTGGATATCGCGCGTGAGGTGATCGAGGTCTTCGAGCGCCATGTCGATCTGGTTCATAGCGACACCGCTTGCCAGCATATGCTGGGCAAGCATCGCTTGGTTGATCACAAGCTCTCCGACCAGATTGACCAAGCGGTCGACTCGCTCGACGTCGACGCGGATTGTCTCGCCTGCTTTCACAGACGGCTCGATCGCAGTTTCGGTCGCCGCCCCGACGACCGTCTGGCGCACCGCCGGTGCCTCGCGGCTGGTGTCGCCGACCGGAGCGAGCGCGACGGTCTGCGGCGCGGGCTCAATGTTGACCGATTCACCCTTTACTTCGATGTCGCAATCGTTTTCCACAAATTCGAAAACGTCCCGGATCGCTGATTCATTCTGCGCCGTATGAAGCAAAACGGTCCAACTGAGATATGCCTGCTCGGGATCGAGATCATCAAGCAGCGGTATATCGTCGTCGTTCAGCTCGACGGTCATCTCACCGAGACGCCTCAACTCGCGAAGCAGCGCAAGGGGTTCGTTCGCTTTGGCGTAGAGTTCGCGATGCGGTCGGATACGCATCGCCCAGCAACGTGTCGCTTGCGCCGGCGCGCTCTGAATCGAAAGCAAGGCATCTTCTTGCGGCTCGGATTCCGCTCCGCCGTAGGGCAGCGCGCTTGTGAGTTCGACCAGTGCTTTGCCGATGGCGGCGGCGCGCGCCGCATCCACCTCGCCACCCTCTCGCGCGACTTTCACGTGATCCGCGAGCACGTCGGCTGCACGCAACAATGTAGCCACAACCTCGGCATCGAGCGCCAAACGCGAGGCTCTCGCATCGGCCATGACCGACTCAAATAAGTGAGAAAAAGCGACCAATGGGTCCAACCCGAAACTGCCCGCGCCGCCTTTGACCGAATGCACCGCCCGGAAAACGGTGTTCACGATCTCAGGGTCGCGCTCTCCGCGCTGAAGCGCGAGGAGCCCGGTCTCGAGCTCCACAAGCAAATCATCGCAATCTTGAAAGAACACACCCTTGATCCGCTCCATAACGTCGGGCGGCAAGGATTCGGGAGTGCTCACGTCACGCCGTCACCCGGCGGATCGCATCCGCCAATTTTGCTGGATCGAAAGGCTTGACTATCCAGCCCGTCGCACCCGCCTTGCGCGCGCGATCCTTGAGGCTCTGGTCCGTCTCCGTCGTCAGGACCAATACGGGTGTCGCCCGGTTGCCTTTGTCCTTGCGCAGCTCCTCGATAAACGCGAGCCCATCGAGACGCGGCATATTCACGTCGGTGATAATGATATCGGCCTTCTCCACCTTCAACGTTTCGAGCGCCGCCGCGCCGTCGACCGCCTGCACCACGCGAAAGCCCATTTCGGAGAGAGCGGCCAGGAGCAATTCACGCATCGTCGGAGAATCGTCAACCGTCAAAATCGTTTTTGGTTCGGACATCGTTTCAACTCGTTTTGGAGATGGCAAAGCGCGGCGCGCCAAACAATTCAAGGCCGTCAACAAAGGCTTGCGATGGGTTCATGACGGTAAGCGGCAACCTGTCGACCGCCCACGACAGCCGCGCCGACAAGAGAACTTGCAGGCAGAGGCCGCCGATGCGCTCCACAGCCGACGCGTCGAGAGTTAGCGCGCGCCCCTGGAAGCCCAAGATCCGTTGCGTCAACTGCCCGGCCGCCCTGAGGTCCATAACCTCGGGCAGCACCAGCACGTTCGATTTTGCGGCGCCGGTCATGCGTCAAAACTCTTCCCAGTCCTTCGAAAGTGCAGGTTCGATCTTGCGCGCCGTGGCCGCGCCGCCGACGGCGCTCCGAACTGCGCGCGCCTTGCGCTCGACTGGCGGAGGAACGCTCGTCGGACGGGCGGCCTTTGGCGCTACCGGTTCGCCATCGTCGATCTTGAAACGATCGATCAAGTCGGTGAGTTGTTGGGTCTCGGAGGCAAGAACGAAACTGGCGGCGGTGCTTTCTTCGACCATAGAGGCGTTTTGCTGCGTCACGTGATCCATTTGGTCGATGGCCGCGTTGATCTCGTGCAAGCCGGATGATTGCTCTTTCGCCGACTCGGCAATTTCAGCGACCAGCTTGTTGATGTCGGCAATGCTTGCCAGAATGCGTTCCAGCGCCTGTCCGGTCTGGCCGACCAACTGCACGCCGGCGGTGACCTGATTGCTGGATGTCGAAATCAACGCCTTGATCTCTTTGGCGGCGGATGCGGAACGTTGCGCCAAGGCGCGCACTTCGCTGGCGACGACCGCAAAGCCTCTGCCGGCATCGCCGGCGCGCGCGGCTTCGACACCGGCATTGAGTGCAAGCAGATTAGTCTGAAAAGCGATTTCGTCGATCACACCGATGATTTGCGATATTTGACGTGCCGACGATTCGATCTCACTCATGGCGCTGACCGCGTCGCGCACGACGCGCCCGCTGCGCTCGGCGTCGGACTTGGCGGCGACAACGACATTGTTGGCTGCTGACGCACCTTCGGCAGTTCGGCGAACCGTTGAGGTAATTTCAGCCAACGCGGCGGCGGTCTCTTCCAGGCTTGCCGCCTGTTGTTCGGTGCGGCGTGACAGCTCTTCGGCGGACTGCGAGATTTCCGCGGTGCCGGCGCGAATTTCGAGCGCACTCGACTTCAGCGACTTCATCACTTCCTGAAGTTTGTCCATGGCGGCGTTAAAATCGTCGCGCAGTTTTTGGTAGCCCGCGGGAAATGATTGAGAGAGACGAAACAGCAAGTCGCCGGACGCGAGCTGCGCGAGACCGGCAGCCACGGCTTCGACGGCCGTACTTTGCTCCTTCGCCGCCACTGTTTGAGCGTGCAGCGCCTTGCTGCGCTCTTCTTCGACCAAATGGCGTTGTTTTGCAGCTTCGCTCTCCGCGGCCGCTTTGTCGATTGCCGCTTGGCGAAAAGCGGTGAAGGCCCTGGCTAGCCCTCCAATTTCGTCGCGACGGTCGTCGCCGGCGACAGTCGCCGTCATGTCACCCTCGGCGAGCCTGTTCATCGCGCCCGTCGCGGCGGCGAGGGGTGCGGTTATCTCGCGGCGGACCATAACAAGCGCCACCGCCCCGACGCCCAGCAAACCGAGCAGCGAGATTGCCACCATCGCCCAAAGCGCGGTCTTCGATTCTTGCTTTGCGTCTTCGGCGGCCACTTGAAGGCTCTTCTTTTGCTGTGCCACCAATTGGTCGAAGGTCGTATCGGCCTTATCGAAAATGGCGCTGCCGGTTGTCTTCAGAAGATTCTGCGCATCGTCATGGCGGGTAGACTGCAGCAGAGACTCGATCTGGGCCGCCACTGCGATATATTGGTCGATGGCGTGGCTTGCGTCGGCGACGGCACTGGTTTCGCGTGCCGTTACCACCGTTTGCAGCGTCTTTAGTTCCGCTCTCGCAGCCTTGGTCTCTTCGTCGAACGACCCCTGTAGTTCGCCCCAATCGTTCGACACAGAGTCGTTGATTTGGAATGCAAGTTGATGCATTCGCGTCAGGCGTTCTTGAGCCGACGAAGCGAGGCGCAATGCTTCGGCCTCATGGCTCACAATGCGTTGCGTTCCAGCGGCAAGGTCCGTGATGCAAACGGCGGCGAACACGACAAGGCCGGCGCACAACACGGCGAACAAGCTCAGAGCAAGCAAGATCTTTGTCGAGATGCGAATATGTCTAAAGAAAACCATCCGACAACCCTCGCGGCACTCGTGATAAACCTTTAACCGCATTCTTGACTGATCGGGGTTAAGGTTCGTTGAAGTGTTCGCGTTCTTGGCAAGCGCTCCTCCCAGGCTGCAACAGATCGTTCATTCCTTGTTGCCTGCCGGGAAATGAGAGATTGTTTCCGTGGGATCGAAGAAAAGGACTTAGGAAATGATGAAGACGATGGCAGCCGCGTTCGCGGTGGTTGCGCTATTGCATTTCGCTGCGGCGCCCGTGCGCGCGGCCAACGCGCTCTTGGGGAAGTGGACGATCGAAAGGGCCGATCCGGCGCCGTGGAGCGACAACGCCAACTACCCGCCCAACCGGAAGGAGGCCCCGACCTTTGTAGGAAAGCACGTGACTTTCGAGGCCAAACAAATCAAGGGCCCGAATTTGCTCGCATGCGCCGGGCCAAACTACGAAATGAAGGGCTACACCACCGACATGCTGTTTCAGGGCCAGCTCGGTGAATTCGAGCAACGCGGCGGCAAGAAAGCTGAAGACAGTGCGACGGCGCTCGGCTTCAAAACACGACCCATCCCCACATTAGAGACCGGATGCGAGGGTGCGATCGATTTTCACATGAGCGACACCGATCATGCCGCCTTCGCGCTCAACAACATGATCTATTGGCTCAAGCGCGATAAGACGCCGTAAAGTTCCACGCTGCCGCCGCGAAGTCCTTCAGCGCCTGGCCTTTCGATTTGTCAGTCCTGCGATCGCATGCGCCAAAAGTCCGTCGGTGAACTCCGCGGTCAACGGCTTGTGGCCGACGAGCAAGCGATAGAATAGCGGCCCGTAAATCATATCGAGCGCGATCTCGAAATCGATATCGCGCCGGATTGCGTGTTGACTGACCGCCTCCGCAAGCAGCACGCGGCCCTCTTCGCGCCGGGCGAGGATGAAATGCGTGCGGAACACTTTCGAGAGTTCCGTCCCGTCATCGGCGGCGGCAACCATCATGGCGACGCTTCGTCCAATGCGCGAGGCGAAGACGGCCGCAACCTTGCGCAGTTGCTGGCGAAGATCGTCCAGCGCAGAGGCGGTCGCGCGAACCGCCGGCGGGGCCTTTTGTGTTTCGATCAATGCAGCCATGGTGAGTTCGTGGGCGTTGCGCCATGAGCGATAAAGCGTTGGCTTGCCGACGCCGGCACGCTGCGCGACGCCCTCCATCGTGACGGCCGTGACGCCGCCTTCCTCGAGAATTTCCGCTGTCGCGCGCAGGATCGCAACGCGCGCCGCCGTGCTGCGCGGACGTCCGCGAGGACGGCGTTTTAGCGGCGCAGTCGAATTGTTCTTGACCGTTTCACTCATTTTCGTTACACATCGTAACATAAATAGACGACGGTAAAGCAAGGAATTTTTCGATGCTTGCGACGAAGACCAAAGAGGCACTCAATCAAACCGCGACCGCCTATCTTTGTGTGAAGGGCGCGGGCAAAGCGCTCGATTTCTACACGCGCGCTTTTGGCGCGAGAGAGGTCTATCGGCTCAGCGAGCCCGGCAGCAACGGCAAAATCGGTCATGCGGAGTTCGAGATCGGCAATTCGCGGTTGATGATTTCGGACGAATATCCCGATTTCGGTGCGTTGAGCCCGCCAAGCATCGGCGGCTCACCCGTCAAATTGCACTTACGAGTCGATAACGTCGACGCCTTCGTCGAGCGCGCGGTCGAATGCGGTGCCGTGCTGGTACGCCCAGCCAAAGACCAATTCCTCGGTGAGCGCAACGCGATGATCGCCGACCCCTTTGGACACAGCTGGTTCGTCACGACGCAGATCGAAGACGTTTCCCCGGCGGAGATGCAACAACGCTGGGCCCAGGCCTTTGAGACAGAATAAGACAACGAACCGGCGCGGTGTTGCGGCGGATGAATTTCGTCGCCTGGCGTTGGAGCTGCCGGAGGCGCTGGAAGTGCCTC
Source organism: Alphaproteobacteria bacterium (assembly GCA_025350465.1). Lineage (GTDB taxonomy): Bacteria > Pseudomonadota > Alphaproteobacteria > Micropepsales > Micropepsaceae > SZUA-430. Next base: position 207,065 of record JANXXU010000048.1, on the reverse strand, counting down.
ATTTCGACCGGCCGTCGTTTCGCGTGCGTGGAAAAATATTTGCGACGCTGTCGCCGGAAGACCGCCGCGGCGTCGTCAAACTCACGCGTGAGCAACAAGAGCTGATGTCCGCGGCCGAGCCGAAGATCTTCGGGCCCGTGCCGTCGTGGGGCAAGCACGGCTGGACCTATGTTCATCTGCAGTTCGCCGATGCCGACACGGTGCGTAGCGCGCTCACGACCTCATGGCGCAACGTCGCGCCGAGGAAGCTGATTGAGACTGCCGCGAAACCTTAGTGCGCGGTTGCGGCGGTGCCCGACCACGGGGTCATGCGCGGTATCCAGCGCGGTACATTCTTGCGAAAGACTTCGTATTCGTCGCCAAACGCTCGTTTGAGCGTCGGCTCTTCGTACAGCAAGACGAAGAGGTGGAACGCCAGCCAAACGACCGCGCCATAGATGAGAAGTCGCGTGTCGCCGAAAAACACCGCCTGACCCAAAATTGCCGCGGCCACGCCGACATACATCGGATTGCGCACATAGCGGTAGAGACCGCCGACCACGAGATGTTCCGTCGGCAAGATCGGCGCCGGCGTCCCAAGACCGTCCCGCGCGAAGCGGGCAAAACAATCCACCAGGAACACAAAGCCCGCCAGACTAAGGACTGCGCCGGCAAACTGAACCGGCCACATGTCGCCGACCGGCGGCGTAACCTGCCAGCGCGTGATACACCACGGCACCAGGCCCGCGACGGTAACGGGCGCGACGACGAAGAACGCTATCGAGCCGATGATGGCCGACGTTCGTTTCATGGTGCGAGATTAGCGTCGCAGGCATCCAATTGCATCCCCGCCCGATCCTTTTGTTCGCCGGCAGGGCGCTCTAAGCTTCAGTCCCATGAGCGCGCCAACCGACGGACCGTTGATCCTGACGACCGGCTTTTCCGTGTTTCCGGGCGCGCCGGAAAATCCGACTGCCTGGGCAATCGGCGAACTCGAGCGCGACGGATGGCAGCCGCACGGCGCTCGCCTCGCAACGCGCATCCTTCCGGTGCGCTACGACGTGTGGGACCGCGAATTCTTGCCGCTCCTCGCCGAACAGCGGCCCCACGCCGTCGTCGCCTTCGGATTGAGCGCCAAGGCAAACGGTTTCACGCTCGAATCGACGGCGCGCAATCAATTGGGCCTCGGCCGTCCGGACAGCGAAGGCACACCCGCCCCAAGCGCCCGGCTTTGCGACGATGGACCGGCCACCTATGCCTCGGCCCTGCCCTTAGCTAAAATCGCCGCCGCCCTGACGCACCATGATTTGCCGTTCGCACCGTCCGACGACGCCGGCGACTATGTTTGCAATCTGCTTTTCTACCGCTTGATGGCGCATCTGAAAGCGGCAGGCGTTCCGGCGGTCGCCGGCTTCATCCATGTCCCGTACTTGGACGTGCAACTCGCGCACCTCGCACGCGCCGGCCTGGCGACGAGCCACTTGCAAACGATGAGCCAGCGCCAATTGATGCAAGGCACGCACGCGATATTGAATGCCGTCGCGGGTAGCTTGCTGGAACGCAACGCAGCGTCGGAGCAAATGACATGACAAGCGAAGCGGATCTCAAGGTTGTTCGCCGCGATTACGCCAAACGCGCCGCCGCCGCCGCCGCCGCCGCTGGGACCGGTAAGCGGGTCGAGCGTGCGTTCGCCGAAGTGCACCGGGAAGATTTCCTTGGGCCCGGACCATGGCCGGTCCTTCGGCTCTCGACGCGCGACTACGCACCCACGCCGGATGCCGATCCTATTCATCTCTACACAGACGATCTCATCGGCATCGCGCCGGAGCGTGAAATCAACAACGGCCAGCCGAGTTATCACGCGTATCTGCTCGGCTGCGCGAATCTGCGAGATGGCGAGCATGCCGTGCACGTCGGCGCTGGCACCGGATATTATTCTGCAATCATGGCGCATCTCGTCGGACGGGCCGGGCGGGTAACGGCGATCGAATACGAAAGCGATCTCGCAGCTCGCGCGCGGTCGAATCTTGCAGCCTATGTCAATGTCGCGGTCATTGCAGGCGATGGAACGATCGCGCCGTTCGACTCCGCGGATGTCGTCTACGTCAACGCCGGAGCGACCCGGCCCGCCGATGCGTGGCTCGACCGCCTCAAGGACCGCGGACGTCTCGTCCTTCCGTTGACCACGGACAAAGGGTTCGGCACGGACGCCGACATGCGGCAGGGCGCCGTGTTCTTGATCACGCGCGCTAGCGAAGGGTTTCTCGCCCGGTGGATATCGCCCGTCGCGATCTACCCTTGCGCCGGCATGCGTGATGAGGCCTCGGAGCGCGCACTCGCGGCCGCCTTCAAGAATGACGATGTGCGGCGCGTGACCCGCCTCTACCGCACGGACGACATTGCGGTTGACCGCTGCTGGCTCAAGGCGCCGGGGTGGTGCCTAGCATACGACTAGCGCGACTCGGTTACTCTTGGCGCCAATGATTCGCCGGGAGCGCCGATTTATGGTCAGCGAAGCCATCACCCTGCCGAAGATCTATCGTCTCGATCGTTGGAAGCGCGCCTACACCATCGGCTGTGGACTCGTTCTCGGCGTCGGCATGCCCGCGCTCGTCGCTTGGTATAGCTGGGACAACGGCGGCGTGGCGGCGGATTTCGCAACGATCTTTTTTCTCTTCCTATCGCTGCTGGGATTCGCCTCGGCGTGGATCGTGGCGAAAGCCAAGACCGTGCTCTACGACGATCGCATCGAGGTCGTCACCGCGTTCGCGCGGCGGCTTGTGATGGCCGACGACATCAGCGCCTATCGCGACGGCCGCGCCCCTGAAGAAGTCGCGTTGATCGGACGAGACCTCGCCGCCAAGCCGCTTTATGTGCCGCGCTCGCTACTGAACGACGGCGCGGCCTTGAGCTGGCTGCACGGGTTGAAGAACATTTCGCTGGGTGAGCGAAAGGTGGAGCGCGCCGCACTGATGGAAGATGTGCGTCTTGGCACGACGCAGGTCGAGCGCGACGCCTTTGTCCGCCGTATGCGGATCGTCGTGCCCTGGCTCAACGGTGTCGGTGTGGCCGCCGGCGTGTGGGGGCTCGTCTATCCACGACCATATGGATCGGTGATTGCGGCGCTCGCGCTTTTGCCGATCATCGGGGTCGCGGTCATGGTCTGGGCGCGACCGCTCATCCGCATCGACGGGCGCGCTCACGATGCAAGGCTGACGCTCGACGGCTTGTTCTTCCTTCCAGGTATCATCCTGTTGCTCAGGGCGCTGCTCGACATCGCACTGCTGGATTGGACTTGGCCGATCGCGATCGCGCTCGGTGGCGGCGCGCTTGCGATGTTCGCCCTCACGCTGATCGATGCAACGCTCAAGGCGCGCGGCTGGAGCCTCTTCGCGGCAGGAGTCGTGAGCGCATCCTATCTCTTCGGAGCGATCGTCGAAGCCGATGTGCAGTTCGACCCGTCCGCCGCCCAGCGTTTCGAGACAACGGTTCGCGACAAGCACACCGAGCACGGCAAGGTCACGACGTACAAACTGACGGTCGGGTCTTGGGGACCTAACACCGCCGACAACGACGTTCAGGTGTGGGACGATCTCTACGAGCACGCGCAAGCCGGCGAGCGCATCTGCGTCTATCTCAAGGGCGGGCTCTTCGGCTGGAGCTGGTACACCGTCGGCGCTTGCGAATAACACGCAAGCGCCGGTTCTTCGGGTTCAGCGTCCCGTCGGAAGTTTGTTGTAGGGGACATCTTTGTCGACACGCATGTCGCCGGGCAGACCAAGCACGCGCTCGGCGATGATGTTCTTCAGGATTTCGTCCGTGCCGCCGGCGATGCGCAAGCCCGGCGCCCACATGTAAGTCTGTTGGAACGCGGCCCCGAGCGGCGCCTCCTCGCCCGTCGCCACGCCGCCCATGTCTTCGAGATCCATGGCGAACGAAGCGAGGTCTTGCATGCGCGGCGCGACTACGACTTTGGCGATCGACGCTTCGGGGCCCGGCACTTGCCCCTTCGATAGCGCAGTCAAAGTGCGATAGGTAGTGTACTTCAGGCCCTGGCCGCGCACATACCATTCGGCGATGCGTTCGCGCACCGAGGCGTTGCGGATCGCCGGGCCGTCCTCGAGCTCGGTCTCGCGCGCGAGCGCCAACAATTCCTTCACATCCGCGCCTGAACCGCCCTGCCCGCCGCCGACGGCGAGGCGCTCGTGCATCAACGTCGTCAATGCAACCTTCCAACCTTCGCCGACATTTCCCAGGCGTTGTGAATCCGGAATGCGGACGTTGGTGAAGAACACTTCGTTGAAATTCGCACCGCCCGACATCTGTTTGATCGGGCGCGCTTCGACGCCCGGCGCTTTCATCGAGACGTAGAACATCGTCAGCCCGGCGTGCTTTGGAACATTCGGATCGGTGCGGGTCAGCACAATGCCCCAGTCGGAATAGTGCGCGCCCGAGGTCCAGATCTTCTGGCCGTTGACGATCCAATCGTCGCCGTCGCGCTCGGCCTTCATGCGCAGACCGGCAACGTCGGAGCCCGCCGAAGGTTCGGAGAACAGCTGGCACCATATTTCTTCGCCGTAGAGCGCGGGCTTCACGAATTTCGCCGCCACTTCTTTCGACGCATAATGCGTAACGGTCGGAATGCACATACCGAGGCCGATTTCAAAAAAGCCCGACGGCACGTCGAACTTCGATTCTTCCTGGCTATAGACGACGCTCTGCATCGGCGTGCCGCCAAGGCCGCCGATCTCTTTCGGCCAGGTTATGCGGGCAAAACCTTTTGCCGCCTTCTTCGCCTGCCAAGCCTTGGCGATCTTCAGCGCCTCGGTCTCGTTGCGCTGGTAGCGAGGGTTCTCAGCAGCGAATCCCGCCGCGCTTTTCGGTTTGGCGTTCGCTTCGAGCCAGCTGCGCACTTCGTGACGGAACTTGGCTTCGTCGGGTGTGTCGTTGAAGTCCATGGGTTTGCTCCAGATTTTCGAATGGTTTCGCGTGCGGGCCTTAGGCGACGTTCTTCTTCTCGAGGTGATTGACCAAGCGGTCTTTCCACACACGCGAACTGCCCAACGTCAGGCCAAGCTGCTTGGCGCGGCGATAATAGAGGTGGCAGTCGAGCTCCCAAGTGAAGCCCATGCCGCCGTGCGTCTGGATGTTTTCCTTCGACGCGAAGTGAAAGGCGTCGGTTGCACTGATGCGCGCGCCGGCGGCGGCCTCCGGCAACTCCGGCGCGTTCGTCGACAGCGCCCAGGCGCCGAAGAAAGCGTTCGAGCGCGCAAGCTCGTTCCACACATACATCTCGGCGAGCTTGTGCTTGATCGCCTGAAACGAGCCGATCTGACGGCCGAACGCGTAGCGGTTGAGCGCGTAATCTTTTGCCATCGCCAGGCAGGCGTCGGCGCCGCCGACTTGTTCGAACGACATCAGCACGGCGGCGCGATCGAGCACGCGGCGCGCCAGATCCCAACCGTCGCCGGCGGGACCGAGCGCCTCGGCCGATGCGCCCTTGAAGGTGATCTCGGCATGCCCGCGTGAGGGATCGATCGTCTTCACCGTGCGGCGGGAAACGCCCGCGGCCTTCAAATCGACGATTGCCAGGGATAGCGAGCGCTCGCCGCCGGTATCGGATGACCGCGCGAGCACGACTGCGAAATCCGCAACCTCGCCGTCGGCGATCGGTGTCTTCACCCCGTCGAGCTTACCGCCGCGAAAGGTCGCTTTGATCGATTTTGGGCTCGGCGGCTGCGGGCCCTCGGCAATCGCGAAGGTGCCGATGATCTCACCCACCGCGAGCTTCGGCAGGTATTTCTTCTTTTGATCTTCGCTGCCCGCCAGGATGATCGCCTCGGTCGCGAGGTAGACGGATGAGGCAAACGGCACCGGCGCGAGCACACGGCCCATTTCTTCGGCTATCACGCAAAGCTCGAGGTGGCCGAGGCCAAGTCCTTCATATTGTTCGGGGATCGCCGTGCCGAGCCAGCCCATCTCGGCAATCTGCTTCCATAAGGCCTTGTCGTATTGGCCGTCGCTTTCGAGAACCTTGCGCACGGTTTTCGGCGGGCACTTCTCGGTCAGGAATTTACGCGCCTGGTCGCGCAACATTTTCTGGTCGTCGGAGAAATCAAAATTCATGGACTTTCCTCGTGCTTGATTTTTCGTTGCGGCGACTGCGAGATCAACTCTCCTCGCCGCCGAGATTGCGTTTCAGGCGCTGAAGCCGGTCGATCAGCTTTTTCACTTCACCCTCTCGCATACCGGCCAGCGCTTGCGCAAATGTGCCGCGCGCGGCTTCGGCGATGCCGGTCAGGTGACGTTCGATCTTAGCCGTACAATAGACCCGGCGGGCGCGCCGGTCATCCGGATCGCCGCGCCGCGTAATCCAGCCGCCCTTCTCCAGCTTGTCGAGAATTTTTCCAAGCGGGGCCTTTTCCATTTCGACGAGGTCGGCAAGTTCGGTTTGGGTTCGCCCATCGTCACGCCGCAGCGTGATCAAGACGCGCCATTGCGGCCGGGTCAGCCCCATTCCGACGATGCGGCCCTCGAATGCCTTGTTCAAAAGACGGTGGATGTCGTGAAATAGCCACCCTAGCGTGTGCTCGACGTCGAACTGGGCGCGCAACTGCTCGTAAAGACGATGGCTCGCGCTATTCGCCTTAGCCGGCCGCTTGCGCGCCGTCTGTGACATGGCGTCCACTCTCTTCACCGCGTCTCTATTCCCCTGGTTCCTCTTATGGACGAGGATGGTAATCAGGTATACTAGTTCGCCGGATTTGCAAATCGCCTGCCATGCCTGGGGACTCAATGCCGCGCCGCCTCGTTCCGATGAGTGCTGTGCTAGCGCTTTTGCTGGCCTTGGGTGCGTGCGGTCAGTCGCCGCCGAAACCGGCCGAGACCAAACAAGCCGACGAAGCGCTAAGTGTAACGACGTCCAAAGTGGAGCGCGCAAGCGTCGCCACCCCAATCACCGGGTCCGGCAACATCACCCCTTTGCGGCAGACCGACATCGGTCCGTCGGTCGACGGCATCATTGAAGAGGTAATGGTCAAGGTCGGCGACACGGTCAAGAAGGGTCAGCCTCTATTTCACACGCGCGACGTCGACATCCGGCTCCAGGTCCAGGAGATGGATCGCCAAGTTGCGTTGGCGCGCGCGCAAAATGCGAATGCGCAGGCCGACCTAAGGCGTCAAGACGCGCTCAAGGCGGGCGGCTGGGTCAGTCAATCGCGCATGGACGCAATGCGCACCAACGCCGAAGTCACTTCGGCACAGGCCGGTGTCTGGGAGGCGCGGCTCGCGCAAGCGCGCCAAAACCTTACCGACACTATCGTGCGCGCGCCGTACGACGGCGTGATCACGCGCAAGGACGTCTTTGAAGGGCGCTTCATGGCGACGCGCTTCGGCAGCGGCACGGGCGTCGTGCAAATTATGGACATCAACACGGTGGCGGCCATCGTCAACGTGCCGGAGGTTTATGTCTCGCAAATCAAGCTCGACATGCCGGCGCGCGTACATGTCGACGGTTTCGACAAACCGTTCGAGGCAAAGGTCGCGGTGATCAATCACCGCGTTGACAACCAGACACGAAGCGTCGAAGTGCGTATCTCGATCGAAAACAAGGATCACAAGATCCTGCCCGGCCTTTTCTGCACCGTCGATCTGATGCCGGCGCCGCGCAGTGTCTTGGCCGCCGAACGCAAGGCGGTTCTGGGCGGCGACGGCGCGCACTATGCATTCATCGCCGAGAACGGACGCGCGAAGAAGGTCTCGTTATCGACACGCGATCTCGATAGCGAGCGCGTCGAGATTTTGAGCAACGTGCCGGAGGGCACTGAATTCTTGGGCGGACCCAATCTGGCACGGCTGAGCGAAGGGATCGCGGTCAAGGTTGAAACGCCGGTCGCCCCTGCCCGCACGGCGGCGAGCAACTAGCGCGCAATGTGGATCTCCGACCTCTCGATCAGGCGGCCGGTTCTGGCGGTGATGGTGATCGGCGCGCTTGTGGCGCTCGGTCTTATCTCGCTGATGCGCATCGGCGTCGATCTTTTCCCGCGCGTCGAATTTCCCTATGTCGTCGTCAACACACTGCTCGAAGGCGCCAGTCCCGAGGCGATCGAAACCGAGGTCACCGACTCGATCGAATCCCAGGTCAACACGATCTCGGGCATCAAGTCGCTCTCCTCGCAGTCGTCCGAAGGCAACAGCCAGGTGATGATCGAGTTCGGGCTCAATGAGAACCCGGACGTGAAAGCGCAGGACGTGCGCGACAAGGTCAATCTGGCGGTTCACGATCTGCCGCAGGACACCGAGCAGCCCGTCATTCTGAAGGTCGATCCCGACGCCGAACCTATTCTGTCTGTGATGATTTCGGGCGATCTGCCGATCAAGGATTTGACACATATCGCGGACAAGATCGTGAAAGAGCGGCTGCAGCGTATCTCGGGCGTCGGGCAGGTCACGATCCTCGGCGGGCGCAAGCGCCAAGTACGCATATGGCTCGATGCCGAGCGATTGCGCGCCTACAACGTCACTGCCGACGATGTCGTCAACGCGTTGACGCGCGAAAATGCCGATATCCCCGGCGGCAGCATGCAGTCGCCGGGCTCGCTCGCGGAATTTGGCGTCAAGACCAAAGGCGAACTGACGAGCGTCGCCGGTTTCAACGACATCACGATCGCCTTTCGCGCCGGCGGCTTGCCGACGCGGCTGCGTGACGTGGCTCGCGTTGAGGATGGCGTTGAAGACGAACGCACCTATGCGACGCTGAACGGCAAGCCCGGCGTCTCGCTAGAAATCCGCCGCCAGTCGGGACAAAACACGCTAGCCGTCGCAAACGCAGTGAAAGCCGAGATCGAACGCTTGCGGCCCGTCCTGCCCCCGGGTGTCAAGCTGGTGACGGCCAAGGACATCTCGCTCTTCATTTCGGAATCGGTGAACGACGTCGCCTTCGATATCATGCTGGGCGTCTTTCTGGTGATCGTGATCGTGTCCGCGTTCCTGCTCGACTACCGGGCGACGATCATCGTTGCCATTGCCATGCCCACCTCGCTGATCGCGACCTTCTTCGCGTTCTACACGGCCGGCTTCACGCTCAACATGCTGACGTTGATGGCGTTTTCGGTCGCCGTCGGATTGCTGGTCGACGACGCAATCGTTGTGCTCGAAAGCATCCATCGCAAACTCGAAGAGGGATTGCCGGCGGCGGAGGCCGCATCTCAAGGCACAAGCCAAGTCGCCGTCGCGGTGATGGCGGGAACCTGGGCGGTCGTCGCGGTCTTCGTGCCGATCGCCTTCATGGACGGCATCGTCGGGCGCTTCTTCTACCAATACGGCTTGGCAATCGTCTTTTCGGTGCTGGTGTCGCTCCTTGTGTCGCTGACGCTGACGCCGGCGCTCTGCGCCAAGTTCCTGACGAAGCAGCATCTGGGACCCATCGCGCGGCGCTTCGAAGGCTTTCATGTTGGACTGGAGGATTTCTACCGTCGTATCCTCCGTTGGTCGCTCGATCATCGCGTAGGCGTCTTGCTGTTCGGTTTGGCGACGATCGTGGCGGGTTACTTCCTTGCCACGCGTATTCCCTTCGATTTCCAAGCCAAAGCCGACCGCTCCGAGTTCTTGATGACGGTCGACTTGCCGTTCGGCGCCGGTATCGAGCAGACCAAGACCGTTGGCGAGCGCATCACGAAGGCCCTTCTCGCGACCGAGAACGTGCGCACCGCGTTCATGACCATCGGCTCGGGCAGCCAGGGCCGCATCAACCGCCTCAACTACTATGTCGGGCTGACGCCGAAGAACACGCGCCGGATCGATCAATTCCACATCATGCAGACGGTGCGCGCGCTCATCGCCAAAACCGTGCCTGAAGCGACGACGATCGAGGCGCAGGACGTGCCGTGGATCGGCGGCAACTCAAGCTTCAATTCGGCGATCAGTTACTCGTTGCAGGGTCCCTCGATCGACGTGCTGCGCGAGAAGGCCGACGAGATCGTCGCCCGTATGCGCGCCGACACCGCGACGTTTGCCGATGCGCGAACCTCGTATGAGGCCGGCAAGCCCGAAGTGCAAATCCATGTCGATCGCACGCGCGCGGCCGATCAGGGTGTCGCGGTGCGTCCCCTCGCCACGACCGTCAGGGCGTTGGTCGGCGGCGTCAACGCCGGGACCTACGAAGAACTCGGCGATCGTTACGACGTCCGCGTTCGCTTGGAAGAAACACAGCGCAACGATCCCTCGAAGCTGTCGCTGATCCAAGTGCGCGGCCAAGGCGGGCAGCTCGTCGAACTTGCGAGCATCGCCGCCTTCAACATGAAGGAAGGCCCGTCGGAGATCGACCGGCGCAATCGGGCCCGCACGATCTCGATATTCGGCAACACGCCGCCGGGCGTCGCGCTCGGCACCGCGACGGATCGCATGGCGCAGATTCTAAAGGCGGTCGACCTGCCGGCCGGTTACGGCGGCGAATTCATCGGCCAGGCGGAACGCATGAAAGAATCGGCGCAGGCGATCGGCTTTGCCTTCATCCTCGCCATCGTCGCGCTCTATATGATCTTGGCGAGCCAGTTCAATTCATTCTCGCAGCCGGCCATCATCATGCTGACCGCGCCGCTTTCGTTCTTCGGCGCGTTCGCGGCACTTTACTTCTCCGGCCTGTCGCTCACGATGTTCGTGCAGATCGGGCTCATCGCGCTGATGGGTCTCGTCATGAAGAACGGCATTTTGCTGGTCGATTACGCAAACGTCGCGCGCGAGACCCGCGGGCTCGCCGCCCGCGCCGCGATCGAGGAAGCGGGCCCGCGCCGCATGCGCCCCGTGCTGATGACGCAGCTTGCGACGGTCTTTGGCATGATCCCGGTCGCGATCTCGACCAGCCAGGGCGCCGAGTTTCGCAACGCCATGGGCGTGCTCATTATCGGCGGTATCCTGTCGTCAACCTTCTTGACGCTCCTCATCGTGCCGGTCGCGTATACCTTAATGGCGGATTTGTATGTTTGGCGCGGGCGCTTTTTCGCCTGGATTCGCGGGCGAATTCGGCCCGGCGGCGCACCTGCGGAGTAGAGGTTTAACGGCATTTTAAAGTGCATGACCGACGATGCCGCGCAATTCGGGTGGGGAACATCGTTCATGGCGAAGGCTCAATTCCACAAGAACCAGCGCGTCTATGTAAAGACCGTCGGCACGTGGGCGCTGATCGAAAAGGTCATGCCGCACTGGGCCAAGGGCCTCGACGAGCCGCTGCGCATTTTTTACGACGTTGGCTTGGGCCGCGACTTCGCTGCCGAGGAATTGCAGTCCGAAACGCTTCAGATCGGCACCGCCGGCGACGCGAGCGAGCAATGGCGTCTCGTCCGCTCGCGGAACAAATGGAAGCCCGCGGAAGAGTGCGCCCACCACCCGTATCCAGGCACGCATCCGCAAATCGTGACGGGCGAAACCGATTGGGGCGGCTGGCGGGTACCCGGCGCCGAATACGACCTCTATCCCGAGCGCATCGAGCGCCAAGCGCGGATGATCGCCTATGCGCCGAAGATGATGGCGGTGCTGCAGGCGTTGATCGAACAAACCAAATCGGAACCCGAGAACGTGCCGGACGACATCGCCTCATTGGCGCAAGAAGCCAAAGCGATCGCCCGCTACGTCGAGCAGGACGTCCCGCAGTAGGGCCGAATCCGCCTGGCTTTGCATCTTCGCAGCCTGCGCACGGGCGCTCCGTTTTGACTGCACCGGCAGGCGCGCCGTGCTATAGTTCAGATATGATCGACCGGTACGGTCCGCGAGACTCGGCGGCGCGCATAGAGGCGCTGATCCAGGCAGCCTTGACCTCCGACTACGGCAAACGAAAGATCGCGGCGGCGTATGATGCGCTGAACCTGCAGCTTCACTCGGGCCGGCTGACGGCCGAGAGCGTGCTCGACGTCTTCAAGCGTCAGGTCGATATTTCCGTTGCCAATCACCTTAGCCGCGGTTCCGAAATCCAGGTCGGATACCACAACTATTCTTGCAGCGGGTTGGCCTCGAAAGCGGCACGACGTTTGGCTGACGAATTCTTGGCACGTGTCGAACGTCCGCTCCGCTAGCCGCACGATTCAGTGATCGCTACCGGAGAAGTGACCGGCAAACGTGTGGGGCGAGGATCGTCGATCCTCGCCCCAGCATTCGAAGAATGATTGACTCTAGCCGATCGGCACGACCTCGACGCGCGCCGCCGGATAAGCCCGGCGAATACGCGCGACCTCGATCGGGTCCGTGGTCACACGCACCATCCCGCCGAAGATCACGCGGAAGGCATAACGTGGTTGAGCGGCACCGGCTGCGAAAACGTTGCGCCCGAAAGCGGAGACCTGGTTCATGGTGGTCATCCTTTCCCTCAGTTAGCGGGAGCGTCGCCCGCGCGAGTACGCACCGTGTGCGCCTGTCGATTCATATGATCCATGCAAGGAACGCGCGCAAGTGTTCGAGCGCACATTGTGCGCTTCTGTCGCACCGCGACAGAAGCCCGCGAGTCGACGCCGTTGCGATACCCAATCGTCAGCACTTCTTAAATCCGACGAATTGCCCCGCGATTCCAACCGCGCAGCCGGGGAAAGTTTCGCTGTCGTTGCCGGGTTGGATGACGTCGCTGTCCAAGCGGTAGATCGAGAAGAGAATAAAATTCTGCCGCTTGACCGGCAGGTTCGCGACAACCAGCCCGACAAGGGCGCCGCCGACCACGCGCTCGCTCGATGAGGCTTCGCGCCCCTCCCTCTGCGCCTGGGCGTCGATCTTGTGCGCGGTGTAGCGCACGGCCCAGTCGTTGAAATCGCTGCGCGATGGGTTCGTTGCCGCCAGCAGGATGAGGACGGCGGCGACGGCGATAAGCCATTTGTTCATGACGGTACTCTCCCCTTTCCAGCCCTCTTGCCCAAATGTTGTGTCAAAACTTCGACAATCGGCCGCTCGCCTCGCAGCCCGGGATCGCCTAAAACGGCGCCCATCAGACGGCCCTCCGGCCGCGTATTTGCCCAAAGGTTCCAGATATGAAAACCGAGCAGCCGGTGGCCATCAAGCGCGAGGACTACAAGCCCGTCCCTTATCGGGTCACGAAAACGGAGCTTGAGTTCCACCTCGAACCGACCGCCACACGCGTTTATGCGGCCCTGCATTTCGAGCGCCAGTCCGAGGGGCAATGGCCAGTGGTGCTGAACGGCGAGCATTTGAGGCTCCTCGACATCCAACTCGACGGGCGGCCGCTGGCGAAAGACGCGTACGAACTGACCGAAGAAACGCTGACCATCAAGAACCCGCCGCCGGTGCGCTTCCGGCTGGACACCACCGTCGAGATCAACCCGCAGGGCAATGTCGCCCTCTCTGGCCTCTATATGTCCGACGGCATGTTCTGTACGCAGTGCGAGGCGGAAGGTTTCCGCCGCATCACTTATTCGCTCGACCGGCCGGACAACATGTCGGCCTACCGTACGCGCATAGTTGCCGACCGCGCGCGCTTTCCGGTGCTGCTGTCGAATGGCAACGCGTCGGGCTATGCGCAGCTCCCGGGCGGGCGCCACATGGCGGAATGGGACGACCCCTTCCCCAAGCCGTCCTATCTCTTTGCCCTTGTCGCGGGCGACCTGGCGCATGCCGAAGACCACTTCGTCACGATGTCGGGACGGCGCGTGAAACTTGGAATCTACGTGACGCACGGCAACGAGGACAAAGTTTCCTATGCCATGGGTGCATTGAAGCGCTGCATGAAATGGGACGAGGACGCCTATGGGCGCGAATACGACCTCGACATCTTCAACATCGTCGCCGTCAGCGCCTTCAATTTTGGCGCGATGGAAAACAAGGGTCTCAACATCTTCAACGACAAGCTGATCCTGGCGCGGCCGGACACGGCGACCGACGTCGATTTCGATCTGATCGAGGCCGTCGTCGGCCACGAATATTTCCACAATTGGTCGGGCAACCGCGTCACTTGCCGTGATTGGTTTCAGCTGTCGCTAAAGGAAGGCTTCACCGTCTTCCGCGATCAGTCGTTCTCGTCGGATATGCGCTCTGCCGCGGTCGAGCGCATCGGCGACGTGCGCATGTTGCGCGCCCGCCAGTTTCAGGAAGACGGCGGCCCCCTCGCCCATCCGGTGCGACCGGACTCTTATGTCACGATCGACAATTTCTATACGGCGACCGTGTACGAAAAAGGCGCCGAGCTTTGCCGCATGGTTCGCACCATGCTGGGCGTGGACGGTTTTCGCAAAGGCTCGGACCTCTATTTCGCGCGCCACGACGGCACGGCCGCGACCTGCGACGACTTCATCAAGGCGATGGAAGACGCCAACAACGTCGACCTGACGCAGTTCAAGCTTTGGTACGCGCAAGCCGGCACGCCGCAGGTGAAAGCTGAAGGGCGCTACGACGCGGCGGCAAAAACCTATGACTTGACGCTCGAACAGCACATGGCGCCCACGCCAGGCCAGCCCGACAAGAAGCCGATGCATATTCCGGTCGCGGTCGGATTGATCGGCCGCATTTCTGGGCGCGATTTGCCACTTTCGCTCGACGGCGCGCCGACGGCGCCGACGCAGGTTCTGCATCTGCGCGAGAAACGCCAGACCTTCCGCTTCAAGAATGTGAGCGAGGCGGCGGTGCCGTCGATCGGGCGCGGCTTCTCCGCACCAGCCAAGTTTGAGACCGAGCTGACGCCGGAAGACCGCGCCTTCTTGATGGCAAAGGACTCCGACCCGTTCAATCGCTGGGAGTCGGGACAAAAGCTCGCGACCGAAGTTCTCTTGCGCATGACGGACGATGCAAAGAACGGGCGTGCGCCCAAGGCCGACGAATTGTTCCTGGAGTCGTTCGGCGAATTGCTGCGTGACGCCCGCAAGGATCCTGCATTCACGGCGCTAGCGATACAATTGCCGAGCGAGGCGGAGCTGGCGCAGGCGATGATTGTCGCCGATCCCGACGCCATCCACACGGCGCGCGAGACGTTGCGCCGCGCGATCAGCGGAAGACATGGCGGAGCGCTGCGCGACATCTATCAATCGCTGAAGAGCAATGAGCCCTATTCTCCGGACGCCGGCCAGTCGGGCAAACGAAGCCTGCGCAACACCTGCCTACGGTATCTGACGGCCGAGGACACGAAGGAGACCCGCAGTCTCGCCTTCGAGCACCATCGCAGCGCCGACAACATGACGGATAAGATGGGCGGCTTGAGCCCGCTCGCCGACATGAGCGGAGCGGAGCGCGACGAGGCGCTGAGTCAATTTTATGAACAGTGGAAGGCCAACCCGCTCGTCATCGACAAATGGATGGGGGTACAGGCGCTGTCCTGCCGGCCGGATACGCTGGCGCACGTCAAGGCGCTGATGAAGCATCCGGCCTTCTCGATCGAAAACCCCAACCGCGTGCGCTCGCTGGTGGGCCAGTTTGTCATGAACAACCAGCTGCGTTTCCATGCTGCGAGCGGTGAAGGCTATCGCTTTCTGGCCGATACTGTGCTCGCGCTCGACAGGATCAACCCGCAAGTCGCGGCACGTTTGTCGGGCTCGTTCGAAACCTGGCGGCGCTTCGACGACAAGCGCCAAGCGTTGATCCGCGCCGAGTTGACGCGCATCAAATCGACGGAAGGCTTATCGCGAAATCTCTTTGAGATCGCCGAAAAGACGCTCGGTTGATTCGAAGATCGGCCACAGTCGGCCCAGGATGTAGGGCCGCTAGGGTGACAAGGCCCTAGCCCTCGCCATAATCCTGGTGGGGACTTGATTCGATTCTGCGTCAATCGGACATGGCTGCGGCGACACGAACAGTATCGGCCTTACCAAGCGAGCGCGCTCACGAGCGGCGCGCGCGGCCGGCCGCCGAGCGGCGCACGTCGCGCTGGGTAATCCTTGGCACGTTGCTCTCGATCCTGGCAGTTGCCGCCGCAGCCGGTGTTCAGCTGCGTCGAGACCACGAGTTGGCGCTGCAGCAAGCCGAGCACGAAGCGGCAACGTTTACGATCGTTGCCAGCAACCTGATCGCAGCCTCGATCGACCGCACGCGCATAGCGCTCACGGCCGGTTTGAAGACTTCGCCTTCGCAGGGGCCTGGATTGGCGGCGGCGGATCCCGCGCTCAGCAACGTGATGTTGGTCGACGGCGACGGCAACGTGATCTGGGATCGCAACGGCCTTGCGCCCGAAGGGCGCCGCCTCGGCGACGTCGGACTGCTCGCTGCTCTAAAGGCGACACCCGCAGCGTTCGCCACCGGACGCTTCACCGACGCCGTGTTTGGACGGACGCCGTTCGCGATCGCCTTCAAGCTTCAAGAGAATCCGGGCCAAGCCCTGGTGGCGCTGATCGATCCCGCGTACTTGACCAAGCTGTTGTCGCGAGCGGCGACCGAGGGCCAGAGCGCCATCCTTGCCGATCCCCAAACGGGCGTTGTCGCCGGCACGCAAGCCGATTCAACGCTCGTCGATCAAGCAATCGCGGCGCTGCCCCCCACGGTCAGTACGACCCCGTCACTCCGCTACGTCGCCGGCGCCTCGGGCGCCACTTATCTAACGATGACGCGGTTGTTGCCGGGCTATGATCTACGCTTCATCACGATCATGCGCGCGGCCGATGCGCTGTCGTCTTGGTATCA
This sequence comes from Alphaproteobacteria bacterium, assembly GCA_025350465.1. Taxonomy (GTDB): domain Bacteria; phylum Pseudomonadota; class Alphaproteobacteria; order Micropepsales; family Micropepsaceae; genus SZUA-430. Next base: position 190,493 of record JANXXU010000048.1, on the reverse strand, counting down.
GTCGCTACCGCTCTTCACGCTGATGATCATAGGGCCGAGCCTACTCGGCGCGGCGCTGGCGTGGGCATTCCTAAATCAACTCGAGCGCGCGTCGCGCGCCGACGGCCAGCTGCGTCGCGCCGAAGAACGCTTCGAGCTGGCGATCAGCGGCGCCAATGCGGGTATTTGGGATTGGGATCTCGCGTCCGGCCGACTGTTCTGGTCGGGCGCAATGAACGCGCTTGTCGGGCGCGGGCGTCAACCGCGGGCGATATCGGCAGACGACGCTGAGAAACTCGTCCACCCCGACGACCGCGGCGTCTTCCAAAATATCGCCGCAGCCGTGCGCGAAGGCCAGACTAGCTACGACGTCCCGTTTCGCCTGCAGCATAGCGACGGACATTGGCTGTGGGTACGGGCGAAAGGGCAAGCCTATCGCTCGAGCCGAGCCGAGGCCGGGCGCCTTGTCGGCATTGTGCTCGACATTAGCGATCAGAAGCAGGCGGACGAGCGCGTCGATGTCGCCGAGTCGGTGTTGCGCACCGCCATCGACAACGCCGCTGAGGGTTTTGCGTTGTGGGACCGCGACGGAGCGCTAGTCACCTGCAACCGCCGCTTTCTCGACTTTTACGGCCTTGACGCCGCGCGCCCCGGCGAAATGCGCACCGAATTGATGGCGCGTGCACACACCCCGGGCCACGGATCGGACGAAGCGGCGCAACCATTCGACGCCCTGCAGCTCGACGACATGGGAACGGTGGAGCTTCAGCGTGCCGGCGCGCGCTGGCTTCTCGTCAGCGAACGGCGCATCGCCGACGGCGGGCGCATCGCGGTCGCCACCGACATCACGGCGCTCAAACAGCAGGAAGACGCGCTTTCCGGCCAGACGCACGAGCTAAGCGAACTGGCGCGCAAACTTGAAACCGAAAAAGGTCGCGCGGAGGAAGCTAACCGCTCAAAATCCGAATTCCTGGCGAACATGAGTCACGAGCTGCGCACGCCGCTCAATGCGATCATCGGTTTTTCCGATGTAATGCGCAACGAGATGCTGGGCCAGCTGCCGCCGCGCTACGTCGAATATGCGGTCGACATCCATCGCAGCGGTCAGCATCTCCTCGACCTCATCAACGACATCCTCAACATGGCGCGCATCGATGCGGGCAAACTCGAACTCGACCGCACTCCGATCGAAGCGAGCGCCCTCGTCGCCGACGTCGTGAAAACGATCGAGTCCCGTGCGCGTGAGGCCGGCCTCAAGATTTGGATCGATATGCCGGCGCTGCCGCCGGTCAACGCGGATAAGCGGGCGATCAAGCAGGTGCTACTTAATCTTTTGTCGAACAGCATAAAATTCACACTACCGGGCGGTCAGATCACAGTTGCCGGGCGCACCGAAAACGACCTGGTTAGCTTCACGGTGCGCGACACCGGTATCGGCATCGCAGAGCAGGATTTGCCGCGCATTACCAAGCCGTTCGAGCGGATAGAGCCCGCAACTTCGGGCAAGCGGCGCGGCGGCACCGGGCTCGGCCTCGCGGTTTCGAGCGCGCTGGTCACCATGCACGGCGGGCACCTCAAGATTGAAAGTGAACTTGGCGCAGGCACCACCGTCACGTTTACGCTGCCGCTTGCCAAGGTGTAATATTTTCGAATGCCGAAGTCGTGGGTCGTAGCTATTGCTGAACGCGAGGCGCAGTTGGGCGCCGCTGCCGTCGCCGACATGGCCAAAACCTTTGTCGAGGCTTCGAAGGCGCAACTCGCTATGATCGATGCTGCGGTTGCACGCCATGCCCTAAGCGAAGCACGCCGCACCGCCCGCGATTTGGCGACGCACGCAGGATCGCTCTGCTTCAACCACCTCCGGGTCGCCGCGCAAGATTTTGAGCAAGCGTGTTCCGGCGACGACCGCGTCAATCTGTCGAAGTTGGCGGCCGCTCTCGCGCCCTTGGTCGAGATGACCGTGATTCAGTTGCGCGCGCGTTACGGCCTCACCTAATGCTCGGACGGCGCTAGAGATACCACTGGTACTCGCGAGCCGTTATGGCTTCGCGATAGCGGCGTAACTCCGTGCGCTTGGTCGCGCAGTAGAGATCGACATAGGCCCGGCCTAGATACTCGCGCAGAATTGCCGAATTCTCTAGCGCGAGCAAAGCGGCGTCGATATTGAGCGGCAAAGTCTCGTCGACGAACGCAGCGGCATTGCCCTCAAACGGTGGACCGGGGTCAAGGCGGTTGACGATCCCATGGTGAACACCGGCCAGAACAGCGGCAATCACCAAATAGGGATTGGCGTCTGCGCCGGCGACGCGATGCTCGAAGCGCCGCGCTTCATTGGCGCCGGCGGGGACGCGAATACTGGTCGAGCGGTTGTTGTAGCCCCATCGGCGGTTGCGCGGGACGAAGGAATTGTCGACGAAACGGCGATAGGAATTCGGGTTCGGCGCGAACAATGCCATGCCTTCCGCCATCACTGCCTGAACACCGGCGATGGCGTTGCGCAGCATCTCGCCGCCCTTGACGCTCGCATCGTCGAAGACGTTGCGGCCGGATTTGTGCGCCAAACTCACATGCACATGCAGGCCGCTGCCGGGAGAATTGAGGTAGGGCTTAGCCATGAATGTCGCATCCATGTCCTGAGCACGAGCCACGTTCTTGACTACCTGGCGCAAGAACACCGTGTGATCGGCGGCGCGCACCGCATCGGCCTCGTGGCGCAAATTGATTTCGAATTGACCGACGGCACATTCGGCACTGGCGACGGTGGCGGGGATGCGCTGGGTCGTTGTTGCTTCGGCCACCGCCGTAAGAAACTCGCGATAATTCTCCAAGTCCTCGATGCCATAGGTCGAAGCGGCATCGTCGCGAACACCGGCATCGCCAAGCAACGGTGGTTGTGGGGCGCCGGCCGTGGTGCGCTCGCGGTCGACCAAGAAGAACTCGAGTTCGCCGGCAACGACAGGCGTCAAATCCAAATCACGGAATCGATCCGCGATCCGCTTGAGCAGGTGACGCGGCTCGCCCAGATACGGCTGCCCCTTCTCGTCGCCCAGCGTCATCAAGACTTGGGCATGCGGCCGCTGCGCCCAGCCGACCGGGGTAAGCGTGCCCGGTACTGGCCAAGCCGTGCCGTCCGGATCGCCGTCGCCAAAGCCGCGACCAAGCGGATTTGCCATTTCGCCGCGCGCGTCGAGCAAATAAAGTGAATAAGGGATCTGCAATCCGCTCTTGAAGACCTTGTCGATTTCGCTGCGCGGATAGCGCTTGCCGCGAACCCGGCCGCAGAGGTCGATAAACACGCAATCAATGAATTGGACTTGCGGATGCTTGGCGAGAAACGCTTCGAGCTCGGCTTGCGCCGAGGCGAATCCCAACGCCTCATCGGCTTTCGCCGGCCGCAATATGCTCATGGAAGCCTCTGAACGACGGTAGCTCGCACCCGTCAAGTTCATCCCCAGCATAGCCTCGCGAGTTCCCGCTGAGCAACTGCGGAATGCCCGTTTTCCGCGCGATTCAGAGCAAGGCAATAGCCTCGTCCTGCGGCAGAACGCCTCCTCGTATTAGGGGGGGCCGCGCCTTGTTGGATGGTAAGGAATTCTTTAATGTCCAAGGCAAGTCGCGCTAGGACGTGCGGCGGGCGACTCTTGCTTGGACGGCTGCCTCGGCGGCCGTTTGTCGAGTAAAGGGGCCCCCCATGTTGAGAAAATGCGTGCGGCGAGGGGATCGATGGCCACCAAGACGGCCATGTAATGGAGAGAAGAATGAATAGAACTGGTTTGTTTCTCTTTATCGCGGTCGTCATTCTGGCGGGCGCTGCCTACTGGTACTACACCACGAAGATGAAGGCGCCTGAGGCCGGGACAGATACAATGGCTCCGGCCACTGACACGACGACGCCACCGGCTCCGGGCGACAGCACGACGCCGCCAGCAGCTCCGGCTGACACGACGACGCCGCCAGCGGCTCCGGCCGACACGACGACGCCGCCTGCGCCTCCGGCCGACACGACGACGCCGCCGGCGACGCCACCGGCGCACTAAAACAATCCTAGTTCTAGTTTGGATTGGGCATGCGGTCCGCTTCGGCGGGCCGCATGTTTTTTTGTACCTAGGTCGTCGCTTATCGACCCATGCGTGCACAGGTCGATAAGCTGAACCTGGGCGATTAGAAAGGGTTAGAAAGGGATCGTGATCGCGCAATCGAAAAAGACTGCCAAACCCGGACCCATGCCAGACGGCTTTCAACGCATTTCAGCCATAGCGCAACGCGATAGCGTCGTCGGGCGCCGAAATCAGCTGGGGGTGTGGCGCCGGTCAACTTTTCCTGGGGCCGCGAATCTCCTATGGTCCGGGCGGCTCTTACTCAAGGGGAAAGCTATGCGCTCAGTAATCCGACCAGCGTTTGCAGCATTAGCAGCCGGCGCACTTTTGGTTTCGTTTGCAACAACGGCAGGTGCCGACGCAAACAAGAAGGTCAAAATCATCAACGAGACCCGTCACGCCATGGTTCAGTTCCATGCGTCGCGCGTCGGTACGAAGGATTGGGAAGAAGACATTCTCGGCCAAGACACGCTCGCCGTCGGCGCGTCCGTTACCGTGAATTTCGGTACCAACGACTTTTGTCTCTATGATTTCCTGGGCATCTTCGATGACGGGGACAAGGTCGAGAAATACCGCATTAACGTGTGCGAAATCGCGAGCTTCCGCTTCACCGAAGACTAATTCTACCGTGGCGAGTTAGACGCTTCTAGTGCGGCAGCTGATCGGTACCGTGAGCGCCGGCTGCCGCACAAAGCGCACGCAGCGCCGGAAGACCGCCGCCGTTGCGCCGCGCGCCCGAAAAGAACCGTTGAACGAGTTTTAGCGACAATTCTCGGCGTTCCGTCGCGTCGAGTTTTTCGGTCACCTGCAGCGCGATACCTTGGCGCAATTGAATCAACGCAACCTGAGCGGCCGTGGCGCGGTCGAGTGCGGACTTGAAAGCCGCCGCATCGAATGGCTCGGCGCGGAAAGCGCGAAAGAGATCGCGGCGCGCGTCGACCAGTTCGCGGCCGAGTTTGCGAAATGCCTCCGTGTTGGCGGCGACCACATCGCACATTTTCGTTGCGCCCGATGGGGGCAACAGCTGCAAGACTTCTTCCGGCGCTAAAGCTCCTTCCCCGCCGCGGATGGCGTTTGCGATCATGCGGCCCCGCGCCACCAGCAAACCCGCAACGATCAAGCCGATCAAAAAGAAGTTGACGCACAACGAAACGATGAGCCAAACGCTCGATCGCCGTGCGGGCTGCGGCACGTCCGTCATTCGACTCCTCCGAGCCATATATCGCCGTCACCGGCGCTCGCGGTGATGACATTCGACGCGGCGTTCTGCGCCAGCGCGTCGTCGTCGAGTTCTGCAAGCCGCGGCACTTGCGTTCCCATTGCAATGCCAAGCAGAAGAGAACAGGCCAGCGCACCCGCAGGCAGCCACCGAGCAGGCGCATAGCCGGCAAAAGATATGGTGGCCCGTACCCGGCCGCGACCGGCGAAGGTCGCCAATAAGCGCTCCTGCAGCACGCGTGTGGCGGGGGCCGTCTCTGGCGAGTCCAGCAGGCGATCAAGTCTGTCGGCATCTTCGGCAAGGCGCCGCGCGGCGGCCGACGCCTTCATCAGCGCCACGGCGGCGGCACGCTCGGCTGCAGGCCAACGCGCGGGCGACGCACCATAAGCGCCAACCAATTCCGCGAAGCGATCCAAACTCATCATTTCGTCATTCCCTGCTCGTTCGCCCCGTTGCCTTAAGCGCCACCTTTGGCGTCCAGAACGTCGTCTCTGAACTCTTTCAACTGCTCCCTCAACGATCTCCGTCCCCGCGCCAGCAAGCTCTCCAATGCTTCGACACTCACGCCCATGACCTCGGCAGCATCGATGTTGGTCAGCCCTTGATGATGGCAGAGCACGATCGCTTCCTTTTGACGTTCCGGCAGTCCATTCAATGCCGCATCGACCGCCGCACCGAGCTGAAATTGGAAGAGCACCGCCGCCGGGCCCGGCGCTGGATCGGCCGGCTCCGGCACCGCATCGAGATGCGCTGGACGTTTCTTGCGCAGCTGGTCGTAGCAGAGATTGATCGCGACGCGATGTAGCCACGTCTCGAATTTCGCCGCGCCCGGCTTCCACCGCGCGGCGTGGGTCCAGACGCGCAAGAAGACCTCCTGCGCTACATCCTCGGCCTCGGTCTGGCTGCCCAGCATGCGTCGGCTCAGATTCAAGATTCGCGGCAGGTGGCGGCCCAACAATGCGCGAGCGGCCGCGTGATCGCCGGTCGCGATCCGCGCCACAAGGTCGCCATCGGGGTCCACCACCACGCCTGCCTGTCCGCCAACTATGAGGTTCAGGCCATAGTGCTGGGAGCGCAGGGTCTTCGCCAACTCCATTGTTCAAAACCGGTTATGTCGTCCCGCTCCCGTGTTCGACGTGGAATTTGAACGTCCGATGAACACCAGTCCGTCGCAACGTGAACGGGTACCGTGACACGGCCGCGCCAACTACCATATATATGCGGCCGCCGCCCGGGCGGCCGGCGGCAATTTACCAATGAAGGTCGACGAATTGACGGGCACATCCTCCAACATCCGCGAAATCGTCAATGATGCCTCCGCGCGCGATGTTTTGGCCCTCGCCCATCATTGTGGCGCGAAGGATTGGATTCCGGCGACAAGCGGCAATTTTTCGGTCCGGATCGATTCACGGCGTGCGGCGATAACCGCGTCAGGCGGCGACAAAGCGAAGCTCGCCGCGGACGGCATTATCATAGCCGACATCGACGGGCCGGCTCACGCCCGCGCATCGGCGGAAGCACCACTTCACCTCGCGCTCTATCGTTTGTCGCCGGAGATCGGCGCCGTGGCGCACGTGCACAGCATGGCGGCGACTCTGGCCTCGCTCCAGTTTCAGAACGCCGGTCATGTGCGCTTGGCGGGGCTCGAGTTGCTCAAGGCCTTTCGCGGTACGACGACGTACGAAACCGCGCTCGACGTTCCGATCTTCGACAACACGCAGGACATGGATAGCCTCGCCGTCGTTGTCGAAAAACGGCTGAAGAAGGGTCCGTTAGGCTTTGGGTTTCTCCTTGCCGGGCACGGACTTTATGCTTGGGGGCGCGACGCGGCGGACACGCTTCGACATCTTGACGCGTTCGATTATCTTTTCACTCTCGTGCTGAAGCTGAAGGGAATTCCGGTATGACCCAACTTACCGCCTTCGATCTAAAGAAAGACAAAACGCCGACATCGGCCACACGCGATGAACGCGAGATTCGCCGCGCGCTGCTGCCGTTCGACGTTCGCTTCGAGCGCTGGGAGGCGACAGCGCAACTGCCGCCCGGCGCCGGACAAGACGCCGTTCTCGCGGCCTATCGTCGTGATGTCGATCGCATGATGAAGCTCGGCGGCTATCAGTCCGTCGATGTCGTGCGCATTCATCCCGAGCATCCCGATCGCGAGGCGATGCGTCGGAAATTTCTGTCCGAGCACACGCATGACGACGACGAGGTGCGTTTTTTCGTCGAAGGCGCCGGCGCCTTCTATCTTCGCAACGACGACACGGTTTTGAAATTAGTGTGTGAACAAGGCGACTTGCTGTCGGTGCCCAAGCACACGCGCCATTGGTTCGACATGGGACCAAGGCCGCTTTTTGCCGCCATCCGCCTCTTCACGACGCCGGATGGCTGGGTCGCGACATTCACGGGCGACAAAATCGCGGACACGGTACCGAAATACGAATCGTGATCAAAGCGATTTTGATCGACATCGAAGGCACTGTCGGCGACATCGCGTTCGTGCGCGAGGTCCTATTTCCCTATGCGCGCAAGCATCTTAGCGAAACGCTGCACCAGCGATGGCGCGATCCAGAGATCATCGCGATCGTAGCGGACGCGGCGCGCGCCGGTAGCAATACGTTGCCGTCGCCGCAGGCGGCTGCGGCGCAGTTCCTTGCGTGGATGGATCAGGATCAGAAGGTCACGCCGCTCAAGACTCTGCAGGGCATGATTTGGCGCGAGGGTTATGCAAGCGGCGAACTCAAAGCGCATCTTTATCCCGATGCAATCGAGGCATTCGGTGCGTGGCGCAAGAATGGCCTAAGCTTATTCATCTATTCATCGGGGTCGATCGAGGCGCAGAAGCTTTATTTCGCGCACAGCGTTGCCGGAGACCTGACGAGCGCGATCAGCGGATATTTCGACACGACGACTGGGCCGAAGACAGACCCAGAGTCCTACGCCAAGATTTCTGCCGCAATCGAGACGCCGCCCGCATCCATCCTGTTTCTGACCGACGCTCCAGGCGAGGTGACGGCGGCAACAAAGGCTGGCCTGCAGGTGCGACGCATCGACCGCACGCAGGCGACAGCTTTTGTCGGCGAGGGTGGCGACACAACCGTGCTTGGCTCATTCGCAGGCCTTATTCAGGCGCTTGGTTAGGCGCCGAGGCCATGAACGGCGATCGACACCCGAACGGCAATCGGCCCGGACGGCCCGGACGCCAGAAGGGCGGTGCCAGGTTTTGCAACTGCCGGATCGACCCAAGCAAGCGCGACAGCTTCATCGCGTGCCTGCGACCATGCAGCAGATGTAATGCGGCCGACTTCGGATTCCTTTGCCGATACGACGCCCGGCGCAACAGCTTCGTTCGCAACCAGTTGAACGGGCACGCGGCGCTTGCCGGACGTGCCGCGGCGCAATGCATCAACACCGTTGAAGCGGCGCGTGAGATCCGCGCTCACGCCGAAGTCTTGCGGCAGGCGCAACTCATCATCGCTCGAGGCGGATTGCGCGGGAAGCCAGTCGACACCAGGCTTTAGTCGGCCGGCTTCAATGCGTGCGAGATCGAGCGCATGAGCGCCGGCGACACCCAGGCCGAGCGAGCGTCCTGAGCGCCACAATCTGTCCCAAACGACGATTGCATCCTCGGCCGCTGTCAGAAGTTCAAAGCCGGTGCCGGCAAGCTTTAGAACCGTAACGCGGCTCGAACGCCATGCTACTTCGGCGACATCGCCCGGATGCAATTCCTGAGTGACGAGCGCTGTTTCCAAAAGCAGCGTTGCGGCTAGCGGACCGGCGACGCCCAAGGCGGCGCGTTCGCTCGTCACGTCGCGAAGCTCGACATCGAATCCCTCCGCGCCGTCGAGCATCCACGCAAGATCGCGAACGGGCGTCATCAATTCAAATTCGTTCGCACCGCGGCGGACGAGTGTTCCCTTGCCCCGCACGAAACCCGCGTCATCGCACCAATAAGTCTCTTGCGCTCGCGACGGTGCAAGCGCGGTCGCGTCGTGAAGAGTTGCAAAGCTCAGGAACGAAGCGGCGTCGGCGCCACGAAACAACCAAACCTGCCGCGCGGACAGATCGGAGAGAGCGGCGCGTTCGCTCAGCGCCCATTGCTCTTCGCGCTGCGAACTGTAGGCGGCCGGCACCGTAAAGCCGTTCTCTTCGAGCCAAACGTTCGTCGCGCACAGATCCGCGGTACGGGCGTGCAGAGCGGTTGCGTTGAGCGCGCGTACGATGCTCATGGCGCGTGGACCGTGGAAGATATATTGGCAAGTACCGCTTCGGCCGCGTTGCGCCCATTGATCCCCGTCACGCCGCCGCACGGATGCGTTCCCGAGCCGCAAAGATAAAGGCCAGGCACAGGCGTCTCGTAGCGTGCGACGCCGGCAGCGGGGCGCAGCGGCCCCAAGCGGTCGAGCGTCAAATCGCCGCCGTGCCAATGGCCGCCAGTCGCGCCGGAAATCTTCTCGATGTCCGGCGGCGAGAAGACATCGCCAGCCAAGATTCGGCTCGAGAGATCGGGCGCGTAATTTTGCAGAACGGCGATCACGCGCTGCACGAGATCGTTCTTGGCCTGATCCCACGACGCCGCCGCGAGCTTGTAAGGTGCATAAAGCACGTGTGCCGAAAGGACGTGCTCGTTGATCGGCGCGAGCAGCGAGTCGTGGAGCGTCGGAATGGTGATTTCCATCGCCGGCTCGGGCGAGAACGTCCCCTGCCCCGCCGCCGCGAAGGCGCGATCGAGATAGTCGACAGACGGGCAGACGATGATCCGTCCCCGCAGGTCCTCGCGCTGAAGACCCTTGAACGCCGGCAGCCCCTTCAGCGCCAGATTGACCTTCGCTGTGACGCCTTCGACATGCAGGCCTTTCAGCCGCCGTTTGAGCCCGAACGGCAAATGGCGAGGCCCGCCGAGCGACAACAGCGTCATCTTTGGATCGAGGCTCGACACAACGGCCGGCGCGTAAACGATCTCGCCGCCTTCGAGCTCGACCCCGATCGCGCGGCTGTTCTCGAAGAGAATGCGCTTGACGCGCGCCTTCATACGCGTGCGCACGCCGGCGGCCTCAGCCCCTTTCATCAACGCGACCGCGAATGCGCCCAAACCACCTTGCGGATGCGCAAAGCCGTCGCCGGTGCCGTCGTCCAACGCACGGCGCATTGCGTATGTGAACGCTGTTCCCGGCGAGCGCGGTCCCAAACCGCTGCCGAGAACGGCATCCAAGGCCAGTGCACCTTTGAGCGCAGGCGATTCGAAATATTGATCGAGGAAATCAGCGATCGAGAGATCGAGCAGCATTGCGGTCGCGCGGTCGAGCCCCTCGCCGTTCGCGCTCGGCGCACCGGCAAAAAACCCGCGACGCCCCTTGGCTTGCGGACGGGCGGCGCCCGGCGGCATGCGCATCCAACGCGCCAGCACCTTCGTGGTTTTCGCCATGCGCTGGTCAAAATTCGACCAGGCTTGCGCATCCGCCGGCGAATGCAAGCCGATCGTCTGCGACGTCGTGCGCACATCGCGCCCAAGCATCAGGTGGCGCGCATCCGGCGATAGGGCGATCGTCGGCATCGCCGTCTCGCTCCAAGTCAGGCCAAATTTTTGCAACTTCAGCGCCTTGGCGATGCCCGCGTCGAACGGGCCTGTCAAATGGGCGAAGCTCGAGGCGCGAAAGCCGTCGATCACTTCAGCTGTCATACACACGCCGCCGGGCCGGTCGCGCGCTTCGATGATCACGACACGGCGTTTTGCCTGCGCGAGCAAGGTCGCGCAAACCAAGCCATTGATGCCCGCGCCGATCACGATGGCGTCGAAGTCGGCCGGACCTGCATTGGCGACACTACGCACGCAAACGTCCCTTCGACCTGGCGCCCGTCACGGCCCGCGCCGCCGTCAGCCCGACGGCACCGTCGGTCGCAAAGACGTTGCGCTCCAGGACAATTAGATTCTTCAATACCTGCGGCACGAGAGCACCCGGCGGTCGCGGCAACACCGTTGGATCGCTTGAGGCGTTTGCCTGGAGGAACGCGGCTCCGTTCGGCCCCATATTCGTCTGTGGCTCGGGCGGGTTGAGAACGTCGATTTTCTCCACCATCGCGGTCAGGCCCGGCGCTACGGCCTCCAGAGCCGCCAGCGTCAGTTCGCGCAGTCGGTCGCGCCTGCCGGCCGACCATGGGCCTTCCGTCGTCTCGGCGGGAAGATAAGGCGCGCTGGCCGCCAACTCCCAACGGACGCCGCCGGCCGACGACGGGGCCGCAAGCGGGCGCGGGGTGACGTCCAGCGATATCTCGTCGCTCAGCAGGCGGCGGCGGAACGCGCCATGAGCGTGCGCCAACCGGTCGAGCCTTGGATTAATTCGTATGAGCGGGCTGGCGGCCAGCACATCCGGCGCCAACCGGGTGAAGGGCGGCGCGGCGCCAAGGGTTAGACGCACCAAGCCTGGCTTTGCCTCGGACCGCGCCCCCGTCATTTGGCGGACAACGGCCTGAGGCAACCGACGCAGGCCGACGAGCATCAAATAGCTGCGACGCGGATCGAGGGACGAGATCACGAGAGGCGCCCGCAACATGACGCCGCCGACAAGCTGGACGCCTTGGGCGGCGTCTCGATCGACGATGACTTCTTGGGCCTCCGCGCCGACACGCAGTTCGCCTCCGAGCGCCAGAAACTGGCTGATCAGCGCGGCAATCAGCCGTGAACGCCCGCCAGTCACTGCCCGCCCCGATAGCTCCGGTGCGATGTCACTGAGCAACGAAGCGCGCGTGAAGAGCGAGGCAGACATGGGAGCGGCCGGCGAGACACCGGCGCCGATTACCGCGCCTTGCGCCCAGATACCCTTCAGGAGATCGGTGTCAAAGGCTTCGTCCAACACGTGTGCGATCGAGGAGAGCCAGAACGGCGACGCCTCGTTCTCGTCGGCTGGCGCTGTGCTGGTCAGCCAAGCCACCGGAGAACTCATGCGGTCGGGTGATCGAGCGGCGCGCGCGATCCGGTTGCGAAACTCGCCATAGGCTTCGGCATCGCGCTTAGAGAGGCCGGCGATGCCTGCGCGCGCGGCGTGTTCTTCCGGCCAGAGGACAACGCTCGCGTCGGCGGCGATCCCCACGATCGGAGGTGGTGGCGCGAAGCGAACACCATGCGCGGTTAGATCGAGGGCGCGTGCCGTCTCGGCCGATACGACCGCCCCTCGGCCGAGGCCGAGGAGGCCCGGCGACAATTTTTTTTCCACGACGATGACGCCAAGGCCGGCGCGCGCGAGCGCGATGGCCGCCGTCAAACCTTCCACGCCCGCACCGATGACGATGGCGTCAAGCCGATCCACGGCCATGCCAATCCTCTACGCCAGAGACTTAAAGAAACGAGGGCCCGCAGACGCCCATGTTACGTCTGCGGACGTTCAGTAAAGCCTAACCGGGCGGCGCTCGCGAGAGCCAAAGAAGGATTAATCCAAACGAAAACGCCGCCTGGCGGTTAAGCCAGGCGGCGGATGAGCAACTTAAACAGCTGAGCGCGCGGCGTCTTATACGATGCCGCGCTTGTGCTCGCCGACGACGACCCGCTTAGGCCGGAACGCGGCCTCAAGCACGGCGATCGTCTTCAAAGGTTGGGCTGCGCCGCACATAAATACGTCGAATGCGGCAAACCCTTTCTCCGGCCAGGTGTGAACCGAAATGTGGCTTTCCGCGAGGACTGCCACTCCCGATACCCCGCCGTTCGGCGAGAACTTATGGAGGTGAATATGCAAGAGCGTAGCTCCGGCAGCCGTCACCGCGTCTTTGAGAGCCTTTTCGATCTTGGATTCGTCGTCCAGATCTGAAGCCTCCCACAGGTCGAGGATCAAGTGACTGCCCGCGAACGTCAGCCCGTTGCGGGTGATGAAGTAGTCTTTGTTTTCTTCCGCTTCCCCAAGGGGATTAGGAACAACCGTAACGGTCTTCGGCCTGGCGCGGTTTACTGGAAACTGCGTTGCTTCGAATGCCGTTCTCTTGCGTTGTGCGAGAGCCATTACGGGGTCGCCTTATCTCAAGAAGAGCGTTGCACCCTATTGACCTTGTGGTGCTGATCTAGCACCGCTCAGCCGCTCATCCGCCGAGTCATCGGGAAATTCGCGGGAGGGCGAAATATAAGTACGTGCCCCCCCCATGCAAGTATTTTGTGTCCCCAAGCTGTAATTTTTTCTTGCAGTGCGGCAACCGAGACGAGTCAGCGGAGAATTATGACGTTGCGGCAAGGCGACTCGCGCCCTATACGTCGCGCCCTTCGCGCCGACTTTTTCTCTCTCTTCCTCGCGCAAAGGACTCAAGCAGATGGCGGACGTTTTTCTCGAAAAACTCCATCCCGGATTCGCCCAGGCGATCACGCTCGACGGCAAACCGATCGTGCATGAGAAGAGTCAGTTTCAGGACATAAAAATCTTTGATTCACAACGCAATGGGCGCGTTTTGGTTCTCGACGACATCGTCCAACTGACGACCAAAGACGAGTGCGCCTATTCCGAGATGCTGACCCATTTGCCGATGCTGGAGCACGGCGACGTCAAGCAGATCATGATCGCCGGCGGCGGCGACATGGCGATCGCCGAAGAAGCGCTCAAACACCGCGGCGTCCAAGAGTGCTTCAACGTCGAGATCGACCCGATGGTGGTCGAATTGTCGCGGCGCCACCTGAGCGAGGTTAATGCCGCCGCCTTCGCCGATCCGCGCCTCAAAGTCCAAATCCAGGACGCCTTCGTGTTCCTCGCCGACAAGGCCAACAAGAGGCGCTTCGATCTCATCATCGCCGACCGTCCTGATCCGGTCGGGCCGGCGGAAGTTCTGTTCGGCGACACATTCTACGAGCGCGTCTCGGAAGCAATGGCACCTGGCGCCTTCGCCGTGTTCCAAAATGGCGTGCCTTTCTTTCAGCCGGAGGAACTGACCGACACGCTGAAACAGATGCAGCGCACGTTCCGCTATTGCGGCGTCTATCTCTCGGTCGTCACAACGTACATCGGCGGCTATATGGCACTGACCTGGGCCTCGAACGACGCCGTGCTCGGTGATCCGAAGCGGTGGGGCGGATTGGAATCGGCATTTGCCGCGGCGCGACTGCGCACAGACTACTACACGCCCGCAGTCCATCGCGCGGCATTCGCGCTACCGAAGTGGATCGAGCGGTTGGCGAACGGTTGAACGGACCTAGGCCAGAAGAGCCGTCACCGTCACAAGAAGCTTTTCGGCCGTCGCGATCGCCTTGGTGGCGTTTTGCAGCCGGCCTTTGACGCGCTCAACGAGGTTCGCGTCCTTCGCCAGCTCCGCGGCGGCGATGCAAACACGTCCTTGCGCGTCGGTGATGATCGGCATGCCGTCGAGAAGCTCGGTCCGCTGACGGGCAAGCGAACCGACGACGCGACCGGTCTCGTCGATCATGCGCGACAACGCATCGAGCTGCGCGGACTTCGGATCCAGTTCCTGGATGGTGGAGTATAGAGCGTGCAACTCGGCTTGCTTGCGCTGCAGTGCGCCCATTTTGTCCAGAATATCTTTCGCCCTCTGTTCGGCGTCCGCGGCAAGACCTGCAGGGGACCGCACTTCATCGACGTTGCTCATTTGGTGCCTTCCCGTCACTTGGTTTCCAGCGCGTTGCGCGCGCTCTGCGCTGCTTCGAGCAAATCCAACGATGCCATTACGGCGGAGCCCAGTTGAATATCCGGATCGTCAAACGACGCGACCAAGGCGTGATGCGCCCCGGCGAGCTTGAGGAGCGGCGAGGTTGGATCTCGAGCAACCAGCTGCTCCAACTCGAGCTGGGCCGCCTGCGCCGCTTGAACTCTCGCCACATAATCCGGCGAGCCCTTCGCGCCATTTGCGGCATCGATCAGCCTGTTCTTCTTTCCGTTGGCGGTCCTGATCAGTTCGTTGTTGGCTTCCTCCAGAACCCGCGCGACCGCCGCCGATCCCTCAGAAATCCATCGATCGGCCTCACGGGCGGATCGCTTGAGCGCTTCGCTGCGCATGTCCTCCAAGACATCGAACGCAATCGTTCCGGCTAACGCCGAGACCGCTCCGAGATCCGGTGCAGTTTCCGGTTTGCCTTGCGCAAGCGACGACGCTGTCGCCGCGAGAGACGCGACGGCGGCAACCGTACCCCTCGTCGCCTCGATCAACCCCGCCTTGTCAGAGCTCGTGGCGATGAGTTGAAGGGAGGTGGCGTATTTTTCGACCGACCTCAGGAACGTCACCGATTCGGGAAACCGCGAATTTACGTCAAAGGCATCGCGGAGCTCGACGTCGTCATTGGGCGCCATCCAAGCGCATTTCTCGTTCACCGCCACATGGAGCGGTTCGACGGGCTGTCCGGGCAGCCTGGAGGTGCGCGCTATGATCGCGTCGGCACAGCCCAGGTCGTCGAGCGCAATATGCGGTTGCCGTCTTTCGAGCGTTTCCTTCTGTCGCGCCGTCGTCGACGCTGCCGTGCTGGTTTGCAATTCTCTGGCAAACTGAGATGTCTCCGCCGTTGCCTTGGCGAAGATATCGATTTGCGGCCGGTAAGCGGTCGTCGAGCCTTCGCACGCCGTCAGGCCCGCAGCGAGCACGGCGCAGGAAAACAGACCGACGATGCGCCGATGAAAATAGTCGCTCATGCAAATCGCCCCGCTTGCGACGAATACAAGGCGAGGGTCTGCGCTTGTCAAGCGAGTGACCGGTTTTGGTTCCGCTTCGCTCTTTGGCCCATTGAAAAATGATGCTCGGGACTGCGTTTGCGGCACGATTTATTTGGTTGAACTTTTCAATCGGAAAGAAGTGGGGGTCCGAATCAGTGCGCTATGCGATGTCGCCTGCGACGTATCTCACGAGTGTTTCCTTCGCAAACACATTGGTTCGCCCTTCACCGATCGCGTCGCGCAGCCCTTGCATCAGATCCTGGTAGTAAGTCAGGTTGTGCCAGGTGAGCAGCATCGAGGCCAATATTTCTTCGGCCTTCACCAAATGATGCAAATACGCGCGCGAATAACCGCGACAGCAACGACAGCGGCAGATCTCGTCAAGCGGGCGCGGATCTTCGGCGTGCCGGGCGTTGCGCAGGTTTACCGGGCCGCGGCGCGTGAAGGCTTGGCCGTTGCGGCCGGAGCGTGTCGGCAAGACGCAGTCGAACATATCGATGCCGCGCATGACGGCGCCGATCAGATCGTCGGGCTTGCCAACGCCCATCAAATAACGCGGGCGATCCGCCGGCAGATGCGGCAGCGTTGCGTCAAGCACGTCGAACATGCGTGCCTGGCCTTCGCCGACCGCCAAACCGCCAACGGCATAACCGTGAAAACCTATTGCTTTCAGGGTCTCGGCCGAACGTGCGCGCAGTTCGGGATAAATACCCCCCTGAACGATGCCGAAGAGCGCGCGCCCGGGCGCCTCGCGAAACGCGGCTTTCGACCGTTGGGCCCAACGCATCGACAGCTCCATCGAGCTTGCCGTATCGCGCTCGCCAGAGGGGAACGGCGTGCACTCGTCGAGCACCATGTGGATGTCGGAGCCGAGGAGCGCCTGGATTTCCATCGAGCGCTCGGGCGTCAGACGATACTCGGCGCCGTCGAGGTGGGATTGGAAGCTGACGCCCTCTTCGTCGATCTTGCGCAGCTGCGCCAGCGACATGACCTGAAAACCGCCGGAGTCGGTGAGGATCGGGTGCGGCCAGTTCATGAATTTGTGGAGACCGCCGAGTTTCGCGACGCGCTCGGGCCCGGGCCGCAGCATCAGATGATAGGTGTTGCCGAGAACGATGTCGGCGCCCGTTTCGTGCACGCTCTCCGGCAGCATCGCCTTGACGGTTGCGGCCGTCCCTATCGGCATGAAGGCCGGCGTACGGATTTCGCCGCGGGCGGTCGTGATCGCGCCGGTGCGCGCGAGGCCGTCGGTCGCGTGAATCGCGAAGGTAAATTGGCTCATTGCCAGTCCCTTTCCCTCTCCCCTTGCGGGAGGGGAGTCGAGCGCAGCGAGACGGTGAGGGGAGAGCGCGCCATAGCGCGCGTCCCAGCAAAAATCTCAGCGCCAATCGCCGAGGAGGTCCCCTCACCCGCTTGACTGCGGCTGCAGCCTTCGTCTCGCGTCCTCTCCCGCAAGGGGAGAGGGAAAAGAAATGTGCTCCGCGTCCTCACGCCGTTCTCCGTATGAGCAGACAGGCGTCACCGTAGGAGTAAAAACGAAAGCGCTGCGCGATTGCGTGAGCGTAGGCGGCGCGCATCGTCTCGAGACCGCAGAACGCGCTCACCAGCATGAACAAGGTCGAGCGCGGCAGGTGGAAGTTCGTCAACAGCATTTGCGCCGCGCGGAACCGATAGCCGGGTGTGATGAAAATACGCGTGTCGCCCTTGAACGCGCGGACGCGGCCGGTTTCGTCGGATGCAGCTTCGACAAGGCGCAAGCTGGTTGTCCCGACGCATACGATGCGGCCGCCGGAGTCGCGCGCCGCGTTGATCTCGCTTGCGGCGCGCTCGCTTACCTCGCCCCATTCGGCATGCATCAAATGGTCTTTCGTGTCGTCGACTTTGACGGGCAGGAATGTGCCGGCGCCCACGTGCAACGTCACCATCGCCCGCTTCAGGCCGGCGCCGTCGAGTTTCGCCACGAGCTCCGGCGTGAAGTGTAGGCCGGCCGTCGGTGCCGCCACCGCTCCAGTGTGTTTTGCGAATATGGTTTGGTAATCACCCGCGTCGCGATCGTCGGCCGGTCGTTTGCCGGCGATATAAGGCGGGAGCGGCATCGCGCCGGTGGTGGCCAGGGCGCGGTCCAGAGCCGCGCCCGCGAGCGAAAAGCGCAGCACGATTTCGCCGTCCGAATGTTTCGCAATCAGCTCGACGTGAAGATTGCCGCCGAACCGAATTGTGTCGCCGAGATCAAGTTTGCGGCCGGGCTTGGCGAATGCGGCCCAGGTGTCGTCGGCAATGCGCTTGTGCAGCGTCACGTCGACATGCGCTTCGGGACTTAGCCGTCGCGCGTCGCGGACACCCGAAAGCTGGGCCGGAATAACGCGAGTGTCGTTGAAGACCATGCAGTCGTTTTGCCACAGGAGCCGCGGTAGATCGCATACGCGCGCCTCTTCGAATTCCATCGACCCTTCGCGCACGATCAAGAGGCGCGCGCTGTCGCGCGGCGCGATGGGGCGCAGCGCGATCAGATCTTGGGGAAGTTCGAAATCGAAATCGGCTACGCGCACTTAAGGTTTCGACTTTTCCTGTGCGAGCGCGACGACCTTGGGCGTTTTTGTCACGGTGGGTTTGCGCGGAAACTTGGCCGCGAGGTGCTGGGCGATGTATGGCGTCGTGAAATGCGAAATGTCGCCGC
This sequence comes from Alphaproteobacteria bacterium, assembly GCA_025350465.1. GTDB lineage: Bacteria > Pseudomonadota > Alphaproteobacteria > Micropepsales > Micropepsaceae > SZUA-430. The sequence goes on along the minus strand of JANXXU010000048.1, from coordinate 171,896 downwards.
CGAGCGCGCAAATCTCTTTGACGAGACGCGAGTTGATCGCCTGGTATTGCGCGTCCGCCATCAGGAAGACGTTTTCGATCTCGGGAGCCAGTTTCATATTCATGCCGACCATTTGAAACTCGTACTCGAAGTCGCTCACCGCGCGCAGACCGCGAATGATGGTCGTCGCGCCGACCTTCTCGGCAAAGTACATCAACAGAGTGTCGAACGGCTCGACCGAGAGATCGACGCCCTCGGCCTTAGTGAGCGGGCCCGCCTCGTGCCGAAGCATCTCCACGCGCTCTTCGAGCGTGAAGAGCGGTTTTTTGGCCTCGTTGATGGCAACCCCGATGACGAGATGATCGACGAGCTTCACGGCGCGCTTGATGATGTCCATATGCCCGTTCGTCATCGGATCGAACGTGCCCGGGTAGAGGCCAACGCGCTTTGGCATGTCGTCAGGCCCCCTTGGCGCCCGCAAATTGACGGTGCACTAGTCTTAGCGCAGCCGCCAACGGGAACAAGGGGCAGGTGCGAGCCTCAGCCTCCCTCGACGCCGTCGTGGCCATTGCCATTGCCGTTACCGTTGCCGTTTTCGGTCTCGATGTTTTCGCCGATGCGTTCGACCGAAACGACGCGCTCGCCCTCGCCCAGCCGGAAGAGGATCACGCCCTGGGTCGCCCGTCCGGCGACGCGAATCGAGGCGACCGGCAGGCGGATCGTTTGGCCGCCGTCGGTGATCAACATCAGCTGATCGGTGTCCTCGGCGGGGAAGGAGGCGGCAATGCGCCCGGTCTTCTTGGTTAGGCCCATCGCAACAATGCCGGAGCCGCCGCGGCCGGTGACGCGATACTCATAAGCGCTGGAGCGCTTGCCCATGCCAAGGTCGGCGACGGTCAGCACGAACTGCTCGTGCGCGCCGAGTTGGGCGTAGCGCTCGGGCGACAAGGCCGCCTCTTCGGTTCCCTCTTCGCCCGCCTCTTCGATCTGCGGTTCGGCGACGTCGGTCTCCTCGCCTGCGGCGCGGCGCATGGCGGCCGCCTGGCGCAAATAGCCGCGCGCCTCTTCGACGGTGACATCGACGTGACGCAGAATGGCCATCGAGACGACCTTGTCGCCTTCGGCCAGCTTGGCGCCGCGCACGCCGGTCGACTCTCGTCCCTTGAAGATGCGCACTTCTTCGGTAGAGAAGCGGATACACTTGCCGCCGCCCGTCGTCAGCAGGACATCGTCGTCCTTGGTGCAGATTGCGACGCCGACGATCGCATGGCCGTCTTCGACCTTCATCGCGATCTTGCCGTTCGCCTTCACGTTGGTGAAATCCGAGAGCGAGTTACGCCGAACATCGCCGCCGGTGGTCGCGAACATGACCTCGAACTTGTCCCATTCGAGTTCTTCTTCCGGCAGAGGCATGACCGTCGTGATCGACTCGCCGTCCTTCAGTGGCAGAAGATTGACCAGCGCCTTGCCTTTGCCTTGCGGCGTCGCCAGCGGCAAGCGCCAAGCTTTCAGCACGTAAGCCATGCCGGCGGACGAAAAGAACAAGAGCGGCGCGTGCGTCGAGGCGACGAACAGACTCGTCACCCAATCTTCGTCCTTCGTCGCCATGGCGGCGCGGCCGCGCCCGCCGCGGCCCTGAACGCGATAGGCGTTGAGCGGCACCCGCTTGATGTAGCCCTGGTGCGTGACGGTCACGACCATGTCTTCGCGCTGGATCAGATCTTCGTCTTCGACGTCGACGTCGGAGTCGACGATCTCGGTCTTGCGCGGCGTCGCGAACTCATCGCGTATCGCCTTGAGCTCGTCGCGAACGATGCCCATGAGGCGCTCGCGCGAGCGCAGAATGCCGAGATAATCCTCGATTGCGATGCCCAGGCCCTTCAGCTCTTCGCCGATTTCGTCGCGGCCGAGCGCGGTCAAGCGCTGCAGGCGCAGTTCGAGAATGGCCTTGGCTTGCTCTTCCGACAGCTTCATCGTGCCGTCGGCCTGCAGTGCATGACGTGGATCAGCGACCAACGCTACGAGCGGTCCGACATCGCGCGCCGGCCAGTTGCGCTCGATCAGCCGCGCCCGCGCGGTTGGCGCATCGGGGCTCGATCGGATGATCCGAATGAATTCGTCGATATTGGCGACGGCAATCGCCAGGCCGACCAAGATGTGCGCCTTGTCGCGCGCCTTGTTCAGTTCGAACTTGGTACGCCGCGTCACCACCTCTTCGCGGAAATTGACGAAGGCGACGATCATGTCGCGCAGGTTCATCACTTCCGGCTTGCCGTGGTTCAGCGCCAGCATGTTGACGCCGAAACTCGTCTGCAGTTCGGTGAAGCGATAAAGTTGATTCAGCACGATGTCGGCCATCGCGTCGCGCTTGATTTCGATGACGACCCGAATGCCGTGGCGATCGGACTCGTCGCGAATGTCGGAGATGCCCTCGATCTTTTTCTCGCGCACAAGCTCGGCCATGCGCTCGACCATGCGCGATTTGTTCACCTGATACGGAATTTCGGTGACGACGATCGCTTCGCGGTCCTTGCGGATTTCCTCGATGTTGACGCGTGCGCGCACGACGACCGAGCCGCGGCCGCGCACCAGCGCCAGGCGCGCCGGATTGCGTCCCATGATGAGGCCGGAGGTCGGGAAATCCGGGCCCGGTACGATTTCCGTCAGCGCCTCGATGCCGATCGTCGGGTCGGCGACATAGGCGAGGCACGCGTCGATCACTTCGCCCGGATTGTGCGGCGGAATGTTCGTTGCCATGCCGACCGCGATACCGGCCGCGCCGTTGATCAAGAGGTTAGGAAAGCGCGCGGGAAGAACGACAGGCTCGCTGAATTCATTCGAATAGTTCTGCTGAAAATCGACAGTGTCTTGTTCCAGATCCTCAGTCAGGGCGTGCGTGACTTTGGCGCGCCGCACTTCGGTGTATCGCATCGCGGCCGGTTGATCGCCGTCCACCGATCCGAAATTTCCCTGCCCGTCGACCAACGGCAGACGCATGGAAAACTCTTGCGCCATGCGCACGAGCGCGTCGTAAACCGACTGGTCGCCAGGGGGATGGTATTTGCCGATCACGTCGCCGACGACGCGCGCCGATTTGCGGTACGGCTTGTTCCAGTCGGCGTTGTTCTCATGCATCGAGAACAAGATGCGGCGGTGTACGGGTTTGAGGCCGTCTCGCGCGTCAGGCAATGCGCGCGAAACGATCACGCTCATCGCGTAATCGAGGTAGGAGCGTTCCATCTCCTCTTCGATCGCAACGGGAGTAACGGAGCTGCCGGACGGGCCGGAGGGGCCCGGTCCAGGCTTATCGTCGGTGGTATCTGACAAGGGGTTTTTCTGGCTCGGAAATTGAGGCCGTCACAATAGCCCCTCGGAAGGTCCAAGCCTAGGAATTTTCATCGAAAATTAGCTTTGTTGCGGCGCAGAAATCCGCCAATTTTTGAGGCTGGCGCGCGTGCAGGAAGATCCCTGTGGGACGTCGGCAGAATGGCGCCAAGCTTATCCGACAACCGGGGCAACGAAACGTGCAAGCGAGTTGCTTGCCAGAAGGAAGATAATTCGATATCTATCTAATTAGACAAATGGCGAACGAGCAGGAAATGGTTGTCGAAGAGCCCGCATTGGTGCTGCAATTCGTCAAGGCACTGGCACACGAGAGCCGGCTTCGCCTATTGGGACTTCTCGCAGCGCGCGAGCACAGCGTCCAACAACTCGCAGCACTTCTTTCCCTAAAGGAGCCGACCGTCTCGCATCATCTATCGCTGCTGCGCGAAGCGGGTCTCGTGCGCATGCGCCAGGACGGCAATACGCATTGGTACAATCTTGAACTCCGGACGGTATCGCGGCTCGGTCGCACGCTGGGAATGCGCGAGCAGCTCGAAACCTTCGCGAGCGGGCAGGCCAACCTCGCCGGCCTGGATCGCACGGTTCGAAATTATTTGACAGCCGAGGGCCGGCTGAAGGCTTTCCCCGCGACCCGGAAGAAGCGGCGCCCGATCCTCGTCTGGCTTGTCCGCCAATTCGAAGATGGCCGCCGCTACAGCGAAGCCGAAGTGAACGCGCTCATCGAACGCCGCCATCACGACCGCGAGACATTCCGGCGTGAACTCGTCGGTTATCGAATGCTCGCACGAGAGAGCGGCGTGTATTGGCGCATGCCCGAAGCAGATTGGGCGCCATAGCCCGAAACGCTTATTTGGCGGCAATGGCTTTGTTCGGCTGCCCGTCTAAAATGGAATCTCGTCGTCCGGATCGGCCGGGAAGTCTTGCGCCGGACCGCCGCGTCCGCCGCCCGCCACTGCTTTACGACCGCCACCGCCACCGCCCGCACTCGCGCCTTCCATAGCTGCGCCGCCTTCAGCGCCGCGTCCGTCGAGCATTTGGAGTTCACCGCGGAAGCGTTGCAGCACGACCTCGGTCGAGTACTGCTCCTGGCCGTCTTTGTTGGTCCATTTCCGCGTCTGAATCTGGCCCTCGATGTAAACCTTGGAGCCCTTTTTCAGGTATTTCTCGGCGACCTTGGCGATGTTCTCGTTGAAGATCACGACGCGGTGCCATTCGGTCTTTTCCTTACGCTCGCCCGAGTTCTTGTCGCGCCACGATTCCGAGGTCGCGATGCGCAAATTGACGACCGGCTCTCCCGAGGGCAGCTGGCGAACCTCCGGGTCCGCTCCTAGATTTCCCACCAAAATCACTTTGTTGACGCCAGCCATCTTTCAAACCTTTCCGTTTCGCGCTTGACCGCGGACATTAACCACCGGAATGGATGGTCTCGCCACGGCGATAAGATCATCATGTTCTTGTTCTGTTCTCAAAGTCAAGGTATGAGCCTCGAAATCTGTGGAGCGGGGCTGAGTCGTGGCGCGATCGGGTACTAATAAGGGGCTCATGCAAAAGAACATCTCGATACGCGGTGCCCGCGAACACAATTTGAAGAACGTCAACGTCGACCTGCCACGCGATCAGTTGGTCGTGTTGACGGGTCTGTCGGGGTCGGGCAAGTCGTCGCTCGCGTTCGACACGATCTATGCCGAGGGGCAACGGCGCTACGTCGAAAGTCTCTCGGCCTACGCGCGCCAATTCCTGGAGCTGATGCAGAAGCCCGACGTCGATCACATCGACGGTCTGTCGCCGGCGATTTCGATCGAGCAGAAAACGACGTCGCGCAATCCGCGCTCGACCGTCGGCACGGTCACCGAGATCTACGACTATCTGCGTCTGCTATTCGCCCGCGTCGGCGTGCCCTACTCGCCCGCGACCGGTTTGCCGATCGAGAGCCAAACCGTCAGCCAGATGGCCGACCGTGTTCTTTCGCTCGCCGACGGCACACGGCTCTTTCTGCTCGCGCCGATCGTGCGCGGCCGCAAAGGTGAATACAAAAAGGAGCTGCAGGATCTGCAGAAGCGCGGCTTCCAACGCGTGAAGGTCGACGGCACGTTCTATGAGATCGACAAGGTTCCGACGCTCAACAAGAAGGTCAAGCACGACATCGATATCGTCGTCGACCGCATCGCGGTGCGCAAGGACATCGGCAACCGTTTGCCGGACAGCTTGGAGACGGCGCTGAAGCTCGCCGACGGCATCGCCATCGCCGAGTTTGCGGACAAGAAGGATAAGGACGGCAACGCCGAGCGTATTCTGTTTTCGTCGAAATTCGCCTGCCCCGTCTCGGGCTTCACCATTACCGAAATCGAGCCGCGGCTCTTCTCGTTCAACTCGCCGCACGGCGCCTGCCCGACTTGCGATGGGCTCGGCACGCAAATGTTCTTCGATCCGGGCCTCATCGTGCCGGACGAAACGATCACATTGCGCGACGGCGCGATTGCCCCGTGGTCGAAATCGACCTCGACGCTCTATGGCCAAACGCTCGAGTCGCTCGCCAAGCACTACAAGTTCGCGATGACGGTGCCGTGGAAGCAGCTGCCGGCAAAGGCGCGCGAGGTCGTCTTGCGCGGCTCGGGCGACGACGTGATCGCCTTCGTCTATGACGACGGCTTGCGGCGCTACGAGACGAAGAAAGCGTTTGAGGGCGTCATCCCGAATTTGGAGCGGCGCTATCGCGAAACCGATTCCGCCTGGATGCGCGAGGAGCTGGAGAAGTTTCAAGACAACGCCCCCTGCAACGTGTGCAACGGCTATCGCCTGAAACCCGAAGCGCTCGCCGTCAAGATCGGCGGCAAGCATGTCGGCGAGGTCGTGGAGCTGTCGATCAAAGCGGCCGACATCTGGTTTCGCGATATCGAAAAGACGCTGACCTCGCAGCAAAAGGAAATCGCGGCACGCGTCCTGAAAGAGGTCCGCGAGCGCCTGCGCTTTCTAAACGACGTCGGGCTCGAATATCTAACGCTGTCGCGAAATTCGGGCTCCCTGTCCGGTGGAGAGAGCCAGCGCATTCGCCTCGCCTCGCAGATCGGCTCGGGGCTGAGCGGCGTGCTTTATGTGCTCGACGAGCCTTCGATCGGTTTGCACCAGCGCGACAATCACCGCCTGCTCGACACGCTGCGCCGCTTGCGCGATCTCGGCAACACCGTGATCGTCGTAGAACACGATGAGGACGCAATCCGCACCGCCGATCACGTCGTCGACATGGGGCCCGGTGCCGGCATCCACGGCGGCGAGATCGTCGCGGAGGGCACGCCTGAAGAAATAATGCGCAATCCCGCAAGCCTCACGGGCCAATATCTTGTCGGCTTGCGGCAGATTCCCGTTCCGGAGAAGAGGCGTGAGGGCAACGGCAAGCAGCTGACCGTGAAGGGCGCGCGCGGCAACAATCTGAAGAACGTGACCGCGAGCGTGCCGCTCGGCACCTTCTCCTGCATCACAGGCGTCTCGGGCGGCGGCAAATCCACGCTTATCATCGAGACTCTTTACAAGGCGGCGGCACGCCGCTTGAACGGCGCGCGCGAAAATCCGGCGGCGCACGACAAAATCGAAGGGCTCGAACATCTCGATAAGGTGATCGACATCGATCAATCGCCGATCGGACGCACGCCGCGTTCCAATCCTGCGACCTATACAGGCGCCTTCACGCCGATCCGCGATTGGTTCGCGGGGCTGCCAGAATCCAAGACGCGCGGCTACGACCCCGGCCGCTTTTCCTTCAACGTCAAGGGCGGGCGCTGCGAAGCCTGCCAAGGCGACGGCGTCATCAAGATCGAGATGCACTTCTTGCCCGACGTCTACGTGCAATGCGACGTCTGCAAGGGCCAGCGCTACAACCGTGAAACGTTGGAAGTGAAGTTCAAGGACAAATCGATCGCCGAAGTTTTGGACATGACCGTCGAAGCGGGCGCCGAGTTCTTCAAAGCGGTGCCGAGCGTGCGCGAAAAAATGGAGACGCTCCAGCGCGTCGGCCTCGGCTACATCAAGATCGGCCAGCAAGCGACGACATTGTCGGGCGGCGAAGCGCAACGCGTGAAGCTGTCGAAAGAACTATCGCGCCGCTCGACCGGGCGCACGTTGTACATCCTCGACGAACCCACGACGGGCTTGCATTTCGACGACGTACGCAAGCTTTTGGAAGTGCTCCACGAGCTCGTCGAGCAGGGCAACACCGTCGTCGTCATCGAGCACAATCTCGAAGTCATCAAGACCGCCGACTGGATCATCGATCTCGGCCCAGAGGGTGGCGACGGCGGCGGCGAAATCGTCGCGGCCGGCACTCCCGAAACGGTGGCGAAGGAAGCGCGCTCCTACACTGGCGAATTCCTCAAACCGATCCTCAAATCGCGCGGCGCCAAGGGCGAGATGACGCGCGCGAGCGGTAAGAAGCGCGCGCGAGCGGCCGAGTAGGCGAGCGGCGCAAGTGTTCGCGATTTGGCCAGTCCCTTACCTACCCCGCCTTGCCGGTTGCACTGACATAGGAGCTGCCCATGACGCCGGCGCTGAGAGCGGTCGAGACGATCGAATAGGCGAAGCCGAATGCGTTCGCTGCGAACCAGTGCTTGCGATACGCGTCTATGAAGCCGGCTTGCCAGTGCATCATTGCTTCTCGAAGGCCTTGCTGAACCGCGGCAGCCGATTGCGCGTCGCTGCCGGCCGGCTTCATCAACCTGACGAAGTCCGGCAACGCCGGCAGGTCGCCGCCGAACACGGCGAAGAAGACGATGCCGCTGACGATGGTGAGCGGCACGAACGTCAAGAGCAGGATGAAGAACATGCGCAGTGCGTTGCCACGCATCAGCTGCCACGAGCGCTCGACGCCGAGGCCGCTCTCCGCGACGATGACGGGCGCAATCAACGAAAGTCTGAGGACGGCCCAAAGAGCGACGAAGAAGAGCACGATCCCGGCGAGCGCGACGACAACGCCTAGCACAGGCACTTGAGTGGCGAGTGCGCCAAACAACGCGAAAACGATGGCGAGGCCAATGAAGCCGGCGAACACCGCCACGATCAGCAGGATCGTGACCATGATCAGCCGGATTTCGGCACTACCGAACCAGAGATAGACGAACAACCCGGGTTTGCGGTCGCCCGAAATCACCACGTGCAGCAAGGCGACGAGGGCGATGATGCCCGCGATGAATGCCACCGCGCCCAACAGAAACTGCGTCGGCATGTGCTCCATCATGCGAGTGGGATCGTCGCTTTGCATCGTTCGCATCGCGGCATCGAGGACCTCGCCACCGTAGTAATACTGCAGCGCCGCCGCTCCCAGCAGCGGTGCCCAGGCAAGGCGGATGATGGTGGCGAAGTCGCCGATCAAAAATCCGTAGGCGCGGCTGACCGTGCCCAAAACCGGAATCTTGTTCATACTGGCTCCCTCCCGAGCGCGTTCAAAGACCGTCATCGCCTTCAAGTTCGCATATTTAACAGTCGATTGTGACGGCGTCGCGGCTCGCGAGCGCGAAGATCAGCGGTGAGGCACCAACGCCACACTCAGCGCAGTTTTCGTTTGCTATAGCTTGCCGGTGCTCCACGACAGATTCGCTTGATGCTCGACATCGACCGCCGCTCTTTGCTCAAGGCTTTCGCCGGCCTCGCGGGCACGTTTGCCGTCACGGCGCAGGCGCCCGCGGTTGCGGCGTCGCGCGCGATCACCGGAGGCAATTTCCGCTTTCCGCAAGGTGTCGCGTCCGCTGATCCAACCCCGCACGGCGTCGTCGTTTGGACGAGGGTCGAGGCGACCGACGGCTCGCCGACGCCGATCGCGATGCGCGCGCAAATCTCCAAGACGCCCGATTTCAACTCAGTCGTCGTCGATCAGGTTCTGACCGTCGGCGAGGACAGCGACCATACGCTTCGCCTGATCGTCGACGGGCTCGATCCGGACACGCTCTACTTCTATCGCTTCGCGGCCGGCGGCGATCTCTCGCGCATGGGCCGCACGCGCACCGCGCCGACGCACGACGCCGAAGGTCCGGCGCGCTTTGCCTTCGTCTCGTGCCAGAGCTACGAGCAGGCGTTCTATGGTGCGTGGGCGCGTATGCTCGCCGACGATCTGGGCGCCCCGCAAGAAGAACAGATCGACTTCGTCCTCTTCCTAGGCGATTTCATCTACGAAGTCCGTGGCGACCGCTGGAACGCCAATATGCAAAATCCGACCTGGCTGAAGGGCGCCAACGGAGCCTTGCGCGAGATTCCGCCGTTCCCGAACGGCTCGCCGCCCTGGCCGTCGACCGATTGGAACAAAAATCCGGGCGCCACGAATGCGGTAACGCTCGCCGACTATCGTTTTCTCTATAAGCTTTATTTGAGCGATCCCAGTCTTCAGGCGGCGCGGGCGCGCTGGCCGTTCATCAGCACGTGGGACGACCACGAGTTTTCGAACGATTGCTGGCAGTCGCACGACACGTATTTCGATCCCGCCGGCCGGCCCGCCCAATCGCGCAAGGTTGCCGCCAATCAAGCATGGTTCGAATATGTGCCGGCGCTGCTGACCGGCGCGCAGAGCCCCCGCAACGTCGACAATCAAGCGCACGACTTCAAATTCGCCGCCGCCAAAGACGCGCCTTATTCGGGTCCCGCGCAAGATTGGATCGATCCGGACCCGGACAATCGCACGGCGCTCGACACCATAACGATCTACCGGACGCTGCGCTGGGGGCGCACGGTCGAGATCATTCTGACGGATAACCGTTCATACAAATCGCCCTCGCCGAAGCCGCCGAAGATCGAGGGTCAAGCGTTGCCTGCAATCGAGCACGTCAAGCTGCTCGACCTTGGGCGTGAAGCAAATGGTGGAAAACCGCCGGCGACGATCCCGGGGACCACTTTATCCAACCCTCGCCAAACGGCGCCGCGCGGCTCGATGCTGGGTCCGAAGCAAAAGGAATGGTTCAAGCGCGCGCTGGTGGCGTCGGACGCGCGTTGGAAGATTTGGGCAAACAGTTTGCCCCTGCTGCCGTTCCGGCTCGACCTGTCGAGCCTGCCGTTCGCGAGCATCAAGGACTGTTACCTCGGCATCGACGGTTGGAATGGCTATCCCTCCGAGCGCGAAGAACTGATGCGCTTCATTCACGACAACGGCATCACCAATGTCGTGTCGTGCACCGGCGATCATCATTTTCACGCGGCCGGCACGCTCGTTGTCGACCCCGACGCCGAGAAACCGCAACCGGTCGCCGTCGAGTTCCTGGGTGCAGGCATATCGTCCGAACCGTTGTTTCCCGGCGTCGAGCGCGCTTCGCGATCGAACTCCGTGTTCCACAGCATTTGCACTTTCGACGCCGGCGACGGACCGGTCGAGAATTGGAACTTGGCGATGCTCGGCGGGTCCTTGACGGCATTGGTGCGCTCGTGGACCTGGGGCTTCATCGCCGAGGCATTTTGGAACGCGTCGATCAATCCCGGATTGAAATATGTCGATTCAAATTCCAATGGCTACGGCCTTTTGCGCGCCGATGCCGGTCGAGTGCAGGCAAGCCTGGTGACGATCGTCAATCCGGCGACCGACTACGGGCCCAAGGGTGCACCAATATTGCGCACCGCATCGTTCACGGTTCGCGCATGGAAACCAGGTGAAACGCCACAGGTCCACGGCCCCGTGTTTTCAGGTAGGCCGGCATTTCCATTTGAGTGACGATCGCCGCCCCTAAGTTGAAATCGTTCGCTTGGGCGGGCCGGATGACAGCCGGTCAAGCGAAGGCTAAGGTCTTCCTCCAAACCCCGGCGAGGAAGCGCGATGGCCTTTAGCGAATACGCGGACTATGACGGCCTGGGGCTCGCCGAGCTTGTCGCGAAAAAGCAAGTGAGCGCGGCGGAGCTGGTCGAAGAAGCGATCGGCCGCATCGAAAAACACAATCCCAAGCTCAACGCCGTAATCTTCAAGACCTACGATCGCGCGCGTGCAGCGGCGCGCGCCGCGCCCGGCAACGGTCAATTCGCCGGCGTTCCGTTTCTGCTCAAAGATATTTTGGGTGTCCAAAAGGGCGTGCCGACGCGCCAAGGCTCGAGCTTCGTCCCGCCATCGCCGTCGCCCCATGATGCCACGATCACCAAGCGGTTAACGAGCGCGGGTTTGATCTCACTCGGCAAGACCAACGTGCCCGAGTTCGGCTTGGTGCCGACAACGGAGTCGGCGCTCTACGGCCCCTGCCGCAATCCATGGAATTTGGAGCACTCCTCCGGCGGATCGTCGGGCGGCTCGGGTGCGGCGGTCGGCGCCGGCATCGTGCCGTTGGCGCACGCAAACGACGGTGGCGGTTCGATCCGCGCGCCGGCTTCCGCGAACGGCCTGGTTGGTTTGAAGCCGACGCGCGGACGTTCCTCGCTCGGCCCCGACCTCGGCGACATTATGGGTGGGATCGTGGTCGAAGGCGTCGTCTCGCGCAGCGTGCGCGACACGGCGGCCATTCTCGATGTCATCGCCGGCAACGAGCCAGGAGACCCATATTGGGCGCCGCCGAAGGCCAAGAGCTACCTCGACGAGGCGATGACGCCGCCCGGTAAATTGCGCATCGGCTTCGCGACCAAGGATCTCTACGGCCGCAAACTGCACGCCGAATGTATCGCGGCGATCGAAGGGAGCGCGAAGCTTTGCCAGTCGCTCGGCCACAACGTCGAGGAGGCGAGCCCGCCTTTGCCGATCGAAACGCTCGCCGGCGCTTTCATGCCGGTGTGGGCGTCGGGCCTTGCCATGCTGATCGACGGTATCGGATTCCTGACCGGGCGCACGCCGCACGAAGCCGACTTCCAGGGTTTGACCTGGGGTCTCTATCAAGTCGGCAAACAGGTCACCGCCGCGCAATATCAGATGTGCTGGTTTCAACTGCAGAGCGCCGCGCGCCAAGTCGCGGCGTGGCACGAGACCTACGATCTGTGGCTCAACACGACCTTCGCCTCGCCGCCGGTGCGCAACGGCACCTTCGACTTCAACGAGAAAGACCCTGAGAAGGGCTTCGCGCCGATCATCGAATATCTGCCGTTCACCGCGGTGCAAAACGCAACGGGCCAGCCCGCCATCACGCTGCCGCTGCATTGGAGCGCGCTGGGTCTGCCGGTCGGCGTGCACTTCGTCGCGCGCTTCGGCGATGAGACAACGTTGTTGCGCCTTGCCGGGCAGCTCGAAAAAGCGCGACCGTGGGCCGGCCGGCATCCCCCCAATTGGAACTAAGGAGACATCACATGGGCTTTCCTCAGTATGCGGACTATGACGGCTTGGGCCTCGCGCAACTCGTCAAGGACAAGGACGTCACGCCGGTCGAACTGATCGAGGCGGCGATCGAACGGGCCGAGCGCCACAACGGCAAGCTCAACGCCATCGTCTACAAGGCTTACGATCAGGCGCGCGCCGCTGCGAAGGGGACACTGCCCGACGGACCGTTCAAGGGCGTGCCGTTCCTGATCAAGGATTTGGGAACCGAAGTCGCCGGCATGCCGCGCAGCGACGGCACCTTCTTCAACAAGAACGAACCCGACACATTCGATTCCCTTTTGGTACAGCGCTACAAAGCAGCGGGCGTGAATATTTTCGGCAAGACGAACACGCCGGAATTCGGCATTACCGGAACGACGGAGAGCGCGCGGCTTAAGCCCTGCCGCAATCCCTGGAATACGGAGCACATCACGGGCGGTTCGTCCGGCGGATCGGCAAGCGCGGTCGCCGCCGGTATCCTGCCGCTGGCCAATGCCTCCGACGGATTGGGCTCGATCCGCATTCCCGCCGCTTGCTGCGGGCTTGTCGGCATGAAGGTGACGCAGTATCGCGTGCCGCAAGGGCCGGAGCACGACGGTGGCCTGGGCCACGGCTACGGCGTGAACCATGTCGTCTCGCGCACGGTGCGCGATTCCGCGGCGATGCTCGACGCGGTCGACCCGCCGGAGATCGACTCGCCCTACCCTTCGCCGCCCAAGGCGCGGCCCTATATTCTCGAAGTCACCTCGCCGCCCGGAAAACTGCGCATCGCATTCTCCGAAGAGACCCCGAACGGCAAGCCGATCCATCCAGAAGTTCGCGCGGCCTTGCGCGAGACGGCGAACTTGCTTGAGAGCCTCGGCCATCACGTCGAGGAGCGCGGGCTCGGCATCCACTATCGCAAGCTCTATGCCGCGAGCCGCGCAGTTTTGGCCGCGAATTTCTCGGCCTCGATGCGCGAGCGCGTGAAGCACATGGGACGCGAACCCGAGCAGCACGAACTCGAGCCGCTGACCTGGCGCAACTGGAAGGGTGGCGAGCACATTCCAGGACACGAAACGATGCGCGGCTGGCAGACGCTGAAGGTAATGACGCGCGAGATCTACCGCTTCTTCACGACCTGCGACGTCTATCTGACGCCGGTGCTCGGCACGCCGGTGCCGAAGGTCGGGTTCATCGATCCGGTGCACCTCGACCCACGCGAGGTCGACGACCGCCAATCGCAAACCTTCCCGTTCACGCCGCCCTTCAACATGACGCAACAACCGTCGCTGTCGCTGCCGCTGGCGCAGTCGTCGGACGGCCTGCCGATCGGCATGATGTTCACGAGCCGCTGGGCCGACGAAGCGACGCTCTACCGCCTCGCCGGGCAACTCGAACAGGCAAAGCCCTGGATCAAGCGCAAACCGACGGTGTGGAATTAACGCCTGGGAGCGCGGGCGTCCCGCTCGCTCTTTTTTCCAAGCGGGCAAGATGCCCGCGCTCCCAGGCAACTAGCTTTCAATCGCAATCACGAAAGCCCATCTAGGGCTGCCCGGGAAAGCTGTCGACATATTCGATCGTGAAGTCGGGGAAGCTCGTCACGATCTGAATGGTGAAATCGGGAAAGCTCTTCACGAATTCCCATTTGCCGCAGGCGTCGGGAAAGCTCTTTACCTTCTGCACCTTCAGGTCCGGAAAGCTCGACACCACCTGCACCTTGAAGTCGGCGAAGCTGTTGACGATCTGGACTTTGCCCATGAGCGCCTTGCCGTTGAGCAAACAGCTTGAAACCTTGCCGTCCGCCGCAGCCGGCGTCGTGACAAGCGCAATAGCCAACGCCGCCGCGCCCAGAGCCGTCGTCAAACGCATGGATTTCCTCCCGCTTTGCTCGCCCGCGCCTGAGCGTATACCAATGCCACCGGTTTTGGAGCAGCCATCCCGTGACGCACGACCATTCCGCCGACGAGCGCGCCATTCGCGACATCGTCGCCCGGGCCGAGGGCGCCTGGAATGCCAGCGACAGCGCCGGCTTTACCGCAGCCATGGCGGATGACGTCGATTTCATCAACGTGCTCGGCGAGCGTTATCAGGGCCGCACCACGGTCGAGCGCGGGCATCGCCACATCTTCGATACGATCTACAAGGACAGCCGCGTCCGTTACACGGTCGACGCCCTGCGCTTCATACGCCCGGACATGGCGCTCGCCTTTATCCATGCCACTTTGATCAGCCGATTGCCGCCGAACGCGATTGCCTCAGCGATGCGGCAAACCAAAATCGCCGACGAAATGCACGAAAGCCAGGCACGTCCGACCATGGTGCTGACGAAAGACGACGGCCGCTGGCACGTCGTCGTCTTCCACAACACCAGCGTCGCGCCACAACCGAAAGCTCTCGCATGAGTTCGACAAAACCCATCCACGTCATCGGCGGTGGGCTTGCCGGATCGGAAGCCGCTTGGCAGATCGCGCGCGCCGGCGTGCCGGTCGTGCTGCACGAAATGCGCCCGGTGCGGATGACCGCGGCGCACCAAGGCTCAGGGTTAGCCGAACTCGTGTGCTCCAATTCGTTTCGCTCCGACGATTGGGAGAACAACGCCGTCGGCTTATTGCACGAAGAGATGCGCCGCTGCGGCTCGCTGATCCTGC
Organism: Alphaproteobacteria bacterium; assembly: GCA_025350465.1. Lineage (GTDB taxonomy): Bacteria > Pseudomonadota > Alphaproteobacteria > Micropepsales > Micropepsaceae > SZUA-430. Next base: position 156,713 of record JANXXU010000048.1, on the reverse strand, counting down.
GGTCCGGCGACACCCACAAAGTGCCGGCGGGCGGCGCACTGGCCGTCGATCGCGTGGCATTCTCAGGCGAGGTTGAAGCGGCGCTCGAACGCGAGCCGCTCATCACCATCGCACGCGGCGAAATCGAAGGCTTGTCACCCGGCGATTGGGACAGCGTGATCATCGCGACCGGCCCCCTCACCTCGCCCGGGTTGGCGTCGGCGATCCAGCAACTGACGGGCGAGGATTCGCTTGCCTTCTTCGATGCCATCGCGCCGATCGTGCATAAGGAGTCGATCGATTTCTCCCGCGCTTGGTTTCAGTCGCGCTACGACAAGGCAGGTCCGGCGGGAGACGGCGCCGACTACATCAACTGCCCAATGGACGAGCCGCAATATCGCGCTTTCATCGACGCGTTGATTGCAGGCGAAAAGACCTCGTTCAAGGATTGGGAAACGAACACGCCCTATTTCGAGGGCTGCTTGCCGATCGAAGTGATGGCGGAACGCGGAGCAGAGACGTTGCGCTTCGGGCCGATGAAGCCGGTGGGATTGACCGATCCGCACACGGGCCGGCGCCCGTTTGCTGTCGTCCAGCTGCGCCAGGATAATGCGCTCGGCACGCTCTACAACATGGTCGGCTTCCAGACGAAGCTGAAGCACGGCGAGCAGACACGCATCTTCCGAACGATCCCGGGCCTCGCCGACGCGCAATTCGCGCGGCTTGGCGGTCTCCACCGCAATACGTTTATCAACTCGCCCAAGCTGCTCGACGGTGCATTGCGGTTGAAGACGCAACCGCGCTTGCGCTTCGCCGGGCAGATCACGGGCGTGGAAGGCTATGTTGAAAGCGCGGCGATCGGCTTGCTCGCCGGTCGCTTCGCCGCGGCCGAACGGTTGGGCGTTTCAATTGAGTCCCCGCCGCGCACCACCGCCCTCGGCGCTCTGCTCGCCCACATCACCGGCGGCGCCGATGCCAAGACCTTTCAGCCGATGAATATCAATTTCGGGTTGCTGCCTGAGATGCCGCCGCCTGCAAACGTCAAGGGCAAGGATCGCGGCCGCGCCAAGAAGCAAGTGATGGCCCGCCGCGCGTTGGCCGATCTCGACATATGGCTCGGCGGCACGCGCGCGACAGCGGAGTAACGCGGAATTCCAGCGCTTGTTCGGCTGAGCTAGGGCTTCCCAACCTCAGGCAGCACGACGCGAATGTGCAGTTCCCGCAATTGCTTCGGCGTCACTTCCGATGGCGCGCCCATCATCAGGTCCTCGGCCTTCTGATTCATCGGGAACATGGTGACCTCGCGCAGATTCTCTTCGCCCGCGATCAGCATGACGATGCGGTCGACGCCCGGTGCAGTGCCGCCATGCGGCGGCGCGCCGTAGCGCAACGCATTCAACATGCCGCCGAATTTTTGCTCGACCGTATCGGCCGGATAGCCGGCGATCTCGAATGCCTTGAGCATGATGTCCGGGCGATGATTGCGGATCGCGCCCGACGACAGCTCGATGCCGTTGCAGACGATGTCGTATTGGAAAGCCGTGATGCCGAGGGCCGTCTTTTCATCCTTGCCCTCGAGCTTCAAGAATGCGTCATGCGCGAAATTCGGCATAGAGAACGGGTTGTGCGAAAAGTCGATCCGCTTCTCCTCCTCGTTCATTTCGTACATCGGGAAGTCGACGACCCAGCAGAAGTGAAAATCGAAATAGGGCGATGCCTTCAGTCCGAGTTCATTGCCGATCCGGATGCGTGCGGCGCCTGCTAGCTTTGCCGCCGCATCCGGCTTGCCCGCCGAGAAAAACAGGGCGTCGCCACCCTTGACGCCCGCCGCCTTGGCCAGGCGCTGCTGGATAGGCTCGGGAATGAACTTAGCGATCGGTCCTTTGCCGACGACCTTACCGCCTTCGTTTTCAAAGACGATGTAGCCAAGGCCGGGCGCTTTCATTTCCGCGCGCGCCCATTCGTTCAGCTTGTCGAAGAACGAACGCGGCTGCGTTGCGGCGCCCGGCGCCGGAATAGCACGCACGACACCGCCCTGCGCTATCACTGACTTGAACGCCTTGAACTCGACGCTCGGGTCGTTGAATTCGGCGCTGACGTCGGCGATGACGATCGGGTTGCGCAGGTCTGGCTTGTCGGACCCATATTTCAGCATCGACTCCGCGTACGGGATGCGCGCAAAAGGCATCGGGCTGACGCTGCGGCCGTTGGCGAATTCCTCGAAGACGCCGTGCAGCACCGGTTCGACCGCTGCGAACACATCCTCCTGCGTGACGAAGCTCATCTCGATGTCGAGCTGATAGAACTCGCCGGGCGAGCGGTCGGCGCGGGCGTCCTCGTCGCGAAAGCAGGGCGCGATTTGGAAATAGCGGTCGAAGCCCGCAACCATGATCAGCTGCTTGAACTGCTGCGGTGCTTGCGGCAGGGCGTAGAACTTGCCGGGGTGAAGGCGCGACGGCACCAAAAAGTCTCGCGCGCCCTCGGGGCTCGACGCCGTCAGGATCGGCGTTTGGAATTCGGTGAAGCCCTCGGCGATCATCCGGCGGCGCAAACTCGAAATCACGTTCGAGCGCAATACGACGTTCTTGTGCAACCGGTCGCGGCGCAAGTCGAGAAAGCGGTATTTGAGCCGCGTCTCCTCCGGATATTCTTGATCGCCGAAGACAGGGACCGGCAGGTCGGACGCTTCGGACAACACCTCGACGCTGTCGATCCGGATTTCGACTTCGCCGGTCGGCAGATCGGGATTAACCGTGTCGCCGGGCCGCGAGGTCACACGGCCCGTGATGGCCGCCACCCACTCCGAGCGCAAACTGTCGACCGTCTTGAACGCCGGGCTCGAGGGCTCGATCACGCACTGCGTGATGCCGTAGTGGTCGCGCAAATCGATGAAGACGAGCCCGCCGTGATCGCGCCGCCGATGCACCCAGCCGGAAACGCGCACGGTCGCGCCTTCATGTGCCGGGCGCAGGGCGCCACAAGTATGCGTGCGATAGCGATGCATGTGCGTCTGACCTTGGCGAGCGTCGTTCGTGCGCGGAAAGGCGCCCTTGTGGGGTTGCGCTACGCCACCTGTCAAGAGTGCGAATCTTCCGCTATACGACCGGCCGATGATCGAACCGGTAACGACGACGGATGGACTGGCCGCGGCATGTACACGGCTGGCCGAGGGTCCTTATGTGGCGCTCGACACCGAGTTCATGCGCGACACGACCTATTGGCCGAAATTGTGCCTGATCCAAGCGGCCATGCCGAGCTTTGCGGTCGTTATCGATCCGCTTGCCGAAGGCATCGACCTCGCACCCTTGATTGAGCTCTTGCGCAACCCGGCCGTGATGAAGGTATTTCACGCGTCGCGCCAAGACATCGAGATCTTCTTTCATCAGTCGAGCACGATTCCAGCGCCGCTGTTCGACACCCAAGTGGCGGCGATGGTGTGCGGCTTCGGCGATGCGGCGGCTTACGAGACATTGGTGCGTGAATTGGCGCACGCCCAGATCGACAAGTCTTCGCGCTTCACCGATTGGGGCCGCCGGCCGCTCAGCGACAAGCAACTCGCCTACGCGCTTTCCGACGTGACGCATCTCTGTCGCGTCTACGAATCGTTGCTGCGCCAATTGGCCAAGAGCGGGCGTTCGCATTGGCTTGAAGAGGAAATGGACATCCTGCGAGCGCCGGAGACCTATGAGTTGAAGCCCGAGGATGCCTGGCGCCGGCTCAAGATGCGCGGCGGCAATCGGCGCTTCACCGCTGTGTTGATGGAGGTCGCCGCCTGGCGCGAGCGCGTGGCACAGGATCGCAACGTGCCGCGCTCGCGCGTTCTGAAGGACGAGGCGCTGTTCGAGATCGCCGCCCAGGCGCCGCAATCGTTGGAAGATCTGGAAGCGCTGCGCGGCGTGCCGAAGGGCTTTGCCGGATCGCGCTCGGCGCAGGGGCTGGTCGATGCGGTGCGCGGCGGCCTGAGCTTGCCCGCCTCCGCCGTCCCCGACATCGAACGCGGACCGCCGCCGCAAGTTTCGGGCGCCATCGCCGACATGTTGCGCGTGCTCCTCAAGATCCGCTGTGAGGAGCATGGTGTCGCGCAAAAGCTGATCGCCTCCTCCGCCGATCTCGATCAAATCGCCGCTGATGACAACGCCGACGTGCCGGCGTTGGCGGGCTGGCGTCGCGAGATATTCGGCGAAGCCGCGCTGGAGTTGAAGCGCGGCCGCATCGCGCTCGGCATGCGCGGCCGTCGCGCCGTCGTGGTGGCGGTGGAAAGCTTGAGCGGCGGCAAGGGCTAGCGGCGCGGCCAGATCCTCGGCGGCGCAAGCCCCTCTCGCGCCGCTCGAAAATCATTGATAGATACTGCCATAGCAATTTGAGGACGGCGAGTGGCCGATATCTTCCTTTCCTATTCGCGCGAAGACCACGCGCGCGCCTCGGAGATCGCAGCCGCGCTCACCGCCGCCGGCTACGAGGTATTTTGGGACGTTGAGATCCCGCCGGGAAAAAGCTGGGCCGATATCCTTGAGGAGAAGTTGGCGGCCTGCAAAGCGGCGATCGTGATCTGGAGTCAAATCTCGACAGCGTCGAAATGGGTCAGAGAAGAAGCGCGATTGGCGCATGATCGCGGCAAGCTCATCCCCGTCTTGATCGACGATTCCGCGCCGCCATTTGGCTTTGGTGAAATACAAGCGGCAGACCTGAAGCGTTGGCACGGCGACGTCGGCGACCCGCATTGGCGATCCCTGCTGATGGCGGTCGCGGCAGCGGTCGAAAGACCGCCCACCGAACAATCGTTCAAGACCCATCCGCTGCCGACACTCCCTCGTCTACCACTGAAGCTGCCGTTCTCGTCGAATGCTGCCGGTTTCGTGTTGGCGGCGATCGGCGTCCTCGCGCTGGTCGGGGCGCTCGCGCTCTATTTCGCGCAATCAAGGCCTGCCCCCGCGCCGGTGGTAACCGCGGAAACGCCGGCGGCGCCAGTGGGAAAGGTCGATGCAACGCCCGAGGTGACACCTCACGCACCACCATCGACGCCCGAGAGCAGTAGCGCCGTCGCTGGTGGAATTACGCGCAAGGAGATGAGCGATTTCCTGACCTCTCGCGGCTACAGCGCCGCGTTTGCAAATGACAGCCTTGGCAATTCGATCATCAAGACCGCGATCGACGGCGTGAGTATCGACGTCTATTTCTTCGACTGCAGCGGTGAGCGTTGCCCGTCAATTCAGTTCGCCGCCGGCTGGAAAGTCACCAATCCGCCTTCCGACGATACGTTGAATGCGTGGAATCGCGACAAACGCCTGGTGCGCGCCTACACCAGCGAAGACCGAGCCGGGCTCTTTGCCGAGATGGATCTCGATCTCGAACATGAAGATTCGACCACCCAGATCGAGTCCTATCTGCGCCTGTGGAAACTATTGCTCGCCGATTTCAAGGCGCGCTTCGCTCTGTGAAATAGCTTTGGCCGAACGCTCTTGAAGGTCAGCGCGTTTCGATGCGTGATTGACGGTCGAGGATTTTCGCCAGCTCGTCGAGGCGCTTCGTCACCGGTTCGGCGATCAGCGCCTGGCGGCTGCGCGGCAGGGTCAGGATCACGCTGGCGCTCGTCAGGCGAAGCGAGGTCTCGCTCAGCAAGCTCGCCGACGGCCCGGCGATCGAGAGGCCGGCTCGCAACGCGGCACCAAGCAACTCGGATTGTTCGCGCGCCTCGCCGCTCAGGAAACGTTCGATCCGCTCGACGCGCTTGATTTGATCGACAGCCTCACCGCCGTAACGGTGGTAGAGCGCAAGCGCGAGCTGCGCCCGGCCAGGGTGGTCGATGCCGATAAACGGCGCATTCAGCGCGTCGAGAAACGCCTGCTCCGCGCGATGATCGGGGTGGCCGCGCCAACCGACGTCGGACAACCAGCTCGCGGCGCGGCGCAACCGTTTAAAGCGCGGCTCGTCGTCGGCGAAGATCGGCGCGATCCAGCGATCCAAGGCGGGGCCCAAGTCCGCGTCCCGGCCGAGCCTGACCGCGAGATCGCGACAGGCGGCAAGCAACGGATCCTCCGCACGCTCCTCAGCCGGGAGTTTCGAGAACAGCACGCCCTCGCGCACACCGAAGGCTGAGATGACGACCCGATCGAGCTTCAGCGCCTTCAAGAGACGCTCCATCACCAAAGCGCCGTATGGAATGGACTCCGCGCGACGGCGCGTGACGGAGGTGATCGACTCCAATGATTTACGTGATTGGCCGGCCAGGAACGAGGCAAAGCCCGCCGCTTCTTCGCGCGAGATTTCGTAGTGATGGAGAATGCGGATCGGGTGCTCTGCGTCTTCCATTTGGATACGCGCGATGTTGCGCCAGACGCCTCCGACGGCGTAAAGCGTTTTGCCCTTGAATTTGTCGCGCCCCTGCATTTCGTCCAAGGCGGCATCGACGAGGGTGCGGGCGCGCTCGATCTTGCCGTCCGACAAATCCATCAGGCGCAACGGACCGAAGGGCAACGTGAGGCCGGACGAGACTTTGCCGTTGGAAACAGGCGAAAGCTCGAGACTGCCGCCGCCGAGATCGCCGACGACGCCATCGGCATCGGGAATGGCGGCGAGCACGCCCTCGGCCGACAATCGGGCCTCGTCCTCGCCGGACAAGACTCTCACCTGGCTGCCCAGCGCGTCGCGGGCGCGCGCGACAAATTCGTTACCGTTACGCGCATCGCGCACCGCGGCGGTTGCGACCGCTTCGATCCGCGTGACGCCGAGCGCCCCGGCGATTTCGCGAAAGCGCGCAAGTGCGGTCAAGGCGGCTGCGACGCCGCTGTCGTCCAGGCGGCCGGTCGAGACCATATTGCGGCCGATGCCGCACAGCGCCTTCTCGTTGAAGAGAGCAACGGGACTGCGCGCCAAACGATCGAAGATGACGAGGCGAACCGAGTTCGATCCGATGTCGACGACGCCGACGGGCGCCGCCCCCGCCGCGCTTTGCGGCGCGCTGGATCGGCGCGCGGTTTCGAGGCTTGCCGCGGGCATCGCGACTATTGTCCCTTCAGGCGGCCGCGCCCGCCCTTGCGCGCGTCGCGCGGCACGCCTTGGCCGCGGCCGGATAGACTGGGATTGGTCATGAAATACTCGTGCGCGCTGAACGCATCCTTGGCATCAAAACCCACAGCGCGCTGATAGGTTCCGTCCGATTGCAAATACCAGCTTTGCGCAACATCGCGCAAATTTGCGCTCATGATCTGGCCCATGACCTGCTCGTGGACCGTCGGGTTTTCGATCGGCACCAAGACTTCGACGCGGCGGTCGAGATTGCGCGGCATCCAATCGGCCGAGGATATGTAGACCTTGGCGTCGGGGCTCGGCAGTCCGTGACCGTCGCCGAAGCAAACGATGCGCGCATGCTCGAGGAAGCGGCCGACGATGCTCTTCACGCGGATGTTTTCAGACAAGCCCGGGAGCCCGGGACGCAAGCAGCAAATCCCGCGCACGACGAGTTCTATCTTCACGCCGGCCTGGCTCGCGCGGTAGAGCGCATCGATGACTGCCGCATCGACGAGCGCATTGAGCTTCGCCCAAATGTGGCCCGGGCGGCCGGCCTTCGCGTGTGCAATTTCGGCATCGATATGATCGAGCAAGCGCCTGCGCAGGTTGATCGGCGAGACCGCAAGCTTCTCCAGGCGCTGGGGCTCGGCGTAGCCGGTGACGAAGTTGAAGACCTGAGCCGCGTCCTTGGCGAGCGCCGGATCGGCCGTGAACAACGAGAGGTCGGTGTAAATCTTGGCGGTCGCGGCGTGATAATTGCCGGTGCCGAAATGCGTATAGGTGCGCAAGACGCCGGACTCGCGGCGGACCACGAGCGACAACTTTGCGTGAGTCTTCAGCTCTATAAAACCGAAGACGACTTGAACGCCGGCGCGCTCGAGGTCTCGCGCCCAGCGGATGTTCGCGGCCTCGTCGAAGCGGGCTTTGAGCTCGACCAGCGCGGTCACGGATTTACCCGCCTCGGCTGCCTCGATCAGCGCCTTGACGACCGGCGAGTCGTTGCCGGTGCGATAGAGCGTCTGCTTGATCGCTACGACATCGGGGTCCATCGCCGCCTGATGCAAGAACTGGACGACGACGTCGAATGATTCAAACGGATGATGGACGATCAAGTCCTTGGCGCGAATCGCGGCAAAGCAATCGCCGCCGTGATCGCGGATGCGCTCCGGGAAGCGCGCGTTATAGGGCGTGAACGTAAGATCGGGGCGCTCGTCGAGGATCAGTTTGTTGGTGTCGGCCAGACCCAGAATGCCTTCGACATTGACGGGATCCGAGCGCTTGAGGCCGAGTTGATCGGCAATAAAATGGCGCAGGCTCTCCGGCATCGAGGCTTCGCACTTGAGCCTGATCACGCTGCCGCGCCGCCGCCGCTTCAACGCGCTCTCGAACACCCGCACGAGATCTTCGGCTTCTTCTTCGATTTCAACGTCACTGTCGCGAAGAATCCGGAAGCCGCCGCGGCCGAGCACTTCATAGCCGTGAAACAGCTGGTCCAAAAACTCGCCGACGATATTCTCGAGCGTTATGAAGCGCACGAGCGACGCGCCGTTGCCGCCGGTTGCCGCAGGTAAGCGGAAGAACCGCGCGACTTGCTGCGGAATTGGAATGAGCGCGTTCATCGCGCGGCCCTCGGCCTTGTGCTTGAGCTGCAAGCCCAGCGCAAAACCGAAATTGGGAATGAACGGAAACGGGTGCGCCGGATCGATGGCAAGCGGCGTCAGCACGGGATAGATATCTGCAAAGAAGCGCTCGCGCAGCCAGTCGCGATCGGCCTCGCTGAGTTCGACCGGCTCGACGACCGCGATGCCTGACTTGCGCAGCAGGTTTTTGAGTTCGAGCCAGACGCGCTGCTGTTCGCGCATGAGGTCGCTCGCCATCGCGTCAAGCTCGTCGAGCTGTTGTTGCGGACGGCGGCCGTCGTCGCTGAGCGTAGCCACGCCCGCGTTGACCATGCCCTTCAGGCCGGCGACCCGGACCGTGTAGAATTCGTCGAGGTTTGCCGCGGAGATGGATAGAAAGCGCAACCGCTCGAGCAACGGATGACGCTCGTTCTTGGACTCATCCAGCACGCGCGTATTGAAAGCGAGCCACGAGAGTTCGCGATTGACGAAACGGTCGGTGGACGCGGCATCGGTCGCCTTTGGCGCCGTGCGGACCTCACGGCGGGCAGGCGCCGGGGCAGACTCGCGCTTGGCGGGCGTGTTTTCCATCGGCTTCCGGACGCTTGAGAGCAATGGCCGCGCTGCCGCGGCGGCCGCACCCTAAACGAAACCCTCCCCCATTGTCAGCCGACGTCGCCCTCGGATTCCGCGGCCATGCGCGCCAACGCTTCAGCGCCAATTTCGACCGAAATATTGCGCTTTTGCTGCAGCGCCAGGCTATCGATCGCAGCGACGAGCCGTTCGGCCACGGCAAACGACCGCTCCATCCGGACGACAAGATAGGGGATCAGGCCTTCAGGATCCTTAAGTTGGCGGTCGGCGAACAGCTTCAACATCACGCGGGCAAGCAAAGCCTCATCGGGCGCGGCCAAAGCGGCACCGGGAAGGCCGGCTAGCCGGGACCGCAAATCCGGCAAACCACGGGCCCAAGTCTGCGGGGCCGCGCGGCCTGTAAGCAGCAAAGAGCCGCCGGATTGGTTGACGAAATTTAACAAATGAAACAGCCCAACTGTATCTTCCAAACCATCGGCGTCGTCGATCAGCCAAGCGCCGCCGGGGGCGAGGTTCGCCACCGTTTCATGTGAGAACGTTGCCGGATCGAGAATTTCAGCCGATGCGGCGCGCGCCCAAATTCGAGCCAGATGGGTCTTGCCGGAGCCTTCGGGTCCCCAAAGCGCGCCTGCCCGGCTTGGCCAGCCGGGCCAAGCTTCAACGAACGCCAGTGCCGCGTTGTTCGTCCCACCGTTAATAAAGTCTTGACGCTCGTAGCTCGTGGCGTGAGTGAACGCCAAGGGCAATTGCGTTGAATGCCTTGAATTGCTGACCATTGCCGTTTAGGCGGCCGCCGGCTGGCGGTCACGAAGCGCGCGCAAGGCTTCGAAGAAATAAGCCGCCCAAGAAATGACGGTCGTCGCCGCCGCGAGCCAGATGAAATATTGGCGCTCGTCCGCAAGCCGAACGACACCACTGAGGTCGGCCAAGGTTACAATGATTAGTAAAACTTGAACGAATGTATTCACTTTACTGACGAAAAGCGGCCGCATTCGCAGTGCAATCCCTTTCGCCCGCCTGAACGCTGCAACGGTCAGGACAATGGCGACATCGCGCGCAAAGGCCAAGGCGACGAGCCAGACCGGCAATTGCCCTTGCAGGGTAAACGTTACAAAGAGGCCGGTGATCAAGATTTTGTCGGCAAGGGGATCGAGATAAGCGCCCAGCCACGATTTGTGGCCGAACCAGCGCGCGATCACGCCGTCGATCGCATCGCTGGCGCCGGCGATCAGGGTAAGCCAGAACGCCTCGCGATAGTCGTGGCGGATAAGAGCGATGATTATGAACGGCACCAATATGGCGCGCACGGCGGTAACGCCGTTGGCAGGCGTCAACCCGTAGCGCTCAAGGAACCGCGGCTGGAGCGGGACTTGGGGCTGGGGCTGCGTTGCGGCTGAGGATCCAGGTTCCGTTCGCATCGGGTATCAAATAGAGATTGGCTTGGGCAAGGGCGGTCTGAAGTTGATCGACCTTGCCATTATAGTCGAAACGCAGTCGCGCGCCCTGAAGGTTGAGTTCGTCGACCAAGATATTCTGGATTAATCGCACGCTATCAAGGTCCCGGCGCACGCCAATCCACTCGGCCAGAGTCGCAAACCTAACGGTCGCCGATAGTGACGTTTGAGCACCATAGTCGACGGAGGTCGAGCGTTTCCACTCTTCCTGAACAGTGTCGGCGATCGTTGTCGCCGCTCGGGTCGACAGCGCCAGCTCGTCCTCACGGTTTTGCGGCACATAGGAAGCGCCGCGCTGCGCGTGTCCGTCCGGCCTAATTTGCGTGAGCGTGACTTGGAGAGCGCCACCGCTGCGCGCCGCGTTGGCGATGAGCACCATGCCCGCATTGTAGCGATCGGCGAGCGGCTTGATCGCGCTCCAGTCGGCGGCGGTCGAAATCGTCGAAAGCAGAGACATCTCGGCGACATCCCCGACCGGCACGACGATGGGGACCAAATGGCCGGCGTGCGCGGTCGCGGTCCAAGCCTGCGACCAGGGCGAGTCCGGCGTCCAGACGTTGGCTGTCAGCGGCACGACGAGTACCGGCTTGGCGGTGGATTCGCTGTACTGCAAGCCGTATTTGCGCAACGCCGTGCGGACGGAAACCGGGTTGAAAAGATAGGTCACGGTCGCCAGATAGCGCGTCGACGAATGACGCTCATTCGCAATGTCGAAGCTCTTCACCATTTGCTCGAGTTCGTCCGGCGTCAGCTGGGGCTGGCGCGCCCATTCGGTCGCCGGAGTCAGCCGCCGATACAATTGCGCCCAGGCCGACACCCGCCCCTGGGCAAGTGCCGCATCCTTCGCCGTCGACGGCGATGTGCCCGTGGCATCGACCGCGATATTGGAAACAGTCCACAAATCGTCGGCGCGCGCGCTCGGCATTGCGAACACGAGGAGAATGCCAAGAGCGGCAGCCAACTGCCCGAAAGACTTCAGCATTTTCATAGATGGGCCTTGCGACGCAGGATAAGGTAAATGTCTACACGGGGCTTGCGTTGACCGGAAGGGGTCCCCTGCCCGTTGTGCGCAAGCGATTGTCTTTCCAAGTGAATCGCCTTCAAGATACAGTGTCCGCTGTAGTTAACGGCGGGGAGTCGCCGCCTTGCATGTGCAGCAAAATCTTCTAGCCGGGCTCCTTACCATATTGCCGCTGGCCGCAGTGTGGTTCGTGCTGAAAATTGTCGTCGATGTTCTCGCCGACATAGGTCGACCCGTAGCCGACTGGCTTGCCGGAACGGTGAAGCCGATGCTGCCGATCCCGATCCAGGACCTCTTCAACGAGACGACGCTTTATGTGGTCGCGGCGCTTCTCACGCTGGTCCTGCTTTATGCGGTGGGAATGATCGCGACGCGTGTCGTCGGGCAGCGTTTGCTCGACGGCTTCGAAGCGCTCATTCAGCGCGTGCCGTTCGTGCACATGATTTACAACTCGACGAAAAAAGTCGTCTCCGCGTTTAAGCCACAAGCGGAACGCGTGCAGCGCGTCGTCCTCATCGATTTTCCAAACTCCGAGATGCGTGCCATCGGCTTCGTGATGAATACCTTCAAGGAAGAAAGCACGGGGCGCGATCTCGTCGCCGTCTTCGTGCCGACGACGCCGAACCCGACGTCGGGCTATCTGGAAATCTTGCCGGCCGAGAAGGCGATCCTCATCGACATGACATTCGACCAGGCCATGGCGATGGTGATTTCGGGCGGCGCGATCGGGCCCGAAAAACTGACATATGTCCATCGCGACGGCGTGCCGCCCGCTATTGGCGAGCCGAGCCCCGCGGCGGCGCGCTAGGTCGAGCATTCGCAGAGGCCGCCGTCCTTTGGCGCGAACCGGCCCCCGACTGCCCCTAGGATTGCGCCACCCGGCGGCAATGCGATAGGTCAACGCCCAAGTACACGCCGGATTAGCTCAGGGGTAGAGCAACCGCCTTGTAAGCGGTAGGTCGTCAGTTCAATTCTGACATCCGGCACCATCCTTCATTGAGCGAGAATCATGGCTGAGCCTGCCGCCGCTGGTTCCAAAAAAGCTGATATCGATACCCAGCATTTCAATTGGGAAGACCCTCTCTACCTCAACGATCAGCTGACGGAAGAAGAGCGCTTGATCCGCGACAGCGCGCACGGCTTCGCGCAATCGAAGCTGATGCCGCGCGTGCTTGAGGCCAACCGCAAGGAGATCTTTCACCCCGAGATCATGCGCGAATTCGGCGAGATGGGATTTCTCGGCATCACGATCCCTGAGACCTACGGCGGCGCCGGCCTGGGTTATGTCGCCTATGGCCTCGCGGCACGTGAAGTCGAGCGTGTCGATAGCGGTTATCGCTCGGCGATGAGCGTGCAGTCGAGCCTCGTCATGCATCCGATTCATGCCTTCGGCTCCGAGGAGCAGCGGCGCCGCTTTTTGCCGAAGCTCGCGACGGGCGAGATGGTCGGCTGCTTCGGCTTGACCGAGCCCGATCACGGATCGGATCCGGGATCGATGGTGACGCGCGCGAAGGCGGCACCCGGCGGCTTTAGATTGAGTGGCGCCAAAACCTGGATCACCAACGCGCCGATCGCCGACATCGCGGTCGTCTGGGCCAAAACCGAGGACGACGTCATCCGCGGCTTCATCGTTGAGCGCGCCTTCAAGGGCTTCACCACGCCCAAAATCGAAGGCAAGTTTTCGCTGCGCGCGTCGATCACGGGCCAGATCGCGCTCGACGATGTCTTCGTGCCTGCCGCCAATCAATTGCCGAATGTCAGCGGCTTGCGCGGGCCTTTCAGCTGTTTGAATCGCGCGCGCTACGGCATTGCCTGGGGTGCCATGGGGGCCGCCGAATTCTGCTGGCACGCCGCGCGTTCTTACGCGCTCGAGCGCAAACAATTCGGCCGGCCGCTCGCCGCCACACAGTTGGTGCAGAAGAAGCTGGCCGACATGCAGACGGAGATTACGCTGGGCCTGCACGCGGTCCTTCAACTCGGCCGCTTGATGGAATCTGGAAAGGCCGCGCCGCCCGCGATCTCGCTTCTAAAACGCAACAATTGCGGCAAAGCCCTCGACATCGCCCGCCAGGCTCGCGACATCCACGGCGGCAACGGCATCTCGGACGAATACCACGTCATCCGCCACGTGATGAACCTGGAGACTGTGAACACCTACGAAGGCACGCACGACGTCCACGCCCTCATCCTCGGCCGGGCGCAGACTGGGATTCAGGCATTTTTCTGAACCCACCCCAACCGAGCGGTTAACGTTGGTTGCCATTATTCGACCCTGAGCTGGATGATAGGATTGGCTGCAGGCGGATATGGCGATGTCGAAAATCGAAGAACAACCGAATATCGAAAGGGACGCGCGCCGCGCCGCGAACGTCGAGCATGCGTGGACGCTCGTGCGCTGGGTCGGCATCCCGCTGGTGTTGATGGGCGCAGTCTATTTCATCCAACGCACATATGACGAACGGCCCTATGTCGTTGTCACGGATCGCGGCGCGATGCCGGACCAGTTCACGCTGCCGCCGTTACCGGCACAGCCGGCAGCGCCCCTTCCAACGACAGGCGCACCGCTCGTGCCGAGCGCGCCGACGCTTACGCAACCGGCGAGACCCGCAGGCATCAGCATCGCCGTCCGTCCGATCTCACAGCCTAGCCCGCCCTACCCGCCGCGCGCGTTGGATGCGGAAAAGGAAGGCTCCGTTCGCTTGCGTCTGACGATCGCGCCCGACGGCCAGGTCAGCGATGCCGTCGCCATCCACGGCGAACCGCCGGGCTGGTTCGAGCGTGCCGCCGAAAGCGGCGCCAGGCGCTGGCGTTACGCGCCGCCCGGGCGCGCGGTTACCACCGAAGTCGACGTCGAATTCAAACTGAATTAGCCGCAATATTTCCCGCAAATTTTCTCAAACATCGCAGACAATTTTCCTGAAGCGCGGCCCAAGCGCGCAGTGCATTTTCTTGGGGCGGAATTCCGCGATGCGCGCAAATCGCATGAACCATTTCAGCAAGCGTTTATGTGAGGGCGTCACACTCGCGACCGTGACTGTTGACACGTTTCGCGTAAGTAAGGAGGTGCGCCATGTCGGTTTTCGAAACAATCGGTACGTTGTGGCGTTTATGGGAAGCCTTGTTCGACGGAACCAATCTGCCGTGGGGGCAAAGCGCCACGGCGGCGTTCGGCATGGTCGCCGCTGGTTATGCGCTCGGTCTCTTCATCAAATATGTGATCGTTCAACGCGAGCAGTGACCTAACTTAGCTGCGCTGCGCGCTGTCCCAAGGACCGGCGGCGCGTGCCGGTTTCCCGTCGCCCTCAGCTTGGATACCGCCGGCGTCGGCAGTTGTCGCCGGCGGCGGCACCTGTGCCGTCACGTCGATCGGCCCCGTGTCGTGGCCACCGGCAAGTTTCACCAGCTTGTCGACGCGCGCCTCGACGGAAGGATGGGTCGAGAAAAGGTCGGCAACGCCGTTCTTTTGGTTCTCGATGCACATTTCCATGATGCCAGACGGCACGGCCGGCATCTCGGCGTGGCCTTGGATCTTGCGCAGCGCGCTGATCATCGCGTCCGGGTTCTTGGTGAGTTCGACCGAACCCGCGTCGGCCAAATACTCGCGCGTTCGCGACAGCGCGAAGCGAATGACGAGGGAGAGAAACCACGCGACCGCGATGAGAACGATGGCGATAATGATCGCGCCTGCCCCGCCGCCCTTCTTCCCGCCGCCGGAACTGCTCGAGCCCGACGAGCGGATATGCGGCCCCTGCAACAGAATGCGAAAGACGAACTCACCGACGAGCGTGATGACGCCGGCGATGACGACCGCGACGACCATCAGGCGGACATCGCCATTTCGGATATGCGTGAGCTCGTGACCGAGCACCGACTCCAACTCTTGATCGTTGAGCGCATTCATCAAACCGCGCGTCACCGCGATTTGATACTGGCCGTCATGCATGCCGGACGCATAGGCATTCATCACGTCGGTTTCGATGATCTGCAGTTTCGGCGTCGGAATGCCGCGCGAGATGCAAAGGTTCTCCAGAATGTTGTAAAGCCGCGGCTCCTCGACGCGCGTCACGGCCTGCGCGCCGGTCGCCGCGTCGATCAACCGCTGATGCAGCCGATATCCGAGAACGACCCACAACCCGGTCGCCAGCGTCGCCCACGGAAACAGACGCCAAAAATCCCCCCACGCCTGACCGAGGATTTCACCAAGTGAGGCGTCGCCGGCGATAAATCCCAGAATGCCCAGCGTGAAAGCGAAGACCAGGAGGTAAACGAGGAAAAACAAACCGCCGATCAGCACAACCGATCGAATGCGGTTGTGCTGAATGTGGGTGTAGAGGCCGAACGCGGCGCCCATTCTGCCGGTCGACCGCTAGAACTTGACCTGCGGCGCCTGATCGAGTGCCGCGCGGCCCTCTGTCCCGACGTCGAAGAACTCGCGCGAGGCAAAGCCGAACATGGTCGCGAACAACACCGCCGGGAAAGCCTGGATCGAGGCGTTGTATTCCGACACCGCGTTGTTGAAGAAGCGGCGCGAGGCGGCGAGCTTGTTCTCGATGTCCGAAAGGGCGGCTTGCAGCTGCTGGAAATTCGCGCTCGCTTTCAGGTCCGGATAGGATTCCGACAGAGCAAACAACTGACGCAGCGTACCGGAGAGGGCGTTCTCCGCGGCCGCTTGCTGCGCGGCACCCTGAGCCGACATCGCTGTATTTCGTGCAGCGACCACCGCTTCAAATGTGCCCTTTTCATGGGCCGCATAACCTTTGACCGTTTCCAATAGATTCGGGATTAGGTCATGGCGCTGTTTCAGCTGGACGTCGATGTCGGCAAACGCCTGATTGGTCCGCTGCCGCAGGGCGACGAGACTGTTGTAGATCATGATCGCCGCACCCGCGACCACGAGAATGATGATCAATAGAATCCAGCCGAAGCTCATGCTTTTTCTCCGCTAGCGACTCTCTTGGCGCCAAGATTACCAGCAACACCACCACGAAAGGAAATTGCGTGCCTGGCAGATGGTGGTGCTAACCACCGCGCGCAAGCACGAATCGCCGAACCCGTGCGCAGATGTCAGCCTCTGGCCCGCCTTGTGCGCAATGAGCGAGGCCGGAACCGCGAGCTGGCGAGCTTATTCCGCAGCGCCCTTCTTGAGCTTCTTCGCGGGGTCTTCGAGCGGCACGTGGCTGCGTTCGGACCAGGACTTGCGGGCTTCTTGTTCCGCCGGTGTCAGGGTTTGCTGCGAGATCTGGCGGCCCAGCGCCACGACGTTAGGGATTTCGTCGTCAGTCAACTCGCGCATCTTCTGCTTTCGCGCGAAGGCCTTTTCGATGAAGGGCGCGAGTTCTTCCGCCTTGCGCTTCTGGCGCGCGTCGGCGTGTTCTTTGAACTCAGGCATCACGTCGCGCGCGAACAATTCGAGCGCTTCGCAAATGTGTTCGTGCTTGTTACGCCCGCCCTGTTGGATGAAGGCAACCTGGTCGACGCCGGCTTCGGCGAAGCCCCGCATATGTTTGCGCATCGTGTCGGGCGTGCCGATGCCGCCCGCGCCCGCGTTCTCGGGCATTGCATCCTTGACCGCCTCGAACGCCTTCCAGATGTCGGTGCGGCCGGGCTTGTGCTCGCCGAAGATGTAATGGTGTCCGAGCGCGTAGCCGAAGAACTTGAAGCCGTCGAGTCCGCGCTTGCGCGCCTCCTCGGCGTTTTGATGGACGGAAAAGCCGGTGACCATGCAGATGTTCGCATTGACCGCGTGGCCGATCGGCACGCACTCCTCTTTGAGGATGCGATAGTAATCGTCGACCCATTGCTTGGCCTCTTTGGGATCGACGAAGGCGAATGTCAGTGCGCCGATACCGAGGCGTGCCGCGAGCTTGATCGTCTCGCGGTTCGAGCAGGCGACCCACACCGGTGGATGCGGCTTTTGCACCGGCTTGGGCACGATGTTGCGGCAGGGCATTTCAAAATATTGGCCTTTGAACCCGGGATAAGGGTTCATCACCATCATGTTGAGGCACTGCTCAAGCGTCTCGCGCCACATGTCGCGCTTCTTCTCGAGCGGCACGCGATAGCCGCCAAGCTCGAGCAAGGCGGAGGACTCGCCCGTGCCGAACTCGACGCGCCCGTTCGAAACGAGGTCGAGCGTCGCGATGCGCTCGGCCACTCGCGCCGGATGGTTGTAGCCCGGCGGCATCAGCACGATGCCGTGCCCGAGGCGGATGCGCTTGGTGCGTTGCGAGCATGCGGCGAGAAAAACTTCCGGCGCCGAGGAGTGCGAATACTCTTCGAGGAAGTGGTGCTCGACCTCCCAAGCATGATCGATGCCGATCTTGTCGGCCAACTCGACCTGATCGAGAGCATCCTGGAATAGCTTGAGCTCTTGGCCTTCAGACCAAGGCCGCGGCAATTGATGCTCGTAGAAGATGCCGAATTTCATGGGCATAGGCTCCGTTGCGAAATCTCAAGCGCGGCGTGCAATCACTTCTTTTGCGCCGCGGCCGCTTGTTCTTGCATCTGCTGCAGCATCATCGTCGCGTCGCGCTTGGGCAGCGCGCTGAGCGCTTTGCTCTTTTCCGACTTGTCGAAAGCGGCGAGGATATTGTTGAAGCGCATCTCGACGAACGGCTTCAGTTCGACGTGCGTGAAGATGTAGAGGTCGTTGTCCTTGATCGCCTCGACGACGCGATTGCCGACGGGTTCGACGGGGATGCCGGATTCGACCATTTGCGCCGCCTGCTCGCGCCCGGTGCCAAGCGCGGAATGAACGGTCGCCGGGCTGCCATAGCGTGTCGGCTTGTTGCGTTCACTCTCGTGAATGCGCGTTTGCACAAAGCCCGGACACAACACGGATACGCCGATGTTCTTGGGCGCCAGTTGCGCGTTCCAGCCTTCCGACATTGCGACCACTGCGAATTTCGTGGCGCAATAGGGCTCCAGGTTCGGCGGCGAAATCATGCCCGCCATCGACGCCGTGTTGACGAAGTGTCCGCCTTCGCCATGGCTTTCGATCAACGGCACGAATGTTTCCACACCGTAGACGACGCCCAGCAAATTGACGTCGACGATCCACTGCCAGTCGCGCTCATGGACCTCGCCGATAGGGCCGCCGACGGCGACACCGGCGTTGTTGCAGACGACATGAACCTTGCCGAACGTCGAGACGGTTTTCAGCGCCGCGTTTCGCACGGCATTGCGATCGCCGACATCGCAGAGCACGCCCTCGGCGCGCACTTGGCTGGCGTTCAGTTCCTTCACCGCGCGGCCGAGCGCCTGTTCTTCTATGTCGGCGATCATCACCTTCATGCCTTCGCGGCCGAAGGCCTTGGCCATCGCAAGGCCAAGACCCGACGCTCCGCCGGTGATGAAAGCGACCTTGTCGCGCAGATCCTTCATTGCTTCTTCGCTCCGGCGGTTTGGGTCATGACGCGCACGATGTCCTGATCGGGCAATTTGTTCGCGGCCTTGAGCGCCGGGCTTTCGCTGGCGCTCTTGAAGCCCTGGCGGATCGCGGCGATGCGCTCTTCGACCTGGGCCAGATATTCGGGATGGGTGAAGATGTAGGGCTCGTTCGCCAGAATAGCTTCGCGCACGCGATCGCCCACGATCACAGGATCAAGTCCCGCCTCCAGGGCTTCCTTCATCATATCGGATCGCAGGCGCGCCGTTTCGGCTGCGGCCTCCGGATCGCTGCCCTGCGTCTTCGCCACCCGCACGGCCTCCTTCACCGCGTCGTCGCGCGTGAAGGCGCCGCCGAACTTTTGCGGACGTGTGCGGCCGGTTTCATAAATGCGCGTGCTGACGAGACCCGGGCACAACACCGAGACGCCGATGCCGAACGGCTCAAGGTCGCGGCGCAGCGTTTCGGACAAGCCGACGACGGCGAACTTGGTCGCCGTGTAGGCACCCATGCCGGGAAAGCCGATGACGCCGGCGAGCGAGGCGGTGTTCACGATGTGCCCTTCACCTTGGCGCTTCAAATGCGGCACGAACGCTTCAATGCCGTGAACCACGCCCATCAAGTTGACCGACACCGTCCACGCCCAGCTGTTCGACGTCCAGGATTCCACCGGGCCGCCGGCGCCGACACCGGCATTGTTGCACACGACGTGGATCTTGCCGAAGCGCTTGATCGTTTTCTCCGCCGCCGCGAAGACGGCATCGCGATCGCCCACGTCGAGCAGAACACCGTCGACGTCTGCATTGGTCTTGCGCAATTCCGCGACGGCGGCATTGAGAGGCTTCTCTTCGATGTCGGCGAGCATGAGGCGCATTCCGGTGCGAGCGAAGCTCTTGGCAAGGCCCAAGCCGATTCCGCTGGCGCCGCCGGTAACAAAGGCGACCTTGTCGTCGAGGTTCTTCATCAGGCGGCCTGTTTGCGCTCGAGCGCGTCGAACGAGGCGAGCAACGAGCGCCCGTTGGTCAATTTGGCCAACCGCTTCTCGATGTTCTCACGTGATTGATTGCGGGCTAAGTCGGCTTGCGTCACCGCGTGCCATTCGATCATCCCGTTCCAGATCGGATCGATCAGGCTGGCGCCCGAGTTGCGCTCGCCGTTCGCGCCCTTGATCGTGAACGAGCGCATCTCCGAAACGAACGTTTGCAAATAGGCCACGTGGATCGCTTCGTCGATGCGGATACGCTCGACGAGTTCGGCGGCATGCATCGCCGCCGGCCGGCGGTCGCGGAAGGTGTCGGGCGCGCGCATCAAATTGGTGCAGAAGGCGAAGAAGGACTCCGCGCGCACTTCGATCATCAAGACATTCATAAGCAAAAGGATCCACTGCTCATAAACGGGATCGATCTGCGGCATGCGGCGAACGCTCTCGGGGCGCGACAGGTTTTCCGGAATCTCCGGCCAGCCATAGGCGTCCTTTCCGAATAGGGCGTCGCGGACCGCAAACCACATCGCATCGTGACCGCCTTCGCCGGCTGCCGGATTGCCGCCTTCGTCGAGCCCATGGGCGTAGAGCAGACCCTTGTTCAAATGGCCTGTGGCGGTGCCGGAAATGTCTTCGACGATGATCGATTGAAAATCCGGCGCCTCGACGTCGCACAAAGCGCGCCCGCGCGCTTCGATCACCCCGGTGATCGTGAGCGCATTCCAAAGGGTTTCGCCAAGATCGTTCGACAGCAGCAGCTTCTGTTGGTCGATGCCAGGATAGGCGCCGCGCTTAAGGAGTTGAACGGTCGCGTCGATCAACGGGAAGTTACGCCCCTTGAGCTGCTGCTGCCACGCGCGAACGGCCGGCCAGCGCTTCAGCGTCCGTGGCGAAATATACCCGCCCTTGTCGTCGAACCCGCCGTGCAGGCGGTGACCGGCCTCGACTTGGCGTTGGGCGTACGGATGATCCGCCATCAGCTCTTCGCGGCTGAAAATGACTTGGGTCATGAGCATCTCCCTAAAAGGTAAACTGATTTTTTGTCAGTTCTGCGCCTGAGTCAATGGCGGGCGTCATCGGGTGCGGAACCGATCGTTTCGTCCGTGTACGGAATAATATCAACCGCGCGGCGTCAGCGCCCGAACGATCAATTGCGTCAATGTCTTGACGAGCAGCGCCCGGCTGCGGCCGCTGCGATAGGCAAAGCCGCTCGCCTGGTTGATGGCGCCCACAATCGCTTGGCCCAGAATCGGCAGGTCATAGTCGCGCGCGATCGGCGCGGTTTTGCCGTGCGACTTCAGCAATTCCGCCCATTCTTCGCCCCACCTGTGCAGGAGGGTCTTGTCGGCCTTACCACCGCCTGAGGCAATCACCGCCTCGTCCGACATCGCGGTGGCCAACAGGCCCGGGTGTTCTTCGGCATAGTCGTAGATCGCGGTCAGCGCCGCCTCGATCAGCCCTGCCAGATCCTTGGCCGCGCTGGCACGGCGCATGATCGCGGCGTCGACTTCCTCTCGCGCTTCATCGACGAACGCCAGGAAGCACTCGCGCTTGTCGGCAAAGTGCAAATAGAAGGTGCCGTGTCCCAGACCCGCCGCCTTGGCGATGTCCTGAGGCCGCGTCGCGTGATAGCCTCGCTCGACGAATAGGTTCCGCGCCGCGGCCAGCAATCTTTTGCGGCTTTCCAGGCGCCGTTTGGCGCCACGCGGGCTCGTTTCTTGGACGTTCACACTCGGCGCGGCCATAACCCATGGTTGTGACAGGCGTGCGTCCAAGTCAACGGAGCGCCCTCGCGCGGTCGTGATAAGGGCCGCCCACGCGACCAATGTTAACGTCGCGCACTCTTGTTGCGCTCAATCCGAGGTAGCTCATGAAGACCTTTGCATCAACCGCCGTGGCGATCGCCGCAGTCGCAATCGCCGGCCTGGCGGTCTCTGACGGACTAGCCGCTGCGTCTGGCGGCAGCATGCCGAGACCGAGCATGCCGCGACCGGCGCCGACATCACCGGCGCAAACCGCAACCGAAGACGATTATTCAAAGGCGGAATACCTGATCAAGGCGGAGCGCTACGAAGAAGCAATCCCGCTGCTCAAGAATGTCGTCGCCAAGAACGGCCGCGATGCCGACGCCTGGAATTATCTTGGCTTCACCAATCGCAAGCTTGGCAGGAACGCCGAGGCACTCGACTATTACAACAAGGCGCTCGCGATCGATCCGAAGCACAAGGGCGCGCACGAGTATTTAGGCGAGCTATATTTGCAAACCAAAGAGCCGGCTAAGGCTCAGGAACAGCTCGTCATTTTGCAGGGCTTATGTCCTGGCGGTTGCGAGGAGGTCGAGGATCTCCAGCAGGCGTTAGCCGACTACAAAGCCGCCCACCCCGGCTCCAGTTAGCTAAGCGTCTCGGGGCGAACGAAGGCTTTTCGCCCAATTCCAAGCATTCGCTCTGTCTCATCTATGTCACAGTTGGCCGCTCCGAACGAATCAGCGCGGCCTTTCTGTCGTGTGTGACCAAAAGCGATGCTATCGTCGGTCAAATTGCACAAAGTAGGGGCGGAGGGAATCGCGTTATGAAGAAAATCATGTTGGCTGCGGCCATGGCGTTGGCGCTTGGGGGAACGGCGCAGGCCAAGCTTGTCGACTATGCGCAAGTGTTCGGCGGCGCGACGATCGAGCCCAATCTCGATTTTGGAGGGTTCAGTTACAAAATGACCCCGGGCTACAATGTCGGGGCCTCGCTCGGTTGGTGGGTCTCGTCGGACATCTCAATCGAAGCCGAAGGAATGTACACCAGCACCCAGTATGATTGCTGCTCCACGTCGCTTGAGACGTTCAGCGTCATGGCGAACGGCGTTTATCATTTCGACGTTGGAAGCGCGTGGAAGCCTTACATCGGCGTCGGAATCGGAACGATCCAGTCGAATTACAACGGCGTCTTGAACGCGTGGGTCTTTGGCTACCAAGGCTTTGCCGGCTTTGCCATTCCGATCAACCCGACCCTCGATTTCTTTGCCGAGTACAAATACCAGGGGTCCAGCGACGCCAGCGACTTGGGTACCACGTGGGGTTACAGCAGCCACAACCTCGACATAGGTCTTCGCTTCGATCTCTGATCGATGCTCTAGAATGAAACGCGAAGCCCCGCGCGAATGGCGGGGCTTTTGCTTTGTGGGCGCTCGTTAGGCCGCTTGGAGCTTGGCGAGTTTCGACAGCAGGAAGTCGAGGTCGCCAACTTCCATTTGCTGATACTGAGATAGGATGCGCTCGACGATACGACGGGTGAAACTATCACGGTCCTTGGGCGCGTTCGGGCCTGCCTCGTGAAAGACATCCACCGCCACGCGGAAGGCCGGAAACAAGACTTCCGGAAAGGCGCACTTCTTGTAGATCGCTTTGAGGCCCAGCGGTCCGCCATCGTGGACGAGCTGAGCCGCCTTTTCCGACGAAATGCACGCAATCTCGGCGAAGGCCTCCTCGACGAAAACGATATCGCCCGTGCAAAGGACCCTGAGCATTAACGTGGGCGTCAGGCGGCCACGCTCGTGCAGTTGGTGTATCAGCGCCCTTGTGTCGCCAACGCCCTGCCCCTCGTCGAGCAGATCGAGGGTCACACGCTCGCGAGCGCCTGCGATGACGTCGCTGGCGGCATCCGCCGGAAGAGAGTGGCGCATCACCAATTCGATCTTAAGCTTGTCCGAGACGAGCGCCACAAGGCGCTCGGCGATCGTCACCGGTAATATCGCCCGGTGCACCATCGCCGATTTGATTGTTTCGAACCGCGAATAACGTCGCAAAGTGCGATCATAGAGATCCTCGGTGAGTTCGGCGCCCTCGTTTTCGACAAGCGTCACGACGGCCGCCGCGTTTCCGGTATCAATGACGGCGGACGCCACTTGTTCGCTGACGTCGGGACGGCGCGCGATCGAAACCTGTTTCTGCGGACCGCCGTCGGCCAAGACCGCAATCAAGTCCTGATCGGTCAAGACCGGCGAACACTCGAGAACCGGTTGCGCAACTCTGAAATCGTCGCGCGCGAGTTTGACGGCGACGTCGTGGGGCAATCGGGCCGACCGGCGAAGAGACAGCGCCACAGCTTGACGTACGACGAGTTCGGCGTCGGACGCCATAGCGCGTAAGATGTCGATGGCGAGCTGACGCTCGGCCTCGCTCAGACGCCCCGTATCGATTTCAGCGGCAACCTTGGTTGCGACATCCGAGCGACGCTCTGGCGCTGGGTCCCTAAGCAGCGCCTCGACATCCGACGGCTTCAGCCCGATCAGAGCCAATAGTGCCGGCTGCGCCACGTGAGTTTCATTAGCCATGCTGGATCGTAGGCAGCGGCCGGTTAAGGTGTCGTTATGCCGGTCGTCGCTCTGCCAGATTCTCTGTCCCGCGCCGTCGCCGCGGAAGGCAATCGTTTACCGGCTGACGAGCTGATTCACGCGGCACAAAGATTATCATTGGCTTACCGGCGCGAAGCCGGCGGCGTTCCCATGCGCCTGGGCGAAGCGGAACGGGCCGCCTATACGGCAATGCGGTTGCCCGCAACCTATGCCGCCGTGCGATTAGCCCTCGATGAGATGTCTCGCACCATCGACGTCGCATGTATCGAGCGATGTTTGGATGCCGGCGCCGGTCCAGGCACGGCATCGCTCGCTGCCCGAGCGTGCTTGCCTCATCTGTCGGTCTTCTCGCAAATTGAGCGTGACGCAGGTTGGTCGGACAGCGCCACGCGTTTGTCGGCGGCAATGGGGCTGGTGGCGTCTCGTGTCATCGGCGATATCGCGACGCTCTCCACCCGGCCGCATGATTTGGTCGTCGCGGCCTATGTTTTGAACGAAGTGCCTCAATCGAGCCTGGACGCTACGGTCCGAATGCTCTGGTCGGCTGCGTCGATAGCGCTGGTCGTCGTCGAGCCCGGGACGCCGCAAGGTTTTGCTGTCGTCCACCGCGTGCGCGAACTCTGCCTCCAGCTGGACGGTCACGCGGCGGCACCGTGTACGCACGACGCATCGTGCCCAATGACGTCCAGCGATTGGTGCCATCGCGCCGTGCGCGTCGAACGCGGCGCCTTGCATCGTAAGCTCAAGGCCGCGCAGCTCGGCTTTGAGGACGAGAAGTTTTGCTATGTCGTCATGACGCGGCCGGAACCCATGCGTATTGCGGCATCGCGCATCGTCCGGCGGCCAATCCGCGCCGGCGGCCACGTTCACCTCGATCTTTGTTCGCAGACTGGCCTTGCGCGAACAACGGTTACGCGCGCGGACCGGCCCGCCTACCGCGCGGCGCGCGACGCGGACTGGGGCGAGACTTGGCCGCCTATGATGCCGGACGACGGCGAAGGTGGATAAGCGATAAGAGGACGGCGGCCGTGAAAATCGCCTCCACCGTGTCCTGCGCCAAAAAGAAACCGCTCGGCCCCCATGAATCCATCGTCATCGTCGTGACGGCCGGTCCGGCTATGGCGCCGATGCCGAAATACACGACGACCGACGCGCTGGCTGCAATGCGATGGTCTTGGCTCAGCACCTCATTGGTCAGCGCGACGGCCACGGCGTAGAGGGGGAAGGTCATCGCGCCGAAGCCCGCGACGGCGATCAGCAACTCCGCTCCGGGAGAGGCGAGCATGCCGGCCGTTGCAAACAGCATCGCGGCAAGTCCCATCCCAGCTAGCACCAGACGGCGCTCGCTGTGATCGGCAAGCCAGCCCAACGGAAACTGGGCGATGAGTCCACCGATGATCGGCAGCGCCATGAAGATCGACTTGCTCAGATCGTCGAGACCGACGCGTTGAGCAAAAACAGGCCCCGTCGCCATCACCGACGCCCAAGTGAAACCCGCTAAGGCCACGGCGAGGACGCCCAGAGGCGAGCGGCGCGCCAGAGCAAGCACGCCGACGGATTCCGGTGTTTCGAAGGACGGGTTCTGCATCGGCGCGACCGGCAAGATTACCGCCGGCAACGCGATCATCACCGCTGCGAGGAAATAGAGAACCATCTCGCCGAACGCGCGTCCGTTGATCAAAAACTGGCCGCCGGCGAGACCCACGAGCTGAACGAGAATGTAGACCGCAAAAACTCGCGCACGCCAACGATCGTCTGTACCCAGATTCAACCAGCTCTCGATCGCCGCATATAAGCCCGAATAGCCGACACCCTGCGCCGTGCGCAAAATGGCGAGCGCGAGCCCGTCGGCCGTCAGTCCCAAACCAGCGACACTCAGCGCGGCGAGCACCGCGAAAATCATAATCGTGGCGATGTGGGCCATGCGCTTGATGACCGGGGGCGCAAGAAATGGACCCGCAATGTTGCCTGCATAGAAGGCTGAGAGGATGAGGCCCGTCTCCCAACCGGCCAGGCCGCGAGCGTCCACACCCAGACTGAAGAGCGTGCCCGAGAGGCCGTTGCCGATTTGGAAGAACATGACCGCGATGAGGATCGGCCACCACTGACGAACGACCTGAAGCATGAGACGGCGCAATACACTCGGCGGAAGGGGCCGTCTTATCGCCTTTGCGCCTGCAAGCCGCCAGTGCCTGGGCGCCGCACGCTACGCCGTTAGATGTCCACTGACTTTCGGCGCAACGTATTGGTTGTCGGATCCAAGGGATCTTTCGCCAGCGACGGCATCGGGTCGAGAGAGGACAATAATT
Organism: Alphaproteobacteria bacterium; assembly: GCA_025350465.1. Lineage (GTDB taxonomy): Bacteria > Pseudomonadota > Alphaproteobacteria > Micropepsales > Micropepsaceae > SZUA-430. The sequence goes on along the minus strand of JANXXU010000048.1, from coordinate 130,016 downwards.
GCACCATGACGGGCGCCAAGACGAACGCCGCGTTGGCGAGGACCGTCGAAATTCCGCCGGTCTTTGCGGTCGGCGTGGCGATGTCGGCAATCGCACCACGCAGCGCTTCGTGGGGGTTTGCGTCCGCCATCGCCAAACGTGCCGGCATCGCCGCCGTTTGAGCGTCAGCCAGCATGGACGCGGCATCGCAATCGGGCTTGCACGTCAGCGCGGTCACAACCGACGCGACCGAGCGTTCGTCGCCGTTCTTGGTATAGAAAATGCGCTTATTCGCCTGGGCTGCCTCCGGAAACAGGACGGACGCCGAGGCGTGGGGAGTCGCTGCCGCCGCCTTTATGAGCTTGATCGCGCCCTTTGGCCCCATGAAATGCGCGGCATAAAGCTCGCCGCTGGTGACGGGGCGGCCAAGGGCGGATTCCATGGTCTGACGCACGTCCCGGGTCATTTCGCCGGCCATCGTGGCCGACACTTCGGGATCGTTGCGCAGGGCAAGAATTTCCTGGCGAAGGCCTGGGTCGGCAACTTGGAACCGGCCGTCGCTGCCCATGGTGATGGCATCGGCATAGTTCGCCAAACCATGCTCAGTGCCATGTTGCTTGACGGTGCCGAGCCATGTCTGGTCGACGAACTGGAAGAGACCGCTGGCGCTCGATGTGGACGCCTGAGCGTTGGGATTAAGGCTGGATTCCCGCATTGCCGTCTGCAGCAAATAGCCGAAATCGGCACCCGTGCGTGCGGCCGCACGCGACAGCGCACCGATCACCGAGCGGTCGGCTGTGGTCTTGTCCGGGCGCGTCTGGCCCTCGGGTGCAACGGTTGTCACCTGCATGGTGGCAGCACAGATCGCAAGGCCCATGCCAAGGCTCGCGAATCTTGACAAGAGATTAAGAGGGGGCCGATCCGAGCATCGCAGCGAACTGCGTCGTGAGCGCTTTCAATCGACCCGCTTCGTAGGGAATGCGGGTCCCGGAGCCCCAAACCGGACCCGGCCACGCGCCGTCGCCTTCGTTGCGCGCGACGACGTGAATGTGCAGCTGGCGAACGATGTTGCCGAGCGCGCCGATATTGATCTTCAACGCGCGCGTTTCAGCCTTGAGTTTTGACGCCGCTGCATCGACCTCGCGCCAAAGCACCGTTCGGGCGGACGCCGGCAAATCGAAAATTTCGCTCGCGCCGCTCACGCGCGGAACGAGAATGATCCACGGAAAGCGGCGATCGTTCATCAACAAGAGTCGCGCGAGCGGCCAATCGACAAGCGGCACGGTATCGGCCTCAAGCTGCGCATGAAGATCGAAGTTCGGGTCGGTCATCAGCCGAAGATCGCCTTGCGGCGGGCGAGGCTATCGGCCGGCCAATAATCCGCAGTCTTATAATATTCGGCGACCGCCGGCATTCCCGGAGGCAGGACGACCCAAGGCTGCTTCGACGACGTGAAGATGTGGATGTCGGGTGGACATTGATCGGGGTTGTCGAGCGTACCGACGCGAACGAACCGCACCTTCTCGCCCGCGCCGCCGTAATTGCTCCACACCGCGATGCGGCACGTCGGGCAGCGTGCGATCAGTTGACCCTTGCCGCTGTTCGACGGCGTGTTGACGATCTCACACTTGCCGTGCAGCAGCTCGACGCGATCGGATTCGATCATCGCGTTGAGCGCGAACGATGCGCCGGTCTCGCGCTGGCACCAGCGGCAATGACAGCAATGAACGAACATCGGCTTGCTCGTCATGCGATAGCGAATCTCGCGACAATCGCAACCACCTTCCATCAAACCCTCCCTCAATACGATTTCGGCATACCCAACGCCTTCTCGGCGATGAAATTCAAGATCATCTCGCGGCTGACGGGCGCGATGCGCGCGATCAAGACCTCGCGGAATAGGCGCTCGACGTGAAATTCGCGCGCGTAGCCCATGCCGCCGTGCGTCATGACAGCCGTCTCGCAGGCTTTGAACGCGGCTTCGGCGGCCAGGTACTTCGCCGCGTTCGCCTCTATGCCGCAGGACTTGCCGGCGTCGTAGAGCGCCGCCGCGTGCATCACCATGAGCCAGGCCGCTTCAAGCTCCGCCCATGAGCGCGCCAGCGGATGCTGGATCGCTTGGTTTTGACCGATCGGCCGGCCGAACACGACCCGCTCGCGCGCGTAGGTCGCGGCGCGCTTCAACGCGTTGCGGCCGATGCCGACCGCTTCGGCCGCAACCAAGATGCGCTCGGGGTTGAAAGCGTGAAGCAGGTAATCGAACCCCTTCCCCGCCTCGCCGATCAGATCGTCGCCCGGCACGCGCAGCGCGTCGATGAAGAGCATGTTGGAGTCGACGGCGTGGCGGCCCATCTTCGGAATCTCGCGCACTTCGACCCGGTCGCGATCGAGCTTTGTGTAGAACAGGCTCAAGCCGTCGGTCGGCTTTGGACCCTTCGGTGCGGTGCGCGCGAGCAGAAGCATGTGCGTCGCGGTCTGCGCCGTTGAGGTCCAGATCTTGCGCCCGCTAACAATCCAGTGGTCGCCGTCACGCTCGGCGCGCGTCTTGATGCTCGAGGTGTCAAGCCCGGCGTCTGGTTCAGTCACGGCAAAGCAGCACCGCGTTTCGCCGGCGATCAGCGGGCGCAACATGCGCGCCTTCTGCTCTTCGCTACCGAAGACGGCGATCGGGTGCGGGCCGAAGATATTGATATGAATGGCCGAAACGCCGGTCATGCCGGCGCCCGAGTGCGCGATCTCGTGCATCATCAACGCCGCGTCGCAAACGCCGAGCCCCGCTCCGCCGACGCTTTCCGGCATCGCAACACCCAAAAATCCGCCGGCCGCGATATCGCGCACGAACTCTTCGGGGAAGCGGTGATCGTTGTCGCGCGCGTACCAATAGGCGTCGTCGTACTTGGCGCAGATCTTGGCGATGGCTGCGATGACCGGTGATTGGGTCGAGGTCATTGTGCGACCTTCCCTGCAGGCGCGCGATCGATCTCACTGAGCGTCGAGACCGCGGCGGCGATACGCGTGCCGGCCGTGATCCAGCACATGACGCCGTAGACGACCGCGATGAGCGAGAACCACGCCGGAAAAAGGCACATCAGCACTATGCAGACGATCGTCTCGGTGCCTTCTGTCAGTCCTCCCAAATAATAGAGCGACTTCGACCCGCGAATGTCGGTGGTGATGCCGTGCTTGGCGGCGATAATCGCGTAAGCGAGGAACGTTGCCGCCGGACCCATGAAGCTCGTCGTCAAGAACGCGGCTGCAAGCGCGTTCGCCGCTGGATCGGCGAGTGCGAAGGCGAAAACCATCACCGCGTAAATAATAAAATCGAGCGTGATGTCGAGAAAGCCGCCGAGGTCGGTCAGCCGGGTCTGGCGGGCGATTGCGCCGTCGAGGCCGTCGAAAAATCGGCTGACGACAAAGACGACGACCGCCGGGATGTAGAGTTGCGAGGCAACGAGCGCAGCCGAACCGAGGCCAAGCAGGAACCCGATCACTGTGGCAGTTTGGGCAGAAATCTGCCATTCCACTGCACGCCGTGCGATCACGGCTAGAGGCGGATCGATCCGCTTACGTATAATGGCGTCAAGCATGACAGGCTTCCCTGGTCGCCCGACACGCATAGCATGCCTGCGCCGGTTCGGACGACGCTCCAGTTCAACGCCGAAAGGACAATCAATGCGCATCGGATCGACCGTTCTGGTCCTGGCCATTCTGGCGCTGGCAGCCCCAGCCGTGGCGGCTGAAATCAACACGGGCAAAGAGCTCGTTGCCGCCTGCGGCGCCTACGCCGCGAAGGACGAAAATGCCCTGCGCGAACCCGATCCCTGCCGCCGGTTCCTGGTCGGATTTTTCACCGCCTTTAAGACGAGCGAAGACGCGCACCGCGATGCGATGGTCAAAGGTTTGCCGGCAGCCGCCACGTCATCGTGCGTACGCCTGCCCGATTTTCTCTCCTATCGCGAGATGGCACAGCGCATCGTCAAATACGGAAACGCCCACAGCGCCGAACTCGCCGGGCCGCCGCGCGATCTCGCGCAGCACACGCTCGAGACCGATTTTCCCTGCCCACCGCGGCAACATTGACGTCGAATAATTTGGTGACATGAGATGCGCGGCATTGCGGCGGCAGCAATAGGACTTCTTTTGATGGCAAAACCTGCGATGGCGGCGGACAAGGAATTTCATGCGACCGCGGCGCCGGGCGGCGGCGACCGCTACACCGGTGAACCGTTCGCTACGCGGGCGCCGGTGGTGGCGATGCACGGCATGGCGGCGACTGCACAACCGCTCGCCACGATGATAGCCATCGATATCTTGAAAAAGGGCGGCAGCGCCGTCGATGCGGCGATCGCAGCGAACGCCGCGCTGGGCTTGATGGAGCCGGTGAGTTGTGGTGTCGGTGGCGATCTCTTCGCGATTGTTTGGGACCCCAAGACGCACAAGCTCTACGGCCTGAACGGCTCTGGCCGTTCGCCGATGGGCCGTACGCTCGCGCAACTCAAGGCGAAGCTCGGCGACAAGACCACGATCCCGAGCCTCGGCTCGCTCCCGGTCACCGTGCCCGGGGCCGTCGACGGCTGGTTCGAGTTGCACAACCGCTTCGGCAAGTTGCCTATGGATCAAGTGCTGGCACCCGCGATCCAATATGCGCGCGAAGGCTTTCCGGTCTCCCAGCTCGTGGCGAATTATTTGGAGCTCAACTTCAAAGCCTTCGCCAAGAACAAGGATCAAATCGAAGAGCTTGAGAACGCGCGGCACACCTATTTGATCGACGGGCGTACGCCGAAAGAAGGCGCGATCTTCCGCAACCCGGATTTGGCGCACACCTACGAGACGATCGCACGCGGCGGACGCGACGCCTTTTACAAAGGACCGATCGCCAAAACGATCGACACCTACTTCCGGCGCATCGGCGGCGATCTGCGTTACGAAGATTTCGCCAAGCACACGAGCACCTGGGTCGATCCGGTCGGCGTCAGTTACCGCGGCTATGATTTGTTCGAGCTGCCGCCGAACACGCAAGGCGTCGCGGCGCTTGAGATGTTGAAAATATTGGAAGGCTTCGACCTGAAGACGATGGGCCGCGGCTCGGCCGACGCGTTGCACGTGATGGTCGAAGCCAAGCGTTTGGCGTTCGAGGATTTGGCGAAGTACTACGCCGATCCAGCCTTCTACAACGCGCCCGTCAAGACGCTGATCTCCGATTCTTACGCGGCGCAGCGGCGCGCGCTCATCCACATGGATCGCGCCAACGACAACATAGGCCCCGGCGAAGTGAAGCTCGTGCAGGGCGACACGACCTATCTCACCGCCGCCGATAAAGACGGGATGATGATCTCGCTGATCCAGTCGAACTATCGCGGCATGGGATCGGGGCTCGTGCCGGACGGGCTCGGCTTCATGTTCCAGGATCGCGGTGAGCTCTACAATCTCGATCCGGCGCATCCCAACGTCTATGCGCCGGGCAAGCGCCCGTTCCACACGATCATTCCGGCGTTCGTCATGAAGGACGGCAAACCGTTCATGAGCTACGGCGTCATGGGCGGCGACATGCAGCCGCAAGGCCACGTGCAGGTGCTCGTCAACATGATCGATTTCGGCCTCAACATTCAGGAAGCGGGCGACGCCGCGCGCTTCCGCCACTACAACGGCCCTGAGCCGACCGGCGAAAAAGGTGAAGGCGTCGGTACGCTGCAGCTGGAAAGCGGCATCTCACCGCAAGTGCGTGCCGAACTCGCGCGCCGCGGCCATAAGCTCGAGCCCGGCGACGGCAGCTTCGGCGGCTATCAAGCGATCATGCGCGACCCGCAAACCGGCGCCTATTGGGGCGCCTCCGAAATGCGCAAAGACGGCGCGGCGATGGGGTACTAGGACCTAACCGAACTCCAGCCCCGCCATATTGCCTTCGTTACGCCAGGCGCGGGCCAGCTCGAAAAAGGCGACGGAGCCGGGGCCATAGATGCCGTCGAGCAGGCCGTTGCCCTCGCCGGCCCGGCCTTCGCCGTTGTAATAGCCGGGCGTGCAATCTTTCTGGAATTGCAGGGTCGGCAGCGCATTGCGGCGAATGGTGTCGATCCATTCGGCCTCCGCCTCCGCTGTCGGTTCGACCTTTTGCGCCTGATGCAGGCTCGCGCGCCGCACGACGTCGGCGACGTAGAGCGCTTGTTCGTCCAGCATGTGGGGGAAGTTTGCCGTCAGAGTGTTTTGCGTGATGCCCAAATGGAAGCAGTTCGGGAATCCGTGACTGTATAGCCCGTGCAGCGTCTTCATCCCGCCCGACCAATAGTCGGTGAGCTTCTGCCCGTTGCGTCCATAGACCTCGAACCCGGCGCGTCGCGTATAGGCCGTGCCCACCTCGAAACCGGTGGCGAAGATGATGCAATCGACGTCGTACTCGACGCCGTCGAAAACCAATCCTGTCTCGGTCACCCGGTCGACGCCGCGCCCTTGCGTGTCCACCAGCGTCACGTTCGGCCGATTGAAGGTCGGCAGATAGTCGTCATTGAAAGTGGGACGCTTGCAGAATTGCCGGTACCACGGCTTCAGCGCTTCGGCCGTCTTGGGATCCTTGACGGTTGCGTCCACGCGCGCGCGGATCTGATTCATCTTGCGGAAGTCGGCCAACTCCATTTCGCGGGCGAAGTCTTCAAGCGACAGCACGACGTCGGGCCGGCGAGCCGCCGCGCCCGTCGCCAGGTTACGGATGATGTCTGTCCAGCCGTCGCTCACCATGTCTTCGTCTTGCGAACCGCCGCTGACCAGGACGTTGAAATTCTCCATCCGCCGCTTCTGCCAACCGGGCGTCAGCGTCTTGGCCCACGCCGGATCGGTCGGCCGGTTGCCGCGTAGGTCCACCGACGACGGTGTGCGCTGGAAAACATAGAGGTGCTTCGCATGCCGGCCGAGATGCGGCACGCATTGGATCGCGGTCGCGCCGGTGCCGATGATCGCCACGCGCTTGTCGGCGAGTTTGTCGAGGCCGCCCTCCGAATTGCCGCCGGTGTAGGCATAGTCCCAGCGGCTGGTGTGGAAGCTGTGCCCCTTGAAGCGCTCGATGCCCGGAATGCCCGGCAGCTTGGGCCGGTTCAGCGGGCCGTTCGACATGACGACGTATTTCGCCTTCATGCGATCGTTGCGGTTGGTGGTGACGAGCCAGCGCTTGTCGCCATCGAGCCAACGTATCTCTCGGATTTCTGTTTGGAAACAAGCCTTGCTGTAGAGGTCGAATTTCTCGCCGATGCGGCGCGCGTGGTCGCGAATCTCGGCGGCGAAACTGTATTTTTCTTTCGGCAGATAGCCCGTCTCTTCGAGCAGCGGCAGATAGATGTACGATTCGATGTCGCATTGCGCGCCGGGATACCGGTTCCAATACCACGTGCCGCCGAAGTCGCCGCCCTTCTCGACGATGCGGATGTCTTTGACGCCGGCCTCGCGCAGACGCGCGGCCGCGATCTGACCGCCGAAGCCGCCGCCGATGATCAGCGCGTCGACCTCGTCGGTCAGGGCTGCGCGGGTGAAGCCCGGCTCGACATAAGGATCGTCGATGTAGCGACTGAAGTCGCCCGCGGTTTCGACGTATTGCGCATTGGCGTCTGAGCGCAGACGGCGGTCGCGCTCTTGACGATACTTCTCGCGCAGAGCGTCCGGATCGAAATCGAGTTTCGGAAGGCTCTTGTTTTCAGACGATTTGTCGATGGCCACACTCATGGAAGTCTCCGCGAATTGCAGTGCCGGTGTTTGAAAGGTTAGCGGTCGCAATTGCGACGGCGCAATACCGACCGGCAGCCCGGCGGCGGACACAACCGCCACCTTCTGGCCAAAACACGCCCTAACTCATTATTCGCGCAGCGCTTTCGCACGGACCGAGGTTTCGCGCCCTACGATCGGTTACTTTGACCTGGGCCCTGCATTTCGCTTGCGGGTGTGAGGTAAATCCTTATAGTCCGCGCCTTCCAAAACCGTGGTTGCGGCCGTGCGGCGGATGGGGGTTTCGACCCCTCGGGACACAAATCCCACCGTTGATGCTGACCATCATCCGGAGCATTGCCATGGGGGCCATGCGCGGGTGCCGCAACCGATAAGGAGCCTCCATGGCGTTGTACGAGCATGTTTTTATTGCGCGCCAAGATGCGGCCGAAGCGCAGGTCGAACAACTCATCGAGCACCTGAAGGGTGTCATCGTCGCCGGCGGCGGCACGGTCCCCAAGCAAGAATATTGGGGCCTGCGTTCGCTGAACTTCAAAATCAAAAAGAACCGCAAGGGCCATTACGTGCTCTTGAACATCGATGCCCCGTGGCCGGCCGTCGCCGAATTCGAGCGCCAGCTCATGTTGAACGAGGACATCATTCGGCACTTGACGATCCGCGTGGAGGAGCTTGAAGAAGGCCCCTCGTCCGGCATGCTGGCCAAGCAAGCGCGCGAGCGGCGTGATGCCAAATGGGGCCGACGCGAAGATGGCGAAGGCGGCGGTGGATATGAACCACGTGAAGAAGGAGCGGCGCCATGAGCGGTGAACGCAGCGGCGGCGGATCGCGCGGCGGCTACGGCGGTGGCGGTGGTGGCGGTGGTGGCGGCGGCTACGGTGGTGGCGGCGGCGGCGGATATGGCGGTGGCGGCGATCGCGGTGGTGATCGCGGCGGCTTCGGCGGCGGTGGTGGACAAGGCGGCGCGGCGCGCCGGCCCTTCTTCCGCCGGCGCAAGACCTGCCCGTTCTCCGGCGATAACGCGCCCAAGATCGACTACAAGGATACGAAGCTTCTACAGCGCTACATTTCCGAGCGCGGCAAGATCGTCCCTTCACGCATTACGGCAGTCTCGGCCAAGAAGCAGCGCGAACTCGCCACGGCGATCAAGCGCGCGCGTTTTCTTGCGCTGCTGCCCTATGTCGTGAGCTGAGCGGGAGAAAAGAGCCATGCAAGTCATCCTGCTCGAACGCGTCGAAAAGCTCGGTCAAATGGGCGACGTCGTGAAGGTGAAAGAAGGGTTCGCCCGCAATTACCTCTTGCCCCGCAAGAAGGCGTTGCGCGCGACCAAAGCCAACAAGGAGCGCTTCGAAGGTGAAAAAGCGCAACTTGAGGCGCGCAATCTTCATCTGAAAAAGGAAGCCGATGCCGTCGCGGCGAAATTGGACAAGAAGGCGTTCGTGATCGTTCGGCAAGCGGGTGAAACCGGCATTCTCTATGGATCGGTTTCGACTCGCGATATTTCCGACGCGATCACCGCAAACGGCGTCAGTGTCGCGCGCAGTCAAGTGGCGCTCGACAAGGCCATCAAGATGCTGGGCATGCACGCAATAAAGGTCGTGCTTCATCCGGAAGTGCGCGTCGCCGTGACGTTGAACATCGCCCGCACGGTTGAGGAAGCCGAGCGCCAGGCGCGCGGCGAGAACATCCTCGTCTCGTCGGCGGAAGCCGAAGCGCGCGCCGAGGCGTTGGCCAATGCCGAGGCCGTCTTCGAAAAAACCGAAGAGGAGGCAGCGGAACCAGAGGCCGACGCTGCCGAGGCTGAGGCCAAGCCGGTAAAGGCCAAAGGCAAAGAGAAGAAAGAGGCGGCCGCCGAAGCACCGGCGGAAAAGCCCAAGAAGGCCAAGAAGAAGGAATAGCGCGGCCCATTCTGGCGCCAAGTAACAGAGCCGCCGGGCGTTCCGGCGGCTTTTTCTTTTTTGCGGGCTCGGGATTGATGTGCGCGAATTGGGAAAGAGCAAACGCCGCTGCGACGAGCGCTTCCGTCGGATTTAAGAATTTCCTCGATCGAGGCCGACTTGGCATTTCGCCAAGGTCAAGTTGTATTTCAACTTCAACTTTCCAAACGCGTGGACACTTTGCCGTTGACACGGAATTACATGACGCAAACGCTCGAAAATGCGTCGCGATTCGTCCCTGTGGATGAGGCGCGTGGATCGGTTGCGCGAGACGCGGCGAAACGCTCTTAGTTCGTTGATGGTTGCTTCCAATCTCGCCAAACAGGCGGCGCCCGAATACCGCCAGGCGCCATTCGATATCGAGGCCGAGCAGGCGCTGCTCGGCGCTATACTCGTCAACAACGACGCATATGAGCGCGTGTCGTCGTTTCTCGAGCCGCAGCACTTTCACGAGGCGCTGCATCAGCGAATCTTCGAAGCCTGCGCGCGGTTGATCCGCAAGAACCAGCTCGCGTCTCCCGTCACGCTGCGCCCCCATTTCCAGCTCGACGGGGCGATGAAGGAAATCGGCGGCCCCGACTACCTCGCCGAGCTCGCGAAGTTCACGCCGACCGTGATCAACGCCCAAGATTTTGGACGGATGATTTTCGACCTGGCCATGAGGCGCGAATTGATCCGCACCGGCGAGGATATCGTCGCCACCGCCTATGATCCGCCGATCGACATGTCGCCGAATGAGCAGGTCGAAGAGGCCGAGCGCGCGCTTTATTCGATTGCGGAGAAGGGCCGCTTCGGCGGCGGCTTCAAGGCGTTTCGTCAGGCGATCACGGCGGCGATCGAAATGGCGGAGCGCGCCTATAAAGCGCCGTCGCACGTCTCCGGCATCTCCAGCGGATTTGCCGACATCGATAGCCTGCTCGGCGGCTTGCAGAAATCCGATCTCATCATTCTCGCCGCCCGTCCGGGCATGGGCAAAACGGCGCTCGCGACGAACATGGCGTTTCACGCGGCGCGCGAATTCATGCGCACCGAGGGTAAAGCCGGCGCGCGCGTTGCGTTCTTTTCGCTCGAAATGGCGGCCGAGCAATTGGCGACCCGTATTCTCTCCGAGCAAGCGGAGATTTCGTCGTCGAAGATTCGTCGCGGCCGCATCGAAGAACGCGACTTCCATTCCCTTATCCGCGTCGGCACCGAGCTCGAGCGTATTCCACTCTTCATCGACGACACGGGCGGCCTATCCATCGCCCAGGTCGCGGCGCGCGCGCGACGCTTGAAACGCTCGGGCGATATCGGTCTCGTCGTGGTCGATTACCTGCAGCTGCTCCAGGGCACCGCGAATAGGCGCAACGAAAACCGGGTGCAGGAGGTGACCGAGATCACCAAGGGCCTGAAGAACCTGGCAAAGGAGCTCAACGTCCCTGTGCTTGCCCTCTCGCAGCTGTCGCGCGGCGTCGACAACCGTGACGATAAGCGCCCCGTTCTGGCGGACCTGCGGGAGTCCGGCTCGATCGAGCAGGATGCCGACGTCGTCATGTTCATCTATCGCGAGGCCTATTATCTGGAGACCAAGGCACCGACCGAGGACGACCCGGAATGGGTCAAATGGAAGGAAAAGATGGACCGGCTCTACGATCTGGCCGACGTCCTGGTCGAAAAGCACCGCCATGGACCCACCGCCAAGATCACGCTGCGGTTCGAGAAGCAGTTCACGCGCTTTTACAATCTTGCTAAAGAGGATGCGCTTCCCGACCGAACGCGCTGAGTTTCAGAAATAAGTGATGTCTCCCGCCCCGGCTCTGTTTCAGACGACTGCCGCAGCTGGGCCGGTTCTAACCGTCGATATCGACGCGGTCGTTGCCAACTACCGCCTCCTGGTCGAGCGGGTGCGGCCGGCGAAAGTCGCCGCCGTCGTCAAAGCCGACGGCTATGGGCTCGGCGCCATTCCGATCGCGCGCGCCCTTGCGCGGGCGGGTTGCGAAACGTTTTTCGCGGCGCATGTGGAGGAGGGCCTGGCGCTGCGCCGCGCGCTTCCCTCCTCGCATATCCTGATTTTGCATGGCTTTTTCAGGCATGCGGCAACGGCGTTCGCCGACGCCAAGTTGATTCCGGTGCTGAGCAGCCTCGAGCAGGTCGAAGCGTGGCTTGACTCAGGGCGCGGCCAGCCTTCGGTGCTTCATTTCGACACCGGCATGTCGCGCCTCGGTCTGAGCGCGCGTGATGCGGACATACTCCTTAGCGACAACCAGCGGCTGCGCCGGCTCAATGTAAGGCTTGTGATGAGCCATCTCGCCTGCGCCGACGACCTCGCCCATCCCAAGAACCACGACCAGCTCGACCGGTTCGAGGCAATCCATCATCGATTCGCCAGGGTACCGGGTAGCCTCTGCTCCTCCGGCGGCTGCTTCCTCGGGTCGGAGTTCATGTTCGATTGGGTTCGTCCCGGGATTGCGCTCTATGGCGGAAACCCGCTGAAGGACGGGCCAAACCCTATGAATCCCGTCGTCAACTTGACCGCACCGTTGCTGCAAGTGCGTACAATTGACTCGGGGGAAAGCGTCGGTTACGGAGCCACGTACACTGCAAGCGGGCCCAGGCGTCTGGGCGTTGCGGCTCTCGGCTATGCCGACGGCTTAATCCGGGCGCTGGGAAACAGAGGGCATGGCGTGATCTCTGGGGTCAGATGCCCAATCGTCGGGCGCGTCTCGATGGACCTGACGACGCTTGATGTTTCGGCGGTGCCGCCGGCGGCGCTCGTGTCCGGAGCACCCGTCGAATTCATCGGCCCGCACCAATCCGTCGATGAACTCGCGCGCGCGGCAGGTACGCTCGCCTATGAAGTCTTGACCCGGCTCGGGTCGCGCGTCGAACGGCGCTACGTCGGCATCGAGGCGCGCTCATGAATCCATTCGCACTGATCGGCCGCTTCACGATCTTGTTCTTGAGCGAGATCGGGCGTCTGGCCGAGTTTGCGGCCGACGCTTTGCCCTCGATCATTACCCCGCCGATCTATCTACGCCTCACAGGCGAGCAGCTGATGCGGATCGGCTTTTATTCGCTGCCGGTCGTCGGCCTTACGGCATTCTTCACAGGCGGCGCACTGGCGCTGCAAATCTTTATCGGCGGCGACCGCTACGGCGCGGAGTCCTTCGTGCCCCAGATCGTCGTACTCGGCATCACGCGCGAGCTTGGGCCGGTGATGGCGGGGCTCATGGTTGCGGGACGCGTTTCCGCCGCCATCGCGGCCGAGCTCGGCACGATGCGCGTCACCGAGCAGATCGACGCCCTCGTCACGCTGTCGACGAACCCGTTCAAATACCTAGTCGCACCGCGGATCGTCGCGGCGGTGATCTCGATGCCGCTGCTCGTCGCGGTCGCCGACGTCATCGGCGTCTTCGGCGGTTGGGTCGTGGGCACGCAGTCGCTCGGTTTCAATTCCTCCGTCTACCTGAAGAACACGGCCGACTTTGTGACCAACTCGGACGTTATCTCGGGCCTTTGGAAGGCGGCGGCCTTCGGCTTCATTATCGCTCTGATGGGCTGTTATCACGGCTATCATTCGCGCGGCGGCGCGCAGGGCGTAGGTGGCGCAACGACCAACGCCGTCGTCTCGGCGGCCATCCTGATCCTGGCGACGAACTACGTCATGACCTCGCTGTTGTTCTCGCGGTGAGTGAAATGGCGACGCCCAAGATCGAGCTCAAAGGCGTAACGAAACGGTTCGGGCCGAAGGTCGTGCTCGACGGCATCGATCTCGGTGTTCAGCCGGGGGAGTCGCTCGTCATCATCGGCGGCTCTGGCACCGGCAAATCGGTTACTCTTAAATGCATCTTGGGGCTCATCCATCCCGAGCGCGGCTCGATCAAGGTCGACGGGCAAGAGGTGACGCGCCTCTCGGCAAGCGCGCGCGAAAAGGTCAACCGCAAATTCGGCATGCTGTTTCAGGGTTCGGCGCTCTTCGACTCGCTGCCGGTGTGGGAGAACGTCGCCTTCGCCCTCATCCAGGGTCATGGTGTTGGTCGCGACCAAGCCAAGAAAATTGCATTGCAGAAGCTCGCCAAGGTAGGCCTCACGAAAGATGTCGGCGAGCTGTCGCCGTCGGAGCTTTCGGGCGGCATGCAAAAACGCGTCGGCCTAGCGCGCGCGATCGCGGCCGACCCCGAAATCATTTTCTTCGACGAACCGACGACCGGCCTCGACCCGATCATGGCCGACGTGATCAACGAGCTCATCGTCAAGACCGTCAAGGATATGGGCGTGACGACGCTCTCGATCACCCACGACATGGTCTCGGCGCGCAAGATCGCCGACAAAATCGCCATGCTCTACAAAGGCAAGATCATCTGGGCGGGCCGCAAGGAAGACATCGACAAGAGCGGCAACGAATTCGTCGACCAATTCATCCACGGCCGCGCCGAAGGCCCGATCAAAATGGAAATCGCGCGGTAACGCAAAGAAGTAGATTGAACCACGAAGAACACGAAGAACACGAAGTCCTCCGCAGCCCACAGCCGTTTGAGCGAGTTAAAGAGTCTACGGGCGCGAAGCGCCCTAGAATTTCTTGTCTTCGTGTCCTTCGTGTCCTTCGTGGTTCAAATTCTTCCTTCCTTTCGAGGCCAGGATGACGAGCGGGACTTCGCACATTCCTCAGGCGACTGAAGATGTGGCTGCGCAAATCGTCGACGCCGGTCTCCGTGTCCACGAAGCGCTCGGGCCAGGCCTGCTGGAATCAGCATACGAACACTGTCTTGCGCACGAACTGACCCAACGGGGAAAAGTGGTCCAACGGCAAGTCCCGATGCCGATCTCTTACAATGGGACTCAACTGGACGCAGGCTATCGAATCGATCTTTTGGTTGAGAAATGCGTGATCGTTGAAATCAAAGCGCTGGAAGCCATATTGCCGATCCACCACGCGCAACTCCTGACTTACCTCCGCCTATCGGGTTGCCGTCTAGGCTTTCTGATGAACTTCAACGTGCCGCTGTACAAATCGGGCTTGCGTCGGGTGATTCTGTAGAAAGAAGAAGTACTTGAACCACAAAAGACACGAAGAACACGAAGAGAAAGTCGGGCGCGAAGTGCCCAATTGGCTATTGAACCGCCGCTTGCCCGCTACGGAGAACTTCGTGACCTTCGTGTCCTTTGTGGTTCAATCCCTTTCTTGTCATTGATGAGGCCATGGCTAGAATCGCTCTTCGTTACGTCTGCCAGTCTTGCGGCGCTGCTTACCCGAAGTGGAACGGGAAGTGCGAGGCGTGCGGGGCTTGGAATTCGCTCGCCGAGGAAGCCGAGACAACGGCGGTCCCTGGCGGCGGTGGCGTATCGGCGCGCGGCGGTCGGGTCATTCAGCTTGAAGCGGTAACCGGCGCCTCTGCGCCGCCCCCTCGCCTTCTGACCGGTATCGCCGAGTTCGATCGCGTCTGCGGCGGCGGATTGGTGCCGGGTTCAGCACTACTTGTCGGCGGCGACCCTGGAATCGGTAAGTCGACATTGCTGCTGCAGGCGATGACGGCATTGTCCAAGAAGGGCCAAACCTCGGTCTACATCTCAGGCGAGGAAGGTGTCGAACAAACGCGCCTGCGCGCCAAGCGCCTCGGGCTTGAGGGAAGCCAAGTCAAACTCGCGGCCGAAACGTCGCTGCGCGATATTTTGACGACGCTCGAAGCGGCAACGCCACCCGCGGCCCTCGTCGTCGATTCGATCCAAACCGTCTGGTCCGACAATATCGAGTCCGCGCCCGGAACGGTCAGCCAAGTTCGCGCCTGCGCCCAGGATCTCATCCGCTTCGCCAAGCGGCGTGGCACGGCGCTCATCCTCATCGGTCACGTCACCAAGGACGGGCAAATCGCGGGGCCGCGCGTTGTCGAACATATGGTCGACGCGGTGCTCTACTTCGAAGGCGAAAGAGGGCACCAATTCCGCATTCTGCGCGCAGTAAAGAACCGCTTCGGTCCGACCGACGAGATCGGTGTCTTCGAAATGACCGGCGAAGGCTTGAGCGAAGTCGCCAATCCTTCGGCCCTCTTTCTCGGGCCCAAAGAAGCACGGGCTTCGGGCGCTGCGGTTTTCGCCGGGATTGAGGGAACTCGGCCCCTTCTCGTCGAGATTCAGGCGCTCGTTGCGCCCGCTGGCTACGGCGCACCGCGCCGTGCGGTCGTCGGCTGGGATTCGGCAAGGCTCGCCATGGTGCTCGCCGTGCTTGACGCCCGGGCGGACCTGGGTATTTCAGGTCACGACGTCTATCTCAACGTCGCCGGCGGATTGCGAATCGGCGAACCTGCGGCGGATTTGGCGGCGGCTGGTGCCCTGGTTTCGTCACTGCTTGGAGTTGTCGTGCCCGCTGACTGCGTGCTCTTTGGCGAAATCAGCCTGTCGGGAACAGTTCGTCCCGTCGGCCAAGCCGAAGCGCGTTTGAAGGAAGCGCAGAAACTGGGCTTCAAGCGCGCTCTTGTACCGCCAGGTGTCAACGGGCCGCAGGGCCTCGCGCTGACGCCAGTGGCGACTGTTGCAGGCTTGGTCGATAGGTTGCGCGCAACTTGAAAGTGTTTACGGCCATTAACCCAGTCACTTGACAGCCGTGTTACACTTTCACGTGCCATGGAGATTCCGCTGACCGTCGTTGATTTTGCTGTGCTCGGAATACTGCTGGTGTCCGGGCTCTTCGCGACCTATCGAGGATTTCTCAACGAGACGCTGTCGATCGTGGCTTACGCGGTCGCGGCGGTCGGTGCCGTCGTTCTTGCGCCGATTCTCAAGCCCCTCGCCCATGCCCTGGTCGGCCCGGATTGGCTCGCCTACGGGTTGAGCCTCGTCGGCCTCTTTCTCGTCCTGCTCATTCCGCTCTCGTTCGTGAGCTTCCGCATCTCGGAGTCGGTGCAGGGTTCGCCGATCGGACCGCTCGACCGCTCGCTCGGCTTCGTCTTCGGCGTCGGGCGCGGGTTGGTGCTTGTCGGCGCCGCTTATCTCGTCTTCTCGATGCTGGCGCAGCCAAAGGATCATCCCGACTGGGTGCGCAACGCGCGCCTTTTGCCGGTCATCAAAGGCACCGCCGACGTGTTGCGCACGCTGGGCGGCAAACACAAAGACAAAGACGACACGCACGACACCGCGACCGCCCAGGTCGCGGACGAGCATCCAACAACAACGCCCGGCAAACCGGCCCATTTGAGCACCGTCAGCAACGACAGCCATGAAGGTAGTGGGGACGCGGGCAAGACCTATGGCGATGGTGATCGCCGCGCATTGGATCAGCTCGTCCACTCCGCTAATAAACCGAAATGACGGATGATTTGACCAGCAATCCCCTTGCGGACGACAAGCTCCGCGAGGAGTGCGGAATCTTTGGCATTTGGGGAAAGCCGCAAGCGTCGGCCTTCGCTGCGCTCGGGCTGCACGCCTTGCAACATCGCGGACAAGAGGCCGCCGGCATCGTCACTTATGACGGCGAGCAGTTCCACATAGAGCGGCGCGAGGGTCTGGTCGGCGACATCTTCAGCGTCGGCGGTCCGGTCGAAAATCTCGTGGGCGCGGCCGCGATCGGTCACGTGCGTTACTCGACGACCGGCGGGTCGCTGCGCCGAAACATTCAGCCGTTCTTTGCAGACGTCGCCGACGGCGGCATCGCCGTCGCGCACAACGGCAATCTGACGAACGCGATCGCCTTGCGCCAACGACTGGTGCGCAACGGCTCGATCTTCTATTCGACATCGGATACCGAGTGCATCGTTCATCTGGTGGCGACGAGCCCGGCGGGGCGCATCGTCGATCGCCTGGTCGATGCGCTGAAACAGGTCGAAGGCGCCTATTCGCTGGTGGCGCTGACGCGCAAGAAGCTGATCGGCGTGCGCGATCCGTTGGGCGTTCGCCCGCTCGTCCTCGGCAAGCTCGACGGCTGCTTTGTACTCGCGTCGGAAACCTGCGCGCTCGACATCATCGACGCGGAATATGTGCGCGATGTGAAGCCGGGAGAGATGGTGGTGATCTCAGATGAGGGCTTGCAGTCCTACCAACCGTTTCCGCCGCAGCGCCCGCGTTTCTGCGTATTCGAGTACATCTACTTCGCCAGACCCGACAGCCTGATCGACGGCCTCAGCGTCTATGACGTGCGCAAGGCTATCGGCGCCGAACTGGCGCGCGAAGCGGCTGTGAGTGCCGATGTCGTCGTGCCCGTTCCGGACTCCGGCGTCCCGGCCGCGATAGGCTATGCCGAGGCGGCACGCCTGCCCTTCGAGCTCGGCATCATCCGCAATCACTATGTCGGGCGCACATTCATCGAGCCCGCCGACCACATCCGTCACCTCGGCGTGAAGCTGAAACACAACGCCAATCGCGGCCAGCTCAAGGGCAAGCGCGTTATTTTAGTGGACGACTCCATCGTCCGCGGCACGACGTCAAAGAAGATCATCAAGATGGTCCGCGACGCCGGCGCCGCCGAAGTGCACATGCGCATCGCCAGCCCGCCGATGACGGATTCCTGTTTCTACGGTGTCGATACGCCGGAGAAGAAAAACCTCCTGGCGGCAAACTATACGGTCGACGAGATGTGCCGCCTGATCGGCGCGGACTCGCTGAACTTCGTGTCGATCAATGGCCTTTATCGCGCCATGCGCCAGCAGAAGCGCGAAACCGCGACGACGCGTTACTGCGATGCTTGCCTCACCGGCGACTATCCGACGCCCCTGACCGATCGCGACGGCGAGTCGCAAGGCCAGCTTTCGCTGCTCGCTCAAGCCTGAGCCGACATCATGACATCGGACACCGGCGGCGGTGACCTTAGCGGCCGCGTTGCGCTTGTCACCGGCGCCTCGCGCGGCATCGGGCGCGCAGTGGCGTTGGAGCTTGCGCGCCGAGGCGCCCATGTTATCGCGTTGGCGCGCACCGTCGGCGCCCTCGAAGAGCTTGACGACGAAATCAAACGCATGGGCGCGAGCGCGACCCTCGTGCCGCTCGATCTCAAGGACGGCGAAGCGTTGCCGCGCCTCGCGCAGGCGATCGCGGCGCGCTGGGGCAAGCTCGACATCTTGATCGGCAACGCGGGAGTCTTGGGCAAGCTCACGCCCCTCGCGCATCTCGATGAGAAAACGTGGACCGAGGTATTTGCCGTCAATGTCACCGCGAATTGGCGGCTCATCCGCGCGTTCGATCCGTTGCTCAAGAAATCGGACGCCGGCCGCGCGTTGTTTGTGACTTCGGGACTGGCCGAACGGTTCAGAGCCTATTGGGGCATTTATTCAGCGACGAAGGCGGCGCTCAATGCGCTGGTCAAAACATACGCTGCCGAATGTGCGACGACTTCCGTGCGGGCAAATCTACTAAGCCCGGGCCGCGTTCGCACCAACATGCGCCGCGACGCCTTCCCCGGCGAAAATCCCGCAACTCTGCCACCCCCCGAAGACCTCGCGCCAGCGATTGTCGATCTCGTGCTGCCATCCGAGACCCGCAACGGCGACATTATCAATCTGCAAGAGCACATCGGCTGAAGAGCCAGTGCTCGCCGGCGCTGCATCCTTTTTCGCTTTCGCCGTCACCGCATGATCACCGTTTCGGCTTTCCGGCCGGGCGCTTCACGCGCTTGTCCGGCTTGCGGCTGTCGCCTCGCTTTGCGCCGGCCTTCACGTAAGGATTGACCTGCGCCTTGATGCGCATCCGGATCGGCACACCCTGAAAGCCGAAGGTGTCGCGCAAGCCGTTGATCAAATAGCGCGCGTAGTCGGCCGGCAATTCGCCAGCCTGGTTCGCGAAAATAGCGAACGTCGGCGGCCGCGCGCGCGCCTGCGTCATGTATTTGATGCGGATCCGCCGTCCCTTCGGCGCGGGCGGCGAGTGGCGCTCGAGCGCGGCCTCAAGCCATTGATTGAGCCTGTGCGTCGCTACGCGCTTGTTCCAGATATCGTATTGCGCAATCACCGCCGGGATCAGCCGTTCGATCCCGTCACCCGCCAACGCCGAGAGCGCGACCATCGCGACGCCCCGCCACTGCGGCAGCAACTCGTCGATGCGCGACTTCAGCGTGCGCAGGGTCTTCACCTTGTTCTCGACCAAATCCCATTTGTTGACCGCGATGACCATTGCGCGGCCCTCACGCTCGATGAGATCGGCGATCTGCAAATCCTGAGTCTCAAATGGCGCGAGCGCGTCGATCACGAGGATAACAACCTCAGCCATACCGATTTCGGCGAGGGCATCGGCGACCGACAGCTTCTCCAAATCTTCGGAAACGCGCGACTTGCGCCGCAGACCGGCAGTGTCCACCAGACGCATCGCTCTGCCCTGCCACTCCCAATCGGCGGCGACCGCGTCGCGCGTAATTCCTGCTTCCGGCCCGGTGATCGAGCGATCTTTGCCCAACAAGCGATTGAGCAGCGTCGACTTGCCCGCGTTCGGCCGGCCGGTGATCGCAATCGTCAGGCGTTTTTCACGCGGCGCTTCGTCATCGTTCTTAGAGATCGCATCATCCGGCGCGAACGGCAGAAGCGCGTCGTAAAGCGCATCGAGCCCCGTCCCGTGCGTCGCCGACAATGCGATCGGCTCGCCGAAACCGAGGGCAAACGCCTCGTCGAGACTGGCTATGCCTACGCTGGTGTCGCACTTGTTGGCGGCGAGCAGCACCGGCTTCTCGGTCTTGCGCAAGAGTCGCGCGGCTTCGCGGTCATGCGGCGTCAGCCCCTCGCGCGCGTCGATCAAGAACACGACAGCATCGGCGTTCTCGATCGCCGAGCGCGTCTGGGCCTGGATGCGTTCGCCGAGCGAGGACACTTTGGCGTCGTCCAAGCCGGCGGTGTCCAGCACGCGAAATGCCAGGTTCATCAGCTGGGCTTTGCCCTCGCGCCAGTCGCGCGTGACGCCCGGCGTGTCATCGACGATCGCCGCGCGCTTGCGCGTCAGGCGGTTGAACAGGGTTGACTTGCCGACATTGGGCCGGCCGACGATCGCAACGGTGAACGGCATGGGCGCGACGCTTTCTCCTGCACGCACGCCCGCCCGCCGGACTTACCTCAACGCCGTCAGCCGCGCGTTGTCCGTCAGCAGATAAACGGTGTTGTCGGCGACGATCGGCGCAATGAACGCCTTGTCGGGCGTGTCTACCCTGCCGATCACTTCGCCCGTGTATGGCGATACGGACACGGCATAGCCCCCGGACGAAACGGCGATCAAACGATCGGACACCAAAACGGGTCCCGCCCACGCGATCGGACCCCTGCGCGACTCCGGATCGCTATAAGCGTCCAATTGCGTCGACCAGCGGACCCGCCCGTCGGCGCGTGCCACGCACAGGATCTTTGCGTCGTCCGTGATCACGAAAACATAGTCCCCGGCGACCCACGGCCGTTGCGTGCCGCCCACGTCGATCGTCCAGGCGCGCTCGCCGGTGCGGATGTCGATGGCGACCAAACGACCGGCATGGCTGTTGGCGAAGACCAGGCCGCGGTCGATCACGGGCCGGCCCGATATGTCGGCAAGCGACGCGAGCGGCGTCAGCTTGCCGGTCCGTGAAAGCGTGTCGCTCCAGATCGCCTTGCCGTTTTGCACGCGTAGCGCAAAGAGTTCGCCGGAGGTGTAGGGAACGATGACGACGTCGCCCGCGACAGCGACGCTGTTTGAGCCCAGCATGCCTGCCGATTCCGCGATGCCCCGGTGATCCCAGAGGACGCGTCCGTCATCGGCGGCCAGCGCCAAGAGTTGGTTTTCCTGCGTCGCGACGAACACGCGCCCGCCGTTGACGACCGGTGCCGCACGAAACGGCACTGTCGCGTTGCGACGCCAGAGTTGCTTGCCGTTCGTCGCGTCGAGCGAGGCGACAAAGCCGAATCCCGTCGAGACGTAAAGCTTGCCCGCGTCGTAGGCGACGCCGCCGCCGAAGCCCTTCTCGCTGTCTTCGTCCTCCGGCGTCAGATCGACGCGCCAGAGTTGGCCGCCGGTTTTTTCGTCGAACGCCGTTACGTTGGCACCCGCATCGAGTGTAAATATCTTGCCGTCGGCGATGACGGGCGACGCGGTCAGGCGCGCGCTCGTCGATGAACCGCTGCCCGCGTCGCTGCTCCAGACCTCCTTCAAATCACCGGGCGCCGAGAGATGATGCATCGCGTTGTCGGCATAGCCGCCGGGTTGTGGCCAATCCGGATTGACGAAGGGCTTCGGCAGTACGACCTGTGTGTCCCTGAGCTTGGGATCGGGTTCGATCGATTGATCGGACGCCAAGACGGCGACGCGCTCGCCTCGGATGTGGTCCTTCGATCCTGGCTGGATGAATTGATCGAGCGTCTCGCAACCGGCGAGGGAAACGCTCGACAAGAGAACCATCAAGACGACCGTTGAGCGCGGCCGGGTGAAACTAAGGCGGATCATGGGGACCTGTTCCGTCGCTTTAGGGCGTGGGGGTGTTCGTCGGCGTCGTGGGATTTGTCGGCGTAGTGGGGCTTGCCGGGGGCAAATCAAAGGTCGGAAGATTCGGCACAAGCGGATCGCCCGGCGCGGTCAGCGAGACTGTCGGTGCGGCCTTCAAATCGGCTAAAGTCATGCCGCCGGCGATCAACGCGGCCAATTCGGTTGCACGACGCTTGACGCCGTCCGGCGCTTCCAGGTTGTTCTTGATCAGGTTGAGCAGGCGCAACGCTTCGGTCTTGTCGCCCGCGCGCCAATGGGCATAACCGAGCAGTTCCTCAGCCTCGATGCGCCAGGAACTCTGCGAGGCGGCGACGGAGTCGAGACGCTTCTTGATTTCGCTCAGAGGCGCGGCATCGACAAGCAAGAGCGCAGCGCGGACGCGCGCATAGTCCGCAAACAACACGTCGCCCCCTTCATTCGAAATCTGATCGTAGAGAGCGACCGCCGCCTTGCTGTCGCCGGCCGAAGCGCGCACTGCCGCCTCTTGAAGTCTCGCCGCGAAGGCGTATCCGCCGGCGCCGTCGTGGGCGAGCTTGGCAAAGGCGGCCGCGGCTGCCTTCTCCTGCCCATGTTCTTTTTCCATCAGCGCCAAGGCCGCTTCGAACTGACGCGACGATTCGTCGAGCACTTTGTTTTGCCAATAGACCCAGCCCTGATAGCCGGCGACGGCGACGATCAGCGCGGCCGCCGCGCCGACGACCGGCACACGGTACTTGGTCCAAAGCTTCGCCATCCGCTCGCGGCGATACTCTTCCTGGACTTCTTGAAATATGTCGCTCACAGGGCAGGTTTTCCGCCGCAGACTTGGGGTGCGGCCTCCAAAGAGGCGGGGACATTAGCCATGTTGCTGTGGGCTCGCAATGCGCTCAACCGGCAATCAAGTTTGTTTCAAGGCGTAGGTATGTTCGGCGGCCGGAAAGCGGCGGGCCCTCACGTCGGCCGCGTAGCTGGCGACAGCCTCGCCGATGATCTTATTGAGATCGGTATAGCGTTTGACGAAGCTCGGGACGCGACCCGAGACGCTTAGGCCCAAAAGGTCTTCCGTCACCAAGATCTGGCCGTCGCATGCCGGGGACGCTCCAATCCCGATCGTCGGTATGCGGATGAGTTTGGTAATCTCCGCAGCCAACGGCTCGGCCATTCCTTCCAATACGACCGCAAACGCGCCGGCGTCGGTCACGGCCTTGGCGTCATCCATCAACGGCGCCCATTCCTCGCGCGTGCGGCCGGAGGTCTTGTAGCCGCCAACGGTTTGAATGGCCTGCGGCAACAGACCGATATGGGCCATGACGGGTACGCCGCGAGCGGTCAAAAACGCGATCGTGTCGGCCATTCTGCAACCGCCTTCAAGCTTGATGGCACCCACGCCCGCTTCCTTGATCGCGCGCGCTGAGGCGGCAAACGCAAATTCAGGGCCTGCCTCGTAGCTGCCAAACGGCAGGTCGAGAACCACCAGCGCCTTCTTCGAGGCCCGCACCACGGCCTGCGCGTGAGCAATCATCAGATCGAGTGAAATCGGCAGTGTCGTTTCGTGGCCATGCACCACCATCGCGGCGGAGTCGCCGACTAGAATCACGTCGACCAGAGAATCGAGTAAATGCGCGATCGGCGCCGTGTAAGCAGTGAGGCAAACGATTGGATCGCCACCCTTGCGTGCACGCAGCTTTGAAACAGTCAGGCGCTGTATTTGGGACACGGCCGACATTTGAAGCTCCGAGCTTGCTGCGCGGCGGAATTCTGCGATTCCATCATGTGTCGCGGGCGCAACAGGTGCCACAGGGCGTGTCTGAAACGCAAGGTCTCGATAATATTTAGCGGCGACAATTGCACGAAGGTGGGACTCATCCATAGTTACCGCTAGGGACAGGCTCATCAGGGGAACCAGCACGATTTCAGCTGTTTTCCCGTGCGCCGAGTAAGGTTGAAACGAATGCGTTTGTCGGTCGTCATTGCCATAGCCACAGCAGGTGCCGTCTTGGCGCCGGCGGTTGCTTGCGCCGACCAGGTGGCATCGCGGAGCTTCCTCGACGTCGCACTCGGCTGGGGCATCCCGTCGGCCAAGGCCGACGAGGTTCGACAACAGAAGCAAGGTTTCTTTGTCGGCGTGCAGTCGGGCTTGATTGCCGATAGCGGTGTCGGTCCGGTGGTCGCGGGGCTGCAGGTTCCGCTGTTAAGTCGCAACGCCGGTTCCGTCATGGCGAACGGTTACTATGCTTACATGACGGACTGGGATTTGGGCACCTATGTCGGCGGCGGTTTCGGCCAACTCAATCTCGGGATCGACGAATATTCAAAGGCCGGTCTGAAGCGCGACTACGCTTATGAGGGCATGGCTGGTCTGACATACAGCTTCACGCCTGCGATGGCGCTGGGGCTCGAGTACCGCTACGCGGCGACGATCGACCCTCTGATGGGCGCTCAGCCGCTCCCCAATGAAGCCGACGCGCAAAGCCTGACGCTCCGCTTCGACTTCGTCCTGAACTGATCCCTCATAGTGCGATGCGCGGGACGCCGACGCGCGGACCGTACTGACCCCATGAAAGACGCCCGATCGATTTTCCTCCGTCACGCAACTCGTTCGTCTCGTGATCGGAGTCGAACGACAGGGCAATGGCGCACCGCGCGCCGCCCGGCACGGACCTGATTGACGACGCTGCGCCAATGCTCCTCCGGCCATTGCCACGGTTCGAGGTGTTTGTCGGTCACGGGCCTGCGAACGCATCGATGATACGCGTGGCCTCTAGCTCATCGGTCGGCCTTACAGCTGGAGCATTTTTCCCGTGACTTAGTCCGCTCTCGCCGGACGGCCGAAGCGTTGCGCGGTGCGGGCCCGCGCCTTGGCAGCCTCGATGATGCGATCGCGCGCCGGCTGGTTCGTCACCAAAGAGTCGACGAGACGGCGGGCGACTTGAAAGGTCTCATCGACGGCGCGGTTGAATGCGTCTTCGTTGGCCTTCGACGGCGCGTTGAAGCCGCTGAGCTTGCGCACGAATTGCAGCGACGCCGCTTTGATCTCCTCGTCGCTGGCCGGCGGATCGAAATTGAAGAGTGTCCGAATATTTCTGCACATGGCTCATACCTTGCACTTTGCCTTACAGCGACCGGCCAATTTTCGGCGGCCGCCTTCGGATTGGCAAGCCCGCTCTCGAAGAATCCAGCACGCTATTTGCTGCCCACCTGAGGTGCGAGCACCGCCTCCACGACATGCCCGTCGACCGGCTCGCCGGATTTTAGCCCTAGGAGCGCCATGACCGTCGGGTGAATGTCGATCATGTCGAGGCGCGGAATTTCTTTGGCCCTCGCGACACCGGCGCCCCACGCGTAAAAGATGCCGTGCATCTGCACGATGTTGGGATCGTAACCGTGCGTCGCGACGATACCGCCGAACGGCGGGGTAAAGATCGCCGGCCAAAATGTCGTGACGCCCATCCAATAGGCATAGTCGGGAAACCGCTCGGGCGGCGCCGTCCAATAAGGCGGCTTGGCGAGCAGCATCAGATCGCCGAGCCGCGGGCCGCTGCCGAGGTGCGAATACGCCGGATAATGACCGGTGCGATAGATCGTGAAGGCGTAAGAATATTCGCCGAGCGCTTTCTCGACGCGATCGATGCTCTCGCCCTTGTCGAGATAGAGATAGATCGCGGCGCCGTCCGACGCCTGGCGGCCTTTGATCTCGTACATATTCATGATCCGCCCGATATTGATGAGCGGTCCGATATCCATCATCCCGTGATCGGTACCGACGATCAGCGTTCCTTCACGCCCCGCCGGCAGCGCCTTGAGCGCCGCCATCAGACGTCCGACGATCGCGTCGTTCTTCCTCACTTGCGCCAGTGTTTCCGGCGCCGTCGTGCCGTAGTAATGTGCCGTCTCGTCGGGCTGCTGGAAGTAGAGCGAGATCAATCGCGCATGCGACGGTGTGTTGTCGTTCAAGAGCGCGATGGCCTTGGCGACGACCGCGTCGTCCGAGGGCAGCTTGTCCCACGGCGCCGGCGGATTGGCATAGGACGCGAGCGCGCCTTTGGCCTTCGACCAGCGGCCGGCGAAGTTGATAGCGGCGGCGTGCACGCCCTGGCGCTCGGCCGCTTGCCACATCGCCTCGCAGCCGGTTTGCCAATCGGCGTCGCCGTCTTCGGCGTACCTGCCCCGCTGCGGATCGAAGAAGACATTCCCGACGACGCCGTGATGCTCCGGCCAACAGCCGGTGATGAACGAGGTATGGTTGGGCAGCGAGACGCTCGGGAAAACGGGAACGAGGTGGCGCGACCAGGCGCCTTCGCGTTTGATCGCATCGAAGTTGGGCGTCTTCGTCGCGTCGGCCATGGCGGGCGCAAAGCCGTCGAACATGACCACGACGACCGTTCGCTCGGCCGCGTCCGCCGCGCCCGCAAGCTGCGTGCAGACCAGCACCAGGCACGCAACCGAAAATGCCCGCAGATAACGCATAGCTTCCCCCGCCTTCTTATGTTCTCGGCTTATCCTATCGCGCCCGTGCTCCCGCTCGATAGTCCGTTGCATCGCCGGCGCAACTGTCACCCCCGCGTAGGCGGGGGCCCAGTACGAAATTTGCGCCGACGGAGGCGACAAGCTCCGAAAAGAAAGAGTCTCTCCGAAGGGACTGGATCCCCGCCGTCGCGGGGATGACAGTGGGATCACCAGGCGGGCCGCTCCCTTGATAGCGGCCGTTGCATGTCCATATGCAGCTATATAACATGTTATGCGTCTCTCCGAGGACGAGGTTTGCGATGCCCGAAGATATCATCCGGAAGATGGGCTATTTGTGCTTGGGCAGCCGGCTCAAGCGTCTGGGTGAGCGCCTGCAGGCCGATGTGCAGCGCTTCATCGAGAAATCGGGCCTGGCGATCCAGCCCGCGCAGTACCCCCTGCTCGCGGCCATCGACCGGAACGGCCCGCTGATGGTCGGCGAATTGGTCGAAGCGCTCGGCGTCAGTCAGCCCGGTGTCACGCGCAATGTGATCCGCTTGGTCGAGATGGGCCTCGTCGACATCACCCGCGTCGGCCGCGACCAGCGGCAAAAAACGGTGGCGCTCACGGCGGCCGGACGGCAAGCGATAGCGTTTTCGAAGCGCGAAGTGTGGCCGCATATCGAAGCCGCGGTGACCGAACTGTGCGCCGGCCTCTCCGGCCCGCTGCTCACGCAGCTTGCGGCTATCGAAGACGGATTGGCTGAGAAGCCGCTCGATCAACGCGCCGCGAGCCACAACACGCGCCGCCCTTCGCCGCGCAAGGCGACGCCCCATGCCCGCCGCGCCGGAGCCGCACGATGAGCGCCCATCTCCTTGACCGCCCGATCTGGCGTGCCTTGCGCACGCGTCAGTCTGCATTTGCCGTGGGCGATGAGCGCGCGCTGCGCTTCGCGCCAGACGTCGCCCCCTTTGCCGCCGCGCGCGACGACAGTGCAGAGAGCATGCAGGCGCTGGCAAAGCTGGTGCCCGCTGACGGCTACGTGATCTTGCTGCAAGCGGACGAAAGTCCTCGCCCGCCAGGCACCGCGGTCGAGCTGACGGCGGTGGGCGTGCAAATGGTGCTCGACAAACTCGTGCGACCGCCTGCGTCCGCGCCGATCCAGCCCCTGAGCGAAGCCGACGCACCCGAGATGCTGGCGCTCGCGACGCTGACCAAGCCCGGCCCCTTCCTCGCCCGCACCCATCTGCTCGGGACGTTCTGTGGCGTGAAGGAAGCGGGCAAGCTCGTCGCCATGGCCGGCGAGCGCATGAAGCTCGACGGCTTCACGGAGGTGAGCGGCGTCTGCACCCACCCCGACTTGCGCGGCCGAGGTCTAGCCGCGCTCCTCTCGCACAAAGTCGCGACCGACATTTTGGCGCGCGGCGAAACGTCCTTCCTCCACGCGTATGCCAGCAATGCAGCGGCGATCAGCGTGTATGAGGCGTTAGGCTTCAAGTTGCGGCGGCATGTGGTGGTGACGGTGCTACGCCACGAATAAGCCGGCCACACCACCTTTTAGGCAGGGCGGCCATCGCGGTAATCTGACGGCATGGACAAGTTGTTCCGGTTGTCTTTGGGGCTAAGACGTGATCCCGCTGTCGAAGCCTGGCTGAGCGAACAGTCAGGCGAGCTGGGCGCGATTGCGCGCGCGTGGTTTGCGCGGCTGCGGGCGTGCGGCTTCGACGTGCTGGAGATGATGCACGACGGTTGTCCGGTCGTCTGCGTGAAGGACGTTCCGTTCGCTTACGTCAACGTATTCAAGGCGCACGCAAGCGTCGGCTTCTTCCTCGGCGCGGAGCTGAAAGATCCCGCGCGTCTGCTCGAAGGAAACGGCAAGCGCATGCGCCATGTGAAAATCAGGGCCGGCGCGGCGCTCGATTTCAAAGCGCTTGGCGCGCTCATCCAGGAGTCATACGCGGACGTGAAGACGCGGCTGCGAGAGTAAATTGCAGCAGGTCGCCCTGGGAGCGCGGGCGTCCCGCCCGCTTTTGTGAGTCTATTCCGCCGCGACCTGACGCGCGGGCTTCGCAAGCGGTCTGATTTTCGCCAGCACCGGCGCGATTTTGCGCTTCGCCTCCAGCGTATCGAAGGCGTTCTGCAGCCGCAGGAAATATCCCTCGCTCAAGCCAAAGAACCGGCACAGCCGCAAATCGGTGTCGGCCGTAACGTCGCGCGTGCCCTTGACGATGGCGTGAATGCGGTTCGGCGGCACGCCGAGCGCATGCGCCAAACCATTCTGGCTCAAGCCCAATTCCTCGAGGAATTCCGTGACCAGAATCTCACCGGGATGCGGGTTGTGGAGTTGGCGCATGGAGGCTCCTTGCCTTCACCGGTTCAATGATAATCGACGGTTGAGCTCAAAGTCACGGGATAGGATATCTATTCTCAATCAACGAGCCGGAACAGTACGCTGTTTCTCAAATGCCATCGCAATCAGGAGCCCTCAGTGCCTCATAAAGACGAACCCATCGCCCGCCCGTGGGTCACAACAGAGCCGGGCCGTCTCATCGGACGCGGCCATCCGGCCGGCGATTTTCTCGAAGCGTGGTCGTGGGAGGTTCTTGAAGAAGGCGACGGGCACTTGCGCGTCTCGGCGCATTTGCCGGCCCAGGTGCGCAATCCGCGCGGACAACTCTTCGGCGGCTTCACGCCGACCTATGTCGATCTCGTCGCGCTCTTCACCGTGCGATCGCGCGCGGATCGCGCCGCGAAGAAAAACCTTGGCTGGTTGGCGACGACGAGCATGCACGTCGACTACTTCCTGCCGATCGTCGGTCCGCGCTTCACCATCGACAGCCGGCGCGAGACCCAGCGCGGACGCACGCATTTCGTGCTGACCCGTTTCCACCAAGACAACGCGCTCGCCGTCCTCGCCGCGACGACCATGCGCGAAGTCGCGCTCGACCGCCCGCTTGGCGACGCATGACCCGCATCGATCCTGACGCCCGTGCTGAAGCGCCGCCGGCAATAATCAGTGTTGCGCGCGGCGCGTGTACGCACCGCGCTCTGGAATCCCTCGTTGCGAATCAGTCATTCGCAATCCCTAAAGATTTCTAAATATCAATCTAGCTTTGCGCGACTCATGCGATTCCAATGATTCGCAGTGATTTGCAACAGCGGATGTACACCAATGGCCACCGAGCAGCTTTTCCCCCACATATATTGCGATGCCGCCGGGGCGTATCGCGCGGAATATCGCGTTGTCGTCGCCCACCCGACGCACCCGCAAACGCGCTCCGGAGAGACAGCCAAGTTCCACAATGAGAGCGACGCCCGCCATTGGCTAAACAAGCGGGTGGTTCCATTGATCCACCGGTGGAAGGAATGGGTGGAAAATCTCGACTTCGGTCTCACGATCGAGCGCTGCTGGCTGAGGCAAGACATCGACGGCGATCTCAAGGTGGTCGCGTTCATCGACGATGACTTTGTGACCGACATGGAGTTCGATCACCTCTCGCACGGACTGCGAGACCTTTTGCCCACCGCAAAACTATATCGCTGGGGCCACGAAAACGCCGCCACAATGCAAGAACGAGGCTTCGAGCAAATCGCCTGATGTATCTCGTCGTCGTCGCCGCCGATGAGGTACACAGTGTGGCGTTGGCTGGCTAGTCGGACCAAGCGTGTGACCTACGACGAATTCAATGCGTTCTGCCGGGCGCTTCCCGCCACCACCTATGTGGTCCAGTGGGGCGGATCGCATGTTTGGAAAGTCGGCGGCAAGGTGTTCGCGATCGGCGGCTGGCAAGATGACGCGCCGAGCTTCACGTTCAAGGTCAGCGACATTTCATACGAAATGCTCAAGGCGCAGCCAGGCTTGCGCCCCGCGCCCTATCTTGCGTCACGCGGCATGAAGTGGATTCAGCACTTCGCGCGCCCTGGATTGTCCAACGCGGCGCTGCGCGACTACATTCGCCGATCGCACGTCATCGTCGCGCAGGGGCTGTCGAAGAAGAAGCGGATCGCGTTGGGGCTTGGCGTGACTTCGCCTTGAATGAGCGGCGCTTGGTCGGAATGGAGTGACAGCATACGTGTTACAGGGCGCGCGGCGAACGGAAATAGGTATGCTGCCACCCTATCCCATTTAATGTAGCCGCACGCGGAACCGGACATGACCGACACACCGACCCTCCTCTCGAATTTCATCGGCATTGTGCGGCTGTCGATGCAGCATTTGCATGCGAGCGAGATCGCGTGGCTCGCGCTGCCTGCGGTGCTCGCCGCCTGCGCGCCGCGCGCCCCGTGGCGGCACTACGCGTTGTTGCTGTTGCTACCAGCGATATGGATCGCGCTGGAACTCTTGGGCGCTGCGTTCTTTTCGGGGAAGCCGCACGACATACCGTTGTGGCTCTCGCTGCCCTTCGACCTCGCCGTTCCGCTTTATTGGGCGTTGACGATCGTCTTGGTGTGGCGCTTGCCGGACCTGCGCGTCGTCACCGTGGCGATGGCCGCGGTCAACTTGACATTCTTCCACCGCGCGGCGTTCGTCGCCGGCATGGCCGTCTCCGGCTCCTGGCTTTAGCAACGCAGAAATTGCAGAACGAGGCGACAGCATACCTATTCACGATGCCCGCAGCCTGAAGCAGCAAAAGCTGCTGCAATAGGTGTGCTGTCCCTGCATTCCTGGCTGGGCCTTTCATGCTCCGGAAGGATGCGCGTCTCGAACAACGAACCGGCTCGCGGACCGTTCCGAAGGAACCAACCGCTTCCTCGACAGTCCCAGAGTGCACGCACTAAATTTAACTTAGTACCGCGACAGGATACCCATTCCCCACCTACAAAAAGTGACAGGGAATTATGCCCAGGACCGTGAATTCAACGGTCAGCACATTGGGAATTGGGGTCAGAGCAAAATTGGGAGCCAGAATGAGGGACAGCATACCCATTCACAATACCTGCAGCCGAAGCAGCGCTAGAAGTGTGGCGCGACTCTACTCGTACCAATCTTCACTCTTGATCCTTAGGACCCGTCCGGAGTGCGCGTCAATGTCGATAAATCTGTACCTAACGCCGTACGTGAAGCTGCCCGCCGTGAACGAGCGGGTCGGCTGTTGCAGGTGATATACGATGGATTGAATATTTCCGTCGTAACGCAGTTCAGCAGTTGTCCTTCTGATGTCGAAACCCAAATTTGCTGCCGTGTCGTATGCCTGTCTTAGCGAAATGAATTCCTGCTTGAGCGGGAAGCGCCGGATTGGCGGCAAAGAAATTTCCTGTATGACATCCCCATTTTGATCCAACCAGATTCCTGACAAGTATTCAGAGATACCTTTTTCGTGCATCGAAAACGCGAAGAATAAGTTGTATGAGAAAATTTTCCACT
Source organism: Alphaproteobacteria bacterium (assembly GCA_025350465.1). GTDB lineage: Bacteria > Pseudomonadota > Alphaproteobacteria > Micropepsales > Micropepsaceae > SZUA-430. The sequence continues at coordinate 98,225 of JANXXU010000048.1, read as the reverse complement.
TGTAGTCATGAGCCCCAGACTCGACCCTATAGAACTCGGCGACGTCTACGATCTGACCGCCCTTGAGCGTGAGCCGCGACGCAAACCCAGCTCCCAATCTCTCGACCAAGTGGGCATGAAGCTTACGCCTTATCAGCGGGGGTAGGTCGTTTAAGCGTTTTGGCTCTCTCGGCTTATAGTCCGAGAAATAGACGCTACCAGCGTCACTCCCGCTCACAGTTTTCTGCGGCAAGGATTGCGCTGGTGAAGCCGCGACGATGCAGTGACTGAAGAGGGATAGGGTTACGACGACAAGCAACGACGGAAGCGTTGGTCGTAGCATGGCCCTACTCCCAAACACTCCTACCACGCAATCCAATGTGGGACGCGCCATCCGTCATCGGTTAATGCGCCACGGCCGCCCGGAACGTCACGTCAAAGGCGTACGTGTTGCCGAAGAACTCGTCGCCCGCCGCGCTTTTGTAGCTGCCGTCCACGATCTTGCCGTCGAAAACCTTCTTCGTGAACACGTCGGCGCTTGAGAGGCCGCTGGGCGTCGGGCCTTTGAAGCCGTCGTGGCGCCACGAGGTCGAGATCGGCGCGCCCGACGCATCGATGGTGATCTCAAAGGCGTGGAGCTTGCCGTTCTTCGCCATATCGATGCGAACGAATTCATCGCCCAGCGCCTTGGCGTCCAAGGCCACGTCGCTCAAGATCACCTCGACATCCTTCGTGTTCTTGTCGAAGAAGCCCGGCACGCTGCGCGCATAGGCGAAGGCGACCTTGGTGGTCTTGCCGTTCACCGTGAGCGTCCCGCTGGCTTTGCCGTCCGCACTCGCTGCCGGCGCCGGGTCGGCGGCTCTGCTGTCGGTTGTCAGGAGCGACATGGCCAGAAGGCCGAAAGCCGCCGCAACGATGGCGGTCGCACGCGTCAATGCATTCATGAAAATGGCTCCTCGGATGTGGGTGACGGCCAAGACTTTAGCTGTTGCAACGAGTCATCTGAATCGTATGGTGTTTGTTCGATGAGCTTTGCGCGGCACCCCGCGCGCGACTCACGCGCCCTTTGACATTGTTGTCCTGATCTTATGGCTGTCGCGGCCCAAAGCGCGATGTGTGCCCCGAATTGCGCCCGTGCACCACTGCTCACGGCCGCCCGGCAGCCGCGGCATCTCGCTGTAAATTTCGGTTATTTACAGCGAAATACAGCGAGCGCCGCCCGATGCTCGCGGCGATATCGGCCTTGCGCGCGATTTGTAACGGGTCTGCAACGGGTTGTAACGGCTGTGTAACGGCAAGAGCTGAATGAAATCAACGTTGTAACGGATGCAACGGCAAAAGGGGGGCCCCTTATTCGCAATTCGCAACTGGCGTGCGGTGCAACATCGCTCGCAGCACCCCTACTCCCACTCGATCGTGCCGGGCGGCTTGGACGTCACGTCGTAGACGACGCGGTTGATGCCTTTGACTTCGTTGATGATGCGCGTGGCGACGCGCGCGAGGAACGCGTGCTCGAAGGGGTAGCTGTCGGCGGTCATGCCGTCGGTCGACGTCACCGCGCGCAGGGCGCAGACGAAATCGTAAGAGCGCCCGTCGCCCATCACGCCGACGGTGCGCACCGGCAAGAGCACGGCGAAAGCCTGCCAGATCTGATCGTACAAACCGGCCTTGCGGATTTCGTCGAGATAGACGACATCGGCCTTGCGCAGGATGTCGAGCTTCTCGCGGGTGATTTCGCCGGGCACGCGAATGGCAAGGCCCGGGCCCGGGAACGGATGGCGCCCGACGAAGGCCGGCGGCAGGCCGAGCTCGCGGCCGAGCGCGCGCACTTCGTCCTTGAAGAGTTCGCGCAACGGCTCGACGAGCTTCAGGTTCATGCGCTCGGGCAAGCCGCCGACATTGTGATGCGATTTGATCGTCACCGATGGGCCGCCGGTGAACGACACGCTCTCGATGACGTCGGGATAGAGCGTGCCTTGCGCCAGGAATTCGACGTGGCCGACTTTCTTGGCTTCGGCCTCGAAGACTTCGATGAAGGCGGCGCCGATGCGCTTGCGCTTGGTCTCCGGATCGCTGACGCCGGCCAGGCGGTCGAGGAACAAATCCTGCGCCTGCACGTGGACCAGCGGAATGTTGTAGTGGTCGCGAAACAGCTTCACGACCTCCTCGCCTTCGCCTTGGCGCATCAAGCCGGTGTCGACGAAGATGCAGGTCAGCTGATCGCCGATCGCTTCGTGGATCAGAACCGCCGCAACCGACGAATCGACGCCGCCCGATAGGCCGCACACGACGTGGCCCTTGCCGACCTGCGCGCGGATCTTCTGGATCATCGAGTGGCGGAAGGATTGCATCGTCCAGTCGGGCCGGATGCGCGCGATGTTCTGCGTGAAATTCTTGAGCAAATTTCCACCGCGCGGCGTGTGCGCGACTTCGGGATGAAACTGAACGCCGTAGAAGCGCCGCTTGTCGTCGGCGATTGCCGCGAAGGGCGCGTTGTCGCTGACGGCAATGACGCGAAAGCCCGGCGGCAGTTTGGTGACCTTGTCGCCGTGGCTCATCCACACTTCGTCGCGCGCGCCCTTGTCCCAGAAGCCTTCGAAGAGCGCGTTGTCTTCTTTCACCTCAAGCGTCGCGCGGCCGAACTCACGATGATGCCCCGCCTCGACCTTTCCGCCGAGTTGTTCGCACATCAGCTGTTCGCCGTAGCAAATGCCGAGCACCGGCAGGTCGAGCTCGAACACCTTCTGCGGCGCGCGCGGGCCCTCTATCTCGGTCACGCTCGCCGGGCTGCCGGAAAGGATGATCGCTTGCGGTTTGTTCTTGGCGAGGAATGCGTCGGCCGATTGGAACGGCACGATCTCGCAATAGACGCCCTGTTCGCGCAGGCGGCGGGCGATGAGCTGCGTCACCTGCGACCCGAAATCGATAATCAATACGGTCTGGGTCATGAGGCGCGCGAAGCTACCGGCTGGCTTGGCCTCGGTAAAGGCCCCGAATCGGCCTTTTCCCGGACCTTTTGACGCCTCAGATCGGCCATGGTTGGCCGCTCTCGTGGCCTCCCGCTATGGTCGCGAACCCGACCACCTTCGAGAGGCCTTCATGCGCGCCCGCCGCATCGTGTTGAACGCAATCGCCGTCTTCGCCGCCTTGTTGCTCGCCGGATGTTACGTCACCACGCAAAAGCTGCCGGCCACCGGGGGACCCGTCATCGACCCGCAACTCATCGGCACGTGGCAAGCCTTCGACGAGCAGGGCAAGGCCGAGGGGACGTATCTCCATTTCATCAAGACCGATGAGAAGACGCCCCTGACCTTCGTGATGGTCGACGATCACAGTTGGACGGTCTACGAGATGACCAGCCTGCAAGTGGGCAAGCGGCAAATGTTTGCGGTGAAACAAACCGTGGCCCCGCGCGGCGACAAGCCGGAGCACAATTACATCGTGGGTTTTTATGAGATCAAAGGCGACGATCTCTCGATCAGTCTGCTCGATACGAAGAAGGTCAAGGAATTGATTGCAGCCCACAAGATCAAGGGGCGCGTCGAGTCCGGCGATTACGGCAAGGTCACGTTGACCGCATCGCCGGAAGAACTCGCGGCCTTATTTGCCACGACCGACATCGACAAGCTCCCCGGCGACAAACCGGCCAAGGCGCATCGCGTATCGAAGCCGAAATAAGGAGAGAAGCGCGTGGACATTCGTATCGTCGGGTTCGGCGCGGCGGCGCTGGCGCTGATCGCGGTCGTCGTCATCGGTTTGACCGCAACGGGGCCGCGTTCTTTAGGGCCCGCTACGCTGCCCGAGTTGAAGCGCGTGATGCTGTCGACCGGCGGCGTCGGCTATTTCGAATACCAGACGCAGGTCAGCGGCGACGCGCAGATCGCCCTCCCCGTGCGGATGGACCAGGTCGACGACGTGCTCAAGAGCATCGTCGTGTTCGACGACAAAGGCGGCACCGGCTTCGTGCAGCTGCCGTCGCGGGCGCCGCTCTCCGACATCTTTCGCGGGCTGCCGTTCGGCCCGGACGCACTCAACTCCAATGCGGCGCTCGTTCAGGCGCTCAAGGGCTCGGAAGTTTCCGTCAACGGGCCGGCGCGGCTCGAAGGGCGCATCGTCAGCGTCGTGGAGGAAACGGAAAAGACCGGCGACAACAACGGGCAAATCACCCGCCATCGCGTCGGCGTGATGACGGCGGACGGCCTGCGCCAATTCGTGTTGGAAGACGCCGAAAACATTTCCTTCAGCGACCCTGTGCTGCAGGGCCAGATCAATCAGGCGTTGGTCTCGGTTGCCGAGCATCGCGAGGGCCAAGGCCGCACGCTCAAGATTCGCACCAACGGCGAAGGCAGCCGCACGGTGACGATCGCCTATGTCGTCGAAGCGCCGTTGTGGAAGTCGTCCTACCGGATCGCCACCGGCGTCGGCCCGGGCAAAGCGCGCATGCAAGGCTGGGCGATTCTCGAAAACGTCAGCGGCACCGATTGGACCGACATCGATTTGACGGTGGTCACCGGCAACCCGGTCACCTTCCGCCAGGCGCTCTATCAAACCTACTACGTGTCGCGGCCGGAGATTCCGGTCGAAGTGCTGGGGCGCATTCTGCCGCGCCCCGACGAGGGTGCCGTTGCCGTCGACGAGGTCGCGAGCGAACAGGAGCACAAGGCGATGGGTTCCCTTGCATCCCCCGCGATGGCGCCACCTCCGCCGCCACCCGCACCTGCTCCACAATCGGCGGCGCGGTTGCGCGGCGAAAGAGCCGACGGCAATGCGCCGGCCAGCGGCGGCTTTGCCTCCCGGCCGGCCAAACCGATGGCCGCGGAATCCAAGGAAGCCGCGACGCAGGTGATCTTTCACCTGCCGAACAAAGTGTCGGTGATGAACGGGCAATCGCTCGCCGTGCCGATCGTCGGTCGCAATGTGCCGGGCGAACTCGTCGCGCTCTATCAGCCCGAGACGCATCCGACGCACCCGCTCGCCGCCGTCCGCCTCACCAACGATTCAGGCACCGGACTGCCGCCGGGCGTGCTGACGCTCTACGACGTTCAGACCGACGACAAGAAGAATCAGATCACCTCCTATATCGGCGACGCGCAGCTTTCGACCTTGCCGGACGGCGAGGCCCGCGTGCTTGCCTTCGCCCTCGATCAAAAAATAACGATCGACCGCGAGAACAAGGCTGAGCAAACGATCGCCAACGCGACACTTGCGGGCGGCGTGTTCAAGGCGTCGGTCGTCGATGAGCGCACCACCGTCTACACGATCAAAGGCGCGCCGAAGGAAGACCGCAAGATCGTGATCGAGCATCCGCGCGAGGCCGGCTGGAATTTGATCGCGCCCGATCCCAAGACCAGCGAAATGACGCCGGACCGCTGGCGCATTCCGGTCGAGGTCAAGGCGGGCCAGACGGTGAAGTTCACCGTCACGGCGCAATGGCCGCGCGAGGAGACGCAGCAGCTCGTCGATATCGATCTCGACACGGTGCTCGCCTACGCCTCAAACGCGAAACTGACGGAGGCCCAGCGCGCCGCCTTCACCAAGATGGCCGAGATGAAGCGCACGATCGATGCCATCGACAGCCAGATCGAGACCGAGGGCCAGGCGCGCGACCGCGTCTTCGAAGATCAAGGACGCATCCGCCAGAACATCCAGGCGGTCCCGGCGGGCAGCGCGCTACAACAGCGCTACCTGCGCTCGATGAGCGACCTCGAAGATCAGGCCGACACGCACAAAAAGAACATCGACCGGCTCGACCAGCAGAAAGCGGGCGAAGAAAAGAAGCTCGCCGACTACGTGGGCGGATTGAATTTGTAGCGATGTGACCGGTTACGTCTGTTCCCAGATCGAGGCAAAGCCGTCTTCGGTGCCTAGGATTTGCGCCGGGCTCTTTTTGTCGATGTGGCCGATCAGGCCCTGATAAACGCCGTAGCCGACGAGCTCGCGTAGACGCGGCGAGAATGATTTGACCTGCGCCGGCGAGAGGCCCAACTGCTGGTTCTCCTGCTGGCGGATGAAGCCAGCGCAGTAGTTCATCGCGATGCCGGTGCGGCGCACGCTCGTCTTGTTCGCACCGCCGCCGTGCCATAGCGAACCGTCCCAGATCAGCACGCTGCCCTTTTTCATCTCGGCCGGGATCGTCTCATAAGCGCCGCCGTAGTCCGGATTCTGCTTCAGATGGCTGCCAGGCACGAGGCGCGTCGCGCCGTTGGCGTCAGTGAAATCGGTCAAGGCCCACATCGAATTGCAGACGATTGGGATGTGAGGCTTCGCCAGCGGTATGACCATGTCGTCGGCGTGAATGGGTTGCGCGATTTCGCCCGCATCGATCGCGATAGAGGAGAGCGAGGAGATCAAGCAGCCCGGATCCAATACGCGCTCGACGACCGGCAGCACGCTCGCGTGGACGGGCACGCGCGTGAAGGGTTCGCCAAACTTCAGCAGGTTATAGATGCGCACCGTCTTGTGGCCTTCGAAGCCGTTCATCGCCGGCTTCGCGTCGAGCTCGCGCTCAAGACGCGAGAGCGTCACGTTCAATGCATCGATCAACGCCGGTTCGATCGCGTTTTCGACGACCGAAAAACCGTCGCGCTTTACGCGTTCGACATGGGCGGCGATCGCCGCCTCGCTCAGTTGCATCATCGTTGCCTCAAGATCGCCGCTGTGGTTGGCGCAAAGATCGCAGGAAGAACGCCATGAAGATACAACCCATGGCGGCGAAGCCTATCGATATGACCGCGTCCCGGACAAAGAGATAATAGAGCACGTCGGGGGGCAGCGGCGACCAGCCGCGGATGACGACGATCGTCGCGACATTGAACGAGAAAAAGATCACCGTAAACAGCACGTAGAGCTGCGCCGCGATGCCAATCCATCGCCGGATCGTTCGGGGTTTCATGAGCGCCATCCTGCCTGTTCCTGGTCCCACGCCGACTATTCTAGCGCAGTGAGGCGCGCGCGCCTCTGCCGAATGCGCTAGGGTTTGCCGGAACAACATATTTGCGAAAGCCGGAGGGGCATATGGGCAAGTGGACAAGGCGGATTTTGACGACGATCGGCGTTCTCGCCGTCATCGGCGGAGCGGCCTATTATTGGTTCATCGTTGAAAGTCACATGCCGTCGAGCGGCAGCTATGCGATCGACATGACCGAAGTGCGCCGCCTCGCCGGCTCGATGCCGGGCGACAAGGTGCAAGAGATTCACGTCGAGCACGTTGCCTCGTTCTCATTCCCGGCCACGGCGACGGTGGCGGGCGACGGTTGGAACACGCTGGATGTGCCGGTTCAGTCCTATCAGCTCGTCTTTCCCGACCACACCGCGATCATCGACACCGCTCTGAGCGAAGCGACCGGCAAGGCCGCGGGCATCGTTTCGTTCGACGGTCAAGCCTACGACCGCATGGATGCCGCCATGGACAAGGCATCGCTCATCGTCATCACACACGAGCACCTCGACCATATCGGTGGACTGTCGGCGCATCCGCATCTTGCGCAGATCCTGCAAGTGACACGGCTGACAAAGGAGCAGGTCGACAATCCGGAATACATGACCACGGCAAAACTTCCGGCGGGTTCGCTCGATGGCTACAAACCCTTGGTTTACGACCGCTATGTTGCGATTGCGCCAGGCGTCGTTCTGATCAAAGCGCCGGGCCACACGCCGGGCAGCCAGATGGTTTATGTGCAGCGTGCGGACGGCACCGAATATCTCTTCTTAGGCGACGTCGCGTGGACGCTGCGCAACGTCGATGTCGTGCGCGAACGCGCGCGGCTCATCACGCAGTTCTTCATTCGCGAAGACCGCGATGCTGTGATGCTGGAGTTGGCCGAGTTGCACCGCATCCACGAAGCCGAGCCGAAACTCCACATGATCCCAGGCCACGACGCGATCGTGCTGGCCGCTTCTCTCAAGGATGGATTGTTGATCGACAAATTCAAATGACGGCCGGGTGCTAGACCTGCGTGCGTGAGAGCTTGCCGCCGAGAAAAGCGAGCACAGGAAGGCTCGTCAGAAACGTCAAGTGATACCAGAGCGGAAACTTGTCCCACAGCATGATGTGGTTCGGGATGAAGAGCGCCAGGAGTACCAGGCCGCCGGCAAGCGGTGCGATGCGATTGTCGCGCAGCGTAAAGGCGGCGAGCCACGCGGCAATGATCGAGGCGGCGGCCGCAACCGACAGCCTCGCGGTCAGCATCGATTGATCGAAGAGCACCGACTGGGTCGCCGTGAACACCTTGTCCGCCGCCGCATAGTCAGGCCACTCCAGGCGCAAGCCGATGAAGCCGATGGTGCCGAGCGCAAACCACGTCACCAATTCGATCACCACGCCCGCGATCGTGCGAACGACTGTGCCCATACTCCCCTCCCGTTTTGACTCGAGTTTGCCCGGCTCTCCGGCAACCGACAACAGCTTTAGCGCGGGCCGCTCGAATTGAAGACCAGCCAGCGGCTGGCGAAGAAGTTTACCGTCATTCCCGAGAGTGCGCCCGCCGCGACGCCCAGCACGGGAAAATCATGGACCGTGGCGCTGTAAGTCACCAGCAAGGCGTAGACTGTGTAGTTTACCGCGCCACCGCCCAAATTCGTCACGAGGAAGCGCAGCCACTCGGCCGCCGTTGCCGCCGCGCCTTTCGCGCGGCCTTGCGCAAACGTGAAATTGCGATTGCCGAACCAGGTAAACGTCGCGGCGCACAGATAGGACACCGCGCGGCCCGAATAGCGATCGAGCCCGAGCGCCAACATCGTGTAGAGCACCGCCGTATCGACGACGAAGCCTCCCGTCCCCACGGCCGCGAAGCGCAGAAAGGTCGAATTCCACAATCGCGATACAATATTCACGAAGACGAGCCCGGCGGCGGAAGTTGCAAATAGCTCAGTCGTTTCGTTTCCCAGCGCCCTCGCGTGACGGTGTCCAAAATGAGACCACTGAAGAAGCTCAAGACCGCCAGAATCATCAATCCCGTCGCCAAAATCGCCGTCGGAAAGCGCGGCACCAGGCCGGTCTCGAAATAGGTGATGAAGATCGGAATCGACAAGGCGATCGACACAAACGCCAAGGACAGTGCAATAAGCCCGAAGAAGAAGAGCGGACGCTCCTCTTTCGCCAACGTCAAAATCAAAAACAGAATACGAAAGCCGTCGCGGAACGTGTTCAGTTTGCTGACCGATCCGGGCGGGCGCTCCTTATAAGCGGTTTCCATTTCGGCCACCGGCATCAACATTTCGAGACCGTGCACGGTCATCTCCGTTTCGATGCCGAAGCCGGTTGCCTGCGTTGGAAAGCTCTTCACGAAGCGCCGCGACAGCACGCGATAGCCCGAAAGCATGTCGACGACATGTGCCGAGAAAGTCCAGCGCACCAAGCTCGTCAGCAGCCAATTGCCGAAGCGATGGCCGCGGCGATAGGCGGTTTTCGCAACCTCGCGGCGCACGCCAGTCACCATGTCGAGGCGTTCGGCCATGAGCCGTTCGATCAGGCGTGGCGCCGCCGCGGCCTCATAGGTGTCGTCGCCGTCGATGAGCACGTAAACGTCGGCGTCGATATCGGCGAACATACGGCGCACAACGTTGCCTTTGCCCTGTTGGCGTTCGTTGCGCACGATGGCGCCGGCGCGTGCCGCAATGCCGGGCGTGTCGTCGGTCGAATTGTTGTCGTAGACGTAGACGCGCGCCTGCGGCAGCAGGCGGCGAAAATCGCCGACGACTGTCGCGATCGCCGCCGCCTCGTTGTAACAGGGGACGAGCACCGCGACTGAGGCGGCCCGCGCCTTCGGCTCGTCATTCATGAGCCCCTCCCCGTCGCTCAAGCGCGCACCATCGAATCGGCTCGCCGACATTGGACGTTATTTGGCGACATTTCGATGGGTCGAACGCCAAGCCGTAGCTTGCAAACGCCGCCTTCGCGCGCTCGCCCTCCCAAGGAATAAACGCGCCGAACAGCGGCCCGTGATGCGCTGCGATCCGTGTGCGCATAGCCTGGCCGAACGGCGTATTGGATTGCGGCGAGTCGAGCCAACTATCGACGCGGAGGAACGGGATCTGCGGCGGGAAGGACGGCACGACGTAGCTCAGCGGCTCCGTTCCAGCCATCAGAACCATCGTGTCGCTCGGCTCTTCGATCGGTGGAAGGTCGATCGCAACCAATTTTGCGCCCCAGGCTGGCCGCCATCCAACTGCCGCATCCCAGCGAATCGCGGCGATGGAGACAATCAAAACGATCGCGGCGGCGCCTGTACGGTAGCGCGCGGCAACCGGAATGAAATCGATCGCGATGACGATGACGAGCGGCGCCAACATCTCGAGCGTCACAGCGTAGCGGTAGATGGCAAAGAGATTGAGCCAGGCGACGTAGCTGACGGCAGTGAAAGCAAACAGAAGCCGCGCGGCGTGCGAGGATAAGGCGCGTTCGGGCGCGGCGCGCCGTGTCGCCCACAGCAGCATGGCGATGGGGACCAAGACATAGGCGATCATGATCTTGACGTCGCGAAACGGAAACTCGACGACACGCCGCCAATCGAAGGTGAAGAGAAAGGGGAACGTCCAAGCGTCGAGCGCCCCCTGCGGCAGAAAGCGCGTGTCGCGGTAAGATGCGGAAAGCAACAACGGCGAACCGATAACGTCGTTGAAATAAGGGAAGATCGGATTGCCGGTCTCATGCCAGAGCGTAAGTGCCCAGAACCCGCCGCAGATGAGCACGCCGCCAAGACCGCCAGCGCCAAACACGACGAGCCGGAGGGCGCGCGCACGCCACGGTGCGACGAGCACGGCGACACCTGCCGCCAAGCCCAGCGCATAGGGTGCCATCGTCAGCTTGAGCCCGACCGCCGCGCCACACACGAGCCCGGCGAGCGCCACACGCACAAGGTCGTTTCGCCGTCCCGCATCGCGCTCGTCGAGGCGTATCAGCAGGACGAGCGCGGCAAGAACAAATAGGCTCACCGTCAAATCGTGGCTGGTGACGCCGGCGAGCAAGAGTGTCATGCCGCCGAGCATGCCGGCCGCCGCGATCGCCAATGCGAACCAAGAGCGCCGTGTGTGCTCCACACCGTCAAGCGCGCCGTTCGCCAACTCATAGAGCAGAACGGCATTGAGGCCTTGGACGAGACCAAACAAGAGTCCCACGAGCCAGGCCGGCATGACTTGCGCGGCGGCGTAGATCGGCACGTCGGTTAGGGGATTGTAATAGGTCGCATGTTGCGCGACTGCGACATCGAAGGCGCGCCGGCCGTAGAGCAAAGCATACGGGTTGTACCAATGGTAATTGCGGAAATCCCACTCGACGTCCTTACCGCGAACGAGCACGAAGAGGCCAAAGGCCAGTACGAGGCCCCAAGCGCCGAAACGGCCCGGCTCGCGCCGAGCGCCTTTTATCACCGCTTCCCAAATCCAAGTCAGGCGATTGCCGATCATCAAAGGCGCCGTAAACCTCTCGCGGCAGTCGAATGTGCGCGGCGAGGGGAATCAAGGCCTAATTCATTGTCGCGACCGAGACCATGCGGCACTGCGAATGCGTGAATGGGGTTCACCTCACAATTGCCGTCTTTCCTTTGCCATACGCCCGCGACGAACGCACACTCCTAAGTCCTAGGAAATAAGGTGACCCGCAACATGACAGTGCATCACGCAGCGCACCCGTTGAGCGACCAGCAAGTGGCCGAACGTGTGCTCAAACACATTGCGCTAGGCACAACCGACATGGGCGCCGAGGTGTGGCGCGAGCCGGTCGAAAATTATCGCTCGCAGCCTCGCCTCGAACACGAGATCAGCGTGCTGCGCCGCTTCCCCACCCCTTTCTGCCCCTCGGCCGCACTGCCTGAGAACGGCTCGTTCCTCGCGCGCGACGCGGCCGGCACGCCCATCGTTGCCGTACGCGGCCAGGACGGAAAGGTCCGCGCCTTCAGAAACGCCTGCCGGCATCGCGGAATGCGGCTCGCAGACGGCAGCGGTTGCGCGAACGCTTTCATGTGCCGCTACCACGGCTGGACCTATGGCCTCGACGGAACCCTGCGCCATGTACCGCACGAACAAGGATTCCCTGGCCTCGACAAAAGCCGCCACGGCCTCGTGCCCGTCGCGGCGGAGGAGCGCCACGGCCTCGTCTTCGTCACGCAGGAGGGCGCCGGCAACCCGCTCGACGCGCTGCCCGAATTGATCGCGAAGGATCAGGTCCTCTACGCCACCACAGAACGCGAGGTCGACGCCAACTGGAAGATCTTCCTTGAAGGATTCTTAGAGGGCTATCACATCCGTTCGACGCATCCGGAGACGTTCCTCCCCTACGGCTTCGACAATCTGACCCTGCTGGAAACCTTTGGTCGCAACGGCCGCATCACCTTCCCGTTCAAGCGCATCAAAAAACTAGCCGACGTTCCGCCCGCCGAGCGCAGCGTCATGGGCCTGGTCACCTATGTCTATCATCTGTTCCCGAACGCGCTCGTCACCGTCCTGTCGAGCCACACCAATCTGGTCGTACTCGAACCTATCTCGCTCGAGAAGACACGCTTCGTCAGCTACACGTTGACGAATGCGGGCCACGGCGGGAGCGCAGAGGCGTTGGCCGCTGCAAAGCGCGATGCGGAATTCGTCGGCAACACGGGCGCGGCAGAAGACCGCGCCGTCGTCGCCGCGATCCAACGCGGCCTCGCCAGCGGCGCCAACGACGCCTTCACCTTCGGGCACTACGAGAGCTTGATCATCCACTTCCACAAGACGCTGCGCGCCGCATTGGCCACGTAACGCCCCTCGCCCTTCCGCCTTCTGGAAGGGAGAGGGGATGGGGGGTGAGGGATGGGTATTGCGCGATGCGTACCGCAGAAAACCTCGCGCAAACTCGTTTGCGAACCACACTCCATTAGCGCACGGCGCCTCGGCCATCCCTCACCCCCGCCCCCTCGCCCTTCCGAAAACGGAAGGGCGAGGGGTGATAACGCCGTCCCTACTCGGCGTCCTTCGCGAGCTCCGCCAGCACCCATCGCGAGAACGCGCGCAACGCGGGGTTCTTGGCGTCGGCCGGGCGATGGACGAGCCAATAGCCTCCAGTCGGGTGGCTGAACGCGAAGGGCTGGCACAAGGCCCCGGCTCGCACGCGCTCCGTGAACAACGGTTCAAGGCCGAGGGCGACGCCCACGCCTTGCTCCGCCGCTTGCAAAGCGGCGCCGAACGTATCCATTGAGATCGCCTGCTTGGATTTGATCTCGCCGACGCCCGCTTGCTCAAGCCACAATGGCCACGCCAACGGAAATGTTGTCACGTGGATCAAGGGCGCACGGGCGAGATCGCCAGGCTTCTTCAATTTCAACCGCTTCACCATCTCGGTCGTGGCAACCGGCGTCGTGCGAATTTCGATGAGGTGCGTCGCACTCAAGCCGGGCCAATTGCCGTCGCCCACGCGCACCGCCGCGTCGAAGGGCTCGTTGTCGAAATCGAGCGGCCGGCTCGAATTCTCGATGACAAGCTCGATATCGGGATGGGCCGCCATGAATTTCGACACGCGTGGAATGAGCCAGTGCGAAGCAAAGAACGGCGACACCGCCATTCGCAACCGCCGATGCCCTTGCACGCCGGCCGTCGGCGCAGTCGCGCGCACAAGTTCGGCAAAGGCGCGCCCCGTCGCCGCGGCGAGCGCCTTGCCCTGTGTCGTCAGCTGTACGGCGCGATGCGCCCGCGTAAACAAACCCTCGCCAAGCGCGCGTTCGAGATTGGAGATGCGGTGACTGATCGCGGAGGGTGTGATGTGCAGCACATGCGCCGCATGCTTGAAGCTGCCGAGCCGCGCGACCGCGTCGAACGCCTGCAGCGACAACAGCAAGGCCGGCTTCAGCCGCGCCGCCGCCGGCAACGTTTCCGCGCTCCGCAGAAAACGCGGCGGTCCGTGTGCGGTCGAAGAAGGCGCCATCAACGCTGGAGGCTAATCTCGAGACCGCCGAGCCACAAGAATAGATGAACCTCATTCAGCCTAACGGGCCCGCCTTTCCGTAACGGAAACGCGCTGGAAACTATCCTTGCAGGGCATCGACAACAGCACGCGCGATCTGCTCCGGCTGTGGCTGCCGCGCCCCAGCGACGGCAGCATCACCACGTCGCGCACTCCGGCTTGACCGATCCGGCGAACGCGCAACTCCACCTCGCCGCGCGCGATCCAACGCCCGGACTCGATCATGCTAGGCCAGCGCTTGCTGCAGGTCGGCGACGAGGTCGTCGGGATGTTCGACGCCGATGGAGATGCGGATCAAGCCGTCGGGGATGCCGAGGCGCTTGCGCTCGTCGACGCTAAAGCTCGAGTGCATCGTCGTCGCGGGATGGCAGGCGAGGCTCTCTGTGCCGCCAAGGCTGACCGCCAATTTCACAATTTGGAGATTGTCGAGGACGTGGAAGGCGCCGTCCTTACCGCCCTTGACGACGAAGGAGAAGGTCGAGCCGGCGCCCGTGCATTGGCGCTCGAAGATCGCGCGCTGCGGCTCGCCGCTCGGCAAGAAGCCCGGATAGTTCACTTGCTCCACCTTCGGATGCGCCCTCAGAAATTCGGCGACGATGCGCGCGTTCTCGGCCGATTTGTTCATGCGCAACGCCACGGTTTCGAGCGAGCGAACCACCATCCAGCAGGAATTCGGATCGAGCTGGCAGCCGGACCAGCCGCGCAGCGTACGCATCGGCGCGAGCGCCGCCGCACTGCCCGTCACCGCGCCGGCGACCAGATCGCTGTGGCCGGCGACATATTTCGTCAGCGAATAGATGTTGATGTCGGCGCCGTGCTTCAGGGGATTTTGAAAGATCGGGCCGAGCAGCGTGTTGTCGACCGCAAGGATCGGGCGCTTGCCGCTCTTCGCGCCGATCTCCTTAGCCACTTGGGCCAACGCCTGAACGTCGCAGAGGATGTTCGACGGGTTCGCCGGCGTTTCGGCGAGGATCACTTTGATGCGCGCGGGATCGACCTTTTCGATCGCCGAGCGAATCTTGCCGATCGTGGTTGCGTCTTCGATTGCCACAGAAGTGACGTTGAACTCCGACAGGAAGCGTTCGATCAGGGAGGCTGTTGCGCCATAGAGCGGCTTCGTAAAGGCCACGCAATCGCCGGGGCGCAAATGGGCCAGCAAAGTCGTCGTGATCGCGGCCATACCGGAAGAAAACGCAAGAGACTCGTCGGCGTCGTCAATCAACGCCAATCGATCCTCGAGCATCTCCAAATTCGGATTGTTGTAGCGCGAATAGACGAGGCCGCCGCTCTGCCCTTCGGGCGCCGCCCGCCGGTTGCCGATGACGTCGAAGAGGATCTTGCCTTCCTCAGCGTTCCGAAAGACGAATGTCGAGGTCAGAAAGATCGGCGGCTTGATGGCGCCCTCCGACAGCATGGGATCATAGCCATAGCTCAACATCTGCGTTTCGGGATGGAGCGGGCGACCGGCAATGGTGCGCTTGTGATAGCGGGTGGTCTTCATGGGTGTTTTCCTTGGATGGCGTGCCCTGGTCCCGGCGCGGGCGTGATTTGATGCAAGTCTAACCGTTCGGCCATGCGCCCGCCTGCTTGCTCGTTTCAAATTCACAAGCTTTTCCGCAATCTTCGGATGGCGCCTGGAACAGCAGCGCGCACAAGTGCAACATGCGCAAAACGGCAGCAGGCCCCCGCCATGATCCCTCATCCCCAGCGCTACGGCTTCCAGATCGCCGACAAGCGCGAAACGCCCCAGACCGTGGCGGATCACGAGACGCTGATGCGCGAAGGCTATGTGATTTTCGAGCGGTTGCTCGACGAGGCAGCCTGCGCTGCGATGCGCGCGGAGAGCGCGCGTCTGATCGGTGGATCGGGGCGCAACGCCTTTGAAGGCTTTCGTACCCAGCGCGTCTACAGCATTCTCGCCAAGACGCGCATATTCGACGATTTGATCGACCACCCACGTCTTATGGCGTTGCTCGACCGGGTCTTCGAGCCGAACTATTTGTTGAGCCAAGCGCAGATCATCAACATCCGTCCCGGCGAGGAAGCCCAGGCGCTCCATTTCGACGACGGGTTCTACAAGATTCCGCGACCGCGACCGGCGTTGGGCGCCGCCGCGATCTGGGCAATCGACGACTTCACGGCCGAGAACGGTGCGACCGAGATCATCCCGCGCAGCCATCTCTGGGGCTCGGATCGGTCGCCCACGCGCGAGCAGACCATTTCGTGCCTGATGCCGGCAGGCTCGGTCGTCTTCTTTCTCGGCACGCTGTGGCACGGCGGCGGCGCCAACCGTTCATCGCGCGACCGGCTCGCCTTCACCAACCAATATTGCGCGCCGTGGTTGCGCCAACAGGAGAATTTCTTTCTCGAAGTACCGCGCGAAATGACGCGCTCATTGCGGCCGACGATCCAGAGCCTGATGGGCTATTCGATCTATCCGCCGTTCATGGGCATGGTCGATTCGATGCATCCCAAGCGCGTGCTGGACTCGCCGGAATAGACGTCACCCGATGTGTTTCTCGAAGAACAGGCTGCGCGCGACCGTGTGCGGCGCGAGCTTGAGGTAGTCGCCAAAGGCGGCGCAGCGGGTGAAGCCCGCGCGTTCGTAGACGCGCAAAGCGGCATGCAGGACGTCGCCGGTTTCCAGCGTCAGACGGCGATAGCCGCGCGCCAAAGCATCGGCCTCCAACCTCACAAGCAGCGCCTGGACGACGCCCTTGCCGCGCGCGGCGCTTCGCACATACATCCGCTTGAGTTCGGCAAAGCCGTCATCGAAGGCGATGCCACCGCAGCCGACGGCCTCGCCGTCGAGACGGGCGATAAGGAAAAGAATGTTCGGCTGAAAGATACGCTCGACGCTTAGTCCGTGGCGCTGTTCCGGCGCGTAGGGTCCACTTAATTCGGCTTCGAGTTCACCGACGAGGGCGTGCACTTCGGGCGTCGCTCGGTCGACGCGTTCAACTGTTATGTCGGGCATAGTATCAAATTTCCGGCGCCAGCGGAAAGCTCGGCGACTTGCGCGCTGATGCCTCGACCACGGCCATGGCGGCGAGCACTTGGTGCTCGCGCCACGGGCGGCCGGCGATTTGCACGCCGATCGGACAGCCGGCGCTTCCTTGCTCGACCTTGCGCGCGGCGGCGTCGAGGCGGTCGCGCGAGCGCGGGCGGTCGCTTTCCTCGTTCGCCTGCACGCGCGTCACAGGCGCGACGCCCGCCGGCAGACCGAGCGCGTTGTAGAGGTTTGTGTAGCCGCCCATCGTGCCGAGGTCATTGCTCGCGCCGTGCGTCAGGGCCGGCAACGCGCTCGCAGGCCATAGGATCAAATCCATGTCGCCCGCGCTCTTCATAGCCGCGGTGAACGAGGCACGATAGGCGGTCAGCTGTTCGATCAAATCCCAGTACTCTTCTGTCGAGCGACGACCGAACGTTGCGACGGCGGCGGCGAGATTCTTTTGCCCAAGAGCACCGAGCAACAGCGCAAGGCGCTTGCACGAGGCATGCGACATGCCGCCGAAGCGAATGAGCCCGGCGACGCGCGGATCAGCTTTGTTCGGCCCCAGAATCCTCGCGTAACCTCGCCCGCCCGCGGTCATGATGCCGTAGAAGAGCGCCACCGCTTCGTCGACTCGTGGCGGTGCCCAGGCGAAGACAGTCGCACCCGCCGCACTCAAGGCAGCAGCCGCTTCGCGGACGGCGCGCCGCGAAGCCGGACACGCGGCAAACGTACTGTCCGTCTCGGTGTAGCCGACCCTTAGTTTCGAGACATCGACCTTCGCGTAATCGCCAAGCGGTCGTGGCGGCTCGCTTGCCGGGTTCGCCCCGCCGTTGATGATCTCAAGGCCCAGCGCAACATCGTCCGTCGTGCGCGCGAGGACGCCGACTTGGCTTTCGACCACGTTCTGGCCCAGCGGATAAGAGAAGGCGCCGGTGTCCGGACAACGCCCGGCGGTCGGCTTGATGCTGGCGATGCCGCAGACGGCGGCCGGATTGCGCACACTGCCGCCGACGTCTGTGCCGATGCCGAGCGGGCTCATGCGGGCCGCGATCGTCGCCGCCTCGCCGCCGCTCGAGCCGCCGGGGCTGCGCGCCAAATCCCACGGATTATTGGTGCGGCCATAGAGTGGATTGTCCGTTTCCAGAAACAGCAACATCTGCGCGATGTTGGTCTTGCCGAGCACGATTGCGCCGGCGCGGCGCAAGCGATCCGCGTGTACCTCATCGGCGGTCGCAAGTATCTGCGCGCGCGACGGCAAGCCGAAGGTCGAGGGCGCGCCCTTCAGATCGATCGAATCCTTCAGTGTCACAGGCACACCGGCGAGCGGCCCCAGTGGCTCGCCCGACTTGCGTTTCGTGTCCACCGCTTTGGCTTCGGCGCGCGCCTCGTCGAACCGTTTCCAGATGACCGCGTTGAGCTTGGGATTGATCGCCTCGATGCGAGCGATGCGAGCCTCGACTGCATCGGCTGCCGCGACGTCGCCCTTGGCAATCGCTTGCGCGGTTTGCCGCGCGGTTAAGTCTAGAATTGACGACATTCCTGTGCCTTCTGCGTTCAGGCATTTTGCGACGGGTTCGGCCAACCAATACGTTCGAGCACGATAGCAGATCAATCTCGGAGATGACGGCAATGCGGTTCAGCAGCATATTTTTGGCGTTCGCGCTGATTCTTGGTGCGTCGGGCGCTTGGGCAGCGGATCTCGCCCCGGTACAGACGATTCTCGGCGAGTGGCAGGACGCGGCGCGCAACAATCGCACCGTCCCGTACAAGATCTACTATGCGTCGCAAACGGCGGGGGCGCGGCCAGTGGTGATCTTCTCGCACGGGCTTGGCGGAAACCGCGAGGGGTCGGAATTCCTGCTGAGCTATCTGGCCGCCAACGGTTATGTCGCGGTGGCGGTCCAGCACCCGGGCAGCGACACGCCGGCCGTATTTGGAGACCTCAGCGCGGCCACTGCCCCCGGCTCAATCGACCGCGGCAAGATCAAAACCGACATGACGCAGGCGATGAGCCCGAGCGTCGCCGTCGATCGCTTTCGCGACATACCATTCGCGATCTCGATGCTCGCCGATATGGACGCGCACGACGCAACGCTGCGCGGCCGGCTCGACATGGAGCACGTCGGGATGTCGGGACATTCCTATGGCGCGGTGACGACGCAAGCGCTCGCCGGCCAGCGCTTTCCTTTGGGCACGAGTTTCGCCGATCCGCGCATCAAGGCCGCGATCGCCTATTCGCCGTCCAAGCCCCGGACCGGCGACGCGACAGCAGCATTCGCGGACGTGCGAATTCCCACTTTTCACATGACCGGCACCGAGGACAGGAGTCCGATCGCGACGCCGGACATGAAGCCTGAAGACCGCCTCGTGCCCTATCATGAGATCCACGGCGCCGACAAATTCCTGCTCGTCCTCACAGGCGGCGACCATATGGTGTTCAGCGGACACAGATTTCGCGGGCCGGCGAACCCGAAAGACGATCGCTGGCACGAGATCGTGCAACGTGCGTCGCTCGCATTCTGGGACACGTATTTGGTGGGCAAGCCCGAGGCGAAAATCTATCTCACCGGCGGCGCGTTTGCGCGCGACCTCGGTGAGGACGGCCGGTTTGAGTTTCGAATGCGCTGATTGCGGTCTCGCCAAAGGCAACGGCAACAACGACACCGAGCATACAAATTTAATCAATCGTTACCCATCCAAGCTCGCCGCGCCCGCGGGCGCAGACGACCGTTTCAAAAGGGAGGATTGTTTAACCGAGGCCGGCGCAAAATGCCTTGTTTGGTTTCACCTTCAGGCGCCGTTCTTAAGCGTCGCCGATGGAGTCCTGCGCCATGGCGCGTGCAGCTCACCTCGACATGAGCTCGACCATTGCGAGAGCGCACGACGCGCAACGCGACGGCGCCGGGTCGCTGGCCGCACCGCGCTGCATTCCGCTCAACATCGCGCCACTGCTTGCGCCGCACAAAAAACACGGCCGACTGTCGCTTCGGATCGAGCGCCTTCCACAGAAGTCACGCTTGTCCAGGGGAAGCAGAAACAACGACGGCTCGTGGTCGCTCGCGACCGACGAGCTTGAAGATCTCACCTACCAGCTCCCTCCCGGCCTGGATGCCGACCACTCGCTTGGCATCAGGATCATCAGCCTTGCGCACGGCAACACGCTGGCCGTGCTCGACTTCGTCGTGTCGCCAGCCGACACGACCGCAAGCGTTGACGAAGTTGCCGCACCTCCACGCGGCGACGATGCGCGTGCCGATACGCAGGCGGAGCACCTGCGCGCCGAATTGGCGAAGCTGAAAGCCGCACTCGCCGCACGCGATACAGAACTCGCCGAGGCACGGCAAAGTGGGGAACGCCCGGTCGCGCACCCAGCACCAAATCCCGAAACCGCACTGATCGCCGCACGCGCGCTGTGGAAGGTCGAGCTGGAGGAGTGCCTAACCGAATTGGCAGCGCAAGCAGAAGCGCATCTTCAGCTCTGTCGCGACGAATGGCGGACCGAGCAAGACGCACGCTCGGCCGAATTGGAAGCGCGCGCGCAACAGCAAACCGCCGAGATGCGCGAACGTGGGCAACGCGAAACCCAAGATGCTCTACTAAGCGCGGAGGCCGAATGGAAGGCCGACGAAGCCGCGCGGCTCGCCGCCGCTCAATCGCAATCGGTCGAAAAATTAGCCACGCTCGAACAAGCGCTGGTCGAGCGTGACGCCGCATTGGCGCGGGCAAACGAGGCCGCCGCACAGCTGCGCGAAGATCTCCGGCGCGCGTCGCAGGAGGCTGTCTTAAAAGCCGAACAGATCTGGAAGACTGCGGAGGCAACGCGCCTTGCCGCCGCTCAAGCGCAGTGGCGAGAGGCGTCCGCAAGAGAGTTGTCGGACGCACGCGCCACAGCCGGTACCGCACACGATCAGCACGCCGAAACCGAGCGGCGCGAATTGCGCGAAAAATTGGCGTCGCTCGAGGCGACGCTCGCTGCGCGCGAAATTGCCTTGGCCCGGGCGACCGAAGCTTCCGAGCAAGCGCAGGCGCGTTGGCAGCGCGAATTGCAAGACGCTCTGTCGAAAGCAGAGCAAGCGTGGTTGACCGATGAGGCGGCGCGATTTGCTGTTGCCGAGGCACAGTGGCAGGCGCAAGCGGCAACAGCCTTGGCGGAGGCGCGCGCTCAAACCGGCGCGAACGACGATCGCAAACATGAGAGCGACCTGCACCATTTGCGCGGACAACTGACAGCGCTGCAGGCAACGCTTGCGGAACGCGACGCGGCTTTCGCTCTTGCAGGGAAGGACAGCGAGCAGGCACGCCAGCGCGCGCAGCGCGAGGCACAAGACGCGATCGCAAAGGCCGAGCAAACTTGGAAGACCGATGAGGCCGCGCGCCTGACTATTGCGCAAGCGCAATGGCAAGCGAAGTCGGCAAAGGCCTCAACGACTGCAAGTGGCCTGATCACCAAAGGCGGCGACGCCGAGGCACAGAGCTTACGTGAGAGGCTGTCGACGCTGGAGGCAACGATCGCCGCCCGCGATGCCGAGCTGGCCGAGGCGCAGGAGGAAATCACGGACGCGCGCGAACGCTTGGAACAAGGCGCGCAGGACGCCCTTGTGAAGGCCGAACGCGGCGAAAAGGCCGACGACGCCGCGTGGCTTGCCGCCGCCGAGGCGGCGTGGCGCAAGAAGCACGCCGGGCCTCTCGCCGAAGCAACGGCGCGCTATGAAGCCGCGGAAGGGGCGCTTGCGCAGATCCGCATCAGGACCAAAGACGACGGTCGCGTCCACCAAGAGCTCGACGCCACACGCGCCGCTCTCGCCGTGCGCGAAGCAGAATTGACGGACATGCGCTTGAAGCTCGGGCTGTCGGGCGAAAGCACTTCGGAGACCGAAACCGACGCTGAGGGAGGCGCCGCGATGGACCCGACCGCACCGCAGGCGGAGCAATCGCCAGCCCCATATTCACCGGCGTTCATCGGCAGCGTCATCGCGGCGGCGTGCATGTTCGCGACAGCGATCGTGTTCTATCCCAGCATCGAAGCGCTTGTTTTCGATGCGCCTGCGCCGCCGGCCAAAACTGCGGCAGAACCTAAAGTCGTCGCCCGTTTGGCGCCGGTCCCCGAACAACGCCTCGCCACGCTTGTTCGTGACGCAAAGCTGCGCGCCGATCCATCGTCGTCCGCAAAAGCGGTCGCGACGGTGCCGCGTGGCGCGAGCGTCAGTGTGCTTGAACAACGCGGCAAGTGGACGCTTGTTCGCGTCGAAGGTAAGGACGGCAAGACCGAATCCAAGCAAGGCTGGGTCACACAATCGATGCTGAAAGACTCAGCCGCGAGCGACGCGCCGCCTTCAGCACCGAAGGCGAATTAGGCCAATCGGCCAACGGCGACGGGCTTACTTTAGATCCTGAAACCGTTTTCCTTCGCCGGCCAACTTCTCAAGCAGCTTCGACGGCGCGAACTCCGGACCCATCTGCCCTTCGAACTGGCGCATCTTGGCCAACACTTTGTCGAGCCCGATCGTGTCGCCGTAGAACATCGGCCCGCCGCGATAAACCGGCCAGCCGTAACCGTTGATCCAGACGATATCGATGTCGGAGGCGCGGATGGCCTTGCCTTCATCGAGAATCTTCGCGCCCTCGTTGATCATCGGATAGATGCAGCGCTCCAGAATCTCGTCGTCCAAGATCGTGCGCCGGTTGACGCCCTTCTTCGCCGCGAATTCCAGGATCAGCTTTTCGACCAAAGGCGACGGTTTCGCGTTGCGCTCCGCGTCGTAGTCGTAGAACCCTGCGCCGTTCTTCTGCCCACGCCGGTCGATCTCGCACAGGATCTCGCGCATGGTCGAACTCTTCGACGTTTCTTTCGACCAACCGATGTCGAGGCCGGCCAAATCCGACATCGCGAACGGCCCCATCGGAAAGCCGAAATCGTAGAGCACGCGATCGACGTCCCACGGCATCGCGCCTTCCAGGATCAGCTTCTGCGCTTCGCGCTGGCGCTGTGCCAGCATACGGTTGCCGACGAAGCCCGGACAGACGCCGACGAGTGCAGCGATCTTCCCGATCTTGCGCGCCATCTGCATCGAGGTCGCGATGACCGGCTTCGACGTCTTGTCGCCGCGCACGAGTTCGAGCAGGCGCATCACGTTCGCCGGCGAGAAGAAGTGCCAGCCGATCACCGCTTCCGGCCGCTTCGTCGCCGAGGCGATTTCATCGACGTTGAGGTACGACGTGTTGGTCGCCAGAATCGCGCCCTGCTTCACAATTCTGTCAAGCTTGCCGAAGACTTCCTTCTTGATGTCCATGTTCTCGAACACGGCTTCGACAACCAGGTCGCGGTCGGCGAGATCGTCGAGGGCGAGCGAACCCTTCAGCATCCCCATGCGCTTCTCGACGTCGGCCATCGTCAGGCGCCCGCGCTTGGCCGTGTTCTCGTAGTTGCGCCGGATCGTGGCGAGCCCACGATCGAGCGCGTCTTGCTTGGTCTCCACGATCGTCACAGGGATGCCGACGTTGAGGAAGTTCATCGCGATGCCGCCGCCCATCGTGCCCGCGCCGATCACGCCGACCTTGGCGACGGGAATCGTCTGCGTATCCTCAGGCACGTCCGGCACCTTCCACACCGCGCGCTCGGCGAAGAACACATAGCGCTGCGCCGCCGATTGCGTGCCGGTGACAAGCTCCATGAACAGCTTGCGTTCGGTCTTGATACCTTCGTCGAACGGCTGGTTCACCGCCGCTTCGATGCAGCGGATGTTCGACTCCGGCGCTTGGAAGCCGCGAAACTTCTTCGCATTGGCCTTGCGGAACGCGGCGAAGATTTCCGGATGCCCGCGCGCTGCCTCGACCTTGTCGTTGAGATCGCGCACTTTCTTCAAGGGCCGCTTCTCGGCGACGATGCGCCTGGCGAACGCGATTGCACCGTCGCGCAATTTTCCCTCATCGACCAGCGCATCGATGAGCCCCATCTCCGCGCACTGCTTGGCGGCCACATGCTCGCCCGACGTCACCATCTCGAGCGCCTTCTCGACGCCGACGATGCGCGGCAAACGCTGCGTCCCGCCCGCGCCCGGCAAGAGGCCCAGCTTCACCTCCGGCAATCCGCATTTCGCCGATGGCACGGCAACGCGGTAGTGGCACGTCAGCGCCACCTCGAGCCCGCCGCCCAGCGCCGTACCATGAATCGCAGCGACGACGGGCACGGACGCGCCTTCGATCGTGTTCAGCGCATCGAACAGGCTCGTGCCTTTCGGCGGCTTGCCGAACTCGGAGATATCTGCGCCCGCGATGAACGTCTTGCCCTCGCAGATCAGCACGACAGCCTTAACCGCAGGGTTGCCCATCGCCTGCTTGACGCCGAAGGCCAAGCCGTCGCGCACGGGCGCCGAGAGCGCGTTCACGGGCGGCGAATTGAGCGTGAGCACGGCGATGTCGGCGTCGATCGTAAGGTCGGCAACGTCGTTGATGGCGGTCATCGTGCTTCAGCCCTCCGATTTCGATCGTTCCAGAAATTTCACTTGCTGCCCTGTTGCGGCCTTGCGCGCGGCGCCGATACTGACGGTCATGGAAAATCCTATATCAATGGTTCGATGAGGCCAGTCTGCCGCCTTTCTGGCCGACTATCAAAGGGGCCCATGGGACGCAGGAAAGTGCCCCGCTCGGGGCTGCCATTTCCGCCGCAACTGCGTTATCAGACTTCGAGGTAGCTTCAGGAGAGACCATGTTTCCGTTGGGCGACGCGTCGCGGCGATTGGGCAATATTCCGTTCGTCACCGTCGCTATCATCGCGGTCAATGCGGTGGTGTTCTTCTTCGAGCTTCAAGGCGGTGAGAATTTCATCCTCAGATGGGCGGTCGTGCCGGCCCAGGTCGCGCACCGCGAGCACCTTGAGACCATCGTCACCGCGATGTTCATGCATGGCGGTTGGCTCCACATCGGCGGCAACATGGTGTTCCTCTGGGCCTTCGGGCCGCAGATGGAAGAGGCTATGGGCGCGCCGCGCTTCCTCATCTTCTACTTCGTCGGCGGCATCGCCGCGTTCCTGGCGCAGATCTATGCCGACCCTTCGTCCACCGTGCCCAATCTGGGCGCGTCGGGCGCGATCGCCGCAGTGATGGGCGGCTTCCTCGTCACCTATCCAAACGATCAAATCCGCACGCTGATCATCGCCGGGTTCTTCGTGCGCATCGTTTATTTGCCGGCGCTCATACTCATCGGCTTGTGGTTCGTGCTGCAATTGATCTCGATCAACATGGAGGGCGGCCAGAGCCAAGCCGGCGGCGTCGCCTATCTCGCGCATATTGGCGGTGCGGTGTTTGGCGCAGCGACGGCGCGACTTTTCGAGCGCCGAGGTGGTTAAGCCGCCCGCAATTGCGCCACAAATCAAATCCAACCTGACATTTGACCTTCAATAGCGTACGGTTTGGCCACTCTTAGGACAGGGCCAACTCAACGCTTGAAGTATCCGGATTCGATCCGTACGGCCGCGTGTTTCGGCCGCCTGGTGCATCGAGTTCGCTGAACCCGCGTTGGCCAATTCTCACGTGCATCGCGCGCGTCCACTGCCGCCCAGGCACACCTGAGCGCGAACGCGTCGTCTCGCAATCAACAAAAAACTAGGGAAGGAAAACATCGCATGCCCAATGGTTCGTCTCGTTCGACATTCACCGGTGCCATTCTTTTGTTGCTCGTCGCCGGTTTGCAGGCTTGGGTCGCATACACCGGCGCCGCCATGACCGTCGGTACATATGAGGTGCCGGTCGTGATGAGCTGGGTCTCCGCCGGCGTCTTTGGCTTCATCGGCCTCCTGACGCTGCGCGCCGCGCACATTTAGGGACCTCCCTCTTATCCATTTGAGTTTGCGCGCACCGAAGAGACGCAATCTCCCCCGCGAATCCGTGGAGGAGATAAGCGCTGGCTTCTGAGTCTAGGGTGCCGGAATCTTCGTGTAGATCGACTCGACGCTGCCCGTTCGCATCGGTGTCGTCACTTTGAGAGTGTTGCCGCCGCAGGTGTACGCCTGCGACGACACCGGCGGCACCGTGGGATGAACGGGCACCGTGACGGCGTGACCGTTTTGTTGGACGGTCGCCGTGCCGTTCATGGAGCTCGTAGCAGCTGCGCAGACGTTGAAGTGCCCATCGGCCGCCGACCAATGGCCGCTCGCCTGCGCGGCCATGTGGCCGGTGCCTGTCGCGCCGCCGCTGCCGACGCCCTGTACCGTGACGTTCGATGCGCCGGTCGCGAAACTGCCGTCGGCATTGAGCGTGATCGTGTTTCCGGTTTGAGACACGCTCGTCACGTTGAACTTGTGAACGTGCTCGCGCATCCAGCGCTCCATTCCGTTCGTCGTCATTTTCCATGTGCCCACGAGACAGCGGTCGATTTGGTGCGTGCCGGCACAATCTGCGGCACGCGCGCCTGGCACACCGGCTAGGGCGAGCAGGTACAGGGCAGGCACGAGTCGCGTCACGAAACGAAGCATGGCGGGCGATCCTTATTCAGGGTGTGTCTTTCGAGTCGGCGCCTATTGTCCGGCAGCCGGCTGCGTTACCGCAAGCGCGGTCGGAGGGTGGTATCGCACCGCCCGCCTTTGCTGGGGATCAGCGGGGTTTGTCGGTCAGCTGGTGGATGCGGGTGTCGACGAGCGCCCGCCATTGGGCGTCCGGCGGCGCATCGGCGAGGAGCGCTTTGAAGTCGGCAAGCGCACCTGTCGCGTCACCGGCGTTCATCTTTGCCAGCGCCAAATAATAGCGTGCCGAAGGCTGCTTGGGGTCGAGGACGAGCGCCGCGCGGAACTCGTCTTGCGCGCGCGGCGTGACTTGGCCTTGCGCCTGACCCACTTCTGTCTCGCCGATCGCCACATGAAGGTCGGCGGGGATGGGCTGGTTCGCCGCCGTCAACAGCGCCGCCGCATGCGAATAAGCGTCGACCGCCGCTGCGAAGTCCCCGAATTCGCTCTTGATACGGCCGAGCATGATCCAGCCCGTGGCGTCGCCCTTTCCCGCCTTAAGCTTCGCCTCGAGCTGGCTCGTCAGGCTGTTGACCTCGCGGGCTCTTTGCACCTCGCCGCCGCGCGACGCCAGCGGCTGATCCGCATAATCCGGCGAACCCAGCGTGAGATAGAGCGGCAACGCGATCGCCGGAACCGCGACGGTAATGACGATCGCCACGAGAGGCATGCGCTTGGGCGGCGCCTGGGCGGCCGGTGCCTCCGGCGTCTGCGATGCCTTCAACAAGCGGCGGCCGATCTCGGCACGCGCGGCCTGAAATTCGGGCTCGGCGAGACGGCCCGCGGATTTTTCGACCTCAAGCTCGGCAAGCTGCGCGCGATAGACGTCGGCCGACGACAAGACGTGGCCGGACGCGCCCGGCACCGCCAGCAGCGGGCGTAGAACCGCGGCCAGCAAAGCCGCCGTCATCAGCGCGAACAGAATCCAAATCAGCATGGTGCAAGATCGTGTGTCAGTGCGGCCGGGCGCGGTCAAGACTGCTCTCGGGAAACCGTATTCCCTGCATTCCCTTGTTACCTTTCCCCATGTATTCCCCGCCCGAGCGATCGGCCGTCGTGCTCTTTCTTGAGCAGGCTCCAAAGGCGGCCTTTGTTGAGTGGGCTGTAAGCTCCAGCCACGCCAAGGCCTTAGCTTCGGCCGCTTGGCTCGGCAGGGCAACGCGTTCCCTGCGTTCCCTTTGTTACCTTTTTGCTCCGTTCGGGAACCGAGGCAGGAGAGCCGAAGCTTGCGATTCAGCTACTCCGCTTACGGAAAGGTAACAAAGGGAACGTAGGGAATGCGACGATTGTGGCGCCCCTTCCCTTCCAGAGCCCCCACGATAGTGTGTTACGCGAGCGACGGGGAAGAGACGAGCATGACAACGGTTCTCGACGGCATCCGGGTCTTGGATTTTGGCCGCTATATCGCCGGGCCGTATTGCGCGGCCCTTTTGGGCGACATGGGCGCGGAGGTGATCCGCATCGAAAAGCGCGACGGGTCGGAGGACCGCACGCTCGTCCCCGTCATGCATCATGCCGACGGCTCGCCCGGTGAAGGCGCCGTGTTCTTGCAGATGAACCGAAACAAGAAGGGGCTGACGCTCGACCCGGCGCACCCAAAGGGGCGCGAGATCGTACAAAAGCTCATCAAGACGGCGGACGTCGTGGTCGTGAACCTGCCGCCGCAGACGCTGAAATCGCTGGCGCTCGATTGGCCGAGCGTGAGCGCGCTCAATCCGCGCACGGTGCTGACGACGGTGTCGGCCTTTGGCAGCGGCGGTCCTTATGCAGAGCGTCTGGGCTTCGACGGCGTGGCGCAAGCGATGTGCGGTGCGGTCTACCTGGCCGGCACACGGGAGCAGCCCGTGCGCTCAGCCGCCTCGTGGGTTGATTTCGGTACGGCCTCGCTCGCCGCTTTCGGCACCATGGCCGCTCTTTTCGCACGGATGAAGACGGGGCGCGGGCAGCTGGTCGAAGGCGCGCTCCTACGTACCGCGACGACCTTCGCCGCACAGGCGCTGATCGAGCAGGCGATGATTGCGCCCGACCGCGTGGCGACGGTCAACCGCGGACAGACATCGGGCCCTGCCGACATCTTCAAGTGCACCGACGGGTGGGTCACAGTGCTGTGCAACGGCGATCCGCTGTTCCGGCGCTGGGCGAAGCTGATGGGCGAAGAGCATTGGCTCGCCGATCCGCGCTTCGCTTCGGACGAGGCGCGCGGCGACAACGGCGAACTGCTGAGCGAGCGGACGGCACGCTGGTGCGCCGAACGGACGGTGGTGCAGGCCTTGGCCGAGCTTGAGCGCGCGAAGGTCCCGGCCGGTCCTGTCTATTCGCCGCAGCAGCTGATCGATGATCCGCACGTGAAGGCGGCCGGATTTTTCACCGACGTTAAATTCGATGGCTTGGGAAAGCCCGCGCGCATCTTCACGACGCCGGTTGCCCTCTCCGAAACGCCCGGCACGATCCGCCGCTCGCCGCCGAAGCTCGGTGAGCACACTGATGAGATCTTGCTCGAACTTGGCCTACCGGCGGGCGAGATCGCCGCCCTGCGCGAGGCCGGCGCGGTTTAGGTGCGGCTCGCGGTCGCGGCGGCGGCACGGCGGCGGAAGAGGTCGGTTTCCTCGGGGCCCAGGACTGCGTCGCTGAGCGCTTCGGCCGCCTCGGCAAAAGCCTCGGCGCGCCTGCGGTGCTGATCATCGATCGTACGCAGCTCGCCGACCATTGCATCGGCATATTGGCGAAGATGCAGGGCCACGCGATCGAATGCTTCGCGATGGGCGCTGTGGAACGCGCCGTCCGTCGCGAACTTGCCGGAGCCGGAAAGCAGCTTCGCCCAGCCGAGCGCACGCGCAACGCGCGTGTCGTCGAGTTCGCGCGTGAGATCGGGGCGCCGCGGCGCATGACCGGCGAAGGCGCCGAGCCGCTGCATAGGCAAGACCGCGACGATCTCGGTCGGTGCGCGCGCGATCAATGCATCCATGGCGTCCGAGGCGAGATGGCGGAGCTTGATCAAACGTTGGCCCCACTTGCCCTCGCGCCGCATGCCGATTTCGCGGATCAACCCGTTCGACATCGCGACGAAGCGCTCAAGTTTCGGCAGGACCGTCGCCGGATTCATTTTGTGCGGCGGAACGGCAGAGAGTTCGTCCGTCAGCACCTGCATGTCGGCCAGCAAGAGATCGCCGACGACACCCATGTCGCTGGCGCTGAACAAGGTGTCGTCGCGCCGGCGGGAGACGACGCTCGCCAAGCGCAAGACCTCCCACGGCCGGCTCAGGCGACCCAACACGATCAGCGCGATGTACGGACACAGTTCCGGGCGCCTTTCGCTGAGATCGTCATAGATGTCGCGGATCAGCGAAAGATGATCGTGCGTCAAGGTCTCCATTGCGCGCGGAACCTTCGCCCTGATGGCGTCGAATTCGTCTGCCGCTTCGAGCACCAGCGCGATCTCTTCGATATCGGCGAGCCCGTCCTCGCCGTCGAACTTGAGGGCGAGCGCCCGCCGCGCCGGCGTGCCTTTCGCCACTTGGCCGAACGACAGGCGCACAGCGTCCGCCGCGGCCGATTGCAGCTGTGCAACCAATTCCTGTTCCGGCTTTGACTCTCGCGCCAGGATCGTCGTCGCGATGCGCGCTTCGAGATCGGCGAGTTTTTCGCGCAAGCCCTCGCTCGCGAGCCATTGCCACAACTTGGTGACGCTCGCGCGCAAGATGCGGCCGGTTTGCTTTTCCTCGCGCGGACCGTCGATCAGCAGATCTTCGAATGCCACGCAAAACAGGCGCCGCGGCGTGGGGATTCGCTTGCGCGCACGACGCAACGCCGGACGCAGCGCTTCCAAGATGACGTCCACCGGCATCGCCGTCGCGCCGTTCAGACGCTCGCGTTCCACGGCCGCCGCGAGTGTCAGAGCCTTGTCGAGCGGCAAACTCGCCAAGAAGAGCTTCAGTTCGTCTTCTTTGGCCGGCAGCTGCATGCGTCGATGGCGATCTTGAGAACAGCCGAGTTTAGCAAGTTCTCGTTAACATTCAGCCCTCGAAACAAAAAAGGGCGGCAACGATGCCGCCCCTACGATCGACCGGATTCGACTTCAATTGCCCCGGCCGCCGGCGCCGCCTGCCGCCCCCGCGCCATCACCGCCGGTACTGCCCGCGTCCGGGCCGCTGTCATGATGGTTGAACGGGCCCATGCCGTTGTCGACGGCATCATCCCCGGCAAGCCAAGGCTTGTGAACGGGCTTGTCGAAATGTCCGTTGCCATCCACGTCGAGCATATCGCCCTCGCCCATGTTGACGGTTTCGCCGGTCGTATTGGATTTGACCGTGCCTTGGCCGTGCTCGAAGAAGATGATCTCCGAGTTGTCGGTCTTGCCGATCTGCGTTTTCACGATCGTGCCGCGAATGCCGATCGTCACCATCGGCGTCTGCAGCTGAACCTGATCCTTCGGGATCGTGCCGGAGACGAACCTGAAGACGCCGCGCGTCATTTTCAATGTCTGCGCGCCTGCACCGCCGGGAGCGTAGACGTAGTTGTCCACGACAATCGTCGAACCCGAGCCGAGCGTCAGTCTGCTGCCGTCCGTGAAGGTGACTTCAAGCGAGCCGTTCGGCACTGTTTGCAGGGTTGCATTTCGCACGACCGGATCGAGCCGGTAGATGGGCGTCCGGTTCGACTGCGGTGGCGTTTGATAGGCGAACGTCTGGATACGGGTCGCCTCGCCGACGTTTTCGGCAAAGGCGACCGACGCCACCGTGATCGTTGCCGGGAGCAGAAAGGCAAGAAGCGAAACCGCCGCGCTGAGCCGCATGGGACCCTCCCTCTTTGGACCAAAACGGGGACCCGGCCGTTCACGCCGAATCCCCGCCAGCAATCCGGAATCTAAGGTGCTCAGAGACCTACCGCAACCGGCCCATGGTTGAGCATGACGGCCGTCACAGTCGTGATCTCGGTTTAGCCCCGATACGGCATGATCTCGACCTGAGCGTTCGGATAGGCTCGGCGAATGCGTGCGACCTCAATGGGGTCCGTCGTTATGCGGACAACACCGCCGAACGTCACGCGATACATGAAATTGGGCCGCGGGATGGAATAGGTCGGGGCAGCTAACTGGCTCACCGGCATTCTCCTCATTCACTACTTAAGGCTTTCTTAAGCCTGACGGGAACGTGGCCCGAGCGAGCGCGCACGCCGTGCGTCTGATTCCTAATATGCACATTGTGCGCAATATGACAAGTATGTGAACGCACGGCGTGCGCTTCTTTTCCGAAAAGCTGGCTGACTCCTGCTGTTTTCACGATTCAGTGTGACATTTCGCAATCTCTCGCGCCGACGTCGTTCGCTCAGGCGGTCGCATCGACGACGGTTCGCGCGAAGCCAAATGCGCGTTGCCGGCGTTGTGAAGGCGATGGAACATTTAGGGCGCCGCATGCTACTGTCCGCATACGGAAACTCAGACAAATCAAGCATTTCGGAGAAGCGCGCCATGAAAGGCCACGACTTCAGGCGATGGCGTAAAGGCCTCGAGCTGTCACAGAAAGAGGCGGCGGACGCTCTCGGTCTCAAGCGCCGCGTCGTGCAGTACTACGAGAAGGGCGAACGGGACGGCGATCCGGTCAAAATTCCCCGCACCGTGCGCTTGGCTTGCTTCGCCATCCTAAGCGGCATCGGCGACTATCACGGGCCGGACAAGGACAACAAAAAAGACAAGAAGGACCGCGACGACGAGCGCGAGTCAGCCAAGGATGCCGACAAACCTGAGAAAAAGGCCAAGAAGAAAAAGAAGAAGAGCAAAGAGCGCGAAGACGTGTAGCGCCTCATACTTTGGTGTCGGCTGCGGGCAATACCAGCTCGGCGGCCAATCCGCCTGACGACGATCGTCCCAATGTCAGTGCGCCGCCGTAGAGAG
Source organism: Alphaproteobacteria bacterium (assembly GCA_025350465.1). Classification (GTDB taxonomy): domain Bacteria; phylum Pseudomonadota; class Alphaproteobacteria; order Micropepsales; family Micropepsaceae; genus SZUA-430. The sequence goes on along the minus strand of JANXXU010000048.1, from coordinate 65,938 downwards.
CCGCAATTTCTTTCACAATCGAAATGCCCAAGCCGGAACCCGACTTCGATTGGTCGAGCCGCTCGCCGCGCTGGAGTACGCGCGACATTTGATCGTCGTTCAAACCCGAACCGTCATCTGTCACGGTTATCTTCAGTCGGCCTGCGCCCGATGGCGCAACGACGATCTCAACCTGTTCCATTGCCCATTTGCACGCGTTGTCGAGGAGATTGCCGATCATCTCCTCTAGATCGGCGCGGTCGCCGCGAAAGCTCAAGCCGTCCGGGCACTGACGATCGACCGTCACCCCGCGTGGCGCGTAAAGTTTGCTGAGAGCGCGCGTCAAATCGGAGACGACGGGCGCCACTTCCGTGCGCGCGCCGATCACTGCGACCGACCCGACCGTGCGTGCGCGCGCCAGATAGTGGTCGACCTGGCGACGCATAACCGAGACCTGACGGCTAACCGCTTCGGCCAGCGGCCCTTGCGAACCCTGCGCTTCGTTGGCGAGAACCGAAAGCGGCGTCTTCAAGAAGTGCGCTAGATTCCCGACATGCGTGCGCGCACGTGTGACGACCTGAGCGTTGTGTGCGACAAGAGCGTTGAGTTCGTCCGCCAGCGGTTTGATCTCGGCCGGAAAATCGCCTTCGAGATGATCCGCCCTGCCCTCGCGGATCGCGGCGAGCGCGCGGCTGACCCGAGCGAGCGGCGCCAAGCCCAGCCGCACCTGAACGAACATTGCGCTCAACAACCCGACGCCCAAGATAATCGTCGCCCACCAGAGCGTGATGTTGAACGTCGAAATCTCCGCCTCGACGTCGGAGACATCGCCCGCCACGATGAAGCGATAGCGGTGGTCGGCGGCCGGCCGCACCGCCTGGTGCTCGGCCTCGTCGGGAATGCTGACGACATTCTCGATATAGCGCAGGCGTCTCTTTCGCGGGCCGAGGGTGTAACCCTTTCGCGAAACGCCAAGCGCGGTTGGCGGCCCCAGATGCAACGATTGGTCCCAGAGAGACGTCGAGCGCAGGAACGTCTCTGCGCCCTCGGGCTTAGGCGGCGCGTCGAGCGACGAAACCTGCCAATACCAACCGGAGAACGCGTTGGCGAAACGCGGATCGACGAACGATTGCGCAACGTTGAGCTTGCCCTCGGCGTCACGATCGGCGGCCGCAATGACGCTGTCCAAATCGGCGTTCAGCCGCGTGTCGAAATTGCCCTCCGCCGAGCGCGTGAATAGCGACGACAGCGCCGCGCCGCCGCCCGCCAAGCCCAATACGCTCCAAATTGCGGCGATCGCCAAGAGGCGAAAAGCAAGCGAGTTAGTGCGCGCCATCGCTCTCGGCTTCGCCGGCGTCTTCGGCAAGTTTGTAGCCGAGCCCCCGCATCGTTTGGATTACGCTGACGCCCAGCTTTTTGCGCAGCCGGCCAACGAACACTTCGATTGTGTTGGAGTCGCGGTCGAAATCTTGATCGTAAAGATGTTCGACAAGTTCTGTGCGCGAGACGACGCGGCCCTTATGGTGACCGAGATAGGCGAGCAATCGATACTCGAGCGACGTCAGCCTGACCGGATTGCCGTCGACCGTCACGCGCGCCGCGCGCGTGTCGATGCGTAAGGGGCCGCATTCGATGTCGGACGACGCCAATCCGGCCTTGCGGCGAAGCAGCGTGCGAATGCGGGCGAGGACCTCTTCCGTATAGAAGGGCTTCGCCACGTAGTCGTCGGCGCCGGCGTCGAGGCCGGAGACCTTGTCGCTCCAACGGTCTCGCGCCGTTAGAATTAGAACCGGCATAGTCCGCCCGGCCTTGCGCCATTTCTCGAGCACCGTAATGCCGTCCATCTCGGGCAGACCGAGGTCGAGGATCACCGCGTCATAGGGTTCGGTATCGCCCAGGTGGTGCCCCTCAACGCCGTCCTTTGCCGTGTCGACAACGTAGCCCGCGTCCTTCAGGGCGCCGGCGAGCAAGCGCAGCAGGTCTGGATCATCTTCAACTACAAGCACGCGCATCGATTTTTGATCCGTCAGCGGCCGCGAATGTCTAGCACTTGACCCGTCTCCGCGTCGGCGAAAAGGATGAGGATATGGCCGTCGGGCGTTCGCCAGCGGATACGATAGACCGAGCGGCCGTCCAACATCAAAAGCTCCGGATTGCCGATGCGAAATCCCGGCGTCGAACGCGCGATTCGATCCTCCAACTCTTCGAGCGGGATCATGCGTCCGTGCATGACACCTTCGCGAGCGCGATCATGTTCGCGCCGGCCAAACCACGGCCGTCGGTCGTCGCCGCGACCGTTCCGCCAAGCGTCGTTGTCGTCTCGGCCCTGTGGCCCCTCCGGGGTGGGCGGCGGGCGGATGTTCGGCCCCGGGTGATCGGCATGCCGATCGCTGCGGTGGTCTTCCTTCCAGCCGCGCCAGTTGTCGCCCCGGTCGGCTTGGGCGGTCGGAGCCAAGGCGAGTGCGAATGAAGCCAAGATAATTGTCAGCAAAATCCTATGCATTGGGCCCGAAACTAGGAGTTGCACACTGAACCCAGCATGAATGGGACCTCAAGGCCAGAATGACGCCTTTGCTTCGATCAGAGATCATAATTGGAGTTAATCCGGGCACTCCAAATGACCATTAGCGGCGTGTCCGCTTGAGCGCTCGATGGCTCGATCGCTGACGGTCGATGTTCCCCGGTCGGCATGAATGCCCTGTGAGCCAAATCACAGGTGGGCGAGGAAGCGCCGTCGGGCGTCCGGAATTCCTGGGTTTTATGGGGATCACTTGCAATTGGCCAAAATCCCGTGGCGGGGATCGGGTACACTTTGATTCGAGAGCGGGGGCTCAGAGCGAAAAGGAATCGACGCGATGTCCCAAGCCAGACGAGAACAGTCACGCGCGAGCGATACGATCATCCCCGAGAGCGCCACTGCATTTTCCGACGCGATGGTCGGATCCGTTCACACCATGTTCAAGACGATGACCGAGCTGCAGCAATACTATCTGCAATTCGCAACCCGTCGGCTTGAGAAAAATGCCGAGGCTGCCAGCGAATTCTTGCGTTGCAAGAACTGGGAAGATGTCGCCGCCCTGCAGCAGTCGTGGGCGAAGCAAGTCTCCGGCGAATACGCCCAGCACTTTGCCAAGGTCGCGGAAGTAACGCAGCACGCGATGCAAAACGGTGCATCGCAGATCGAAGCCTCGACGAAACGCCACTAGACGTCTCGCCTCGGTCGCGGTGGATCGATCACGTTGAACGAGTAAGAGCCGGCCAAAATTCGTCTTGGCCGTCACGTGCGGCTGCGTCCCCGATATGCTCGGCCCAATCGCTCTCCGGCCCAAACTCGGCACGCCACGACCACAAGCGGCGCGTCGCGAAATGCAAACTATGTTCGTGAGTGATGCCGATCGCGCCGTGCACTTGATGCGCGATCGAGGCGGAAATTCCCGCCGCTTCGCCGCAGCGAATCTTGGCATAGGCAGCCGAGCGTGCCAGGCGTAAAGGCGATCCTAAGTCGGCCATGGCCATATCGGCCGCCATGCCTGCGGCAGCCACCTGCCCCGCCAACACCGCCAATTGCTGCTGAATCGCCTGAAAAGCCGCAATCGGTTTGCCGAATTGCACGCGCATGCGGGCATAATCGGTGGTCTGAAGCATAACGCGCTCGAGCACGCCAGCAATTTGAATAGAGCGCAGTGCGGCGCCGATCGCCTTGAGCGTGCCGCCAGGGACGTCGCGGACGGTTACCCCGGCAGTGTCTGAGAGCGCGAGGTCGTCGCGCGCTTCGCCGGCGATATTCCGGCCTTCGGTGAGCTTGACGCGCCGCGTTGTCACGAGCACGGCGTCGGCTCCGTCAGCCGAAGCGAGGAGCACGCTCTTCGCCGCGCGAGCGTGAGGGATGCGGTGGGCGCGGCCGGCGACGTGACTGTGATCCCCGTGGACGTGAGTGTGTCCATCGATAAGGCCGAAGCTCAGCGGACCCTGCGGAATTTCAACGTCGCGCGCGGCAAGGAGCATTCGCACGACGATCGTTTCGCCGAGCGGTATCGGCGCGAGGTGACGCGCAGCAACCTTGAGCAAAGCGCTTGCGTGTCTCAATCGTTCCGCAATCGGCGCTTCCGGTTCGGCGAGCACATCAAGGAACCCTGCCTGGTCGACAGCATCCCAAAGCCGGTCGGGCCAGATGCCCTGCTCGGCCGCCTTCAAGACATGAGCGGTAACATGCTCGGTGAAGAGACGGTGTGCCGCATCACATAACAATGTCGTGGTTTCGTTCATCGAAGCCCCAACCCGCGGGCGATGATACCGCGCAGAATTTCGCGGGTACCGCCGCGCAACGAGAACGCTGGCGAGATCTGCGTCAGATAGGCTTGAACGCGCAGCATCGCATCGTCGGCATCGAGCGACGGCTCCTCGCCGAAGAGGTCGTGTGCGAGTTGCGGAATTTCCTGTTCGAAGACCGCACCCAAATCCTTGACGATCGCGGCCTCGAGCGCCGGATTGGCGCCGCGCTCGAGTTGGGTGGCGACGGAAATCGAAAGTCCCCGCAATATCTGGAGATGCGCCGCGAGCCGCCCCAAAGCGACCGCGACCCGCTGCGACGGATTGCTTCCGGCAGCACCGATCAGGTGCTTGAGCAGCATCATGCTGGAGAGGAAACGTTCGGGCCCCGAGCGTTCGTAAGCAAGTTCGGCCGTCACTTGGCTCCAGCCTTGGCCTTCGTTCCCGATCAAGGCATCTTCCGGCAACAGCGCATCGTCAAAGACGACTTCGTTGAAGTGGCGGTGTCCGGTCAAATCATCGATGGGGCGGATGTGAATCCCCGGCAACGATAAGTCGACCAGGAATTGCGACAGCCCCAGTTGGCGCTGATCGACACTGTCGCCGGTGCGAAACAGGGCGATCATATATTGCGAGCGATGGGCGCCCGAACTCCATAATTTCGTGCCACGAACGCGCCAGCCTTCGTTCGTCTTGGTCGCGCGCGTACGCACACTTGCAAGGTCGGAGCCGGAGTCCGGTTCGCTCATGCCGATCGCGAAATAAAGCTCGCCTTTGGCGATGCCGGGCAGGCAGCGTTGACGCTGCTCTTCCGTTCCGAACTTCAGCAGCAACGGGCCGCTCTGGCGATCGGCTACCCAATGCGCGGCCACCGGCGCGCCGGCCGCGAGCAACTCTTCGATCACCACATAACGCTCCAAGGCTGAGCGTTCGTGACCGCCATATTTCTTAGGCCATGTCAGGCCGATCAGACCGCGTGCGCCCAGCTTCTTCGAAAACGCCGGATCGAAGCCGCCCCACGAACGCGCCTTGAGTTCCGGCGCTAGCGATTGCAGCTCCGTCGCCAGGAAGGCACGCACGTCTGCGCGTAGGCGTTCCGCCTCAGGCGGCAGCGTGGCAGGCTCGAAGGAAAAGGGAAGCGGTTGGGCGAGGTTCATCGTACGCGCACTATTGCGCACGATCACCCACTCCTCAACCGCTTCGCTTCAAGCCGCGATCAGAAGTGAGCAGTCCTCTTGGCGAAGATTCTGCGCTTGCGAGATTTCCGCTCGCCAACGAAGAGTCCGAACACAAAACCGGCGAGGACTATCAAGCCCGGAAGGATCAACGCATCCATGCTGGGCCCTCGACCAAATAGTCGAACTCTTCGACTGGTGCTCGCTCACGCCGGACACGCATCCGACGCGCATACGAGACTGACGCCCGGATGCCGTACCCCGCGGCATATCCGATCGCAAACAAAACCCCCACTGCGATGAACAAATCCATCGGCCATTCTCCGTGGGTTCGAGGTGGCTGAAAGTTCCTCGAAGCCCCTACCGTGGGCTTCAGAATAACCTTCTGCAGTGACGACGGTCTTAAAGCCGCCTGCGATCTTCTATGATTACTTTATCCAGTATCGTCAAGAACAGTTAACGCAACCTATGGTGTCATACCCAAGCGGCGAGATCGTAGGGAGCGATATGCTCGCCCCCGAGAAGAAACCGCGCGCCGTGAGGAGCGGGCGCCGGTTGCGGCCCCGAACCGAAATTGAACGCGAATGAAACGGGGCCGCGCCGACGGATGCGAACGTCATCGTGGAGCGGCGTGACTGAAAGCTTCGCCTGATCGAACAAATGCTTGAGCGTCGCCTCTATCAAGTCTTTTGAAGGCCAGCAGGCGAGGTAGTGCCTCTGTCCTTGCCGCACGAGGGCCGCTTTGCCGTCGGCAAAAGTCGCTAGCGCCTCGATGCCCTCGCCTTGCTCGACGTGCTCGACCCAGGTGTCGCATGAAAACTGTTGATTTCCCCATTTCACGGTTCGCGTCAGGCCGGGACGCAGGCTTTCGACGCGTGGAATTTTGATCGGCAACAGCTTCTGCAACAGCCCAGGTGGGAGATCGCTCGGAATCTGAAACGATTCTGTCTTCGAGCCGGTACGCACGCCGAGGAGCGTTACGCCGTGGAAGCGCTCTAGAGCTTCCGTCGCTCCATAACCCATATGCGCCAGCATCGGAACGACAGCCAATCGATAGCCATCCAGGGGCAAGCCTGGCGATACAATGTCGACGTCGGCGCCGAGACGACGCAGCGCGCTGTACCAATTGAAGACGAGCGAGAGATAATCGAAGGACACGCCTTGCGGTTGAATGCGGGCAATCCAGGCGCTCTCGTAGTCGAATAGGAGCGCGACCGGCGCTTTCGCGCGCGGCGCTTGCTGCGCTTCTTGCCACCAAGCATCCTTGAGTTCAGTTGCAACGCGGGCGGCTTCGTGGCCGCCGATGTCCAGTACATTGTCTGGGCGGTTCAAACCGGCATGCATTTGCTCTTGGGCAAATGGCGCTTGACGCCAGCGGAAGAAACTCACGACCTCGGCGCCGTGCGCCAACGCCTCCCATGCCCAAAGGCGCACCATTCCAGGCGCGGGGCTTGGATTCCAGCGAGCCCAATTCACCGGTCCCGGTTGCTGCTCCATCACCCAGAAACGGCCACCGCCTACACCGCGATAAAGATCGTGATGAAAGGCCGAAATATCGGGATGGCCTGTCTGCGCATAGCGTTCCTTGTCGGCACGAGAAATCATCGGCGCCGTATCGGTGAAGCCAAGGGGATAGCTGTCCCAGCTGGCGAAATCCAAACTGCGCTGCACAGTCCAGTGATTGAAATCGAGGAACGCCCCCATGAAGTTGTGCGTGACGAAGCGGCCGGGCGAATGCTCGCGTAGAATCGCCACCTGGTTGTCGTTGAAACTCCTCACCTGATCCGAAGAGAAGCGGAAGAAATCCAAGCGATGGCTCGGATTGAGTTCCGTTACCGCACTCATCGGCAGATCGATCTCGTCGAAACTGCGATACTCCATGCTCCAGAACCGATTGCCCCATGCCGCGTTCAAAGCTTCGACCGTGCCGTAGCGTCGCCCGAGCCAATCGCGAAAGGCGCGTAACGCGTCGGTTGAATACGAATGGACGGTGTTGTGGCAGCCGTACTCGTTGTCGGTCTGCCATCCGGCGACGCCTGGATGCTTGCCATACCGCTCGGCAAAGGCGCGGGTGATGCGGGCACTCTCTTCGCGATAGGTCCGGCTCGAAAAGCAATAGTGGCGTCGCGATCCGAACCCACGGCGGCGACCGCGCTCGTCGACAGGCAAGATGTCTGGCGAGCGATCGACGAGCCATTTGGGCGGGGTTGCCGTCGGCGTCCCCATGACGATCTGAAGACCTGCGCCTGAAAGTGTCTCGACCGCGCTGTCCAGCCAGGACCAGGCGAATTGGCCAGGGCGCGGTTCGACCGCGCTCCACGCGAACTCGCCGATCCGGACAAATTTGAGGCCCAGATCGGCCATCCGCCTCGCGTCGTCGGCCCACATATGCGCTGGCCAATGCTCGGGGTAGTAGCAAACGCCCAGCATGAATATTCCTTAATTCCGCCGCGACCTTCCGTCGAACGGCAAAAGCAGTGACAATGGCGCATAGCGAACGAACTCGACGAGTAGCAGGATAGCGCGGGCTCAACGCCCAGCACTAGGTTCATCCATGTCCGACATTCCGCCGACCGAGACACCGAACGAACAGCCGCCCGAACTTGGTCCGTGGAGCGAGCCCGCTCACGTGCGCAGACCATGGTGGTTTTGGCTCGCCAGCGGCTTCGGCGCCTGCGTGCTATTCGCCTCGTTGTTGTTCGTCGTGATGTACTACGCTTACGCGCCGGAGCTGCCGCAGGGCGTCGACCTCAACGCCATCAACAAGACCCCGTCGATCACGTTGACGGATGCCGCAGGCAAAGTGTTCGCCTCGCGCGGCGCTGCTTTCGGGTTTCGCGTCGCCGTCTCCGAAATGCCGAAATATTTGCCCGAGTCGTTCCTCATCATGGAGGATCGGCGCTTCTATTCGCATTGGGGCGTCGACGTTCGCGGCCTGGTGCGCGCACTCACCATCAATATGACATCGGGAGAGGTGGTCCAAGGCGGATCGACAATTACCCAGCAGCTCGCCAAGAATACCTTCCTCAAGCCCGAGCGGACGTGGTCGCGCAAACTCGAGGAGGTCTTCCTCGCGTTCTGGCTTGAGCGTCACTTCAGCAAGGAAGACATCCTGACGCTCTATCTCAATCGAATTTATCTGGGCGCCGGCGCCTACGGCGTCGATGCGGCAGCGCGTGAATATTTCGGCAAATCGGCGCGCAACGTGTCGATTGCCGAAGCAGCGATGTTGGCGGCGCTGACCAGAGCCCCGTCGCGCTATTCCCCGGAAGCCGATTTGGCCGTCGCGCAGGCGCGCGCGTCCACAGTCGTCGACCTCCTGCTGGGCGACGGTAAGATCACCCAGGAAGAGGCGACCAACGCCAAAGCCCACCCGGCAAAGCCCGTACTGCACGAAGGGACCGAAAGCGCGAATTATTTCGCCGATTTCGTGATGGACCAGCTTGGTAAGCTGAACGTTCCGCTCGACAAGGATCTGATCGTTCGAACGACGATCGATACGAAGCTGCAGACGATCGCGCAGAAGAATCTGACATCGGTTTTGAACAAAGAAGGTGCCGCACGCGGCGTATCGCAAGGCGCGCTCGTCGCGATGGAACCCGACGGCGCCGTGCGCAGCCTGGTCGGCGGCAAGGATTACAACGCCTCCAATTTCAATCGTGCCTATCAGGCGCGGCGCCAACCGGGGTCTTCGTTCAAACCGTTCGTCTATCTGGCAGCGCTCGAAAGCGGCCTCACGCCCGACACTGAGCGCGACGACGCGCCTTACGAGAACCGCGGCTGGAGTCCGGAGAACTACGACGGCAATTATCTAGGCCCCATCACCTTGCGCGATGCGCTGGCCCGCTCGGTCAACACCGTCGCCGTGCGCGTCGCCGATGAGGTCGGACGCACCGCGATCATCCGTGTCGCTCAGCGGCTAGGCATCTCGTCGCCGCTCGAGCCAAATCGTTCGCTGCCGCTCGGCACGTCGGAAGTGACGCTCTACGAAATGGTGCGCTCCTTTGCCGCCTTCGCCAACAACGGCAACAAGACAGAGCCTTATGTCATCCTCGACGTCCGGACGACCGACGGGACGACGCTCTACGAGCACAAAGCATTGCCGCCGACTCCCGTCATCGCGCCGGAACAGCTCGCACAAATGAATCAAATGATGTTCGAGGTGACGCAAACCGGCACCGGCAAACGCGCCGATCTCAGCCCACGCCCTGCGGGAGCAAAGACCGGCACGAGCCAAGATTGGCGCGATGCCTGGTTCATCGGTTACACCGCCGACCTCGTGACCGGCGTGTGGGTCGGAAACGACGACAACACGTCGATGAGCAAGGTCGTAGGCGGGAGCATTCCGGCGACGATCTGGAAGGCGTATATGCTGGCGGCACACAAGGACCTTCCGGTGCGCACCCTTCCCGGCATCGACATGTTCGGCCAGCCGGGCGAAGACTTGGCCAACGCGCAGGCAAACGCGCAGGGCGAAGACATGCCCTGGGTCGAGCGCGGCGATACTTACAGCGACCGCCGCCCGCATGACCGCGGCGTGCTTGAAAATTTCTTGGACAGTATCTTCGGAGGAGACGAGCCGCGTCATGCGCCGCCGCCTCCCTCTCCGCGCTATCAGCCACGTTCGGACGCAGCCCCAGCTCACTCGGGCGAAAGCCGGGAGACGCCATCTGCATCGACCTCCTCCAGAAGGCCGATGGTGATTACTGTGCCTGCATCGTCGTCGACCGGCAGGGCAGCGCACGAACCAAGTGCATCGCCTAACGATGCAAACGGCCCCTATCGCCAGCCTCAACCCGATGCCGGTGCAGGCTCGCCGTTCTAGGGATTTGCGATGTTCTGAGGGTTTTCGGCGGGCACGTCTTTGTTGCCGAGCGCCAGCAACGGCGCGCGCTCCGCCGTCAGCATGGAGTCGACCAACCGCAATATCTCGGCGATGTCGTTGACGACGACGCGCACGCGCTTCGGGTCGGCCAGTGGCGTAAACATCGAGCCCAGTTCGAACCGGTCGCGCCCCTCGACGGCCAACAGCAAATCGCCGTCCTGAAAGCCGCAGCGAAGGCGTTTGCCGTCATACGCCGTTTCAAGCGCGAGCAAGCGCTCCATGAACACGGGGTGGACCAGTTCCCGCGCTTCCACTTGATCGGAGCCGAAGACTTCGAAGTCGCGTTCGAATTTGGGATCCTCCAAGCCGATATGCTGCAACTTATTGCCGAAACTATTCAGGAAATTGAAGAGACCGAGGCTCCGCCGTACGACGGTCACGCCAAGGAAGTGCTTCGGGAAGGCAACGCGCACGATCTGGCCGCGAAACACGGTCGACCAACTCGTGCCGTTCTTGGTTTGATGTTTCTCTTCGAGATGAGCTTCGAACAAATCGAAGGCGCATTTGTAGCGCTCGCCGGTGAAACAATCCTCGTAGCTGGCGCGGTCATAGTGCGGCAGGAGGCCGAGGTCGAGCATGCGCGGGATGATCGCGGTTTCAAGGCGCGTCGCGGTGTAATGACAGCCCATGGCATCCGCGATCGTTATCAGCATCCGCGACTTGACCTGATCGTAAAGCTCAGACAGCGGCCAGTAGGCGAACGTCGCGACGCCTACCAGCCCGATGACGAGGCCGATAAAGACCGCCTCATTGTGGCTGTACAGCCAGGCGAAATAGGCGATCGGCGGGAGAACAACGCAACCCAGAATCAAGCGGCTCCGGAATGTCGAGACGTCGGCGCGCCGCTCTGTCTCCCTGGCGAGCAGTGGCTGCTCGATCTCCTCGCGATAGAGCTTTTCGAACCCGGCGTCGTCCAGGTGGGCAAGATCCAAGATCGGCGGCGGGACAATCGTCATGTTTGCAGAATAGCGTCGCCAAAATTACGAAACCATTGCCCTGCCCCATCGCACAACCAATTGGAGATGTGCAAATCGGCGGACTGTCCGAAAAAGAGACATTAAGCGCAGTTCGCGGCGGTATTTGACATTTGCCCGGCGACGCATTGTGTTGTCGGCCGCGCATCTTAAGGTTGGGTCCATGTGGTTTCTTTTGCGTTTGCTCGGATCGATTGCAATCGCCACGGTGCTCGGCCTCGGCACGGCCTATGTGGGCGTATTCGCGCTGCGCGGCGGCGACGCGCAGGTGCACAATGGTCCCTGGCAGACAAATCTGCTCACCGGCAGCGCGACGGCCGACCCCTATTTGCGCACCTTTATCGCGCTGACGGGCCTCTTCGCGCTCAACAAAAGCGAGACCATCTATTACGAGGCCAATCACGACAGCGCGGGCCAGGCGCTCGACGGCAAATGCTCCTACCGCATCGACGGCAAGGATCCGGACGCGCGCTGGTGGAGCATAACCGTTTACGGCACCGATCATTTCCTGCTGCCCAACCCCGGCAAGCGCTACTCCGTGTCCAAGACCAACATCGTGCGCGGCGCCGACGGCTCGTTCAGCGTGCGCCTTTCGACGACGCCTGAGGAAGGCAATTGGATTGCGACGTCGGAGAACGGGTTTGAGGTGACGTTGCGGCTCTACAATCCCGGCGACAGCGTCCGCGAGCGGCCCGACGCCGTACCCGTGCCCTCCATCACCAAGGAAGCGTGCTCATGATACGCTGGACAAGGTGGGGGCTGTTCACGCTGGTACTCGCGACGGCGATCCACTGGCTCGTGGTCAGTCAGGCCCCGTCGTTGATCATGTGGCGCGCGATGGGCAAGGTCGCACAAGGACGGATCAATTCGATCTCGCACGGCGAGCGCGCGACCGACCAGTCGCGCACGATCGTCAAGCCGAGCCCCGATCTGCTCTACTCGACATGCGCTTTCGATGTCAGCCGACGGCCGTTGAAGATCGTGACGGGGGCGCCGAGCGACACCTATTGGTCGGTCGCGCTTTACGCCGACAACACCGACAATTTCTTTGTGTTGAACGACACGGCGGCCAAAGGCCAGCCGGCAACGATCATCCTGCTCGGACCGGGCCAGTCTGCGCCGATCGACACAGCCGGGACGATTACCGTCAACGCGCCGACGACGAAGGGGCTGGTCCTGTTCCGCACGTTGGTCAACGACGACAAGCGGGAAGCCGAAATCGACCAGGCCCGTCGCGCGGCAACGTGCCAGTCGGTGCCTTAGCTTCGAGCCAGTGACGGCGGACGGGTCGGTCGGCTAACGTGGGAGTCACTTACCCGAGGACTCCCTCAATGCTGTTTGCACGCCGCATCCGCCTTGGCCTTCTCGCGCTGGTCATTTTCGCCGCAGCCGACCCGAGTTTTGCGGCCAAGGCAAAGCTCGCGACGGCAAAGCCTCCGGTCAAAGTCACTTTCGCAACCGATTGGAAAGCGCAAGCCGAGCATGGCGGCTACTATCAGGCGCTGGCGACGGGCCTTTACGCCAAGGCCGGGCTCGACGTCACGATCCGGCAGGGCGGGCCGGCGGTAAACCCGCCGCAACTGATCGCCGCCGGCGCTGTCGACTTCGTCATGGGCTCGAACCAGTTTCAGCCGCTCAATCTGATCGCCGCCGGCGCAGATGTTCAAGCCGTTGCCGCGATCTTCCAAAAGGATCCGCAGGTCCTGATCACGCATCCTCGCGCCGACATCAAAAGCATCGCCGACATGAAGGGCAAACCCATCATGATCTCGGATGCAACGATCTCGACCTGGTGGGTATGGGCGCGCGCGAAATACGATTTCAACGACGCCCAGATACGCAAATACACCTTCAACGCGGCGCCGTTTCTCACCGACCCGCAAGCCATCCAGCAAGGCTATGTGTCGTCGGAGCCCTACCTGATCGAGAAAGAGGGCAAGTTCAAACCGCAAGTCTTCCTGCTCTCCGACTCCGGTTATCCCGGATATTCGAATTTCATTCTGGCGCGCGGTGTCGACGTGCGCGGACGCGCGGCCGTTGTGAAGGCGTTCGTCGACGCGTCGGTCGCCGGCTGGAAGAGCTATCTCAACGGCGATCCTTCGCCCGGCAACGTGCTCATCAAGCGCGACAATCCCGAGATGACGGACGACTTGATCGCGAACGGAATCGCTGCGATGCGCGAACATGGGATTGTGATGTCAGGTGACGCGGCAACGCTCGGGATCGGCGCTATGACCGACGCGCGCTGGAAAGCGTTCTTCGATCTGATGGCGGCGAACGGCGTCTTCGATAAGACGCTCGACTACAAAAAGGCCTACACGCTGGCCTTCGTCGGCAAGGCTCGTGGCACCGCCCCCAAGCCCGCCAAAACGCACTAAGACGAGATGGCGGCGACACTGCTGACGTTCGAGACAGTCGGCAAGCGATTCGCGAACGACGTGCTGGCGCTCGATCGCGTCGGCTTCAGCGTCGCCGACGGCGAATTCGTGTCGTTGGTCGGACCCTCGGGCTGCGGCAAGAGCACGATCCTGCGCCTCGCGGCCGGATTGACGGAGCCGACATCGGGCACGATCACGTGGACCGGTTCGCGACCGCGTCTCGGTTTCGTCTTCCAGGACGCGGCGTTGATGCCCTGGGCGACGGTTGAGAAAAACGTGCGATTGCCGCTCGAACTTCTCGGCGCCGAAGAGGGTCTCATTCGCAACAGGATCAAGGAGACGCTCGAACTTGTCGGCCTGACCGCGTTTGCACACGCCTTCCCGCGCGAGCTGTCGGGTGGCATGAAGATGCGCGTGTCATTGGCCCGCGCGCTGGCGCCGGAGCCTGGAGTACTGCTGATGGACGAGCCGTTCGCCGCGCTCGACGAGTTCACCCGCGAACGGCTGAACGACGAACTGCGCGGTTTATGGCAGGCGCGCGGCCTGACGATCCTCTTCGTCACGCACTCGATTTATGAGAGCGTCTATCTGTCGTCGCGTGTGCTGGTGATGCGCCCGCGCCCGGGCCGCATCGTGGGTGACCTGAACATGGCGCAACCGATGAATCGCGACGCGGAATTCCGTCACTCGCCGGAATACGCCGAACGCTGCCGCGCCTTGCGCGAGGTCCTCTTGGAGGGTGCGCATTCATGAGCGGACAGCGTGTTCTTGCTTATCTGTTGCCGGCCCTTGTCGCAGTGGGCGCGGTCTGGTTCTGGGAATGGGCGGTCGGCCACTATGGCATCCAACCGTTTGTCCTGCCCGCGCCGTCGGCGATCGGCGAGACGCTGATCGGCGAATGGCCGTCGCTGGCGCAGTCCGCATGGATCACGCTGACGATTACCATCGAGGCTTTTCTCTGGGCGCTCGGCCTCGGCTTCTTCTTCGCCGTCTTGTTCGCGCAAAGTCGGACGGTCGAGCGCGCACTCCTGCCTTATGCGGTGGTCCTGCAAACGACACCGATCGTCGCCATTGCGCCGTTGATTCTGATTTGGGTGGGCGTCGATCACGCCGATCGCGCCGTCTTGATCCTCGCAACGATCGTCGCCTTCTTTCCGATCTTGGCGAACACGACGCTGGGTCTTCGCTCGGCCGATCCTCAACTCAAGGAATTGTTTCAGCTCTATGGCGCTTCGGGCTTGCAGACTCTGTGGCGGCTGAAAATTCCGACGGCCCTGCCCTATCTGCTTGCTGGAATGAAAATTTCGGGAGGCCTCGCGCTGATCGGCGCCGTCGTTGCCGAATTCGTTGCCGGTTCAGGGACTTCGACCGGTCTCGCCTGGCGAATTATCGAGGCGAGCAATCGCTTGCAGATCGCGAAAATGTTCGCCGCGCTCGCACTGCTCTCGCTCTTGGGCATCGGCATTTACTCTCTCCTCGCGCTCTTGGAATGGCAGCTGCTGCATCGCTGGCACGAGGCTTCGCGGACGAAAGAGTGAATCTTTGGCCGGCCGAGCCTCAGTTCTAGATTTAACAATAGATAATTGTACTTACTTGTATTCTACGCCAGTTATTGACAAAATACCTGTCGCCCCCCATCCTTTAGGTGGATTGGACGGGTCGGACAGTTATGCCTCAAGTGCTCACCGCCAATAGGTTGAAGGACGGCGAGGTCGTGTACTTCGACGCGGCCGGGCATTGGGTCGAAGACCTTGGCGGCGCGAAGCAGCTGGTTGGCGCCGCGGAGGGCGAAGCGGCCCTTGCTAAGGGCGTCGAGGCTGAGCGCGACCTGAAAGTCGTGCACGCCTATCTCTTCGACGTGACCGGCCAAGGCGAAGCGCTCAAGCCCGTCAAGATGCGGGAGATCATCCGCGCGGCCGGCCCGACCATTCGGCGCGATCTCGGCAAACAGGCGCGGGCCTAGCGCAATGTATCGCTACGACGAATTCGACCAAAAACTTGTCGATGAGCGCGTCGCGCAGTTTCGCGGTCAGGTGGCGCGCCGGTTGTCCGGCGAATTGACGGAAGACGAATTCAAACCCTTGCGCTTGATGAACGGGCTCTATCTGCAGCTTCACGCTTACATGCTGCGCGTTGCGATCCCGTACGGAACGCTCTCGTCGCGCCAGCTTCGCATGCTGGGCCACATCGCGCGGAAATACGACAAGGATTATGCGCATTTCACGACGCGCCAGAACCTTCAGTACAATTGGCCAAAGCTCGCCGACGTCCCCGACATTCTAGCCGACCTCGCAACCGTCGAGATGCATGCGATCCAGACGAGCGGCAATTGCATTCGCAACGTCACGGCCGATCATTTCGCCGGCGCTTCGGCGGACGAGGTCGACGATCCGCGCCTCTGGTCGGAGATCATTCGCCAGTGGTCGACGTTCCATCCCGAGTTTTCCTATCTGCCGCGCAAGTTCAAAATCGCCGTGACGGCGGCGCCGAAGGATCGCGCGGCGATCAAAGTCCACGACATCGGCATCGTGATCCAGCGCAAGGACGGCGGCACGCTTGGCTTCGACGTTTACGTCGGCGGCGGTCAGGGCCGCACGCCGATGATCGGCCATTGCATCGGCGATGGGATTGCCGCCGGCGATCTGCTCGCGTATCTCGAAGCAGTGATGCGCGTCTATAATCTCTACGGACGGCGCGACAACATTTACAAAGCGCGCATCAAAATTCTCGTGCATCAAATCGGCGCGGCCGAGATGAAGCGCCAGGTCGAGGTGGAGTTCGCCGAGATCAAATCGCAAGCCGCGCTTGAGCTGCCGCGGGAAGAAATCGAACGCATCCGCCGCTATTTCGCCGCGCCACCGTTTGAGGCGCTGGGCGACGAGACCGCGTTGCTGACAAAGCAAAGGGCCGCCAACAAGGTATTCGCAAGCTGGGTCGATACCAACATCGCCCCTCACAAGATGCCGGGCTATGCGATCGCCACCATATCGCTGAAGCCGATCGGTGGCGTGCCGGGCGACGCGTCAGCCGAACAGATGAGCCTCGTGGCGGATCTGGCCGAGCGCTTGTCGTTCGATGAAATTCGCGTCAGTCACGAGCAGAATTTGGTGCTGCCGCATTTGCGTCAGCGCGACCTCTTTGAGGTGTGGCAATTCTTGGACAAAGCGGGCCTGGCGACGGCAAATGCCGGCTTGATCTCCGACATCATCGCCTGTCCTGGCCTAGATTATTGCGATCTAGCCAATGCGCGCTCCATCAACATCGCGCAAGCGATAAGCACGCGCTTTGCCGATCTCGAGCGGCAAAATGCGATCGGCGAGCTGAAGATCAAGATTTCCGGCTGCATTAACGCCTGCGGCCATCATCACGTCGGCCATATCGGCGTGCTCGGCGTCGATAAGAAGGGCGTTGAGTATTACCAGATCACCCTCGGCGGATCGGGCGACGAAACCGCGTCCATCGGCGAGATCGTCGGCCCGGCGTTCGGCGAGAACGAAGTTGCCGACGCGGTCGAGACCATCGTCGGCACTTATTTGGATCTGCGCCAAGCCAAGGACGAGCGCTTTCTCGACACCTATCGCCGCGTCGGCATTCAGCCATTCCGGGAGAAGCTTTATGTCGCTCATTAAGAACGGCGCCTTTGCTGAGAATGTCTTTGCGTCTCTCGCGGACGGTCAAGAGGCGCCGTTGGGCACACCGGTCATCGTATCGCTCAAACGTTGGCAAGCCGAACGCGAAGCGCTCGTGGGTCGCAATGTGGCGCTCGGCGTAAAGCTCGGCGCGGACCAATCGCCCGACGCACTTGGCGACGATGTACATCGCTTGGCGTTGATCGTGCTCGAGTTTCCCAAGTTTCGCGACGGACGCGGCTATTCCTGGGCGCGCCTCTTGCGCCAACGTTTGGGGTTCAAAGGCGAGATCCGCGCGACCGGCGAGGTATTGCGCGACCAGTGGCTCTTCATGTGCCGCTGTGGCATCGACGCGTTCGAGGTTAAGCCGGGAACTCGGATCGAAGATTTTCGAGCGGCGCTGGACGAGCAAACCGTGTTTTACCAGCCGGCATCCGATGCCGTGACCAACGTCCTCGCATTGCGTCGCGATCGCCGCTCACCATCAGCGCGCCGCCGCGCTTTCGCCGACGCCGCGCAGTGAGCGTTCGGCCGGGAAGATCAATCCGGCGATCGTTCCCTTGCCAAGCTCGCTGTCGAACTTGAAATGCCCGTCGTGTAACTCCATCAACGATGTGACGATGGGCAGGCCCAAGCCCGTTCCGTCGTGCTTGCGCCCGAATTCGTTCTCGATCTGACCGAAGGCGGAGAGCGCTTTGGGAATATCGGACTTAGCGATACCGACACCGGTATCGCGCACGCCTATCGACACACCGCCATCATCACGAAGGCGGGCCGAGAGCACGATCTTGCCCGAGGTCGGTGTGAACTTCGCCGCATTCGACAAAAGATTGACGGTCATCTGAAGCACGGCGCGCCGGTCGGCCATCAACAGCGGCAAGTCCGGCTCGACCTCAACCGAGAGGCGATTGTCGAGGTCGCTCGCCTTCGCACCCACGAGATCCTGCGCTTCAGCGAGGATCGCGACGACGTCCAACGGCTCCGGCTGAAGCTCCATCTTGCCCGCTTCGATCTTCGAGAGGTCGAGAACATCGCGTATCAGCGACAGCAAGTGTCTCCCGCTCACGTGGATCAGCCGTGCGTACTCCGTATAGCGCTTGTCGCCGACGGCGCCGTAAATCTCACCTTCGATGAGTTCTGAGAAGCCTAGAATAGCATTGAGCGGCGTGCGCAGTTCATGGCTCATGGAAGCCAAGAAGCGCGACTTGGCCAGATTGGCGGATACTGCTTCGGCACGCGCTTGTTCGAGCTCGCCAACCTTTTCGCTTAGCGCGTTCGTGCGTTGCCAAACTTGAATTTCAAGCGCTGCGTTTACGCGCGCGAGACCGGTCGCCAATTGCTCCGCTTGCCGCGACCGCTCGCTGATGCGCGCGGCGAACATGCCGGCCAAACAGGACGAAAAAATCAGCATGCCGATCGGCAACGCATCGCCGCCGGGCATCCACGCGCTGAGCGGCAAGGATCCGTCCAGCAAAGCGACGATACCCAAGGCACAAAGCACGAAGACGCAGGCAAGCGTAAGGCCAAGCCGCATCCGACGACCCTTTCCATACCAAGCCCCCGCTTGAAACGAGCGCGCCGCACTCATCCGCGTTCACCACCCGCTGTGACCGACGCTACAGTGCCGGTGTCACCGCAATGCTAAAGGAAAGCCTCACATTTAAGTTGTAGTCTCCCGATTCTGATTGACCCCTTAGGGCCGCTCCCGTAAGGACGCGCCCTTCGCGACCGCCGCAGCGCGCAAACCAACAGGTACGACTTTATGTCCAGCACGGCTGAGATCGCGTCCAGGCGTGGCCGACTGCCTCGATATAAAGACGTAGCTGCGGCGATTGCGGCCATGCGACCGGCGATGCCGGTCTACGCGCTGATCCCAGGCGCGTTCCAGGTTGCCGCGCGCAGCTTTCGCGAAGGCTTTGCCGGCCAGACGATGTATGCCGTGAAGGCGAACCACGCGGCGCCGGTTTTGGACCAGGTCTACGCCGCCGGAATTAAACACTTCGATGTCGCTTCGATCCCCGAAGTCAAAGCCGTTCACGAACGATTTCCGGATGCCGCCATGAGTTTCATGGCGCCGGTGCGTTTGCGCGGCGCGGCGGGCGAAGCCCATCGAAGTTTCGGTATCCGCGACTTTGCACTCGACAGTGACGCGGAACTGCAAACGATCTTGCGTGAAACCGGCGCGCATGCGGACAAGCGTATCGCCCAAGAACTGACGCTCTATGTTCGCTTGAGTGTTCCGGCGGACGGCGCGCTTTTGGAACTTGCCAGCAAGTTCGGGGCAATCGTCGAAGACGCGGCTTTGCTTCTCGGGGCAATTGTGCGTCACGGCGCGCGGCCCGCGCTGACATTTCACGTCGGCTCACAGTGCATGAAAGCCGAAGCTTATACCCGCGCGCTCGCGATTTGCGGCGAAGTCATCGCACGCGCGGGTGTAACCATTGCGGCACTCGATATCGGCGGTGGTTTTCCCGGATACTATCGAAATGTGATAGTGCCGCCGCTCACCACTTATTTCGACGCGATCAATTCGGGGATTCGCGCTCTCAACCTGCCCGCCGGCACGCTTCTTCATTGCGAACCAGGGCGCGCGCTCGTGGCCGACGGCCTTTCGCTGATCACACAGGTCATGATCCGCCGCGACCACACGATCTTCATCAATGACGGCATCTACGGATCGCTCAATGAATATGCTCTGAAGAATTGGCCGGTGCGCTATCCATTGCGCGTCTTCGGGCCCCGCCCGGACGGCGGCATTGTCGAGAAACAGGGGAAGACCGAACTCTTCAAGGTGTTCGGGCCGACCTGCGACACGCTCGACTTGCTGCACTATCAGCTCGAGATTCCGGCCGGCATCGCCGCCGACGATTGGGTCGTCTTCGACAAACTCGGTGCCTATTCGTGTGCCTTGCGCACGGCGTTCAACGGCTTCTTTCCGGATACTTTTATCGAAACCGAGGCCACCTAGCTTCACGGCCCGTTAGGCATTTTCCCTGACCGAATGTTTACAAATCGGCGGGATGATCGCGGGCAACCATCAAAGGCCGTGTCCGACCTCAAATGCCTGAAAAACACGCCAATTTGCGCCGCGTGCTTCAGCTCGCGAAGACGCCGTCGAGCGAGCAGCGGCGCGAACTCCTACGCGAAGTCACGGATTTGTTCTTGGCGGAAACGGACGCATATTCCGAAGTCGAGCGCGAACATTTCGGCGCGATCATGGGCCGGATCGCCAAGGAAATGGAACTCGCGGTACGCGAGGACTTGGCGCACACGCTTGCGGCCTTGCCGACGGCGCCCCATGCGTTGATTCAACAGCTCGCCTATGACGAATTCAGCGTCGCGCATGAAGTGATCGCGCAGAGCCCGGTCCTGGCAGACGGCGACCTCGTCGAGATCGCGAACACGAAGGGGCAGGAATATTTGGAAGCCATCGCCGTGCGGCCGACCGTTTCACCGGTCGTTTCGGATGCGCTGGTGACCCGCGGCAGCGACACGGTCTTGGTCAAATTGGTTTCAAATTCCGGCGCCGAGCTATCGCGCGACGCGATCGAAAAAGTAGTCGAACGCTCGGAGAACAACGAGGCGCTGCAAACGCCGTTGATCGCGCGCCATGATCTGCCGGTCGACCTGCTCAACGAGATGTTTTCATTCGTTTCGACGAACTTGCGCACGCAAATCATTCAGAAGATCGACGGCTTGCCGCAAGAGGTTCTCGACAAGGCCTTGACGCAGACGCGCGACCGGTTCGCGCGCGAGGTGCGCCAAATCAAGGAATCCGATCGGCGCGCACGCGTCTTCGTATCCGAGATGGCGCGAAAGAAGGAATTGAACGAGTCGCTGCTGGTGCATTTGATGCGGGCGGGACAAACGACCGAATTCGCCCACGCCTTTGCGCGGCTCGCCGATATCGACGTCAAGACCGCCCATCGCATCGTGCAGACGCGCAATACCGAAGGCATCGCGATCGTCTGCCGCTCGGCACGCTTCGACCGCGCGACGTTCTCAGCTTTGGCGTTGCTGCTGGATGCCTCCCCGACGCGCTCCAGCGAGGCGACGCATGACCTCCTCGCCCTCTACGATCAAGTGACGCCGGAATCGGCGCAGCGCGTCATGCGCTTCTGGAAGGTGCGGCGCGACGCAAATCCAACGGCTGTGGCGGTCGCAAACTAGCGGCGCTCGCGCAGGCCCAGTCCTTGCGCGAAGAGTCAGTCGACCCAACGGCAACGCTCTGTGCAGCGTCGTGGCCACACCCCAACCCCACAACAGATCAGCCTAGCGGATCAATGCCGCCGCTCTTTGGTGGCCGTGAATTTGATCTTCGGCCATTTCTCCGCGGCGTAGCGAAGTTCCCACGCGCTCTTTGCTAGGAATACGGGCGCGCCGTCGCGGTCGTCGGCCAGCTGGCCTTGATGGGCATCGGTGAAACGCTTGAGTTCGACCGGGTCGTCGGCCGCGACCCAGCGCGCGGTTTCATAAAGCGCAGTTTCAAATCCCACATCGAGGTCGTACTCGGCGGCAATGCGGCTGCACAAAACGTCGAGCTGCAACTGGCCGACGACGCCGACATACCACTGAGCACCGATCTTGGGACGGAAGACTTGGGTCACGCCCTCCTCGGCCAACGCTTCGAGCGCGCGCTGCAAGTGTTTGGCCTTCATCGGATCGGCGAGGCGTACGCGGCGCAAAATCTCCGGTGCGAAGTTCGGAATGCCGGTGAAAGTCAGATCCTCGCCCTCGGTCAGCGTGTCGCCAACGCGCAGGACACCGTGATTGGGAATGCCGATGATGTCGCCGGGCCACGCCTCGTCGACGGTCTCGCGCGACTGCGCAAAGAATAGAATTGGATTGTGAACGCTGATCACCTTGCCCGAGCCCGATTGCTTGAGCTTCATCCCGCGCTCGAAATGGCCAGAGCACAGGCGCATGAAGGCGACACGGTCGCGATGGTTGGGATCCATATTCGCCTGGACCTTGAAGACAAAGCCCGTGACCTTGTCCTCGCTGGGCATCACGGTGCGTTGCTCCGCCGGCTGCGAGCGCGGCGCCGGCGCGTATTTCGATAGGCCGTCGATCAGTTCCTTGACGGCGAAATTCTTCAGCGCGGCGCCGAAATAAACCGGCGTCAGATGACCCTCGCGATAGGTCGCAAGATCGAAGGCCGGGTAGCCGCCGCGCGCCAGCGCGCTTTCCTCGGCAAATTGCGCCTGTTCCTCGGTGCTGAGCATATCTACCAAGCGATTGTGGCCGACCGGATCGTTGTCGCGGCCGAACGGCAGGAAATGATTGGCGCCGAAATCCATCACGCCGCGAAAGTTGAGGCCCGATCCGACAGGCCACATGGCCGGCGTCACGTGCAGCTGCAAGGTGTCGGCGATCTCGTCCATCAACGTGAACGGATCGCGCGCCTCGCGGTCCATCTTATTGATAAAAGTGATGATCGGAATGTCGCGCAGACGGCAGACCTCGAAGAGTTTGCGTGTCTGCGCCTCGATGCCCTTCGCCGCGTCGATGACCATGATGGCCGAGTCGGCGGCGGTCAGCGTGCGATACGTATCCTCACTGAAATCTTCGTGGCCTGGCGTGTCCAGCAAATTGAAAACGACGCCGCCATATTCGAACGTCATCACCGCAGTCGTCACCGATATGCCGCGTTCCTGCTCGATCTTCATCCAGTCGGAGCGTGCGCGGCGGCGATCGCGCTTGGCCTTGACCTCGCCCGCCATGTGAATGGCGCCGCCCATCAACAGGAGATGCTCGGTCAGCGTCGTCTTGCCCGCGTCCGGGTGCGAGATGATGGCAAACGTGCGCCGGCGCGCCGCCGCCTCCGCGGGCGTGCGATCGATGATTTGCTGCAACTCGGCCATGGCACCAACCCAATGGAAGGCGCGCCTTGTAGCGGATTGACGCCCCCAGCGAAACCCTTCATGCACCGCGCATGAGCGACAAAAAGCCTGATGAGGAAGCCTCGTCGTTCGGGCGGCGCCTGCAGCGCTATGCGAAGACGACGGCCGGAATCGGCGGCCTCGCCTCACGCACCGCAGGCCGCATGCTGTTTGGCGGTGCGTTGACGGACGTCGCGACGGCCGCTGACGTGGCGCGGCTGCTTGGCCGATTGCGCGGTCCGGCGATGAAAATCGCGCAGGTGGCCGGCAGCCTACCGGATGTATTCCCGCCGGAATTTGCGGCCGAACTCGCGACCTTGCAGACCAACGCACCGCCGATGGGCCCAGCCTTCGTGCGCCGGCGCATGGCCGCTGAGCTTGGCCCGGATTGGCAATCCAAATTCAAATCCTTCGATATGGTGCCATCCGCTGCGGCGTCGCTTGGCCAAGTTCATCGCGCTGTTGCCAAAGACGGGCGGGCGCTCGCATGCAAACTCCAATACCCGGACATGCAGTCGGCGGTCGACGCCGACATCGCCCAGATCCAGACTATCCTGTCGCTGCAGCGCACGGCCGTGCGAGCGTTCGACACGAGCGAGATTGCTCTCGAGGTTGCCGAGCGCGTGCGCGAAGAACTCGACTATGAGCGCGAGGCCGGTAACATGCGCCTCTTCCACGCGATGCTGGACGACGCGGCGAACATCTCGGTGCCCGAGCCCATCGCCGCGCTGTCGACCCGCCGGCTTCTGACCATGACGTGGCTCGACGGCACACCGTTTCGCCGGGCGGTTGACGACGCACCGCTCGAGCGGCGAAACGCCGTAGCTCAAGCGCTTTATACCGCTTGGTGGTTGCCGCTCTGTCGCTACGGCGTCATCCACGGTGACGCACATCTAGGCAATTACTCCGTACGCCAAGACGGCGGCATCAACCTGTTCGACTTCGGTTGCGTGCGCGTCTACGCGGCGAACGAAGTCGCTGGCTTCATCGATCTCTATCATGCCCTGCAGGCACGCGACGAAGACGCCGCCGTCAAAGCTTACGCGCGTTGGGGGTTTCGCAACGCCGATCGCGAGCTGGCGTCAAAATTGAACGAGTGGGCGCAGTTCGTCTTCGCCCCCGTGCTCGACGATCGCGAACGAACGATCGGCGATGGGGTCAATCCGTTCGAGGCCGGGCCGCAGCGCATCTGGGCCCTCAAGCAGCGCTTGGGCGAAGGCTCCATCGTGCGCCCGCCTCGCTCTTTCGTCTTTGTCGCCCGTGCGCTTGTTGGCCTCGGCGCCGCATTGATCCATCTCAAGGCAAAGCTCAACTGGCATCGGTTGTTCGTCGAGATGGCCAAAGATTTCTCCGCCGATGCCGTCGCCGAGCGGCAATGCAATGTGCTTCTGGCTGCAGGCTTGGACCACCTCCATTCCTAGGAGCGCCTTGCGCCGGACGCGCGGTCCCGCCAAGCTTGGCTCTTCGCTATTGCCACTGTAGCCAACGCAAGGACGCAAAATGATCAAGACCCGTTTCACCGAAATGTTCGGCGTTCGACATCCGATTGTCCAAGGCGGGATGCAATGGGTCGGGCGCGCCGGGCTCGTCTCGGCGGTTGCCAATGCCGGCGCCCTCGGCTTCATCACCGCGCTGACACAGCCGACGCCCGAAGAACTGACAAAGGAGATCAAGCGCTGCCGCGACATGACGGACAAACCGTTCGGCGTGAATCTAACGATTCTGCCGTCGCTTAAGCCGCCGCCTTATGCCGAATATCGTCACGCGATCGTGGAGTCCGGTGTCAAGATCGTCGAGACGGCGGGCTACAAGCCGCAAGAGCACGTCGATCATTTCAAGCAGCACGGCATTAAAGTCATCCACAAATGCACTGCCGTTCGCCACGCGCTCTCCGCGGAGCGTATGGGGGTCGACGCGATCTCAATCGACGGCTTTGAGTGCGCCGGCCACCCGGGCGAGGACGACATTCCAGGCCTTATTCTGATTCCGATGGCGGCCGACAAGGTCAAGATTCCGATGGTCGCATCCGGGGGCTTTGGCGACGGGCGCGGCCTCGTCGCCGCACTCGCCCTGGGCGCGGACGGCATCAACATGGGCACGCGCTTCATGGCGACGGTCGAAAGCTCGATCCATCAGAAAGTGAAGGAGCAGATCGTCGCCAACGACGAGCGCGCGACCGACCTCATCTTCCGCACGCTGCACAACACTGCCCGCGTCGCGAAGAACGCAGTGAGCCAAGAGGTCGTTGCCATCGAACGCAAAGGCGGCGCGAAGATCGAGGACATCGCGCACCTCGTCTCCGGGCAGCGCGGCAAGGTGGTCTTCGAACAGGGGGATCAGAGCTATGGCATCTGGTCTGCAGGCATGGTGCAGGGCCTGATCCACGACATCCCAACCTGCGCGGAGCTGATCCACCGCATCGTGCGCGAGGCGGAAGAGATCATCCGCAATCGCTTGGATCGCGCGATCGTGGCGGCCTGACGCACGTCAGTCCGTAGGTTCTGTGAGGAAGTCTCTGCCCTGGCGGTCTTCGATCTCCACGACCCAGAGGTCGCTATCGCGCGAGCGCGCGCGCGCGACGTAGGCTTCTGCGTCCGCGTCCGGAACCAATTCCACGCCGGTTGCGCGCATCCATCGGCGATGACCGTCGCCGCCATAGGTTGACGACCACACACGAGCACGACCGTCGAGGGTTGAGACTTTCACCAGCACGGCGCCGGCGTCGAGTTCGCCCTTGCGCGCGACGAACGCCGCTGCACCGCCGAGTTCCGCTCGGCGGATCAGCGCTGAAACCCAGATCGAGGTCTTGAGGCGAGGTTCCATCATCCGTGCACTGAGAATGAACACGTCTGAGTCCTTTTTGCCACTCGCTCTGCGACTCAGGTTGCGATTCTTTAGTCGGACCGATTCGTCGAATCAGGCGATGCGAGGGGGAACTCGTTGACCGGTCCAGAAATCGCGTCCGAAGCGCCGCCGTTCGTGCGATTCAATGCCGTGCCCCTCAAGCGCGCAGTTGCCCTGGGGATTGGGGCGGGCATCTTGATCATTCATCTGATGTGGCGGCTCGACGCCACGCTGACCGGACTTCCGTTATCAGGGCTGGTTCTCTCGATTGTGCTTTTCGCGGCCGAGAGCCTCGTCACGGTGGCACTGATCGCGTCGGCCCTGGCTGACATCCTCCCGGCATCGGTTCGACCAACGGCCGCAACCATTCATGAAGACGAATGGCCGACGGTCGACATCTTCGTCTTGGTATCTCGACAACAGCAGGTTCCCAAGGCGACCTATTCGCTCGCCGCGGCGGCGCAACTTGATTACCCGAAAGAGCGCGTTCGACTTCACTTGGTGGGCATCGAGGACGCCGCGGACGGTGTACCGGGATTGACCGCGCTGGCTCAGCGCATGAAGGCGTCTTGGCTTGCCGCGTCGCCTGAGGCGACGCAGGGTCTGGCTTTAACAGCCGCTTTGTCTCGCACAGCCGGAAATCTGGTGCTCGTCTTGAACGCAGGCGAAGCACCGACGCCAGATTTACTGCGCCGTTTGGCCGGCGATTTTCTTGCCGACCCGCGCCTGGCCTTCGTCGACGTGCCGATGTTCGCCATCGACGGCGACCCGGTGCTGGCGGATCTGGAAATAACGCGGCGTTTGCCCGGCGATCCGGGGCATTTCTTCAAGGCTTGCCTGAAGGCGGTCGGCGCGCTGGCAAGTGTCTTCGGTACTTCGCGGCGGACGCTGTGGCAGCGGCCGGCACTAACCGCCTGCGGGAGTTTTTCGTGCTGGGGCCTGACGGCCGATGCGATGACGCGGTTGCGAGCGGCTGAAACCGGTTGGCGCCGCGCGGCGACAAGCCGACCGATGATTGCCGCCCTTGCGCCCGAAACGGTTCGGGACTACCTCGCGCAGCGGTTGGTGCAACGTGCCGGCATGATCGAAGCCGCGCTCACGCGCGACCCGCTCACCACACGCGGCCTTTCGCTCCGCGAACGCTTCTCATGGTTGCCATCGCTGTTCGCCGCCGGCCTGCCGCTCGCATGGACTCTCATTCTTACGCTGCCGCCCTTGGCGCTGCTCGTGCAAGTACCGTTGACACACGGCGTCGGGGCTTTCGAAGGCACCGCGATGACGATGGCAGGCCTCATTGTGGCGTTGAGCCTCTCCGGCGCGCTGCACGCGGGACTTGGCGGCGGCTTCATCGCGATGTGGAGTGAGCTGTTGGAGTCGCTCCTATCGATGCCCGCGGTCGTTGCCCTCATCAGCGGCCGCCGCGACGCCGTTGCCGGCAAACTTCACGCCGATCATGCGAGCAGCCTACTCGTCGTCCTCTTTGCGATCGCTCTTGCGGGCACCACGGCCGGGGTCGCCGCCTGGTTCACGAAGCCTGATGCGCAGGCCCAGATTGCGCCATTGCTCGCGGCCACCGTCTTCGCCGCATGCGTGCTGGCGTTGCTTCTCGGCGCGATCTCCGAACAGCGCCAGCGCCGCTTGTCGCCGCGTGTGTCGCGGCGCTTCGAAGCGGAGTTGTTGCTCGGGGGCGAAAAATATCGCGGACGGCTGGCGGACATCTCAGTCCATGGCGCGCGTTTTGTCGCCGACGGGCCGGTCGATATGTCGGCGCGCGCGCTTGCCGGCAAGCTGACGCTCACCGCCGAAAACAATGTGATGGAACTGCCGGTACAACTATCGCGCCAATCGGAAGAAAATGGACGCTCGGCGTTCGGCCTCTCGTTCGCTGGCCGCACGGTCGGCGAATTCGCCACTGTCGTTCGCCTGGCTCATCGCTCGGCCTCGCGCTTTGCTGATCTGTGCGATGCGCGAGCGCGGCCAACGGGGGCGGCGCTCTTGTTCGCGCTTCTGACGCTGCGCGGGATCGGCGGCCTCTTCGCGCGACTATGGCCCAGGCCGCGTCAGCGGCTGGCGCCTGCCCGGAAGCGCTCCGGATAGACGAGGCGCGCGTCGTCGTCGGACGGAGTCTTCGCCCTCAGCGGGAGACGCAACGAAACGGTCGTCCCATCGCCCAGCGCGCTGTCTATCTGCATCGCGCCGCCATGCAGCTCGGCAAGCGCTTTGACCAACGATAGTCCAAGACCCGTGCCTTTGTGCATCCGCTGAAGCTCGCCTTCGACTTGTTCGAACGGCCTGCCGATGCGCGCGAGGTCCTTCTCCGGAATACCGACGCCCGTATCGCGCACCTGCAATAGAAGGGCGTCGCCCTCGTTGTGCGCGGCGACGGTCACGCGGCCTTCGGCCGGCGTGAATTTGATCGCGTTTGACAGCAAATTGATCAGGCTTTGTTTCAGCGCGCGACGATCGGCGATAAGCGACGGCAACTCTTCGGCTAGGTCTCGTGCCAATACGACACCGGCGTTGTCGGCGGTCACCCGCACCATGCTGATGCATTCCTCGATCAAGGCGCCGATCTCGAACGGCTTGGCGTCGATCGCAAATTTGCCGGCCTCGATCTTCGACATGTCGAGCAAATCGGAAATCAAGTCGACGAGGTGTTGGCCGCTGTCGCGGATCAGTCCCGCATATTCCCGATACCGCTCATTGCCCATCGGACCCAAGATTTCTTGGCGCATGATGTCCGAGAACCCGATGATCGCATTGAGCGGCGTACGCAACTCGTGGCTCATATTGGCAAGGAACCGTGATTTCGCGCGGCTTGCTTCTTCCGCCGTATCGCGCGCGGCCGTAAGATCCGTCTCGATCTTCTTCAATGCATTGATGTCGCGGGTGACGGCGATGATGCCGCCCTCCACGGGCTGGCAGCGCATTTCGACGACCAGATACGAGCCGTCTTTGTGCCGCAGCCGGAATTGAATGCTCTGAGGTTCACCATGCGTCGCGAGGGCAATCGCTCCTTCGACCGCGGCGAGATCCTGG
The DNA here is from genome assembly GCA_025350465.1 of Alphaproteobacteria bacterium. Lineage (GTDB taxonomy): Bacteria > Pseudomonadota > Alphaproteobacteria > Micropepsales > Micropepsaceae > SZUA-430. The sequence goes on along the minus strand of JANXXU010000048.1, from coordinate 36,884 downwards.
ATATGAACAAACATCGCGGGGCTCAGACCGACAAGTTCGCTCGGCGCGGCGCCCATCAGATTCACCGACGCCGGCGAAGCAAACGCGATCGTACCATCATCGGCGTGGCGCGTGATGAGATCGCTCGCGTGATCGGTCAGCAATTGATGGAGGGCGGCGGTGTCGCGGATCTTGGCCTCGTCTTGCGCTTGGCGGCGCTGGATAGCGCGTAACGCGAGCGCTATGGCGCAAAGCGCCGCGATGATCGCGACTGAGGTAACGATCGGGGCCAAATCAGGAGGCAAACGCGAGGCCGGCATCAAACCCGCCAGCGTGAGCGCTGTCAGCACGATGAAACCCATCACGCTGAGACCGGAGGCGATTAGCATGGGCGCTCGCCGTCCCGGGACCGCCGCCTCGATCGGCGCGACGAGCAGCCAGGGCACGACCGGCGACGCGAGACCGCCCGTGAAGGCAGCAACGTAGACAACGAGGCCCGATAAGCAAAAGGCCGAGCCTGCTTCGGCTGCGGCGAGGTCGCCATCGAGCTCGACGTAAATCCACAGGGCCAAGGGCATCAGCAGCCAGAAGAAGGCAATGCCCGTCACCGCATCGACCGGCCCGACGATCGCCCACTGAAGGACCCAGAGGGCAACGCCCACCGACCCGGCCAACACGTGGGCGGCTGCGAAAGACGCACGCCGGTCTTGGGCGGAGCCCGCCATCCTGCCGAAAATGCCGGCGACGGCGTCAGCTATGAACCCGTTGAGGCGATGCGGTGTGATGGCGAGGCTGGAAGCCATGGAGCGACTCAAATCTCATTGGTTAACGCCATGCTTGGCTGCAATCGTTAACGAAGTCTGAATCCGCAGAAGACTGCCGGTCCTCCGACGCTCTCCATTCGAGTCTCGGCGGCGATCCAGCACCGTATTCCGGGACCCTGCAGGTACTCGCCGAAAACTTGAATGAAATTTTGCGAAATACTGATTCGCATTCATCGCGAGATTGCTTCAAACCTCATCGGGTTCCTCTTCGCACTATTTGGGATAACGCACGTTCGGCATAAACGAAGCCCAATTGTCTTCAATTTTTGCTTTGATTTTCAGACCGCCAAAAGGCGCCACGGCGCAATTTCACGCCTGCCGAAAGGCATTGAGGGCGGCATGGGATTCATTCTTCGATCTGTGTTCTGGCTGACGCTGGCGTCGATCATCGTGCCGGCCGAGGCGAGACTGGGCTACACTGGCAAGGGCGCTGGCGGGCACGAAGTGCCGTTCAGCGAGCAGGTCCATGACACCGCCTTTGCCGTGTGGGGCTTTGCCACACGGCTTGCGCAAACCTGCGACACGAACCCGGCGCTCTGCGCGGCCGGCCAGAACCTCATGTCGACGGTCACGGATACCGGCGCGTCGCTACTGAAAGAGGCGCAATCGCACCTACCCACGCCCGAAAATCCGCGCCTTGCGGACGCTATTTCGCACGCACAACAACACAAAAAATTTCAAGCTCGTATTGAGTGACAGGGCAAGTTCCCGCCCCTATTCTCCCGCCGCAACCTTACCGGTTGACGCTGGGAGAAGACAAAAAATGCCGGCTCATGCCACCGCCGTGCCTTTGCATTCAGCGATTTCCGTCACCGTTCGTGAAGCCCACCCCGAAGACGCCGAGGCTATGATCCGCATGGTACGGGCGCTCGCCGATTATCAAGGCGTCAAACAGCGGGTCTCCGCAACCGCCGAAAATTTTCGCCGCGACGGCTTTGGCCCGCAGCGCAAGTTCGAGGCGCTGATCGCTGACCGGCATGCGCAGCCCGTCGGCCTGGCCCTGTTTCAAACGTTTTACGCGAGCTGGGACGGCGCGACGGCGCTTCAGATCACCGATCTCTTCGTCGACGAGGCGGTACGCGGCACGGGCGTCGGGTTCAATCTCGTGCGAGAGGTTGGACGCATCGCGAAGGAGAGAGGATGCACGAGCCTCCAACTCAACGTGGTGCATGCCAATCCGTCGCGCGCCTCGTTCGACCGCATCGGCTTCGTGCATCAAGACGACCTGCTGCACTACCGGCTCGACACGCCGGGATTGCGCAAGCTAGTCGAGATGGAACGGTAAGTGCGCTTGTCCCCGACGAGCGGCGCCTCTATCTCCTTGGCTTGAGGGCGCCCCAACAGGGCCTTAGAGGTCTTAGAGAATCTCGTGAGCATCGAACAAATCATCGATGATTTCCGCGTGCTCGACGATTGGGACGAGCGCTACCGCTACATCATCGAGCTCGGGCGACGGATGACGCCCTTAGCGGACGAACTCAAGACCGACGGCACAAAGATACGCGGCTGCGCCAGTCAAGTGTGGCTGGTGTCGAGACGCGAGAATAGGAACGGTCAAGACGTCATAGTCTTCCAAGGCGAGAGCGACGCGCTCATCGTGCGGGGACTGATTTCGATTCTGCTGGAACTCTATTCCGCTCATTCGGCCGATGAAATTCTGGCCATCGATGCGCGGCGCATCCTGGGCGAGCTCGGCCTTGATACGCATTTGAGCCAGCAACGTTCCAACGGGTTGTTCGCGATGGTGGAGCGTATCCGAGCCGATGCACGCGCGCTAACGACGACGGGTGCATAAGATCCGCGCCCTCGGACGGCCGCCTTGGCGGCCTCATTCTGCAGGACGTAGCAAGTGCGAAACGCAGTTAGTTAGTGCTTTGGCGGAGCCGCAGGAGCAGGTGCCGGAGCGACAGGTGCACCGAATTCTTGTGGGCCTCCCACGAAGCTAACGCCCGAATCCGGTGTCCCTTGAGGGACGAGGACGCCGCGATAGGTCGCCTCATCGGTGCGACCGGCCGGATCGGAGGCTAACACCTCCATCGGCTTGTGTCGGGGCGACGCGCCAACAAAGCGCGCCATCGTTTGCGCCAATTCGGCTCCCGGTGTCGAAGGACCGAAAGGTGACGCGACGGTCGTTGTCGTCGCGGCGGAGGTGATGGCATCCGCAGCCGCAGCAACGACCGCTTGAGGTGCGATCGCATTGACGGCAGCATCTGTGGTTGGCACCGTGATCGCCGCGGCAACGTTTTGAGCTGCGCCAGGTGCCACGGCGGAAGCTTCACGCAGGTCCTGCGCCCGGCGACAGACACCTTGCGAGCGCAACATATCGAGCAATTTCGGCTGACCGCCTTCAGCGACGGGAAGCACTTCATGTTCGCCAACGTCACTCACGCTTAGCGAGGCGGCCTCGGCCTGCGCGCGCGGAAGTACTGCCGCTAATGCCGCAGCCTGAGTGGCCTTCGTATCGGCAGAACTCGGGCGAGCGGAGGTCTCCCCACGCGAGCACGCCGAGCGCATGCGGCAAAGATCAAGCATTGCCAGCGCCTCGCGCATTTGCTGCGCGGCGTCGGCAACCGTTCCGTCGCAGCCGCTGCCCGGCACCGGCGCGTCGCCACGCGCACGCTCGAGCATCGCACGGATACGCGCGAGATCAAGCAGCGATCCACCAAGCGATTGGGCGAGGCGCTCCCAGTTTACGTCTTTCGTTGCCCCACGCGCGCCAGTCGCGCGCTCCGCTTCTTGTCCGAACGCCGCCAGATTGACCGCAAGCGACCGCAGACGCCACGCCGCCTCGGGGCGAACGTCGCGCGAGGCCGGCGCGATCGTGGACGACTGCATCATCACTGAGGCGAGCTGCGCGACGGACTCCGCGCGCTCATTCACCATCTCGGGCGCCAATTTCGGCAACTGCAAGCCGCCGGCGGAATTGTCTGCGCCTGATTTGTTGTCCAGAAGGAACGGCGCCATCTTGATCACATAGACCGCTTCGTCGCCGACGCGCGACAATTCCGACTCGACCGTCGACGGTCCAACCGCAAGCTGCGACGGCGGCGACTGACCGGGCGCCATGCGCACCGGCCCGCCGAGCGAAACGAGACTTGCGCCGACCGCCGCCACATCGCCACGCAACGCAGCGCTCTTGCCGCAATCAACTGCGGGACAGCTCGCCGACGCGCATGTCTGCGCAGTTCGCTTCACTGCTGCCGCGATCAGAAGCGCGGCCGCGGTGTGCGCATCTTCCTGCGACGCACAAGCCGCAACTTTGAGGGGTTGCGGCTTGACACGGCAAAACTCTTCACTCGAGCAGCGCGATGACCAACCGCGCAAAATGGCCGCCGCGCTCTCCGCGCGTGTCGCGGCTTGGCGCGCCGCATTAAGTTCGGCGGTTGTTGCCGGCGTCTTTGCCGATTGGCCGTCGGCGGTTTCGCTCATTGCCGCCTGCAACGCTTCGGCATGACGGCGCGCGGCTTCGCCTCGGCGCGCGAACGTATCGCTGAGTTGAGCGATGTCGGTGCAGTATTTGCAATCGCCGGCGCGCGGCTTTGCCGCCGGACGGCTCGACTCGAACGACGATGTGATCGTGGAAATAACCGGGGCTTCGCGAGCCCACTCGAACGCGGATGGCGTTACTTCGGAACTGAGGTAGGCCGCCGCCCCCCCAAGGCCCAACGCAAGCAGAATGACGCTTGCGACCGCCAGCAGATCACGCATGAACCTACCACGTGTGGGAAAAGTCGCCCCCGCGCCGTGCCTGTGGACAACCAGGGATACACGACGCGCCCCTTGTTGCCGGGAAGCATCGCAGAAGCGCCTGACCTTTTCAATTTATTCAGGGTTGAAAAGTAAATCTGATTGTGCCCTTGAGTCGGGCTTCCTACTACATCCTGTAGGCATAGTTAAAATTCGTGTCGCTTTAACCTATTAGCGCTAACATTGTCCTGGGCGAATCACTGTGGATAACCAGGCGCGTCGCCAGAAGGCCCCAATGCAAGCGAATTCAACCAGTGCGGGTCGCGTGCCCCATAGCGCGGATAGTCACATCTGGCCGTTGAGCCTCGTCGCGCCGGATGGACCTCGAGGTCTTGCCTTCAAGATCCAAGGTATCGGAGAACGGGCATCGCGTCGTCCCGGACTCTTTATTTACGCGAAGCGTTCGGCAGACGGGTCATGGCAGGCGCTCTTCATCGGAGAGAGCGACAGTCTGCGCGCGCGATTGGCTTTCAACGAAATCGCTGCTGATGCCATGCTGCTGGGCGCAAGCGATGTCCATATCCGAGAGCTGAGCGAGCCCCCCGCGATCCGGCGGGAACTCGTCGATCGCTTGATCGCGACGAACGCACCGACGCTCAACAGCGACGAGCGCGTGCGATTTTCGGACGTCGCGAGAGCAACGCCGGAAGCACATAGAGCGCAACCGAAGTCGCAGGTCGCCTAGGTCTAAAGTGAGCCCTAGCGGCGCTTGCGCGATGCGCTAGTACGGCCGAGGCCGATCGCTTTGGCGAGCTTCGACCGTTGTGCCGCATAGGCTGGCGCAACCATCGGGTAGTCGGCTGGCAATCCCCATTTTGCGCGATATTGTTCCGGCGACAGGCCGTACGACGTGCGCAAGTGCCGTTTCAATGATTTGAACTTCTTCCCGTCCTCGAGACAGATGATGTATTCGTCGGTCACCGACCGCTTGATGGAAACAACGGGTTTTAGCGGCTCGCTTGGGTGTGAGTGTCCACCGCCGTTGACGCCCGCGACCGTTTGGAACACGGCATTGATGAGCGTCGGCAAGTCGGATGGCATCAACCTGTTGTTGGATACGTAAGCAGTGACGATCTTGGCAGTCGTTTCGACCAGGTTCTCCTGGTCCGTCAGGGAAGACGGCATCGTTTTATGCCTATCGAGTCGTTGCGGAGCGAACCTATGAATGCAATAGGGGATAATCAAGCAAAACGCGCAAGAGAATAGAAAAGCACGGCAACCTGCACCAGCGTATCCTTATGAGCACAAGTGGTACGGGAAAATAATGCAGTGCGTGAACCCAGCGACGCGATGGCGCGAGGCATGCAGAGCCGCTCGGCGCCAAGCGGAACAAATTCGCCCGGGCGATCGATGTCCGTGCGAGCGCTTAGGAGAAACATGCGCGGGACAGTAATCAAATGGGCGTCAGCCGGCCTCGCGTCCATAATCCTCTGGGCCGCCAGCGCGCAGACATCGCTTGCCGAAGTCGCCGTACCCCATCTCGATGGCGCGATACTCGGGCCGCTATGGGCCGCGCCATTCATCGGCTTGCTCTTGTCGATTGCAATCCTGCCGCTCCTGACACCGCAGATCTGGCATCACCATTACGGCAAAATCGCTCTCTTTTGGGCGCTCGCTTTTCTGGCGCCATTTGCCGGACTGCACGGCGCCGATCAAGCGGCGTTCGAGTTGCTGCAAGCGATGCTGCTCGACTATGCGCCCTTCATCGTTCTTTTGTTTGCGCTCTACACGGTCTCAGGCGGCGTATTCCTTGATGGCAACATCGAGGGTACGCCGTTCGTCAACACGTGTTTTCTCGCCGGCGGGACGCTGCTTGCGAGTGTGACCGGCACAACCGGGGCTTCCGTACTCTTGATCCGGCCCCTGTTGCGGGCCAACGAAGACCGCCGCGTCAACATTCACGTCGTGATCTTCTTCATCTTCCTGGTCTCCAACATCGGCGGCGCGCTCAGCCCGTTGGGCGATCCACCACTTTATCTGGGTTTTTTGAAGGGCGTAGATTTCTTCTGGCCAGCGCAACATCTGTGGCGCGAAACGCTGATCGTCTCGGGCATATTGCTTGTGATTTTTTTCGCGATGGATACGACACTGTACAGTCGGGATCCCAAATGGCGCGATCCGACGCCGGCGGCGCGTCCACCCGCTAGAATTCGCGGATGGCTCAATGTCCTTCTACTGGCCGCGATCGTCGCGGTGATTTTGGCGACATCGGTGTGGAGAACGGACGCTCGGATCGACGCGTGGGGCGTCGGGCTCGACTATCCCAACGTCGTTCGCGCGATCGCGCTCGTGGCACTAGCAGCCCTCTCCTTGATGCTGACGCCACGCGCCTTTCGCGAAGGTAACGATTTCACCTGGGGACCTATCGCCGAGGTCGCGAAATTGTTCGCAGGCATCTTCGTGACCATCATACCGGTCATCGCCATGCTCCATGCCGGACGCTCTGGCGCGTTCGCTCCGGCCCTGGCGCTCGTCGGCAATGCCGACGGAGCACCGAACAACGCGATGTATTTTTGGCTGACAGGCGGTTTATCGGGTTTTCTCGATAATGCCCCAACTTATTTGGTTTTCTTCAACGCGGCGGGCGGCGATGCCCGACAGCTGATGGATGGGTTGCCGCAAACGCTCGCGGCTATTTCTGCGGGCGCGGTGTTCATGGGGGCGATTACCTACATCGGCAACGCACCCAATTTCATGGTGAAAGCCATCGCCGAGGAAGCGGGCGTGAAGATGCCGAGCTTCTTCGGCTATTTGCTGTGGTCGGGCTCGTTGTTGCTGCCCATCTTCGCGCTCGTCACCTATCTCTTCTTCCGATAGGTCACTCGCCGCGCGAGTGCAGACAGGCGCAATCGCCCAGGACGTCGGTGGGAACGGTGTCGAACCAGGCGTCGAGCGCCTCGCTGACGATTTCCTGAACCGGCTTGCGCAACAGCGCCGCGGTCAACTTCAAGCGGATGAATCGCATGCGCTTCATGCGCAAATTGACGTGGTAGGTCTTGTGCGCATCCTCGGGCGAGGGGCCGGTGCACGAGCCGCAGCGCGCCTCATGATGAACGTCGTGAGTCTCGTCGTCCACGACTTGGAGCAGCGACGGAGAGTGAAGCGGAATTGGCGCCGGCGGCATTTCGACCGGCTCTTGGTGGGGATGATCGGTGTCGTGCGCCGGTCGTCGACCGAACACGGGCGTGTTCGCGACCGCTGACGGGGGCTTGAGTGTGGTTTGATTTGGAATCATGGGCCGAAGATCGACTGCCGGCGCGCCGACGCGCGTCAACAGTTGCTCGGCGAATGGAGTTGCCGACGGTTCGGCTTCGCCCTTGCGCGCCAACAGACCCGCCGTCAGCGACGCGAATTTGAGTTTGGACATCGGCGGATTCCCGTATCGCTGTTTAAGAGACGGCGCGGCGACCGAAGATCGGCACCTCGCGACCCAAACTGTTGACGTTGCGGAAAGCCGGTGCCGCGTGGATCACCGGATCCGCAACTTCAACGGGCGCTGCATCGAGCCGCGCCAGACGTTGCGCGATATAGTCCCACAGGCCCTTGATCTCTTCGGCTGATTTGCCGTCGGGATCGACTTCCATGACGGTGCGCCCATCGATCATCGACGCGGCAAAGTCGGTACGATTGTAAATGGTCACAGGCGCGACGGTGCCGTGCTGCGAGAGCGCGACCGCCGCCTCCATCGTGATCTTGGCGCGCGGCGTCGCCGCGTTCAATGCGAAGATCATCGGCTTCTTGCGCGCGTCGACGATGTCGATGGTCGGACCGACGGCGCGCAGATCATGCGGGCTCGGGCGCGTCGGCAGGATCACGAGATCGGCGAAGCTGACCACCTCGGAGATTGCCTTCGTGACCGCCGGTGGCGTGTCGACGACCACGAGTTTGAAACCCGCCGCACGCGCCTCGTCGAGGTCGTGAACCAGATTCTGAAACACCGAATGGATGAACGCCGGTTGCGGCGACTCGCGACAGTTCCACCACTTGGCAAGACTGCCCTGCGGATCGGTGTCGATGAGGGCGACCGGTCCCGCCCCTACCCGCTCGGCTTGCACGCCAATGTGGCCCGCAAGCGTCGTCTTGCCTGAACCGCCCTTTTGCGAGGCGAAGACGATAACGCGCATCGTATGCGACATACGCCCAAGTCTCCTTTCGGCAACCCCGCTATCCGTCGGGCGAACCCGTGAGGATCGGAAGTTTTGCGTCGCGCCGTTTCCGGCGGTTTGCCATTTCGAGGTCTAAGTCGAACTCTGCCCTATCGGGGCGAAGTCAGGATGACGTTATGCGTGGGCGCCTTAACTCCAAGTAAAATGCGCAATTTTCGGCAATTGCAACTGACTTAGGCTGCCGCCGCCAGGATTTGCGCGTCCCAAAGAGAGATCGCGGACTTGGCCCGATCCCTGGAGACCGTGTCGTAGAGGCGAGCGACTATCTCGATTTGTGAAAGAGGGCGCCCCCTACCGTGGCGCTTGTAATCGAGCTGGAGAAATATCGTCGTGATCTGCGCACGATCTATGCCGACGGCTTTGGCGAGAATCGCCATCGGCTCGCCACTTGCATCCGAAACAATTCGGGCCGCTGTCTGCGCGTCGATGCCCGCGACTTGGGCCAGGCCCTGAGTGAAACTCTTCACGTCGCCCTGTTTCAACTTCGCGACCAATGCGTTGATCTCGCCCTGGCGCCACTGAAATTGTTGTTCGCCCTTCGACGAAATTTGCCTCTGCGCTTCATGCAAAATTGATCCTAGCAATCCGTCGAGTTCGGTCACGTCAATCGCAAAGCGCTCCAAAATCGTGTGACGGAGAGCGGCAGTTACCCACCAGAACATCTGATAGGCCAAGTCTTTCGGCAAGTCGCCACGCAGAAGCAACGGCTTACGGATTGTTTCGACCGTCTTGGAGAGCGCGACCAGATCATCGAACAATTCGACCGGGATGATCGCGCCGGCATTCGCAATGAGCGCCTCGATGACTCTTGCCTCGCGCCTTGACGCCAGCGCTGTGCTTAGAGACGCCGTTACCTCCACGCGCTTGGCAATGGCAAGGCGATGCTCGGCCGTTGCTTCAGCGACGATAGCAAGCAACTCGCGCTCTGTCAGGATTGGGCTTCGCTCGAGAATCGACCGCGCAACGGAAATCTCATCGCTCGCCAGCAACTTCGTCAGTGCCGGCGGCGGCGCCGTGAGGGACGAGATCCGCTCAGAGACCTTCTCGCGGATCTGCAGCTCGACCTGGCCGATCAGGCCGACCAAAATTTCATCGATGAGCGTTCCGACTTCGGGCTTAAGTTCGCCCACGCCTTCGAACAGCAACCCCGAGACACGCTCGAACAACGATGAGCGGGCAAATGCGGCGCGGTTCTCGGCCAGCGTCTTGAGGCTCAGCAGCTCGTTGTTGTCCACGATTTCAGCCTGCGACCCTGCGGGATTCATAACTGCGCTTTTCACGTAACTGACAGCATGTCAGTTAGCGGCCAAAAGGGTTAACATGACGTTGTGTCCATGCGCGGCCGCTTGACGCCGCCACGCCCACCATGGCCGTTAGTCTCTCGCGCCCCGCGAAAGGCGCACCGATGAGGTTTCCATGCGTTACGCCGCAATCCTCACGTTGATCTTGGCCGCAGGCAGCATCACGGCCTGCGGGACAAGCAAATACGAGAATGACCCGGACTACGACACCGGGTTCACCGACGGGTGCTCGACCGGATCGGCGCGAACACCCGGCGCACCGGCGACCAAGGCGGTCAGGGATGAGCAATTGTGGAAAGACAGTGAGGGCTATCGGGCGGGCTGGAAGTCCGGTTATGCCTCCTGCTCGCCCGGTTCGCGCGGCGACACGCCGGGCAGTGATCGCGATATCGGCGGCAGATAAGAATGGCAACGGGGGAAATGTGAAATGCGTACGCTCGCCTTTCTGATTGTGCTGGCCCAGGCTCTGATCCTTGGACCGCTTTTCGCTTTTTATGGCCAAGTCGATCCATGCCGGGCGCTCGCCGCCGAGATGGCACAGCGTCAAGGCGCGCCCAGCGTCGTCGGCGGAATCATCAACGGCGACCCGGAGGTCGCCGCGCGCAAGGACATAGCCGCGCTATCGACAGGTGAATGCTACGTGCGGATCTATCAAAGCTGGTCGCAGCGGATCACTGGTTAGCCTCGGGCGGCATCGGTTCGACGATCATGACGTGAAGATCACGGTCAGGCACAAAATCCGTGAGTTCGGCCGTGAATGTCGTTGGGCCCGACCTGTGAACTCCCGACATGCAGAATGAGACGACGTTCTCCGGTTTGCCCTTGTCGACCGTGAGACGGAAGTGCCCGATCGGCCCCTTCCAATTCCGCCCCGTCGTCAGGACGTAATCGACGTACCAAGAGAGCAACAACCCGCTTTGTCCGGTCCGTTTCGCAGCCGCACGCAACATACGTCCAATGCCGGCCTCCGTCGTCTTGTCGATGCAGAAGGTCTGAAAGAACTCGCTCTTGCGATAAAGCTCGGGAAATTCCGTCGATGCAATAAACGACCCGCCAACAACCGGCTTGTACGAATGCTCGACCTTCAGCGGGCGATCTGAGGGAAACGTTTGCTCCCAGTGGAACGTGTCCTTCACGGTCCAAAGGGCGTGTGGGTAGTCGCCAACGAAATCTGCCATGCCGCGCTGCGTAAGCTCTTGTTTCGCCGCGGGCGACAAGGCCATCAAGGTTTCCGCAAACCCGTGTCGCGGATAACCCAGCGGCGCGCCCAGACGGCGAAGGACGTCGGTGACGTCCTGACCCTTGATAAAAGCCTTCTGCTCAAGCTCGGGCTGCACCACCCGACCATCGACCGTCACAACAAACTTCACGATGTTTAAGGGGTCGTCAGTCGGCCAATTGAGATCGACGTCGCCCAGCTGGCTCATGTCCGCCTCAGGCAGCGGAAAGGCCACACGGGTCGTGATCGGCGAGCCGCTTTCGTTGACGAAGCTGTAGGCGACGCGAATCTCCTCTCGGCTGACGAAGAGATCCTCGCTTGCCATCCTAACGTCGGCCGACTGCGTCAGCGTCAAACCGCCGGCGCCGAGCGCCGCCGTCGAGTCGTTCGCGCTGGCCGGCGTCGCCACGAACAAGATCGCCGCGACTGGCGCGAGACCAAGAAATCGCAACATGCTTTCTCCTATTCGCCTGAAACGGCAGCCGCGCCGATGTTTTGCGCTTCGCGTGCGCGCGCTACGCGTTCGATGTTTTCCTTCAGATTGGGATTGACGCGTAGCAGCGTTTCGAAGTCGCGCCGACGCAGTTCAAGCATGTTCGTATAACCGGCTGACACGACGTCGGCGTTACGCGGATTGTCGGTCAGGAGCGCCATCTCGCCGAAGAAATCTCCACTCTTCAAACGCACCGGATTGGGCGCAACCAAGACATCGACAACCCCAGATGCGATGAAGAACATGCGGTCGCCTTTGTCGCCCGCGCGGATGATGCGCTCGCCGGGCAAGAACAATTCCGGCGTGAGCATTTGCGCGAGCCTGGCGATATCCTCGCCCTTGAATCCGGCAAAAATTGGAACTTTTGCTAGCATTTCCGTGAGCTTGAGTCCGAGATCGAGCGCGGGGCGCATTTCCGCCACGATGCGGCGACGGTGACGGTCCTCTTCCAGGTCCTCGAAGACTTCGTCGGAAATCAGGGATTGATCGACCTGCCCGCGATATTCGGCCTCCTCAAGACCGAGGCTCAAACGTTCGAGATAACGCGCGCGCATCGCCTTGGTGTAGTCCGGGTACTGAAGGTCGAGGCCCTCGACAGCGCCGCTCACCGCTTGCATGCGACCCTCGAGCGCCTCCTTCGCGGTCAAGCCTGCATGTTGGCCGATCAGCTCGGCGACCTTGGCATCGGCAAACTCCATCAGCTCGCGCAGCATCAATTGCTTGACCAGGAGCAGCTCAAAGCGATCCGCAATTTCTTCCGCTAGCAGCAATGACCAACGAAAGCGGCGTTGCACCCAAAGCGCAAAGCGAAACCGCCAGCTCGGCTTCTGATTGCCAAGCGCGGCCGCCAGGTAACCAACGCCGCCGCTTTGGCGTACCGCGTCGAGCACTCGGCCCGAATCCGCGCGCAATCGTTCCGCGACGCGCCGGCCGACGAGACCGCGCTGGAGATATTCGAGGCTGAGCTCGGTTTCGCGATTGGCTAAGACAATGAGACCGGCGCGCACCAAATCGTCGCGGCCGAGGGCGCCGTGCACCTGCGCCACGCTGTCGCCGGCTGCGTGTTGCGGCGGGCCCGGCGCCAGGCCCAGAGTCTTGGCGACCTGCGTCAAACTCTCCCGCACGCGCCCACGCGACAGTGCCATGACCCGATCGCGCACCAGGCGCTCTTCCGGTGTGAGCTTGTCGAGCTTCAGCGCCTTCATCAGCGGGCGCAACGTCGGTGCGGCGATGAACAACGTTGCCAAGACGAAACCCATCGCCATGACGAAGATGAACCGCTGCGCTTCCGGACTGACGCCGGGCGTTTCAATCACGGTCAGCGCCAGCGCCGCGGTAACCGCGCCGCGCAAACTTCCCCAAGCGAGCACGGCCTTGTATTCATTGCTGATCGGTTGGGAGAGCCCCCAATACGACAGAAGGGGGAGCACGCCCCAAAGCACCCCAGCACGTGCCCCGAGCGCGGCAAAAAAGATCACTGAAACGCCGATCAAATCGGACCACTGCACCTGCCCCATCATGCGCGGCGTCAACATGGCGGCGAGAACGAAAATCAGCGAAGTCGCCCAAAACTCAAGCTGACGCCATGTCGTCAACAATGTGTCCCACGTTCCGGGCGAAAGGCGCGTGCGGCCATCTGAAGCGAAAACCATCGCCGCCATGACGACTGCGATGATGCCCGAGACGCCCAGAAACGCCTGGCCGACGACGAACGTCATGTAGGTCATCGCGACCGTCAGCGTGATTTCAGTGACTTGGGCACCGCGGAACTGGCTGATGAGCCAGCCGGTCAATTGCGCTGCAACCCATCCCAACACCATGCCACCGGAAAAGCCCCAGCCGAATTCGAGCGCGCCATCGGTGAAGCTGAGTGCATGGTGGTTGGCCACGACGCCGAGCAACACGACGAACAAGGCGACGGCGGCGGCGTCGTTGAAAAGCGATTCACCCTCGACGATGACTTGCAGGCGGCTGGGCGCGCCGATGTCGCGAAAAATTCCAAGTACGGCGGCGGTGTCGGTCGGTGCCACGATCGCGCCGATCATGAGGCACAAAATCAGCTCGGTGCCTGTCGCAATATTCAGCGCAACGCCGACGGCAGCCATGCACACCAAGACCGCGACGATCGCCAGCACCAGGACAGGCGCGACATCGTCCATCAAACGGCGGACGTCGACGGTCAGCCCGCCGGCAAAAAGCAGAGGCGGCAGGAAGACGTAGAGGAAGCCCTCCGGCGGGATCCGCATCTCCTGCAGCGATTGGATAAGATAACCGGACGAGCTTCCGCCTTGCGTAGCGCCGAACCCCAAAGCGGAGCCGACGACGGCAAGCAGCACCGTGAACGGCAGGCTGACGCGGCGCGCGATCGGAACCAAAAGGCTCACGAGCGCCAACAGCACGGCAAAGCCGAATACGGCAAGAATTACAGGCGACATGTCTTCCTGATGGCCCGGAACGGAGGGGAGTAGTTTATATAGTGTCCGGCGTGCGTGGCTTCCGAAAAGTGCAAAGTGCCGTGAATGTGTCGATTACCACGTCCCGGCACGACGCTGTCGACGCGGCTTGTGACGCATGCCGCATGAACCGTTCGACAGTGCAACTCTAGACGATTCGCCGAGTGATAGGACCTCTCGATGCTTTCTCCAGTCCAGGCCGACGAAGCCGACCCGCGGATGCAGTTTCGTTGGTACCTCGGTGGCGTCGGTGCTTGGTTTGCATCGTTCGGTCTGCAGTCCGTCGTCACGACATACCTGCTCACCACGGTACTGCACGAGCCGGCGAGCTTGATCGGCCTCGCACAATTCTTGATGAATCTGCCGGCAGTCTTCCTGCTTCTGATCGGTGGTGCGATTGCCGATCACTTCGACAACCGCCGATTGATGATCGTGCTCCATAGCCTGGCCGCACTGCCAGCCGCCCTGTTGGCGCTGACTGTCGCATTGGGCTGGCTGGAGTATGACCGGGTTGTTGCGTACGGCCTGGGCATGGGCACGATCACGGCCTTCATGATGCCCGCGCGCGAAGCGATGCTCGGCCGCGTGATCGTGCGAGACGGCGACGGAGCCGTCCAGCGCGCAGTGACCAACACCCTCGGAGTCCAATTCATGGCTCAGATGATCGGCATGGCGGTGACGCTGTCGGCGCGCTTCGCCGGCGTTGCAACGCTGCTGGCGCTGCAGGCGGTGATACAGCTGTTCGGCGCGTTTTCCGCAAGTCATCTCGCGCCGGCGCCCGGACGCGGCGCGTCGGAAAAGCATAGCATGCGCATGCATGCCTGGCGCATCGTCGAGGGGGTGCGCGAAGTCGGCCGATCATCGACGCTGTTGCCGATCACCATCGTGACGTTTTCAATCGGCATTCTTCTGATTGGATCGTTCATGGTGATCCTGCCGGTCATCATGCGCGAAGAATACGGCGGCACGGTCGTCCAATTCGCGCTTTTGCAGTTGGCGTTCTGGAGCGGATCGATCAGCGCGTCGTTGAGCATCGCAAGGCTCGGCAATATTGCGGCGCGCGGCCGTCTGGTGACGTTGGCCCTGGTGATCGGCGGCGGCACCTTGATGCTCTTTGCCGTGCCGACGCCGTTACCGCTCTTCTATTTTATCGTCTTCGTCTGGGGCACTGGTGCCGGCCTTATGATCTCGATGGCGCGCACGATCGTGCAGGAGAATGCGCCGCCCGCACATCTGGCGCGTGTCATGTCGGTCTATCAGCTCGGCTTCACCGGCGGCATGCCGATCGGCGCCATCACACTTGGCTATGTCGTGCATATGGTCGGCGCCCGCAACGCGGCGCTGGTGCCGGGCGCCGCGATGATGCTGGTTCTTGCGCTTCTGCTGGTGACCACCGAACTCTGGCGCATCCGTTCGCCCGACGAGAGCGCGCGCCGCGAGCTCGAGTCGCTCGCGCCTGCCGATTGATGCCGGCACCGACCGCTCCCGCGCAAGCGTCGCTTCGCCGCTATCTTGTCGCGCAAGGCGCGTATTTCGCGGCGGCGGGCCTTGCGGGCGTCATTTATCCTTGGTTGTTGACACATGATCTGCATGCAAGCGAGGGGCTGGTCGGCCTCGCGCAAGCTCTCGGATCGGTCCCCACGATGTTGCTCGTCTTGGCGGGCGGCGCGACGGCGGACGGGCGCAATCTGCGCCAGTATGTTGCGCAGCTTCAGCTCGTGGCAGCGCTTGGACCGATTGCGCTCGGCCTGATCATCGCTCTTCACTCGCTCGCCCTGCCGCTCGTCGTCGCCTATGGGCTTCTCTGGGGCACGATCGCGGCGTTCATCATGCCGGCGCGCGATGCGCTGCTCTTCTATGTGGCGCCGGGCGAATTGGGATTGACGCGAACGATCGCACTCGCCACCGGCGCAACTTTTGCGGGCCAACTCGTAGGCATTCTGATCGGTGGTGCCGCTTCGACGACAGGAGCGGTCGCGTTGCTCTCGGTGCAAGCGGCGCTTCTCGCCGTCGCGGCAATCGCGACGGCGCGTTTGCGCCTGGCGCGGGCACAGGTCACGACGACGCGCGGCCGGCCGCGCCTGCGCATGATTTGGCCTCAGGTGAAGCAGGGCGTCGCGATCGTCTGGGCGGACGAACGTTTGCGGACGGTGACGTTGCTCATCGTGCTCGGTAGCCCGGTATTCAACGGCGTTTTCCTCGTCGACTTTCCCCTGCTCAATCGCGCGTATTACGGCAACGGCTCGGCGACGCTCGCCGGCATGCCGCTGATGTTCATGATCGGCGTCACGATTTCTTCCTTGGCGATGGCGCGGCTGAAACCGGTCGCGCGCCAAGGCCGCCTCTTCATGTTCGCCTACGCCAATAGTTTCATCGTGTTGTGCGCGATGCACTTCGCACTGCCCTATCCCTTGTTGCTCGTGCTGATTTTATGGTGGGGGCTGGGATCGGGCGTCGGCGCGACGATGAGCCGGAGCATGGTGCAAGCGGCGGCACCAGAGGCTTACCGGGCGCGCGTGCTCTCGATTTTTCAGTTCGGTCAGGTGTGGGGTGGGGCGCCCGGCGCGGTCGTCATCGGTTTTTGCGCGCAGAGCTTCGGCGTTCTCAACGCGCTCCTCATCCCGTCCCTCGGAGCCGGTCTATTGTGGTTGAGCTTTCGCTTGTTCACGCCGCTCTGGCATTTTCGGCGGCAAGATGCGCTGACGAGCTAGGGTTTGTATCGAATTGGATATCGACAACGTGTGGCTTCGATCATGCGACTGTCGCCGGAATAGTCTGCGCCACCGCCTCAAAATTCGAGAGCAGCATTCGGGGTGTGGGTCCGGCGAGGTACGGCGATGTTCCGCTCCAGCAACCGGGCGTGCCCATGTCTTACTTTCTCTTTCTGCACGGCAGTTGGCACGGCGGCTGGTGCTGGCACAAAGTTCTGCCGCGGATCGCGGCCGCTGGTAAACTGGCCGTCGCCATCGACCTCCCGGGGCGCGGCCACGCACCGGCGACGCCGGCTTTCGTCGGCCTCAAGAGCATGGTTGACGCCGCCGAACGGGCGCTCGCACCGCAAGGTAAGACTACCGTCGTCGTACACAGCCGCAACGGTATCGTCGCCTCAGCGCTGGCCGAGCGCGCGCCCGATCGGATCGCGCGTACGATCTATCTTGCATCTTTCATGCTGCCGGCCGAGCGGCGCGTGCTCGACTACTTGCCAGATGACCAATCGATGATGCCGGGCAATGTCGCTATCAATCGCTTGGCACTGTGGGATCGGCTGAATCCCAAAGTCTACCGCGAGGCGCTCTACGCCGATTGCAGCGAAGACGACGTGGCGCTCGCCACCGCACTTCTAGTGCGCGAACCGGCCCGCCCGGCCCTAACCCGCCTTCGATTGTCGCAAGACGACTACGGCCGCGTCCCGCGCGCTTACATCCGCCTGACCCAAGACAACGCCGTGTCCCTTGCGTTGCAGGACCGCTTGCTCGCAGAAACCAAAGTTGACCGCGTCGAAAGCATTGAGGCGAGCCACTCGGCCTACTTCTCCCAACCGGACAAGCTCTCCCAAATGATTCTGAAGTTGTCGGAATCGTGATTTGGCCGATGTCGTGTAGGAGCGGACCGACAGCGCCCACGGATCCGGTCCCACGAACGCGCCGGGCAAGTGGCGAGTGATTGCTGAGGGGCTACAAGTCACCACTCTTTATCGACGCCATGATCGCCTCTTGCCCGGCCGCCGGCCGATCGGCGAGCATCAATTGCGTCTCGACCTAAGCTAGGCGCGGGTCGTTGGGATCGAGTTCATAGGTATTCCAGTGCGTCTTGCGCGCGAGGCGATCGTAAAGCCGCCGCGCGCGATAGTTGTCGTCCGCCGTCCACCAGCGAACGACCGGCCAGCGTCTGTCGCGCGCATAAGCGGCAATTGCCTTCATCAACGCCTCTGCAGCACCGCTGCCGCGCATCGAAGGTTCGACGAACAGGTCGTCGAGAAAACCACCCTCGGCACCAGAGAGCGTGCGCGGTACCGGGCGTAGATGAGCGATGCCGATCAATGGCCCGTCGGCTTGGCGCGCACCGAGCCCCTTCAACCCGTAACCGGGGTCCATCAACCAGCGCCAGACCGTTGAAGATTTTTCGGCGTTCGGCTCGACCTTGTAGAAACGGCAATAGGCCTCGAATAGCGGCCGCCACTCGCCCTCATCCTTCGACGCGAGCGGCCCGACCGAGACGCTCGTCACGTCGCTCTCCGCGTCGTGCGCGCCGCCGCCATTTTTTTCCGCTTGGCGAGTTCGGCCGCCGTTCGCACAGGCATCTGCCGGCACCCGCAGGCCTTGGCATGACGCTCATGCCAAGGCCTGCGCTCCTCGAAGGTGGCGCGATCCGCCGTCGGATTGCGCGCGTGCCAAGCTTTGTTCATTTGACCCATCGATGGCCTCAGGAGAATTCGCGCGGCTTCCACCACGGGAAATAGCCAGGCATGTCGGTCGACACTTTGTTCGGGTAGTGCGGCTGGCGCTTTTCGAGAAAGGAGACAACGCCTTCCTTCGCGTCTTCCGCTTGACCGCGCGCGTAGATCCCGCGGCTATCTATTTTGTGTGCTTCCATCGGATGATCGGCGCCCAGCATCCGCCACAGCATTTGGCGCGTGAGCGCGACCGACACCGGCGAAGTGTTGTCGGCGATCTCGCGCGCGATTGCGTTTGCCGCGGGGAGCAATTCTTCGGGTTTGACGACGCGCGAGACGAGGCCCGCGTCGAGCGCTTCCTTGGCGTCGAAGACGCGGCCCGTCGTGCACCATTCCATCGCTTTCGAGATGCCGACGATGCGCGGCAAGAACCAGCTCGAGCACGCCTCCGGCACGATTCCGCGGCGGGAAAAAACAAAGCCGAAGCGCGCGGTGTCGCTGGCGATACGGATATCCATGGGCAATTGCATCGTGATGCCTACACCGACCGCCGGGCCATTCACCGCGGCGATGACAGGCTTCAGGCACTCGAAGATGCGCAAGGAGACGAGGCCGCCGCCGTCACGGATACGCGGGTCGCTCCAATTCACTTGGGCGCCGCGACCGGCGCCGGCGCGATCCGGACGGTCCCCGCGCGCGTCATAGTCGAAGGTTTTGGCTCCGGCCGAAAGATCGGCGCCGGCACAAAACGCGCGGCCCGCGCCCGTGACGATGGCGACGCGCACGTTGTCGTCTTTGTCGATCTGAGCGAAGGCATCGATCATCTCGTTCATCATCGTGCCGGTAAAGGCGTTGAGTTTCTCCGGGCGGTTCAGCGTGATCGTCGCAACCTTGTCGGCAACGTCGTATTTGATCTGTGTGTAGGACATCGGTTTCTCTCTTTAGGGAATGGCGCGATAGCGCAACAATAGCGATTGCGCACGCGTTGGAAAGCCGCGCTCGATTGCCACGCCTGACTCACCCCTCTCCCTTCCATTCTTTTGGAAGGGAGAGGGGCCGCGGGTGAGGGATGACCTTTGGGTCGTTTGCGGACAGTAGTGGATTTGTACGGGCGCCTTCTCAAGAATCCGACCTTTGACCATCGCGTGCCGGCCATCCCTCACCCCTCCCTCTCCCTTCCTGAAGTAGGAAGGGAGAGGGAGGTTTTGAGTGACAACCCACGGGCCGAGCCCGGCCCTAACGGTTGAGCAGCCAGTGCGAACGCCTTATTGCTACGTGATCAAGCCATCGAATTTCGAGGTCAACCCCCATGCATCCATCCGTGCACGCGCGCACGCAGGCCGAGAAGCCTGCCTTCATCATGGCTTCGACCGGCGAGACGGTCACCTATCGCGATCTCGATGAGCGATCAAATCGGGGCGCGCAGTTGTTCCGCAAGCTGGGTCTCAAGGCCGGCGACGGCATTGCGGTCTTCATGGAGAACAATGTCCATTATTTGCCGATCTGCTGGGCGGCGCAGCGAGCGGGGCTCTACTACACCTGCATCTCGTCGCGGCTGACCGCAGGCGAAGTCGAATACATCGTTCGCGACTGCGCCGCGAAGGTCTTCGTCACGTCGACGGCGATGGCGCCGGTTGCAAGCGAACTTGCAACCAAACTGAGCGGCGTGAAGCTGTTCGTTCTGAGCGGCGCCCTGACAGGCTACGAGCGTTGGGAACATGCGGTCGGTGCCATGCCTTCGATGCCGATCGCCGACGAGACGCCGGGCGCCGATATGCTCTATTCCTCCGGCACGACCGGGCGACCGAAGGGCGTGAAGGGCGCCCTCTCCGGCGGTAAGCTCGACGATCCCAATCCGCTCATCGGCCTTACGCAGATTCTCTACGCCATGGGGCCGGGCACGATCTATTTGTCGCCGGCACCGCTCTATCATGCGGCGCCGCTGCGCTACAACATGGCCGTCCATCGTCTCGGCGGCACCTCGGTCGTCATGGAGCATTTCGACCCGCAAGAATATTTGCGGCTGATCGAGCGCTACCAAATCACGCACAGCCAACTCGTGCCGACGATGTTCGTCCGTATGCTGAAGTTGCCGGAGGATGTACGGTACAAATACGATCTGAGCTCACTCACGCATGCGATCCACGCCGCGGCGCCCTGCCCCGTGCCGGTCAAGAAGCAAATGATCGAATGGTGGGGGCCCGTCATTTTCGAATACTACGCGGGCACCGAAGGCAACGGCTTTTGCGCGATCAACAGCCACGAGTGGCTCGCCCATCCAGGGTCCGTTGGCAAGGCGTTGCTCGGCAAACTTCACATCGTCGACGATGACGGCAAGGAGCAGCCGACGGGCAAACCCGGAACGATCTATTTTTCCGACGGGCCGGTCTTCGAATATCACAACGACCCGAAAAAGACCGCCGAGAGCCGCAATGCGCAAGGCTGGTCGACGTTGGGAGATGTCGGCTACGTGGACGGCGAAGGCTACCTCTATCTCACCGACCGCAAGGCCTTCATGATCATTTCAGGCGGGGTGAACATCTATCCGCAGGAAGCCGAGAACGTCCTGATCACACACCCCAAGGTCGCCGACGTGGCGGTGATCGGTGTTCCCAACGAGGACTTCGGCGAGGAGGTCAAGGCTGTCGTTCAGCCGGTCAATTGGGCGGACGCCGGGCCGAAATTGGCCGAGGAATTGCTCGCCTATTGCCGCGCGCAGCTTTCGCCGGTCAAATGCCCCAGAACTGTGGATTTCGACAGCGAGCTGCCGCGCCATGCAACGGGCAAGCTCTATAAGCGCCTGATCCGCGATCGCTATTGGGGCAACCGTGACTCAAAAATCGTCTGAGCCGTCGCTCCCGCCGCGCCCGTCCGGACCGGACGGGATGCTCGCGCGCAAGGACTTCACGCCCGAGCGGATCGCTTACTTCGCACAGATGGCGGAGAAGTTCGGCGAGGCGAAGTTTCTCTCCGAGGAGGAGCGTGAAGCTTCGCGCCACGCCATCATGGCGAGCTACACGCCGGGCGAGGAGCTTTGGGTGTTCGGCTACGGCTCGCTGATGTGGAATCCGGCCGTCCATGTGAGCGAGAGTCTGCCGGCGCGCGTCGAAGGCTTCAGCCGCAATTTTTGCATGCGGCTGATGTTCGGCCGCGCGATGCCGGACAATCCGGGACTGATGCTGTGCCTAGTCGCCGGCGGCTCGTGCGCCGGCATCGCACATCGCCTCGCCCCCGAGCATGTCGAGAGCGAAACCAAAATCCTTTGGATGCGCGAGATGCTGTCGGGCGCCTACGTGCCCGCCTGGGTCGATCTCGATCTCGGCGCGCGGCATGTGCGCGGGGTCACCTTCATCATCAACACCGATCATCCGCGCTATCTGCCGGGCTTGTCGGTCGAAGAAAAAGCCGCGCGGATCGCCAAGGCCGAAGGGCATCTCGGCACCAACCGCGATTATCTGTTTCGCACGGTCGCCGCGCTGACGACGGTTGGGGTCGAAGACCCTTATCTCGACGAGCTTCACCGCCGCGTGCGCGAGCTCGTGCCGACACCTGATCCAAACAACACACCGAGTGGAGGAAACTGATGAAAACGATCAAATACGCCGACATCGCCAAACACGTGGGCGAGGAAATGGGCGTTTCGGAATGGGTGAAGATCGATCAGGACCGCGTCAACAAATTCGCCGAGGCGACCGGCGATCATCAATGGATTCACCTCGACGTCGAGCGCGCCAAGCGCGAGCTGCCGACCAAAGGTACGATCGCTCACGGTTATTTGACGCTGGCGCTCATTCCGATGCTGTCGTCGCAGATCATGCGCGTCGACGGCGTTACTCGGGGCATCAATTACGGCTCGAACAAAGTGCGCTTCACGAGCATGGTGCCGACAGGGGTCCGCGTGCGCGCCCGCCAGAAGCTCTTGTCGGCCGAACCGAAAGGCGGCGGACTGCAAATGATCAACGAGGTCACGATCGAGATCGAAGGCCAAGATCGCCCGGCCTGCATCGCCGAGACGATCAGCCTGGTTTATCCGTAGCTGCTAGCTATCGAACAGATACCTTCCCGCTCCACGCCTCCTCTCGTACTGTCATGGTCGGCCCCCGGGTCGCGGCTTCGCTTTGCCCGCGGGTAAACTGATGCCGACCATGACAGTTGGAGGAATTGGAAGATGGAAAAAATTCACAAAACCGATGCCGAGTGGCGCGCGCAACTTTCGCCCGACGCTTACAAGATCCTGCGCAAGCATGGGACCGAGCGAGCGGGTACCGGACCCAATTCGGACTCCAAGGAAAAAGGCACTTATGTATGTGCCGCCTGCGGCCTTGCGCTCTTTTCCTCCGACACCAAGTACGACTCCGGCACGGGCTGGCCGAGCTTCTACGCGCCGATCGAGAAAGAGAACGTCGAGACCAAAGACGACTCGAGCCTCTTCACGCGCCGCACCGAAGTGCATTGCGCGCGCTGTGAAGGACATCTCGGCCACGTATTCCCCGACGGCCCGAAACCGACGGGCCAGCGCTACTGCATGAACGGCCACTCGATGAAGCTGGAGAAGAAGGATTAGCCTGGGAGCGCGGGCGTCCCGCCCGCTCTTTTTTCCTTAAGCGGGCGGGACGCCCGCGCTCCCAGGGCAACTAAGGGACACGATAAAAATTCCCAGAGCACCTGCTTGTTGATCCATATGCCTATTGATTTTGTTCATGATTTGTTCTAAGCTGCGTGGTTGAGAATTCGAGGAGAAACAAGGAAAAAGAGGAGCATCAAAATTGTCGTTCGTTCTGCTGCGGCCGGCGAGATATCGTCGAGCCGAGCGTGAAGCCGTTGCCTGCGTCGAGGGACGGCGAACCGCGTGGCCGTGGACCGCCCAGTTCGCTGTTAATTCGTGTAATTTACAGCGAAGAACAGCGGGCTTGGGTCGGATGCCGCTGGCGGCCTGGCGCCGCTTCGGGACAGGCGCCAAGCGTCGCGAGACCGATAAAAAGCGGCTAAGCCGATGTCGAAATTGCCGCCGTGCCGGCTCCCGGTTGCCTTCGCTCGATCGTAATCGTTTGTTCGCCGCCGTTGCGCGCAGTCACGCGTACGAGCTGATCCATTTCGTCCAGCGCGACGATGCCGTTCTCCGCGGTTACGATGAAATCTCCGGACTGAACGCGCGGGACGAAAATCTCAGTCGGTTGCTCGATTGTCGGGTCGGCGTCGTAGATGAGCGTGAACACACCCTTCTCGCGCTCGAATTTCATTTGCTTGGGTATGCCTTGCACGGCGCGGGCATACGGCCGAACGAAGCCAGCAGTCGCGCGGCCGCCGGAGTTGATGTCTTTGGGCTCGGCCTGTTGGTCGCGCGAAAATACGCTGAGATCCTCTTGATTCCAACCGTCGCCGATGGCGGCGTCGTTGCGGTTCGACACGGTGTAGTTCCACTGCGTCGAACTCATGAGATGGCTGTCGAGCGCGTTGTACATGAGGTCGAGCGCGATGACGTGCTTCTCCCACGGCCCATCGCTGCGCTCAGCCCGCGCCCAGGCGGCATAGGCGGCGCCGCCGTCGAGGTCGAACGGGATACCGAACTCGCCGATCAACGTCGGCACGCCGCCCGGAATTGTTCGCGAGGCGCCGAGGATGCGGCCCAATTGGAACGCATATTGGTTTTCGATTTCCTTCGCGCCGTTCAGCGTGCGGCCGTTGAAGGGATTGATCGCCGTCGGATACATGAATGTCTTCGTCGCCAACGTGACGATGTCGTACCAGTGGCTCGCGTTGACCATGCGCTCGGGCATGCCCTTGGGCATCCCTTCGCCCATGAAGGCGCGGAAGGGATCGGACTCGGTGAAGACGAGCCAGTCGGGATTGACGGCGCGTATCGTCTCGGCGACGCGGCGATAGAACGGCACCATCGCGTCGCGCTCGGAGTCGATCTTCTTGCCGTCGACGACCTGAAAGAAATCCTCGCGCAAGACCGAGCCGCCGGTGCCGCTCAAGCGATAGGCGCCGGCGTCGGCAAACGGACAGGTCTTGCCGTCGCACCAAATCGAGACGCGTTTGGCGTTGACTTCGTTTTCGCCTCTCACGGCCACCGCCATTTTCGATGGATCGAAGGCAAGCTGCGGAATGGTGCGCTTGACGCCGCGTGCGACCAGCAAGCCGTCGAACGGCGTCCACGCCGGGCCCGGGCGCGCCGGCTCGGGATGTTCGGG
This sequence comes from Alphaproteobacteria bacterium, assembly GCA_025350465.1. GTDB lineage: Bacteria > Pseudomonadota > Alphaproteobacteria > Micropepsales > Micropepsaceae > SZUA-430. Next base: position 12,115 of record JANXXU010000048.1, on the reverse strand, counting down.
CGAGCGCGCGAGATGGCGATAGGACATCGCCTGGCCGATCCACCCGGTGCTCGGCTCGTTCAACGTATCGAAGCCCAAGACGTGCGGCATGTCCTTGAGGCGTTTGGCCACCTCGCGCATCGCGCCAAGATAGTGGCCTTGCAAGAAATCCTGGATGTTTCGCCCGTCGATCTTGAAGTTGGGTGTGTAGAGATTGCCGGCGAAGAACAGCGTCCACATGATGGCGTTTGCGGGCATGCGATAGTTGTTCGACCACGTCATCATCGGATAGCGGTCTTCCTGCCGGCCGCCCCGCGTGTAGTCGTATTTCGCCTGCATCACGTGGGCGGCGCCTGCCGCATGAAACTTGGTGAAGTCGAGGCCGACGCGCTCGAAGAGCCACGCCGGCGCGCCGTCGCCGCCGGTCATGCGGCTCCAGACGTCCTGATGAAAATCGACGAAGACGTAGAGACCGCGGTCGCCGGCGCGGCGCGCGACCTCAGCATAGTAGTCGAGATAAGCCTCGTCATATTGACCGGGGCCCGCGTGCTCGACCGCCTCCCAGGTCGTGAGGAGACGCAAGCAATTGAAGCCCCAGGCTTTGAGACGCGCGAGATGTTCGTCCGCCTCGGCCAGCGGGAACGGGCGGCCGATGAAGCTAACCGCGCGGTGGTCGGAAAAATCGCTCGGGAAATGCGTGCCGCCGTTGGGATAGGGCACCTTGCAATCGCCGCCCAGATTCACGCCGCGCAAGATCACGCGACGGCCCGAGGGTTCGATGAAATGTTCGCCGGAGGTGGCGAGGCGGGGCAGCATTTGGACACTCCTCAGAGCAAGATGCTCCAGGACGTAGCAAACGCCTACCCCGCTAACAATGGCGGTTCCGATCGAGTGTCAGATCGTTCAACGGCCCGGGATCGGCAGGCACTCCATGATCTCAACCGACTCGCCGGGGAAGATGGCGAAGTGCGGGTGGTTTTCGAACAGGCGTGCGGCGGCCTCCTGCGATTCGGCGCGGACGACCACAAAGCCCGTCATGTTGTTTTTGGTGTCCGAGACGCCGGCCGCGGATGCGCGCTTCGTCTTGCCGAGCGGGCCGCCCTCGACAACGATTGCGGCGTGGTGCTTCGTCATCCACTCGCCCCACGCCTTCATCCCCGCTTCCGTTCGCTTCTGGCGCGTAGCTTCGTCGAGCTGGTCCCATTCCTTGCGATTGCGCGACTCCGCGCTGCCGAGATAGGTCGCGAGAAAAGTCTTCATGGAATTTCTCCTGTTGTGACGGTCGCTTTCTTGAAGCGACACGCGGCGGCATCAGATCAGTTTATAGTATTCGCCAACCGTCCACATGCCGATGGCGATAAAGCCAACCCCCGCGATGAGCTTCAGCGGCAAGAGCGCCAGGTAGCGCTCGGCGATCGCAGTCGAAACGACGAGTGCACCCGCAGCGGCCAGAAAGATCGCCGCCGGGCTCGCTTTACCGTCGGTCGCAAACAGCGAGGTCGCGAGCTGCGTCTTGTCGCCAAGCTCGGCGACGAAGACCGTCAGAAAGATCGGCAGGAGTTATTGCAAGAATGAAATCCTTCGGTCTCGGTGATTTGCCTGATGTGGCGCCCACTCTAAAAGAGGCGGCCCTACTGCACCAGCCGCACGCGGCGCTCGGACGGCGCGATGGTCACGGTGACACCGGCGTCGAAGCGGAGCGGATCGGCTTCGATGCCGTCGGCGAAGATCACGCCCGCGTCCATGCGCGATTCGATGACCAGAGGATTTTGCCGCGTCACTTCCCCCTCGAGCAGCGTCGCGGCAAAGCCCCGGCCGGGCCAAGCTTCACGCACGACGAAGTGGAGCTTGTCGGCCGCCGGGTCGAACGGCGCCTTGTCGCCGAGAAGCGAGCGCAGCCAACCGGTCGAGCCGGTGCCCGTCGAAACGATCAAGCCGCTCGAGGACTGAAGCTCGTCCTTGCCGGCGTGCGAAATCCGATAGCGTGCCGATTGGTGGTTCGGCACGCCGAGAAAGATTTCGTTCAAGCCCCGCAGCGTTTGACGATCCGACGTCTGCGCCGTGGCCAAGGTCGCCTCGCGCACGGGCCGCTGATCGCGCACGAGATCGGGCAAGGCGTGAATGAATGTATCGGCCGTGAACGGCAGCAACGCGCCGTCGATGTGTTCGGGGTCCGGGTTGACGCCGGCGAGCGGTTGTCCGTCGAGATACTTGCCGACATTGGCGACGAGCCCGTCCTGACCGACGGCGACGACCAAATCATGCGGTTCGAACAAGAACTGGGCGACCATCGCCCGGTCGATCTCCACGAGCTTCAGCGTGTCGGGCAGCGCTTTGAGGATCGTGGTGACCGCGCGCGCTTGCACCGTGTCGTCAGTCAACGCGCGATCGAAATCGACGCGTCCGCGCGCCGATTGCGCCATAACAAAGCGCGTTTGGCCTTCGCTGCCGTAGCGCTCGACAAAGGCGCGCTTGGCCGAGGGCCGCGTCAAGATGACAAGGCGCTGGCGCATCAGCCTTTCTTGACGGCGAGCGCGTCGGCAAGGCGGTCCAGCGCGTCGCCGCCGAGCGCCAATGACGAGAGGCCCTCGTTGCGGTTAGCCCAGTCCTTGATCGCCATCGCTGAGATGGTTTGCGGCGCAATCTCCGCCCACGGTTTCAGGCGCTCGCGCAAGGCCACGGCTTCGGCTTCGGCTTCCGCGCGCGAAGTGACGGCACGGGCATCGGCAAGTTTCTTGCGCTCTATCTCCAGTGCTTGCTGATTGGCCAATTCCTTTTCGGTAATCTCGCGCTTGTTCTTTTCGTCGCGCAATTTGATGTCGTGCTCGTCGTTCAAGGCGGCGCGCCGGCGCTCGAACACCGCGGCATCGGCTTGGCGCAGCAACTGCTCACGCAATGTTGCTTCGAGCGCTTTGCGAATCTCAGGGGCGGGCTTGACGGAAAGGACAAGGACGCGATCGACGGCGATGCCGTCGGCGGACAATTTCTTGTCGGCGGCGATCGTTGCCATGATCGTCTGCGACAACTCATCGGCTTTGTTCAAGGCGGCGTCGAGCGTCGAACGCACCAGAGCCTCGCGGCATGCGGTCTGCACGATGGCGCGCAGGCGTTCGACGATTTGCTTCATGGGCTCGCCGGTGTGCTTGCCGGTGAAGAGATTGATCGAAAAGTCTTGGCGCGCCGAGGCCAACACGGCGTCGCCGACGCGATAGGTCAAAAGGCCCTGGATCGTCAGCGTCTGATAGTCGGCGGTCAGGGCCTCGACGGCGAAGATCTCGTGGCGGGCATCGATCGGCACGGCGGCCGCGATCGTCGTCGGCGTGAAGACAAGGCCGCTCAAACCGAGTGCCTGACGGCGCGGACGGCCGCCGCGAAACAACACGACATAGTCGGTCGGCCGCGATTTGAAGTAGCGAAAGCCAAACATTCTTGCCTGCAATGTTGGTGGTAGGAACGAGGAAAGGCGCGCCGGGCTGCGACCGCTTAAGACCTTATCTTGATGGTCATGATGTCGCGATGATTGCGCACGATGACCAGCTCCGCCTGCCAGGTGTGCGGGCCGACGGCGGCGTTCTGCTGCTCGCTCGGCGTCAAAGATTTCACGTAGCGCCCGTCGATGCCTAAAATAATATCGCCGACTTTGAGGCCGCCATTCTCGGCGCGCGAGCCTGGCTGCACCGAGGTGATCCGCAAGCCGTCGTTGTCGGTCGTGACGCCGATATCGAGCGCGAACGGCTCGGGCGGCGCCATGTTGGCCTGAACACTCGCGGCTGGGAGCATCAAGGCGATCACGGCAACGAACAGGGTCAGGGAATTCGTATTGCGCATGGCGGTCTCCAGCGTCTGTCTGCTAACACCCGGCCGATGCATCTAACACAGCTCGACGCGTTCGGCATAACCCTGGCGGTCGAAGCGGTCGCCGCGGCAGCCCTTTCTCCTGCCTTCAAGGTCGAGCGCGTTCGTGCTGCGTTGTCGGGCGTGTTGGGCAGCACCTTTACCCATCCCGTTCTGTGGTGGGTCTTCCCTCAGGTCTACGCCCACCTCGGCGCCGCGACGACCCCGACGCTCGAGGTCTTGGTAATGATCGCCGAGGCACCGTTCTATCGCTTCATCGCGAAAGCTGCGTGGCGTGAGTCGTTTCTGTTGTCGGTCTTGGTCAACGCCGCATCGTGGTGGACGGGCGAGCTTATCTACGCGCTGTCATAAAACCACCGCCGAGGGCGAGCAGAAAGATCGGCAGCTCGACCCAAGCGTGAATGGCGGCGGCAACGCCGTAGGCGGCACGCGCGGTCGTGTAATCGACGGCGTAAACGACAAAGGCGGCGGCTGCGATGCCGGCCACGCCCCAAGCGAACATTGGCCAGTTCGGCCACGGCGCGAGTGACGGAGCTTGAGCGATGCCGACACGAGTCGTGATCAGGCGCGGTAAGAAGAGGATGACGGCGACGTAATGCATCGCCTGCGCGACGACTGCAGCGGAGAACAGGGCAACGTCGCTCTCCACCGTCGCGCCCGGCGCCAAGAACGAAGCGAGTGGACGCGCGCCTGCGCCGAACACCGAGGGTCCATCTGCGGCGTTGAAGCCGGTGAGCGCGAACATCACTTGATGCACGACGCCAGTCGCGACGATGGCGGGCACCACCAAGAAGAAGATCGAGAGCGTTGCCAACAGCCGCCGACGCTCTTCGCCTCGCGTCGCTTCGGCGATAAAGCCAAGCGGCGTTAGATTGTGCAACCAAGCCCAAACCAGAAAAGTCACGATCGGCGCATAGACAACGCCGAGGCCAAAGGCGAGCGCGACCGCCACGCCCGCTATTCTCCAGCGTCGCATGAACCAGGCGGCCACGAGCGCGAGTACGGCTCCAAGCCCCAGTTCGATCAACGTCGCGACGTAAGTCGGAAGGGCCCCCGCGGTGCTGGCGACGCGCAACGAAGCGATGATTCCCACGAGCGCGCCGACGATGGCGAGCGGCGCCAGCGAACTGCGCGCCGAAAATCGTTCGTCGCAATAACGCAATTCGCTGAGCACGTGCGGCAAGCCGAACGCCGCAACCATCAGCACATAAGTGGCAAGCGGCGCGAAACCGACCGCGACAATCGTCAACGCGGCAACGCCGGTCCACACCCACAGAGGCAGGATCGCCCGCGTCTCACGTCGCTCGGAACTTGCAGCCGTGATGTCAGTCATGATGGGCCTTGTCGCTGGAACCCAAATGCCACCCGAATCGATTCGCTGTGGACGAGTGATGAGGATCACTAGGAATCGGTTTTGCCTTCTGCGGCTTTTGCTAGAGTCAGTGGTGAGAAGCGATTCTCTTCGCGCCCAGTGGCGGGATGCCCCCCTACCCAAGCACCCCCGCCGAACCCATCGCCTGGGCCGCGAACGCGGCGGGTGCTGCCCCCAACGGCGCCCGCCGCTTCTTTTTGGCGATGCCGCAACTCACATCATCGCTTCGATCAAATGCGGTCCCGGCTCAGCAATGGCGCGCTTAAACGCACTTTGAAACGTCTCGATGTCGCTTGTGCGAGCCGCCTGCACGCCGAAGCCTTTAGCGATCGAGGTGAAGTCCATCGCCGGACGATCGAGCGACAGCAGCGAGCGCGACCGTTCGCTCTGCGCCGTCGCGCCGACTCGATCCAGCTCCATGTTCAAAATCGCGTAGGAGCGGTTATTGAAAAGTACCGTCACCGTGTGCAGGTTTTCCCGCGCTGCGGTCCACAACCCTTGGATGGTGTAGCAAGCACTGCCGTCGGCTTGCAGATTGATCACAGGGCGATCCGGGCACGCGACCGCAGCACCGACCGAGACCGGGATGCCATAGCCGATGGCGCCGCCCGTCAACGTCAACCAATCGTGGGGCGCCGCACCCTCGCTGAAGATGAAGGCCCACAAACCGGCAGTCACCGCCTCGTCGACGACGATCGCATTTTCGGGCACCAGCGCCGCAAAAGCCTGACCAAAATTTTCCGCCGTCAATTTGCCGGGCTTGATCGCGACCGGCGCCGGTTGTGCGAGCACAGCGTCGGAGACCTTCGCTCCGACCTCGGCGGCGAGCGCTTCAAGCACGTCGGCGACATCTTGATCCGGCGTCCACGGTTCGTGCACGACGCAACCCGCCGACAAGAATGTCGAGGGCTTGTCGGGATAGGCGAAGAACGCGACCGGCGCCTTGGTGCCGACGAGCACGCAGTGGCGGAATTCCTTCATCTGTGCCAGCGCCATTTCGCCGAGATACGGCAAGCGATCGATCTTCGGCCGGCCACGGCCGCGCGCGGTGCGCGGCACGAAGGTGTCGCCGATCAGTTTCGCGCCCGTCTTGGCGGCAATGGCGGAAGCCAAGCGCAACGAACGCTCAAGCCCCACGCGACCACCGACGAAGAGCACCGCCGGTCCACCCGCCATCAACCCACGCGCTGCTTCTTTGATCTTGTCGCGATCGACGGGCGCTTTCTTGACGGCGACCGGGCGGTGCGGAGGCGACGCGCCTTGCATGTTCGTCCACGCGATATCGGCCGGTACGATCATCGTCGCGGTCCCGCCGTTCGGGCGCATCGCGATCTCGACCGCCTCGTGAGCGAGCGAGATCGCCTCTGCCGGCGTCGACGGGTCGCCGATCCAGTCGGAAACGGGTTTGGCGATCGAGTGGATATCGCTTTGCAGCGGCGCATCGTATTTGCGGTGATACGTCGCATGATCGCCGACGATGTTGACGATGCGCGAGTGCGCGCGCTTGGCATTGTGCAGATTGGCAAAGCCGTTGCCGAGACCGGGCCCAAGATGGAGGAGCGTCGCCGCGGGCTTGTCCTTCATCCGCGCATAGCCATCGGCGGCGCCCGTACAGACGCCTTCGAAGAGCCCCAGGATCGGTCGCAAGCCGCCGACGCGATCAAAGCTCGCGACGAGATGCATTTCCGAGGTGCCGGGGTTGGCGAAGCAAGCCTCGACCCCCGACTCAACCAATTCGCGCAAAATGGCTTCGCTGACGTTCATAGGTCGGGCCTCGCGGGTGACTTTTGCTGACGATAGTCGAGGCTGAGGAATGGTTCCAGCCGCTTGGCGTAAGTGCCTGGCACCATTCCTCTCCCTCGTCTTCGAGGGAGAGGCAGCGAACGAAGTGAGCGTAGTGAGGGAGTAAACCTCAACACATGCCCGGCCCAGCTTATCGTCCTCCCTCACCACACTCGCGCCAAAAGGCGCTCGTTACCTCTCCCTTCGAAGTGGCGGGAGAGGTATGACTCTCGCCATGACCCAGCGACACCAATGCGACGTGGCGATTGTCGGCGGCGGCATCGCGGGGGTCACTGCAGCGCTCGGACTGCTCGATGCCGGTAAGTCGGTCGCGATTTTCGAAACGGCCGGGCCCGAGCGCTTCGGTGGCTCGGCGCTGGAATCTTTCGGCGGGCTCTTCTTCGTCGACAGCCCGGAGCAGCGGCGCATGCGCATCGCCGATACGCCCGAGCGTGCGCTGAAGGATTGGGAGAGTTTTGCACAATTCGGCCCCGACGAAATTTGGCCGCGCAAATGGGCGGCGCATCTCGTCGAGCGCGCGACGCCGGATGGGCGCGACTGGCTGCGTGCCAAAGGCTTGAGTTGGCTCCCCGTCGTCTTGTGGGTCGAGCGCGGGCTCGACGTGCCCGGCAATTCCGTGCCGCGCTTTCATTTGAGCTGGGGAACCGGCAAACGCGTCGTCACACAGATCATCGCGGCGTTGCGCACGCATCCTCAGGCACAGCGCTTGAAGACATTCTTCAATCATCGCGTCGAACGGCTTGAGACGAAGGGCGGTACAGTCGTCGGTTGCTCAGGGAAAAACGGCGGCGAAGATTTTTCCGTCGAGGCGAGCGCGGTCGTCATCGCGGCGGGCGGCATCGGCGGCAATCTCGCGCAGGTGCGCAGATATTGGGATCCGGGCGGCGGCGCGAAACCGCCTGAGACGATCTTGCTCGGCACGCACCCGTCCGCCGACGGACGCGCGCTCGAAGCGGCGGCGAGCGCGGGCGCGCAGCTCACGCATGTCGGGCGCATGTGGAACTACGCCGGCGGTGTGCGCCATCCTCGCCCCGAATGGCCCGATCATGGCGTGAGCCTGGTGCCGCCCAAATCGGCGCTCTGGGTCGACGCCACCGGCAAACGCCTGACACCGCCGATCATCTCGGGCTTCGACACGCACGAGATGGTACGCCGCGTCGCGCGCGCGCCGCACGGCTATACCTGGCAAATTCTCAATCGCCGCATTGCCTTGAAGGAGCTTGCCGCATCCGGCGCCGATTGGAATCCCGCCGTGCGCGAACGGCGCTTCCTGCGCTTCGTCCTCGACACGCTCGCCGGCAACAAATGGCTGGTCAATGAATTGACCGCGCATTCGCCCGACTTCGCGACGGCCACGAGCGTCGATCAGCTCGTCGAGCGGATGAACGCGATGAACAATCCGGTGCGCGTCGATCTGCACGTGCTGGAAGACGAGATCAAAAGCTTCGATGCGACGCTCGACGATCCCGCATGGGTCGACGCACAGCGAAAGCAGATCGAAACCTTGCGCGAATATCGCGGTGACAGGTTGAGGCTCGCCAAGAACATCGCGATCCTCGATCCGAAAGCGGGCCCGCTGATCGCCATCCGCGAGCACGTGGTCACGCGCAAATCGCTCGGCGGCATCGTCACCGATTTGCAGAGCCGCGCTCTCGACGCAAAAGGCGAGCCCATCGCGGGCCTCTATGCAGTGGGTGAATCCGCAGGCTTCGGCGGCGGCGGCAGCCACGGCTGGCGCGCCCTCGAAGGCACCTTCCTGCTCTCGTGTATCATTACGGCACGGAGGGCGGCGGAGGCGATTGCAAAAGGGTGAGGCGCGTTACACTTTCCTCCCCTGCGTTTTCGCGGGGGAGGTGTCACGAGCCAACGGCGAGTGGCGGAGGGGGCAAGTCGAAGCACCGCTATGCGCGAACGCGAAGAACGCTCCCGACCGCTTGCCAAGCGGCTGCGTCGCACGATGACCAGCGCCGAAGTCATACTGTGGTCGCGCTTGCGCCGAGATGCGATGCGAGAGTTGCGCTTTCGCCGACAGCATCCAATTGGCCCTTACGTCGCTGACTTTGCGTGCCTCGCGCTGAAGCTGATCGTCGAGGTCGACGGCGAAACGCACCAAACGGCGGCGGAGCTGGCGCACGATGCGCGGCGGCGCACGTCTTTTGCCCAGCTCGGCTGGCGGGAGGTACGCGTTGCAAACGCCGACGTTTATGAGCGGCTCGACGATGTGCTCGAGATGATCTGGCGCCAGATCCCACCGCACCTTCGTGCTGATTAGGTCCCCCCTCCGCTTCGCTAGCTCAGCACCTCCCCCGCCCGGCGGGTGAGGAAAGATGTGAGAATTCTCTCCCTAGTCCCTAGTTGTGCCAGGGATCGATGATTCCGACTGCGGCCGCTACGAGACAGAGCGGCAGGACCAGCGCCGCAAACGTCGCAAGCTGCCGCATGCCATCGTTGAATGACGCGTTCGGGGCATCCGCAAACGCTTCGTTGTGAGCCCGTCGCAACGGCGGGATAATCCAAAGCGCGAGATTTCCAAGCATTAGTGCAAGCGGGACCGCGGCGAGGAAACTGGAAGCCGCAATCAGTATTGCCGACACCCCGTGCAAATCGTTCATGGACGAACCAGTATGCGGATGCATTTGACCGTGTAGATACAGACAAGTCGAAAACAACAACCAGACGACGAACAAGAGGCAGAATATCGCTATGTACATCGTCGCAAATCTCACCCATGGGGTAAGTCGAGCACGGGCGGCTTGGCGACGAGCCGCGTCCTCCTGATACGTTCTTAGCTTCTCGCCAAGCCCGGCCATGGTTAGTCGCTGAATCTCGGTACGCGCTTTTCCAGGTTCGCCATCACCGCTTCGATTTGGTTGGGTTTGCCGCCGAGGGATTCTTGTTCGACGGACTCGGCCATCAGGCCGTCGGCCGCCGTGACCAGCGGCGCGGCATTGAGCAGGCGCTTGGCGGCGCGCACCGCGTCGGGGCTTTTGCCGGCGATTTCGCGCGCTGTAGCTAACGCGTCGGCGCGCGGGTCGGCGCAGAGGCGTGTGATGAGGCCGAAGCGCTCCCCCTCCTCCGCCGTGAAGATGCGCCCGGTGTAGGTCAACTCGCGCACGATGTCGTCGCGCACAAGGTGGCGCATGATCTGCGTGCCGGCCATGTCGGGGACCAGGCCCCATTTGATTTCCATGATCGACAACCTCGTGTCGGGTGCGGCGTAGCGCATGTCCGCGCCGAGCATCAGCTGGAAGCCGCCGCCGAAGGCAACGCCGTGCACCGCGGCGATCACCGGCACCGGCACTTCACGCCACACCCAAACCGCATATTGCGGGCGGTTGGCGATGCCGTTGGTGCGCGTGGACAAACGCCCCGCCGCACTTCTCTCCGGATCGCGCGCACCCATGCGCTGAAAGTTGCCCATGTCGAGGCCGGCGCAGAAGGCGCGGCCCTCGCCCGAGATAACGACCGCGCGCACGCCGCGCTCGCTCTTCAAGCGCTCGCCGGTTTCGATCAGCGCGTTGAACATCGCGTCGTCGAGCGCATTCATCTTGTCGGCGCGAACGAGGCGCACGTCGGCGACGCCGCCTTCGATCGCAACGGTGACGCGGTCGTTCATCGCGCGTGGCCCACACGCGCATTGAGCCAGGTGGTCGCGGCGACAATGCCGTCGCGCCCCTCGCTCAGCATCGCCCAGAACATCTGGAAGACGTGCGGCAGATGCGGCCAGATCTCGAGTTTGACATCGACGTCCGCCGCGCCCGCACGGCCGGCGAGCGTGATCGAGTCGTCGAGCAGAACCTCGGCCGAGCCGACTTGGATCAAGAGCGGCGGCAGACCTTTGAGGTCGGCGTTCAAGGGCGAAGCCAGAGGCTCGCCGCGGCGCGCGCCGGCATAGGATTTGGCAAAATTATGCAAGCTGTCGGCCGCGACGATCAAATCGCTTTCAGCCTTGGTCTTGAGCGACGCGCCGCGGCCTTCGAGATCGACCCAGGGCGAAAGCGCCCAGCCCGCCGCGGGCCGCGGCAGTTTGCGATCGCGAATGGCGAGAAGCGTCGCGACCGTCAATCCGCCGCCCGCCGAGTCGCCGGCGATCGCGATGTGCGAGGGCTTGATGCCTTGGTCGAGCAGGAAACGATAGGCTGCGACCGCATCGTCGACGGCCGCCGGAAACATGTGCTCCGGGCCCAGGCGATAGTCGACCGACAAAACGCGACCGTTGAAGCTCTTGGCAATTTGCGTGACCAGCGAGCGGTGAGTGCCGATCGAACCGATGCAATATCCGCCGCCGTGGAGGTAAAGCAGCACCGCGTCTTGCGCGGCGCCGTGGCGCCCAGACCATTCGACGGGGATGCCGTTTGCATTCGCCGGTTTGTTTTCCACGCCGTCGGCGAGCGGGAACGCGGCCAGCGCCTCGGCCATGTTTTGCCTGGCCTTCGCCCAGTCATCGGTCGGCCCCTCCTTCGGAAGGGCCTGCAGCAACTGATTGACGGCTTCAAGTTCGGCGGCGCTCATAATACGATCTCCCAATGGCGACAGCGGTGCCACTCTGACTCGTTTGACCGGCGGAGTCATGTGTCCGAAACGGCGTGGTACTAGCGGCGCAGCAGGCCCTAGCCGCTCGTTATGACGTCGGCGTAGTGCTCGACGGTCGGCATTGGATCGTAGAAATGGTGCAACAGCTCGCGCCATTGTTGGTAGCGCTCGGATTTGCGAAAGCCGACAGTGTGATCCTCAAGTGTCCCCCACTGAACCAACAGCAAATAGCGATTGGACGTCTCAAGGCACCGATGCAGGTTCAAGCCGATGAAACCGGGCGTTGCGGCGATAAGCGGCTGCGCGACGCGCATTGCCGCTTCGAAGGCTGCCTCCTGACCCGAACGAACATTGAGAGTCGCTGCTTCTAGGATCATCGAAGTTGCTTCTTAGCCGGCAGCACAAGCCAGCCCAAGTTAGAAGAACGCAGGCTGGCTGGGGTACTAGGATTCGAACCTAGGAATGGCGGAATCAAAATCCGCTGCCTTACCACTTGGCTATACCCCAACAGTTGTCGGAATCGCCGGGCAAAACGGCCGCCCGATTGCGAAGGCGCGGGACCTTAAGGGCGCC
>JANXXU010000021.1 GCA_025350465.1 Alphaproteobacteria bacterium | reverse complement strand
CAGCTTGACGGCTTTGCGTTCCTTGAGCTCGCGAAACGCCGCGCGCGCCGCGATTTCGAACGTGAGGACGTTGGAGTCCACCTCGTGATACGCGCCGTCGATCAGCGTCGCCTTGAAGTCGATGAGCGGGAAGCCAGCGAGTACGCCATTGTCGCGCGACGCGTTCAGCCCCTTCTCGACGCCGGGGATATATTCTTTCGGCACCGCGCCGCCAACAATGTCGTTTTCGAACTCATAGCCGAAGCCCGGTGCTTGCGGTTCGAACACGATTTTGACGCGCGCGAATTGGCCCGAACCACCGGTTTGCTTCTTATGCGTGTAGTCGATCTCGACCTTCTTGGTCAGCGTCTCGCGGTACGCAACTTGCGGTGCGCCGATATTGGCGTCGACCTTGTAGGTGCGCCGCAATATGTCGACCTTGATGTCGAGATGGAGTTCGCCCATCCCCTTGAGGATCGTTTGGCCGGACTCTTGGTCGACCGACACGCGGAACGAGGGATCTTCCTGAGCGAGCCGCGCCAACGCCACGCCCATCTTTTCTTGGTCGACTTTGGTCTTGGGCTCGATCGCGACTTCGATGACCGGCTCAGGGAATTCCATCTTCTCGAGGATCACGAGGTGCTGCGGATCGCACAGCGTGTCGCCCGTGCGCGATTCCTTGAGCGCCGCCAAAGCGACGATATCGCCGGTGAACGCTTCCTTGACGTCTTCGCGGCTGTTCGCGTGCATGAGCAACATGCGTCCGACGCGCTCTTTGCGCTCGCGTGTCGAATTCATCAGCGTCATGCCCGTTTCGACCTTGCCCGAATAGAGGCGGCAAAACGTGATCGAGCCGACGAACGGGTCGTCCATGATCTTGAAGGCGAGCATCGACAAGGGCTCGCTGTCGGACGCCTTGCGTTCGACTATCGTTTCGACCTTGCCTGGTTTGATGCCTTTGACCGGCGGCACGTCGAGCGGCGAGGGCAGAAAATCCACGACCGCATCGAGCAGCGTTTGCACGCCCTTGTTCTTGAAGGCCGCGCCGCACGTGACGGGCACGAAGTTGAAACCGATCGTGCCCTTGCGGATCAACCGCTTCAACGTGGCTTCGTCGGGCTGCTTGCCGTCGAGATATTCTTCGAGCACTTTTTCGTCGAGTTCGACCGCCATTTCGACGACCTGGTGACGGTACTCTTCGGCCTTCTTCCGGAATTCCTCCGGAAGGTCGACGACCTCGTAGTTCGCGCCCAGCGCCTCGTCCTTCCAGACGATCGCTTTCATCTGCACGATGTCGATAATGCCCTTGAAGTCAGCTTCCTCACCGTAGGGCAGTTGCAGAACCAGGGGCTTGGTGCCCAGCCGGTCGATCATCATCTGCACGCAGCGATAAAAATCCGCGCCGGTACGATCCATCTTGTTGACGAAGCAAATGCGCGGCACGTGATATTTGTCGGCTTGGCGCCACACGGTTTCCGATTGCGGCTCGACGCCGGCGACGGAGTCGAAGACGGCGACTGCGCCGTCGAGCACGCGCATCGAGCGTTCGACTTCGATCGTGAAGTCGACGTGGCCGGGCGTATCGATGATATTGATGCGGTGGCCGTTCCAATAGGCGGTCGTCGCGGCCGACGTGATCGTGATGCCGCGCTCTTGCTCTTGCTCCATGAAGTCCATCGTCGCGGCGCCGTCGTGGACTTCGCCGATCTTATGGCTCTTGCCGGTGTAGTAGAGAATGCGCTCCGTCGTCGTCGTCTTGCCCGCATCGATATGCGCGGCAATGCCGATATTCCGATATCTCTCGAGGGGCGTTGTACGGGGCATCTTACTAACCTCTGAACTCTTCTTTCCTGGCTACCAGCGATAATGTGAGAAAGCGCGGTTGGCTTCCGCCATCTTGTGCGTGTCTTCGCGTTTCTTCACGGCCGTGCCGCGATTGTTCGCCGCGTCCAAGAGTTCGGCCGACAACCGCTCGCCCATGGTCTTTTCGTTGCGCCCGCGAGCCGCGATGATGATCCAACGGATCGCGAGGGCCTGTCGGCGTTCCGGGCGCACTTCGACCGGCACCTGATAGGTCGCACCGCCGACGCGGCGCGAGCGCACTTCAATTGCCGGCGCGACGTTGTCGAGAGCCGTATGGAACAGCTTCAAGGGATCGCCCTTGGCCTTTTGTTCGACCGTGGAGAGCGCGCCGTAGACGATTTTCTCGGTGACGGATTTCTTGCCGTCATACATCAAGTTGTTCATGAACTTCGCAACGATGAGATCGCCGTACTTAGCGTCCGGAATGATCTCGCGTTTTGCTGGGCGGCGACGGCGGGACATGGATCTCGATCTCCCTTATTTCGGACGCTTCGCGCCGTAATGCGAGCGCGCTTGCTTGCGGTCTTTGACGCCTTGCGTGTCGAGCACGCCGCGTAGGATGTGATAGCGAACGCCCGGCAAGTCCTTCACGCGGCCGCCGCGGATGAGCACGACCGAGTGTTCTTGCAGATTATGGCCTTCGCCCGGGATGTAGCTGATCACTTCGAACCCGTTCGTCAGACGAACGCGCGCGACCTTGCGCAGCGCCGAGTTCGGCTTCTTGGGCGTCGTCGTGTAGACGCGCGTGCATACGCCGCGCTTTTGCGGCGATTGCTTAAGCGCCGGCGTCTTGGTGCGGCGCGTCTTAGGATGGCGCGGCTTGCGAATGAGCTGATTGATCGTCGGCATTAAGCCTCTGGCCTTTTCGTTCAACGCACGTCTTCAACGCGAAACAGCGCTCGCGGGAGCTCGTGCTCTTACCCCCGGGCGCTTGGTTCAATATGCAGAGGACCGCGCGTCGAGCTTTTCGCCCCGCGGGGTCATGCGTTCAAACCTGTACTCTTTGACAATGCGGCAGCGTTTAGGGCGAACCCCTACGGCCAACCGTCAATGAGGCGGCGGTTCTACCGGCGCACCCCCCTATAGTCAACAACCTCGACGAAATTTTCTGTCGCGGTGACAGACTGACGCGAGACCCGCCAAATCGGAACGAAAACGCCGGGCAAATCGCCCGGCCGTTCTTCTTTCGCCACAGGGCAACTTTACTCCGCCGCGGCAGTCGTCGGTGCGGGAGTCGGAGCCGGAAGCGCCGCCTCGCGCGCGGCCAAGATGGCTTTGTCGCGATCGGCCGCCACTTGCTTGATGCGTGTCATCATGCTGCCGGTGCCGGCCGGGATGAGGCGGCCGACGATCACGTTCTCCTTCAAGCCGTCCAGCGTATCGACCTTTCCGGAAACCGCCGCTTCGGTGAGCACGCGCGTGGTTTCTTGGAAGGAGGCCGCCGAGATGAACGAGCGGGTCTGCAGCGACGCTTTGGTAATGCCGAGCAGCACCGGTGTGCCCTTCGCGGGCTTGCCGCCCTCGGCCATGGTTTTGGCGTTGATCTCTTCGAACTCGATGAAATCAAGCTGCTCGCCCTGCACCAGCGTCGTCTCGCCGCCGTCGTCGACTTCCACCTTCTGCAGCATCTGGCGCACGATCACTTCGATGTGCTTGTCGTTGATCTTGACGCCTTGCAGTCGATAGACCTCCTGGATCTCGTTGACGAGATAGGCGGCCAACGCCTCGATACCCTTGATCCGCAAGATGTCGTGCGGTGCCGGGTTGCCGTCGAGGATGAAGTCGCCCTGCTCCACGAAGTCGCCTTCCTGGACGGTGATGTGCTTACCCTTCGGAATCAAATACTCGACTGGCTCGAGCTTTGAGTCCTTCGGCTTCACGATCACGCGGCGCTTATTCTTGTAGTCCTTGCCGAACTCGACCCAACCGTCGAGCTCCGCAATCAATGCGTGGTCCTTCGGACGGCGCGCTTCGAACAGTTCCGCCACGCGCGGCAGACCGCCAGTGATGTCGCGGGTCTTGGCGCCTTCCGTCGGAATGCGCGCCAGGATGTCGCCTTCCTTCACATCGGAGCCCTCGTCGACCGAGATGACCGCATCGACCGGCAAGAGGTAGCGCGCGTCGGCCTTGTTCGCGAGCTTCATCGGCTCGCCCTTTTTGTCCAAGAGCACGATGGCCGGTTTCAGATCGGTGCCGCGCGGACTCGCGCGCCAGTCGAGCACGACCTTGTTCGAGATGCCGGTGGATTCGTCGGTCACCTCTTTCAAGCTGACGCCTTCAACCAAGCCCTCGTATTTCACGTGGCCGCCCTTCTCGGTCAGGATGGGAAGCGTATACGGATCCCATTCGACCAAGCGCTCGTTGCGTTTCACCTTCTGGCCTTCGTCGGCCTTCAGGTGCGCGCCGAACGGCAGCTTGAAGCTTGCCCGCTCCTGCCCGTTCTCATCGACGATCAGGATTTGGGAGTTGCGGCTCATGACGCGCAACATGCCGGTCGAGTCCTTCACCGCGCTGCGGTTGACGACTTTGACCTTGCCGTCATGGGTCGCGTCGATGAAAGACTGCTCGGCAACTTGCGCCGCGCCGCCAATGTGGAATGTGCGCATGGTGAGCTGCGTGCCCGGTTCACCGATCGATTGCGCCGCGATGACACCCACAGCCTCGCCACCGTTGACCGGCGTGCCGCGGGCAAGATCGCGCCCATAGCACTTGGCGCAGACGCCCGACTTGAGGTCGCACGTCAACACCGAGCGGATCCGAACCTTCGGCACGTGTGCGCTTTCGATGATCTCAACCTTGTCCTCGGTGATCTCCTCTCCGCGCTTCACGAGCGTCTTATTGGTTGTCGGATCCTTGATGTCCTCAGCCGAGGTGCGCCCGAGCGTCCGTTCGCCGAGCGTCGCCACAACATTGCCGCCGTCGATGACCGCCGCAACCGTGATGCCGGCCTTCGTGCCGCAATCGTCGGCCGTGATGATGCAATCCTGCGCTACGTCGACGAGACGACGGGTCAGGTACCCCGAGTTCGCCGTCTTGAGCGCCGTGTCGGCTAGACCTTTGCGCGCGCCGTGTGTCGAATTGAAATACTCGAGCACCGACAACCCCTCTTTGAAGTTCGAGATGATCGGCGTTTCGATGATTTCGCCGGACGGCTTGGTCATCAGGCCGCGCATGCCGGCGAGCTGCTTCATCTGCGTCGGCGAACCGCGCGCGCCCGAATGCGACATCATGTAGATCGAATTGATCTCCTTGACGCGCTTTGTCACCGGATCGCGCTGCACGGCCGAAATCTCGCGCATCATTTCCTCGGCGACGCGGTCCGTGCACTTCGACCAAGCGTCCACTACCTTGTTGTACTTTTCGCCTTCGGTGATGAAGCCGTCTTGGTACTGCTTCTCGTAGTCCTTGATCAGCTTGCGCGTCTCCTCGACCAAGCGCTCCTTCGAGTGCGGCACGACCATGTCGTCCTTGCCGAACGAAATGCCGGCTTTGTAGGCCTCGCGAAAACCTAGACCCATGATCGCATCGGCGAACAGCACGGTCTCCTTCTGACCGCAGTGACGGTAGACGGCGTCGATCAGCGCACTGATCTCGGCTTTGCGCAGAACGCGATTGACGAGCGTGAAGGGCACATTCGGATTGCGCGGCAAAAGCTCCGCAATCATCAAGCGCCCCGGTGTCGTCTCGACGCGCACCGTAACCGGCTTGTTGTTTGCATCGACGGTCTTGTAGCGCGCCTTGATCTTGGAATGCAGCGTGATGACGTTCATCGCCAGCGCGTGCTCGATCTCGCCCATATCGATGAACGCCTTGCCCTCGCCGGGCTCACCGTCACGATCGAGCGAGCAATAATAGAGTCCGAGCACGATATCCTGGCTCGGCACGATGATCGGCTTGCCGTTCGCAGGCGAGAGGATGTTGTTCGTCGACATCATCAGCACGCGTGCTTCCAACTGCGCTTCGAGCGACAGCGGGACGTGGACGGCCATCTGGTCGCCGTCGAAGTCGGCATTGAACGCCGTGCAGACCAGCGGATGAAGCTGGATCGCCTTGCCTTCGATCAGCACGGGCTCGAACGCCTGGATGCCCAAGCGATGCAATGTCGGCGCGCGGTTCAACAGCACCGGATGCTCGCGGATGACCTCGGCCAGGATGTCCCAAACTTCGGGACGCTCCTTCTCAACCATCTTCTTGGATTGCTTGACCGTCGCCGAAAGGCCCTTCGCTTCAAGCCGCTGGTAGATGAACGGCTTGAAGAGTTCGAGCGCCATCTTCTTCGGCAGGCCGCATTGATGCAGCTTGAGCTCGGGACCGACCACGATCACCGAGCGGCCTGAATAGTCGACGCGCTTGCCGAGCAGGTTCTGGCGGAAACGCCCCTGCTTGCCCTTCAACATATCGGCGAGCGATTTCAGCGGGCGCTTATTGGCGCCCGTGATGACGCGGCCGCGCCGTCCGTTGTCGAACAACGCGTCGACCGATTCCTGCAGCATCCGCTTTTCGTTGCGGATAATGATGTCGGGAGCGCGCAACTCGATCAGCCGCTTCAAACGATTGTTGCGGTTGATGACGCGGCGGTAGAGGTCGTTCAGGTCCGAGGTCGCAAAGCGGCCGCCGTCGAGCGGAACGAGCGGGCGCAATTCGGGCGGAATGACCGGCACGACGGTCAGGATCATCCACTCCGGCTTGTTCCCGGATTCAAGAAACGACTCGACCAGCTTCAGACGCTTCACAAGCTTCTTCGGCTTGAGCTCCGACGTCGTCGTCGCGATTTCGTGACGAAGCGAGATTTTTAGCTCGGCCAGCTGCAGCCTGCTCAGCAACTCGCGGATCGCCTCTGCACCGATCAGTGCGGTGAAGCTATCGTCGCCGTATTCTTCTTGCGCCTTGAGGAACTCGTCCTCCGAAAGCAACGTGCGCTCCTTGAGCGGCGTCAGCCCCGGCTCGATGACGATGTAGCCTTCGAAATAGAGAATGCGCTCGAGATCCTTGAGCGTCATGTCGAGCAACAGGCCGATGCGCGACGGCAGCGACTTCAGGAACCAGATATGCGCAACCGGCGAGGCCAATTCGATATGGCCCATGCGCTCGCGCCGGACCTTCGACAACGTGACTTCGACGCCGCACTTCTCGCAGACGATGCCGCGATATTTCATGCGCTTGTACTTGCCGCACAAGCACTCGTAATCCTTGATCGGACCAAAAATGCGCGCGCAGAACAGCCCGTCACGTTCCGGTTTGAACGTGCGGTAGTTGATCGTCTCCGGCTTCTTGATTTCGCCGTAGGACCACGACTGGATCTTGTCCGGACTGGCGAGCGCGATGCGAATGCGATCGAAACTCGGGGCCGGTTGCGCCGGACTGAAGACGTTCAAGACTTCTTGATTCATGGAATTCAATTCTCCTCGAAACTCGAGAGAGGCAGCGCAGGCCCAAGGCCCACGCCGCCGTTCAGTTCATGCGAATTCGTCGTGTCACTGCACCGGTTCATTGACCAGATCGACGTTGAGGCCAAGCGAGCGCATTTCCTTCACCAGCACGTTGAAGCTTTCCGGAATACCCGCTTCGAAATTCTCGTCGCCCCGAACGATCGCTTCGTAGACCTTGGTGCGGCCCGCGACGTCGTCCGATTTGACGGTCAGAATTTCCTGCAGCGTGTAGGCGGCGCCGTACGCCTCGAGCGCCCAGACTTCCATTTCGCCGAAACGCTGACCGCCGAATTGGGCCTTGCCGCCCAACGGTTGCTGCGTGACCAAGCTGTAAGGTCCGATCGAACGCGCGTGGATCTTGTCGTCCACCAAATGGTGCAGCTTCAGCATGTAGATGTAGCCGACGGTGACCGAACGCTTGAACGGTTCGCCGCTGCGGCCGTCGTAAAGGGTCACCTGCCCCGATTTGTTGAGGCCGGCCTGTTCCAACATCTTGTTGATGTCTTCTTCATGCGCGCCGTCGAACACCGGCGTCGCGATAGGCACGCCGTTCGTCAAGTTCGATGCCATCTCGGCCAACTGATCGTCGGCAAATTCACCGAGTGGCGCATCCGTGCCGTAGATCGCCTTCAACTGCTTGCGCAGCGGATCGATCTTCCCGTCGCGACGGAACTTGGCGACGATCTCGCCGATTTGACGGCCCAACCCGTGGCACGCCCAACCGAGATGCGTCTCGAGAATCTGCCCCACATTCATGCGGCTTGGCACGCCCAAGGGATTGAGCACGATGTCGACCGCCGTCCCGTCTTCGAGATGCGGCATGTCTTCCATCGGCACAATCTTGGAGATCACACCTTTGTTGCCGTGACGGCCGGCCATTTTGTCGCCTGGCTGGAGCTTGCGCTTCACGGCGACGAACACTTTGACCATCTTCATCACGCCGGGCGGCAGTTCGTCGCCACGGCGCAACTTGTCGACCTTGTCGGCAAAACGCGCTTCGAGGCGGCTCTTGGCGTCGTCGTACTGCTTGCGCAACGCCTCGACCTCGCCTTGCGCCTTCTCGTTCTTGAGTGCGAGCTGCCACCACTGGTTTCGCGTCAGTGTTTCCAGCATCGACTGCGTCACCTTGGCGTCGGCCGCAATGCCCTTGGGCCCATGCGCGATCTGTTTGTGCAGCAAGATCTCTTCAAGGCGTGCGTAGATATTGCGCTCCAGGATCGCGAGTTCGTCGTCGCGGTCCTTGGCAAAGCGCTCGATCTCTTCGCGCTCGATCGCCAGCGCGCGCTGGTCCTTCTCGATGCCGTGCCGATTGAACACGCGCACTTCGACGATCGTGCCCGACGCGCCCGGCGGCAGACGCAAGCTCGTGTCGCGCACGTCGGACGCCTTCTCGCCGAAAATGGCGCGCAGAAGCTTTTCTTCCGGCGTCATCGGGCTTTCGCCCTTTGGCGTGATCTTGCCGACGAGAATATCGCCCGGCTTCACTTCGGCGCCGATATAGACAATGCCCGCTTCGTCGAGGTTCTTGAGCGCTTCTTCACCGACGTTCGGGATGTCGCGCGTGATTTCCTCGGGCCCCAACTTTGTATCGCGCGCCATCGTCTCGAATTCCTCGATGTGGATCGAGGTGAAGACGTCGTCGCGCACGATGCGCTCGGAGATGAGGATGGAGTCCTCGAAGTTGTAGCCGTTCCAAGGCATGAAGGCGACGAGCACGTTGCGCCCGAGCGCCAGCTCGCCGAGATCCGTCGACGGCCCGTCGGCAACGATGTCACCGGCTTTGACGCGATCACCCACCTTCACCAGCGGACGCTGCGTGATGCAGGTCGATTGATTCGAACGCTGGAACTTCTGCAGCCGATAGATGTCGACGCCCGGCTTCGTCGCGTCGGTCTCTTCGGTCGCGCGAATGACGATACGCGTCGCGTCCACCTGATCGACGACGCCGTTGCGACGTGCGGCAATTGCGGCGCCGGAGTCGCGGGCGACCACACCCTCCAGACCGGTGCCCACAAGCGGAGCCTCGGACTGGAGTAGCGGCACCGCCTGGCGCTGCATGTTCGATCCCATCAACGCGCGGTTCGCGTCGTCGTTCTCAAGGAACGGGATCAGCGCCGCGGCAACCGACACGAGCTGCTTGGGCGATACGTCCATGAATTCGATGCGATCGGGCGGCAACAGCACAAAGTCTCCGCCCTTGCGGCAGGAGATAATTTCATCGGTGAAGCGGCCGCGCGCGTCGAGCGGCACGTTGGCCTGCGCGATCGCGTACTTCGCCTCTTCCATTGCCGAGAGATAGATCACCTCCGGCGTCACCTTGCCGTCCTTGATGCGGCGATAGGGGCTTTCGATGAAGCCGTATTTGTTCACACGGGCATAGGTCGCGAGCGAATTGATCAGCCCGATATTCGGGCCTTCCGGCGTTTCAATCGGGCAGATGCGGCCGTAATGCGTCGGATGGACATCGCGCACTTCGAAGCCTGCGCGTTCACGCGTCAAACCGCCCGGCCCGAGCGCTGAAAGGCGCCGCTTGTGCGTGATCTCGCTCAATGGATTTGTTTGGTCCATGAACTGCGACAGCTGCGAGGAGCCGAAGAATTCGCGCACCGCCGCCGCCGCCGGCTTTGCGTTGATCAAGTCGTGCGGCATGACGTTGTCGATTTCGACGGAGCTCATGCGTTCCTTGATCGCACGCTCCATGCGCAGCAAGCCGATGCGATATTGGTTCTCCATCAGCTCACCGACCGAGCGCACGCGCCGGTTGGCGAGGTTGTCGATGTCGTCGATCTCGCCCTTGCCGTCGCGCAGATCGTGCAGCACGCGCACGACGGCGAGCAAATCCTCGCGACGCAGAATGCGCATCGTGTCCGGGGCGTTCAGGCTGAGGCGCGAGTTCATCTTGACGCGACCGACCGCCGAAAGATCATAGCGCTCGGAATCGAAGAAGAGTCCGTTGAACAGCGTTTCCGCCGTGTCCAGGGTCGGCGGTTCGCCGGGGCGCATCACGCGATAGATATCGATCAGCGCTTGTTCGCGCGCTTGGTTCTTGTCGACCGCCAGCGTGTTGCGGATGAAGCCGCCCGTCGTCACATGATCGATGTCGAGCGTGATGATCTCATCGAATCCGGAATCAACGAGATCCTTCAGCGACTTCTCATTCAGCTCGTCGCCCGCCTCGGCATAGATCTCGCCCGTTTCGGCGTTGACCATGTCCATCGCCAGATAGCGGCCATAGAGTTCCTCCGGCGGCACGAACAATTGCTTGAGTCCGTCTTCCGCGAGCTTGCGCGCCGCACGCGGCGTCAGCTTGCGGCCGGCTTCGATAACGACGTCGCCGGTCTTCGCGTTCTTCAAATCGTTTGCCGGCTTCAGATTCTTCATCCGTTCGGCGTCGAACGGCGTCGTCCATCCATCCTTCACGTGCTTATAGGATACGCGCTTATAGAAGTGCTCGAGCACCTGTTCGCCCGAAAGACCGAGAGCGTAGAAAAGCGTCGTCACCGGCAGCTTGCGGCGCCGGTCGATGCGAACGTAAATGATGTCCTTGGCGTCGAATTCGAAATCAAGCCACGAGCCGCGATAAGGGATCACGCGCGCGGCAAACAACAGCTTGCCGCTCGAATGCGTCTTGCCCTTGTCGTGATCGAAGAACACACCGGGCGAGCGGTGCATCTGGCTGACGATGACGCGCTCCGTACCGTTGATGATGAACGTGCCGTGTTCGGTCATCAGCGGCATGTCGCCCATGTAGACATCCTGTTCTTTGATGTCCTTGACCGACTTGGCCTGCGTTTCCTGGTCCACCTCGAAGACGATGAGGCGCAGCTTCACCTTCAGAGGCGCTGCATAGTTCATGCCCCGCTGGCGACACTCGTCGACGTCGTATTTCGGATGCTCGAATTCGTAATGCACATATTCAAGCCGCGCCGTTTCCGCAAAATCGGTGATCGGAAACACCGAGCGGAACACGGCTTCGAGACCGGAATCCTCGCGCGCGTCCGGCTTGCCATCCATCTGCAGGAAATGCGCGTAAGATTCGCGCTGGACTTCGATCAAATTGGGAAGTTGCGCGACCTCGGCGATACGACCGAAACTCTTGCGAACCCGTTTGCGATCCGTGAACGACAACGCCATGATTGTTCCTTGATCCGTCTTGCCTCTGCGCCCTGGGAGCGAGGTTGCGACTGCGCCAAGACGCAGCCATCAACCTGAAATCCGTCTTCGTTCCGGTCAGGGAGCGCCCCGGCACGAAAACCACATCTGCAAAGCTCAAAAGGCTCCACCGCCCGCGAGCGCTTTTCTCGCGGACGGCGAAACCCTACTCAGCACTTCGCGTCGGAGCTGCGACCTCATTGGGCCGCAGAGCCGCCGCCATTACTTCAGCGAGACTTTCGCGCCTTCGGCTTCCAGCTTCTTCTTCATTTCTTCAGCTGCCGCCTTCGGCACGTCGCCTTTCACTTCCTTCGGCGCGGCCTCGACCAAGTCCTTGGCTTCCTTCAGGCCAAGACCCGTCAACTCGCGCACGACCTTGATGACGTTGATCTTCTTGTCGCCGGCGCCTTCGAGCACGACCGAGAATTCGGTCTTCTCTGCTGCGGCTGCGGCTGCGGGAGCGGCCGCAGCGGCCGCCATCGCAACAGGAGCAGCTGCCGAAACGCCCCACTTGTCTTCGAGGAGCTTCGACAGTTCGGCGGCTTCCATCACCGTCAGTGAGGAAAGCTCGTCAACGATTTTTTCGAGTTTGGACATGATATGTGCGTTCCTTGCGTTTGTTCAACCTTGGGACATTCGTTCAGTCATTTCCGTGGATTAGGCCGCTTCGCCTTTCCTGGCATGAGCGCCGATGACCCGGGCAACCGCCCCGGCCGGCGCCTGCAAAATGCGCGCGATCTTCGTCGCGGGCTGCAACAGCATCCCGGCGAGACGCGCCCTCAGTTCGTCGAGCGAAGGCAGTGAGGCCAGAGCCCGCACCGCTTCAACGTCTAGGAACTTGCTGCCGACGACTCCGCCCAAAATGACGAACTTGGCGTTCGTCTTGGCGTATTCGACGGCAACCTTGGGCGCCGAAATCGGGTCCGCCGAAAACGCGATTCCAGTTGGACCCTTCAACAGGTCCTGAATCGGTTTTGCGTCAGTGCCCTCAGTCGCACGCTTGGCCAGCCGGTTCTTCGAGACTTTGAAACTCGCTCCGGCGGCTCGCATCTGCGTCCGCAGCTTCGACATGTCAGCCACGGTCATGCCTTGATAGCGCGCGACCACGACCACGCCGGCTTTGTTGAACGCCTCGTTCAGCTGGCCGATCTGTTCCGCTTTTTGCGCTCTATCCACTTTCTTCTCCTTGTTCGTTTCTACCGTTGGCCGGGATTTCGTCCCGCCCACTGGCCCTGGCTTGCAACCCTGTCCCAAGGGTTCGCGGAAATTCCGCACTCACCCCTGTCTATTGCCGGCTCTTTCGAATTAAGCCGTGCCCAGATTTTCACCCGTGCACCGCGCCCGCAGTCTCGGACAGGAAGGGGCCGCTAATCTGGCCCCATCCACCGGCGGCGAACCGCCGGAAACTTTCATCCCCTCGTCACGCCAAAATCGTCGAGGTTTCGATCTTCACACCGGGCCCTTGCGTCGACGACAAAGCCATCTTCTTTACGTAGTTGCCCTTCGCCGCCGGCGGCCTCGCCTTCATGACGGAGTCGTAGAAGGCCTTGATGTTCTCGATCAGCGCCTGCTCGCTGAAGCTCGCCTTGCCGATGCCGGCATGAACGATGCCTGCTTTCTCGGCGCGAAACTCGACGGCGCCGCCCTTGGCGTCTTTCACGGCCTTGGTGACGTCCATCGTCACCGTGCCCACTTTCGGGTTCGGCATCAGACCGCGCGGGCCAAGCACTTTGCCGAGACGTCCGACGATGCCCATCATGTCCGGGGTCGCGATGCAGCGATCGAAGTCGATCTTGCCGCCGTTCACGACCTCGAAGAGGTCTTCAGCACCAACGATATCGGCGCCCGCCTTCTTCGCCTCGTCCGCCTTTGCCCCTTTGGCGAAGACGGCGACGCGCAAATTCTTACCCGTGCCGTTCGGCAAGTTCACGACACCGCGTACCATTTGATCGGCATGGCGCGGATCGACGCCGAGATTGAGCGCGACTTCGATCGTCTCGTCGAACTTCGCCTTCGCACGCAATTTTACCATTTTCACCGCGTCGTTGAGTGCATAAGCCTTGCGCGGATCGACGCCTTCGCGAGCTGACTTCAAACGCTTTCCGTCTGACATGGCGCTTACCCCTTGACCTCAAGACCCATCGAACGCGCGGAACCGGCGATGATCTTCATCGCAGCATCGATATCGTTCGCGTTCAGGTCCTTCATTTTCGCTTCGGCGATCTTGCGGACATCGGCCATCGTCACCGAGCCCTTGACATCCAGCCCCGGTTTCGACGATCCGGATTCGACCTTCGCCGCCTTTTTCAGGAAGTACGACGCCGGCGGCGTCTTCATCTCAAGCGAAAAGGATTTGTCCTGGTAATACGTAATGATCACCGGGATCGGCATGCCTTTTTCTTGGTCCTGCGTGCGCGCGTTAAACGTCTTGCAGAACTCCATGATGTTGAGACCGCGCTGACCGAGCGCAGGCCCGATCGGCGGTGACGGGTTTGCTGCCCCCGCCGGCACTTGGAGCTTGATCTGCCCCATCACTTTTTTCGCCACGACTGACTTCTCCTCTTCGTCTCTGGCTTAGCGGTCAAACGGCAGATCGCTCTGCCTCCCGCACACAAACATCCCAATCGAGAGCCCTAGAGCTTCTCGACTTGGGCAAAATCCAATTCGACCGGCGTCGCGCGACCGAAGATCGACACCGCGACCTTCAAGCGTGAGCGATCCTCGTCGATTTCTTCGACCGTGCCGTTGAACGACGTGAACGGTCCGTCGGCCACGCGCACCTGCTCGCCGATTTCGAACGTGATCGCAGGCTTCGGACGCTCGACACCCTCTTTTACTTGGTTGAGGATGCGATCGACCTCGGATTGGCGCACGGGAATTGGCTTCGAGCCGGTGCCTAAGAATCCTGTCACCTTCGGCGTATTCTTGATGAGGTGATAAGCCTCGTCCGTCAGACGCGCCTTCACCAGCACGTAGCCGGGGAAGAACTTGCGTTCGGCATTCACCTTCTGCCCGCGCCGAATCTCGACCACCTCTTCCGTCGGCACCAACACTTCTTCGAACAGATCGGCCAGGCCATGACTGATGGCCTGCTTCTTGATCTCATCGGCCACCTTCTTCTCGAAATTCGAGTAGGCGTGGACGATGTACCAGTGCGGTTCGGGCAGCGCCGTTGTGTTTGCCATCGCCATCACACCAGGTTCATGACGAATTTGACGACGTAACCGAGAACCAGGTCCACTAAGAAGAAGAACACGGCCGCCATCGCCAGCATTACGAAAACGGCGAACGTCGAGACGGTCGTTTCCTGCCGCGTCGGCCACGTCACCTTGGCGACTTCCTGGCGGACCTGCGCCACGAACTCCATGATCGACGGACGCGGGCGCGCCGGCTCGACAGCCTTGCCGCTGCCCGCCTCTTTTTTTCCTTTTTCTTCTGCCATCGCCTTCATTTCAATCCGATCTTTCGTTCGTCGTTCTGGCAGGGGCGGAGGGACTCGAACCCACGACCCTCGGTTTTGGAGACCGATGCTCTACCAACTGAGCTACACCCCTATGCCGTTAGTCCTCATTTGACGATTTTCACGACGACGCCCGAACCGACGGTTCGGCCGCCTTCGCGGATGGCAAAGCGCAATTTCTCTTCCATGGCGATGGGCACGATCAGTTCCACATCCATCGTCACGTTGTCGCCAGGCATCACCATTTCAGTGCCGGCAGGAAGTTGGACGACCCCCGTCACGTCCGTCGTGCGAAAATAAAACTGCGGACGGTAGTTGGTGAAAAACGGCGTGTGACGGCCGCCTTCGTCCTTG
>JANXXU010000020.1 GCA_025350465.1 Alphaproteobacteria bacterium | reverse complement strand
CTGATCAGGCTATCGCATTCATCGTTGGAAATGGTGGCACACCCACACCCGAAGCCGTACAGCGACACCAATTCTGGCTTCAATCGAAAATGTTGATACTTGGATGGGAAGAGAACTTTTTTCAACACGGTGAGGGCTTGTTGAGCGACGATGTATATTCATCGTTTCGAGCTTCACTCGGTGCTTTTTTCCGTAACAACGCAGGCGTGCGAGCCGCTTGGGTGCGTATTCCGGTGAAGACGGACAGTCATTCCATTTGAAGGCGGACAGCGATTCCGGTCGATGGCGGACAGCGATCCGGTGATTGCGGACAGCGGCTCTCGTCGACGGTTTCATGGGTTCATGTGTCCTGCTTGCCGTCAAGTCCGGGGCGTTTGGCGGCGGCCTTTCGCAGGCTATCGCCCCTGAGCGTCAATCTGTGAGCGTTGTGCACGAGCCGGTCCAAGATGGCGTCGGCGACGGTGGGATTGGCGATCACCTCGTGCCAGTTCTCGACCGGCAGTTGGCTGGTTACGACGGTACTGCTGCGCCCATGTCGATCGTCGATGATTTCCAGGAGGTCGCGGCCTTGATCCGGCGTCAGGTTGGCAAGTCCCCAGTCGTCAAGGATCAGCAGTTGGACGCGGGCGATGGTTTTGAGCAGGCGTGCATGCCGGCCGTCGCCACGCGTGAGCGCCAGCGCATCGAACAGCCGCGGCACGCGCTGATAGAGCACCGAGCGATTGTTGCGGCAGGCCGTGTGCGCCAGCGCGCACGCAATCCAACTTTTACCGACGCCGGTCGGACCGATGACGATCAGGTTCTGATGCCGATCGATCCAGTCCCCGGCGGCGAGCTTGGCGAACAGCGCCTTGTCGAGCCCGCGCGGCGCCTTCATATCGATGTCTTCGACGACGGCGTTTTGCCTCAGACCGGCGAACTTCAATCGGCGGACAAGCCGCTTGTTATCGCGGCAGGTCGCCTCGCGGTCGACCATCAATCCGAGCCTCTCCTCGAAGGCGAGTGCAGCGATATCCGGTTGTCGTCGTTGCTCTTCGAGCGCTTTGGCCATGCCGGCGAGGCCGAGCGCAACGAGCCGTTGTTCGGTTGGATGTGTCAGCATTTCTGTTCCTTCCTGGTCACCCGCGTGATCGATCCAGCCACGGCTCTCTTCAGTGATAGTACCCAGAGCCACGGATGTTGCCGTGCCGGAGCGGCGGGGCGTCCGGCGTCGGTTCTGTTGCGAAGACCTTGTCGAGCCCATGCTTGAGGATCGAGGCGATCGAGCCGTAGCTGGTCGCGCCGATGTCGTTGCCGCGCCGCGACGCGGCTTCGAGGCGTATGACGCCGTAACTTCTGGCGAGCCCGACAATGCCCAGGCACGACCGGAAGCCCTGCTCGGGATGAGGCTTTGCCCTCATGATCGCTTCGAACAGCGCGACCGTTGCCGGTCCGACCTTGGCCGCCTCGTTCATCATCTTGGCCGGCGTCCATTCCGCGTAGCGGCGGTGCGCGCTCGGCATGTGCTCGGTGGTTGTGGTGTGGCGATGGCGAACGGGCGAGAAGACATGGCTCGCGACACGTTGGCCTTTGTGGAAGATCTCGACCGTCGCGCTGGTGATGCGAGCGTCGACGATCTCGCGGATCAGCTTGGACGGCGCCGAGTAATAGTGGCCGGCGATCTCGATGTGATAGTCGGGCGCGACGCGGGCCCGCTTCCATTCCGCAAAACTGTAAGCTGCGTTCGGCAACGCATTGAGCGCCGGACGATCGAGCATCTCCAAAAGATCAATGCGGCTCTTGCCGAACCCGCGCATGACTTTGGCGTTGATCGTGGCCACGCAGTCTTTGATCGCCGCGTTCAGTTCGGCGAGCGAGAAGTGCCGACGATTACGCAGCTTGGCCAGCACGAAACGCTGGACGATAAGGACCGCGCCCTCGACCTTCGCCTTGTCGCGCGGCTTCATCACGCGCGCGGGAAGCACAACGCAACCATAGTGATCGGCGAGGTCCTGGTACGTCCGGTTGATGCCGGGCTCATAGCGCGACGGCTTCGTGATGCCAGCCTTCAGATTGTCGGGCACGAGCGCCTTCGGGACGCCGCCGATCGCCGCGAGCGCGTTGACATGCGCGCCGATCCAGTCGGGCAGCGTCTCGCTCCAGCGCGCTTCGGCGTAGGTGTAGTTCGACGCACCGAGCGTCGCGACAAAGATGTGCGCGCGATACTCCTCGCCGGTCGCCGGATCGAAAACCGGCATGGTGTCGCCGGCCCAATCGACGAACAGCTTCTCGCCGGCAAGATGCGTCTGGCGCATCGTCGGCGAGATGCGCTTCCTCCAGTTGCCGTAGCGCTCGCAGAACCAGCTGTAGGCGTAACCTTGGCGGTCCTCGGCGCGGTACTCCTGCCAGAGCAAGGCCAGCGTCACCCCGCGCCGCTTCAGCTCCGCATGGATGTACGACCAGTCCGGCTCGCTGCGCGCCACGCGCGACGCTGCATCCGCCGGCGGAAACAACCGCCGCTCCAGCTCGCCATCATCGATCTCGTCCGGGATCGGCCAGCTCAGACCTGCTACGGTCGCGCGACGGACGTATTCGCCCACCGCCGTCTTGCCGATCCCCGTCGCCTCGCCGGCAAGGCGCCGGCTCATCCCCATCGCGTGCGTGAGACGCAACACGTCACGTATCTTCCTCATCGACACTCTCTCCGCCGGCATCGCCCATCCCCTGGTTGTCAGGGCAAACGATCAGCTGAATTGACTGTCGACGAGAGCGCGATCTACCCCGCCATCACAGGCTGTCCGCAATCACCGGATTGCTGTCCGCCTTGTGCTGGAAACAATGTCCGCGTTGAACCGGATTCCGCACCTCGCGTCGCCATATCCGCTCGACCCGTTTCACATTCACGGTCCAGCCCTGCCTCCACAACATCGCCGTGATCCGGCGATAGCCATAGCGGCCGTACTGAACTGCGAGCGCAATGATGTCGGCCGTCAGGGCCGCTTCATCATCGCGTGGTGTCGGCATCTTGCGTTGCGTGGAGCGGTGTTGTCCGAGAACCCGGCAGGCAAAACGTTCCGAAACACCGAGATCGGCAATCACATGCTCCACGCAGACGCGGCGACGCGTGGGGCTCAGAAGTTTCCCGAGGCAGCCTCTTTCAAAATCAGCTTCTCAAGCGTCAGATCGGATACCGCCTTGCGTAAACGCGCGTTCTCCGTTTCGAGCTCTTTCAACCGCTTCACCTGATCGCCCTTCAAGCCGCCGTATTCGTTGCGCCAGCGGTAGTATTGTC
>JANXXU010000039.1 GCA_025350465.1 Alphaproteobacteria bacterium | reverse complement strand
TGTGGCGCGCGGCACCCAAGCCGACGATCCCCTTCTTGCCGCTCGCTCGATGAGTTGTCAGGGGATGCCGGTCCTCACAAAAAAACCGGATGTGCCTCGGGAGAACTTTGCGGCACGCGCCGACTTCCGATCCCTCGACTGGCGGCTGGCGTCACAGTAAGCACGGGGTAAGCACTAGAATTACAACTTGGGGAATCCCATAGAACACCAAGACGCTTGATGGGTACCGATTCTTTGGCCCTTGGAATGACCTGGCATCGTCAGGAATGGTGCGGACATACAATCTCGATAGTTCATCATGATTGCGATGGCCTTCATCGCCATCATCGTCGACAGGCCTGCCATCAGCATGCGCGTGGTCGCGCTTTCGGCGTTGTTCATTCTGCTGGTTACGCCCGAGTCATGGATTGATCCGAGCTTCCAAATGTCGTTCGGCGCCGTCGTCGGGCTCGTCTCCGCCTTCGAGTGGTGGCGCCGGCGCAAGCGTCCGGAGAATGTCGCACCGAGCGGGTATCTCTCGCGTGCTCTACGCGTCGTCGGCGGGACGGCGGCAACGAGCTTTGTCGCTGGGTTCGCCAGCGCTCCTTTTGCTGCCTACCACTTCAATCGCTTTGCCAATTATGGCGTGGCGGCCAATGGGTTGGTGACGCCTGTTGTAAGCTTCGTCATCATGCCGGCCGGTGTTCTGGCATTGTTGCTGATGCCGCTCGGACTCGACGGAATACCGCTACAGATTATGGGCTGGGGCATTGGGGTGATGCTCGATGTCGCACATTGGGTGGCCTCTTGGCCCGTCGCCGCAGTTATGGTCGACACGATGCCGACCTTCGCTCTCATTCTGATGACGGCGGGCGGACTGTGGTTGGCGCTCTGGCAAGCACCGTGGCGATTGGGGGGTGTAGCTCTCATCTTCGCCGGTCTTGTCGCAAGCTCATTCGGCCCTTCGCCCGATCTGATTGTGGCCGGTGACGGCCGCAATATCGCCGTCCGCGGCGGCGACGGCTTGCTGCATCTGCTGTCGGCTCGGCGAGGCGTTTTCGGCGCCCAGATGTGGCTCAAACGTGATGCGGATGCGCGCGAAGTCAAAGACGTGGCGCGAGCCGGCGACCAAGGTTTCACCTGCGATGACGCCGGGTGCGTGGCGCAGCTCAAGGGACGCGACGATCGCCGCGTGTTGCTCCTGCGCACGGCGGATGCCTCTCACGACGGTTGCGACCAAGCGGCGATCGTCATTGACCAGACGTGGGGCTGGCGGCCGCCTTGCGGTTCGCCACTCTTTGTCGTGTCGCCGAAATTGCTGCGCCAGGAGGGCGCGATCGCGCTCTCGCTTAATGGCGATCGGATCGATTGGACCTCGGTTGCACGCGAGCGTGGCGCCAGGCCGTGGACAGGCTCCCTGCCGGCGCCGAGATTCGTCAGTAGCGGCGGATCAAACCGACCAAGCGTCCCTGAACCTTGACGCGGTCGGGGCCAAAGATGCGCGTCTCGTGCGCGGGGTTTGCCGCCTCGAGTGCGACTTGGCTGCCGCGCTTGCGAAGGCGCTTCAGCGTCGCCTCGATATTGTCGACGAGTGCCACGACAATTTCACCGGACTGGGCGTCGTCAACACGCTGAATGAGCACCGTGTCGCCGTCGAGGATCCCGGCGTTGATCATTGAGTCGCCATTGACCTCAAGCGCGTAATGCTCCCCGGGGCCGAGGAGGGAGTCAGCCACAGCCAAGACCTCGGTCGGGTTCTGCAAAGCTTCAATCGGAGTGCCGGCCGCGATCCGCCCCAAGATCGGCACCTCCATCATTCGGCGCGACGAAGGTGCCGGTCGCGCTTGAGGCACTTTCAACCCGCCATCGATGACGCCAAAGCCGGACGATCGCGACGGTGATGCGGGCGTGACCGTGCGCGAGCGCGGTTTAGGCTGGCTTGAGTTCTCCGGCAGCTTCACCACCTCTAGCGCGCGAGCCCGATGCTCCAAGCGGCGCAGAAAGCCGCGCTCTTCCAGCGCGGTCACAAGCCGATGAATTCCGGATTTTGATTTGAGGTCCAACGCCTCCTTCATCTCGTCGAAGGAGGGAGCAACGCCGGTCTCACGCAACCGCTCGTGGATGAACATCAAGAGTTCATACTGCTTGCGGGTCAGCATCGGGCGGCCTCTAACTCTAGAACGAAGGCGAAACAAACACGGTTCGTTCTAGTCTTGTTCGCACCTCCCGTCAACCCTGGCGGCGAGATGAGGGGCAGGATCAATCCAGCGTCATCACGGTGACGGGCTCGCCTACGTTGCGGGCGCGATCGCCTGGTGGGCGCACGATGAGAGCGTTCGCGGCGGCAAGCGGACGGAGCATGCTTGAGTCCTGCACGGGAAATGGTTCGACCTCGGCGCCGCCGTCCGAAGAAGGCCGAAGCAGACTTCGAATGTAGTCCTGACGCTGGTCGTTCGCCGCAAGCGGCGAGGTCAGCCGTACCTCGCGAATGCGATGTGCCGTTTCCGAGGAACCGAGGAGGGCTAAGAGCATGGGTTTTAGAAAGACTTGGGCACAGACCATCGCCGACACCGGATTGCCGGGGAGTCCAAGAAACGGCACCGATTTGTAGCGTCCGAATATCAGGGGTTTGCCCGGACGCATGGCGATTTTCCAAAAAGCGACATCGAGGTCTTCGGCCAACGCTTTCTGAATAAGATCGTGGTCGCCGACGGAAGCGCCGCCCAACGTGATGAAGAGATCCGCGCCGAGGGCCGCTTCTGACTTGAACCGGATTTCAGTGATGTTGTCATGCGCAATTCCCAAATCGCGCACGGTGCCGCCCCAGTGGATTACGTCAGCGCCGAGTCCTGCCGATGTCGAAGCCACGATCTGACCGGGGCCGGGCACCGTTCCGGGCGGCACGAGTTCGTCACCGGTCGCTAGGATCGCAACGCGCGGTTGGCGACGGCAGTCGAGCCGCGTGTGATTCATGGCCGCCGCCAACGCGATATCGCGCGCGGTCAGTTTGTGCCCCGCGTTCAGCAAGACGTCGCCGTCGCGAAAGTCGAGTCCTGCACGGCGTATGTGTTTGCCCGTCGGTGCGGCGCCCTCGATGACTTCGACCGTCGCGCCTTCTGCCTTCGCATTTTCTTGGATAACGATCGTGTCGGCGCCGCGCGGGACCGGCGCGCCGGTGAAGATGCGCGCGGCCTCGCCGGTCTTGATCGCGCCCGCAAAGATCTGCCCAGCTGCAATCGAGCCTACAATTTTGAGCTTGGCGGGCAATTTTGCGACGTCGCTTGCCTTGACCGCATAGCCGTCCATCGCGGAGACGTCGAGCGGCGGCTGCGTGCGTTTGGCTCTAACGCTGCTGGCGAGGACGCGGCCAAGCGCACTTACCAACGGAATTTGTTCGCCCGCCAAGGGCTTTAGATTTGCGAGAACTCTTTGCGTAGCGTGTGCGACCGAGAGCATCGTTTCACGAGCGATAGAGATCTTGGACGTCGACTTTTGCGGACGCCGCGAGCTTTTCTTCTTCCGTCTTGTTCAGGCTGGGCGTGCGTCCATGCAGAAAGCTGTAGATCGCGCCGACCGGCAATCCCGCATCCTTGGCCCAGGCATGCGCCGTCAAGCCGTGCGCCGACATAAAGCGACGGAACGCGTCGCGGCGCGCGGCGTGATCTTTGGCGGGCACTTGCAAGGCGGTCTTGATCGTCACCTCGCTTGCCTTTGGTTTGTGCGACACAGCCAGATTGGGTCGGCGGCTCGCGCGCAACGGCGCCAATTGAGACGCGCGATAGACGCCGGACTTGCCGCCCTCCTTGGAAATCAAGCGCACATCCGAGATAACGATACCGCGCTCGACCGCTTTCATCATGTCATAGATTGTCAGCGCGGCAACGCTCACGGCGGTCAGCGCTTCCATTTCGACACCGGTCGTGCCCGAGACCTTTACCGTCGCTCTTACCCGAACGCCCGACGGTCCGTCGTCGTCCGGTGCTGGGACAAGCATGCAGTCGACGGTTGCGCTCGAGATATTGAGTGGGTGACAGAGCGGGATAAGGTCCGACGTTTTCTTCGCGGCCATGATCCCGGCAATGCGCGCGGCGGCAAGGACGTCGCCCTTCGCAACTTTGTCGTCGGCGATCAAAGCCAGCGTTTCGGGTGCCATGCATATGAAGGCCTCAGCAGTTGCGGCGCGCTCCGTCGCGGCCTTTGCAGAGACGTCCACCATGCGCGCTTGGCCTTCGTCGTCGGTATGCGTGAGCTTTGTCATGCGGCGCCCAGCAATTCTCGCGTTGCCGATGCGACGTCGGATTGGCGCATAAGGCTCTCGCCGACCAGGAAACAACGCACACCGGATCGCGCGAGGCGTTTCAGATCCTCGTTCGTGTTGATGCCGCTTTCCGCCACGACCAAGATTTCCTTCGGTATGAGCGGCGCCAATTCCTCGGTAACTCTCAGCGATGTCTCGAACGTTTTCAGATTGCGGTTGTTGATCCCGATCATTGTCGGGCGCATGGCGACGGCTCGATCGAGTTCCTGTCTGTCATGGATTTCGACCAACACTTCCATGTTCCAGGTGCGCGCAGCATCCGCCAACGCTCGCGCCTCTGCATCGTTCACGGCCGCCATGATGATCAAGATGCAATCGGCGCCGAGCGCACGGGCTTCAACCACTTGATACGGATCGAACATAAAGTCCTTGCGCAGCACGGGCAGCTTGGAAGCAACGCGCGCTTGCGTCAAATACTCCTTCGCGCCCTGGAACGATGGCCCATCGGTCAGCACGGACAGGCAAGCGGCCCCACCGGTCTCATAAGAACGGGCGAGGGCAGGGGGATCGAAATCGGCGCGGATTAGCCCCTTGGAGGGGCTGGCCTTCTTGATCTCCGCGATCAACGCATGCGAGCCGTGCGCAATCCTCGCGCGCAAGGCTGCCGCGAACGGGCGCACTGGCGGCGCGCGCTTGGCCATCTCTTCGACGTCGCGCGACGGCACACGTAATTTGGCGTCGGAAATTTCGCGGCGTTTGTAGAGTGCGATCTTGTCGAGCACGCCCTGGTCGCCGGCATTCGAGACGCTGACTAATTTCGCGAGCGTCGCGCGTGCCGCGCCGCTCTCGAGCGCTGCGATCGCCATTGCCGCGCCGTCTCTTAGCGACGCGGCTTTGCCGGCGACTAGAAGCGCCGCGGCTGCATTGAGGGCTACGACGTCGCGATAGGCGCCGCGTTCGCCGTCGAGCAAGCGGGTGATCGCACGAGCGTTGTTCGCAATGTCGCCGCCCTGGATTGCGCTGAGCGGGTATGTGCCGAGTCCTGCATCGGCGGGATTGACGGCAAAACGGCGAACTTGGCCGTGAGATAGCTCGGCAACATGGCTCTCGCCCGTCACCGTCAACTCATCGAGACCGTCCTGACCGTGCACAACCCACGCGCGCTCGGCGCCGAGTGCATAAAGCGCGTGCGCCAAAGGCTCGATCCATTTGTCGGCAAACACGCCGACGACTTGCCGTCTAACGCGCGCAGGGTTGGCGAGGGGCCCCAAGAGATTGAACACGGTGCGGAACCCAAGTTGCCGGCGCACCGGCATCACATGCTTCATGGCGCTGTGATGTGCTGGCGCAAACATGAAGCCGAGGCCCGCCTCGGAGATGCAGCGAGAAACGTCGCCCGGCGCGAGATCTATATTCACACCCAATGCCGAAAGGACGTCGGCCGAGCCGCTTTGCGATGATTGCGCGCGATTGCCATGCTTGGCCACGTTCAGCCCGCAAGCCGCGACGACGATTGCAGCGGCGGTCGAAATATTCAACGTCCCCAAACCGTCACCGCCGGTGCCGCATGTGTCGATGGCGTCGTCAGGCGCTTCGATGGCGATGGCGCGCGCGCGCATTGCGCGGGCCGCAGCCGTGATTTCCTCGACGGTCTCGCCGCGAATGTGAAGGGCTGTGAGAAACGCAGCGATCTGCGCTTCGCCCGCCTGCCCATCCATGATGACGTCGAACGCGGCGGCGGCTTCCGCGCCGCTGAGCGATGCACCGGAGGCGACCTTGGCTACGAGTGTCCGTAAGACATCGCTCGTCATGCGGCGCGCGCCAAATCGAGGAAGTTGCGCAGGAGAGCATGCCCGTGTTCGGTCGCAATGCTCTCCGGATGGAACTGGACGCCATGTACGGGATGTTCGCGATGCGCGATCCCCATGATCACGCCGTCATCGGCTTCCGCCGTAACCGTCAATGTGTTTGGCAATGTCGCCGGGTCGATCGTCAGCGAGTGATAGCGGGTCGCATTGAAGCGGTCCGGCAGGCCCTTGAACACGCCGCTGCCTGCGTGCCGAACGGCCGACACTTTGCCGTGCATTGGCGCGGGTGCCCGCACGATCTTTCCGCCGTAGACCTGGCCGATTGCCTGATGGCCCAGGCAGACGCCGAGAATAGGGGTGGTCTCTCTCGCGCGGGCGACGAGTGACAAGCAGATACCCGCTTTGTCGGGATCGCAGGGGCCGGGTGACAAGACAATGGCCTTCGGACGCTTGGCCATAACATCGTCGACGGTCAGCGCGTCGTTGCGATGGACTTCGACCGTCGCGCCCAACTGGCTCAAATAGTGAAACAGGTTCCAGGTGAAACTGTCGTAGTTGTCGATCAGCACAATCATCGGAGTCGCTTCGTCATCGCCGGGGCAGACTACGCGGCCTTGCGGCCAGTACAAGGCCGCGCCGTCGAGCATGCCGCACCTTACCTAACATACCGACGGGCAAGCAAACTTGGAGGCGAGAATGTCGCCGCAACGACGAAAGCGCCGTTAAGGATGGCACAATGGCTGCTGCCGTATCCCGCCGGCAGTCCGCCGTCTCGCTGTTTCTGAACCGATGATTGTTACGGCGCCGGCTTCGTCAAGCAGGAGTGAGCTATGGTCGCGTATGCCTCGTCGATGAAGGCGTCGACGATCTTGTCGCTGACTGCCTCTTCGCCATAGACGATGCGCTCAATCATGATGTTGACGGCGGGTCCGGCGCAAATGCGTGCGGCAACCATCGGGTCCATGCGCCGGAATTCGCCGCGATCCATGGCGCGGCCGAGGAGTGTTGCCCAAGCGGCGAGTTCACGTTCCCAAAGCGCCTTGCGGTAAGTCGCAACCAGAAACGGCATCCGAGGGCCTTCGGACATAAGTAGGCGAATGAGGTCGGTGCGTCGTTGCTGACGGACGAACACTTTGACGGCGTTTGGGATGGCCCTAAACAAGTCGACCATCGGCCCTTGATAGTCGGCGATGGCTTGAGTCGCGGAGGGATCGAAGTCGTGCGTGATCTCTTCGATCATCGCCTCGAACAATGCCTGCTTGTTTTTATAAGCCTCATAGACCGTCGGCTTGGACACGCCGACGGCCGCCGCGACGTCGTCCATCGACGTGCCGATATAGCCGTTCTCCACGAACAATCGCCAGGCGGATTTGATTACGCTCGCCGCGAAATCCGCCCGGGCCGGAGAGACGCTCTTTTTCTCGCTCATCAATGCAGCCATTCGCGGGAACCATAGATGGGGGGCAGGCAGTCTGCACGGGCTAACACGTTTTTCCGTACATTGCGCACACTCCATAATTAGCCCAATCTTAAGATCGGCATTCCGTATCGCCACTGGCAACAGCGTCAATTCGTCATTCACCCCTAGGGAGGCATCCATGTTGAAGCGTCTTCAATTTTACATCGACGGCAAGTGGGTTGATCCGGTCACTCCGCATCAACTTGAGGTGATCAACCCTGCGAACGAAGAAGCTATGGGCGTCATCAGCCTGGGTTCGAAGGCCGATGTCGACAAAGCCGTCGCCGCGGCGCGGCGAGCATTCGAGAGCTTTTCCCGCACGACCAAAGACGAACGCCTGGCGCTGCTTCAACGCATCAACGATGCCTATCAGAAGCGGTACGGCGAGATGGTTGAAACCATTACGCGCGAAATGGGCGCGCCGTTAGGCTTGTCGAAGGCGGCACAAGCGGCGACGGGCGTCGCACATCTGTCGCAAACGATGAAGATCTTGAAGGATTTCAATTTCGAAAGCGTGCGTGGAACGACCGCCATCGTGTATGAGCCGGTCGGCGTTTGTGGCTTGATCACGCCGTGGAATTGGCCCGTCAATCAGGTGATGTGCAAAGTCGCACCGGCGCTGGCCGCCGGCTGCACGATGGTCTTGAAGCCCAGCGAATTGTCGCCGTTCAGCGCCATGCTCATCGCCGACGCCAT
Source organism: Alphaproteobacteria bacterium (assembly GCA_025350465.1). Taxonomy (GTDB): domain Bacteria; phylum Pseudomonadota; class Alphaproteobacteria; order Micropepsales; family Micropepsaceae; genus SZUA-430. The sequence goes on along the minus strand of JANXXU010000039.1, from coordinate 43,258 downwards.
GCACGAGGCAGGCGTTCCGCCGGGTGTGTTCAATCTCGTCAACGGCGACGGACCGACGGTTGGTCAAGCCATGGCGACGCATCCCGGCATCGACATGATGTCGTTCACCGGATCGACACGCGCGGGCGTCGCGGTCGCCAAGGCCGCCGCAGATACCGTCAAGCGCGTAACGCAGGAGCTCGGCGGCAAGTCGGCCAACATCATTTTGGAGGACGCCGATTTGACGAAGGCTGTTGCGGGTGGCGTCCTCAACTGCTTCTCCAATTCCGGACAGTCGTGCAATGCGCCTTCGCGCATGTTCGTGCCGAAGGGGATGCAGGACCAGGCGATCTCCATCGCCAAGGCGACGGCTGAGAAAGTAAAGGTCGGCGACCCGTTCCAGGAGGGCGTCAATCTCGGCCCGGTGGTCAGCGAAGCTCAATTCAACAAGATTCAGGCGTTGATCAAAAAGGGCATCGACGAAGGTGCAACGCTTGTCACCGGCGGCCTTGGCCGGCCGGAAGGCTTGAATCGCGGCTACTACGTGCGCCCGACCGTATTCGCCAATGTGCGCAACGACATGACGATCGCGCGCGAGGAGATCTTCGGTCCGGTGCTCTCGATCCTGCCTTACAACACCGAGGCCGAGGCGATCGCGATGGCCAACGACACACCCTATGGTCTTTCGGGCTATGTCCAGTCTGGCAGCATCGATCACGCCCGCAAGGTCGCGTCGCGCTTGCGCTCGGGTAACGTGCATTTGAACGGCGCGGGCCCCGACTTCAACGCCCCGTTCGGCGGCTACAAGCAATCGGGTAACGGTCGCGAGTGGGGCGAGTTCGGCCTGCACGACTTCCTCGAGGTCAAGGCAGTGCTCGGCTATCAGGCGGCTTAAACACGATTGATGTTTGACGGGCGGGCCTCTTCACGGAGGCCCGCTTCTTTTAGCGGTTGGGCTTCGCGCCGACGAAGCTTTGAGCTTCCTCGGCCGCCCGAAACAGCGCGGCGGCCTTGTGCACCGTCTCCTGAAACTCGGCTTCCGGGTCGCTGTCGGCGACGACGCCGCCGCCGGCCTGCACGTACATCATGCCGTCTTTGACGATCGCCGTCCTGAGCGCGATGCAGGTGTCCATCGAGCCGTTGGCCGAGATATAGCCGACGCCGCCGCCGTAGACGCCGCGCTTTTCCTTCTCCAATTCGTCGATGATCTCAAGCGCGCGAACTTTGGGTGCGCCGCTCGTGGTGCCGTTCGGGAATCCGGCGATGAGTGCGTCGAGCGCGTCCTTGTCGCTTCGCAAACGGCCCTGCACGTCGGACACGATGTGCTGAACGTGACTGTAGCACTCGATGACGAATTGCTCTGTGACCTTGACGGTGCCGATTTCGGCGACGCGCCCGACATCGTTGCGGCCGAGATCGAGGAGCATCAAATGTTCGGCGCGCTCCTTGGGGTCGGCCAGGAGTTTCGCGGCGAGCGCTTTGTCCTCGTCCGGCGAGGCGCCGCGGCGGATCGTGCCGGCGATCGGCCTGATCGTGACGATGCCATCGCGAGCGCGCACGAGGATCTCCGGGCTGGATCCAACGACGGCAAATCCCGGAAAATTCAGGAAATAGAGAAACGGCGACGGGTTCAATCGGCGTAGCGCGCGGTAAAGGTGAAACGCCGGCAACTTGAACTCGCGGCGAAAGCGTTGGCTCGGCACAACTTGAAAAATGTCTCCGGCGGCGATGTATTCCTTCGCTCTCGCTACGATCGCGTGATACTCGGCTCGCGTCGTATTCGACTGCGGTTCGCCCAGCGCAGCCAACTCGGCATCGCTTGCATCGTCCGGCAAGCGATTGCGCGCGAAATCGACGGCGACTTCCGAGAGGCGTTCTTCCGCGCGTTCATAAGCCGTGCGCGCAGTCATTCCTTTTTCCGGAAGGACTGGCGTGGCAACCGTCACGTCCGCTTTCACGGCGTCGAAGATTGCGACGATCGTCGGGCGAACCAAGGTCGCGTCGGGAAGTCCGAGCGGGTCGGGCTTTGGCGCCGGCAAGCGCTCCATCAACCGCACCATATCGTGGCCGAGATATCCGAAAAGACCGGACGCCATCGGCGGCAGTTCGGGTGGCAAGTCGATGCGAATGCGCGCAATCAAATCGCGCAGCGAGTCGAGAGGCGCCTTTGCTTCCGGAACAAAATCATCGGGCGCGCGCAGCGCGTTCGCGTTAAGCTCGGCGCGGGTGCCCCGGCAGCGCCAAATCATGTCGGGCTTCAGGCCGATGATCGAATAGCGGCCACGGGTTTCGCCGCCCTGTACGCTTTCGAGCAGAAAAGCATAAGGATCGCCGAGGCCGAGCTTCAGCCATGCCGATACGGGCGTATCGAGATCGGCGACGAGGGCGCGCGCGACGATCTGCGGTTTGCCAGCCTCATACCCTTTGACAAAGTCCGCGAAGGCCGGCCTGAGTTCTGTCATCGCGCGTTATTCGCCGGCGTGAATTCGCTTGAATTGATTCTCATCGAGCTGCGGCGGGTACTCGCGACGCACCCCATCGGTGAACTGCTGGGCGATGTCGCCGACGAAAGCTTGATTGAGCACTTCGCCGTACATTCCCGCTTCGGCGTCGCCTGCGGCCTCGGCCTTTTGGATGCTCGAATCGACCCGCGCGACAACGATGCTCTTGCCGTCGGTGACGGGAGCGGAAAAGAAGCCGCCGACCTTGGTGTCGAAGAGGACCTTAAGCGCATCTTGCGAGAAGACCGTCGTCGAGGGATCCGGATAGCGTGGCAACGGATCGCTTTTCAGAGCGGCGACGCCGAGCGAAGAAGCGATCTGGTTCATCGCCTCGCCGCCGTTGCCGCGCTTGACCAGGCCGTCGGCGACGGCTTGCAGGCGGTGTTGCTCCTGTTCGGCGCGCCACATCGCAAGAACTTGGCTGCGCACCGCATCGAATGGCTTCTTGGCGGCGGGCTTCACGCTGTCGACGCGGAATTCATAGTAGACGCCGTCCTCGGTCTCCTGAAGGTCGGACTCGACGCCGCTCTCGGTGCTGAATACGCGAGAGATAAAGTCTCCGCCGACCGGCAAATTGTCGATCGTTTGCGAGGCGTCGTTTTTGCCGGTTCTGTCGATCGCCGCAATCTTGGCAAGTTTGAGGTTGAATTTCTTGGCGGCCTCGTCAAGCGTGGCACCGGCGCCGCGAGCATCTTCGAAATCCGTAGTCAGTTTGAACAGTTGATCCTTGGCTCGATCGGCCGCAAGCAGGTCGTGAATCTCCTGGCGGGCTTGGTCGAGTGTCTTGACCGTTCCCGGCGTCGACGCCGTAGCCCGGACGATCACCCAGCCGAAGAGCCCTTTCAGAGGCTCGCTCGGTTTCAATAGTTCGAGACTGAAGGCGGCCGCCGGGACTGTGGCATCGCCTGCGGAAACCTCACCGAGCTTAATGTCCTCGGGTTTGTAGCCTGCTGCTTTGGCGACGTCTTCAAAGGATTTTCCGGCGCTCAACGTGGCATATGCCGCGCGCGCTTTGTCTTCGCTGGGGAAACGAATTTGCTCGATCCTGCGTTTTTCAGGTGTTTGATAGCGGCTCTTGTTCGCCTCGTAGGCCGCTTTGATTTCCTCGTCCTTGATCTCGATGCGCGCGGCAATTTCCTTTGCGCTCGCGGTCACGACCGTCACCGCGCGATATTCGGGAGCTGAAAACTGCGCGAGGTGCGCCTCGTAGTATTTCTTGAGAGCGGCCTCATCGGGATCTTTGATCTCGCCGGCGCGCGCGGGATCTATGAGCACATATTCGGCGATGCGGCGCTCGAGGCGGAAGTGCTGCAGCGCGGTGACCAGGCCCGGCGGGAGGTGGACGCTCGCCAAGACCGTGCCGATGACCTGATGCTGCACCATTTCGCCCTGAATCTGCGCAATGAGCCCGGCTTCGCCGACGTCGTTGTTCCGCAGAATTTGTTGCAAGGCTTCCGGGTTGATGTTGCCGTGACCGTCGCTGAGCCCGGGAATGCTCTTCAGCGTGTCGATGACTTGGCCCGTCGAAATGGACAGACCAAGGTGCTTGGCCTTTTGCTCCAGCAGCAGCCGAGTGACCAACCGTTCGCGGGCCGAATAATCCAGACTGCGCGCGCGACCTTCTTCCGTCGAGATTTGGTGGCGTTCCTGTTCGCTCCTTTCGCGGAGATACCGGTTGTATTCGTGCTGAAAAGTCTGCGCGTCGATCCGGGCGTCGCCGACGCGCACCAAAGGGGTGGCGGTGCTGAACGAAAATACGTTGCCGATGCCCCAGAAGACGAAGCTGCCCGACACTCCCAGCAGAATTATGAAGAGCACCCATTTCGGGACCGTGCGGAACCAGTTCATTGCGGCCTTTTTGTTTGTTGTCTTGAAACCGGCAGATATCTCGACTGCCTCGAAGGGCGCGGATATTAGGTGCGGGGTTTGGGCGCGGCAAGCTTAGGCTTGGCAGCGGCTGCGGTGTTCGCTAAGGCAAGAGCCATGCTCTCGATGACAAAATCATGCCCCGCCAGCTGATCGCCGGAAATTGGAAAATGAACGGGCTTCTCGCCTCTCGAGCAGAGGTGGTGACCGTCCTTCGGGCGGTTGCAGCGCGCAAGCCGGGTATCGAGGTCGTCATTTGCCCGCCTGCGACATTGCTTCACACCCTGGCACCTGCGGTTGCCAATACGCCGGTGAAGTTGGGCGCCCAGACGTGCCATATCGCGCCGTCGGGTCCCCATACCGGCGACATCAGCGCCGAGATGCTGAAAGACGCGGGCGCATCCTTCGTCATCGTCGGCCATTCTGAACGGCGTGCCGAACACAACGAGAGCGACGCGCTTGTCGCGGCTCAGACCGAAGCGACATGGCGCGCAGGGTTGAGCGCTATCATCTGCATCGGCGAAACCGGCAACGAACGCCAGCGCGGCGAGACGGAAGATGTGCTGGCGTATCAAATCGACAACAGCATTCCCAAGGCGGCGCACCCCGATACGATGGTCGTGGCGTACGAGCCTGTGTGGGCGATCGGAACGGGACTCACACCCTCCAGTGACGATATCGAGGCCGCCCACGCCTTCATTCGAGCAAAGCTCGAGGCGCGTATGAAGAGCGCGGGGCGGACCATCCGCATTCTCTACGGAGGCTCGGTCAAGGCCTCCAATGCTAAGCAAATCTTAAGGCTGGACGGCGTCGATGGCGTGCTTGTGGGTGGCGCCAGCCTGAAGGCATCCGATTTCCTGCCGATCATCGAGGCTTCACCGGCGTTTTGAACGACCTGCGCAAGTCTTAATCAATGATTGTCGCGCATGATTTCCCATTGCCAACAAAGGCAGGGGGAACCATGGCCGCCGCGGCCGTCGCGCAAAGCGTGAGCAAGACACGCTTTGACCTTGCCGATGTACTCTTGTTCGATCCCGTACCGCCAAATCGATCCACGACGCGCACGGCGCTCGGCATGGTTGGATTTCGACAAGTCTTTGCGACCTCCGACTACGGCGAAGTAATTGCAACGTTGCGCGGCAAACTGTTCGATCTGTTCGTCGCCGACATTACCCAGGATACCGCAAAGCTCTGCGATCTCGTCATGTCGATGCGAGGCGGGCGTGCCGGCGGCAATCCCTTCCTGCACGTGGTCTTGATGGCCTGGAAGCTCGACGATGATCTGGTCAAGCGCGCTCTGAATTGTGGCGCCGACGATCTCGTCACGCGGCCCTATTCGGTTGGATTCCTATCCGGGCGGGTGAAGAGCTTGACGGACGCCCGCAAGGGTTTCGTCGTTACCAGCGACTATATCGGCCCGGATAGGCGGCGCGATCCGGGACGCAATGGCGGCATCCCGATGTTTGAAGTGCCAAACACCTTGAAGCTCAAATCGCGCGCCGACGGCGAGCTTGGGCGTCTCGATTCTGAAGTGCCGAACGCCATCCGCGAGGCGCGCGCAAAAATCAATTCCGAACGGGCGCGCCGCGACGTTTTTCAGGTGTCCGTCCTGGCGCAATTCGCGCGTGAGGCGTTGACCGCAACCCAGCCGCTCGAGCGCGACCTCGACCGGCTTGAGGCGACGATAAAAGACCTCGCTCTACGGCTTGAAACCAGCGGCAACGAAGGCGCGATCGAGTTCTGCGAGTCGCTTGAGAAGGCGATCGCGGGTGCAAAGGGTGGCGAAAATGTCGCGGTCCATCTTGGCAAAGTTCAAGAATTGGCTGTGTCGCTGTACATGGCGGTCAATCCCGGACGCAGCGCGGATGATCTCAACGCCGAGCTCAACAAGGTGATCACACTGATCAAATCCCGCGGCAGGCGAGATTGAATCGCGCCGGTACCTGCCCAATCTTAGGGTAGCGCCAGGCTTTCAGTTCGGCTAAAAGCCGCGCTCCTCGGAATTCGCGCCGACGCTGGCCGCTGGACCTAGAATGACCCCGATTTTGCTGACTGTTCAGTTCGTTGTCGCCGCCGCGATGATCGTCACGATCCTGTTGCAGCGGTCGGAAGGCGGTGCGCTCGGGCTGGGCGGCGGAGGCGGGGTCAGCAGCCTGATGTCGGGGCGCGGCGCTGCAAACGCGTTGTCGCGCATGACGGTATTCCTCGCCGCGATTTTCATCGCGACGTCGCTCGCCCTTGCCATGGTCGCAAAGGCAAACAGTCACGGCGGCTCGGTGCTGGTACCGGCCACGAACACCGGACCTGGAGGAGTGCGCACCATACCTCTGATGCCCGGCACACCACCGGCCGCAGCCGGATCGCGACCGGCGAGCCCGCTCGTTCCGGCCGTTCCCGTGCCTGCCCCCGCGACGCCTGGCCCTGCTGCGCCGTCGACGGCGCCTGCCGGCGCGCACCCCGCAGCGGGCTCGACACCACCGCCGGCTGCGCCCGCATCGGGCGGTGGTCACTAAGGCGCGCGCGCGCAACGAATACGCCTTCGCCGTTTTCGTGATGGAAGATCGATAAGAATTTTGCAAGATCGTGTTCGTCGCGCGGCACGGCGGATTCTCAGGCGTGATCGCTTGAGAGACTCAACTCGAGAATCAAACGGGCGAGGCGGCCCGCGCGTCGTTAGGATTTGCGCAAAGTCGAATGCGCAATCTTATTCCCAAAATCGCTTTCTTAACTGACAGCCCGCAATTTTTTCGCCGATTGCGCGAGCGTTTCGCTCGTGAAACGGCGTTGCACAGCCGTGCAAATTTCGTGCTTGTTTGCTGCGATGCATGCTGCTTATCTGCAAGTCCATGGCGCGGTACATTTTCATCACCGGCGGCGTGGTCTCCTCGCTCGGCAAAGGTCTTGCATCGGCGGCACTCGGCGCGCTTCTTCAGGCGCGTGGATACAAGGTCCGCCTGCGCAAGCTCGATCCTTACCTGAACGTCGATCCAGGGACCATGAGCCCGTATCAGCACGGCGAGGTCTATGTGACCGACGACGGCGCTGAGACCGATCTCGACCTCGGCCATTACGAGCGCTTCACCGGCGTGGCCGCGTCGAAGGACGACAACATCACGACCGGTCGGCTCTATCTGGACATCCTGACGCGTGAGCGCCGCGGCGATTACCTCGGCGCGACGATCCAGGTCATTCCGCATGTGACGGACGCGATCAAAGGCTTTGTACTCAACGCTACCGACGACGTCGACTTCGTGTTGTGCGAAATCGGCGGCACGGTCGGCGACATTGAGGGCCTCCCGTTCGTCGAGGCGATCCGCCAGCTCGGCAACGAGTTGGGGCGCGAACGTGCGCTTTTCATCCACGTCACGCTCGTGCCCTACATTGCTGCGTCGGGCGAATTGAAGACGAAGCCGACCCAGCATTCCGTCAAGGAACTTCGCTCGATCGGCATTCAGCCCGACATCGTCCTTTGCCGCTCGGACAGAGAGATACCGGCCGAGGAGCGGCGCAAGATCGCGCTCTTCTGCAACGTCAAAGCGTCAAGCGTGATCCAGGCGCTTGACGTCTCGACGATCTACGAAGTGCCGCTTTCCTATCACGCGCAAGGGCTGGACAACGAGGTGCTCGCCACGTTCGGCATGAAGCACGATGACGAGCCGCCGCTTGAAAAATGGCTGACGATTGTCAAACGCGTCAAAGAGCCGGAGGGCGAAGTCAAGATCGCCATCGTCGGCAAATATACCGGCCTGAAGGACGCCTATAAGTCGCTCAACGAAGCGCTGGCGCATGGCGGCATCGCCAACAAAGTGCGCGTACAGGCTGAGTGGCTCGAATCGGAAATCTTCGAAGAGCAGGGTCACATCCATCATCTTGAGGACGTGCACGCCATCCTCGTGCCGGGCGGCTTTGGCGAGCGCGGCACGAAGGGCAAAATCGAAGCGGCAAAATTCGCGCGCACGCGCAACGTGCCGTTCTTCGGCATTTGCTTTGGCTTGCAGATGGCCGTGATCGAAGCGGCGCGCAACCTGGCCGGCCTCGAAGGCGCCAGTTCGACCGAATTTGGACCGTGCAAGCATTCGGTCGTCGGTCTCATGACCGAATGGATGCGCGGCAACACGCTGGAGCGCCGGCGCGTTGGCGGTGAGCTTGGCGGTACCATGCGCCTCGGCAAATATCCCGCCGTCCTGGCGCCCGGCAGCAAGGTCGCCGAAATCTACGGCACCACCGAAATTGAAGAGCGCCACCGCCATCGCTACGAAGTGAACCTCGAATATCGCGACGCGCTCGAGAAGCACGGCTTCATCTTCTCCGGCATGTCGCCCGACGGCATTCTGCCCGAAATTTGCGAGCGCCCCGATCACCCATGGTTCATCGGCGTTCAATTTCACCCGGAACTGAAGTCGAAGCCCTTCGACCCGCATCCGCTCTTCGCCTCGTTCATCAAAGCGGCGGTGACGCAGAGCCGGTTGGTTTAATCACGCCCTGACACGTGCCCAGAATGGTGCAAGACGGGTGGACTCATGAGGCGCGGATTCGACTATCGGGCCGATGGCTTGTTCAGGGCTGCGGCGGCGCGTATGAGCGTCTTGAAGGCAGCCTCATCTATTTCGTCGCCCTCGTGAATATCGATAGCGCGTCTGACGTTGCCTTCAAGACTGGAGTTGAACAGTTTTGAAGGGTCCTTGAGCGCAGCGCCCTTGGCGAACGTCAGCTTTACGACGCTCTTGTACGTCTCGCCGGTGCAGATCAGTCCGTCGTGATACCAACACGGAACGCCTCTCCACTTCCATTCTTCGACCACCTTAGGCAGAGCCTGTTTGATGAGCGCGCGGACGCGCGAGAGCGTCTTGCCCCTCCAGTCCTCCAGTTCCTTGATCCGCGCGTCGATCAGCCGAGAAGGGGATTCGCCTTTGGTCGTTGCGCTCTTTTTCATAGTGTCTGCACCTCATTCGCCTGTTTTTTCTATCGTGCGAAGGTATCAATCACCAAATCAACCGCGCCAGCTTGCATGAGGCCAGCATCCGTTCCTGCATCCTCGCGTGAGCCGCCAAACCAACGGGCTAGCACTTCCCAGTCCGAGTTTTTACTCTGACCCCAAACCCGCACAGCTTTAGCCCGGATCTAGTCGCTGCGCCGGCCGTCATACTTGTTTTGCGCGTGCAAGACCTCCTGGATGTGCTGCTCGGCCCAGCGGCGCAAACTCTCGACGCTGGCTTGAAGCGTCTTGCCCAAAGGCGTGACCGAGTACTCCACCGTGACCGGCACGGTGGCGAACGCCTGCCGCGCGACCAATCCGTCGCGCTCCAGGCTCTTGAGCGTTTGCGACAGCATCTTCTGCGTGAGGCCCTCAACTTCGCGCTTCAGGCGATTGAACCGCACCGGCTTGGATTCGAGAAGGTCCAGGAGCAACACTGTCCACTTGTCGCCGATCCGGTCGAGCACGAGACGCGTCGGACATTCGGCCGCGTAGGGGTTCCAAGGCTTCGCCTTCGACGGAGGTGGTTTCTCGCCCGAAACCAAGTGTGTCCGAGGTGCCTGCTTACGGGCCGCTGCTTTGTGATCATCTTACGCTCCATCCGGTACCGAACGGATACCAGCACTCAAATCCGGCGGGAAGCCGTCAACTGTAGGAGTGGACCCGTGAAATCCGCGCAAGCCCTGATCGCGGCGGCGTTCGCCGTCGCGGCCACAACCCAAGCCTTCGGAGGACCCGTTCAAGAGAGCAACAAGAAGATCGTTCGCGACTTCTAGGATTGGCGTTCAATGAGCACAAGCCGACCGAAGCCGCCAAGAAATACATCGGCGACAAATACATCCAGCACAACCCGCACGTGCCCGACGGTGCGGCGGCGTTTTACGGCTATTTCGAAGGCTTCTTCAAAGAGCACCCAGAATCGCGCGTTGAGATCAAGCGCGTGCTCGGCGATGGCGACCTCGTCGTTCTTCATTTATATTCGATCACCGACGCCAAGGATCGTGGCCGCGCGATCGTGGACATTTTCCGCGTCGAGCACGGCAAGATCGTCGAGCATTGGGACGTGACGCAGGACGTTCCGGCGCAGCCGGCGAACACCAATACGATGTTCTGAACGACCAACACACCCCTGAGGAGAGATCACATGACACATCGATCGAGTTCGGCCTTGGCGATCGCGGCAGGGCTTCTAACGCTCACGGCGTGCGATCAGAAGGCGCCGTCGGCCGCCGCGCCCGGGACCAGCGCGCTCACCGTCACCAGCGGCGCGGGCGGCGCGTGGACGAGCGAGACCGCCGTCACCAAGAACTTGGCGAATTTCGACACTCTCGATTTCGACGTCTATACAAACCAGAAATGGGACCGGCTTAAGGAAACTCACGCCGAGGACATCGTCGTGACTTGGCCGGACGGGCGTGAAACCAAGGGCCTCGCCGATCACATCAAGGACTTGGCCTTCATGTTCTCGTTCGCGCCCGACACGCGCATCAAGGTGCATCCGATCAAGGTCGCGGCCGGCGAATGGACGTCGGTCCAGGGCGAGATGGAAGGCACGTTCACGCTGCCGATGAAACTTCCCAACGGCACGACGATCGCGCCCACCAACAAGGCCTTCAAGCTCAAGATGGTCACGATCGGCCATTGGACGAAGGAAGGCGTCATGGATCACGAGTGGCTGATCTGGGACAACGACGCGTTCAACAAACAGATTGGGCTCGCGAAATAGGAGCGCGGAAGATGGACAAGGTTCGCGACGTCGCCGTCATCGTCGGCAGTCTGAGGAAAGGATCGATCAACCGCAGGGTTGCGAACGCGCTCGTCGAACTCGCGCCCGGCGGGCTGCGGCTCGGCATCGTCGAAATCGGCGACTTGCCGCTCTACAATCAGGATCTCGACGAGACGCCGCCGACGGCGTGGACCGCGTTTCGCGCGCGCATCGCCGCCGCAGACGCCGTCCTGTTCGTGACACCCGAGCACAATCGTTCGGTTCCCGCCGCGATGAAGAATGCCCTCGACGTCGGCTCGCGGCCCTACGGCAAGAGCGTGTGGAACGGCAAGCCCGGCGCGGTGGTCAGCGCCTCGCCAGGCGCCGCAGGCGGGTTCGGCGCGAACCACCATTTGCGCCAGTCGCTCGTGTTCCTGAACGTGCCGGCGATGCCGCAGCCCGAAGTCTATCTCGGCGGCGCCGACAAACTGTTCGATGCGGAAGGCAAGCTCGCGAACGAAGGCACGCGAAAGTTCCTCCACGGGTTCATGCAGGCCTATGCCGCGTGGGTAGGCGCGAACGCCAAGGCATGAAACAAGCGAATAATTTCGGCACATGATGCCTGGAATGGAGGGACGCCATACGTATTTCTGCGCAAGCGTAGAAAGTTTGTGGTTCTCTAATCGCGTCTCATCTGTCAACTCCATCCTGATCGCTGTTCCCACTGGGACCCATGGTTCTCTTCGTGATCGGAGCTTGTCCGTCACATCATGGCGTTCGGTTGACGTGGGCGGATCAATGTCAGAGGCGCCGTGGCGGGAAGCGTGCTGCTCGAGGCAACCCCATAAACGACCTCGCCCTGGGCCACCGTCCCGACTGGGACAGCTTGGGCCTCGCGCGCCAAGAACTAATCTGCGCGAAAATTCTTCATTCAAAACCCCTTTCTTCTTTGGCTAGCCTCATGCGTTTGCGGCATGCGCGCTGAAGTCCAGATCTCGTTTGCAACCGACGCCCACGCCCTGATTCCGCTTGCGGTTTTTGTCTGTTTGTTCTATGTTTGTTCTCGTGACGTTGGGACGAATTTCCCAGCGTGATCGCTCATTGAAATCGTACCGAGGGCCAAGGGTTTTCCTGGCCGAGAGGATGGTGTGTGCCCCAAACTGTTTGCAAGCGTCGAGGCTCCAGTCGATCAAGGGCGGCGCATCGGCCCGCTGTTAATTTCGGTAATTTACAGCGAAATACAGCGAGACGGCCGGGCGCGCGCCTCCTAATGGCCGGCCATGCGCAGCTTCACGTAGTCGTAGAACGCGATCGCGTTGCCGTCCGCTTTGAACGCGGCGGCCTTCCAGTCGCGCGCCGCGTTCGCTTCGCTGCCGTAATATTGCTCTTCCGAATAATCGGCAATTTCGGCATTGGGCGTCAGCGCGAAACGCCCGTTGACCAGCGAGCCGTCAGCCGCCGTCGTGTAGTCGATGAGTTTGATCGGCCTGAAATTGCGAAAGCCCGAACCGAGCTTCGGATCGCCGCGCATGAATTGCGATCCGTATTTGCCGCGCGTCACGACGCGGTCGGGGTTCGAATCGACGTAGTGGATCGTGCCGTCGTCGTCGACCTTGTAGACGTAAACGACGTGGCCGAACGGGTCGTAAACGACAGAGCTCGGCTTGATCGAGCCGCGGTCGATTTTCGGCGAATAGAAATCGCTCGCCTGATAGCCGGTGTCGTAGGTGTCTTCAATGCGGAACATGGCGGTCGAGACAATGCCGCGCAAATCGCGCAGCAGGCGCACGGGGTCGGCTTCCGCCTGCCACTCGATTTGCAGGCGCGCGATGATCATGTTGCCGTCATCGGAGAAGCGATTGTCTTCCGACATCACGCCCGTACGCGGAATGACATAAAGCGGATAGGAGAACGGCAGCCCGTTCTTCCAGGCGTAATAGGCGCGTGTCTGAAAAATGAAATCGGCGCAGTCGCCGTCCATCTTCAGCTCGGGCGGATCGCTGTCGCGATAGGGATTGGCGGCGCTCTTGAAGCACGCATCGAGCGACTTGCAGTCGCTCTCACCCAACGCAGTGATGAATTTGCCGAAGCCGTCTTCGTCGGTCTGATCCCAATGGTCCTTGGTGATCTTCCAACTTCCGGTGGCCGCGGCCGGCCCGGCGGCGAACAGAAGACCGACCAACGCTGCAAGAACGACGCGCATAGGACCAAACCCTTACGTCGAGCGATGAAATCATCGCCGCCGGTGACAATGCAAGCTGCAATCGCGGCGCTCTGCAGGCCGGCGCAACCACGCCGCGAGTGCGCTGGTTTGATTGGGGCCTCATCCCGCGTTACTTTGGCGCCATGAAACCCAATTCGACGGTAACCATCGGCAACGTTCAGATTGCCAACGACAAGCCTTTGTCTCTTATCGCCGGGCCCTGCGCGCTCGAGAGCCGCGGTCACGCCATGGAAATGGCGGCGGCCCTGAAGGAGATCACCGCTAAGCTCGGCATCGGACTCATCTACAAAACCAGCTTCGACAAGGCGAACCGGACCAGCACCAATTCCGGGCGCGGCATGGGGCTCGAACTGGCGTTGCCGATCTTTGCCGAGATTCGCGAAAAATACGGGCTACCTGTACTTACCGACGTGCACACCGAGGAGCAGTGCAGTGAGGCGGCGCAAGCCGTCGACGTGCTGCAGATCCCGGCGTTCCTTTGCCGGCAAACCGATTTGCTCATCGCCGCCGCGAAGACCGGCAAGGCGGTGAACGTCAAGAAGGGCCAGTTCTTAGCCCCGTGGGACATGAAGAATGTGATCGAGAAGGTGACGAGCGCCGGCAATCTCAATGTCATGGCGACTGAGCGCGGCGTATCCTTCGGCTACAATACCCTCGTCTCCGATATGCGTGCATTGCCGGTGCTCAAGAGCATCGGCTGTCCCGTGGTGTTCGACGCCACCCATTCGGTGCAACAGCCGGGCGGGCAGGGCGCAACGACCGGCGGTCAGCGTGAGATGGTGCCGATCCTGGCGCGCGCCGCAGTCGCCATCGGCGTGGCCGCCGTGTTCATGGAAACGCACCAAGATCCGGACAAGGCGCCGTCGGACGGGCCTAACATGGTGCATCTCAAAGATATGCCTGCGCTGCTGTCCGACTTGATGGAATTCGATCGCTTGGCGAAGCGAAAGCGTTAGCGGCGGACGCAACGCGCCCACCGCCATGCTCGATGCAATGCAACGTTGGTTGTCTAAGAGCCGATGCCGTTATTGACCATACTCATGATGACGCCGACGAGCGCGCCGAGGAAAAGAACAGCCACCGCGATCCCTTGTACCGAGAATCCCATCGATCGTTTTTCGGCGGCGGCAATGTAGCCTTGCATGTACATGAAGCGGCCGACGATCCAGACAACGCCGATGGCGGCAGCAATCCATGCGGGCCAATACATGGCGAACATCCACAGGCTGACCAAGAACAGCGGCAGCCATTCGAGTGTGTTCGCCTGCACGCGCACGGTGCGCTCAAAGTCGGCGTTGCCGGTCATCGCCGGCGCTTTGATATTATATTTTGCGCGCGCCTGCGCCACCACGATGCCGGTCCAAAAATAGAAAGCCAACGCAAGCAACGTCACCAATGCTGGTAGTGCACTCATGATTCCCTCCCTTTGGCCGGGCACGCAGCGACGCAAACGCCGTCCCGACTCACAACGGTGAAGGATAATGCTCTTGGTACGGAGAATCGACAGTCGATCGGCACACATGGTCGAATCGTGTGGCTCAGGTGCGGCGCCCCTTCCAGCAACCCGTGCGATTGGCTAATAAGCGCACACCCCCGAGGATGACGCCCATGACCGCCATTACCGATATCCGCGCTCGCGAAATTCTCGACAGTCGTGGCAATCCCACGGTTGAGGTCGAGGTCACGCTGGAGGATGGCATTAGGGGCCGCGCAGCTGTGCCGTCTGGCGCGTCGACCGGTGCGCACGAGGCGGTCGAGAGGCGCGACGGCGGCAAGCGCTATGGCGGCAAGGGCGTCGAGGAGGCGGTCAAATCGGTGACCGGCGAGATCTTCGACACGCTTTCCGGCTTGGAGGCGGAAGACCAGCTTCACATCGACCGCACGCTCATTGAACTCGACGGCACGCCAAACAAAGGGCGGCTAGGAGCGAACGCTATCCTGGGCGTTTCCCTTGCCGTTGCACATGCTGCGGCTGCAGCCCGCGGTCAGATGCTCTATCGCTATGTTGGCGGTGCCCAGGCGCACGTTCTGCCAATTCCGCAAATGAACATCGTCAATGGCGGCGCGCACGCCGACAACCCGATCGACATCCAAGAATTCATGATCATGCCGGTGGGCGCGAAAAGTTTTCGCGAAGCGCTGCGCATGGGCGCGGAAGTTTTCCATGCGCTGAAGAAGGCGCTCAAGGACGCGGGGCACAACACGAACGTCGGTGACGAAGGCGGCTTTGCACCGAACCTCAAGTCGGCGGATGAGGCACTCTCATTCGTCATGCGCGCGATCGAAGCGGCCGGCTATCGCCCGGGCGAACAAGTGGCCCTAGCGCTCGACGCGGCGTCGACCGAATTCTTCTCGAACGGCACCTACGACATGGCAGGCGAGGGCAAGAAGCTCGATGCCGGCGGAATGGTGCGCTTCTATGACGAACTCGTACGCCGCTTCCCGATCATTTCGATTGAGGACGGGATGGCGGAAGACGATTGGGTGGGCTGGAAGACCCTGACGGATACGCTCGGCAAGCACCTTCAGCTCGTCGGCGACGACATCTTCGTAACCAACCCCAAACGACTGCAGGAAGGTATCGTCAAGGGCGTCGCCAACGCGATCCTCGTGAAGGTGAACCAGATCGGCACGCTGACGGAGACGTTGGAAGCCGTCGAGATCGCACATCGAGCGAGCTATCGCGCGGTGATGTCGCATCGCTCCGGTGAGACCGAAGACACGACGATCGCCGACTTGGCGGTGGCGACGAACTGCGGTCAGATCAAAACGGGCTCGTTGTCGCGCTCGGAGCGATTGGCCAAGTACAACCAGCTGCTGCGCATCGAAGAAGCATTAGGCCCGACCGCCGCCTACGCGACGTTCCCCCGCCGGAAATGAAATGAGCGGAAAATGGTTCTACGCGGCGCCGCATAAATTCTGAAGGCGTTAAGTGATTCTTCATTTTATGGGAACAACTATTTTCTCGCCGTCAAGTCTAGTTCGACCGACGGAAATCTGGGTCAACAAAACGAATCGAAGCGGCGGCCGACGATGGCGAGACGACCGTTCTTGCGCGAAGCGACGCGCGGGCTGGGCTTCCCGCTCGCCTGCATGGGTCTCGCCGCGTATTTCGGCTACTACTTGCTTTACGGCAATCACGGCATCATCAGCCTGGTTCGCGTTCAGCAGCAGATCGAACTCAAACAGGCCGAGCTTGAACAGATTCGCACCGAGCGCCGCGCACTCGAGCACCGCGTCAGTCTGTTGCGCCCCGAAAGCGTGGATCCGGACCTTCTTGAGGAACAGGCGCGGGCGCGGCTCGGCCTAACTGAACGCGACGAGGTCGTGATCCTCAAGGACCGTCGGTAGCCTGTTGCAATGCAGCACAAGCGAGCGCCTTGCGTGGCTCCTGGCCGGAGGCTAGACGAACACTAATTCTCTCGCTGCAGCGGCCCTCTGCCGCCGCCTCATTTGGGCTTCACGCAATCATGGCCAAAGCCGGAACAGCGCCTCGCACGGCCGGTGCTCCCGCGGCGAAGGCCAGCAAGGCCGAATTGCTCGAATATTATCGCTCGATGCTTTTGATCCGGCGTTTCGAGGAGAAGGCCGGCCAGCTCTACGGAATGGGTCTGATTGGCGGGTTTTGCCACCTTTATATAGGCCAGGAAGCTGTCGTCGTGGGCATGCAGGCCGCTATCTCGACGGGCGATGAGGTCATCACCGCCTATCGTGATCATGGGCATATGCTTGCCAGCGGAATGGACCCGGCCGGCGTTATGGCCGAACTGACGGGGCGCAGCGGCGGCTATTCCAAGGGCAAAGGTGGCTCGATGCATATGTTTAGCCGAGAGAAGAATTTCTTTGGCGGCCACGGCATCGTCGGCGCCCAGATCCCGATTGGCACCGGCCTTTCTTTTGCCAACAAATATCGCGGCAACGATCGCGTTTGCTTGACGTATTTCGGTGACGGTGCCGCCAATCAGGGTCAGGTCTTCGAGAGCTTCAACATGGCCGAGTTGTGGAAACTGCCGGTCATCTACGTGATCGAAAACAATCAATACGCCATGGGCACTTCGGTCGAGCGCTCAAGCGCGGAAACCCATCTCTTCAAGCGCGGCGCGTCCTTCAACATTCCCGGCGAGCAGGTCGACGGCATGGACGTGCTCGCGGTGCGCTCGGCCGGCGACAAGGCCGTCAAGTGGTGCCGCGAAGGCAACGGGCCGATCATTTTGGAAATGAAGACCTACCGCTATCGCGGGCACTCGATGTCGGACCCCGCAAAGTACCGGACGCGCGAAGAGGTCGACCAATTTCGGGAGAAACGCGATCCGATCGACCATTTGCGCCAGACAATTGTCGATGCGAAGCACGCGAGCGAAGACGAACTGAAGGAGCTCGACAAGGAGCTCCGCGCCATCGTCAATCACGCTGCCGAGTTTGCGCAAACATCGCCGGAACCCGATCCGGCCGAGTTGTGGACTGAAATCGTGCACTGACTCACGGCCCGCGGACGAACAGGAGAACAAAGTCCATGTTGATCGAACTGACCATGCTGTGCGCTAGCGTGGCGCTATTGTTCGTGTTGGTCGTCATACAGGCTACCGCCGGAGCACAGGCGCAGGGCGTCTGGGTGATGGCCGGAAATCGCGATGCGCTGAGCCCGCCCTCGGTTTGGCAGGCACGCACGAAGCGCTGCGTCGACAATCATCGTGAAGGTTTGATGATGTTTGCGCCGCTGATCCTTGTTGCGGCGGCGACGAATACGTCGAGCGAACTGACCGTCTGGGGCGCACAGCTCTTCTTCTATTCGCGCGTAGCGCACGCCGTCGTCTACCTCGCGGGGTGGCCCTATATTCGGCCGATATTTTGGACGATCGGGCTCATCGGCACGATCATGGTATTCGTGGCGCTAATGCCGCAATTGCGCTTTACCTGAACGGACGCATTTAATGCCAACCGAGATTTTGATGCCGGCGCTCTCCCCGACGATGGAGGAAGGCAAGCTTGCCAAATGGCACGTCAAGGTGGGCGACCACGTGAATTCGGGAGACATCATCGCTGAAATCGAAACGGACAAGGCGACAATGGAAGTCGAAGCGGTCGATGAAGGCGTTGTGTCGAAGATCCTGGTGCCCGAAGGCACCGAAGGCGTGAAGGTCAACGCGGCGATCGCCGTGTTGCAAGGCGAGGACGAGCCGAAGCCGAAAAAGAATGGCGGGGCGATCTCGGCGTCTTCTCCAACGCCGGTATCTCCATCCGCAGCGCCGAAGTCTCAACCGGCGAGGAGCGCACCGGCTCCAGCGCCGGCGGTTGCGACTATGTCTGACCCGGCGATCCCCGTCGGGACGGAGATGCACACGATCACCGTTCGCGAGGCTTTGCGCGAGGCGATGGCGGAAGAGATGCGCCGCGATCCGACCGTTTTCTTGATGGGCGAGGAGGTCGCGCAGTACCAGGGCGCCTATAAGATCTCGCAAGGTCTACTCGATGAGTTCGGGCCCAAGCGTGTGATCGACACACCGATCACGGAGCAGGGGTTTGCCGGGCTCGGCGTGGGCGCCGCGTTTGCCGGATTGAGGCCGATCGTCGAATTCATGACCTTCAACTTCGCGATGCAGGCGATCGACCAAATCATCAACTCCGCCGCGAAGACGCTTTACATGTCGGGCGGCCAGATGGGCTGCCCGATCGTTTTCCGTGGCCCAAACGGTGCGGCTTCGCGCGTTGCCGCACAGCACAGCCAGAATTACAGCGCTTGGTATGCGCAAGTTCCCGGGCTGAAGGTGGTCGCGCCTTACTTCGCGGCGGACGCAAAGGGACTCTTGAAGGCGGCGATCCGCGATCCCAATCCGGTGATCTTTCTCGAGAACGAGATTTGTTACGGCCGCAGTTTCGAGGTGCCAAAGCTCGACGACTTTGTTTTGCCGATTGGCAAGGCGCGCGTCGTGCGCGAGGGCAGCGACGTCACGCTCGTCTCATTCTCAATCACGATGGGGCTGATCATTCAGGCCGCCGACGTATTGGCCAAAGAAGGAATTTCCGCCGAGTTGATCGATTTGCGATCGCTGCGCCCGCTCGACGTGGCGACTGTCGTTGAATCCGTGAAGAAGACGAACCGCCTCGTTGTTGTCGAGGAGGGGTGGCCGATCTGCGGAATCTCTTCAGAGGTCGCAATGCAGGTCATGGAGCAAGCCTTCGACTATCTCGATGCACCGGTCACTCGGGTCACGGGCAAAGACGTGCCGATGCCGTATGCGGCGAATTTAGAAAAGCTCGCGCTGCCTTCGCTCGACGAGGTCATCGCCGCGGCGAAAGCCGTTTGTTACAAGGCCTGATCCAACAAATGCCCACGCCCATTCTTATGCCCGCGCTGTCGCCCACGATGGAGGAGGGCAAGCTTGCCAAGTGGCATGTGAAGGTCGGCGATAAGGTGAAATCGGGCGACGTGATTGCCGAAATCGAAACCGACAAGGCGACGATGGAGGTTGAAGCGGTCGACGAAGGAATTGTCGCAGATATCGTCGTTCCCGAAGGCGCCGAGAACGTCAAAGTCAACGCAGTCATCGCCCAGCTGCGCGAGGAGGGCGAGAATTTTTCGCCCGGCGCCAAGCCGGTGCCAGCGACGGCGGTGCCCCCCGCATCGAAGCAAACGGTGCCCGCACCTGTGCCAGCGCAGACAAAGGCTGCGACAAAGGTAGAGCCAACGTCGCCCGCTACGCTGGCCGTCGCAAAGCCCGCTGCTGGCCCGGCGCCTCAGTCAACTTCCCAGCGTGTGTTTGCATCGCCGCTTGCGCGCCGGATCGCCACGCAGTCCGGCGTCGAACTCACCCTAATTCACGGCTCGGGCCCGCATGGGCGGATCATCAAGTCTGACATCGACGCGGCAGCGAAGGGCGGCGTACAGGCTCGCGCGCCGGCGGCGCGCCCTGCAGCTCTGCCCGCAACGCCGGGTGCTCCGCCACCCGTCGCCTCAGCGCTTCCGGACGCGCGGCTGTTCTACCCAAAGGATTCCTACGAGGAGATTCCGCACGACACGATGCGGAAGTCGATCGCCAAGCGTTTGACTGCGTCGAAGCGCGATATCCCGCACTACTATTTGCAGATCGATTGCGCGCTCGACGCCCTCCTTGAGATACGCAAGAGCGTCAACGAAAAAGCCCCGAAGGATGGTCCCGGCGCCTACAAGCTTTCCGTCAACGATTTTGTGCTGAAGGCGGCTGCGCTCGCACTCATTCGCGTGCCGGGGGTGAATTCCAGCTGGACCGACACTGCATTGTTACGCCACAAGCACGCGGATGTCGGCGTCGCGGTAGCGCTCGACTTTGGGCTCATCACGCCGATCGTTTTTGCCGCGGAAACGAAAAGTCTGGCGCAAATCTCACGCGAGGTTAAGGATTTGGCCGAACGCGCCAAGGCGAAGAAGCTGAAGCTCAACGAATTCGAAGGCGGCACGTTTGCGATATCCAATCTTGGCATGTACGGGATCAAGAATTTCACGGCGGTGATCAACCCGCCGCAAGCTGCCATTCTTGCTGTCGGAGCCGGCGAACAGCGGGCCATCGTGCGCAAAGGGGCGCTCGCGATCGCGACAATCATGAGCGTCCAGATGTCGTGCGATCACCGCGTCATCGACGGCGCGCTCGGCGCGCAGTGGCTCGAAGCGTTCAAGGGCTTCATCGAAGATCCAGTGACGATGCTGGTCTGACGGCGCGCATGGGGGCAAGAATCATCGCTTCGTTCGGTTTGGCTACGCTTGCGCTGGCCGCATGCGACGGCCGGCAAGCCGGCACCGTTCCTCGCGACAACGATCCCACTCTGACACGCTTCGCGCAGGACGCCCTTCCGGTCGCGCAAGGACTCGATGCTTGTCGTAAGGTGCACGGAAGCTATCCGCCGGATGCGAATTCGACGATCGGCTGTCTACCGCGCAATGCGTCCGTTGTCCGACAAGGCCATTTCTTGATGGTAGGAGACTGGTTGGTTTCGCCCGACGATAGCGGCGCCGGCTACACATTGATGCGTCATCTCGACGGCAAGTCGATGCTCTTGCGGCGCTGCGCCGTGCGAACTTGCCACTGGATTTATGACCCCGGTGACGGCAAGCCAGCCGTCGAGGTGAAACTTGGCGGGGCGACTCCACGATGAGCGCTGGCAGTACCCATGGCTGAGACCTGCGCTAATTGTGGAACGTCATTGGCCGGCCGCTATTGCGCCCAATGCGGTCAGGATTCGCACACTCATCGCTTGCCCGCCCGCGCGCTATTGGCCGATGCAGCCGACCAGCTCCTCAGCATCGACGGTCGTGTGCTTCGTACACTCTGGCTGCTGGTCTGCGCGCCTGGCGAGTTGACGCGTGAATATATCGCCGGCCGGCACCAACCTTATGTGCCGTCGCTTAGGCTCTATCTCTTCATCACGGTTGCGTTCTTCGTCGCCCTGTCGATGCTCGGCATCGCGATCCTGCAACTCGTACCCTACGACCCTAAGACCGAGCCGCCCGCGCCCTTCGTTTCCGTATCGAACAAGGTGGCGGGTACCGTTGGTGCGACGTTCATCCTGTTTCGTCCGCTCGTAAACGTGAGGCTGACCGAAAGCCAGCTAGCTGCGCTTCACAAGATGCAGGCCAACTTGGAGGCGCAAGATGTGACGAGCGCTGCGATCGGCGACCGGTTTGTTCACCTGATGGCCCGCGCCTATTCCGACAGCGCCGCGTTCAATTCCGATATCCAAGTCTGGATCGGTCGCTTCTTGTTGCTGATGATGCCGCTCTTTGCCGTGGCGACCGCGGCTTCGCGGCCGGGGCGATTTCTATTCGTCGATCATCTGACGTTCGCACTCCATTTCCACAGCTTCTTGTTTATCCTTTTGTTCGGCGCCGTCGCGGTGGCCGCGTTCGCGCCGGGACGGCTGGTTCTTTGGCTCGTATTGCTGGTTCTCGCGTTCTATTTGTTCCTGTCGCTGCGGCGTGCCTATGGTCTCAGCTTCGTTGCGGCAGGCTGGCGCGCGATTGTTTTGTTCGGCGCTTATTTCGTGGCATTCGTGAACGGTCTGCAGGCTTTGATCGTGCTGGCCATGGGTTCTTGATTGGGATGCGCTAGTGGATCGGCGCAGCGAACAAAAATCGGAGAGTTCGATGACCGAAATGCAGTTCGACGTCATCATCATCGGCTCAGGACCCGGCGGCTACGTGGCAGGCATCCGCGCCGGGCAATTGGGCCTGAAGGTCGCCGTGGTGGAGCGCGAGCATCTGGGCGGCATTTGCCTCAACTGGGGCTGCATTCCGACGAAGGCATTGCTGCGGTCGTCGGAAATTTTTCATCTCATGCATCGTTTGGGCGAGTTCGGAGTCTCGGCGGACAATATCAGGTTCGATCTAGCGAAGATGGTGGAGCGCAGCCGAAAGGTCGCGAACCAACTCTCGAACGGCGTGAAGTTTCTGCTCAAGAAATACAAAGCGACGGTGATCGACGGCGAAGCAAAATTCACCGCCAAGAACAAGATCGCAGTCACCCACAAGGGGCAAACGACGGAGTATCAAGCAAAGAACTTTATCATAGCGACCGGCGCGCGGGCGCGAACGCTGCCTGGCCTTGAGCCCGATGGCAAGCTGACCTGGACTTACAAAGAGGCGATGGTCCCGCCGGCAATGCCGAAGTCGCTGTTGGTCATCGGCTCGGGTGCGATCGGCATCGAGTTCGCGAGCTTCTTTCGTACACTGGGGGCCGAAGTCACCGTCGTCGAGGTGCTCGATCGCGTGTTGCCTGTGGAGGACGAGGAAATTTCCGCCTTCGCACTCAAGGCATTCACCAAGCAGGGCATGAAAGTTCTTTTGGGGGCCAGCGTCGAGAAACTCGTCAAAGGCCAGGACAACGTCACCGCGACCATCAAGGCGAAAGACGGCAAGACGCAGGATATAATCGTCGACCGCGTAATCCTGGCCGTTGGCGTAACCGGCAATGTCGAAAACATGGGACTCGAAGCGGCGGGCGTGAAGGTCGAGAAGGGTCACATCGTTGTCAATGAATGGGGCGACACTGGCGTGCCTGGTATTTCCGCCATCGGCGACGTCGCTGGGCCGCCGTGGCTCGCACACAAGGCAATGCATGAGGGCGTCATCGTCGTCGAGCGCATCGCGGGGGTGAAAGGCTTGCACCCGCTAGACGTCTCGAAAGTGCCCGGCTGCACCTATTGTTGGCCACAGGTGGCTAGTGTCGGGATGACAGAGGCGAAAGCGAAGACTGCGGGACGCGAGGTGAAGGTCGGCCGCTTCCCCTTCATCGGCAACGGCAAAGCGATCGCACTCGGCGAAACCGAAGGCCTCGTCAAAACAGTGTTCGACGCGAAGACGGGCGAGCTTTTGGGCGCGCATATGATCGGCGCCGAAGTGACCGAACTCATTCAAGGCTACACGGTGGCGCGTGCGCTGGAGTCGACGGAGGCGGAACTGTTGCAAACCATCTTCCCGCACCCGACGCTCTCGGAAATGATGCACGAGGCTGTGCTCGACGCCTATGGTAAGACGCTGCATATGTGAGGGGACAGTCAATGAATTCAATCAGAAGCGTTCTAACGATCGGTGCAGTGGTCGCGTTGACGTTGAGCCCGCTTTCGGCCGAACAACCATCGGCGATGCCGACCGGCGACGCGACGAAATCTGTTTTCCTCTGCACGCCGGAGTCTTCGGAGTTCCGGATTTCAGTTCCGGGCACAACGCCTTCGAAGGTCTATGCAAGCAAACAACTTTTCGACGCTGGCGTATTGATCACAAACAACAGCGAGAAACGAACAGGCACCCGCAGAAAGCATTTCCAATGCGGAAAGGTTTCGATTGATGTCAGGGGCGCGTTCTACAACGCCAATCCGCAAGGCGAACTCGGCGCGGCCGACGATTTTGCACACCTGACGATAGCATTGGAGAAAAACCAAATAGCCGTTTCGCTCGTCGAAGATGCATGCGCGGACGCGCTTTCACCCCGCGCTCAAGCGGCGTGGGGTCAGAATCCAGTGCAAGCCATAGAAGGGCACATGGAGGCGGCGACCGGCGCCTACCGACTTACGCTCTTCAAAACGAAGTGCGACGATACCGGAAACGGGAAGCCGGTGTCGGAGGTCATCAACTGGCACTAAGGCGTCTTACGCCGCGGCGTCCTTGTGGGTTTGTTCCGCGTCATATTTCCGCTGCGCATCGTGAATGCTGGTGCGGTTCTCCACGGCCCATTGCTCCAGCGCATGCACCGGCACCAGCAATGTGCGACCGAGCTTGGTCAACTCGTATTCCACCTTGGGGGGAATCGTCGGCTCGACTGTGCGCGTGACCAGGCCGTCCCGTTCGAGGCCGCGCAGTGTCAGGGTCAACATCCGCTGAGAGATGCCCTCGATAGTGCGGCGCAATTCGCTAAAGCGCTTAGGGCCATTGCCTAGGAGCCCAACCACGAGAACGCTCCATTTATCGCCGACGCGGTTCAACACCTCGCGTACCGCGGGACACGCGTCGGCATCGTGAGTTCTCGGCGTGTGACTGGGTGACATGAATGTGCCTTCTTGCGCGGTCGATCTCGGTACTCAATATAGTGTCGGTTACGAATTGAAACTAGGGTCTAAGCGGTAACCAGGCGCTTAGGCGACGCGAAAGGAACCGACACATGACAACCCAGACCGCAGCCAAGCCCGCAACGACACGGCTGTCCGACGACGCCGTGGACCTACTGTTCCATAAGGCGCGCACCCACAATGGATGGCGCGACAAGGCGGTGCCGAAGGCGCTCCTCCAAGAGCTTTATGACCTGGCGCGCATGGGACCGACCAGCGCCAACACGTCGCCCGCGCGCTTCATCTTTCTGACGACGCCGGAAGCGAAGGCGCGCCTCTTGCCGTCGATGTCGCCGACCAATGTCGACAAGACGAAGGCAGCGCCGGTTACGGCCATCATCGCCTGGGACACCGAATTCCACAACCATTTGCCCAGGCTGTTTCCGCACGCGGATTTCCGCTCCTATTTCGTCGGCAACGATGCGTTGATCCACGAAACCGCTTTCCGCAATTCGTCGCTGCAAGGCGGTTATTTTATCCTAGCGGCGCGCGCCGTTGGACTGGATGTCGGTCCGATGTCGGGCTTCGACGCCGAGAAGGTGAATGTGGAATTTTTTCCGGACGGAAAGTGGAAAGTAAACTTCATCGCCAACCTCGGCTATGGCGATCAGAACAAGCTTTTCCCGCGCTCGCCGCGCCTGGAATTCCACGAAGCCGCGTTGGTGCTCTAATCGAGAAGGTGAGGCGGCGGATCTATTCCGCCGCCCGCGTATCTGCTGCGGCGAGATTGGCGAGCGCGGCCTTTTGCACGTTGCCGTAGTCGGTCTTGCCTGTGCCCAGGACCGGCACATGTTCGACGTGAACGATGCGTCGCGGTACCGCGAGTTCCGGCACGCCGTGGTTTTGCGCCCACGCAAGAATCTCACCGCGATTGGCACTCGTGCAGTCGGTGACGAGCACGATTTGCTCGCCCTTCCGGCCGTCGGCCACCGCGATGGCGGCATGCATATTGTCGGGCCAGATCGCCGAGGCGCAGTTTTCGACGACCGCAAGCGACACCATCTCGCCGCCGATCTTGGCAAAGCGCTTCACGCGTCCGCGGATGGCGATGAAGCCTTCATCGTCGATGGCGACGACATCGCCGGTGTCATGCCAACCGTCTGCGAGGGGCTGAAGAACGCCTGGCTGGTCAGGCTTCAAATAGCCCTTCATCACATTTGGCCCGCGCACGAACAGGCGGCCGGCATTGGGAATGCCCTCGACTGGCTCGAGCTTGTGCTCCATGCCCGGCATAAACCTGCCGACCGAACCCAATCGATTGGCGTTGAGCTGGTTGGCGGCAACGACTGGGGCCGCCTCGGTCACGCCGTAGCCCTCGAGAATCTCCATGTTGCAACGACGGCGAAGCAATTGTCGCGTCTCATCGCGCACACGCTCTGCACCGCATACCGCAAGTCTTAAGCTCGCGAGGTCGCCCTCGTCGCTGGCCCGTGCATATTGCGAAATGAACGTGTCTGTGGCGAGCAGGATCGTCGACTTCGTCAATCGAATGCGCTTGGCGATCGTTTGAGCCTGGAGCGGCGAGGGGTGGTACACGGCCTTGACGCCGAGCATCAGCGGCAAAATTGCGCCGACCGTCAGACCAAAACAGTGGAAGGTCGGCAGGGGGTTGAACAAGACGTCAGTCGGAAAGAGCTCTATATGCGCGCGGACCTGTTCGACGTTGGCCAGAATGTTGCCGTGACTAAGCACTACGCCCTTTGGGTCGCCTTCGGTGCCGGACGTGAAAAGTACGACGGCGGCATCGTCGTAGTGCGGCCAACGCTTGAGCGCCCACGCGGGCAGAAGCGACCCCACGACGGCCGCGACTTTGTCGATCGTCGAAAGGCCTTCGCGCACGTCCTCGAGATAGACAATCTTTGCGACGGTCGAGAGCTCCTCGACAAGGGTCTCGAGTTTTGCAAGCTCGACGAACTTGCGTGCCGTGGCGATCACTTTGATCTGACCCGCCGCGCAGGCCGCCTTAAGATTGCGTGCGCCGGAGGTGAAGTTCAGCATCGCCGGCACGCGGCCGAAGGCGTGGATTGCGTAGAATGAAAGGACCGCTCCGACCCCGGTCGGCAGCATGATGCCGACGGTTTCCTTGCGCTTGGCGAATTTGCGCATCGCTGAGCCAAGCGCGAAGGCGGCGCGCACGATTTCGTCGTAGGTCAGCTGCCGGTCATCGGCATCCCACAACGCGACCGTCTTGCCGCCGTGGCGCTTGCGCGCCAAAAGAAGCGCTGAGATCAACGAACGCTGAGTGCGCTCGACAGAGAACGGCACGAGCGAGGATTTGCGGACGCTCGATTGCGGTGAAAGAGCGGCCGAGACAGCGGAAGGTGCAGTCGACGATTGGGGTCCGGACACTGGCGCGTCTCCCAGGCGGTCTTTGACCGCTCACGATTTATTTCAAATAAGGTAGCGCAGGTGAACGGACAAGCAAATCGTTGTCGACAATTTTAGTCATTCACGCCGATTCTGGTCTGGAAATTAGTGCATAAGTTGCGCGACCTTGTGCATTCGCTTCCTGGGCTGTGATTCGACAGGCCAAAAGCTATATGTGAGGGCCATGGCAGTCATCTTCGACCAATCAGGCAAGGACTTACGGGCACTACGCCATCCCGAGAAGCGAGAGCGTCCGGCAACTCCCGTTCCGCGCAAGCCGGACTGGATTAGGGTCAAGGCGCCGACGTCGAAGGCCTTTGGCGAAACGCGAGCCATCGTCCGGGCGCATGGACTCGTCACCGTGTGTGAAGAAGCCGGTTGCCCGAATATCGGCGAGTGCTGGGCCAAGCGCCACGCGACCTTCATGATCATGGGAGACACTTGCACGCGCGCGTGTGCTTTTTGCGACGTCAAGACGGGTATTCCTGGCGCGCTCGATGCCGGTGAGCCTGAACGAGTTGCGAGAGCGGTCGCGGAACTGGCGCTCGAACATGTCGTCATTACGTCCGTTGATCGTGATGATCTCAACGACGGCGGCGCGGAGCATTTCGCGCGTACGATCTGCGCCATTCGCAAAGCCGCACCGGCGACCACGATCGAGGTGCTAACACCCGATTTTCTGCGTAAACAGAGGGCGCTTGACGTTGTGATTGCGGCAAAGCCGGACGTCTTCAACCACAACCTCGAAACTGTGCCGCGTCTCTACTTGAAGATACGGCCAGGCGCGCGGTATTTCGCGAGTCTGCGGCTTCTCCAAGAAGCAAAGGAAATCGACCGACAGACCTTTACCAAATCGGGTCTGATGGTCGGGCTGGGGGAAACGCGGGAAGAGGTGATGCAGGTGATGGACGATCTGCGTGCGGCGAGCGTCGATTTCCTGACGATTGGCCAATATCTTCAGCCCTCGACGCGCCATGCCGCGATTGATCGGTTCTGGACGCCCGACGAATTCAAGGCGCTCGAACAAATCGCCTATGCCAAGGGGTTCTTGATGGTCTCGGCCTCGCCGCTGACGAGGTCCTCGTACCTGGCGGGCGACGACTTCGCACGATTGAAGGCGGCGCGGCAGGCTCAATCGATCGGAGCCTAAAACTGCTCATCGATCGGCGCTGCATGTTACTTGGCCATCGCTTTTGTGGGCGGTAGGCGATGCATCATCACGAAACGCGCGTCGTCCCTCATACCGCCGAGCAGATGTTCGAATTGGTAGCCGACGTCGAGCGGTACCCCGAATTCCTTCCGTGGATCACGGCCGCACGGATCAAAACGCGCAACGAAGAGGTCTTCACCGCCGATGTTCTCATCGGGTTCAAATCCTTTCGCGAGAAATTCACGAGCCGAGTCACCCTAGACCATACGGAGCGCGTGATCGTCGCTGAGTATATCGAGGGACCGTTCAAGCACCTCACCAATCGCTGGCACTTCGAACCCATGACCGACGGTGGGTGCACCGTCGATTTCGATATCGATTTTGAGTTAAAAATGCGTGTGCTCGAACAATTGATCGGCACTCTGTTTGATCGGGCGGTCATGAGGATGACTGACGCCTTCGAGAAACGTGCTCGCGCGCTCTACGGCACGGCACGAGACTAATCGAGCTGTTGCCGCAGCAACGTCAGCGCAACTTCGACACTTCGCATGCGAATCTCATGGCGCGAGAGGGATCCGAATCGGTGCTCTTCGTGAATGATTTCGCGACTCCTTCGAGCGGCCGCGAAATGAACAAGACCTATGGGTCTTTCGATTGTTCCACCGCCAGGGCCCGCGATACCGGTGACCGAGACGGTCGCGTCGACCGGCGCCCGGGAGAGGGCGCCATGCGCCATTGCACGCGCCGTGGCCTCGCTCACGGCGCCGAAAATCCTTAGCGTATCCTCGGGCACGCCGAGCTCCCGCCGCTTGGCTTCATTCGAATACGTCACCCAGCCCTGCTCGAGAACATCGGAGGATCCGGGAATTTCCGTGAGCACGGCGGCGATTAAGCCGCCGGTGCAACTCTCGGCGGTGGCAATCTTCAGCGTCCTCGCTCGAGCGTCGGCGAGAACCATTTCGGCGAGTTTGAGCAGCTCGGGCGAAAACATGCTGAGTCAGATCGCGTGAAGGTATTGAAGTAGCACCAGTGTGATCGCAGCGTAACCGCCGGCAAATATATCGTCCAGCATGACGCCGGCGCCGCCTTCGACTTCAGAATCGGCCCAACTTGCGGGCCAGGGCTTTAGCGTGTCGAAGACCCGAAATACAAAAAAGGCGGCGAGATAAGGAACAACCGAAACAGGGACGACGCACAGTACCAGCCATTGTGCGGCAACCTCGTCGATCACTATTTCGGACGGATCTTCTCGCTTCGTCTGCGTTACATAACGTGCCGATGCCCACCAGCCGACAAAACCGATCCCGATCGCTCCAATCAAGAGCGCCGGCCAGCCACCGATGGATTGGATGGCCCAGGCGAAGGGCAGGGCGGTGGCGGAAGCCCAAGTGCCCGGCGCGATGGGCAACAGTCCTACCCCGAAGAAGGTGGCGAGAGCGGTCGATGGTTCCCACAGGCTTCTTCCCTCGGGCAGCGTGCCGAACGTCGCCTTGATCAAGGCAAACTCACGGTGGCGATCGCCTGAGCGGCGATGCCTTCGGAGCGCCCGGTGAAACCCAGACCTTCGGTGGTGGTCGCTTTGACGCTGACACGATCTTCATCGAGTTCAAGAAGTTCCGCGATGCGCGCGATCATTGCTGCACGATGGGGAGAAATCTTGGGGAGTTCGGAGATCAGCGTGACGTCCACGTGTTCGATGCGTGCACCCATCTCACTAGCCAGCGCCCGGGCATGTGCAAGAAATACATGCGAGGGCGCTCCGCGCCAGCGATCATCGCTCGGCGGAAAATGTTGGCCAATGTCGCCTTTCGAAATTGCACCAAGGATGGCATCCGTCAGCGCATGCAATCCCACGTCCGCGTCGGAGTGACCGATCAGGCCGTGCGTGTGCGCCACCTTCACACCACACAGCCAGACATGGTCGCCCGGACCGAAGCGATGGACATCAATGCCTTGGCCTGTTCGGCTCTTCCGCCGCGCCGCGAGCAATGCTTCCGCCATGGCGAAATCCTCCGCAGTGGTCAGCTTGAAGTTTTGCCTCGCGCCCGGGACCGTCGCGACCAGCAGGCCAGCATGTTCGGCAACGGCGGCATCGTCGGTCAAGGCGAGGTCGACGGCGTTGTGATGCGCGGCCAAGATTTCCGAATAGCGAAAGCCTTGCGGTGTTTGTGAGATTGCAATGCCTTCGCGCGGCACTGTCGTCACCACGGTCAGATCCGTAACCCGCTTTAGCGTATCGGCCGCCGCGAGAACCGGTACGGCGCCAGCAAATGTCTCGAGGGCGCGTACAACAGCGGTGATGATGGCGGCATCGACAAGCGGGCGCGCTGCATCGTGGATCAAGACTGTCGCAGGCCCATGATCTTTCAGAGCATCGAGTCCGCGGCGCACCGACATCTGACGCGTGTCGCCGCCGGCAACGGGTGGAAGCAACGCAACGCCGCGTGTTGCGGCCTCATAGGCGCCGTGATCTTGAGCGCCAATGACTACGCACGCGCCGTCAATCGCTGGATGCACGACAAACGCATTCACCGCTCGTCGAAGTACCGACATGCCGCCGAGTTCTCGATATTGCTTGGGCAGGCCCTCGCCGGCGCGAACGCCTCTGCCGGCCGCGACGATCAGGGCGAAGCAAGGGCGTGGGTGATTCATGGGAGCATCTTGGCCATTGGCGCTAACCTTGTCCCTCGGCACATACATTGCTGCACTTGCGAACAATCACACAAAGCGCTAGCGTGTCTAGAGTTTAGGCAAGCATACGAACTGCACAGATAATGAGCATTCAGCTAGGGTCAGTAAAGTTCGACACGGCGGTTGTCCTGGCGCCCATGGCCGGCGTAACGGACGCGCCGTTCCGCGCCGCCGTCCGGCGTTTCGGACCTGCGCTTATCTATTCGGAGATGGTCGCGAGTGCCGAACTCTTGCGAGACCGCCGCACCGCCGCACTCAGGTTGAAAAGCGAACGGACCGGTGGACCTTTTGCGATTCAGCTAGCTGGACGCGATCCTGCCGCGCTTGCTGAGGCAGCGCGAATGGCCGAAGCCGAAGGCGCAGACCTCATCGACATCAACATGGGTTGTCCGGCCAAGAAAGTCGTTGGCGGTTTGTGCGGTTCCGCATTGATGCGCGAACCGGAATTGGCTCGCGCTCTGGTGCAAGCGGTTGCCAAAGCCGTGCAAGTACCAGTGACGGTGAAGATGCGCACAGGTTGGGACGAAAGCTCACGCAACGCCGCAGAGCTCGCTCGCACACTTGAAGGCGAAGGCGTGCGGATGATTGCCGTGCACGGGCGGACGCGCTGCCAGTTCTATGAAGGCCGCGCCGACTGGGCGTTCATCGCCGAGGTGAAGGCGGCGGTTTCCATCCCCGTTCTGGCAAACGGGGACGTCGTCGAGCCGATCGATGCCGTGGAGATCATCAAAGCGTCCGGCGCTGACGGCGTGATGGTCGGGCGCGGCGCTTTCGGTCGCCCCTGGTTCATTGCTCAAGCAGCAAGCGCGCTGCTCGGTAGAGCGATACCGACTGATCCGCCGCTTACGGAACGCTGGCAAGTGGCGCTCGACCAATATCGAGCGACGCTCTCGCACTATGGCGAAGCGCAAGGCCGGCGCGTGATGCGCAAACATTTGGGCTGGTATGCAGAACAAGCCGGGCAGCACGAAATTCGTGGAGACCTGGTTCGAACGGCGGATCCGGAGTCCTTGCTTGTTTCGCTGGCGGCCGGTGAGCCGCCGCCTATCACGGCGATGGCTGCATGACGAACGCGCGCCGGATCGCTCGAGGCAACATGATCGCTTCACTGGTGCCGACTCCAGACGCCTTGCTTGCGGCCGTCCCGCATCCGATTATTGCCATCGCGGAAGGTGAACGCGTCGTGTTCGCTAATCCCCCGGCCGAACAATTCTTCGACATGAGCGCGGCTTGGCTCAAACGGCAGCCGCTGTCGTCGCTGTTGCCGTTCGGAAGCCAGCTGCTCGCGCTCATTGGTCAGGTTGAAGAACATGGCGTCACGGTCAGCGAGTATGGGCTGGAATTGACGACGCCTCGGCTTCCTTTGCGCGTCGTCGATGCGCATGTATCGCCGGTCGCTGATCAAGCGGGCCTGGTACTCGTGATGCTGCAGGAACGCTCGATCGCGCAAAAAATGGATCGTCAATTGACGCATCGGCAGGCGGCGCGCGGTGTTTCGGCGATGTCGGCGGTGCTGGCGCACGAGATCAAGAATCCGCTCGCCGGCATCCGTGGCGCGGCACAGTTGATCGAGCAGAATGCGACCGAGTCCGATCGCGCACTGACGCAGCTGATTTGCGTAGAGACGGATCGGATTCGGAAACTTGTCGACCGCATGGAAGTCTTCAGCGACCGCCGGCCGATAGACGCCAAGCCCGTCAACATCCACGAGGTGCTGGATCATGTCCGCAGCCTCGCGCGATCGAGTTTCGCGAAGGGTATCCAATTCACCGAGAATTTCGACCCTTCGTTGCCGCCCGTGATGGGCGAAAAGGACCGTCTCATCCAAGTGTTTCTGAACTTGATCAAGAATGCTGCCGACGCGCTCGAAGGCCGGAGCGACAGCGAAATTCACCTGCAAACGGCCTATCGCCCGGGCGTGCATCTGGCGATCGGCGGCGCGCGCGATCGAATGGCGTTGCCGCTTGAGATCACCATCAAGGACAACGGCGCGGGTGTTCCGGTCGAAATTTTTCCGTCGATGTTCGAACCCTTCGTGACATCGAAATCCAAAGGCACTGGGCTCGGCTTGGCTCTCGTGGCGAAAATCGTCGGCGACCATGGCGGCACGATTGAATGCGAGTCCGAGCCGCGGCGAACCGTCTTTCGGGTTCGTTTGCCGATGCATCGACAAAAACGAACGAATTCCGAACGGAGCACGCCATGAATTCGGCAACCATCATTGTCGCCGACGACGATGCCGCCATTCGCACGGTGCTCAATCAAGCGCTTGGGCGCGCGGGATACCTCGTGCGGACGACCGGCAACGCGGCAACCCTTTGGCGTTGGGCATCGGCGGGCGAGGGCGATCTCGTCATCACCGATGTCATCATGCCGGACGAGAACGCTTTCGAGCTTCTGCCGCGGCTGAAAAAGGTGCGCCCCGATCTGCCTATCATCGTGATGAGCGCACAAAACACGCTAATGACCGCGATTACGGCGGCGGAGCGTGGCGCTTATGAGTATCTGCCGAAGCCTTTCGATCTGAACGAACTGACGTCGGTCGTGGCGCGTGCGCTCGAGTCGAGAGGCGAAAGGAAGGTGCAGCCGGCAGATGGGCATGGTGACGACGACCTGCCGCTGATCGGCCGGTCGCCTGCGATGCAGGAAATTTATCGCGTTATCGCCCGTCTGATGCAGACTGATCTGACCGTCATGATCTCGGGGGAATCTGGCACAGGAAAGGAACTCGTCGCCCGGGCACTCCACAGCTTTGGACGCCGGCGCACCGGACCGTTTGTTGCAGTCAACATGGCGGCCATCCCGCGTGAGCTCATCGAAAGCGAGCTCTTCGGTCACGAGAAAGGCGCATTCACCGGCGCCACGGCACGCGGTGTCGGCCGCTTTGAGCAAGCCGAGGGCGGCACGCTGTTTCTGGATGAAATCGGCGATATGCCTCTTGAAGCGCAAACGCGGTTGCTGCGCGTGTTGCAGCAGGGCGAGTACACGCCGGTCGGCGGACGGACGCCGATCAAAACGAACGTGCGCATCGTCGCCGCGACGAACCGCGACCTTCGGCAATTGATTCATCAAGGGTTGTTTCGCGAGGATTTGTTCTTCCGGCTCAACGTCGTTCCGATGCGACTGCCGCCCTTGCGCGAACGACTCGATGATATCCCGGACCTCGTGCGTCATTTTCTGCATCAAGCCGAGCGCGAGGGCTTGCCGCAGAAGTCTATCGACGCGGCCGCGTTCGACGCAATGAAGCGCTACCGCTGGCCCGGAAACGTGCGCGAGCTCGAAAATTTGGTTCGCCGCCTCGTCGCGCTTTACACGGACCGCGTGATCGGCGCGCCAATTATTGAAAGCGAGCTGCGCGAGGTCGTCCCTGAGGGGAAACAGGCCGGCGAAGAGGACGACAGTCACCTCAACGTTCTCGTCGAACGCTACCTAACCAAGCATTTTGAGGAATTCGGGGGGCGTTTGCCTCCAACCGGTCTCCACGACCGGATCTTACGAGAGGTCGAACGTCCGCTCATTTCCATCTGTCTTGCTGCGACGCGGGGTAACCAGATCAAGGCTGCGGAACTCTTGGGGTTAAACCGGAACACCCTTCGCAAGAAAATTAGGGACCTTGACATCCCTGTCCTCCGCGGGCTCAAGTGATGTAATCACGCAACTAGCGCCTGCATCATTGTTGTTCTTGCGGTAACAGAGACCCGCGCGCCACACGCCGTGGCTCATTTGGGTCACGGAAGATTCGCCGGCTCGGAGAATCCGACAGGTACTGGGTATGACGGTTATGTCAGCATCTGAGCCCGGCCAGGATTGGCTGCAACGGGTCGTTACTCAGGCGACACGAACGCCGGTGATGGCGGCCATCATTGCCGGCTTAGGCCTGCTGTCGGCGATGGTCACCTATCTCATTATGACCAATGCGACGCCGATCGCGCCCACGACAGATGTGGTCAGCGTTTTGATTGTCGTCAACTTCTCGCTGGTCTTGCTGCTGGCAGCACTCATCATCGGCTGGATGGTTCGACTGTGGGTCGCGCGGCGCTCGGGGTCGGCCGGTGCTCGGCTTCACGGCCGGTTCGTGATGATTTTTGGTCTGATCGCAATTGTCCCCGCAGTGCTGACGGCGCTCACCGCGATCATCACGACGAACCTCGCGATATCCGCCTGGTTCACGAGTGCGGTTCGCAGCACCCTCAACAATTCTATCGGTATTGCCGATAGCTACATTGAAGAGCAAAGCCAGGGATTTCGCGCCAATGTCCTGACCATTTCGGGCGACATCAACTTGACGATGGGCCCGTTGATGCTTGAGGGGAATCCGCTCCAGTTCCATTCGGCCTTGGAGCGCTATGCGGCTGCGCGATCGCTGGCTGGCGTCGCGATATACGATCGAACCCGCGCACAGCTCGAAGTCGCAACTCCGGGGTTCATTGCGACGATCGACCCGCCGACACCGCAGGAGTTCGACCGCGCGGACGCCGGCGAGTTGGTCGTCAGCACGGACACGAACGACAGTGAGATTCGAGCCGTGACAAAGCTCGAGGCATTCCGCGACAAATATCTGGTTGCGGTACGACCGCTAAACGCAAAGGTGTTGGCGTATCAGCAGGACTCGAAAAATGCCGTCGCGAATTATAAGCGGCTTGAGGATCAGCGGTTCGGCGTACAGACCACGCTAGCGCTGATCTACGTACTCGTCGCGCTTGCGGTATTGTTCGCTGCGACGGTTGTCGGACTTTGGGTCGCCAATCGCATCGTCACACCGATCGGGCGCCTCATCGGCGCGTCGGAGCGCGTATCGGAAGGCGATCTCACCGCTCGCGTCCAGCTGGATTCGAGCGACGACGAGCTCGCTTCCCTGGGGCGGGCCTTCAATCGCATGACGGGTGAACTGCAGAGTCAGCGCAACGAACTCATCGAATCGAACCGTCAGGCCGAGCAGCGCCGGCGATTTACCGAAGCGGTGCTCTCAGGCGTGAGTGCGGGCGTCGTCGGCATGGACGGTCACGGGCGCGTCGACATCATCAACCGCTCGGCGCTGACCTTGGTCGGGGCACAACGCGACGACATCGTCGGGTATGACTTGGGCGTTGTGGTGCCTGAATGCGACGTGCTGGTGCGCCAAGCAATGGCTCACCCTGAAGGTCGGGCCGCCGGACAGATCGACATCACGCGTCAGGGCAAGACGCGTAATCTTACGGTTCGCGTGACGCGCGAGCGCGCGAGCGAGCATGATCCGGGGTTCGTCGTTACGTTCGACGACATTACCGATCTAATTTCGGCGCAGCGTACGTCGGCGTGGGCCGATGTCGCGCGCCGCATCGCGCACGAGATCAAGAACCCTCTGACGCCGATTCAGCTTTCGGCCGAGCGCTTGCGGCGCAAATACAAAAAGGAAATCACCACCGACCCCGAAGTCTTCGAGCAATGCACCCAAACCATCATCCGCCAAGTCGGCGATATCGGGCGCATGGTCGACGAATTCTCGTCCTTCGCACGGATGCCGCAACCGGTTATTCGCGAAGAAGACATATGCGACGTGATCCGCCGCTCGGTATTCTTGCAGCGGTTAGAGAACCCGCAGGTTACTTACGCACTCTTGATACCCGACCAGGCCGTGGTGGTCGATTGCGATCATCGCCTGGTAAGTCAGGCAATGACGAACGTCCTCAAGAATGCCGGCGAGGCGGTGCGTGCGTGTTTCGGTGTCGGCGACGACGGCGAAACAATGAACGATGGCGGGCGGATCGAAATCCGCATGCGTGAATATCCCGAGACGATCGTGATCGAGGTGATCGACAATGGCGTCGGATTGCCGAGCGAAGATCGCAACCGGTTGACCGAGCCTTATGTCACGAAGCGCGCCAAGGGCACCGGACTTGGCCTGGCGATCGTGAAGAAGATCATGGAAGACCACAACGGCGGCATAACTCTTGAGGATGCGCCGCCGCTCGATGAAACGGGAGCGCCGCGCAAGAGCGGCGCGCTCGTCCGTTTGACCTTCCCGCGCCACTCTGGCGCGGCCAAACCGCAGGTGACAAGCAATGAGCAAGAACGGCGCTCTGTCGGCGCTTGAGATCCTCATCGTCGACGACGAGGCGGATATTCGGGAGCTCGTCGCAGGCATTTTGTCCGACGAAGGCTACGGCACGCGGCTCGCAAGCGACAGCGATAGCGCGCTGCGCGAAATCCGGGCGCGGCGGCCGTCGCTTGTGATCCTCGACATTTGGCTGCAAGGCAGCCGGCTTGACGGATTGCAAGTGCTCGACGAGATCAAGAAAGATCATGCCGAGTTGCCGGTGCTCGTGATCAGCGGCCACGGCAACATCGAGACGGCTGTCACGGCAATCAAGAAGGGCGCTTACGACTTCGTCGAAAAGCCCTTCAAAGCGGACCGCATTTTGTTGACGGTCGAACGCGCCCTGGAGGCGCAACGCCTTCGAAAAGAAAACGAGTCCCTGAAGGAACGCCTTTGGGACGAGTTCGAGCTCGTCGGCAACAGCCATGCCGTCAGCCAGTTGCGCCAAACGCTCGAAAAGGTCGCGCCGACCAATAGTCGGATTATGATTCAGGGCCCGCCCGGTTCCGGCAAAGAGGTCGTTGCCCGGCTGCTGCATGCGAAATCCCGGCGACTGCGTAGCCCGTTCATCGCGATCAATTGCGCGACGATCGCACCCGAGCGCATGGAGATCGAACTCTTCGGCGTGGAGGGCACCGGCGAGGGCGGGCGCAAGGTCGGGCTTTTCGAGCAGGCCCACGGCGGGACGCTCTTCCTCGACGAAGTGCCGGACATGCCGCTCGAGACGCAGAGCAAGATTCTGCGCGTGCTTGTGGAGCAAAATTTTCAGCGCGTCGGCGGCGGTCCGAAGGTGCAAGTCGACGTTCGCGTTGTGTCGTCCTGCTCGGCCGATCCGCGCGCCGAAATTCAGGACGGGCGCCTGCGCGAGGACCTCTATCATCGCCTGAACGTGGTGCCGATCCGCGTGCCGCCGCTGACCGAGCGGCGAGAAGATATTCCCGTGCTTGTCGAATATTTCATGGAGCGTATTGCAGCGGCGACGGGGCTTCAGCGGCGCACCGTGGGTGACGATGCGATGGCGGCTCTGCAAGCGCATAATTGGCCGGGCAACGTCCGGCAACTGCGCAACAATGTGGAGCGTTTGATGATCCTTGCGGCCGATACGCCGGAAGGCGTCATCACCGCCGATCTGTTGCCGGCCGAAGTCGGCAACTCGACGCCTGCGGTCAGTCAAGGCGCGGGGAGCGAGCGCATCATTGCCTTGCCGTTGCGCGATGCCCGCGAAATGTTCGAGAAAGAGTATCTCATCGCGCAGATAAATCGCTTCGGCGGCAACATCTCGCGCACGGCGGCGTTCATCGGGATGGAGCGTTCGGCCTTGCACCGCAAACTCAAGTCGCTCGGCATCAACACGGGTGCGCGTGGCGAAGAAATCACCTAAGGCTGGCGAATGTCGCGTATCGCATATGTGAATGGGCGGTACGTGCCGTTCGCGGGAGCGCGCGTCCATATCGAGGATCGCGGCTACCAGTTCGCCGACGGTGTCTATGAGGTTTGCGCCGTGCGCGGCGGCAAGCTCGTCGATGAGGCGCCCCATCTCGCGCGCCTCGACCGGTCGCTTCAGGAGATGCATATTCGTCCACCCGTCGCGAGCGCCGCATTGGCGCACATCATGCGCGAGACCATTCGGCGCAACGCCGTCGGCGACGGGCTCGTCTATCTTCAGGTGACACGCGGCGTGGCGCGGCGCGACCACGCGTTTCCCGCGACGGCCAAGCCGTCGCTGGTCGTTACCGCGCGCAATCTCTCGATTGAAAAATACGAAGCCTGGGCGGCGTCCGGCGTCGCGGTGAAGTCGATGCCCGAGACCCGTTGGGCGCGCTGCGATATCAAGTCGGTGGCGCTTCTTCCCAACGTCCTTGCCAAGCAGAGCGCGCGCGAGGCCGGCGCTTTTGAGGCGTGGTTCGTCGACGGCGATGGACATGTCACGGAGGGCGCCTCCACGACGGCTTGGATCGTCGACGCCGCGGGCGTCTTGCGCACCCGCAAGCTCGGCAATGAAATATTGCCCGGCGTAACGCGCGGCGAGCTGCTGCCGATGTGCCGCCAGCTTGGCATTCAGGTGGCCGAGAAGGCGTTCACCATTGCCGAGGCAAAAGCCGCGCGCGAGGCTTTCATCACGGCTGCCACCATCGGTGTCATTCCCGTGGTGAAATTGGATGGCTCCGTCGTCGGGGACGGGCGGCCGGGTCCGGTTGCAAAGCGGCTGAGGGCCGCCTATTGGGCCGATCGGGCCTAGCCGGGATCGCTGACTTGTGCGATTTCGCACTTGCAGCAAACTTGCCGGTCGGTCAATGTTCGCCTGCTGGGTGTGCCAAACCGCAAGAGTCGGCGGGATCGCACAACCGGCACGGTAGTCTTGCCGCACCGGGTTAGCGCACAAGTTCGGCATGAGCAGTACACAAAATGGGGACCAACCCATGAGCGAGCGTCAGCAAAACTTACAGGACACGTTCCTGAACGCCTGTCGCAAGAGCAAAGCGCCCTTGACCATTTTTCTCGTCAACGGCGTCAAGCTGCAGGGCATAATCTCGTGGTTCGACAATTTCTGCGTTCTCCTGCGCCGAGACGGTCATTCGCAGCTTGTCTACAAGCACGCGATCTCGACTGTAATGCCGTCCGTCCCGGTCCAATTGTTCGAGCAGGAAACGGAGCTTACCGAGAACGCGAGTTGAGTTGAGTTCAAAAACCGCAGGGGCAGGGATCGGCGGCGCCAAGGGCGCGAGCCGAGCGCTTGTCGTTCACCCCTATCTGAAATCGCGACGCGACGATGCGGTGGCGACGCGCACGGTCGAAGCGCGCCTCGAGGAAGCCAAGGGGCTTGCCCGGGCGATCGGGCTCGACGTCGTCACGGCGTTACCGGCCCCGCTCGCTGAAATGCGGCCCGCGACGCTGATCGGTAAGGGCAAGGTCGAGGAGATCAAGGCGCTCTGCGAAGCGATCGAGCCGGAGCTTGTGGTCGTCGACGGGCAGCTCACGCCTGGGCAGCAGCGCAATTTGGAAAAGGTGTGGAACACCAAGGTCGTGGATCGCACCGGCCTCATTCTCGAGATCTTCGGGGAACGTGCGCGAACCAAGGAAGGCTCGCTCCAGGTCGAGCTTGCGCATTTGACCTATCAGAAGAGCCGGCTGGTGCGCTCATGGACTCACTTGGAGCGCCAACGCGGCGGCTTCGGCTTTCTCGGCGGTCCGGGCGAGACGCAAATCGAGGCGGACCGCCGCGCGATCGGCGATCGCATCGCCAAACTCAAGCGCGAGCTTGAGGAGGTTAAGCGCACACGCGAGCTTCATCGCGAGGCCAGACGGCGGGTGCCGTTTCCGGTCGTGGCGCTTGTCGGCTACACCAACGCCGGCAAATCGACTTTGTTCAATGCGCTGACCAAGGCCGAGGTGGCGGCGAAGGATTTGCTCTTCGCGACGCTCGACCCGACGATGCGCGGCGTCGTGCTGCCGTCGAAGCGCAAGATCATTTTGTCCGACACCGTCGGCTTCATCTCGGACTTGCCGACGCAGCTCGTTGCCGCGTTCCGCGCGACGCTCGAGGAAGTGCTCGAGGCCGATTTGCTCATCCATGTGCGCGACGTGAGCCACCCGGATTGGCTGGCGCAAAAGAACGACGTGCTCGGCGTGCTCGATGAGTTGGGTGTCGAACATCAGCAGTGCGAACGAATGATCGAGGTCTGGAACAAGATCGACCGGTTGTCGGTGGAGGCGCGCCCGCCCTTGCCGCCCGGCCCGGTGCAAATACGACGCGCAACGATCCCGGTGTCTGCGTTGACGGGCGAGGGTCTCGAGGCGCTGCTCGATGTGATCGACGCAGCGCTAAGCGAGCGGGCCAACGTGACGGAGTTGACGTTGCAGCCGGAAGACGGCGAAGGGCTCGCTTGGATCTATGCCAACACGCAGGTGATTTCGCGCATCGCCAAGAGCGACGGCAAGGTGGAACTGCGCGTCGCCGTTCCGCCGGCGCAGTGGTCGCGCTTCGAAAAGCGCTTCGGCGAGGCCGCGCGCGGTTAGCCGTCCCGCTGTATTCCGCTGTTAATTACCGAAATTTACAGCGAGAGCCTGATCGCGAGTACCGCCCCAAAAGAACATAGCTCGGGGCACACACCGTGCTTTTGGCCACGGCCGCCATTCTGAACTCGGATAGACGATGTCATAGAGCTGGCGACGCGGGATTAGCCTAATCGCGCACGTGAACAAATATAGAACAAAAACTAAGGCGGCGCAAGGAAAAGCCCTTCGAAAACGCATTTCATCCGTCCCGTGAAGCACCGCCTTGTCTGCCCCCCTTGAGGGGGAAGGTGGATGCCGGAGCGATCAACCCGACGGCAGGCGGAAGGGGGGACAGACTCGGCGATGCTGTCCCCCCTTCCGTCTCGCCGCTCCGCGTCGAGCCACCTTCCCCCGCAAGGGGGGAAGATAAGCACGTCTTTGGCTCAGCGTTCGCCAGCTACTCCTGGGTCCCGGATGTAAGGCTCGCACACCAACTGCTGACGCAGTTGGGCTTGCCTAACTCCGGGATGACAAAGAGTCGGTTCGCGATCTGGCGCAGCTCAAGGCCGGGATAACAGCTCGTTGTTGATTGAGGCTGCCTATCGCCCGGGCTCTGAGCGCTTGGCGTCGTCCCAGGCGGCGTCCATTTCGTCGAGCGTCACATCGCTCAGCGCTTTGCCGCGCGCGCCGATCGTCTTCTCGACGTGCCGGAAGCGGCGGGCAAATTTATCGTTAGTCGCACGCAGCGCCGCTTCTGGATCGACGCCGATATGGCGCGCGAGATTCACGCATACAAAGAGGATGTCGCCCATTTCGTCGGTGAGCTTCTCGGCGTTGCGCTTCTCGGCGATGGCCTGCGACAGCTCCATGATCTCTTCCTTGAGCTTGTCGAGCACGCGTGCCCGCTCGCGCCAATCGAAGCCGACCTGCGCCGCACGTTTCTGAATCTTTAACGCGCGCGTGAGGGCAGGGTGGGCGAGGGGTATGTCGTCGAGCAATCCTTTTTCACCGCCGACTTTCGCGTCGCGCTCTTCGCGCTCCAAGCGTTTGTGTTCTTCCCACGCCGTCGTCTGCGCGTCGGCTGATGCCACGGTCGCGTCGCCGAAGACGTGCGGATGGCGGCGGATCATCTTGGTGCAGATCGCATCGACGACGTCGGCGAAGGTGAAGGCTCGGGCCTCGGCTGCCATCTGCGCGTGGAAGACGACTTGCAGAAGAAGGTCGCCGAGTTCGTCCTTCAGATCGCCGAGGTCGCCCCGGGCGATCGCATCGGCGACCTCGTACGCCTCCTCGAGCGTGTAGGGTGCGATGGTCGCAAAGGTCTGCGCCACGTCCCATGGGCAGCCACCCTCGGGGTCGCGCAGCCGTGCCATGATCGCCAGCAGCCCCTCAATGCGTCGTGTGTCGGCCGGCGGCGCGGTCATAGGCCCTCCAATCGCGTCGCCGAGATGTACGAGAGCGAGCAGGGCGACGCTACCGACAGGAGGCGCGCTGGCGCGGAATCCTCAGGAATATCAGCTAAATCCGATATCGGATTATCGTCTAATATATATTATGGGAAATTATCACGGGACGTTTCACTTGGCGGCCCCAGGCCCAAGAGCTATGGTTACGGGGGCTCTGAATGAGCCTGGTCCGAACCGTTGGCATTGTTGCTCGGATCGCGAGGCCTAACCTAGCGACCATAGGATATCTGGCGGTGCTCCAGGCCTACCTAGATGCCGCCAATACGCACGATGATCCCAAGCGCCAGCCCAACGTCATGTGCGTGGCTGGGTTCATAGCCACCGACGCCCTTTGGAGCGAATGGGAAGAAAGGTGGATTCCGTTCTTGGAAGAGAACCACCTGCA
This sequence comes from Alphaproteobacteria bacterium, assembly GCA_025350465.1. Taxonomy (GTDB): domain Bacteria; phylum Pseudomonadota; class Alphaproteobacteria; order Micropepsales; family Micropepsaceae; genus SZUA-430. The sequence continues at coordinate 306 of JANXXU010000039.1, read as the reverse complement.
CCGTTGGCATCAAACCTATTTTTACGCAAAGCAAAAGGAGGAATTGCATTTGGATCTCAGACCAAAAAACTGATCGCAAGCAAAATTGAGGAAATGGAAAATCAATCTAGTCTCGACCGATTGTTGAGTATGATTAGTATTTTGAATACTTTAGAAACAAATAACGAATACACTATTTTAAATGCAGATGGTTTTGTGCTTGAATTACAAGTGCAAGACAATGACCGCATCAATGTGATTTTTAACTATGTGAAAGATAATTTTCAAGAGCCGATTCAGCTCGCTACGGTTTCATTTCTCGTAAAT
>JANXXU010000018.1 GCA_025350465.1 Alphaproteobacteria bacterium | reverse complement strand
CAATCGGCGGCAGCTATCCCGAAAACGAGTCGCGCCTGTCGGATATTTCCCTGCGCTGGATGCTCGACGAAGTCACAGCGCTGCCGTCGCCACTCCTCGTCGATAAGACTCTTCTGCAGCTGGGGTCGGGTGACGAAAGTGCATTTTATGCCCCTTTCGCGCGAACGAACCGGCAACGACGGACTACGGAGCGCGAGTTGAGGCGGTTTTCGCTTCGGACAGAGCTCGATAGAGCGCCGTTTTTCCGACTTTTACCCGCATTGCAGCCTCGCGAACGGTCAGGCCATTGGCGAGCAAGCCTCTGGCGCGTGTGAGCTTGTCGGACGTTACGACCGGTTTCCGCCCGCCCTGACGACCGCGCGCAGCTGCGGCGGCGAGGCCAGCCTTGGTGCGTTCGCGGATGAGATCGCGCTCGAACGCGGCCAGCGCCCCGAAGACGTTGAAGATCAACCGGCCTCCCGGCGTGGTCGTGTCGATATTTTCCGTGAGAGAGCGAAGACCGACGCTGCGGGCTTGGAGAGCCGTCACCGTCTCGATGAGGTGGGGTAGCGATCGGCCGAGCCGGTCAAACTTCCAGACGACGAGCGCGTCGCCGTCGCGCACATAAGCGAGCGCTTGCGCGAGGCCCGGTCGGTCGACCTTCGCGCCGGACGCCTTGTCGGTGAAGATGCGCTCGCAACCGGCCCTTTTCAGCGCGTCCATTTGCAGCGCGAGGTCCTGGTCGCCAGTCGAGACGCGCGCGTATCCAACGTTTGCCATGACCGTTCCGTGCGCTGTCCGCTTTTCCGTCCGCCTATCATGCTATCCGCATCGCCGATGTCAAGCATGGTTTCCGGACAGATTGGCGAGGGACCGGCAAACGAGGGAATGACGGACAGCGCGGCCGCGCCATAATCGGCCTTGGGCGGGAGGCAATGACAATGGCGCGACGACGATTACTGAGCGAGGCGGCATGGGCGACCCGGCTAGCTTGCGCGACCGACGAAAGGGAGGTCGTCCGGCATTACACGCTGAACGACGAAGACCTTGACGTGATCATGCGCAAGCGCCTCGACGCCAACCGGCTCGGCATCGCGGTCGCGCTCTGCTTGATGCGTTTTCCGGGGCGGGCTCTCGAGCGCGGCGAGACGGCGCCGGAACCGATGCTCGGCTATGTCGCGCGTCAACTCGGCGCCGCGGACGAAATTTTCGACAACGGCGTCGACCGCGACAAAGAGCGGCGCAAGCATCTGGCCGAGATCATGCGCCGGTTCGGCTACCGTTCGTTCGACCGCAGCGCGCTCAAGCAAATGATCGGCTGGCTGACGCCGGTCGCCCAGATGGACCGCAGGGCGGAGCCGCTGATCGACGCGGTGATCAGCGAATTGCGCCAACGACAGATTCTGTTGCCGCCGCCGCGCATTCTTGAACTTATCGTTCACCAGGCGCGCGGTCGCGGCGAGCGGGTAGCCTATATGGCGCTGATAGGCACGCTGACATTAAGCCACTGCGCGGCGCTTGACGCCCTGCTGTGCATTAAGGCCGAAACGACGCTGACACACCTGGGATGGTTGCGGACGGCCTCGCGCTCGCCCGCCGCCCGCAACATTGTCCGGCTAATCGAACGCCTGCGCTTCGTCCGGGAACTTGGCCTCGATCGCGAATTGGCCAAACGGGTTCCTGCCGCCGTATTCGAGCGGTTGGCGGACGAAGGGATGCGAATGACGGCGGGACATATTGGCGACCTGGCGCCCGACCGTCGTCACGCGGTTTTGCTCGCGACGATCATAGCGATCGAGACGGACCTGACCGACGCCACCTTATTCATGTTCGACAAACTGATGGGGTCGCTCGCGCGCAGGGCCGAGAACCGGACGTCCGCACGAGCGGCGCTATTGGTGCGCGATCTTCAGAAACCGCTGCGCATCGTCACGGCGACGTGCCGCGTCGTTCTGCGGGCGATCGCGTCGAAACAGGATGTCGCGGCGGCGATCATTAAGGAAAGCGACCTCGCGGCGTTCGCGCGCTGCCTGGCCGAAGTGGAAACCCTGACGGCTTCGGACATGACCGGCAACAAGGCGGACCTGATCGGCAAATACGCGACGGTGCGCACGTTCGCGCCGACGCTGCTTGGTCATTTCACTTTCCGGGGAGGCGGCGCCGTTGCCGGGCTTCTCAAAGCCCTAGCGATCATCGCCGACCTGTATCGCACGGGTAAGCGCGCGCTGCCGCGCACTCTCCCGACCGGCTTCGTCAAGCGCGCTTGGCGGCCGTTCATCTTCAAGGACGGGGGCGTCGACCGGAAAGCCTACGAGTTGTGCGCCCTGAGCGAATTACGCGGTCGCCTGTCGGCCGGAGAGATATGGGTCGAGCGTTCCCGGCAATATCAGGCGTTCGAAGCCAATCTCATTCCTGAACCCACCTTCGCCCTTCTGAAGGCCGCCGGACCGTTGCCTGTCGCGGTCGAACAGGACGCGGAAAAATATCTCGTCGGCCGCCGCGCGGCGCTCAACGCGGAACTTGAACGCGTGGCGCGCCTCGCCGACGCCGGCGAATTACAGGACGTCGATCTTGCAAACGGCGCGCTAAAAATAACGCCGCTCGTCGCCGCGGCCCCTGACTCCGCGCGCATGCTGAAAGCTCGCGCGGACGCGCTATTGCCGCGTGTTCGCATCACCGATCTTCTTGTCGAGATCGACGCCTGGACGGGTTTTTCGGAGTGCTTCGTTCATCGGCGTAGTGGGCGTCCGGCGGAAAATCGAAGGGCGTTGCTGACGGCCATTCTGGCGGACGGCACGAATCTTGGCCTGACCCGCATGGCCGACGTGTGCGAGGGCGCGACATTGCCTCAACTCGCCTGGGCGCATGATTGGCACATTCACGAAGACACCTATGCGGCAGCCCTCGCCCGGCTCATCGACGCGCAACGCGCGCTACCGTTGGCTCAAGTCTGGGGCGATGGAAAAACCTCGTCTTCGGACGGGCAATACTTTCGCGCCGGCGGACACGGCGAAGCGCTCGCGGATGTGAACGCACGGCATGGCGACGAGCCCGGCGTCTCTTTCTACACCCATATCTCCGACCAGTTCGGCCCATACCACACCAAGGTCATCGCCGCGACCGCCAGCGAAGCGCCGCATGTCCTCGACGGATTGCTCAACCATCTCAGCGGCGTGCACATCGAAGAGCACTACACCGACACAGGCGGCGCGACGGATCACGTGTTTGGGCTTTGCCACCTGTTCGGCTTTCGCTTCGCCCCCAGGCTTCGGGATATCAAGGACCGCAAGCTGTATCTGTTTCCCGGCGACGCGCCGCCGCCGGCGCTGGCGCCGTTGGTGGGCGGGGTCGTCGACGCCGATCATTTGGCCGCGAATTTTGACGATGTGTTGCGTCTGGCCACGTCAATCCGGTCGGGCGCGACCCAGGCTTCGGCCATGCTGAAGAAGTTGTCCGGGTTCCCTCGGCAAAACGGACTGGCAGTCGCCTTGCGGGACATCGGCCGAATCGAGCGCTCCCTGTTCATGCTCGACTGGTATAGCAACCCCGAACTGCGGCGGCGTACGGGCCTTGGCCTGAACAAGGGGGAAGCCCGCAACACTCTCGCGCGGGCGATCTTCTTCAATCGTCTCGGCGAGCTGCGCGACCGGTCATTCGAAAACCAGGCCTATCGGGCTTCGGGCCTCAACCTCATCGTCGCCGCGATCGTCCTATGGAACACGCGGTATCTGGCGCCCGTATTCGCCGAACTCGCGCGACTCGGACACGACACTTCACCCGAAATGATCCGCCACGTCGCCCCCCTCGGATGGCAGCACATCGCCCTCACCGGCGATTACACGTGGAATCTCGCCGAAACCGCCGCGTCCGAAACGCTCAGACCATTGCGCATCGGGGCCTCGATGCTCGCAGCCTGAGTTCGCGCTTCGTTCGCACGAAAGGGACATAAAATGCACTTTCGTCACCTGACCCCGTATGGACGCGATTCAGCAAATCAGTCAGGCTGGCGGGCTAGCGGCGTGATTCCACGCCGTGATTCGACGCGCTTTTCTCAGGAGAACAAGCACTAGACTAGCGTTCCCGCGTTTCACGCGGTCGGGCTGTCGTGAAACCGAACCCGGCAAGCGGTTTCGGCCCTTCGGGCTTCCATCCCTAACGCGGGCCAAACCACAATTTTCTAGCCTCGAATCGGCAAATCAGTCAGGATTCCGGGTTATCGGCGCAATCCTGCGCTGCGATTCGCGGAGCTTTCAGCCCCTAGAAACACAATACCCGCCTCGAAGGGCGGGCCCCGGCAAGCCGGGGAAATATCGATTGATGTGACAGTCGCGATATTCCCCGAAAATCTGAATCGTTGCAAGCCCTATTTTGGGCGACGGCGGTGCTTTGCCTGAATTCTCGCACGCCTTCGAACGGGTTCGACCCCGAACGGAGGTTCTATGTCTTTTGCAACCGCCCTGCCCCGCCACCTGAAGCGGCGGCGCGAGAAAGTTTTCGGCGACGGCCGGCCGCGCGCGTTCGATCGCAACGCCAAGGTGCGGGTGATGACCTTGGCCCGCGCCCTCACGCGCCGCACCGAGGCCGGCAAACACTATGGCGCGATCACCGCCAAGGCCCTGGCCGTGCTGGAGGCGCTTCTGTGGGGCTTCCACAACGCCCGCAGCGGCCTTTGCTTCCCGTCCTATGAGAAGATCGCCGAAAGGGCCGGGTGCGCACGCTCGACGGTCTACGAGGCCATCAAGGCGCTTGAGGAGGCCGGGCTTCTCTCATGGGTGCATCGGCTGACCCGCATTCGCGAGCGTGGGCCGGACCTGTTCGGCGTCTGGGCCAACCGCTGGCGGGTGATCCGCACCAGCAACGCCTATCATTTCAACGACCCGAAGGGCGGCGGAAGGCCCGAGACCTCGGCGAATTCTTCTAAGTCCGAATTTCCGTCTGGAACCCGCAATCAAGATATTTCCTCTTTAAACAAGCCGTGCTCCCCTAC
>JANXXU010000011.1 GCA_025350465.1 Alphaproteobacteria bacterium | reverse complement strand
CGACCCCTCTCCGACGACGACCGAAAACAGGAACGGGCCCCCGCGGGGGCCCGTTCCTGTTTGTGCGCTCTCCATCGTTGTGGCCTGCTTTTGCTCGGGCGCGCTGGCCTGGAATCTCTCGGGCGTTGACATTTGCCTACTATCCGCCACCGAATGCGAGCTATAGCGCGGAGTCAAGAACCGCACTTAACCGATCGGGGCTTACCGCTTGCTCATCCGCTCTGGCATCTCGGTGCCTTGTTGCGGCAGGAAACCTCCCAAAGATATATCCGGCGTCCCGCTACTGCCCCGCCGTGTGTTCAAACTTGAGTGCCACCCGCTCCCCCTCGAAAAGACTCATGCGAAATCAATTCTGCGAGAGTGCCATGCGCAAGGAGCATTTAGCTTGCGCGCACTTGATCAATATTACGGTGGCGAGAAGCACGAGTCTCGATGCGTCGTTGCCCTGGAGGGCGCGCCTGATCAACGTAACCCAGACGCAACAGTTGGGAAATTGGGCTGGTGGAGCAGTCAGGCGCTGAAGCACGTCAGGGTATTTCCGGTATCGGCGTACCGCCAGTGGTTGACGACGGCGAGTAAGCTTCAATGAGTTGAATCCGAATCGAGCGGGGAGAATTCAAGTTCGGGAATACCCCAATTTGGCGATGGCGGCGCAATGGCTTTGTCCGAATGATTCAACCTTCGGACTACGTTCGCTCACGTAGTTCTCCAAGCACGCGAACGTCGCCGTGCGACCGCACAAGTCTACGAGTGCGTGCTTGAATTCATTTCTGCAAGAAATTTCCTTTACTGATGTTTGCATAAAGAGACAGTCTGGTGTTCGACCATTGAGAGCGGCGGGGTTTTTTACAAGTCACCAAGAACGGTTGCATGCACAATGGCGCTGCTCGGGGAGAGCCTCAATGCGGTTCCACAAGACAAAAATTGAACAAAGAGAAAAAGAAGCAATAATAAGGAAGCACACTTACACCGCTTGGTTCACAACGCGATGGGATCTTGAGGACGCATGTCGTCGCGCCGTGGGCGCGGGCGGCGAGCTTGACTGGTTTACGAGGGCGTATCGCCGGCTCTTCCCAAAGCATCGACGCATCAGCAGTTCGTTTCGCCGAGACTATTGTGCGGACCCCGCTCGCTATGGCCGGTATGTCGCGAGGCGCGGCATCTATGGTGAACTCGCGCGGCGCCTTCACGAACTCAAAAATGAAATGACAGATGAGCCATTTCTAATCTTGCGATCCCTTTACCCCACCTCGATGTTAGGAACCTACTCGGGACGGTTCGAAGACGTGTCGCACGGCGCCGGCAAACGGCGAATAACGTGGAGCAATTGGTATATATCTGAATCCTTTTATGACGTTATCAGTTCTGGACTGCTGGCTACATTGGGAGTCCGTCATCAACCCAAGAGCCCCGGAGACCGGCACGTTCATCTCGATTATTTCACGACGCCGGCCGCCGAAATTGATCAGTTTGCTCCGGATGAGGATTTTCCTCGAAGGTTTCGCCAGGCGGTGCCGGAATTAGCCCTGTTGGATGAACCGGATGCCCGAGAGGGACATCTGACCGCGCGCTACGTCGTATACGTGTGTGTTGAGAATCCAATCAAGGACCCACTGTGGGTTTTGCCAGTTCGGCACGTGTTTGATGGCCTCTCAGCCAGCGTAAAGTCCCTGCTCCGCGAAAGTCTTTTTGAGTTCTTCGATCATTGGGAGCCGGATCTCACTAATCGTGGTCTTACAATGATTCGAAAAATCATAGGGCAAGAACCTAACGAATGGCTGTCGTTCGATGGCAATCGGCTCAACTGGGACTACGAACATACGAAGTCGGAGAGTTACCCTGCATTGGGCAGGCTTCGATCGCAGATCATCGAATGTGGCCAAGCCAAGGCATTGCCGATTGTGCTCAAACGTGGCGATGCACTCATCGTGGACAACTACCGAGCCCTCGTGAAGCGGACCGAGGCGTATTACTGGGACTGGAGTCGGCTGCTAATTTGGCGTCCCTCGATCAGATGGATCAAGATGTACTGCGGCTTTCCGGAGCTGGGTTCGGATTAACGGCACTGACCGGCGTCGTGTCTCGTGCCGGCGGTGATCTAAGACCGAGGTTCTCTTGGTTAGAATGACGTCAGTGGCGAGGCGCGCGCCGCGCCGCAATATAGCGACCGCGGCATAACCGTCTCGGGTGTCAGCTAACTCAGGTTGCCAGGGGTGAGGCTCGACCGTACCGCCTCCACCAAACTGATATTCTTGGCGAAGGCAATCTTCGCGCGCTTGTCCCTATTAGAGTTTTCAGGCCAAAGCCTAGCTTGTCGTGCCGCCACATCGGCGAACATTGCCCAACGCACTCTCGCAATCGGCGAGCACATCGCGGCAATCCGTTGGAGCAAGGAGCGAAGTGTTGCGCATTAGTGACAAAGCGCTGTCTGCACTACGTTGCGCAGCGAACAACACTTCGCTTTGGGTCTCGCGTGCTGGATACAATGAGCGAGCTCCGGTAGCGTAGCCGTGGCAAGTTCGCCTTCTAGGCGAACCATCGCCAATTTCGCAGATCGTTGGCTGCTTCTGGGGGGAAGCAACGCGATGGCGCTTGATCTTGTCCAGACTGCCATTCTTGCCGTCTCAACAGGGCTGCTCGTTCCGCTTCTCATATGGACCGCGTGGCCGACATTGCTCGCGATCGGAGATCGTGCGCGCCTCCGACTCAAATCGATCGGCGACCGTCTCGGGAAGACAGGTTTGCGCATCTTCGACGCGCTACTCGCGATTATCTTCACAACGGCAGTGCTCTTGCCAACGATTTTCGTCCGGGAGCTGCTCTTCGCCGGCAAGCTGTCGGCGGATATTGCACTCGGCACCCTTTTCGCTGTCTCGACATCTCTGTTGGTTTACTCGATCGTCAGCAACCTTCCCGTAAGAAAGGGTTCGCGAAAATTCCGCATCCCACCCTGGATTTCGATCGTCGCGGCCATCGTCGCAGTAGGCTTCATTCTAGCGCCAGATATCACGCCCCTTCGTGATTGGTGCCTTAACCTTTTCAAGGCGCTGAATCTTTTGGACGTATCGGGCGTACAAGATTCCGGCGCTCGCAAGGTTTGGGAAGACGCAAATACGATTATCGGCCTGACACTTGCATCGCTGTCTGCTGGGACCGCCGCGGTGACAGGCACCAGTGCGGTCGTCAAACGCCTTGGCGAGATACGAGACAATAGCCAACTCACAGACTGGCAAAAGAAAGCCGCCAAGAAACTTCGTTATCCAGCTGAATCAGCAATCGGGAAGCCAATTGTCGATCAGTATCCCCGGGAAATCAGAATTGAGGCCTTCAGCCCGCAACGTATCTTTCCATTCGAAACGGTGGGCGAGAAGAGGGCGAGGATCAAGATCGTCTTGGCTGACGGGACCTTGAGCACCCAGCGCCTCGACCTCGAAAGGATTCTTGAACTCGTTCACAGCGCTAGGATTGACCTGGAGTCGTCAATCTTTCTTGTCTATTCACACAATAAAGTCGGAAAGCAGGATACCGATATAATTTGCTACGGGACCGGACGGGAACTCCGCGACATCTCCGATCAGGCCAAAGTCGGCGGCGGTGTTGTCGACGACTTTTACAGGGGTATAAACGACGGCGACCGGGAGATTCTCAAGCGGGCAGTGGAGAGCGCGCGCGAACACCTCGTGAAAAGGCAACCCCAAGAAAGCCCATTGCTAAGCGCGACCACGCACTACACATCGAGCGAACTAATGGCCGTTCTTCATACCATGGCTGAAAAGAATTTGGATCGCATCTTGCTGAGATCTGAGTCTGCACCTTTTGAGCAGGCGATCATCGGCGCTGCTGAGATTGGTCGATTTCTGTATGAGAAATTATAGACCCTGACGCAGTGGCCAATCGTCGCTCGGCATCTAAAGTACCTAAGCTGCTAAGAGCCTGACTCGGAAGTTTATGAGGTTGGAGCTGGTTTTGTCTCGGTCAGGCATTTGAGCATGATGGAGATCATGGCGAGCTTTGCGAAGCCTTCGGCGATGATAGCGAGGGCTTCGTAGTGCGCCATCAGGCGGCGGTTGCGGCGCAGCCATGAGAGTGCACGCTCAACTAACTCCGCCGAGTCAAAAGACTCTATGACGGTGCTGGGTGCGCTTCGCGTGATCGCGTCAACCGAATAAGCGCTTGATAAGGCTGGCGCACCCGAAAGCATCCGAACCTCTGACCCCCAGATTCGTAGTCAGAGGGTCTGAAGGTCGCCGTTACCAAGCCTCAGTGGCTGGCCGGAATCGCTGCGACAAACCTCAAACTCCGGCGGGAGAAAACTTCACAACGCCGGATATGGATCGTATCCCAAAAAGGTAATGATCCGCGGCCAGAACCGATTGCCGGGTGTTCGACAACGTTTCTCCCACGCAACGTACGTGGCTCGACCAATCCCTAGGCGCTTGGCGGCCCCACGCTGCGTCAATCCCAATTCCTTTCTGCGCATTAACAATCGTTCCGACATGGTATCGGGACGCTCGTTGTAGTCCTTAGGTTTCCGCCAAATCCAGCTGACATGCAGCTTCGGGCGATTGGCAACGCGACGACACCGGTTCGTGACTAGGCAGTGAGCCTCGAACGGCGCTAAGATTCGCCTGCAATGACAGGCATGATCCCCTCTTGGACCTGGAGCGCCGGGCGCGTCGCCGCACTCGGCGCATTTCTTTTTGCGGCGCCCGCGCTCGCCGGCGAGACCAGAGAACCGATCGTCGTCGAGTTGTTCACGAGCCAGGGCTGCTCGTCCTGTCCGCAGGCCGATAAGTTCGTCGGCGAACTGCAATCGCGGCACGACGTGATCGCACTGTCGTTCAGTATCGACTATTGGGACTATATCGGCTGGCGCGACACGCTCGCGAGCCATGAAAATACACTGCGCCAGGAGGCCTATTCCAAGGTCCTTGCCTCCCATCAGGTCTACACGCCGGAGATGGTGATCGACGGCGACGAAGACGTGCCCGGCAATCAGCGCGACAACGCGCTGCAGATCATCGAAAAATGCAAACGCGAGGACATCGCCGAGCGGATCCCAGTGGGGCTGCGAGTTGTCGGCGACGATATCGAAGTCGCGCTCGGCGCCGGACCACATCGCGACGCGACGGTGTGGTTGGCGCATACACTCGATTCACGCACCGTCAATATCGGCAGCGGCGAGAACCGCGGACGCATCATCACCTATCACAACGTCGTTCGCAGTTTTGCCGCGGTCGGCAAGTGGTCGGGCAGCGCGCTCTCGTTGCGCCTTCCTATCAAAGGTCAGCCCGGCGAGAATTCCGACGGCATCGTCGTCTGGGTCCAATCCGGCGCGATGGGACAAATCCTGGGCGCGGCACAGCTCAAGCTGCCGCCCAAATAGAATCTTACGGCCCTGCCGGCGGCGGAGCAGGCGGTACGCCACCCACCGGTTTCAGCAAATCCTCGAGCGCTGCCGTAATTAGAACGCCCTTGTAGCGTGGGACTTTATAGGCCCATCCAGCGGTCATGTGATTGATCGCCGACGCTTCCTTAGCGATGTCGGGCTTCAGCGGCACCGGTGACGCCGGCGCGCCTGGCGTAGGCGGTGCCGGCGGTTGCGGATTGGCGATCGCGTCCACTGTGATCCAGAAATCGCGATCCTTTTCGATTGCGCTGACGTTCAGGGTCAGCCCGTCGAACGTCAAATAGCTCGCATGCGCGGCATTCTTGAAATCCAGCGAGTCGGCGCGCGCCACGTCTTCGAATGTCGCGCCGACCAAGGCGTTGCCGACGCCGTTGGGTTCAGCCTCGGTGCGCAACACGCGCCCGGGCGGCAGCGGCTCGCCGACGACGAAGTTCTGGTCGGCGGGCTTGGCGCGGGAGACGGTGTAAGATGGCCCCTTCAACGGCTTCATCGCGACGGTCTTCACGCGGTCGCGAGCGAGGTCGAGAAACGTCTTATCGAGCCACTGTGACTGATCGGGCTGCGGCGCATACGACCCCAGCCCTACATAGGTCTGATCTTCGTCGGGGCGGCGAACGTAGATCGCCGTGTTGCCGCTTGCGGCCACACCTTCGACGGCTTGCCCGCTGACAAGGGCCGCGAGGACCGCGCCGTGACTATCCTTCAGCGTGACGATCGTGCCGCTGCCGCCGCTCTTCGGCAGCCCGAGACCCAAGCGCTCATGCCAATCACGACGCGCTGTGCGTTGGTCGATGGCTTCGATCTCAGTCAACGCGATGACGGTTTTGCGCACCAGATCGACATCGGCCGGGTAACCCAATTTGCCAGGCAATATCCAACGTCCATCCGCACTACGCGTGACGGAAAACGCAGAGGCCTTCGACTCCACCAGAATCGTCGCCACGTCGTTCGCCTTCGCGGCCAGGTTCGGAAACAGCAGCTGGTGCCGGAAGGCGGGCTCGACGGAGGAGGCGCGGAGCCAAACGGCGGCGAGGGCGAGCACAACGGTGACGGCCGTCGCGACACCAAGGTAGGTCAACGCCGTCAACCGTCGCCGCAAGACCGGCGCTATCGGCGATGTCGGCGCTGTTTGGCTCATGACGCAGGTCCTTCGGCACTCGGCTTGGCGTGCCGCCGCCGGCGCATCACGGCGAGTACGGTCGCGACACCCGCCAACATCAGCGGCACGAGAAGAATATTGATCGCCGCAAGCCAACCGCCCAGGCGATCGATGTCGCTGCTCAAGCGATGCTGAACGGCACGCAACTCCTTGCGCGAGGCAAAATATTGGTCACGAAACTTTTCGATTGCGGCGCGCTGTTCGGGCGAAAACAGCTCTTGCGCCTTGCCTTGCCCCGGCTGGCCGCGCGCGGTACGGCGGCCCTGAAGCTCCTGTAGCCGCTTCTCGGTGTCGGCAACCTTGGCCTCGAGCACCTTTTCTTCGCGCGAGAAGCGCGCCTGGGCGTTGCGGCGAATGCCCTCGACAAGTTCGAACGGCCGCTTCGAGGTGCCGCGTGAGCGGAGCGACAGCAGCTGGCTCGAACCGCCCAGATTGTCGAGCGCGTTCAGGACGAAGTCGCCGTTGCCGGCGACGGGTTGGGCGACGCGCTGTCCCGCCAAATTCTCGATCTGGACCCAGAAATCGTCATTGAAAATGTCGCTGTCGGCCAAGAGGATGATGTTGACGTTCTTGCTCTCCTTGAGAGGCGCGGGCAGCGGCGCGGCGGGCTTTTGTCCGGCGGCAGGCGGCGCGGCTGCCTCGGCCGGCGGCCCGCCGGGGAACGCCGATTTGACGGGGCCGGTGATGCGCGCGGCGATCGTGTAGCGCTCGTTGGTCGGGATGAAACTGTCGATCAGCTCGTCGGGGTTGGGCTGGAATTGCACGCGCGCGGCATCGATCTCCATCGCATAGTTCGTGCTTTGAACGAGCGGCGTGACCTTCGTCGTCCGCCCGTCGATCGGCGTTATCATGCCGACCGTGCCCAAATTGAGCGTTTCCAAATCACCGATCACGGGATCGTTCTGATTGAAGTCCTCTTTTTCAAAGCCGAGCCACGCAAGGTAGGGTTTCACCTGACCGCCGCCGGCATTCACCGACAGTGCGCGCTTGCCGTCGCCGATGACGAAGCGCGGCTCGATGTGAACGCCCCAGCTCTTCATCAGCGGCTCGATGCTGGTGGCCGAAGACAACGTCGCGACTTGCGAGGGACCGCCCGAAGGATCCACTTCCTGCCTGGCGATCTCGGAGACCGGATCGAGCAGCACGAAGGCGCGTCCGCCGCGCATGATGAATTGGTCGAGCGCGTAGAGCGTTTTCGGATTGAGCGGTTTTGGATGCGCGATCATCACGACGTCGATGTCGGCCGGCACGCGGTCGAAATCCTGCTCCAAAAACTGGAGGTCGAACGTCGACTGCATCTGTTCGTAGATCACGAAGGGCTGCGAGCGGCCCTGCAGTGCCGCCTGCATGCCACCCAAGCCTGTATCGAGCGGCAGATTGGTGACGATGCCGATCTTGGGCTTCTTTTCGCGCGTCAATTTGTAGATGAGGCTCGTCAGATCGTATTCGAGATACTTCTCGCGATCCTGACTGAACAGCGGAATGACCTCGCGGCCGTTGACCATATTGGTCCCGACGAGGCCGAAATAGAGCGTCTCGCCGCCAATGGGCGCGGCGGAGATACCTTCGGCGACCGCCAAATCCTCCTGGTCGGTCAGCGGTTCGGGATCGACAACTTCGAGCTTCAGCTTACCGTTCGAGCGCGCGACGAATTCCTGCAGCAAATCGCGCACGCGCTGGCCATAGGCGCGCAGGCCGACATATTTCGCGGCGAGGCGATCGGAATAGAAGAAACGCAAGGTGACGGGTTCGGGGATCGACTCCAGCGTGTCGATCGTGCCGCTGCTCAGCGTGAAGAGCCCGCCTTGCGTGAGATCGAGGCGCGCCGAGCGAAAGAAGATGTTCGCCGCAATGTTGAGCGCAAAGAACAGGATCACCGCGAGGACAAGAGCAACAGTCGCGATCGTCGATCTGGTCCAGGTCATCGGCGTCAGGCCCGCTTCGCGTCAACGGCGATGACGGTAGCAAACAGCCACAGTGCGATCAGCGAGCCGAAAAAGATGAGATCGCGAAAATCGATCACGCCCTGGGTGATTGCATTGAAATGAGCCAGGAAGCTGAACGATGAAATCGTGTTGATCAGGACGGTCGGCGCCCAGCCCTGGAAGAAGTTCAGCACGATTTCGTGGCCGGCAATCGTCCAGAGGAAGCAAATCACGACGGTGACGACGAAGGCGATGACCTGGTTGTTGGTCAAGGCCGAGATGCACGAACCGATCGCCAGATAGGCGCCGGCCATGAGCCAGCTGCCCACATAGCTTGCGAGGATTACGCCGTTGTCGGGCGAGCCCAGATAATTGACCGTCAGCCACATCGGAAAGGTCAGCAAGAGCGCGATGCCGGCGAAGGCCCAAGCGGCAAAAAACTTGCCCAACACCGCGGCGCTCAAGGGAATAGGCAAGGTGAGCAGCAATTCGATCGTGCCGGTCTTGCGCTCTTCGGCCCACAGGCGCATCGAAATCGCCGGGATCAGAAACAAATAGAGCCACGGATGAAAGCCGAAGAAGGAGTCGAGCTCGGCGCGGCCGTTCTCGAAGAAGTTGCCGAAGTAGAACGTGAACGTACCCATCGACAGCAGAAAAATGACGATGAAGACGTAGGCGAGCGGGGTCGCGAAGTACCCTGAAAATTCACGGCGAAAGACGGCCATGGTCGCATTGGTGAAGCTCATGGCGCGAGTTCCGCCTTGATCTCAGCGTCTGGCGTCGTCAACGAACGGAAGACGTCGTCGAGTTTGTGGGACGGCGCCTTGTTCAAGAGCTCCGCAGGCGTACCGTCGGCGACGATGCGCCCCTTGTCGATGATGATGGCGCGCGTGCAGACCGCCTCAACCTCTTCCAAGATATGCGTCGAGATGATGATCGCCTTTTCAGGGCTCATCGCTTTGATCAGCGCGCGCGCCGCGTGCTTTTGATTGGGATCGAGACCGTCGGTCGGTTCGTCCATGATCAACACCGGCGGCTCGTGAAGAATGGCTTGTGCCAAGCCAACACGCCGCTTGAAGCCCTTCGACAGCGTTTCGATCCGCTGATCGAGAACCGAGCCCAAACCCGTGTGAGCGACGGCGGTAGCGATCGCGATCTTCGCTGCGGCGCCTTTCAGCCCGCGCACGGTGGCGATGAAGGTCAAGAACTCCTTCGGCGTCATGTCGGGATAAGCCGGCGCGCCTTCGGGCAGATAGCCGATGGCGGCTTGGGCCTTCATCGGTTCTTCGACGACGTCGTGTCCGCAGACGGTGATACGGCCTTCGCTGGGCGCGAGGAAGCCGGTGATCATCTTCATGGTCGTCGATTTGCCGGCGCCGTTGGGGCCCAAAAAGCCCAGCACCTCACCCTTGGCGACGCGCAAAGAAATGCCGCCGACAGCGGTGAGCGGGCCAAACCGCCGGACAAGACCTTCGATTTCAATCATCTCGAATGCGCTAGGACTACGCTGCAACGCCACGAATGGGCGCATGGGATTACGCAACCTGGCCGAAATCCGCAAGTGTCCAGTTGTTAATCGCTAGACGCGAAGCATCAAACCGCCGTCAACGGTCAGGCCGTGGCCGGTCACGAAGGCGCCATCGTCGGAGGCCAGGAACAACGCCGCCTTCGCCAAGTCGTCAGGCTCGCCCAAACGCCGCAGGGCCGATTTGTTCGCCCAGATATCTGCAATATCGGGCCGCGCCTCCCAGAGTGGCGAGGTCATTCCGGTGCGGATCGCGCCCGGCAACAGGTAGTTCGCCGTGATGCCGAATTTGCCGAGCTCCAAGGCCAAGGTTCGGGTCAAGCCGGCAACGCCCGCCTTCGATGCGCAGTAGGCGGACAATCCAAAGCCGGTACCCTCGGCCATCACCGAAGCGACATTGATGATGCGCCCGACGCCACTTGCCTTCAGATGCGGGATCGCGCGCTGACAGAGGATAAAGGGCGCCCGCAAATTGACGGCGAAGGTGCGGTCCCAGTCGGCAAGGCTCATCGCCTCGGCAAGTGCGTTGCTGGCGACGCCGGCGTTGTTCATCAGGATGTCGAGCTTGCCGAAGCGTTTTGTCGCACCGCCGATAATCGCCTCCGCCGCGTCGGCATCGGCGACGCTTGCCTCGAGCGTTGCAATGCGCTCTTGGCCGGCATGGGCGCCGGCGAGCCCTCTATCCGGCAGATCGACCGCGAAGACCTGCGCGCCCTCGCGTGCGAAGCATTGGGTCGAGGCGCGGCCAATGCCGGATGCGGCGCCGGTGACGATGGCAACACGGCCTGACAGACGCATGAAAAAACTCCCGTCGCTATTGTGCGGACGGGAGTTTTTCACGAATTCGAATGGGGAAGCTAGCGGTTGGCCCGAGGCCGATCAGGATAAGGCCGCGAGGGGGGCTGGGGGCTGATGATCCGAGGCGATGCCCTTCACTTCCTCGAGCCAACCGACAGTGGAAAGATGGGCGGCCATCGCGGCGTTGGGGTGGCCCAATTGCGGCGTCATTGTGACCGGGATTCACGCCTTCGTTAGCGGTTCGCTGAACGGTTTGTCAGCGAGCCTCGCGGCGATAATGCGCATGGCGCGCGGGTTCTCGCCCATGACGGTGTGGGCACTATCGATTTCGAGGTTTTCGGCGAGCGGTCCTTCTTCGACCAAGCACGCCTGCCATGGAATGATGCCGTCGCTCTTGGAATAAATCGCGGTCAGCGGCACGGGCGGATTCTTCGGCAGGTCGTCCAGGCGCGTCGCGACGCTTGGATCATAGAAATGCGCGAGCACGCTTTCGAACGGCGAGAGCGGCGTCTTGACCGGAAATTGGACCGGCGTGCCGAGCGTGATGACGCGCGCGACGCGGTCCGGTCGGCGCTTGGCATATTCGCGCGCATAGAGACCGCCGAGACTTCGCCCGACGAGCGACACCTTGCGGCCGCTCGCGACATATGCGGCGTCAATCAGGGCATCGACGCGCGTCAAGCTGCGCGAGGTCGGACCCCAATTGACGCCCGGACCCCACCCTTGCGCATCGTAGCCGACCCGGTTCAGCCAGCCGACCAAACGAACGGTGGTGAAGTCGCCCGTCATGATACCCGGCAGCACAACCACTTTGTGACCGTCGCCCTGGGGCACGGTAGATGCTTCAGGGGCCTCGCGCGGTTTCACGACGCTCACGGCGAACGTCGAGAGATCGCGCGCGAAGTCGAAGGCCGCCAAAAACGGGCGCTCCCAGAGATTGGTTGTCAGATGGACGCGGGCCATGTTTTCTACGTGATCAGCCGGCCTGCCGAAGTCAATCCCACACTCGCCCAAGGACACCTCATGCCAAAGACGCTCGACTATACCGATGCCGTTTTCGACTATCTGTTGGCGAAGGGCGTGCGCGAACACGCCGTGCTCAAGCGCTGCCGCGAGGAAACGGCCGAGATGGGGCGCATCTCGGGCATGCAGATCGCACCGGAGCAAGGCGCGTTCATGGGCCTTATCGCCAAGGCGATCGGCGCAAAACGCTATCTCGAAATCGGCAGCTTCACGGGCTACAGCGCTCTCGCGGTAACCCTGGCACTGCCGAGCGACGGTCATAGCGATTGCCTCGACATCAACGAAGAGTTCATCGGGAAAGCGCGCGGCTATTGGGCAGCGGCGGGTTTTGCCTCGAAAATTACGGCGCACGTCGCGCCGGCGCTCAAGACGCTGGATCAATTTGTTTCAGAGGGACGCGCGGGCAAATACGATCTCGCGTTCGTCGACGCGGACAAGACCGGATACGACGCCTACTACGAACGTGTACTGACGCTGTTGCGTAAAGGCGGCGTGCTGATGATCGACAACGTTCTGTGGTCGGGGAAGGTCGCAGACGCAAAGGTAAACGACGCCGACACCGCCGCCTTGCGCGCACTCAACGCTAAGATTCACGCCGACAGCCGGGTCGACGCGGGCCTTCTGCCGCTCGCCGACGGCATCTACATGTGCGTCAAACGTTAGACGCCCCCTTGCCAAACGGCCTGATCGGGGGGAAGCTTTTGCCAACGCGATGGCTGACGAAACCATATTCCTGTTCCGTGGCGGCCGCCCTGCCCCACGGAACTCAAATGAGGGCAATACCCACTCCCCACCGGCCCAGCCCCGGAGCGAGCAGGTCATGTTCGACCGGCGCGAGCTGTCGGCGATTCTCGGCGTTTATGGCCGCAAAGTTTCCGAGGGGGAGTGGCGCGACTATGCGATCGGCATGGGCTGCGAGGCCGCGACGTTTGCAATCTTTCGCCGAACCGCCGAGGTACCGCTCTTTCGTATCGAGAAGCGACCCAAGCTGCGTCAACGCCAAGGTCTCTACGCGGTGATCGCGGCGACCGGGCAAATTCTCAAGCGCGGCCACGATCTCGCCCAGGTGCTGCGCGTTTTCGAAACGCGCAAGCCGCAGCTCGTCGAATAGAAAAACCCCCGAAGCGCTGCCGCTTCGAGGGCTCGATCCAACAAATGCTTGGCTTCGTCCTTAGTTCCGATTGCCCATGAGGCGCAGCAGGAACAAGAACATGTTCAAGAAGTCGAGATAGAGCGCAAGAGCGCCCATGACGGCCTTCTTGCCTGTCGTTTCGCGGTCGTCGCCGCCGTAATACATCCCCTTGATTCGCTGCGTGTCCCATGCCGTCAATCCGGCAAAGACGAGGACGCCCACGATGCTGATGGCGAATTGCAGTGCGGGCGACTGCATGAAGATGTTCACGACCATCGCAAGAAAGACGCCGACAAGTCCGATGAACAGGAACGAACCGAACGCGCTCAAATTCGTCTTCGTCGTATAACCGTAAAGGCTCAACGCGCCGAACGAGGCGGCCGTGATGAAGAAGACGCTGGTGATATCGCCGATGGGGTAGACGAGAAAGATGGTCGCCAGCGATACGCCGACAAGCCCGGAGTAAAGCCAGAAGAGCATCTGCGCCGTCGCGGCGCTGATCCGATTGATGCCAAACGACAGGCCGAAGACCAAAGCAAGCGGTGCGAAAATTGCGACGTAAATAAGCGGCGTTCCAAAAATCGCGCCGTAGAGCGCGGGCGTGTGCGCAACGAAGTAGGCCGCCAGCCCGGTCACCCCGAGGCCGATCATCATGTAGTTGTAGACGCTGATCATGTAGGAGCGCAGGCCCTGATCGATCGCCTGGTCCGCGCTTACGCCGTGGCCGCGCAGGACCTGGTTGTCATAGTCAGCCATATGGTCGAACCCTTTTGTTTCCGCGCCGGTGAGACGCATCTCGGGTCAAATATCGGCGCTTAAGAGGTTAAATTCAAGCACGCAGCCCGGGGCCGTCCTTGGTTTACGGCCGAAAATCCCCTTCCGGCCACGGACCGACTCATACCGTTCTGAGCGTGCTGGCGGCAGGCGCGCGCAGGGCTCCCCAGGTCGAACCGATGCCCAGCAGCATCGCCGCAAAGGCGCCGCCCACGACGATCAAGAGCAGTGTGGCAAGGTCCAGCACGAATTTGATTTCCATGACATAGATCGCAACGGCCCAGGCCGCGAGCGAGCCGGCAATGGCCGCGATCAAACCTGCCCCCGCGCCCAGCACCGCAAATTCAAGCAGATATGTCGTGAGAACTTGCCGGCGCGTTGCGCCCAAGACCTTCATCACAACCGCGTCATAGAGCCGGAAGCGGTGGCCGGCGGCGAGCGCGCCGGCCAACACCAAGAGCCCGGTGATCAAGGTGACCAGGCTTGCCGAACGCACGCCGACGGCGATCTGATCAAGCACCATGTTCGCGGTGGCCAGCACCTCGCGCACGCGAATGACCGAAATGTTCGGAAACTTGGCGACGACAGCCTTTTCGACTGCGTCGTCCTGATCGGGCGTCGCGCGCGCCGTCGCGAGATATGCGTGCGGTGCGCCCTCAAGCACTCCCGGCGACACGACCATGATGAAATTCATGCGCGCATTCGAGAAATCCACGCGTCTCAGATTGGCGATCTTCAAGGTGAACTCGCGACCGAGAATGTTTACGGTCATCGTGTCGCCGATCTTGAGGCCCATGCCGTCGGCAAGCGTTTGAGAGAACGAAATAAGCGGCGGACCTTTGTAGTCGACAGGCCACCAATCGCCTTTGACGACCGTATCGCGCGCGCCCGGCGGGTTGCCATAGGTGATGCCACGATCTCCCGATAGGGCCCAGCGCACGTCGCGGGCGACGCGCGCTTTGTCGGCCGGCGTCGCGTTGAGCTTGACGATGCGGCCGCGGAGCATCGGCACGAGTTCGATGTCGGAAACGCCGCGAATTGCCTTGAGCAATTTCTCGAACGGGTCGACCTGGACGCTCTGGATGTCGACAAAGAAGAAGCTCGGCGACTCCTTCGGGATTTCGTCGGCCATACGATGTCGCAGATTGTTGTCGATCAGGGCAATGGCGGCGAGCAGCGTCAGGCCCAGGCCCAGCGACAGGATCACCGCCGGCGTCGGCGCGCCGGGGCGATGAATGTTGGCGAGCGCCAAGCGCGCCATGGTGTTGCGCGGACGCGGCATGCGTTTGGCGACGCGCATCAGCACCGCCGCCGTCACATTCAGCAAAGCGAACGTCAAGCCGACGCCCAACGCGAAGCCGCCCGCGAGGCGCAAATTCGGCGTCAGCCAAAGGCCAAGACCGATCAACAACCCGAACGCAAGTAGCGTCAGTAAAATGTAGGGCAACCGAGGCCAACTTTGTTGCGGCGCGACCAGCATACGGAACATGCCGGCCGGCGAAATTTCACGCGCGCGAGAGAGAGGCCAAATTGCGAATGCAACTGTCGTCAGCAAGCCGAAGGCCGCCGCCGAGACGATCGGACGCCAATAGAAATCGAAATCGGCGTCGAACGGGATTTGATCGCCCACGATCCAACCGACGAAGAACGGCAAGGCGACACCCAGCGCCAATCCAATACCGACGCCGACCAACGCCAACGCCATGATCTCGGTGAGGAACATGATAAAGATGAAGCCGCCGCTCGCGCCCAAACACTTCAGCGTTGCAATGTCATCGCGACGGCGATCGAGATAAGTACGCACGGCATTGGCGATACCCACGCCACCGACCACGAGCGCGGTCAAGCCGATCAATATCAAAAAGGCGGCGACCTGCTCGATGAAGCGGCGCACGCCGGGCGCCGCGTTCCAGCGATCGCGCGCTTGCCAGCCGGCTTCCGGGAACGCGGCGTCGACGGTCTTCAGCCAGGCGACGACATCTTTGCGGCTGTCCTTGCCCGGCGGCAATGCCACGCGATAGTTGAAGTTGATCAGGCTGCCCGGCTGAACCAATCCCGTCGCGCGCAAGGCGAATTCTGAAATCATCACGCGCGGACCAAGCGTGAATCCACCGGCGACTCGGTCCGGCTCATTCTTTAGCGTGGCGCGCAGCTCAAAAAGGGCATTGCCGATCTTGATGATCGAGCCTTCCGAAACGCCGAGGCGCGCGAACAGGCTTTGATCGACTGCCGCGCCGAAGAAACCCTGGCGATTGGCGAAGGCCTCATAGAGCGGCTGGCGGGGCGAAACGTCGGCGGCGCCGTAAAGCGGGTAGCGCGGCGCATCGACGGCTTTCAGCTCGATGAGCGCGTGGGCGTCCTTATTCTGGACGGTGGCCATTGCGCGCAGTTCGGCGGTCATAGAGACGCGTCCATGCGCGTCGAGCCACGCACGCTCTTGTTCGGTCGCTTCGCGTTGCGTCAGGCGCAGCTCGACATCGCCGCCCAGCAGCTCGCGACCCTGCAGCGAGAGGCCGCTCAACAGCGCTTCGCTGAGCGAACCCACACCGGCGATCGAAGCCACGCCGAGAACCAAACAGGCGAGAAAAATGCGAAAACCTGAAAGGCCGCGGCGCAGCTCGCGCCGCGCCAAGCGAAAGGCAACGCGAGTCGTTTCGATCATTCGCCGCCCGCAGCCACGCGGCGGAACTCGGGCTCAGCGAGCGCTTCGGACTCGGGACCTGTCGCCACCGGTTGCGCTGGAGCGGCCTCGGCGATCGATGTTGCATCCGGCGAGGGCTCACGAACTTCGGCTTCGTGGATCTGCGGCTCGTGAGGCATCGCTTCCGTCACCAAAACTTCCTCGGCTTCGACCGGTTCCATCGGCGTAGCCTCAGCGATCGCCGTCGGGGCAGGCTCTTCAATCGAGGCTGCATCCGCCAGAGGCTCACGACCTTCGACTTCGTGGATCTGAGGCTCGACAGACACCGCTTCCGTCACCGCGACCGCTTCGACCGCAGAGAATTCGAGTTCAGGCAGAATTTCGGGCGCCGGCACGATCGCCACATGCTCCGGCTCTTGCGAGGCCGTGGGTTCTTCCGCGGGCTGCATTACCGGTGGGGCGACGGGCTGGGCTTCCGGAAATATTGCAGGTGACTCGACTGGCGCGGCTACAATTTGAGCCGGCTCGGATGGTCCAGCGACAGGCGGCAACGCTTCGACCCGCGGCACCGGCGGTTCGGCCGTGACCACGGGGTGAGGCGCTGGGGGCATGAAGATCGGCGCGGCGGAATATTCGACCGTTTCGATGCCGTCGATGCGGCCGTCACGCAAACGCACGATGCGATCGCAGCGTTTGACCAAATCCTCATCGTGGGTGACGAGAACAAGCGTGGCGCCGCGCTCGCGTTGTAGCGCGAACATCAAATCCATGATCTCGCCACCGGTACGACCGTCCAGATTTCCTGTCGGTTCGTCGGCGAAGAGAATTCCGGGACGGGGCGCAATCGCGCGCGCCAGCGCGACACGTTGTTGCTCGCCGCCGGAAAGTTGGCTCGGATAATGATCGACGCGATGCGTGAGGCCGACCGCCTTCAATTCTTCCAAGGCGCGGTCGAATGCATTCGCTACCATCGCCAATTCAAGGGGCACGGCAACGTTTTCGAGCGCCGTCATTGTCGGGATCAGATGAAACGATTGGAAGACGATGCCGACATTGCCGCGCCGAAAGCGAGCGGCGGCGTCCTCGTCGAATTTCGAAAGCTCTTGGCCGGCAACCGTCACCTTGCCCGATGTCGGACGCTCGAGCCCCGCCATCACCATCAGCATCGTCGACTTGCCGGAGCCAGACGGACCCACGAGGCCGATCGCTTCACCCTTGGCGATCTTGAGATCGATGCCGTTCAAGATATTGACGGGGCCCGCTTGACTCATAAGTGTGAGCCGAACGGCCTCGAGCCGGAGCAATGGTTCTGAGTTGAACGGGCGCTGCATGCGACACAAACCAAGATTTCGGTGGGCAGGCCTAAAACGGGGATATGAGAAGGGAGGCTTTCAAGTCAAAGCGTTCTGGCTGATTCTGTGGGTTCTTCTTACGACATTCGGGCCTGTTGCGGCTATCGCCAAGCCAATTCGATTACTCGCGCTGGGGACGAGCTTAACTCAAGGGTACAATCTGCCGCCAGGAACGGATTTCACCGCCGTCCTCCAGACCAGATTGCAAAAGGCCGGCCTCGACGTCGTGGTCGTTAACGCGGGGGTTTCAGGGGACACCTCGGCGGACGGCCTCGCACGGCTCGACTGGGTGCTGAACGAGCCCTTCGACGCGGCGATCGTCGAATTTGGCTCTAACGACGCCCTGCGCGGATTGGAAGTCGCCCAAACGCAGGTCAATCTTGAAGCGATTTTGGCGAAACTAAAGGGCAAGGGGCTGGCCGTAATGCTGGCCGGGATGAAGGCACCGCGCAACCTGGGCCCCGACTATGTTGCGGCCTTCGATCGGATTTATCCTACAGTCGCCAAAAGAGACGGCGTGCTGCTTTATCCGTTCTTCCTCGACGGGGTGGCGGCCATTTTGAAGCTCAACCAAGCTGACGGCATTCACCCCAATGAAGCGGGGACACAAATCATCGTCGCACGCATGTTGCCCTATGTCGAAAAACTCATCGCGCAGGCAAAGGCCAAACCCTTAGCGCCCGCGATGAACTAACCAAACCTGGAGCAGTTCATGGAATATCGCGAACTCGGCCGCACGGGCGTGAGAGTGTCGAGCCTGTGCTTGGGCACGATGACATGGGGCCAACAGAACAACGAAGCAGACGGCCACGCACAAATGGACCATGCGCTGGCGCATGGGATCAATTTCTTCGACACATCGGAGATGTACTCGGTGCCGCCGAAGGCCGAGACGCAGGGCTCAACCGAGCGCATCATCGGAACCTGGTTCAAGGCCCGTGGCACGCGCGACAAAGTGATCCTGGCGACGAAAGTCGCGGGCCGCTCGCCGATGACATGGCTGCGCGCCGACAAATCGCCGAGCGAACAAACACCGAAGCAGATCGCCGAGGCAGTCGAGTCGAGCCTGAAACGCCTGCAGACGGATTACATCGACCTCTACCAGCTGCACTGGCCGGACCGTCCGGTCGCCATGTTCGGTTCCGGCGGGCTGGCGTATCGTCACGCTGAAGCAACCAGCGTACCAATTGCAGACATATTGGGTGCGCTCAACGATCACGTGAAGGCCGGAAAGATTCGCTGGATCGGACTCTCGAACGAGACCGCATGGGGGACAATGTCGTTCCTGCATGAGGCGACGATCAATCGCGCACCGCGCATTCAGTCGATTCAAAACGCCTATAGCCTGATCAATCGCACCTTCGAAATCGGCCTCGCCGAGATCGCGATGCGCGAAAAGGTCGGATTGCTCGCTTATTCGCCGCTCGCCCAAGGGTATCTGACGGGCAAATACCAACGGGGCGCACTCCCCGCCGGCGCGCGCAAGACCCTGTTCAATCGTTTGCAACGCTACGAATCACCGCAATCGGATTCGGCGATCGAGCGCTACTTGGCGATCGCGAAACAATTTGGGCTCGACCCGGCGCAGATGGCGCTGCAGTTCGTAACGCAGCGCCCGTTCGTGACCGCAACGATTCTGGGCGCGACGACGATGGAGCAACTCAAGACGGACATCGACAGCACCAAGCTCGCGTGGACCCAAGAGCTCGAGAAAGCGATCGATTCTGCCCATCACGCACAGCCGAATCCTGCGCCTTAAGCGGAATGATCCGCCTCTTCACCGCCATCGAGATTCCCGAGAGTGTCCGCCTGCGGCTTAGCCTCTTACAGGGGGGCGTGCCGGGGGCTAGGTGGGTGCCGCTTGAGAACATGCATCTGACGCTGCGCTTCATCGGCGAGGTCGACCATGCGATCGCACGCGACATCGACGATGTACTCGCTGAAATACGCGCACCATCATTCTCGTTGGCCCTCAAGGGCGTCGGCGAATTCGGCCGCAAAGAGGCGCGATCGCTTTGGGCCGACGTTTCCGATGGACAGGCGCTGCAGCATCTGGCGGGGAAAATCGAAAGCTCGTTGCAACGCATGGGACTGCCTGCGGAGACGCGGAAATATTCGCCCCACCTGACGCTCGCGCGGCTCCAGGATGTGCCGATCAGCGAGATCCAAACCTTCCTGGCGGCGCATGCGCTCTTTCAGAGCGAACCGTTCGAGGTCAGGGCGTTCACGCTGTTCTCGAGCCGGCAAACGGCGAAGGGAAGCCGCTATCGGGTGGAGAGCGTCTATCCGCTTGGCGGCTAGTGCTCGGCGGATTCGTCCTCGATCCGTTCCATGTCGTCGTCGGATAGGCCGAAATGATGACCGATTTCATGCACGATGACATGGCCCACGATCTCGCCGAGTTCCACGCCCGTCTCGGCCCACTCCGCCAGAATGGGGACGCGATAGAGAAAGATCATCGACGGCTCGCGCGGCAACGTGCCGCCCTCTTGGGCGCCGAGTTCCTGGCCGACAAAGAGACCCGTCAGCTCGAACTCCGAACCGACATCCATCTCGTCCAGGACATCCTCATCGGCGAAATCCTCGACGCGAAAGACGATATCGCCACAGGTTTCGCGAAACTGGCGCGGCAGGCGATCGAACTCTTCACGTGCCAAGCGTTCCATGTCGTCCAACGATGGCGCCGTCAGATTGCGCAGATTTGCCATTATCGAACTCCTCGCAGCGGCTGCGATTTGGCGGCAGAATAGGCCTCGGCAACGACGAGGGCCAGACGATGACATCGAAGCTCGGCACGGCGCAACGTACGAAAGCGCTTGCGCAGCTCAAAGGCTGGAGTCACGACGCAAAGCGTGACGCAATCACCAAGACCTATGTCTTCAAGGATTTCGTCGAAGCGTTCGGTTTCATGAGCAAGGCTGCACTGATTGCAGAGCGCATGGACCACCACCCGGAGTGGTCGAACGTCTATCGCACGGTGAACGTGTTGCTTACCACGCATGACGCGGGCGGATTGACGGAAAAGGACGTCAAGCTCGCCCGCGCAATGGATGAGGCCACAGGCGGTCTCTAAGGATTGGTCGGAGCCGGCGTCGGCGCAGGTGCGGGCGGCGCAGCCGGTTCGGTCGTCGGGGCGGGCGCCGCTTCCGGAACGTTGTCCACGAACAAGCGCAAGTCGACCGAATGAATCTTGGCGACGGACTCGGTCGAGCCGTTGGCATTAAGTTCGACCGTCACCGTCACCGGAATTTCGCCGCCATTGCGCAGCTCGTGCGCCGGATCGCCGAACACAGCCGCCTGGGTCTGGATGCGATCGGAGCCTTCGCCGTTCGAATCCCTCCACTGCGACGATGACGCCGTGCCGGCAACGGAGACATAGACGGTGGCGATGCCCTCACCGGCGACCGGCTTGGGCGGCGGAGGGGGTGTCGGCGTTGCCGCGGGCTGAGTCGTCGTGCCGGTCGCTTCCGTTGAACTCGGCGCGGCGGCAGGCTGTGCGGCAGGTTGCGGTTGCGCTGCGGATGAACTCATGAAGCCTTTGACATCGGCGGTGGCGACAGCGACCCGCTCACCGGGCTGCAGCTTGACATGCCAGGTGGTCGAGAAAACAGCCGTCTTGACCTCGTGGTTCGAGCCACGCAGCTCAAAGTCACTGAACAAGATGTTGAGTGTTCGATTGTCGGAGCCTTCGGTCGTTCCGGTCTTGGTAATGACCGACACCGGATTGAGCGCCATCGGCCCTTCCGGAATCGTCGCCTCTTGCGAGGTTGTCGAGCTGTCTTTGCGGCCGCCCACGAGCAGCCACGACCCAAGCCCCAGCAGGACCGCAAGGGCAACGAGCCCGCCGATGACGAGCGTGCGATTCATGATTCTATCCCCTAGGTGTTGAGTGGCTGGCAGGTATGCGCGGCGCGGACCATATCACAGCACTTTGGACGGGCAAATTTCGGTTCCGACCGTTCGACCTGCGCCGTTCGCCCGCCACGCGCGAAGTTGGCCTGCGTCACAACGGCGCCATCGTGCGCCGTCCCCAAGAAATTCGCCTTTTAGTTCGATGGTCGAGCCCGACCAAATCCGGGCACCGATTCGACAAACGCCGAATCGGTGCAGCTCAAGCAGCTTGTCCGTATTTCTTCGCGTAGAGATCGCGTGCTTGCTCGACCCAGCGCTCGCGCAGCACACGCTCCGCGATCGAGGAGTCGACCTTGACGATCAGCATCGCGACGTCCTCGGGCGTGATTGTCGCAATCTGCGCGAAGGTTTTGAGTCCGAGACTCTGCAGCGTGTGCTCAAGGATGGGACCGATACCAACGATTTCCTTCAGATCATCCGGCGGAAGGGATGCAAGCGGCGAGACCGACGCCGCCACGGCTGCGATCGGAGTCGGAGCCGGGGCAACTGGCGCCGGCGGCGAGACCGACGCGATTGGCGTTACTGCGGGCGGGGGAGAAGGAGACACGGCCGCGACAGCCGGGGTGACGGTAACGCTTGGCGCGACTGCAACGCTTGGTACCACGGGGGGCGCCTCCATCACTTGCGACAAGACAAGCGGCTTTGACCGCTTCAACGCCGCGAGATCTTCCTCAAGCGCGACGATCTTGCGGGAAAGATCCGTGCGCGTCGTGCTCAGCTGAACACCCGTGCGAGCGACCTCGGCTTGAGCGGCCGCGGCTTCTGCTTCGGCGATGCGAACACGCTCCGTCAAGCTGGCGACTTCCGTGCGCAGATGACGCGCCTCGGTCTCGCGCGCGGCCGCCAAACTCTCAGCCATCGCGGCTCGATCTCCGCCGGCGCCGCGAGCCGGTCCCAACGAGCGTATCAAGGGGCCGGCGACCAAGCCGATGACAAACGCGGCGATCAACGGGATCAGAATCTCGACAACCAGATAATCCATGACGCCGCTCAACCTCGATGCACTACCAAACCGAAAATTCGACGCGGCGATTATTTTCGCGGCCGTCAGCCGTGTTATTGCTGAACGCAGGACGCGTGCCGCCGCTACCTGCGACACTGACGTTTGCGCGAGAGATCCCACGCGCCGCCAATGCTTCGCGCACGGCGAGGGCGCGTTCGCGCGACAAACGTGTTGCCCTCGGCGGCACTTCCTCTGTGTCCGAGTGACCCGTTAGGCGAACGCGCGCGCCCGGACAGTTGCGCGCGGCGCGCGCAAACTCATCCAACGCGGCAGCCGCCGTCGACTGAACGCGCGATGAACCGCTTTCAAAGACGACCGCCACGCGCGGCAGCACATCGCCAAAGCGACGGCGACATGCGGCGGAGAGGAACCCCGTCGCTGGCGCAGGGGCCGATGCGGTCCTGTAACTCGCCGCAATTGGTTTCGACCTCGCCGGTGCATGCTTTGGCGCTTCGACCGGCGGCGATACAAGCGCCACGACGGCCGGCGTGGGAGGTGCAACGTCTTGCTTGCGTTCCAAAAGGACCGTCGACGTGTAGCCACTCGGAAGTTCGTTGAGCGCGGCGAGAACGCTGGCGCGATCATCGTCGCTTTTCGGCCGACCGCTGATCGCTACCGTTCGGCCATCCAAACGCAAGGAGCCGGTGTCGAGGTGCGCAAGTTGCGACAATCCCGTGCGTGCAACACCAAGCCAATCCCGGTCCGGCTTCGTATGAGCGACTGTCAATGAATCGACGATTTGGGCCCGACGAATGTGACGCCGGACATGCGCGACAAGAGCGCGCTGCGCGGAGGGCGTCGAGACCACACCTTGAAGCTCGATGCGCTTACCCTCGACGTGAGCCTCCAATCGGTAGACCGGTGGCAGGACGACGGCAGGTGCCAACGGCGGTGCCGGCGCCGGCGGGTGTACCGCGGCCGTTAGTCCGGCGGTGACCCCCTGGGTAACGGCGGCCGTCGGTGCCGATGCCGCTGGAGGCAGTGCCGGCGCAGGAACAGCCGTCGATGGCGCATGGGGCGTAATGGCCGCCGCGGTTTCGGACGGTGCCGGCTTTGCCTCAATCGGCGGTGCAACCGGCGGGGAAGGCAATGTGGGCTCGGCTGGCCCAGTATCGACAGGTGGCGCCAGAGCAGGGTCGATCATTGCCTCCACCGTGGGCAGGGCGGCGGACGGCGGCTCGGCGTCGGCCGGCGACGGGGTTTCCTCGTGCGGAGACGAAGGTGGCGCAACGGAGGGTTGGTCAGAAACTCGCGCGACGTGTCCGATGACGGCTTGCGGCGCGACCGGCTGCGAAGCGGTCGAATTGACAACGAGAGCGTCGTTGACATTGCGAACGCCCCAAACATCGCCCGCCACTTTGACGGCATCTTCCTTTGCCGTCGGGCTCGGCGCCTCGCCGGAGAGGGTAATGACCCGGCCTGCAACATCGACCTTCGCAAAAGTCAGATTGGCCGCAGCCAGCGCGTCCGACGAGCGCTGCTTTAGATCCGCTTCGACGACCGGTGGATAGGTTTGAATCGTATAGAAGGCGACCGCGCCCAGCGCGACCACGGCAACAAGAAATACGAGCGCGCGCATCACGCTCTCTCAGCGCGGCGCCATGCGAATGGCGCCGTCCAAGCGAATGGTCTCACCGTTGAGCATCGAGTTTTCGCAAATGTGGCGCGCGAGCTTGGCGTATTCGAAGGGATGGCCAAGCCGCGACGGAAACGGCACTTGCGCGCCGAGACTGCGCTTTAGTTCGTCGGGCGCGGCGCCGAATAGCGGCGTATTGAAGAGACCCGGCAAAATCGTGCAGCAGCGGATGCCGTCGCGCGACAAATCGCGCGCGATGGGCAGCGTCATTCCGACGATCCCGCCCTTTGACGCCGAATACGCCGCCTGACCGATCTGACCGTCTTCAGCGGCGACAGAACCGGTGTTGACGATGACGCCGCGTTCGCCGTCCTCGGTGACCGGCTCGAGCAACAACATGCCGGCCGCGGCTTTCGAGATGCAACGGAAGGTGCCGATAAGATTGATCTGGATGATGCGATCGAATTGATCGATCGGATGAGGCACGGCTTCGTTCGTGTCTTTCTTGCGCGACGCCGTTTTAACGGCGATGCCGGTACCCGCGCAGTTGATCAGGAGGCGTTCCTGACCGAGCGCTGCGCGGGCTTTGGCAAAGCCGTCGATTACGCTTTGCTCGTTGGCGACGTTGACCTCACAAAAGACGCCGTCGATTTCGGTCGCGAGTTTGGTGCCGCGATCCTTGTTCAGATCGAAGATCGCGACCCGTACGCCTGCCCCGGCGAGCTCGCGTGCTGTCGCCTCACCCAGACCCGACGCGCCCCCCGTGACGACTGCCGTGACCGAACGATTGAGCTGCATAAATCCCGTCCTTCCGCCTATATTCAATGGCTTAAGAGCGTTCTCTTAGCGGCCTTCGGGACGGAAGGCCAGATGTTCAAAAGCCAGCTAGATATGGATATTTCGCGTATTCTCATCGGCCTGGGGCTCGCACTGGTTGCAGTCGGCTTGCTGTGGCCTATCCTTTCGAGATTCGGGTTTGGGCGGCTGCCGGGCGACATCGTGATCGAACGCGAAAGCTTCCGCCTGTACATTCCGATCGCGACGTCGCTCGTGATCAGTGCGGCGGTGTCGCTGTTGTTCTGGCTGTTTCGTAGATGAGTTTTCCACATGAGCTTAGACTTTGCACACGTTCAGCTTCCGGCGGTCCTCGAGCGCAACGAACGCACCGTGCACGAAGGTTTTTGGCGCAAGTTGCGGCGCCTGGTAGGCCACGTGCCGTTCGCCGAGGACCTGGTTGCCGCTTATTTCTGCGCCGTTGACCCAGCGACGCCTCTGCCGGCGCGCGCCGCACTGATCGCGGCGCTCGCTTATTTCGTCCTGCCGTTCGATCTGATCCCCGACTTCATCGCGGGCTTTGGCTACACCGACGACGCGACCGTCCTTGCGACGGCCATCGGCATCGCCTGCAGTTATATGCGGCCGGAACATCGCGCCGCAGCGCGCCGCGCCCTCCTGCGCCCCGAGCCGCGCATCAGCCCATCGTAAGAACGACTTTGCCCATCACCTTGCGCGCTTCCATATCGTTGAGCGCATCAGCGGCGCGCGCCATCGGATAGCGCTTCGAAACATATGGCTTGAGCTTGCCGTCGCGGACCCAATCCATCAGCTCCAGCAGATTGGCTTGGTTGTGCTTGGGTTCGCGCGCCGTGAACGCACCCCAGAACACGCCGACAATCTGGCAGCCTTTCAACAGTGTCAGATTCAGCGGGATCGAGGGAATGCCCGCGGGAAAGCCGACAACCAGATAACGGCCTTCCCACGCGATCGAACGCAAGGCGGGCTCGGCGTAAGTTCCACCGACCCCGTCATAAATGACGTTCGCGCCGTCGCCGCCGAGAACCTTTTTGAATTCGTCGGCAAGCTTCTTTTGTCCGTCCCTGTCGAGCGGGCCCGCAGGATAGACAACACCAGCCTCGGCGCCATGCTTCAGGCAAAGGTCGACCTTCTCTTGGCTCGAAGCGGCGGCGATGACGCGTGCGCCCATCACCTTGCCCAGTTCCACCGCCGCGAGACCAACACCGCCAGCGGCACCCAGCACGAGCAGCGACTCGCCAGGTTTTATGCGCGCGCGATCTTTCAGCGCGTGATGAGACGTTCCGTAGGTCATCACGAACGCCGAAGCTTCTGCGAAGTCCATGTTCGCGGGAAACGGAATGCAGCGCGCGGCGGGTGCAAGGGCTTCTTCGGCGAAACCGCCCCAGCCGGTCGACCCGATGACACGGTCGCCGACTTTCACGTTGGTGACACCAGACCCCAATTCCTTGACCACGCCCGCCACTTCGCCGCCGGGCGAGAACGGCAATGGCGGGCGGAATTGGTATTTGTTCTGAATGATCAGCACATCGGGATAATTCACGCCGGCTGCCTTGACTGAGATCAAAACTTGACCATCGCCGGGCTTGGGGCTCGACACCTCCTCGATCACGAGGCTGTCCGGAGGACCATAGGCCTTGCAGAGAACGGCTTTCATCGGGAACTCTCCGTATCGTGATGTTGCATTCAGATGGCGTTCAGGGGCGAAACGTTAAGCGAGGCAAAGTCAAACGCCAAGCCGCGCGTCGACACGGGCGCCACCCAACGAGGGACCATTTCCCATGAGCCTGTCATTATCGAAAGGCACATCCTTGACCGTCGCCGGTGTGCTCGCGCTCGGCACGTTCTCAGCCCTTGCCGACGAGGCCAAGCCTGATCAAGGCTGCGCCTTCACCGACCGGGTGCGCGGTTGGGAGTACGTTGATAACCAGACGGCCGTCATCGAAGTCGGGGTCAGCCGTTACAAGGTCACGTTTGTCGGCGATTGCCGTGAGTCGCGCGACGCCTTCTTTGCCAAGTTGGAGACGCACCCGGGCATTTGCGTGAGCCCAGGCGATCGCATCGTCTTTGGACAGCGCCATGGCATCCAGGATATCTGCGTCATTCAATCGATCGAGAAGCTGCCGCCGCGCGGGGCGACTCCCGCGAGCGCACCCGCGCATTAGGTCGCGAGGTTTTCGAGCGCCGCGCTGGTGCGGCGCTCACCAACTTCATCGCCGCGCCAATTTCGCACCGCCGGTCTCAAATGCTTGGCGATGAGTTCAGACGATTCGTCCGCGACGCCTAGCAGCACGAGGAGGCGCGCCATAGCCGTTTCGGCGCCGCGCGTCGCGCCGTCGTCGATCTTGAGCGCGATTCCCAATCCACGCTCGGGCAACACGGCCGTGAACACGCCTTCCGCGCCAGTCTTGACGACGGTGCGGCCCGTCGCGGCACGGATCATATCCGCACAGGAGCGGCCGGTGCCCGAAACGAGTAGCGGATGCACTTGCCATGCATCGACGAGCCGGCGCGCGGCAGCGGCGCGCGCCGGGGCGAGCGCATTCGTATCGCCAAGCCGCGCCATTGCTTTTGCCAAATTCCGCAGCGGGATCGCGTAGTTCGGCGCGGCACAGCCATCGATGGCGACGGGCATGTCGTCAGGCTTGAGATCGCTCATTTCGGCGATCGTCATGCGTATCAGCCGCTGCACAGGATGATCGGGACGCTCGTAATTCGCAGTCGAAACACCTAGGTGCTGCGCCAACGATAGGAACCCGGTGTGCTTGCCCGAACAATTGTTGTGAAGACGACAAGGCTTGCGTCCCTCGCGGATCATCGCATGCGCCGACGGTTCGTGCAGCGGCAGATGCGGTCCGCACGCCAAGTCGCTTTCTCGGCATCCGATTCGTTCAAGCCAATGTTCGACGCGCTCGACATGCATCGTCTCACCGCTGTGTGAGGCGCAGGCAAGTGCCAGCTCCTCTTGGCTGATCGCGAGGGCGTCGGCCGCGCCGCTTTCGACCAATGCCAAAGCTTGCAGCGACTTGAAGGCGGAGCGCGGATACACGGCCGCTTCGATGTCGCCCCAGCCGCCGAACACGCGGCCGCGCGCGTCGCATATTGCGATCGCGCCGCGATGAGCGCTCTCGATCCGGCTGCCGCGCGTCACCTCGACGAGAATGGGATTCATGTGCAGCAGCTCAACCGCGTCCGAGCGTCATGACGCGCTGGAGCAAACCCAGTGGACCTTTGAAACGCAGCGGCGCGGTCGTCGCAATCAGCGCCATGCACGTCTCACCCGGCTCGGCGACGGGGCGGTGCGTGTGGCGCGCATCGCTGATGGCCAGATCGCCTTGCGCGAAGACGCCGCGCTGATCACGGAAGGCGCCGGTCAAGACAAGCGTGTATTCGGTCCCGTCGTGAGCGTGGGCCGCTATCGCTTTACCGGGCTCGATGCGCAACAACTCGATCGTCTCGCGATTGGCGGCCATCGCGTTCATCAAATTGAGGGACGGCGCCCCCTTTGATACCGCGTGCGAGGGGCTGCGGGCTGCCTCGGCCGCGAGTTCGCGTACGGCGGCCGGCACTGAGTTGATCCAGTCCGGCGTCGCCGCCGGCGTGCCCATGCCGTGCTCCGCGGCAGTCGCAACGAGTGCACGGTCGAGCGCGCCTTCGCTCATGGCGCTGCCCACTTCGTCTTCGAGCAGCGCGCCGCCGACCGCCTCAAGCTGATCGAGCTGAACGCGGCAGGCGCTGCACATCGAGGCGTGGGCCAACACGATCTTGTGCACGGCCGGCGTCTTTTGACCGGCGGCGACGGACCACAAGAGGTCGGATGAGGGATGATGAACCGGCATTACGCGTCTTCTCCCTCCAGAACCTTGCGCAAGCGGCCGAAGGCGAGGCGCAAGCGCGACTTGACCGTACCCAACGGCAAATTCATTTCGCCGGCGATCTCGCTGTGTGATTTGGCGAGATAGAACGCCTGGCGCAAGAGTTCGGCTTGCTCGGGAGGCAAACCCTTGATGGTTTGCGCGACGCGCGCTTCGCGATCGATCGCCTGCAGCCGATCGTCGGGCGATTGCGGCGGCTCCGGCACAAGCATCGGATCCAGGGGGTCAAGTTCGGGGCGGCGCTCTTTTCGGATCGCGTCGATCCGCCGGTTGCGGGCAACGGTAAAAAGCCATGTTGAAACGGACGCCCGCTTGCGATCGAAGGTCGCCGCCTTGCGCCACACCGTCAACATCACCTCCTGCGTCAATTCTTCGGCCTGGGCGCCGGCACCGAGTTTGACCAGATAGCCCTTGATCTTCGGCGCGAAGTGGCGAAAGAGGTCGGCGAACGCGGAGCGATCGCCCTGGACGGCAATAGCCTCGACGAGGTCGGCGAGCGCTTCACGGTCGGGGGCGCTTTGCGGTTCGGCGGCGGCTGGAGGCATGGAAGCAAGCTTATCACCCGCCTTTCGCGCCGCGAACCCTGTGCCTGGTTCAATTGCTTGGAATCCTATGGCAAAAGGGGCTTCACAAAAGCGCCCCATATGGGTCAGACATTGGGGGTCAGGCGAATACCCCCTTTTCGCTTCGGCCCGACGCCGGGCTTCACGTGACGCCAGAACCAAAGGTAGCCAGATGACCCCCACACTCCGTCGGACTCTTTTCACCGTTATTGGGATTGCGATTGCCTGCGGTGCGGCGGCGGCCCAGCCGGCAGGCTCGACCCTGCTCGGCAATTTCGATGCCTGGGAAACCTACAAAGGCAACGACAGTGGCAGGGGCGCCGTCTGCTACGTCGTCTCCCAACCGCAAACCAAAGAACCTGCGACCGCCAAGCGCGATGCCGTGTACTTCTTGATCACCTCGTGGCCGGGCCAAAAGGTCGCTAACGAGCCCTCGATCATCATCGGTTATGCGTTCAAGGGTGGATCAGAGGCTACCGTTCAGGTCGGGTCCGACAAATTCCAATTCTTCACCAAGGATGACGGTGCGTGGCTTGCCGCGCGCGAGGAGGAGCAAAAGCTCATCACCGCCATTCGCAGCGCCGCCGAACTTACGGTTAAGGGCATGTCGAAGCGCGGAACGCTAACGACCGATACTTACTCGCTCAAGGGCATCTCGGCGGCCCTCGACAAAGCGGCCGAAGGCTGCAAATAAAGTCCCAGCGCCTCTCGAGGCGGTTCCGGGGCGGCGGCGAAACCCGCCGCCTTTTCGTTTGAAGCGGGCACATGAACGTCGCAGCCAAGAAGACGCTGATCGGACTGACGCGCGAGGGTCTCAAGCGCGAGCTTGCGGGCATCGGCGTCGAGGCCAGGCAATCCGGCATGCGCGCTAGTCAGCTGTGGAACGCGCTCTACGTTCAAGGCGCAACCAGTTTCGATCGCATGACGACGCTCGCCAAACCGTTTCGAAACGAACTCAGCAAACAATTTGCACTCGACCGGCCCGAGGTTGTGGCGGCACAGACCTCAAGCGACGGAACGCGCAAGTGGCTGATCCGGTTCGGGCCCGGCATCGAAATCGAGACCGTGTTCATTCCCGAGGAAGGTCGCGGCACGCTCTGCGTTTCGTCGCAAGTCGGCTGCACGCTGAATTGCCGGTTCTGCCACACAGGCACGCAAAAGCTCGTGCGCAATCTGACATCAGCCGAGATCGTTTCGCAAATTCTCGTGGCGCGCGATCATCTGAAGGAATGGCCTGGCGCCGGGCGCAACAGCTCAACCCGGCAGATCACCAACGTCGTGATGATGGGGATGGGCGAGCCGCTCTACAATTTCGACAATGTCCGCGACGCGCTTGGCATTGTCTCGGACGGCGAAGGCCTGTCGGTCTCGAAGCGCCGGATCACACTTTCGACCGCCGGCGTCGTGCCGATGATCCCGCGCGCCGGCGAAGAAATCGGGTCGATGCTGGCGATTTCTCTGCACGCGGCGCGCGACGAAATCCGCGATGTCCTCGTGCCACTGAACAAGAAATATCCGATCAAAGAGCTGCTGCAGGCTTGCCGCGACTACCCGGGGCTCTCCAATGCGCGGCGCATCACCTTCGAATACGTGATGCTGAAGGGCATCAACGACAGCGCCGCGGATGCAAAGCAGCTCGTCCGCTTGATGGGCGGGATACCGGCGAAGATCAATTTGATACCGTTCAATCCCTGGCCCGGTGCGCCTTACGAATGCTCGGATTGGGAGCAGATCGAAATATTCGGCGAGATCGTCAACCGTGCCGGCTATGCCTCGCCGATCCGAACGCCGCGCGGCCGCGACATCATGGCCGCCTGTGGGCAGCTCAAGAGTGAGAGCGTCAAACAACGCGCCAGTGCCAAGCTCGCCGAATTGCGCTCGCGCGAATTGGCCGGCATGCCGAGTTGAATATCGGAGCACCGCTTTGACAAAAAAACCCGTGAAGAAAGTCGTTCTCGCCTACTCGGGCGGGCTCGACACCTCGGTCATCTTGAAGTGGCTGCAGGAGGCGTATGGCTGCGAGGTCGTCACCTTCACGGCCGACCTCGGCCAAGGCGAGGAACTGGCGCCCGCGCGTAAGAAGGCCGAGCTGCTGGGCATCAAGCCCGGCAACATCTACATCGAAGATCTGCGCGAGGAATTCGTCCGCGACTACATCTTTCCGATGTTTCGCGCCAATGCCCTTTATGAAGGGCAATATTTGCTCGGCACGTCGATCGCACGGCCGCTGATCGCAAAAAAGCAAATCGAAATCGCCAACAAAGTCGGGGCCGACGCGGTGGCGCACGGCGCGACGGGCAAGGGCAACGACCAAGTGCGCTTCGAATTGGCCTACTACGCGCTCAAACCGGATGTACGCGTCATTGCGCCGTGGCGCGAATGGGAACTCGACAGCCGCACGAAGCTGATCGAATTCGCCGAGAAGCACCAAATACCGATCGCGAAGGACAAGCGCGGCGACGCGCCGTTTTCTGTCGATGCGAACCTCCTCCACTCCTCCAGCGAAGGCAAAGTGCTTGAGGATCCGGCGATCGAAGCCGATTCCATCGTCTATCAGCGGACGATCAGCCCCGAAGAAGCGCCCGACAAGGCGAGCCACGTCGAGATCGGATTCGAGCGCGGCGATCCGGTGTCGATCGACGGCAAGATATTGTCGCCGGCCACGCTCTTGACCCAGCTCAACGAGCTTGGGCGCGCCAATGGCATCGGCAGGCTTGACCTCGTCGAGAACCGCTTCGTCGGCATGAAGAGCCGTGGCGTCTACGAAACGCCGGGCGGGACGATCCTCAATGTCGCGCATCGCGGCATCGAGTCGATCACGCTCGACCGCGGCGCGGCGCATCTCAAGGACGATTTGATGCCGCGCTATGCGGAGCTCATCTATTTCGGCTTTTGGTTCGCGCCCGAGCGCGAGATGCTGCAAGCCTTGATCGACAAGAGCCAGGAGTTCGTCACAGGAAGCGTCCGGATGAAACTCTACAAAGGCAACGCGACCATCGTCGGCCGCTCGTCGCCGTATTCGCTCTATCGGCAGGACTACGTGACCTTCGAGAAGGACAGCGTCTACGATCAGAAAGATGCGACGGGCTTCATCAAGCTGAATGCGTTGCGGCTTCGCCTGCTCGCGGCGCGAAATCAGGTGAAGCGTTGAATCACATCTTGTTCCAATAAATTTCGAACGTGTTGCCCTCCGGATCGGACATGCGGGCCGCGAAAAAATCGTGCTCGTCGAAGGCGATGGCGACGCCTAGATGTTGGGCCCAAGCTTCAACCGCAGAACGGTTTTCGACGCGGAAGCCAAAGTGAAATCTATCGCCTTGGCGAAGCGGCATGCCCTTCGCGAAGAAGAGCGTTATGCCGGGTCCGACGACGTTGGCACCCCGCTGTTCGAGGCCCAGGCGCTGTGCGTACCATTGCGCGAGGAGTTCAGGGTCCTGCGCCGGCAAATTAAGATGGTCGAGCCAAATGGGGGGCAGAGTGCTCATCGCGTTTCAAAGCTCCGTCGGTGGGCTTAGAGCGTGCTGCACGCTCGCGGCCAACACCGTATTTCTCAAGAGGCAAGCAATCGTCATCGGACCGACGCCCCCCGGTACCGGTGTGATCGCGCCGGCACGTTCCACGGCCTCACTATACGCCACATCGCCCAGGAGCTTCGACTGGCCATTGGCAAGCGTCAGGCGGTTCATCCCGACGTCGATAACGATCGCGCCCGGCTTGATCCAGCTGCCTCGCACCATCTCCGGCCGGCCGACGGCTGCGACCAGAATATCGGCCGTGGCGGCCAGCGCGGGAAGGTCCTTGGTCTTAGAGTGCGCAAACGTAACCGTACAATTTTGCTGCAGCAGCAAGATGCCCATCGGCTTGCCGACCAGCTGCGACCGGCCGATGACGACGGCGTTTAGGCCTTCGAGTTGCGGGCGCTGATCTTTAATCAGCATCAAACAACCCTGGGGCGTACACGAAACCAGACCCTGGTAGCCACTCAACAAGCGGCCCGCGCTGCGCGTGGTCAGGCCGTCGACATCCTTCTCGGGCGAAAGCAGGTCAAGCACCGCTTGCTGGCGAATGTGCGGCGGCACCGGAAACTGGACCAGGATGCCATGCACGTTGGGGTCGCGATTGAGGCCATCGACGATGCCCAGCAGCTCCGCCTCCGAGGTGGAGCCGGGCAAGCGAATCTCGTTGGAGACCAGGCCGGCCTCGCGCGCAGCGATGCCTTTGTTTTTTACGTAGATTTTGCTCGCGGCATCTTCTCCCACGAGCACGACCGTCAAGCCGACCGCCAGGCCGTGACGGGATTTGAGGGCGCTGACAGCGTCCTTCACGCGGGCGCGCAGGCCCGCCGCGAAGGCCTTTCCATCTATGATTCGAGCCGTCATGCGAGCCCCTTCAGCCATGCCGTCAGGCGGTCGGTGAGCGCACTTGTATCGCCGGCAATGTGCACTGTCTTGAGGCGAGAAGCCGCGCCGCTGGAGATTTTCAGGCTGGATTTTGCCAGGCCGAGCGCCTGTGCCAGGAGTTCAATCAAGGCTGTGTTGGCCTTGCCGTCCTCAGGAACGACCCGGACACGGGCTTGGAGATAGACGCCGTCAGAACCGGCTTTAATGCCCTCCATGCCGTCCCGATTGGCGCGCGGCGTCAACCGCACACGCAGCAACACCCCATCCGCGCACGGACGGAGCGGCAAATCGCCGTTCAAAACAGAGGTTGTCCAGACAACAAGCCGACGAGCAACCGCCGCACGACCTCCAAGCCGACCAACAAAATCAGCGGTGAAATGTCGAGGCCGCCCAGATCCGGCAAAGCGCGGCGGATTGGCCCCAAGAAGGGCTCGGTCACACGATCGGAAAACTGCTGGAACGTGCGGACATAAGGACTGTAGCCGTTGACGACGTTGAAGCCGATCAGCCACGACAGCACGACGCGCAGTACGACTACCCAAAAAAATAGATAAGCGAATACGTTGATGATGTAGATCAGGGAGTCGCTGATCATAGTGCCTTCCGATCGGGAGATTCGCGTAGCTGTTGTGTAGGCACACTCGGGCGCGCTCGCAATAGCATCCCCGCCTTGACACTCAACCGTACGCGCACCTACAACCCTGTCCCTCAGGCCCGTTGGGTCCCGGAGCCGTGTTTGGCCCAGGGGCTGTAGCTCAGTTGGGAGAGCGCCTCGTTCGCAATGAGGAGGTCAGCGGTTCGATTCCGCTCAGCTCCACCAACGCCGCCGGAAACCATTTGTTTACCTTGGTGATGAGACCGTTTCGATCCCCAGAATGGGATCGAAGATGCGCAGAATCTCGCTCAGTCCGTCGCTCGCCGTTTTCATAGCCCTTAGTCTCAGCACGACGGTCGCGACCGGCGAGGAGCATGCCAAGCCAAAAGGCGCGCCGCCCAAACGCCCGCCTACCTCGCTCAAATCCTGGGTCATGGTCGACCCCTTCACGATTTCCGTCATTCAAGACGGCGATATCCGAGGCACCTTCACCGTCAATTTCGGCATGGACGTACCGGACAACACGCTGCGCGAGAAGGCCGAACTCTTGATGCCGCGCTTGCGCGATGCCTGGCTGCGCTCGCTCAATCTCTATGCCGCGACCGCGCTGCGACCGCGCCGGCAAGCCGATGTCGACGAACTTGCCGCGCGCATCCAGCAGACAGCTGACGACGTTCTGGGAAAACCCGGTGCGAAAGTGCTTATGGCGCAAGCGGTGGTGAACATCCCGCAATAGCCACCCCTCGTGACAATCGCGAGCGGCGCTCCTAGCATTCTCATATGACGGAGCGCCAACCCATCTTCGAGACCGTGGTCCGGCCACACCGCTCGCTCAACGTGTTTGGGTTTCGACTGCTCATGGCTGTGTTGGTCGTGGCGAACGGCGCCTTCGGCGCCGTGATGCTGGCGCGCGGCGCATGGCCGGTAACCGGATTCCTCGGTCTCGACATGCTCGCGGTCTACATCGCTTTTCGGTTGAGCTACGCTCAAGCCGCCGCATTCGAACGGATCACGATAGCCGACAACGCGCTCGTGGTGTCGC
Source organism: Alphaproteobacteria bacterium (assembly GCA_025350465.1). Taxonomy (GTDB): domain Bacteria; phylum Pseudomonadota; class Alphaproteobacteria; order Micropepsales; family Micropepsaceae; genus SZUA-430. Next base: position 55,369 of record JANXXU010000011.1, on the reverse strand, counting down.
AGATAGATGGGCGCGGCAGAGCGCGGGAATGGCGCTGTCCATCCTATTGGGCGAGCGTCGGTTACGACGAGGAGTCCGATGAGCGAGGCGTTCTAACGGTGCGCAGTCATGGGCAGCAAATCGAAGTCGGCAAATTCCTGCATCCCGAGGCGCGCATTTCCTTGGCGCGCGAACTCAGCGATGCACTACGCCGGGCGCGGACTTTCGCCACTGCGGTCTAACGCGCGCGCAAACCTAAAACATCCTGCATGTCGAAGAGACCGGGCCCCTTGCCTTGGCCCCACAGCGCGGCCTTGAGCGCGCCTTTGGCAAAGATGGTCCGGTCCTCGGCCTTGTGCCAAAGCTCGAGGCGCTCGCCCTCGCCTGCCAAGATCGCGCCATGATCCCCGACGACGGTCCCGCCCCGCAGGCTGGCAAAGCCGATGGTGCCGCGCGGTCGTGGACCGGCCAGACCGTCATGCGGCTTCGTGCGCAACTCGAAGAGATTACCGCCACGACCCTTCGCCGCCGCTTCGCCGAGCAGCAACGCCGTCCCCGACGGCGCATCGGCCTTCAAGCGATGATGGATCTCCATCAATTCGACATCGAAATCGGGACCGAGGGCGCGCGCGGCCAGTTCGACCAATCCCGCCAGGACGTTGACGCCGAGACTGAAATTGCCTGATTTGACGATCGTGGCGTGACGCGCGGCGGCGGCGAAGCGCTTGCCGGCGCTGTCATCGAAACCGGTTGTGCCGACGACATGAACGATGCGCGCTTGAGCGCACAGATCGGCGAGCGCCAAGCTGACCGACGGCGTCGTAAAATCCACTACGGCATCGGCCTTGGCGATGGCCGCGAGCGGATCGGCGCCGACAAAGACGCCTAAAGACTCGTGACCGATCAGCGCGCCCAGATCTTTTCCTTGCGCCGGATTCGAGGGCGACGCGAGGCCCGCATGCAATTTTATGCCCGGAGTTTTCAGAGCGGCGCGGATGATGGCGTGGCCCATGCGGCCCGTGGCGCCCGCGATCACGAGGCGGATGTCGGTCATAGCTGCGATAGCTCCGCTTCCTGTCCGAGAAGCAGCCTTCCCGCAAGCTCCATCGTTGTGGGCGCCACCATCATATGCTGACTCGCTACGTGGACGTCACGAAAGATGCGCTGCAACGGTGAAGACCTATAAACCGAGGTGCCGCCGCCGAGATGATACATGAGATCGACAGCGCGAACGCTTGAGCGTGCCGCGTGCGTCGCCGAGAGACGCAGATCGCGGCGCGCTTCGACCGACAAGCTCTCGCCGCGGCGCGCTTCATCCCAAGCCTTTGCGATACTGTCGCGAAAATAGGCGCGGGCCGAACTCAACAGCGCTTCGGCCTCGGCGACGTCTTCTTGCGTCTTGGCTCGTGCGGCCAGCGGTTTGCGCTGGCCCTCAGGTGTCTTACCGCCGGCGATGGCGATCAATTCGCAAATCGCGGCGCGCCCGAGGCCCAGCATAACGGAGGCGATTCCCGCGGCGAGCAACCCGAACACCGGGAAGGCATAGAGCGGGCGCGCCAAGGGTTTGTCCGACATCAAGCTCACGCTCATTTCCTTCGCAACGCGAACGTCCTTGAAGGCAAAATCCTGACTGCCCGTGCCGCAGAGGCCCGAGACGTCCCAGTTGTTCATCAACTCGGCGTCTTCGACGGCGACAATCATCATGCGCGAATCGGGCACACCCGACGGTAACAACGCGGGCTTTCCGTCCCGCAGGACAACGCAGCCGCCAGCAATCCATTTCGCGTTCGGAGAGCCCGAGCCCCATTGCCACCGGCCGTTGACGACATACTGCGCGCCCTCCTCAACGGCCTTGCCGCGTGGTGCGAACACGCCAGCGAGGATGACGTTGGGATCGCGCTCGAAGATCACGCGCGCGGTTGCGGGCGGCATATAGGCCGCGACCAATCCCGTCGTCGCCGCGATCATCACGCACCAGGCGGCCGAGCCGTCAGCTTCGGCAATCGTTTCGATCAAATTGGAGAGCGTCAGCGGATCGCTTTCAAGGCCACCGTAGGCTTGCGGCACGCACGGCCTATAGAAGCCTGCTTCGGCAAAGCGCTTCGCAATGTCGGCGGGCAACCTGCGCCCGGACTCGATTTCGCCGGCGCGCGAGCGAAGCTCTGCGTGGAAGCCGCGGGCGGCAGCCTGGAGGTCAGCCATGAAGCTCTCGCTTGTTGCGGCTTGGATCGCCGGCGATGTTAGAAGAGCGCCCGCAGGCGAGCAAATCAACGGGCGCGCCGCAGCGTTAGATTGATCCGCCCGCCTTCCGGCAAAACCGAATGATCGACGGGCGAGGTGCCGGGAAAAATCTTGCGCACCCCGTGGTAGCGCAGGCGGCTCGGGCCGCCGAAGACGAGGATGTCTCCGGAGTGCAGCACGAGGCGGTGTGTCGGATCGGCGCGCTTGAAACCGCCAAGCAGGAATTCAGCGTCCGCGCCCAGGCTGAACGAGACCACCGGCCAGCGAAAATCCGCCTCATCGTAGTCGCGATGCAGGTTCAACTTGCCGCTCGCTTCGTAGATGTTGATCAAGCAGGCGTCCGGTTCGTAGTCCGCGAACCCCGCTTCACGCGTGCAGTCGGCCCCGATCCGCCCGAGTTCGACGGGAATCGGCGGCCACGCCTTGCCCGTCTCGGGATGGAGCGGCTCGTAGCGATAGCCGCGCGTGTCCGAGATCCATCCGAGCGATCCGCAATTCGACATGCGATTGATCACATAGGCCCCGGTGCGCATTTGCGGGCGATAGGGCGGCGCCGCCTCAAGCGTGCGCGCGACATCGTCGAGCAAGGCCATCTGCGCACCGGGTGCGAGACGCCGGCGCCAAAGGCGAACGCCGTCTGGCAGTGTTTCGGCAAGGTCGGGAAAGAGGCTCATGGCCCACAGATTACTCAAGCCGTGGGCCACAAATGAAGAGGCCGGGCAGTGCCCAACCTCAACGCCGCGAGGCCAGCGTGTGCGCACCGTAAGCGGCCGCCGTGAGGGCCGACAGGATCGCCATGTTGTACCAGGCGACCGGCGCGTTCGTAAGTTCGTTAAGGCGGATTGCGGTAAACGCCGCAACGCCGAAGGCGATCCAATAGGTCAACGACACGAATGTCGCGGCCCAAGGCACGCCTTGGCGCATGGGACCCAGCACGACGAAGCCGCCCAGTATCCCGAGCCCGATCGAAGCGCCGCCGATCAGTTTCATCAACGCGAAATAGAGCGGGCGAATTTTTTCGAGCGCCTCCGGCGGTACGGCCGCGGCATGGAACCAAAGCAGGTCGTTGGCATTGGAATAGAGCAGTCCGAACGCCACGAGAAAGGTGCTGACGGCCATAAACAGGATAACGCTCGTCCACTGCAGTTTGGTTCGCATAACGGCCTCCGAGATTGAGACTGTCATTATGCGGACGGAGCGGCCCCTGTCATTGCCGTTGCGGGCATGGTTTCGATGCTCGCATTCGATCGCCCCGACGTTCGACATGGCCGATTTCAGGGGACTAGCGTGTCAGGGTCTCCATAATGGCAGCTTCTCCATGCGCCCTTGGTTGCAAACGGGCGCTGGCGCATCATTAAAGGGAAGGACGACTACGCGAATTAGGTGGGCCACTGGCTCTCAGTTCGGCTGGTAGCCCGCGCTCGCGGCGATTATTCCGCTGCGATACCTATCGGCGTGCGGCCCATGCCGCCGTTGATCTGCATCAGATATTTGATGCCTTCCTCGGCGATGTCGTCGCCGATCATACGGTCGCCCTCGTGGTGTAATTCGGCCATATCGACAAAGGCCGCATAAGTGCCGCGCGTGCGGTCGGTGATGATCCGGGCTTTGAGCAAGGTCTTGATCAAGACGCGGAAGATGTTGGTGGAATCCTTCATGCGTTCGCGCACGCGCGCGTCGGTGAAGGCTTCGCGGAAGGCGTTTTGCGCCCATTCCCAATCGATGCCGAACTGCGCGTAGATCGGCTTCTTTTGCTCCGGGCTGCCGAGGTTGAAGAGCAGACCCTGGAATACTTGCGCCGCCCAATCCTCGATCAGATTGCGCTCCGTCTCGGAGAGATGCGGAATCGTTCGATCGGCCCATATCTTGCCGAATTTGTGGTGGAAGGCCTCGTCCGTCATGACGAGTTGGCAAAGGCGCTTCAGCAATGGATCGTTCGTGTACTGATAATTGGTGGCGAAGGCACCCATGGCGAGACCTTCGACCAGCATCTGCATGCCGACAAGTTTCTTCCAAACATAAGGCGAGAGCACCATCTCGGAGAGAAGGTTGCCGAGCGCTGGTCCGACCGGCAGCGGTTTGCCCCAACGCGCCTGGACGTACTTCGTGAAGCCGGTGACGTGACGCGCTTCCTCGCGCGCTTGGTTGGCCGCGTATTCCTGGGCGCCCGGATCGCGCAGAATGTGACAAAGCGAGGCCGACAGCGACAGCGCGCCCTGCTCGCCGTGCAGAATCGACGACAAACCCCAATGAGCGGAGGCGTTGACCAGCTTGATCTTCTGCTTTTCGTTCAACCTGTCGCCGATCGCGGTTTGCAGATCGAGATTCAAGAACGGCGGCATGATGTATTCGTTCTCGAGATCGAACGGCGCCGAGAAGTCGATGTATTTGGGATCAAGCGGGTCCCAGAAATGATCGTGCGTCGCCGAAATGATCTTGTCGAAGGCCGTCGAGCGCGCGCCATAACGCTCGACATCCATCATCGAGCGAAAATCCTTCGGATCCACCGCATCGTAGGCGGCGTCCTTGGTGATGTTGGTCAATTCGGTCATTTGCCCGTCCCTCTAGTCGCTATTCCGCCGCGATGCTTGAAGGCGTGCGCAACATGTGGCCGCCGTTCAGCTTCATCAGATATTTGATGCCTTCCTCGGCGATGTCGTCGCCGATCATGCGCTCGCCCTCGGCATGGAGTTCGGACATGTCGATGAAGGCCGCGTAGTTGTTGCGCGTACGGTCGGTGATGATGCCGGCCTTGAGCAAGGTTTTGATAAGCACGCGGAAGATGTTCGTCCCTTCCTGCAGCTCGGTACGGATGTTGGCGTCGGTCATGGCTTCCATGAACGCGGCCTGCACCCAGGCGGGATCAAGCCCAAGTTCAACGTATATCCAACTCTTCTGATCGGGGCTTGCGAGGTTGAAGAGCAGCACCTGGAAGACCTCCCAGGCCCAATCCTCGATCTTCTCGGCCTCGCCTTTGGAAAGGTGCGGGATCGTGCGGTCGGCCCATATTTTTCCGAATTTGTGGTGGAAGGCCTCGTCCGTCATGACGAGCTGGCACAGCTTGACCATCAGGGGATCGTTTCCCTTTTGATAGAAGGTCGCAAAGGCGCCCATGGCCAAGCCCTCGACCAGCATCTGCATGCCGACGAGCTTCTTCCAGACGAGCGGCGAAAGCACGAGGTCGGTCAGAAGATCACCGAGCGCGGGGCCGACGGCCACGGGCTTGCCCCAGCGCGCGTGGATATAGCGGCTGAAGGCGGTGACGTGGCGCGCTTCCTCGCGCGTCTGATTGGCGGCGTATTCCTGCGCGCCCGGATCACGAAGAATGTGGCAGAGGGACGCCGAGAGCGAGAGCGCGCCTTGCTCGCCGTGCAAGATGCTCGAGAACGACCACAGCGTGTTGAGATTGGTGAGCTTGATCTTCCCGCGCTCGTCGAGCTTATCGCCGACGGCGGTTTTCAGCTCGGTCATCAGGTCGGGGTCGACAATGTAGTTCTTCTCCAGATCGAAGGGCTCGGCGAAATCGATGTATTTCTTGTCGAGCGGATCCCAGAAGTGATCGTGAGTCGCGGAAATGATCTTGTCGAAAGCGGACGTTCGCGCGCCGTAGCGCTCGATATCCATCATGGAGCGAAAATCGTCAGGATCGACGGCGTTGTAGGCCGGGTCCTTGGTGATGTTGGTCAATCCGCTCATCTCAATCCTCCATAAGGGCAATTCGGTTGCGCTGTTGCCCGATGGTACGACGACTAGCGGCGGAGACAAGTAAAAATGACGCTACCGTCACGATCCGTGACGGGCTCGACCGTCACCTCCAGTCAGGGCCATGCGGTTCCACCAATTCCCCGGCCGGCCACAGCGCAGCCTGACACAGGCGGCTGGCGCGCCCGTTCTCAGTACCGGAAAGGTCTAGTTCTTAGCCCTGCGGCTGCGGGGCCGTCGCCGGGGGTGTCATCGGCTGTTCTTTGATCCCGGTCTCGCCGAAGACCAGCAGCCGATCGGCGCCGTCTTCGAGGACCGCGTTCAAGCCCTTACGATCCTCGCGATAGGTCAGCGTAAATTTCTGACCGTCGGCCGAATAAAGGACCTGACCACCAAGTCCGACGAAGACGAACTTGCCGTCCTTGAGCTGCAGGCCCATCGCGACGGACTGGTCGGCGCCGGCGGTGTCGAGCTTCGTCCAGATCGCGCCCTTATCGGTCGAATGCCAAATATTGCCGTGCATGCCGGTGATGTAGAGCGTGCCATCCTTGGCCGCCAAGCCACCCCAAAACGATCCGTTGTAACCCGTCAGGATCTTGTCCCAGGTCACACCGTTGTCGAACGAACGAAATACGGCGCCCGCTTCCGCCGCCACGTACATGGCGCCGGCAGGGCCCACGAACGCTGCGTTGAGATGGTTCTCGTCACCCGTAGCGGCGGCATAGGGATCTTTGGAATCCGCAGCACCATCATCTGCGCCGGCCGCTGGCGCATGTGCTGCCGGTGCGTGAGCTGCCGGTGCCGGTGGAGCTGCCCCAGGCGCGCCGCCCGGCGCCGGAGCCGCCGGTACCGTGCCGGGCTTCACTTGAATGGGATTGAGCGTTTTGCGCTCGGTCCACGTTTTGCCGGCGTCCTTTGTCTCGGCCGTGAAGTTGAAGGCGCCCATGGCGAGGCCATGGTTGGCGTCCCAAAACGCTACCGTGAGCAACGCGTTGTCGCTGGCGCCGCCGCCGAATTGTTTGTGCCAGGTCTCGCCGGCGTCCGTCGTTTGGAGGATGACGGTATCGTGGCCGACCGCCCAGCCGATCTTGTCGTCGACGAAACAAACCGCGGTCAACGTGACTTGGGTGGGAACGGATTTCGCCTGGCGCCAGGTCTTGCCGTCATCGTCCGACAAGACGACGTCGCCATATTCGCCGACCGCCACAATGCGAGAGCCGGCGCGCGCCACGCCCAAGAGCAGTGCCTCGGTCGCATGCGACGTCGCCACCGCGGGCTTGTCGCTGAGCGTCGTTTCAGTGGCGAAAGCCTGAGCGGCGAGATGCGGCGCCGCCAGAAGGGCCGCGGCGAGCGAGACGCGAGACATCAGCGGTCTGAACTTGGACCCGAGCATGAACCGAACTCCCGGCGAAATTGAGCCTTCAAAATGATAACGGCCGGCCCCCGAAGAAACGGAGGCCGGCCGACTTCACATCATAACCGCCTCAGCGAACGCCGAGTGTGCGGATGGCTTCCGGCGTATAGCGGCTCTCCTGGAGTTCGTCGGCGAAGTAGTTCACCGGCGGCTCCTCGTTCCGCATCGACAGCGCCAGATAGCGGCCGTCAAGCAAGTCGTACACGATCTCCGCGGCGCCGCCGCAGGTTGGAACGTGGTAGTAGTTGGCAACCTGCACTTCCTGGAAGCGCCACAGCTGGCCGCGGCCGTCATAGTTCTCGGCGGCGTCAACGATCTGCGCATCCTCGTCGAGGTGCATAACGCGGCGGGCGTAGACATGCCGCGCGCCGGGCTTCAGGTCGGCCTGGACCGTCCACACGCGATGCGGCTCATAACGAACGCGGTCTTGGTTCAAGTGCGAGGGCTTCACGAAGTCCGCGTACTTGGTGTTGATCGCGTCATAGTCGTTGTAGGAGATGAACTTTACGCTACGACCCTTTGTCGTCCAGTTGTAGCGATCCATGGCGCCGTTGTAGCCGTCGAAGGCGTCCGACGTCGACATAGCGTCCGTGTTCGTGCCCGGATTGTCATAGGCAATGTCCGGAGCGCGACGAACGCGGCGCGTGCCGGGATTGTACGACCAAGCCTTGCGCGGATCGACCGCCGCATTCAGCGACTCGTGAACCAAAATCACGTTACCCGCCAAACGGGCCGGCGCGATCGTGTTCGCGATGTAAAGGATCGAGACGTTGTTCAGATCTTCCGCATGCTTCTTGGAAGGATCCGACCAGCGCAAAATGGCTTCGTCTTGAACCGTGATCAGGTTGTACGAGCCGTTACGCTGAACGGGCGCCGCCGCGAACTGACGCGTGACTTTGAAGTTGCGGAAGCCGAGCTTCTTGTTCCAAACAATTTCCATGCCGTTCGAGGCGATGGGGAACGGAACGCCCATGATCGCGCCGGTGACGCCGTCACCATCCGCAGTCAGGTCGCCAACCGTCGCGTTGTTCTTGATCGCCGAGTAAACGTACTCCGGCAAGGAACACGTGCGCCGCGATTGGTACACGTTCATGTGATAGGTCGGGTAGAGCTTCATCAGCTGTTTGTAGCCGTCGAGCAGCTTGTCAGCGTATTGCCCCATGTTGCCTGCGTTCACCGTGAAAGCCGGTTTATCGCCAGGGAACGGGTTGGGCGGGTTCTGAGTCTTGGCGTCGAACTTGACGCCAGCGGGCGGCGCGGTGAGACCGCCCGTCCAAGCGGGTACCGAACCATCGGTCGTCCCCGCCATCTCACCACCCATCGGCGTCAGGTCCTTACCGAGCCGAGCAGCTTGGTCGGCAGGCACCTTGGCCCATGCGCTGGTTGCAGCAAACGCTACCGCAACAGCAGAGGCAGTAAGAAGTAGTCTGGTCTTCGTCACGTGCATTTCCTCCACCTAATAGGTCCGTGCGGTTGCCCCCGCCCTTAGAACGAGTATCCCATGCTCGCAGACACATAGTCCAGGTCCTGCGACTTGTTCCTGATGCCGGCGCCGAAGTAGTTCGTGTAGTTGACGCCCATGGTGAAGCTGTTGTTAAGCGTACCGTTCACGCCAAGGCTGACCGCCATCCGGCCCTCCATGTAGTTCCCGTAGGGGGCCGGCGTCGTGCCGTAGAAGTCCCAAGAGAACGCCGCCTGCGGTGCCACCACGAAGCCGGTGTTGAAGGCGTTGTTGTATTGCGTGATCGCGAGCAACACCAAGCCAGCTGACGTGTCCGTCGGGCGGCATTCCTTGCTCGACTTGTGATCGAGGGCGAGCAAGCCACCCAGCGGCAGGTCCGAACCCTGACAGCCGGTGTTTCCGTATTGGACTGGGCCGACATACTTGCCGCCAACGAGCGGGTTATTGTCAATCCACGTCTTCTCTACACCGGGTACATGCACAAAGCCGATTTCAGGAACGAATATACCGAGGTCCGCACCGATCGCGTCGACGAACCACTCCGAGTTCGTGAACGTCGCGGTCGAGCCGACTTGGCCGGTATACATGCTGTTGAAGATTTCGCCGTTGATCCGGCTGTTGCCGACGTGGGTCGGGTCGCAGCGAGTGAGCATCGTGTCGAGCGGCTCAAAGTTGAAGCTGCCCACGTTGCCCGCCGCGACAAAGGCGCATTCCTGTGTCACCGCCGCGATCGTGACCTGGTCGGTGTCAGCCTGGAAGGGCGCCTTCGGACGGTAGGTCAATTCACCTTGAATTCCCCACGTTCCGATCGTACCGGCCCAGCTAAAGCCATACTGTTCGATGCCGCTCGGATAGGAAAGCGACAAGCCGATCTGATTGTACGCGTTCACCAACATCGTGCCGTTGAAGTTCATCGGCAAGCCGGCAACCACGCCCGACTGCAGCAGGTCGAGGGCACAGTTGAATTCGATCATATTGCCGATCGAATGGAAGTTACCCAGGCCGTAGTTGCTGTGATAGAGGCCGGTGCCGAAGTTCGTGACAATGGCCGTTGCACTGTTAGCCGCAACAACCGCTCCCAGATTGTCGTGAACCAACTGGTAGGCAAGCGTATCGTGCGTGCCCGTGAACGGATCGATCGACGTATCCTTGAACCGCGTCGGCGGAATGAAGTTGGTCGCGGTTACCACCGAGTTGACGTTCAGCAAGTTCTGTGGGTCGCTCGCAGGCAAAATCTGCAGAGCGGCCGCACGAGGATCGGCAAGGTTTGCGATCGGACCGAACGCCGGATTGACGCAACCTGCGGGGCCCGCATAGCGGCTGGCCAGATTTGATCCTACCGAGGCCGGCGTGACTGCCACCGGGATGTTCGACGAATTGCCAACCGTAATCAGGCCGAGTTGCGGCGACCCAGTCGTCTCATCAACGAAAGGCAGGCGGCTCGAGTAGTTCTGGTAGTAACCGCCGAACTCGTAACCGTCGAGTACGCCGCCCTCCATCAGATATTTCACATTGAGGCCGAAGTCGCCCGATTGGCTCGGATAAAGGTCCTTGCCGCGATCGACGATGCCTTCATAGGCGCTGGACTGCGCCGCATAACCGGTCGAATTCATGATCGACACTTTGCCGAATCGTGTCGCCTCGGCCTGGCCGATAACGACCGGTGTCGCGTAGTTGAAGAACGACGACCCCGCGACCACGTCCTGGGTACAGTTCGGGCGCGTACCCACAGGGCTGTTCAAGCCTGGGATCTGAACACTGTAGGTGCCGTTGGTCCCCGGCAGGAGATTTATGCTACGCGCGAAGGCCAAGCCGTTCGTCGTCTGGTCGGTTCCCGTGCCGCAATTGAGTTTGTAGCCCGCAAAGCGGCCGCCGGAGAGGAAGCTGGCTGCATTCTGGTTGCCGCCGAAACCCGAGGTCGCGTCAACGACATCGGTGGCAGAGAACGGCGAGCCGGCCGGATCGAGACGATAGCGATCCCAGCCGAGCGCATAATAGCCCGCGAGCGAGACGTTGTACGGCAACGAGATCGAACCCTCGATCGCATTGACCGGAAGCAGAATGTCTTTGATTTCCGCGCCGGGACGGCGATAGGCGGTGACATCGATCGGATTGAAGTTGTTCAAGCCGTTCAAGAGGAACGTGCTTTCACCCCAGTTGATGACTTGTTTGCCGACGCGAATGTTGAGCGGCATATCGGCGAAGGTGAAATCAGCCGAGATGAACGCGTCGAGCAGGCGATAGTCGCGACCGACGAGACCCTTGGAATCGTCGTTTAACAACGAGCGGTCACCGTGGTTGAAGTCCGTCAGCACGAAATCATAGAAGCCGTAGCCGCGGACGAACGCCTTGTAGTTTCTCCACACTGCGGTCAATTCCGAGGTCATCTTGACGGGCGCGCCGATGATGTCGCCGGACGTGTAGTTCAGCCGGCCATCGTCCGCGTTGATGCTTCCCGCGAAAGCGTACGGATTGTTCGTCGTCGTCATGTTGCCCGTCAACGGGCCGCAGAGCGGGTTACAAAGTGCCGCGATACCTGTTCCGGTCAACCCGCTGATTGCCGGCAGTGTGTTCGACCCGGCGTCAGCCGCGTTCAGCGACTTCGGACCGCCGTTGCTTTCGGGCAGATAGGCCGTGTTTCGAGACGCCACCCGGTCGGAGATGCCGACCGCCAGATTGTTGTCGAGTGTCAGACTGACCTCGCCAAACTGAATTTGTGCCGCCTGCGCGCCGGAATATGCCCCCGCAAGAGCTATCAACGCGACCGACCCCAGATACCCCAACCGCATGCTATTTGACTTCGGCATGACGCAATTTCCTCCTACCCGGTCTTCAATTTTCTTTGCTTCGAAACGGAGAACGCATGTGTCGCCCACATGCCTCTGCCCCTAGCATCCCTCGAAATCAGAGCACACGTTCCACACACTCAAGTCAACGAAGATTGGCAATTCCGTCACAGAGAGCGGCGCAGTATTGCACAAACGCCACGCTTTTGAGCAGCCGCTGCCCGTTTGTGCGGCGCAGCAATCACCCAATAATGACGGATATTTTCTGGGCAAACCAAGTTGCGCCGACCAGCCGCCAATCGTGTCATGTCAATCTAACAAGTCGCAGAAAGACAACGCGTTGCCCCGGGATCGGGGGACTGAGACGTATGTCCGCGTTTGTCTGGCTCTAGCGTGGCGATGACGCTTAATTGACAATCAAACCTTCGCGCTCGCGGCTCAGTCGGCGGTAACGTCAATGGGCATTTCTGCGGGGACCTCATGGCCGCTTTGATCCGACGCTCGATCGCGTTTTGCCTTGCGAGCGCGATTTCGTTCGCGCTGGCGCACGCCGCACCGACCCAGCCTGCGCAAGCGGACGGCATGTGGGATCTGGGCGACCTCTACCCCAACGCGGCCGCTTGGGAGGGCGAGCAGGCGGCCGTTCAGAGCGACATCGAAAAGCTCGTGCACTTCAAAGGAACGCTTGGGCGCGACGCCGCGTCGCTGCGCAAGGCGTGCGATGCGATCTCGTTGCTGAACAAACGCATCGCGCGGCTTGCGGTCTATGCCTCGCTCAAAGCGGATGAAGACGTTCGCGTCGCCCCGAACCAAGCGCGCAATACGGCCGCCGACAATTTGAACGCGCGCTTTGTCGAAGCGACAAGCTGGCTCAAGCCTGAGATTCAATCGATCGGCGCGTCGAAGATCGAGGCTTTCATTGCGAGCGAACCCGGTCTGAAGCCGCACGCGTTCGGTTTGCGCGATGTTTTACGCAGCGCTCCGCACGCGCTCGGCGAAGAGAGCGAACGCGTCATGGCGCAAGTCGCCAATACGCTCGCCCAGCCGCAGACGGTCTACACGATCTTCGCGAACGGCGAGCTGCCGTTTCCAAGCGTGACGTTCGCCGACGGCAAATCGGTGAAGCTCAGCGACTCGACGTACGAACTCTACCGACAATCGCGCAATCGCGACGACCGGAAGAAGGTCTTCGATGCCTTCTGGGCCGCATACAAAGCTTATGAGGGAACGTTCGGCGCCAATCTCCAGGCCGAAATCATGGGCCAAGTGTTCAACGCCAAAGCGCGACACTTCAAATCGACGCTGGATGCCGAGCTCTTCGGCGACAACATGCCCGAACCCGTCGTGCGAACTCTGATTGCGGAAGTCAACCGCGAGCTGCCGACGTTTCAGCGTTATTTGAAACTGCGCGCCCGGATGCTCGGCCTGAAGGATCAGGCCTATTACGATGTCTACGCGCCGACGACGTCGGTCGCCAATACCTACAATGTGGACGATTCAAAGCGCATCACGCTCGAAGCCCTGGCGCCGCTCGGCGAGGAATATCTCGGCATTCTGCGTCAAGGATTCGCGGCGCGCTGGATGAACGTCTATCCGCACGACGGCAAGCGTTCGGGCGGCTACATGAACGGCGGTGCCTACGACGTGCATCCATATCTGCTGCTCAATCACAACGGCGATTACAGTTCGCTCTCCACCTTCGCGCATGAATGGGGACATGCCGTTCACACCATGCTGACCAAGCACAATCAGCCGTTCGAATTGTCCAACTACGCGACCTTCGTCGCCGAGACGGCGTCGATCTCGAACGAAGTGCTGGTGCAGAATTACGTGTTGGCGCGGGCGAAGTCGAAGGAGGAAAAACTCGCGTTCGACAACGAAATTCTGGACGGCATTCGCACGACGTATTTCCGTCAGGCGCTCTTCACGGAATTCCTGCTCAACGCACATGGGCTTGCCGAAAAAGGCGAGCCGCTGACCGGCGAGAAACTGACCGGACTCTATTGCGACCTGCTCAAGCGCTACTACGGCGATGCCAAGGGCGTGATGAAGATCGATCCGAAATACTGCATCGAATGGGCATTCATTCCGCATTTCTATCGCGGCTTCTACGTCTTCAACTATGCGACGTCGCTGGCCGGCGCGACCTATCTCGCCGACGACCTAACGCGCAACGGCGAGGCGGCGCAGAAACGCTTCCTCGCGCTCTTGAGTGCCGGCGGCTCGGACTATCCCTACAATCTCTTCAAGACGGCCGGCATCGACATGGCGACGCCGCTTGTCCATCGCGCGCTCGAGGCGCGCATGAACCGGATCATGGACGAGATGGAAAAACTGCTGGCGCAGAAATGAGGGTTCAAGCGAAGGCGTCGAGCAGCGTCTTCGACATTTCATCGGCCGTGCGGATCACTTTGGCCGAGGCTTGATAGGCGCGTTTGGCCATTTGCAGATCGACGATTTCGCTGGCGAGATCGACAAAGGGAAAATCGCCGCTCAATTGGGCTTTCGAGATTTTGACGACCGGTTCGCCCGACGCGCCCGTCGTCTGCTGCACCGTCAGCGGTCGATAGTCTTGCGACTGCCAGTTGACAATGTTCTGGGCGCGGACGCTCGCGCGCACGTCAGCGGCGCGTAATCCGGCAATGCCTGAGGCGTAGATACCCGACATGCCGCCAGTCTGCGGCGGCGCTTCTAACGATATGTGAGCGCGATCACTCTAATTTAAATCGAATGCGATGGATCGCAGCGCGGCGCCGCATTGAGGCCGCATTTGTAGCGAGCATCACGCCCTCATGAACGCCAATCGAGTCTCGCTGCTGTTTGTCCTGGGCTTGTGCGTCGCAGTGATCGGTGCCTGCGACGCGGCAGCACCGCCATCGCCGCGCCCGAAACCCACCGTCGCGCAAACCGTCACTGCGCCGGCCGTGCAGCGCGTGCACAAGGATTGGAGCGACGCAAGGCTGCCGTTCGGCCTGCGCTTAGCCGCCGCCGCAGAAGAACGAGCGACCCATATCGTCACCTACGACGCGGCCTACCTGCGCATCCCCTATCCGATGGGCGACGTACCGGCGAGCCAAGGGGTGTGCTCGGACGAAGTCGTGCGCGCGTACCGATTGCTCGGCATCGATCTCCAGCGTTTGGTGCACGAGGATATGGCGCGCGCGTTCGCGGCCTATCCGACGCGCTGGCATATGACGCATCCGGACCCAAACATCGATCACCGCCGCGTGCCGAACCTCGCAACGTTTTTCGCGCGGCATGGTCAGGCGCTCGCCGTGAGCGACGAGGCGAATGACTACAAGCCCGGCGATGTCATCGCCTGGGCGCTGCCGGACGGCAGGCCGCATATCGGCCTGGTGACCGAGGAGCGAACGAGCGACGGCGCAAGGCCCCTTGTCCTGCACAACATCGGCTTGGGGCCGCACATCGAGGACATGCTGTTCGTATTCAAGATCACCGGCCACTATCGCTACGAAGGCCCGAAGCGGCTGCGGCGCGAATCATGATCCGGCGAGCGGGTTCGGTGCACCGCGCGCGACCAAGTACCTGATCGCCTCGGCAAGGGAGCGCGAGTCCGTCACCGCATCGTGGCCGATACCTTGCGAAACCCCGCCGACGTGTTCAGCCAGGGCGCCCGAATGAATGCCGGTGAGCGGAATACCGACGCGCAGCAACCAATCCTTCAGATCATAGGCGGTGACGCGCGGCCAGGCTTCGCGGACGCCCAACAGCTTTGCGTTGGCGGCGATGACCTTGTCGTCGCGCCCGTAGCAGAACATCGGGCGGCCGGCGGCAAACTTTAAGAAAGCCTGAACACCCGAAACGAAGTCCGTCCCCTCGACCGCAAGGCGCTCGTTGGTGATTCGCGTCAACGTCACGAGGTAATCGGACATGACCGGATTCAATACCGGTTTGATCAAGACCGAGAACGTGCCGGTTTCCGCCAAGGTCGCACCGTCGATCGAAACGCCGCCAATCTGAACGATTTCGCGGAATTCACCCGGACCAGACCAATGGCGCTCCATCGAACCTTGCCAAGCTGTGAATTCCGTGTCGAAGACGATCGCGTCGGGGGCCATCAAGTGCTCTGGCTTTTGCAGGTGCGAAGTTTATTTCGTTCGCATGGGACAGGTTCCCGCGCAAGAGTCTTCCGCGGAAACGATCGGCATTAAGCGGACGTGAAACTCAATTTGCGCATAGTATGCGGCCCGCGCTTCGAAGCGGTCTCGCGCCGCCTGCCCCACCGCTCCCGTCAGACGAGATATCATGGTCGCTGCCCCGCTTGAATCCGATCCGCAAGGTTTTTCGCAATTCGCGCTACGCTTCTATTCCGGCGCGGCGTCGGACGATCTGAAGACATTCTCTCAAGACGGCCTCGCCGGACTTGCGCGATTGTTCTGGCGCGCGATGCAGGAGCGCCGTATCGGCGCGCCGTTCATTCGCGTTTTCGACCCGACGCCGGAGAAAGACGGGTTCACGGCCGCGGCAAGTTTTCTTGCGACGATCAACGACGACAAGCCCTTCCTCGTCGACTCGGTGCTTTCGGAGCTCGCCGACCGCGGCTTGGCGGTAAAAGCCATCTTCCATCCCATCATGCGCGTCAAGCGCGACGCGAGCGGCGGCTTTCGCGGCTTCGTCTTCGATACCAACGACAACGACGGCGTGCCGGAAAGCATGATCTGCATCGCGTTCTCGCGTGCGGAATCGAGCGATCAACTCGCCGACATCCAGGCCGGCATCGCGCACGTGCTTGCGGATGTCGACGCGGCCGTCGCCGACTGGAAGTTGATGCAGGTGCGTCTCGATCAATCGATCGCGGAGTTGTGGCAAAACCCACCGCCGGCGCCGCGCGAGGAGATCGAGGAGTCGCTCGCGTTCCTGAAATGGATCAAAGAAAACCACTTCACGTTCTTGGGCGCGCGCGATTACGTCTTCGAGAAAGCCAACGGCAGCGATCAATTGCGCCCGCTCTCCGACACCGGCCTCGGCATCCTGCGGGGCGGCGAGCGGCGCATCGTACGACGGGGCCACGATCGAGCCGTGCTGACGCCGGAGGTGCGCGGCTTCCTGATGCAGCCCTCGCCGCTCATCATCACCAAATCGATCGAACGTTCGACCGTTCACCGGCGCGTGCAGGAAGATTACATCGGCATCAAACGCTTCAATAGCACAGGCGAGCTCGTCGGTGAGCGGCGGTTCGTGGGCTTGTTCACGTCCGCGGCCTATAATGAGAGTCCGCGCGACATTCCATTTCTACGGCGCAAAGTCGCCAACGCCACCGCCCATGCCGCGATGCCGAAATCCGGCCACAGCGCTAAGGCGCTCGCTCAAGTACTCGAGACCTTTCCGCGCGACGAGCTTTTCCAAATTTCCGACGAAGATCTGTTGCGCATCGCGCCCGGCATCGCCTATCTCACCGACCGGCCGCGCACGAAAGCGTTCCTGCGCTTCGATACGTTCAACCGCTTCGCCTCCGCGCTCGTCTATCTGCCGGCCGACAAATTCCGCGGCGGGCTTATGCGCACCCTTGGCGGCATCCTGGTCGAAGCACTCGGCGGTCGTATCGCGGCAGCCTATCCGCACACCGAGGAAGGCCAGCTCACCCGCATCCACTACATGATCGATTTGGAAGGCGGACGCCGCGCCTTCGACGAAGAGGCGCTGCAGGCGAGGCTCGAGAAGGCCGTGCGCCTGTGGAGCGACGATTTCTCCGAAGCGCTGCACGCGACCCTTGCTCCGGAGCGCGCGGGCAAAGTCTTCTCGCGCTATGCGAATGCGTTTTCCGAAGGTTATCGCGAAGCCTTCGGACCGGTCGAAGCGATCTCAGACATCGCCAAGCTTGAAGAGGTGCAAAAAGCGGGCGCCGGAGCTCTGGCCTTGCGCTCCTCGAGCGGCGCGGACGTCACCGACGGTATCGTCACCTTCAAGATTTATCATGCCGGCGGCGTGATCGAATTGTCCGACCTTCTGCCCGTGCTCGAGCATTTCGGCGTTCGCGTGATCGAGGAGATCAATTATCCGGTGAAGGTCGGAGCGCAAACGCTCACGATTCACGATCTCAAGCTGCACGGCAATTTGAATCCCGAACGCGAAAACGCGATTCGCTTGTTTGAAGAGGCGTTCCTCGCGGTCTGGCGCTCGCACGCCGAAAGCGACGGCTTCAATCGGCTGACCCTCTACGCCGAAGTGCCTTGGCGCGACGTCAGCGTGCTGCGTGCCGTCGCCAAGTTCCTGCGTCAAGCCGCGTTCCCTTTCAGCCAAGCGCTGGTGGAAGAGGCGTTGACGCGCAATCCGCGCATCGCTTCGGCACTGGTGCGCCTGTTCAAGGCGCGCTTCGACCCCGCGATGCAAAATCGCGAGGACGCCGAGAAGCAAACAACAGCCGAGATCGATGACGCGCTCGCCAAGGTGCCGAGCCTCGACGACGACCGCATCATCCGGCGCTTGCGCAACGTCATTCAATCAATGCTGCGCACAAACTATTGGCAGAAGGCAGCCGATGGCTCGTTCAGGCCCGCTCTCGCCTTCAAGGTCGACAGCCGGAAGATCGAAGACCTGCCGCTGCCACGCCCGATGGTCGAGATCTTCGTTTATTCGCCGGAAGTCGAAGGCGTGCATTTGCGCTTCGGCAAAGTGGCGCGCGGCGGCATTCGCTGGTCGGACCGGCGCGAAGATTTCCGCACAGAGGTCCTGGGTCTCGTTAAAGCGCAGCAGGTGAAGAACGCGGTCATCGTGCCTGTCGGATCGAAGGGCGGCTTCTATCCAAAAAAACTGCCGGCGCCGTCCAACCGCGAAGCTTGGCTTGCGGGCGGCGTGGCCGCGTACAAGACATTTATCGCTTCGCTCCTCGACTTGACCGACAATATCGCGGCTGACGGCAAGATCGTTCCGCCCAAGAACGTCGTGCGCCAAGACGAGGACGACCCCTATCTCGTGGTCGCGGCCGACAAGGGCACAGCGACGTTCTCCGATATCGCGAACGGCATCTCGGCCGAATACGGGTTTTGGCTGGGCGACGCGTTCGCGAGCGGCGGCTCGGTCGGTTACGATCACAAGAAAATGGGCATCACCGCCAAAGGCGCGTGGGAGGCCGTCAAACGTCACTTCCGCGAGATGGGAACCGACATTCAGTCGACGCAGTTCACGGTCGTCGGCGTCGGCGACATGTCCGGCGACGTGTTCGGCAACGGTATGCTGCTGTCGCGCGTCACTAAACTCGTCGCTGCCTTCGACCATCGCGACATTTTCCTCGACCCCGATCCCGATGTGGCGGCGAGCTTTGCCGAGCGCGAACGCATCTTCGCGTTGCCCCGCTCGTCGTGGGCGGATTACGACCAGTCGAAAATTTCCAAAGGCGGCGGCGTCTATTCGCGCGCCATGAAGCGCATTCCGCTGTCGCCGGAAGTGCAAAAGCTAACGGGTCTCGCCGGCAAGGATGCCGAGCCGGCCGAGTTGATGCGCGCCCTGTTAAAGACGCAGGTCGACCTCCTCTGGTTCGGCGGCATCGGCACGTTCGTCAAATCGTCGACGCAGTCGAATATCGACGCCGGCGACAAGGCGAACGACGCCGTACGGATCGACGGGCGCGAAATTCGCGCCAAGGTCGTCGGCGAAGGCGCCAATTTGGGCATGACACAAGCTGCGCGCATCGAATACGCGCAAGCGGGCGGGCGCATCAACACGGACGCCATCGACAACTCGGCGGGCGTCGACACCTCGGATCATGAGGTCAATCTCAAGATTTTGATGAATACAGCCATCGGCGCCGGCGAGTTCAAAGGCGGCGAGCGCGATGCGTTCTTGGCCAAACTGACGGACGAGGTTGGCGCGCTGGTACTCGCCGATAATTACAATCAAACGGGCGCCTTGAGCGTTGCGCAAAGCGGTTCGATCGGAGATCGCGACGGCCACGCGCGCTTTATGTCTGCGCTCGAGCGCGAAGGTCGCTTGAATCGCGCAGTCGAGGGATTGCCGTCGAACGACACGATGCGCGAACGCGGCAACCGGAACGAAGGTTTGACGCGACCGGAACTTGCGGTGCTCCTCGCCTACGCCAAGCTCCAGCTCTTCGATGAGATCAACGCCTCGTCGCTGCCTGACGACCCTTATTACACGACGACGCTCAAAGCCTATTTTCCAAAGGAAGCGGCCGAGCGTTGTCCGCGCGGCTTGGCGCAGCACCGCCTACGGCGCGAAATCATCGGGACGATGCTCGACAACGACCTGGTCAACCGCGGCGGACCGCTGTTCATGCACCGGTTGAAGGAAGCGAGCGGCGTCGAAGCACCGGCTCTGATGCGGGCGTATACTATCGCGGTCGGCGCCTTTGCGGTCGACAAGGTCACAGCACGCATCAACGCGCTCGACAACCAGGTCGCGGCAAACGTGCAACTCGCGATGCATGCCAAGGTGATCGGACACCTGACGCGACAAACCCTGTGGTTCGTGCGGCACGTCGCGCCGTCAGCCGAAATCGGCGACACGATCGCCACCTTCGCAAAGGGGGTCGAGAACCTGCGCGGAACATTCTCGACGCTCGTGTCCAAAGCCGAGTCGCAATCGATCGAGGATCACATCGCGGAGCTACGCGCGGCGGGCGTACCCGACGACCTCGCCGACGACGTGGCGGCCCTTCCGGCGATGGGCGCGACGCCCGATATCGTGCGCCTGGCGCTCGAGACACAGAAACCGCTGGATATGGTCGCGGGCGCCTATTTCGCCGCGGCGCGCACGATTTGCGTCGACCGCCTGCGCCTTGCGGCCGAGCGAATGAATTTACCCGAGCACTGGGATCGCCTCGCCGTGCGCCGGTTGATCGACGATCTCTTCGTCCATCAGCGCGCGCTGGCGGCACGCGCGCTCTCGAACGGAACGCAAGGCGACGATCGCGCGGCCGGCAACGCCGCCGTCGAAGCCTGGGCCAATGCACATCGCGATCAGGTCGACCGTGTCGGTCACTTGATCGGCGATCTTGAGCGCTCAGGCGCCTTCACCGTGGCGCGGTTGACCTTGGCGGCGAGCCAGATCCGCGATTTGCTCGACGCTTAGCGAAATCGGGAATGTATCTGCCGTCTTCAGATCGCGAACCGCTGAAGGCTTTCTTGGAGAGCCTGAGGAAGCGGCACATACAATGGCCGCTCGCTCCTGGAATTGCTGGAACGCACCCTTGATTCATGCCACTGGATGACGCCTTCGAAACTTCCGGAATTTGACGAAATTTGGCGTAAGGTCCTTGCCAAGGGTCCAAAGCGACTCTCTTGATCTTTTCCCACGGTATATTTCTGAAACGGCAGGGCCTTGCAAGCTCTGCCATCGTCAGCGTTGCGGATTGGCCGTCCGGCACACTGAGACCACGGTGTCACGAAGCCAGCGATGTGCCGGGTCGGCGTCCACACGAGGATGCCACATCGCCGAAATCACGATCTCCGGCGTGCGAACCGGAAGCTCGAAGCTCTGAAGTCCTGTTGCCGCTGCCTGATCGTTCGCAAGGCTATCGCCGAGGCACGAGCGCGGCACGAGCGCGACCAAATCCGAGTGACGAGCGATCCGCATCGCATCAGGAAATCCCGGCACAACAACCGATGTCGTCCGTTGGAGCCCAAGTTCTTCGAGTGCGTCGTCAACTGGTCCGGTGAATTCTCCTTTCCGTGACGCAACAACATGATCGCAAGCCGCATATTTTTCGGGCGTAATATCTGTTCCAGAAAAAAGCGGATGCCCGATCCGAGCCACCCCGACGAATCTGTCTCGAAACAAAGCCTGCGTGCGAACCTCCGGTGCGAAGGCGCCCAGCACGCCGATCTCCAAATCAATCTGCCCCTCCCGGAGCGGGCGCGCATCCTTCTCGGGCTTGGGCGCGAAACGCAGGCGGACGCGCGGCGCAGCCTCGGTGATAGTTGCGACCAGGGAAGCGGAAAGGGCGGCAACAAACCCTTCGTTCGCTCGAATGGTGAAGGTCCGTTCGAGCGAAGCGATGTCCAGCTGGCTGACGCGTGGGCGGAGGACCGCCAGCACGTCCCGGCTAAGCGCATGGACGTGCTCGCGCAACTCGGCAGCGTAGGGCGTGGGCACGAGCCCGCGCCCGGCGCGCACGAGCAGCGGATCGCCTGTTGCGGACCGGAGCCGCGCAAGGGTCCGGCTCATGGCGGAAGAACTCAGGCCGAGGCGCCGCGCTGCCCCAGTCACGCTGGCCCCGGCAAGCAGCGCGTCCAACGCAACGAGTAGGTTCAGGTCCACATCATCCATGGCCGAACGCTATTCCATTCGCCCCTTTATGACATAGCGTCTGACGCAACTATATTGTGCAGCCTGTGCGTCTGTCGCAATCAAGTCCGCGCTGCTATCAGCGACGCATGAGCACTCTATGGTCCGGTCTGTTTCATGTCCGTGCAGGGCGAAGGCAGCGCCCTATGACTGACAAGCACCTCCTCTCAGCGCACATCGCCGAGGAGACAGTCTTGCCAACCCAACCCGTTCAATCCGTCCGACGTGACTGGCGCAATGTGCTGCCAGCAGCAGCGCCTGGATGCTCACAGGGCACGCCCTACTCTTTTTGGGTGAAGGAAGGCGATCCCGCCAAGCTCACCGTCATCTTTGCCGGCGGCGGCGCGTGCTGGACAGGTGAAAACTGTGCGTTGCGTGGGAGATCGTTTTACCGGCCCTTTGCCGGCCTTGAAACGGATCCAAGCAATTTGGGCGGGGTCTTCGACACCGACAACCCGGAAAACCCGCTCGCTGACTATACGATGGTCTATCTTCCCACCGCCAACGGAGACGTCTTTCTCGGCGACTCGGTCACGACTTATGACGTACCCGCAATGGGCGGCCACCCTGCGGGCAAGATCAATATCCTGCACAAGGGCTACGATAATGCGGCGTCTGCCTTGGATTGGATGTTCAAGACTTACCCGCATCCCAAAACCGTCGCCGTGATTGGGTGGAGCGCGGGGGCAATCGCGTCGCCCGTTTACACTCATATTGTCGCTCAACACTATTCGGACGCTTCAGTCACCCATTTCGCCGACGGTGGGGGTGCCTATCGCGTGGGCAAAAAACTAGCGCCGCTCCTCAAATCCTGGGGGACGGCGAACGTTTTAAAAAGGGTGCGAGGCTTCGAAGGCATCAGCATAGACGGCCTCTCATGGGAGGATCTCTATATCCGAGCGGCCAAGCTCCATCCTGAAATCACCTTTCACCAATACAACGAAAGACACGATGCTGTTCAGGCCCTTTTCATGCAGCTCATGGGCGTGGATGCCCCTGATGTCGCGGCAAATTTGGACAACGCGCACGCATATATCCGCGCGAAGGTTCCCAATTTCCGCACCTATACCAGCTGGGGGCACGACGAAGCCGTCATCGGGGGGTACTACGACGCTGTGCTCGCAAAAAATGCGCTGGACAACCGCGGCCGTCCTCACGTGCTGGATCGCTTCTACACTCGTCAGACCAACGGCGCGCGCTTCCTCGATTGGTTTACGGCGGCCGTTACGGGCAAGCCGGTGGAGGACGTGGCTTGCGTGGACTGCGAAACCCCTGAGCACCATTGGAAGCGCCCCGAATTTCCTCAGTGAAAGATATACCCATGCGCCCAGCCGCTTCACCCGACACCGTCGGTACAATTCTCCTCGTCGGAGCGTCACGAGGTCTTGGCCTCGCCATGGCCGCCGAATTTCTGACGAGGGGTTGGAAGGTCGTTGGTACGATACAGGGCAGCGCCAGAACCGAGTTGCATAATCTGGCGGACGAGCATCCGGGCCGCATCGAGATCGAGTCCCTCGACGTCACAGAGCCGGATCAGATCGCGGCGCTGCGAGACCGTCTCTCCGGCCGCAGCTTCGACATCCTGTTTCACAACGCCGGGATCGCCAACGCCAACCCCCACGAGTCCGTCGCGGAGGTGTCCACGGAGGAGTTCGTTCGCGTCATGGTCACGAATGCCCTGAGCCCGATGCGCGTCATAGAGGGACTGCAGGACCTTGTTCCTGCGGACGGGCTGATCGGCATCATGTCGTCAGGACAGGGGAGCATCGGCAACAATGCAAAGGGCAGGAATGACATATATCGTGGAAGCAAGGCCGCTCTGAACCAGTTCATGCGGTGCTACGCCGCGCGTCATGCCGAAGAGCCGCGCGCACTGGTGTTGATGGCTCCCGGCTGGATCCGCACCGCCATGGGCGGACCGGACGCGCCGTTCAGTGTCGAGGAGGCCATTCCCAAAGTCGTGGACGTGCTGCTCTCGCAGCAGGGCAATCCCGGCCTGCGATATCTCGACCGTGAGGGGCACACCGTTCCGTGGTGAACGCTCGCCTGGGCTGCGAAGCAAAATCGAGAGGGCTTTAAGATGGCCATTGCCACAGGCCGTGCGAAGACGGCCAGCGGTTCAAAGTACCTCCAGCAGCTCTGCAAGCATTGGGGCCACAAATTCGAAGTCGAATTCTCGCAGACCAGAGGACAGGTTCGCTTCCCTTCCGCCGTCGCGACCATGGAGGCGAGCGCGGATGCGCTGCTCGTCGTCATCGAGACCGACGATACGGAATCGGTCGAGCGGCTGAAAGAGACCGTCGCCAATCATCTCGACCGATTCGCGTTTCGAGAAGCGCCTCTGCCATTCGAATGGTCAGCAACCGAAGATCGCTGATGGCGCACATCGTCGAAGCAGCGAAATCCATATCGCATCTCCGTCCGCTCGCCGCTAAGCGGCGTATCGTCCAGCGACAAAGTCGAGCTTTAGCAGTCGAAATTGCTTGCAACGAGGGCCGCGATGTTCTACTTTTGTTCTCGTATGTGCCCCGCCTCGCTAAGCGGGATCGCTGTTCTTTGACATCGTGATTTGGAGTTGAGGCAGTCGCGGCCGAATGCGCGATGTGTGCCTGGAATTGCGTGCGCGGCGCATGGCTTCCCGAGTGTGCGACCGCGCATCGTGCAGCATTTTTGTCGCTGTAGATTCCTGCATTTTACAGCGAACAACAGCGGGATCGACCCAGACAGGACAAATTGACCACAGTGCAAGACGCGCTCGCCTATAGCGAAAGAATGTGGCCTTCGGCCGGGTTGGTCTTGCCGTTGATGAAGTCGCCGTAGACCTTTTCGACCGCGCTGTGGCCACGGCCTTCGACCACGCGCATCCATGGCTTGGCCGACGCGGCGAAGGCGAACAATGCCTCGCCGATGCGTTTGGTTAGGGCTGCATTCCCCCAATCGGCCGAGCGTTTGACGATGCGGTCGGGCGCGAAGAAGAAGATGGGCTTGGCCCCCGGAAGCGGCGTGCGTTCGGCGTTGGCGCCGGCGACAGAGCCAGCGCCGCGGGCCAAACTCTCCCAATGGGTGGCGCCGACGATGCAGCTGTATTTCAGTTGATCGGCGAAATGCGTATGAATCGCAGCGCGCAGTTTCGTATCGCCGGCGAAGTCGACCATCAGCGTGGGCGTTCGCGCATCGAGTTCTTTGACGTCGGCATAAAGGACGATGCGATCGTAGTAGCCCGTGCGCTCGACGAAGTGCAGATTCCCGGGTGAGGTCAAACCAATGACCTTGACCTGACCCTTCCGGTGGTCATGAAGGAGTTGCGCCAGGCCTAACGCGGTCTTGCTCGAGGCACTGGTGAGCACGACGTTGCGCGCGCCAAAGAAATCGTTTTCGGCGAGGAAATCGTCGATCAGAAACGAGGTGGAGAATAGCGGCCTGTAAAGCGCAATTTCGTCCTCGCGCCCCGAAAAATAAGCCTGGTCTGCACCGACGCGCAGATATTGGTTGTAGACCGGCGGCAGGGCGGCGCGATGGCCAGCGCCATCGATGAAGGTCGAGGGCGTGACCCTTGCGGCGTCGACAATCACATGCGTCGACATCGGCAAATAACCGTAGACGCGCTCGCCGGCGGGTATGGCTTCATTCTTCGAGGCGACGATTTCGGCATAGCCCCAAACCGGTATTCGGCCCCAACCGTCTTTCGCCGGAAAGAATTTCCAATAGCCGATCGTGTCGCCGGCGGCGCCGTAGGTGATGTTGTTCGCGGTCAACGCGAATTTGTCGACGCGAAGCAAGATTTGTCCGGGCCCGAGTTCGTTCAATTGGGTCGTAACGAACGTGCCCTCGGGCAAGTTCGCGCGGTTGACGATGAAATCGGTCGACGTGGTCATCGCATTTCTCCTCAAGCAAACTTGAGCATGATGGCGCCGAGCGCCACGATCAAGGCGCCGCTGAAGCGCCGGGAACCGGCCGCTTCACCGAAGAACAGCACGCCATAGAGCGCGGCGAAGACAACCGAAGTCTCGCGAAAGGCGCTGACCGCGGCGATCGGCGCGAACGTCATCGCCCACAAGACCAGCCCGTAGCTGATGAAACTGAGAGCGCCCCCGATCACGCCGCGCCGCCAATACAAACGCATGTAGGCGGGGAGCTGATCTCGCCGGCGGAGGGTCAGTGCCATCAATGCGACGACGATGCCGATGCTGACAAAGACCCACGCGTTGTAAGCAAGCGCATCGCCCGAGGCGCGTACACCGATGCCGTCGGAGACGCTGTAGAGGGCGATCGTCACCGCGACCGCGGCGGCAATCAACGTGCCCTGCAGATGCGCGCCGGGACTTAAGCCCACGATTAAGATGCCGAAGCTGATCGTGACAATGCCGAAAGCTGCCATCGGGCTTGGAACTTCGCCGATCGTCGCTGCGGCAAGCACGGTGATCATAATCGGCGGCAGGCCGCGCGCGATCGTGTAGACGTGGCTGAGTTCGCCCAGCTCATAGGCGCGCGCCAAAAGATAAACGTACGGCAGATGCAGCGCGGTCGTCAGGCCGATCCACATCCACGCTTCGGCATGTATGGGTGCGCGCGTCAGTGCGATTACGAGGCCGATCAAACCGGCGATGCCGAACAACAACGCAGCATCGAGCAAGCGATCCTTGCCGGCCTTGAGACCCGCGTTCCACGCCGCGTGCATCATGGCGGCGGCGAGGGCGGCCACGACGGCTTGCCAGGGGATGGTCATGGTTGGAACTGAGTTGCGGCGGGGACGTCAACGCATCTGGCGCGAGGCGCACGATTGCGTCAAGGCGCTCGCCTTCCCGCGATTTCCATGCCTAAGCTTGGCCACCACAATTGGAAACGAACGGGTCGACATGAGTGACATCGGCAGTGATATTGCGCCCTCGGCGCCGAGGGGTTGGACGATACCGCAGCCAGGTATTTCGGCGAGCGGCGGCAAGGTCGCCACGCCGCTGGGTCAGTGGTCGTGGGCCCTTTTCGAAGGCGCACGCAATCCGCACGTCCTGCTGATCACGATCTATATTTTCGCTCCGTATTTCTACAGCCAACTCGTCGGCGATCCGGTGCGTGGACAAGCGTTGTGGGGCGACCTCAATTCGCTCGCCGGACTGATCATCGCTTTGGTCGCACCGGCGCTCGGCGCTATTGCCGACGCGGGCGGACGTCGCAAACCTTGGCTCATGATTTGGTCGATCTCACTGGGCCTGACAGCCACCGTGCTCTGGTATGCGCTGCCGCACGAGGCAGGACTGTCGCTGTTTGCGATCTGCGTCATTCTAGTCGCAACGCTGTGTTCGTTCGATTTTACTGCCGTATTTCACAACGCGATGCTGCCGACGCTGGTACCGGACGACAAGGTCGGCAAGCTTTCGGGGCTGGCGCTTGCACTCGGCAATTTGTCGGGCGTGATTTTGTTTCTTTTCATGCTGATCTGTTTCGTGCTGCCGGGCGCGGTCGATTGGCCATTCATTCCAGCGCACCCCTTGTTCGGCGTCGACAAGGCAGCCTTCGAGCCGGAGCGCATGGTCGGGCCGCTCTTTGCCGTTTGGTTCCTGATCTTCGGGCTGCCGATCTTCCTCTTCACCCCCGATCAACCGGGGATCGCGCTCGGGCCGATCACGGCGGTGAAGCGCGGCCTCGTGTCATTGCTGCGCACGGTGAGAAGCCTGCGCAACTATAAGAACGTCACGACCTTCCTAATCGCACGCATGATCTACAACGACGGCTGCAACGCGGTGCTGATCTTCGGCGGCGGTTACGCGGCCACCACGTTCCACTGGAGTACGCTCGACCTGCTCGTCTACGGTGTCATTCTCAGCGTCTTTGCCACCTATGGCGGCGTTTTTGGCGGCTGGGTCGATCATCGCTTCGGCTCCCGTAATGGCCTCCTGATCGCGGTCGGGGGAACGATGATAGGTCTTGTCCTCTCGCTGTCGATGCGTCCGGACACGATTCTCTTTTTCATCCCCTACGATACGACGCTGCCGCCGGTGCACAGCCTGCCGTTCTTTAAGACCTGGCCCGAGATCATCTACGTGATCATCGTCATCATCATCGCGATCTTCATCACCGCTTCTTACGCGAACAGCCGGACGATGATGGCGCGCATCGCGCCGACGGAGAAGATGGCCGAGTTCTTCGGACTCTTTGCGCTGTCGGGCACGGCAACAGCTTTTCTGGCGCCCTTCGTCGTCGCGCGGTTCACGGAATGGTCGCACAGCAATTCGATCGGCCTTGCCTCGATTCTGATTCTGCTTGGCGTCGGCTGCGCGGGCCTTTTCTTCGTCAAGCAAGAACGGGCCAAGTTGGTGAGCTGAGGGACGGTGGCGCCTCTCAGCACAACATGCTGCATCGTCGGCGGCGGGCCGGCCGGGATGATGCTGGGCTTCCTGCTGGTGCGGGCCGGCGTCGATGTGATCGTGATCGAGAAGCATGCCGACTTTTTCCGCGATTTCCGCGGCGACACGATCCATCCCTCGACGTTGGAGAATATCCATGAGCTGGGGCTGCTCGACGAGTTTCTGAAACGACCGCATCAGGAGGCGCGCCAGATCGGTGCTCAATTCGGCGACACATCGCTGACAGTCGCCGACTTCTCGCATCTGCCGACGCGCTGCAAATTCATCGCCTTCATGCCGCAATGGGATTTTCTCGATTTCGTCGCCAGCCACGCGCGCCAGCGCAAAACGTTCAGGCTGCTGATGGAAACCGAGGCGACCGATCTGATCGAAGATGGCGGGCGCGTTACCGGCGTGCGCGCCAAGACCGGCGGCGGCGAAATCGAAATCAGAGCGAAATTGATTGTCGCGGCCGACGGGCGGCACTCGACGATCCGCGAGAAGTCGAAACTTGAGGTGGTGGATCTCGGTGCGCCGATGGATGTGTTGTGGCTGCGTATTTCCAAGCGGCCTGACGATCCAGCGCAATCCTTCGGCCGTATCGTCGCGGGCCGAATTTTCATCATGATCGACCGCGGCGACTATTGGCAGTGCGCCTTCGTCATCGCGAAAGGCTCGTTCGTCGGAATACAAGAGCGTGGCCTGGCGGCCTTTCAAAAGGATATCGCGGCTCTGGTTCCCAATTTGAGCGATCGCGTTCAGGAACTTGCCGACTGGGATCAGGTCAAGCTTTTGACGGTCGAGGTCGATCGCTTGAAAAGATGGCATCGGCCCGGGCTCTTGTGCATCGGCGACGCGGCGCACGCGATGTCACCGATCGGCGGCGTCGGAATCAATCTCGCGATCCAAGATGCGGTGGCAGCGGCGAATATCTTGGCCGGGCCCTTGGGCCTAGGGCGCGCCAACGACATGGACTTGCAGCGTGTACAAGACAGGCGCGAAAGGCCCACGCGCGTGACACAGGCTTTTCAGGTCTTTGCGCAAAAGCGCTTCATCGCGCGGATTCTTGGCGCCCGGCAGACGCTTTCATTGCCATTGCCGCTTCGGCTTTTGCGGCGCTGGCCGTATCTGCGCCGCATCCCGGCACGCTTCATCGGCCTCGGCTTTAGACCAGAGCACGTGAAGACGCCGGACATACGCTCGACGTTGAAGCCTTAATGTCGAAAATGGCGCATGCCGGTGAAGACCATGGCGAGCCCGCGCTCGTCGGCCGCCGCGATCACCTCATCGTCGCGGATCGAGCCGCCCGGCTGGATGACGGCGGTGGCTCCCGCTTCGGCGGCGGCGATCAGACCGTCGGCAAACGGGAAGAATGCGTCGGAGGCGACGGCCGAGCCCTTCGCCAAACTCTCGCTCAAGCCCGCCGCCTTTGCTGCTTCTTGCGCTTTCCAAGCGGCAATGCGCGCGGAATCGACGCGGCTCATCTGACCGGCGCCGATGCCGACCGTCGCGCCGTCCTTGGCATAGACGATCGTGTTCGACTTGACGTGCTTGGCGACCTTGAATGCAAAGACGAGGTCGTCCAGTTCGTGCGCCGAGGGCTTGCGCTTCGTGACGACGCGCAGGCCGTCCTTCGCGACGCGGCCGTTGTCGCGCGATTGCAGCAGGAAGCCGCCTGACACCTTGCGCAATGAGATGCCAGGCGTCGCGGGATCCGGCAACCCGCCGGCGATGAGCAAGCGCAAATTCTTCTTCGCCGACAGAATGCGCCGCGCGTCGGCATCGGCCTCAGGCGCGATGATCACCTCGGTGAAGATCTTCGCGAGCTGCTCGGCGGTCGCGCCGTCGAGTGTCCGATTGCAGGCAACGATGCCGCCGTAAGCGCTAACCGGATCGCAGCGCAACGCCAACAAATATGCCTCCGCCAGCGTCTTCGCCGTCGCCACGCCGCACGGATTGGCGTGTTTGATGATCGCGACGGCGGCATGTTCCTTCGCGTCGAACTCGGCGACCGCTTCGTAAGCTGCGTCGGTGTCGTTGATGTTGTTGTAAGAGAGTTCTTTACCGCCGATCTGTTCGGCGGTCGCGACACCGAAGCGTTTGCCGCCGGTCAAATAGAAGGCCGCCCATTGATGCGGATTTTCGCCATAACGCAGGCTCTGTTTCAAACGACCGCCCAGTGCGAAATAAGTTGGCGGCTTCAGCTCTTCGGCCTTCTTGCCGCTCGTGAGCGCGCCCAGGAACCAATTTGAAATCGCCGCATCGTAAGCGGCCGTTCGGGCGTAGGCCTTTGCGGCGAGCGAGCGGCGCGTCGCAAGTGAGAGAGTGCTCTTGTTGGCGTCGAGCTCCGCAATCAGGGACACATAGTCTTCGGTATCGACGACGACGGCGACATAGCCGTGGTTCTTGGCGGCGGCGCGGATCATCGCGGGACCACCGATGTCGATGTTCTCGATCGTTTCGTCGAACGAGGCTTGGCGGGCGACCGTTTCCTCGAACGGATAGAGATTGGATACGAGAAGATCGATACCCTCGATGCCGTGCTCTTTCATCGCTGCTGCGTGCGAGGGCTCATCGCGCAACGCCAACAAGCCACCGTGGATGCGCGGGTGCAGGGTTTTGACGCGGCCGTCCATCATCTCCGGAAACCCGGTGACGGCAGAAACGTCGACGACTTTTAATCCTGCCTGAGCGAGGGCCTTCGCCGTGCCACCCGTGGAGATCAATTCGACGCCATGCTTGGCGAGGCCGCGCGCGAAATCGATCAAGCCGGCCTTGTCGGAGACCGACAGCAAGGCGCGGCGGACGGGACGCATGTCACTGGCCGACATCGAATTTCCTCAGCGAGCATGAGAAGGGAGCGGCGGAATAGCATGCAGAAAGCGGCGCCGCAAAGCGCGGCGAACGCGGCACTTTCGACCGCCCTGAAGCTTGGGACCTGATTGTCAGGGTTCGAGTGACGGCACCGGGGTCGGAACGGCGTCGCGCACACGGGCGAGCGTCCAGGTGAGCGTCAGGGGTTCGCTGTTTGCCGTCGCCGAGATAACAAGCTGGGAGGTCTTGCGGATGACGTCGCCGCTTTCGCAATAGATGCTTTCGGTGATGCTCAGATCGCCCGAACTCTCGAACCGCCACGAGGCGCCGCTTTCCAGCGCAAGCATTGCGGTTTTTTTCTCGGCATCCAGCGTCGCGCGAACCGCGGGATGAAGGTGGAAGCGCGCGGCGAGCGGCAGAGGCGGCGCGCCTGTCTTGCGCCCGCGCGGGGCCAGACGATCGACGCCGTTCAAGCTCGCGCCATCGTTCGACAAGAACAATTCTCGCTCATGGACGAAGCCAAACGGCTTGACATAGCCGTCGTGATTCATGTGAAGCCAAACCCCGTCCGCGACCTCTTGGCGCTTTGCCTCGACGTGGACAGGTCCGGGCGTCAACCGCGGCCCGAGGAGATCGAGCGCAAAACGCTGCGAGACGAACGCAGACGAAGAGGTATCGGCGACGGTCAATGTCGAGTGCGCGGCGGTCGCCCGTGTCGCTTGGATCCACTCCGCGTCCTTGGTCAAGGGCGTGCCGCAATTGACGATCAAACGCTCGCCACCAGCGCTCATCTCGAATGCGAGCGTTCCTGCATGCGCTTGAGCGCTGACTTCCGGCGGCGGACCGCAGCCCACGTCGACGACCAAGATGGTCGGGCCGGCGGTCAAACCGTCATAGCCCGTGTGCGGCGCGTGCGTGAGGACGCGATGGGCCGCCTCTTCGTGCATCAGGAGCGACGCCGACCAACCGTCCGGGCCTTCTGTGCCGCCGTTGAACGTGGCGAGCCGGCCGTCCCCCAGCGTCATGAAGCGCACCATCGACGTCATGCGATCGATGGCGCGCCTGACCGTCGCCGGCACGACAATATTGCGCTGATGCATCGCGTCGACGAGCGAGAGCAGATCGCTCATCACGACGAGAACGGCTTCGGGATTGCGGCTGACATGGCCGCCGTCGGCGAGGATTTGTTCCGTCAAGGCCTCGGAGAGCAGGTGCAAACCCTTGGCCAAGCGCTCCTCGCCGTCAGGCAAAATTACGCCCGACTGCACAAGACCGATGATTGCCGTGAGGCGCGGCAAACCCGCTGGGGCCCGTGTCACCGTCGCCGCCAAATGGCGCGCCTGACGCGACATCGTCCACAAGACGCGCGAGCGAAACAGAATATCGCTGTTCGACAGGATGAAGCGACCGAAGCTCGCCCACGTCATCAACCGGCGGGCGATCACGTGCGGGCGCCACGGCACATCCGACCAATTCTGGCCGTAGGCGCGAATCCAATGGCCGATCAGTTGACGCGCATGCTGTTGCGTCGATTCACCGCCGACAGCTTCCAAGTGCCTCAGCCATGCGAAGCTGTGCAGGTTTTCCAGCCACTCGACGCTTGGCGCCGTCGAGAAGAAAGGCGAGCCATCGCTGGCGTCGACTTCCCCGCCGGGCAGTCGAAAGCGGCCACTCAGAATCCGCTCGGCTTCGATGAGGCTCTTGGGAAAGAACGAGCGCGGCTGGGCGAGCAAGCGATCGGGCGCCGGACCGGAAAGCGCCTGACGCCAAAGTGCACTGGCGTAGAGGGCGCGTTCGAACGTGCGGCGCAAGTTCTGCCAAAAAGCTGTGAGCAGAGCGCCGGTCAGCGGTAGCAACGAGGTCTTGCGCGGCGGGCGCGCGGATTCCGGCGCGGTCTCGAACTCAACCGCCGCGGAGGCGTCTGACGTTGTCGCCATAGCTTGCGGATCCGCCATGGAACGCAGCGGTTCCGGCGACGAGGACGTCTGCGCCGGCACTGACCGCAAGACCCGCTGTTTGCGCATTGATTCCTCCATCGACCTCGAGCTCGATGGACCTGCCCGACCGATCAATCAGCGCGCGAATTGTGGCGATTTTTGCGCGCTGCGAATCGATAAAGCTCTGCCCGCCAAAGCCCGGATTTACGGTCATGACGAGAATCAGGTCGATATCAGCCAACATAAGCTCGATCAAGGAAACGGGCGAAGCTGGATTGAGTGCCAGGCCTGCTTTTTTTCCCAAACCTTTGATGAGTTGAACTGTGCGGTGGACGTGGGGTCCAGCCTCTGGATGCACGGTGATGATATCAGCGCCCGCCTGGGCGAATTCGGCGATGAAAGGGTCGACGGGCGAGATCATCAGGTGAACGTCGAGCGGCAGGGAGGTATGCGGCCGGATCGCCCTCACCATCTGGGGTCCGATCGTCAGATTGGGGACGAAATGCCCATCCATGACGTCGACATGGATGTAATCGGCGCCGGCGGCAGTCATGGCGCGAACTTCTTCGCCCAGCTTGGAGAAATCGGCGGCGAGAATCGACGGTGCGATCTTCGGTGTTTTCATGCCGCCGCTTTATAGATTCAGGCTTTGCGCCGCAACCGGGCGGCATAAAAACCATCAATGCCCCCGCGCTCAGGCCAATGACAGGGGAGGGTGCGCAAATCGCCCAACGGCGTGATAAACTGCGCCTCGCCGCCCAATTCAACAGGAGCGATCGGACAGCGCTCGAAGTCGGGGTTGCTTTCGAGAAAGGCGCCGACGACGCCCTCGCCCTCCTCCTGCGCCAATGAGCACACGCAGTAGACGAGGAGTCCGCCCGGCCTGGCCATCCGCGCGGCCGCGGCAATCAGACGATTTTGAATTTGAGCTTGGGCGAGGACGTCGGAGGCATCCTTGCGCCAGAGCACATCTGGATGGCGGCGCGCGGTGCCCGTTGCCGTGCAAGGAGCGTCGAGGAGCACGGCATCTGCCAGAGTGGCCGGGCGCCAATCGGCCACATCAGCAGTTTCGGTCCAGGCTTCGAGCTTCAGGCGGCGAAGGTTCTCACGCAGCCGCTCAAGCCGCTCGGCGGCATGATCCACTGCAATCACACTTGCGCCTGCAGCGGCCAATTGAGCTGTCTTGCCACCAGGTGCTGCACAAAGATCAATGACGGATCGGCCGCGAACATCTCCCAATAGCAGGGCCGGCAAAGTCGAGCCCGCATCTTGAATCCACCAGGCGCCGTCGCCGTAGCCGGGCAGATCTTCGATGCGACCGCCGGCCTTGCGGCGCAGCGTGCCAGTCGGCAGCAGCTCGGCCTCGAGGCGCTCGGCCCATGCCTTCGCTTCGGCTTTCGCCGTAATGTCGAGCGGCGGCTCACTTAGGTGCGCCGCCGCGATCGCGCGCGCCGTCACCTCGCCGTACGCCTTGCTCCACGCATCCCAAGCCCAGGACGGCGTGTTCAAACGCTCCGCGTCGAGCGACGTCAGCATGCTCTGCCCTTCCGTCGCCACACGACGTGCAACCGCATTGATCAAACCTTTGAAATGCCGGGCGCGGCTGTCGCCATTGGCCAGTTCGACCGCCGAACTCACGGCGGCGTGCGGCGCGACGTTTAAGAACAACATCTCAGCCGCCGCCATGCGCAGAATGATTTCGGCCGGACCGGAACGGACCGGCAGCGGCTCGCGCAAAAAATTCGCCAGCACCGCATCGATTTGCCCGAGCCGGCGCAAAACCGTCATCGCAATCGCGCGGGCGAAGCCGATGTCGCGCGCTTCGATTTTGGCTCTGGGCGTCGCGTCCAACGCTTCGCCCAACGGCCGCTCGTTGACAAACACGGAGTGAAGCGTCGCAAGCGCCAACACACGCGAAGCGCCACCCTTTCCCTCAGGCGCTGGGCGATCGGCCGGCTTCAACCCCAAGGTCCGCGGCCCGCCGCCTGCCCTTCCGGCTTCTGGTTCGTACGCGCCTGGAGGCGCGCGATGCGGTTCTCGATCGAGGGGTGGGTGGAAAATAGACTGTCCATGCGGTGACCGCTCAAAGGATTGACGATGAACATGTGCGCCGTCGCCGGATTGCGCTCCGCGTCGACATTGATGACACGTTCAGCGCCGTTGTGGATGCGCTCGAGGGCGGACGCAAGCCACATCGGATGACCTGCGATCTCGGCCTCGGAATCGTCATTGGCCTGCCGCTCATGTAGGGCGCCTTGCTCGCTGCATCAAGGAACAGGCGGCGCGGGTGCTGCCGGGGCGGGCGCCGGAGGAAGCTCGTTCAGATGCTCGGACTTCCATTGCATTGCCATGGTGATGCGGCTGCGTCCGGAAGGATGATCGTAGAACACGATCTCTTCCAGAGGCGTCGGATCGAGCTTGCGGTATTCGGCGAGCTTGAGGATCGCAGTCGAAAACGCATCGGGCTCGCGCGAGGCGTTCAAGCCGAAGAGATCGGCCTGCGCCTCGTTCTCGCGAATGATGGAGTTTTGAACCGGCGTTGAGAGCAGGCCAAAGACCGTGAAGAGAATCAGCAGGATCGGAAACCCTGCCGGGTCGCCGATATCGCGCACTCCCCAGATGCCGCCAAAGGCTGCGTATAGGAGTCCAAAACCCCAATTCGTGAAAACGAAAGTCGCCGCCAGGACCAACGACAAATAGACGACAAACTTTGCGACGTGATTGAGCACGTAGTGGCCGATCTCGTGAGCCATAACCGCCTTGATCTCGGCCGGGTTGGCGCGCCTGAGCAAATTGTCGTTCAGCGCTATGCGCGTCGTGCCGGCAAAGCCGGCGACATTGGCGCTGACGCGATCGCTTTGGCGCGACGCGTCGACCTGGAAGACCTGGGTCGCCGGCACGCCGTTGGCGCGCGCGATCGAAAGAATACTTTCTTTGATCGGGCCATTGTCCATGGGCTTATACGTATTGAACAGCGGCTCAATAAACACGGGGCCTATCACGACGCTGACGACGAGCAAGGCAGCGGAAATGCCTGTCGCCCAGATCGGCCAGCTTCGCGGTACGGCGCGAATCGCCCTATAGATCAGGGTCAAACCCAGAGCACCGAAGACGACGTTTAATCCCACGCCCTTGGCAAGATCGATCAGCCAATCAGTCAACGTCATGTTGGAAAGACCGTAGGCGTGTTCGCGATAGAAACCCTCGTAGATCGTCATCGGAAAGCTTAGAATCGCAAGCGCGAGAAGGAAGAGGGCTGAGTAAATGAACGTCTGCGGCGTCCGCCACCCCGCGATACGCTCAGCGAAATTTCTCATTCCGACCGATGCGCGCGTGAACAGGAGCAATAGGCAGACACCGATGGTCACCAACGCATCCCAGAGGATGAGCCAGTAGCCGCCTTCAAAATATGCGTTCGACTTGGCGCGCGCGGCGCCGGTCACCGTTGCAAGATAGGCGTCGGTCGCTGCTTTCACGTCGAAATCTCCGGCGTGAGCGAGCGCCACCGGCAATGACAATGCGACGAGGACAAGCGCCGCGACCGACCACAGGCGAGCAAACATGATCTTCCCCCAAGAACACAGATCGTCAGCTTAGAGCAACCTGAGCCGCTTTCGTCCCGGGCCGATCACAGCTAATGTCCATATTCACGCAGAATTGACACCCATCTGCGGCGCATTGGTCACGATGGACGACGAAAGCGAAATCGAGAAGCGCATCGCGGAAGCCGGCAAGCGGGCGCTCGCCGAGGCAGAGGAACGGCGCGCCCTACGCGATCGAGAGAAGGCTGCACCCAAAGAAGTCGGAGGGCGCGCGGGACTCGATCCGACACGCTATGGCGATTGGGAAATCAAAGGCATCGCCTGCGACTTCTAGAAGGTTATGTCGAGCAAGCGCCGGCAATCGGTCTTGCGGCAGCCCGGCGGATTGAGATCGCCATCCGGGGCGTAAGCGATCTTCACTGGCTTGCCCTGCTGCATGGCGCTCAACGCCTTGGTGATCAGCGAGACGGCAATCGGCTGCGACGTGTCGACGGCGAAGAAGGTCACGCCCTCGGCGGTCTTGTTGTAACAGCGCACGTGCACGCGGTCGTAAAACACCATGGCATCGCGCACAAAGCAGCGCCAGTTGGGCGGCTTGTGCTGTTGCGGCGCGGGCGGCGCTGCGGCCGCCGCCGTCGCAATCATGATCGACGAGGCCAACACCTGCCACATGACTTACGCCCCACCTTCTCTTCGGTGAGGACCGTCACGCGAGCGCGACCCGCCGTCAAGGCCGCGCCCGGTTAACTGTCAGCGCTTCTTCGATTTTACCTTCTTGGCCGGCGCCTTCTTTGCTGCCTTCTTCGGTTTTGGGAGCGGCGAGCCGAAGCCCCAATCGTGACCGAAGGGATCGGTGAGCTTGCCGTAACGGTCGCCCCAAAATTGATCTTGGGCAGGCATCGTGACCTTGCCGCCCGCCTTCTCGGCGCGCGTCATCCAAATGTCCACGTCCTTGGGCTTCGGCAAATTGAGATGCATGGTCACCGCCGTGCCGCCGAGCTTTTGCGGCGTGCGCCCGCCCGTCCATTCGGGAAAATCGTCGGAGAGATAGACAGAGTGGCCGTTGAACACGATCTCTGCATGCATCAGGCGCTTGCCGTCATCGGCTTTGTGGCGCCGAACTTCCTTCGCGCCGAACGCCTTCTTGTAGAAATTGATCGCGGCGACTCCGTCGCTGACGGTGAGATAAGAGACGATGGGATTGGGCTTGGCAGGCATTCGGACGCTCCCTGATTTGAGGGCGGGACTCTTAGCCGCGCGTTGGGGCCTTGGCGAGTGGTTGGCTGGCTAAATTGTTTGTCATTGCGGAATCGATCACCGGTTGGGCAGCGGTCTCCAACAGCCAACCGCGATAGTGGATCAGGCGCCCGACCAAAGGCATGCCGATCCACACGTCGAACGTGTATCGGGCTTGATCATCTATGCCGACCTGAGCACGCGTCGCCGGCATCAAGAAGCGCGGCAACGGTATCGCGCCCAAGCGCCAACGCCTGACGGTCAGTGCGAAGCCGCGCGAAGTCGCCTGAGCCTCGAGCTCAAGCACAATGGGGCCAAACGATTCGCAAAGGCCGCCGAAGCGCGAGGCGCTCATGCGGCTCGTGAAGCTGTCGGTGCCGAAGCGGCGCGTCCAAATCTCATCAAGTCCCGCGCGCTCGATTGAAACGAAGGCATGCAGGTCGCGAGCCGTGTTCGCGAAACCGACGACGCGCGATATCAGCTGGCCAACCCAGCTCGCCGCACCGTCGATGTCAACGCGGCCCTCGAGGTCGATCCGCGGAGACGGCGCGTGAATATGCCGGACGAGAGAGGGCATGGTCTCGAATGCGCCACCCATCGCCTGCGCCATCACCGGCGCGTCGTTGCCGGGCCAGGTTTCGCTGCGCGTGCGAATCTTCAGGCGAGCGAATTCATTTTCGAGCGCGGCAAGATCGAGTAGCCCTGCACAGACCTTGGCGCCGGCGTCGCCGGGCCCCTGTTTGCTCCATTGGCGGATGAGAGCCAGCGCCGGCAGGATCGGAATGTTCGGGCCGTCGCCGTCGGCGCTCAGAGACCAGCGCGCAAGCGCGCGCCGTCCGCGCGCATCCACGCCTTCGACCTTCACCGTCATTCCGCCGCGTTCATGACCGAAGGCACTGAAGCCTTCGAAAATATCGTGGAAGAGACGCGCATATGGCGTTAGCGAACGCACCAAGCGCAACCTTACCGCGAAGCTCAAGAGCCACAATCCGACATGAAATATCCCGAGTTCGACCCCGGCACGGAACACGGCAGTGCGCACGCTTGGGAAACGGGCGGGCACGATGTCGAGATCGGGCGTCTCGCACAGCGATAGCCAGCGGTTGCCGATCTCCGGCATGTCTTCGAGGATCAAATCGCCCCAGCCAGGCCGCGTCACCCAGCCGCGGTTTCGCCACACGCGAACGGGTTTTCCGGTGTAGCTCAAAATCGCTTCGACGACGGAAAGGCCGGGCTGCGCCCGGTTCCCGGGCGAGATTGCGATCGCCACGTCGTCGACGCGCTGCCAGCCTGCCGTCAAACGGTCGATGACCGCATTCGACAGCGCGGGCGTCGAACTGGCGCCCGTCACCGCCAGCACGCCGGCGGCTTTCGCTTCGCCGTCGAGCTCGGGAAATCGAGCCACGAAATCACGCGCGTCGGCAAGATCGATATAGTGCACGCCGGCCGCGATCGCGGCGCGGGCTAGCGCAGGCTCCGCGTTTTGGAAGGGCCCCGCGGCATCGACCACGCAATTCACGTTCAAGGCACGAAGGCGCGCCGCGTGAACGGTGTCTTTGTCAAGAATTGCACCTTCGATCACCCGGTTTAGGACCTTGCCGTTCAGTCTCATGACTGCAGCGTCGAGTTTCGCGCTGTTGCGTCCGGCGAGAATAATTTCGCAATCGGTCGTCGCGGCCAATTGCTCGACGAGGCGGCGGCCAAAGGCACCGGTGGCGCCGACGACGAGTACGCGAAAGGTCATGAAGGTATCAAATCGGCACGATCAGCGTTTCGCGTTCGCCACCAAATCTTGCACGACCGCCGGATCGGCGAGCGTCGTGGTGTCACCGAGGTTCGACGTGTCGCCTTCGGCAATTTTGCGCAAGATACGGCGCATAATCTTGCCCGAGCGCGTTTTCGGCAGACCCGGCGCCCATTGAATGACGTCGGGCCGCGCGATGGCGCCGATCTCCTTGCCGACCCAGGCCGCAAGTTCCTTGCGCAACGCTTCGCTCGGCTCGATGCCGGCCTTCAATGTCACGTAGGCGTAGATTCCTTGACCCTTGATGTCGTGCGGATAGCCGACGACCGCGGCCTCGGCGACTTTTGTGTGCGCCACAAGCGCGGATTCGACCTCGGCCGTGCCCAGGCGATGGCCGGAGACATTGATCACGTCGTCGACCCGGCCGGTGATCCAGTAATAGCCGTCGGCATCTCGGCGGCAGCCGTCGCCGGTGAAATATTTGCCAGGATAGGTTTTGAAGTAGGTGTCGATGAAGCGCTGGTGGTCACCGTAAACCGTGCGCATTTGACCCGGCCAGGAGTCTGCGATGACCAGGTTGCCGGTCGCTTCGCCCTCGAGAACATTTCCGACACCGTCGACGACTTGCGGCACAATGCCGAAGAAGGGCTTGGTCGCCGAGCCTGGCTTCAACGCAATCGCGCCGGGCAGCGGCGTGATCAAGATGCCGCCGGTCTCGGTCTGCCACCAGGTGTCGACGATGGGACAACGATGATCGCCGACGACGCGGTGGTACCAGAGCCAGGCTTCCGGATTGATCGGCTCGCCGACGCTGCCCAACAGGCGCAGCGACTTACGGCTGGTGCGCTTCACCGGCGCTTCGCCGTCGCGCATCAAGGCGCGGATCGCGGTCGGCGCGGTGTAGAAGATGTTGACCTGATGCTTGTCGATGACCTCCCAGAAGCGCGAGACGGTCGGATAATTTGGCACACCCTCGAACATCAATGTCGTCGCGCCATTCGCCAGCGGTCCGTAGACGATGTAACTATGCCCGGTCACCCAACCGACGTCGGCGGTGCACCAATAGACATCGCCATCGTGATAATCGAAGACGTATTGATGCGTTAGCGACGCGAAGACGAGGTAGCCGCCAGTCGTGTGCAGCACGCCCTTGGGCTTCCCGGTCGAGCCGGAGGTGTAGAGTATGAACAGCGGGTCCTCGGCGTTCATCTCCTCAGGCTTGCAGTCCGTCGAAACCTTCGCCGCCAGATCCTGGTACCAGTGATCGCGGCCGTCCTTGAAAGCGACATGGCCGCCGGTGTGGCGCACGACGATCACCGATTTCACGTCGGGGCATTGCTTCAACGCCTCGTCGGTGTTGGCTTTGAGCGGGATTTTCTTGCCTCCGCGAAGCCCTTCGTCGGAGGTCACGACGAAATCCGATTTGCAGTCCAGAATGCGGCCGGCGAGCGAGTCCGGCGAAAAGCCGCCGAAGACCACTGAATGAACGGCGCCGATGCGCGTGCAGGCGAGCATGGCGAAGGCCGCTTCCGGAATCATCGGCAAATAGATCGTGACCCGATCGCCGCGTTTGACGCCCTGCCCCTTCAGGACATTGGCGAAGCGGCAAACCTCGTCATGCAGCTCGCGGTAAGTGATGTGTTTTGAATCTTTGGGATCGTCGCCTTCCCAGATGATCGCGGTTTGGTTGGCGCGTTTTGCGAGGTGCCTGTCGATGCAATTGGCGCTGACGTTCAGAGCGCCGTCTTCGTACCAGCGAATATGGAGATCATGGGCGTCGTAGGAGACGTCGCGCACCTTCGTGTAAGGTTTGAGCCAATCGACGCGCTTGCCTTGCTCGCGCCAGAAGGCTGTCGTATCCGAAACCGACGCCTTATAGAGATCACGGTACTTGCCCTCGTCGACGAAGGCGCGCTTGGCCCAATCGGCCGAAACGGGAAGCAGCGTGTCGGACATGTGGCGTCTCCTCGGCGATGTTGTTTTGACCGATTATGTGTCGGCGAAGGAGCGGGCGGCAAGCACTCAACCGCAAGCAGGCCGTTAGTCGCCCACCTCGCGCAAAATTTCGTCCGTGTGCTCGCCGATTTTGGGCGGGTCGAAGCGGATCGAGCTTGGCGTCTTGGAGAACCTCAGGCCCGGGCGCATCGCGCGGTAACGCCCCTCGCCCGCGATTTCGCGCATTTCGAAGAAGCCGGTCGCCTTGAGATGCGGATCTTCGAACACGGTCGAGAGTTCGTTGGCGCGCATCGCGGGAATCGAATTCTCGGCGCAGATGCGCATCCATTCTTCGGTCGTCTTGGTCGCGGCAGCTTCGCGCATCATGGCGTAGTAGACCTCGACGCGAGAGCCCGCGGGCGCCGACAAAAACCGCTCGCTGTTGTAGGCGTCGGGAATGCCGCCAAGCTCCAAGAACTTCGTCGATTGTTCGCGCGCCGCCGGCAGTACGGCGATGAAGCCGTCCTTGGACTTGTAAGGTTTGCGGTGCGGTGTCAGCGCGGTAGTCGAACCGATCTTGCCGGTCGGCGGATCATAAGTTTGACCCCACAAATGTTCGGCGAGCATGAAGCCGGTGAAGGTTTCGAGCATCGGTACTTCGACGAACTGGCCCTCGCCCGTGCGCGCCTGATGATTGAGCGCGGCCAACGTCGCGATCGCGGCGAAGAGGCCGACCGTCTTGTCGGCGATATATCCGGGGATCAAACGCAAATCGCTCGCCTTTTCGACGAGCGGGATCAGCGAGCCCGTGCCGCTCGCGGCTTGCACCAGATCGTCGAACGACTGCAGCCCGGCATAGGGCCCGTTCGAGGCGTAGCCGACGGCTTCGACATAGACGATATCGGGCTTGATCGCCGAGACTTCGGCGTACGAAAAGCCGAGGCGCTTGATCGCCTCAGGTCGCATATTGTGGATGAAGACATGCGCGGTCTTGATCAATTTGGTCAGAGCACGCTTGCCGGGCTCCGACTTCAGGTCGATGGCGACCGAGCGCTTGTTGCGGTTGAGGGCGACAAACACCGGGCCCATCGTGTCGGACTTCGGCGCCTTGCCCTGGCGGCGCTGGCGATCGCCGCCCGGCTCCTCGACCTTGATGACATCGGCGCCGAGATCGCCAAGGTTTTGCGTCGCGTAAGGCCCCAGGATGAACTGGGTCAGATCGACGATGCGGATGCCGTGAAGCGGCCCGGTCTTGCCTTGGTGCATGGAATTCGGTCCTTAGTCGCGATAGCTTGGCCCCTCAAACGTGGCGGCAAACGCCAGCAACGGCAAGCGCGGAAACGAAGATTCACATGCAACTTCATCAATCGTCCTGGCCAGAAATCGACGCCTATCTGAAGCGATCCAATGGGCTCATCGTGCCGATCGGCTCGACCGAACAGCACGGCCCGAACGGGCTTCTCGGTTGCGACGCAATCTGCCCGGAGGTGATCGCCAAACATGCCGGCGACGACAGCGGCATCCTGATCGGGCCGACGTTCAATGTCGGCTCGGCGCAACATCATCTGGGCTTCGCGGGTACGATCACCCTGCGGCCTTCGACGATGATTGCGTCGATGTACGATTGGGCCTCATCGCTCATTCGCCACGGCTTCGAGCGGATCTATTGGTTCAACGGCCATGGCGGCAACATCGCGCCGATCAATTCGGCCTTCGCCGAGATCTACTCGGAATACAGCTTTCAGCGGGCCGGTTCGAACCGGCGGCCAGTGAAGCTGTTCTTGCGCAATTGGTGGGAACTGCCCGGCGTCGGCGAACTCTGCCGCGAAATGTTTCCGGTCGGCGAGGGCAGCCACGCGACCGCGTCGGAAGTCTCGGTGACCTATTACGCCTATCCCGAAGCCGTGAAACAGGTCGAGATGTCGCCGAAGATCGCACCGACCGGCTCCATCCGCGATGCGGACGATTATCGCCGCCAGTTTCCCGACGGGCGGATCGGCTCGGACCCATCGCAAGCCACGCCCGAAAAAGGCGAGCGCATCGTGAAGGCGGCGAAGAAGGCGCTGGTGCGAGACTTCGAGGCGTTCATGCAGGCGAACTAAGGTATTGATCGAACGTTATAACATTTGTTATAATTATCGGATTATGAGGCACGAGAGCCAATGATCCCATTGAAACTCACAACGATTGGAAGCTCGACAGGCGTTGTTTTACCAAAGGCCGCACTGGAGAAATTGCGCGTCCAAAAGGGCGATACGATTTACCTGACCGAAATCGCCGATGGATTTTTGCTGACGCCGTACAACAAGGACGTGGCGGAGCAACTGGGCGCGGCCGAAAAAATAATGCGCGAGGATCGTGATGTGCTGAAGGCCCTCGCGAAGTAGCCACATGGCCGAGCCGATCTGGGTGTTGGACGAAGCGGTCCTTGCAATACACAACCGGCAAATCGCGGAGCATGGCGGACTGCCGGGCGTGCGCGATGAAGGTGCGTTGCTGTCGGCGTTGGCGCGGCCGCAAAATAAGTTCGCCTATGAAACGCCCACCCTGTTCGATCTGGCCGCAGCCTATGCGTTCGGCATCGCGTCCAATCATCCATTTTCCGACGGCAACAAGCGAACGGCTTACGTCGTGTCACTGCTCTTCTTGAGTTTGAACGGCTTTCGCGTCGAGGCGGAACACGACGAAAAATACACGACGTTCCTTCGCCTTGCGGCCGGCGAGGTCAGCGAAGCCGAATTAGCTGATTGGTTCAAACGACACGCGGTCAAGATCAAATCTTAGCGCACGCAT
Organism: Alphaproteobacteria bacterium; assembly: GCA_025350465.1. GTDB lineage: Bacteria > Pseudomonadota > Alphaproteobacteria > Micropepsales > Micropepsaceae > SZUA-430. The sequence continues at coordinate 11,180 of JANXXU010000011.1, read as the reverse complement.
GCGCGCGGCCCGTCTTCATCAGGTCGCGATTCAGTCAGCGACAAACCAATGCGGCCCCAGTCGCGCGACCAAAGAACATAAATCGGAACGCCCACGATATTTCCAATAGGCAGTGGCCCAAAAACCCGGCTGTCGATTGCATTTGGGCGATTGTCGCTCACTATGAATACGCGTCCAGCTGGCACAACGATCGAATCTTGCCACATCCCGCTTCCGCTCATCGCGGATCGAAGGACATGATAGCGAACGGTCGGTTTCAGCATCTCTTCAAAAAGACTTCCGTCGGGATCATCTTCGGAGACACTGATCGGACCGCAGAGCTTTCGTGTGGGTACGAATGCACCGTTGATCTTTAGATCGTTGCCGCTCAGCTCAATGGTATCGCCTGCGATCGCTATGATACGACTGACGTGCAAGTCTCCGGCATGGGGGCTTTTGTATATGATGATTTGCCCGCGACGTGGTTCCGCGTCAGGCTTCGTCGGCCGCACGGCGAATAGGTCCCCGACCGTCAATGCCGGCTTCATCGACCAGCTCGGCATATAATACGTATGATACATTGTCGCGCCGACGCGGTTTTCGCGAAGCACCGTGAACTCGATGAAACCGAGCGCAGCCAAAGCTCCAAGCACAAAAGCAGCGTATTCGTACCAGCGCCGCTTTGCATCGGCTGAAGGACGACCCGCCAACAGCCATGCATTGCCTGCAGATCCGAAATAGAGCGCCCACCAAAAAATCAGGAACGTCACGAAGGCCGCAAATGATCCGAGTGCGACGGCAAACGCAAAGATGGGCATTATGAGAGCGAGGCCGAGCATGACCGCTGCACGTCCGCGCCGACCAACGTAAAGATAACCAAGGCCGGGCACGAGCACGCTTAGGAGCGCCGCCAACCGACCACGACGCTTCGTCGCAGGCTCGGTTCGTCGATGCTTGTCATTCGACTGAGAGCCTTCCGTGCTCGATCAAGACTGCGACGGACATTAACGCTTTCCCCTCACAAGGTCCGCTGACGCAAAAACCGTCTTCGATGCGGAATCTCGCGCCGTGGGTCGAGCAGACGAAGAGCGAGCCGTCTTGGTTGAGGAATTTGTCGGGGAAGGTTTCGAGGGGCGTGCCTTCGTGCGGGCAGGAATTCTCATAGGCGAAGATGTGGCCGTCTTTGCGGGCGACGACGATGTCGCGGCGTGCGGTGCCCCCGCCGATGACGAAGCTGCGCGCCGTTCCTTCTGCGATTTCATCGACGCGGCAGAGGATTATGCTCACGAGGTGGCCGCCTTGCGTGCGGCGGCGAGGAAGCGCTTGCGTTCGGCCGAGGTCGAAACGCGGAAGCGGCTGAAGTCGCCGCCGGTCTTGAGTTTGACGTCGGCGAAGAAACCTTCGGGGTCTTCGTGGAAGTGGAGGAAGCCGCTGCTGCCGCGGTAGAAGGCGCCGCGCTTGCGCTCCCGCAAACCCGCGCAGTTGCGCATCTCGACGAGCAGCGGCTCGAGTTGATCGAGCGCAGCGGGGCCGGCGTGTCTCACTTCGTCTTCATTCCACCCATTTTGCAGATCAACGCCCATTCATCGTCCTTCACCGGTTGAACGGAGAGACGTGAATATTTGACCAAGATCATATCCTTCAATTTCGGTTCGGCTTTGACCTGGGCGAGCGTCACGTGCTTCTTGAACGGTTCGACCGCTTCAACGTCGACGACGACCCACGGGCCGCCTTCGGCGGTGGGATCGGGATAGTGTTCTTTGATCACCTTGACGATACCGACGACGGCCTTCTCGTCGCCGGTGTGATAGAAAAACGCGAGGTCGCCCTTTTTCATTTCTTTCAAATTGGCGCGCGCTTGAAAGTTACGCACGCCTGTCCAAGGCTCGCCTTTCTTGCCGCGCTGAACTTGATCCTTCCAACCGAAGGTCTCGGCCTCGGTCTTCATCAGCCAATACGCCATATCGTCTCCCTTTAGACCTCCGATTTGAGCGGCCGCGCCAGAAGGCTTCGGATCGCAGTGTCGACGTCGATGGTGCCGCGCAAGATGGCCGCAACCGCTTCGGCGATCGGCATCTCGACTTTGACGGCGCGTGCGCGGACGAGCAAAGCGTCTGCGGTATCGGCACCTTCGGCAAGAGGGGCGTCAGCCTCGCGACGACCGCCATGTGCCAGTTGAACGCCGAGCGAGAAGTTGCGCGACTGGTGGCTCGACGCCGTCAAAATCAAATCTCCCAAACCGCTCAGGCCCGAAAGCGTTTCAGGTCTTGCGCCCAGCGCCGTGCCGAAGCGGACCATTTCGGCAAATCCGCGTGCGGTCAGCGCGGCACGCGCACTTTCGCCCAAGCTACGTCCTTCGATGATACCGCAAGCAATGGCGAGCACGTTCTTCACCGCACCGCCGACGGCGACGCCGACGACATCGGTCGACACATAAGGGCGCAACGATGGCCCACTCAACGCGTAAGCGAGCCGCACGGCGCGCTCGGCATCCTTGAACGCGAGAGTGACGGCGACGGGCAGCCCGCGCGCGACTTCGATCGCAAAACTCGGGCCCGACAGCATGCCGAAGTCGAGGCTGGGTGCCGCTTCCGTCGCCACTTCTGTCATCAGCTTGCCCGTTTCGCGTTCAATGCCTTTGGCGCAGATAAGGACCGGGGTGTGGGGCGAAAGATGCTCTGCCAGACCCTTCGCGGCGGCTCTTAGATGTTGGGCCGGCGAGGCGAGAAGGACGAGATCGCAGACGGCGAGATCGGCAAGCGAGGAGCTCGCGACGATTCCGTCGGCTAGCGGAACGCCAGCGAGAAACGCCTTGTTTTCGCGACTTTTATTAACCATGTCGACGACGGCTTGCTCTCTCGCCCAGAGTGTCGTCCGCCGGCCGGCGCGGCTGGTAGCCAAAGCCAAAGCCGTGCCCCAGGCGCCGGCTCCGGCGACGCCGACATGGTTTATCCCCTTGAGATTCGACACAGCGGCTTCACGGTCCCGCGATGGCTGTGAATGTTTTGTTGAATATTTACTCAGATGGTGTCATATGTACGCACAAATGTTGTGCAAAAACACTATCCGAGGAAACATCCTAGAAGCGGCGAGAAAACGGTTCCTGCATTACGGTTACGCGAAGACGACGATGGCGGAGATTGCTGCGGATTGTAGCATGTCGCCGGGCAACCTCTACCGGTACTTCCCGGGAAAGCTCGACATCGCGGAAGCCATCTCGCAGGCAGCCGGAGAAGTTACCCTCGCCAAGCTTCGAGAGGTGGTCAAGCTGGCGGGCAAAACAGCCCGCCAAAAGCTTCGCGATTTCCTCTTCTCCCACATGCACATCACCTACAATCAGCTCGAGTTCGACAAGCAAATTTATGAGATGGCACGCGTGATTTCGGCGGAACGGCCGCAATATGCGAACCGCCAGATGGCGCTTCAGCGCGCGTTGCTGACAGAGATTTTGGCGGCGGGAAATTCGAGCGGCGAATTCGTCGTGGAGGACGTGGTGTTCACGGCCGAAATGATCCAATCGGCGACAATGAAATTCGTCTATCCGCAACTCTGGTCGAAGCTCACCTACGACAAGCTCGAGCGGGAATTGGACGGCGTCGTCCACTTGCTGCTGAACGGTCTCGACGACGGCGGCGCCGGAATCGAGCGCCCGCGTAAAGACCAAGAAACCCAGAAATCCGAGACCCTGGTCTCGATCTAAAGCCCCTGCCGGAAGCTCTACCTGCGGCAGGACGTCGCACATTGTGCGATGAGTGAATAAAAATGATTTTGTTCATTGAATTTGTTTCAGGCCTGTTTTATATGAGGGTCATGGCGAGGCAAGAGCCGGCGCCGACGAAATTGAAGGAGAGACTCTCATGACAAACATTGGCAACACGGTTACCCAGGTTTCCACCACGATCGCGGCCTTGGTTCTTGGCCTCTACGGCGTTCTGTTGCTGGTCCACAGCGCCGGCCTCATCTAATATGAACGGCGTGAACAAGCGGGCGGCGAGAAACCCTCAGCCGCCCGTTTCGTTTTTGTAATCAAGAGGTTCAGGCGATCTAGCCTAGGCTTTCGCACCTGCAACATCGCGGCGTGAAGCGTCGAGTGGCCATCGGGCTCGGGGAGCGATATCGAGACAATCGGTCCGACCAAGCGAAAAATACTCCAACCCTGCCCACGCGATCATTGCTGCATTGTCCGTGCAGAGTTGCGGTGACGGAACAAACATCTCGAAACCTGCGATATTTGCTGCGTTTGCGAGAGAAATATTGAGCGCTTTGTTCGCAGCCACGCCACCGGCGACAACCAAGAAGTGCGGCGCCGGGTACTTCTCAGCGAAGAATTGCATCGCTTTCGACGAACGCCCAACGAGCACGTCGATTGCCGCCGCTTGAAATCCCGCAGCCAGATCGGCGACGACGCCAGCAGTCAGATCGCCCGACGTCTCCGCGGCGCGGCGTACTGCCGTCTTCAACCCGGAAAACGAAAAATCAAAACCTTCGGAGCCCGCCAGCGGCCGGGGAAAGCGGTGTCGTCGCGGATTGCCCCGAGCTGCGGCGCATTCGACAGCCGGACCGCCTGGAAAACCCAGACCCAAAAGCTTCGCGGTTTTGTCAAAGGCCTCGCCAGCGGCGTCATCGATGGTGGTGCCCAAACGGGTGAACCGGCCGACACCCTCGGCGATCAACAACTGGCAATGGCCGCCCGAGACCAGCAACAACAAGAACGGAAAGGCGACGCCATGCGTCAGGCGCGCGGTCAGAGCGTGGCCTTCCAGATGATTGAGCGCGATGAGAGGCTTGCCACTCGCCAGGGCCAACCCCTTGGCGAGCGAAAGCCCGACCGCCACGCCGCCGATCAAGCCGGGCCCAGCGGTAACGGCGATCGCGTCGACGCCAGCGAGCGCGATGCGCGCCTCTTCCAACGCCTGTGCAACGATAACGTCTAGAATCTCAACATGGGCGCGCGCCGCAATCTCCGGCACCACGCCGCCATAAGGGCGATGCTCGGCGATCTGGCTGGCCACGATATTGGAGACGATGTCTCCGGGACCGGGCGGACGCCCGCGCACCACCGCCGCCGCCGTCTCGTCACAGCTCGTCTCGATGCCCAATACGGTCAGCACTTTGGTCATTCAGGCAGTGTAGCTCTCGATGTGGCGCAGGGCGGCGAAGAACGTTAGGTTGCGCCGCTTTTCACCCCTAGCATCAGGTCTTCCGCTCGTGCAAACGCGCCTTCGCATCGGTACCCGCGGCTCGGCGCTGGCGCTCAAACAAACGGACGAATTCATCACGGCTCTGGCGAGCGCCGAAGGCTGGCATCTGCATGAAGCGGAGGGGCGCGTCGAGATCGTCCCGATCAAGACGACGGGCGATACAATTCAGGACCGCTCGCTTGCCGATATCGGCGGCAAAGGGCTCTTTGCCAAGGAAATCGAGGAGGCGTTGTTGACCGGGCGGATCGACTGCGCGGTCCATTCGCTCAAGGACATGCCCTCGTTTCTGCCGAACGAGCTGGCGATCGTGTGTCACCTTGAACGCGCGGATCCACGCGATGCGCTCGTTTCGCCCAAGGCAGCATCGCTGAGCGAACTCCCGCATGGCGCCGTCGTGGGCACAAGCTCGGTGCGGCGCCAAGCGATTCTGCTCAACCAACGGCGCGATCTCGTCATCATCAATTTCCGCGGCAACGTGGATACGCGCTTGCGCAAGCTCGCCGAGGGGCAGGCCGACGCAACGGTGCTTGCCCTCGCCGGTCTGAAACGGCTGGGCGCAGAGGCGCACGCACGGCACATCTTTTCGCCCGAGGAGATGTTGCCCAGCGTCGCGCAAGGCGTGATCGCGATCGAAGTGCGGGCGGGCGACGCGCGCGTGCGCGATCGTGTTGCCGCGATCGATCACAAGGCCACCGGCACCGCAGCGTCGCTCGAGCGCGCATTCCTGCAGGAACTCGACGGCAGCTGCAAAACGCCGCTCGCGGGCCTTGCCGCATGGCACGGCTCAGCATTGCGTTTCAGGGGGGCCGCCCTCTCGCTCGACGGGCGCCAGCGCTTCGATGTCGCGCGCGATGCCAGCGTAAATTCACGAACCGACGCCGAAGCGATCGGTCGTGATGCGGCTCAAGAGTTGCTGCGCCGCGCCGGGCGCTCGTTCTTCGCTGTTTGACGATGCGAATTTTGATCACACGGCCCCGCCAAGATGCAGAACCGTTCGCGCGGGCGCTGACAACGCTCGGCCATGAAGCCGTGATCGAGCCGTTGCTTGAAATTGCTTATCTCTCAGGTCCGCCACTGGATCTCATTGGCGTGCAGGCCATTCTGCTGACCAGCGCGAACGGGGCGCGCGCCGCCGCATTGCGTGCCCCCGCGCGCGACGTCGCCGTGATCGCCGTCGGCGCTGCAACTGCCGCCGCCGCACGGGACGCTGGCTTCGTCAACGTAAGCGAGAGTCCGGGCGAAGGCGTTGACGCGCTCGCGGCGTTCGTGCGGGGGAAGGTGCGCGCCACCGACGGGGCTCTGTTGCATCCGACGGGCAGCGTTGTGGCGGGTGATCTGGCAGCCGCCCTGGATGCGTACGGCTACAGCGTTCGGCGCGAGACGATCTACGAGGCGCGCGCCGTCAACAATCTGTCAGGCGCGCTGGTTGCCGAGCTTTCAGCCGGGCTGATCGACGCGGCGACATTCTTCTCACCGCGCACGGCTGGCCTCTTTGCGGAAATCGCCGAAGATGAGGGGCTTCAAGCGCCTTGCCGGCGCGTGACGGCAATTTGCCTCAGCCAAGCGGTTGCGGCCGGTCTCGCGCCGCTCGGATTCGCGGCCGTTAAAATCGCGAAAAACCCAAGCGCGGAGGCGATGTTGGCGCTGATCGGCCCAATTTGAGGGCGCGCCCGCGGCGCTTGTGGCTTGGGTTCCGGGCGATTAGCTTCCGGGCGGCCCAAGCAGAGCCACAACGACCAGGGAAGGCGCAATGAGCGACGCGGCCGATCAGGCCCAAGCCAAGTCCGGCCGGTCGATGCGCCACGGCATGTTCGAGGATTGGCGCGACGCGCTCGGCATTTTGCTGATGCTGTTCGTCGCCGCCGTTTCGGGAGCCCTGATCGCTCGGTTTTGGCCCGAACCCGACAGCTCCTCGCAGGCCAGCAACGAATTGGCAGAACGTCTTGGGGCATTAGAGACCCGGTTCTCTGCCGTCACGTCGGCCAACGAACCGCAAATCGCAGCGCTCAAGACGCGGGTGACGCAACTCGAAGCGCGCGTGAAGGCGGCGGAAGCCGCACTCGGCGGGACGCCGCTCCCCGCTACGGCAAACGGGCATCCGGGCGCATCGCCGACCGATATCGTGGCGGCAGCGACCTCGGATTCCTCACAACGCATCGCCGAGACCGCGAAGCTGATCGACCAGATGAACGCGCGACTGGCGGTGCTGGAGGGCCAGAAGGATGCCGTCGCCGGGCTAACCACTAAGCTCGACGCAGTCTCGACGAAGGTGCAGGCGCAGGGCGATCAAGTCACGGCTCTCACGAGTCTAAAAGCGAGTTTTGACAAGCTTGACGAACGCCTCGCGCATATGGAGCAATCAGACTTGATGACGATGGCGCGCCGTGCCGCGCTCTCGGCTGCAACCGCGAACTTGATGCGCGCGACGCAGGGATCCGGCGCATTCACGACGGAGTATGCCGCAGTTGCGGCTTTGGCTAGCGACGACCCGACACTCGCGGACCTCAACAAATACGCGGCGAGCGGCTTGCCGACAGTGGGCGTGCTCACCGCAACGTTCGACGACGCGGCGAACGCGGCAATCGACGCCGAGCGCTCGGCGAGCGGCGAAAATTGGTGGGCGAGACTCTGGGCCAATTTGATGGCGCTTGTCACCGTTCGCGCTGTCGGCGAAACGCAAGGCGACAATACGGAAAGCCGCATCGCGCGCGCCGAACTCAGGCTCAAGGCGGGCGACCTGCCAGCGGCGGTGCAAGAGCTGCAACCGATTTCTGGTGCGGCCCGAACAGCAATCGATCCCTGGTTTGCCCAAGCCGACGCACGGGTCAAACTCGAGAAGGCCTTGGCGCAACTCAACACGCACGCCATAGCTGCGCTTGCCGAGCCGCCGCCGTCGTCGGCGCCCGTGCCGCAACTGCCTGTGCCTTAGGCCGATCATGCTGCGCGCACTCTGGCTTTTCCTTTTGATCGCCGCGATCGCGGCCGGTGCCGCGTGGCTCGCCGACCTGCCGGGTGGCGTCACGATCGCTCTGCCGGGGCAAGAGATCCACATCAGCCTGCCGGTCGCAGCCGCCCTCATCATTGCGGCGAGCATCGTCACGGTCTTGGCCTATCGTTTCATCTCGATGTTCGTGGCGATGCCCGGCGAGTTCACACGCTGGAGCGCGACACGGCGGCGGCGCAAAGGGTTTCTGGCGCTGACGCGCGGGCTTGTCGCTGTCGCGGCCGGCGACGGCGAGGATGCGCGCAGGCAAACGAAAAAGGCGCTGGCGCTCGTCGGCGAGCCGCCGCTGGCGCTGCTGCTGGCGGCGCAAAGTGCCGCGCTCGACGGCGACGACGAACAGGCGCAGCGCTTCTATACGCAAATGCTGCAGTCGAAGGAGATGGAATTCCTTGGCTTACGCGGACTCTTTGTTGCCGCGACACGACGCGGCGACAACGAGCAGGCGATATCGATCGCGGAGCGCGCGCTGGGCCTGCGGCCCAAGACGCCGTGGGCGATCAACGCGCTGTTCGACCTGCAGTCGGGCAAGCGGGCGTGGGATTTGGCAACCGCGGCTCTCGATGCGGCGGCGCGCGCGAAGCTCATCGATTCAAGCATCACGAAGCGGCGGCGCGCCGTGCTTGCGACTGCGGCGGCGAGAGACGCAGACCAACGCGGCGACAACGCGACGGCTCTGACACGTGCACAAGAGGCGCTGGGGTTCTCGCCGGGCTTCGCCCCCGCCGGGCTGATCGCGGCGAAGCATCTATCGGCGCAAGGCCGGCAGTGGAAAGCGGCGAGCTTGATCGAAACGGCATGGGCGCAAGAGCCTCATCCCGATCTCGCGCGCGCTTACGCCGCGTTGAAGCCTGAAGAAACCGCGCAAGCGCGCGCGCGCCGTCTGTCGGCGCTGGCCGGCATGAATCCGGAGCATGCGGAAAGCCGCTTCCTCAGTGCCGCGGTGGCCATCGCGGCCGGACGGCTCGAAGACGCCCGCGACGCGCTGAAACCGCTCGCCGATCGTTTTCCCGTGGCCCGCGTTTGCTTGCTGATGGCGGACATCGAGCGCGGGTTCGGCGGCGACGGTCTGATCGCGCGCGAATGGGCGAACCGGGCGATGCGGGCGCCGCGCGATGCGCAATGGGTGTGCTCGGCCTGCGCCCGCGCGACGCATGAATGGTCGGCGACCTGTCCGCATTGTCACGCGTTCGATGCGCTTTCCTGGCAGAGCGGACCGCGCGCGCAGGTCGAGGCGATGGCGCAAGTCGACGACGCGGCGGCGCGCGAGCCCGTCGACACGACGCTTTATCGCGATGCGGTCAAGGCAGAAGAGCCTTCGCGTGCTGTCGTGCCACGTCGTGCGCCGCCTACTTCGGCGTCGGCGGCGAGGCCGCGCGGCGAGGACGAGCCGATTATCTTCGCGCCGCGCGCGCCCGACGATCCGGGCCCGGACGCTGACGAATTTGCACTGGACGGCGAAGACCGTCGACAACGGAGAATGGGGTCATGGTGAAGTTTTTGCGCGGGTTGTTCATCCTGCTCGTGTTGCTCGTGGCGGCGGCCGTCGGCGCCGTCTTCGTGTTCAAGGACGCCGATATCCCCGACAGCGTGCTGGTTGCAAAATACGGACAGCCGCCGTCGAAATTCATGACGCTGACGGCAACCGGCGCCCATGTGCATTATCGCGATCAAGGCGTCGCGACCGGTCCAGCCCTCGTGTTGCTGCATGGCTCGAACGCGTCGCTCCATACCTGGGAGCCATGGGTCAAAATTCTTGGCAACGAATTTCGTGTCATCACCGTCGACTTGCCGAGCCATGGTCTGACCGGCGCAGTGCCCGGCGATGATTACAGCCAAGCCGGCATGGCGACCTTCGTCGATCAATTCACGACGCAACTGGGCGTGCCGAAATTCGCGCTCGGCGGCAATTCGATGGGCGGCGGCGTTGCCGCGCGCTTCGCACTGACGCACCCGGAGCGCTTGACCAAATTGATCTTGATCGACGCCGGCGGCATACCACCGAAAGCACCGAACGATCCCGGCATCGGTTTTCGCTTGGCGCGTATTCCGATCGTGCAGAATCTCTTGCTTTACGTGACACCGCGCAATCTCTTCGAAGAAGGGCTGAAAAAGGCGATCTTCGACGACACGCTCGTCACGCCGGAGATGGTCGACCGCTATTGGGAACTGAACCGGCGCGAGGGCAATCGCGCCGCGACACTCAAGCGCTTTCAAACGCCGCTCGACACATACATCCAAGAGAACGTGTCCAAGATCACGACGCCGACGCTGATCCTGTGGGGCGACAAAGACACGCTCGTCCCGATCGACGCGGGCGAAGCCTATCGCGACGCGATCAAGGGCTCGCAGTTCATCGTTTACAACAACGTCGGCCATCTGCCGATGGAGGAAGTGCCGGAACGCAGCGCCGAAGCCGTACGCAGTTTCCTCCAAGCGCATTAAGATTGGGAGGCCGGGACCGGCCAGGGTTGCGCCAAAGGCGCGAACTCCGTATGGTCCCGGCCGCTTTCGAGCCCAAAAAGCCGCCTTAGCTCAGCCGGTAGAGCATCGCATTCGTAATGCGAGGGTCAGGTGTTCGAGTCACCTAGGCGGCACCAGATTTCCTTTATATATCAATACTTTATGCGTATATCGCCGATCTGATCGCCGAAGACAATTTAGTGATACACTCTGATACACAGAACCGTCGGGGCTGGTTGTGAGGGCTTACTGGCGGCTTTGAGTACCCGACAGGGCATCGTGCGTGTGGGATTCCGAACGCGATTTAGAGCGCTCTCAGAAGGGCGATAACCTGTGGAATGCGGAAGTTCTGCGTCGTATTCATCACGGCATGCCGTGATGGTGATGCAAACGCCCCTACCCCTTCACTTGAAACCAGAACCAGGCTGAGGCTGTCCATGACAGACCCTGCAATCGTCGCCTTGGCCCTCTCAGAGGGCAACGGATCCGACTTCGAGATTTTCGCACAAACTGCGCTTCAGATTGTGTTGGGAATC
>JANXXU010000047.1 GCA_025350465.1 Alphaproteobacteria bacterium | reverse complement strand
TCTACGTCACGTTTGAGTTCGCTATCGGTTTTCATAATGCATGCTCCTTCCTGCTGTTTCTTCTTGGCACTCGCTGCAGTTCTCAAGTTTGATACTCGTCAAGTGCGTGACCCTTAAGCGGCGGTTGCAGTTTTCCGTTTGGGCGGCCGTCAAGAAAAAATACGTCAAACAAGGCGATCACTGGGTGGCGCGGATATCCGGCGATGAAGGCCGAGTGCGGCCGTGAAGACGATCCTCGTGGCCGGCGACGGCCGTAGTCGGGGCGCGGTAAGAAGACCGAGACTGCGCGAGTTCAGTGAAACAACAGCACCGGTAGCGCCGCGCCGTTCAGGACGTGCCGGGTAAAGCCGCCGAAGATCAATTCCCGCAGGCGGCTGTGGCCGTATCCGCCCATCACGAGCAGATCGGCATTCGCTTCTTGGGCCGCCGCCAGCAGCGCATCGGAGGGTGGCTTGTCACGCAGCTCGATGACGCGGCTGTCGGCCGGCAATCCCTGCCAAGCCAGGTAGTTCACAGCGTTGTCGAGCGAACGCCTGAAGCGAGGCAGCTCGGCGGACACTTCGTTCACGCCGAGCACGACGATCTTTTCCGCCTTTGCAAGAATCGGCATCGCCACGGCGATCGCCTTCGCTGCCTCGGCGGAGTCCTTCCAAGCGATGGCGACCACGCGCGTCAGACTGCTTGGGCTCTTGGGTGGAGCGACCAAGATCGGCCGACCGGCGCCGATGAGCACCGCACCCGCCGAGAGGGGTGGAAGCCCGCCACCACCCGAAGGGTGCTCGATCACGACAAGATCGTTGAAACGTGCACGGGCGACGAGTTGCTCGATTTCGTCGCCGGTCTGTTCGCGCCAAGAAGCCGACATGCCGCGAATGGGCGCCGGACGCTCGGTCAAGGTGATCTTATCGCGAGCGCAAACCTCGTCGAACGCCTCGCGTATCGCTCTTGTGCGCCGAACGTCATCGTCCTGTAGGGCCTGCCACATGTCCGCGATGGCCATGCCGCTGCCCATGTCGGCACCTGCAGCCTGCGCCAACATTTGCGCCGGATCGGGATGTATCCGCAAACACTCGATGTGAGCATCGAATATTCGAGCCAATGCGACTCCCGTGTCCAGTGCCGTCCTCGTTTGGGGCGTGCCTGCCGCAGCCACGAGAATTGTCTTCATCATCGAAATGCACCCTAGGATTTGCGATGGTATTGTCCTGCGCGACTTTGCCGTCGAAAGCTTCTAGGGCCTCGCCGGGGCGGCGCCATTGCGCCAAATCAAGTTCTCATCGGCCGTATGCGGAATCGCGATTTAGGTTGATCAGGATCAAATGGGCACGGGCTGATCCTTCTATTTTGAACACAAACATCGGGGACGTTCGAAATGACAAAAATATCGTTACCGCACAACGCGTGGGTCCTGGTCGGAGACGGCCGTAAAGCCCTGGTGCTACGCAACGAGGGCGACGCGACTTTTCCGAATCTCCGGAAGGTCGATGTTTTCAGGGATGCACCCAACCCCGCGACATCGCAGATCGGCAGCGATCGGCCCGGCAGCACGACCGAGTACTCGACCGGTAGGCACGGCGGGATCGAGCAGACCGATTGGCACGACATCGCCGAACATCGCTTCGCGCAACATGTCGCGGCGATGCTCGGCGCGCGCGATGCCGCCGGCGATATTTCCGCCCTCGTCGTTGTGGCGCCGCCCAGGACGCTCGCCGAGCTGCGTCAATCCTTCTGCGAATCTCTCAAAGGCAAGATTATCGGTGAGGTCAATAAAGACCTCACCAAGCATCCCATTCACGATATCGAACGTCTGTTGGCGGGCGACAAGCGTTGACGGATCTCGCCCGCAATGCCGCTTTATTACGCAGCTTTGATCTCGATCTTCTTCGCCGGCTTGTGCGCCTCGGGCTTCTTTGGGAGGTTCACCGTCAGCACCCCCTTCTTGAAGGTCGCTTCGATTCTGTCGGCGTCGACGCCCTCTGGGATCCGGAAGTGACGTTCAAAGGATCCGGCGCGGCGCTCTTGGAGAAAGTAACCCTTCTTCTTCTCTTCCCGTTCTTCGCGCTTATCGCCCTTGATCGTGAGGCCGCCGTCGGCAAGTGCTACCTCGACGTTTTTCTCGTCGAATCCGGGCAGGTCGGCGGTGATTTCGTAAGCGATGTCCTTCTCGACGATGTCCACCGCGGGGGCTGAGCCCCACGTCAACTCGCGCCGCCAGAACGGCTCGACGTCGAAGACGGAACGCCGCGTGCGCGAACGCCAAAAGTCGTGATCGAAATCCTCGAACAACCGATCGACTTCGCGTCGCAGGCTTTCAAAGGGACGCCACGATTGAACCTCGCCTGGTCTATCGTCGGCTCTCTTTTCGGCGGTCTTGATGGGCAATTTGGTTGCAGTTTCGGCCATATCCAGATCCTCCTTCGGGTTGGATTTGACCTATATACGACGCGTGATCCGGGTCTGGTTTGACATGGCTCAAATTAGACGGGCGTTCCTCCCGCTTGAGGCACATCAAGTGATCGCGCAGGTGAAGCGCGCATCATGCCAACTGCGGCGAATTGGCGGCAGATGCGATGTACTCGAATCTTTCCATGTTGAGAGTCGCTATCGCGATCGTCGGGCTCGTGGTTGCTTCGTTTGCGCGCGCAAGCGATCAGGAGCTGCCCCCAACGTTCAAGAGCGATGTGGACGCCGATCACGCGGCAAGCAACACGCGCACGCCGCTGCGCGCCGGATTGGTTGAGACTTGCAACCCAAACGGCGGCAAGGACGTCCTATGCAACGATCCGGCGTCCATTGCCGATCCGGCAAGCCAAGGGTTAGGCGCCTCTCCCGAAGAGATCAACACGCGCGGCTACGTTCTCCTCACTCAGGGTCAGCTCGATCGAGCGATCGAGGCCTTCGGTAGTGCCATTCGCTTGAAGCCCGGCTATGTCGAGGCCTTCAACAATCGAGGAAGCGCTTATTTCTCCAAGCGCGAGTACAGCCGCGCGCTAGCCGACTATGAAGAGGCAATTCGCCTGCGCCCGACTTTTGCGCCGGCCCTTTTCAACCGCGGGCAGGTCCACAAAGCTATGGGCGAGTATGAAAGAGCGATCGACGACTATGCCTTCTACTTGCGTCTCAAACCCGACGATCCCGACGCCCTTATCAACCGCGCTCTGGCATATCGACGCATTTCAGAATACGACCAGGCGATCAAGGACCTGGACCTCGCAATCCGCATTAGACCTGATGAAGCCGGCGCGCTGAACGCGCGGTGTTGGACAAGGGCGATCGCGGGCACCGATTTGACGGCAGCGATTTCGGATTGCACCGCGTCGCTTCGCCTGCGCCCCAATTACCGCGATACCCTCGACAGTCGCGCTTTGGTTTACTTCCGCCTTGGCCAATACGACTTGTCGATTGCCGACGACAATGCCGCACTGGGACTCAATTCCAAATCAGCTTCGTGCCTGTACGTCCGAGGTCTGGCAAGGATACGCAAGGGTGATGCAAATGGCGGTGCCACGGACATCGCGGCCGCCAAGGCGCTCGAACCAAACATCGATGTGGTCTACGCCGGATATGGCGTCGTGCCTTAGCGACAACTCATCGACTCGATCAACTGTCCATAACGCGTCTTCGAATCGCCGCTGGCTCGATACGCTGCGTCGCGAAGCGCGCGTAGAAGGAAAAGGTGCGTCAACCACTCGGCTGCTGCGCGCGTGTCTTGACGTCACCTCGCTTTTCACGGGCTATGTCCTGCAGCTGGCGGCGCGCCTGCGCAAAGGCCTTGCGCAACGCCACATTCAGATGCTCGCGCTCGGCCCTGTCGGCGGCGCGCCGGCTCACTTCGATGTCTCCGTGGCCGGGCACACGCAGCGAAATATGCACATCGAAGAGTCCGCCGCTCCGATGGCGCGCGTCCGGATTGGTCACGGCGACGCGGCAAGACGTAATGCGGTCATGAAAACGTTCCATCGCGTCGGCAGCCCTTATTACTTCTTCCTGCACGGCAGCAGGCTGGAGCACGTCCTTCAGCACGACCTGAATCGGTAATTGCATTAGATCCTCCTGCGTCGCGCGACGAATTTGTCGTCAGCGCCGATTTCATTCACAAGGCGACGGTCTCTGTCTCGCGCCGAAACGCCGACAGTTGGGCTATTACACTCTCATCGGAGAGCTGGCTGAAATCGCGATAGTACGTTCCCACGCCGAAGAAACGGTCCGTGATATGAGGGCAAATGACCTCTGCGCCGGCCGATTCGAGCGCCGCGGCTGCATCTGGCGGCGCCACTGGCACAGCGACGATGACGCGCGTGGCACCCCGCCGCCGCAGTGCTTGCACCGCAGCGCGAACAGTTGCACCCGTAGCCAACCCGTCATCGACGATGATGGCGGGACGACCGGTCGGCGTCAGCGACGCGGCAAGGGCTTTGCCGTAACTCTCTTTGCGCCGTTTGATCTCTTGCAGTTCACGCTCGCCGATCGCCGCTAAGACAACTTTGGAAACGCCCAATCGCTGGATCAGCTTGTCGTTTAACACGATATCGGGATCGGCACCGTCAACGACGGCGCCGAGCGCAAGCTCTGGCTCAAGCGGTGCAGCAATCTTGCGCACGTAGAGAAGATCGAGCGGCAGCGATAACGACCTGGCGATCTCGATCGCAACCGGGACGCCGCCGCGCGGCAATGCGAAAACGACCGCGCCGCTGCCGCGAAAGGAGGAGAGGGGCGGTATAAGCCGCCGCCCCGCCTCTTCGCGATCCGCAAAGATTGAACGGTCGCGCAAGGTAGTCCTCCTCGATCATGGGAGACAACGCAATCGATAAACTTATTGCGCCAAATGAGAGTTGACCTTGATCAATCTCTGAGAGGTGTCAGCAAAAAATATCCAGCGTGCGAATTTGATTTACCGCAAGGCGGGCGCGCCCGTGAACACTTAATCTTCATTCCTAAAAAGGTGAGCCAAGAACGGGAGATGAAACCATGACGTTACACAAGCCCAATCAATCGACAACTGGCGCAGCCGCGCCGGCCGCCAATGCGTTCGCTTCGGCCGTGAATGGCGCTGTGGCGGAAGCGATGGAAAAAGGTACCTCTGCGTTCGCGAAAAGCATGCGCACCTTCCAACAAGAGGGTGCCAAGTTCATGGCCCGGCGCATCGAAGGCAATATGAAGGCTGCCGAGCAATTCGGCGCTTGTCGGACCCTTCCGGATTTTCTCGCGGCACAGCAGAACTGGTTCGCGGACACGGCACGCGCCTACAACGAAGAGTGGGTCAGATGTGGCGAGCTGATGACCGAGGTGTTTGAAGACGACACAGCGTCCCCTGGCGACCGTCGTTCGGACCGCTCTTCTCCTTCGCACTGACGACCGCCAGAAGACGCGCTTGCCCGAGATGGTCGAGCTTCATCGCAATATTGCTTGAGTCCGGGTGCGCCGACCAACGACGGCAAATTAACAAGCCGGCGCCCGCAGACCTTGCGTAGGTCAAGCCCTGCGCCTTGTCGTTTGAGGCGCTGGCCTTCGGTCGGCCGCAACTTGATCCTGATCAGGGAAAGGAGTGCACCCACCGGGCATTCTCCAGCAGCGAATTTTCCCGGAAGAGACTCATGCTTAACTCCCTGAAGCGGCGCAACCTTCTCCTTGCTGTGGTCGCGCTTGCGCTCGGGTGCATTGCCGCCGCGCTCTGGCAATTCTCACCCATTGCTCTGGCTGTCGTCAGGCCGACGCTCGGACCTGCGGTTGAGGCCGTCTACGCGACGGGAACGGTTGAGCCGAGCGTCATGATGCCGATCGCCGCACGCAGCGCGGCCCGCCTTGCCGAATTGCTCGTCGATGAGGGCGAAGAGGTTCGCAAGGGGCAATTGCTCGGCCGCCTTGAAGACGACGATCTGCAAGAAACGATGCGTCAGCTCGCGGCCCAGGAGCGATGGGCCAAGACCGACTACGAACGCAACGCTCGGCTCTCAAAATCGGGCACGATCGCCCGTGCCGTCGTCGAGCGCGCCCGCGCCGATTGGGACGCAGCACGTGCCGCCACTTTGCGCGCGAGCGCGCAAGCCGGATTCATGAAACTCGTCGCGCCGACCGACGGGCGAGTGATTCGCCGCGACGGCGAGATCGGCCAACTCATTGCCGCAAACCAACCGGTTTACTGGCTTTCGTGCCGATCTTTGCTGCGCGTCGCCGCCGAGGTTGACGAAGAAGACATCTCGCGCGTCCAATCGGGACAAGAGGTCTTAATTCGCGCCGACGCCTTCCCCGGTCAAGTCTTCCGCGGCCGGGTTGCGACAATCACGCCCAAAGGCGACGCGATCGCCCGCAGCTATCGAGTGCGCATTTCTCTTGCCGCCGCCACACCGCTGATGATCGGCATGACGGCAGAAACGAATATTGTCCTGCGCGAGAACAAGGACGCGCTGCTTCTTCCGGCGAGCGCGGTCCGTGACAACAAGGTTTGGCTCGTCCGTGACGGACATATTTCCGCGCACAGGGTCACTGTCGGCGCAAAGAGTGCCGATCGCATCGAAATCACGCAAGGCATCGCGCCGACGGACACTGTGGTTGCCAATCCGGATGCCACGTTGCGCGAAGGTCAAAGGGTAAGGCCCCTGCTCGCGGCGATCCCATGAACACGCTGTTCGTCGGCATCGCGGTGAAGCACTTGCTGGCCCGGCAGCGCCAGAGTTTCGTCTCGCTCTTGGGCATTATACTCGGTGTCGCCTTCTTCCTGTCGATCTCTTCGATGATGCAGGGGTCCGAGAACGACTTTCTAAAACGCCTCGTCGACAACGCGCCGCATATCACGATCAGCGACGAGTTCCGCAATCCGCGCCGTCAGCCCGCGCAGGGCATCTACCAGAACGGTGTCGTCGAGATTAGTCATGTGAAGCCGCTCATCGAGACGCGTGGCGTACGCGGCTATCAACAGATACTGGAGGAGATACGAACGCTCCCGGGAGCGCGTTCGTCGGCGCTCTTGACCGGTCAAGCGCTTGTGAGTTTCGCGGGCAAGGACCTGGCAATCGCTGTCAACGGCATCACGCCTTCCGAATATGCCGGTGTGTCGACGATCGAAAACTACATGGTCGCAGGGTCTGTCAACGACTTGACCTCCAATCCCGACGGCATTGTCGTCGGCGATCGACTGTTGCAAAAGCTGTCCCTTCAGCGCGGCGACAACATCACGGTCGCCGC
>JANXXU010000025.1 GCA_025350465.1 Alphaproteobacteria bacterium | reverse complement strand
GCTTTGGCACCAACACGGTCCTGGCGGGAATGATGCGCGACGCCGCCGACGCGTTATGCGTTGCGCGCGCGGCAAGCGGGGCCGAGAAGCTGCGCGGTTTTGCCAAGTTTCGTTACGGCGCCAAGAGCTGGAAGCGCGAGCGCCGGTTCGTGGCACGCATCGAAGCGACTAAGAAAGGTCTCGATATCCGGTACATCGTCACCTCGCTCAAGGGCGGCGCGAAGCATCTTTACGAGACCGTCTACTGCGCCCGCGGCGAGATGGAGAACTTCATCAAGCTGCACAAGGCCCAGCTCGCTTCCGACCGCACTTCGTGCCGCGATCCGCGCGCCAACCAGTTCCGCCTGATCCTGCACACCGCCGCCTATTGGCTCATGCACGCCGTGCGCAAAGCCGTGACCAGGCGCTCGCCCCTATTCCGCGCCGAGTTCTCGACACTCAGGCTGCATCTGATCAAGATCGCCGCGCGCGTCATGGAAGGCGCCGCGCGCATTCGCATCTCGTTGCCGACCGCCTGTCCGCATGCAGCCCTCTTCCGCCACCTCGCCGGACGCTTCGCCGCCGCCGGACCCTGACAGACGCGGCCGCGTCGCCGCACCGGGTCCGTCGTTGAAACCTCCAGCTAAAAACTCGAAAAACAAATCGCGGCACAACAGACGCGAGCCGCGGACCTGCGGATCGCGCGCCAAAATTCCGACAATGGCGAAAGCTACCCTATTTTTGGTGAATAAGACGGGCTAGGCCGGGCGCTTATACGCGCAAGCTCAGCAAGCGCCGGAATGAGGTTGCTCACGCGACCTTGCTCAACGTCGAGAATAGAACGGCGATGCTTGAGCCGTTCTTCGTGCTCACCAAAGAGAAGCCGCGCTTGTCCGTTGCCGATGTGGAAAAACGGCGCAATGATTTCTCCGAACTCAGCAACTCGCTGTGGTGGCTTCTCAATCAGATTATCGGGCAGCCCGCGCTGCCCACAACATCTCTGCCACCAATACCTGATCTGCTCCTTCGGCTTCGTAGCGAAGAACTCCACCGTCGCGAAGAACAGCGTAAGCGGCATCAATCATCTCAGGAGTAACTTTACAGGAGACATCCGATGACGATTCAAATTCGCCTGACAGACATTCAGCCAATTTCGCCGACGAAGGCGCGGGTTCAGATTGTGCTTTCAGACGACCTGGATGAGACGAAGGCTGAAACGTACATCCGCTGCAAGTGCACGATAGACCACCCAGCCAACCCACTTGTGTCAGAAGTTGAGGCAATAGGCCTCCGGTATGTGCGCGACCAAATAGGCGAGCAAACTCAGCGTCTTGTAGCTCTAGTAAATCAGCGGACCTAATCGTCTCGCCAAGGCGCTCGGCACGCTCAGCGGCAGTAGGGGCAAGCTCTGCGCCCATGGCGCAATCTCATAGCGGCCGCATCTCACTGAGAAACCATCCTGGCGGCGGCATGAGATGCAGCCTCGAATCCGTGAGCGCGTATTGCATGCGTCACGTATACAATCGCCAATTATCAGGCGATGTTAGCGTTGCCGTACCACAATCAACGGATAGCGATTCAAGGACCTTGGAACGGCGCTAGTGAAGTCATGATGAGAACGAAGACCAGAACGAATCCGATCAGTAGCGATATGCCAATTGTTGTCTTCGCCCCGTTACTCACGTCGCTGCCTTCCGCCCCGTCTTAGGTGGCACCAACTTGCGGAATGTGCGCTCAAACTCTGCACCCGTTTCATCCGCGCCTATGTCGCGAGCCGCTTTTACGAAGCGCGCGTGTTGCTCGTCGGTCGAGGTTTTGGTACGCGGTGGCTTG
Source organism: Alphaproteobacteria bacterium (assembly GCA_025350465.1). Classification (GTDB taxonomy): domain Bacteria; phylum Pseudomonadota; class Alphaproteobacteria; order Micropepsales; family Micropepsaceae; genus SZUA-430. Next base: position 11,183 of record JANXXU010000025.1, on the reverse strand, counting down.
CGCTTCTTCTTTTTCTTCGCCGCAATGACCGTCACTTAATCAGGTCCCGGTACATCCCGCGCTTGAAAACAGAGAAAAAGCCTTCGAGCGTGTTTGTGTGAACGTCGCCTGCTGTGACGTAAGTCTTGTTGTGATCGACACTCTCGTGCTTCGCGTACCAAAAGCTAAATATGGAAAATCGTAATAAGCCCCAAAATCGAAAACCCGATACCCAAAGTCCAGAGTCCCGCACGGACATCTGACGCGCGGCTCTTTGGCTCTATGACTGCCGCCCCGAAACGCCAAAGCCCTATCATGATAAATGCAGCGCCAATTCCACCCACGATCTGCGCCACGTTGATCACGTCGCCGCCTTCCGCTCCGTCTTTGGTCGATCTCGTTCTTTTGTGCTGCCCGGATCATTTTGGTCTCCCTGCCCGGTCTCTCTAGCGAAGCACTAGCCCGTCAGTTGATAGTCGATGTCGACGTAGACGCGCGTGCGCGTCGTGTCGGATGGCGCGTAGCGCCAGCGTTTGACGGCGTCGATTGCCGATCGCTCGAACAAGCCTGGCGGTTGAGCCGAAACCACTTGAACGTCGGTTACGCTCCCGTCGGGCAAAATTGTAATTGATAGCCGCACGTGACCTTCCCTTTCGCCGGCAAGCGCAATCGAAGGATAAAGCGGCTTCACGAACGACGTTGGCTGCTCGGGAATCGTGTGGTCGAGCGTCAGCGGTCCGCGTGGCTGATCCTGATCGACATGCTGCGGTGGCAAGGGAACCGGCGGGACCGGTGTGTCGATAACTCTTATGACGTGATGCGGGGCGACGATCGGCGGCTTGTCGTCCGGTTTGACGATCGGCGGTGGCGGCTGGGGAAGGACGATGCGGACTGCCGGCGGGCTCCAATCGACAATCCTGGGCGGAATGATGTTCCAGGTCATCGCCAGATAGTAGAGAACGGCCAAGTGGAAGATCACCGAAACGAGGATGGTCGTGTTCAGAGCGGGACGATTGAGCGCTGCGTTCATGGAGCCAAATCTCCAAGTCGAAACAGAATCCACCAAAAGCATAGCATCATTTGGAACGATCTGACGAATCGCTCAATTTTTCGGCAATTGTCTATCGCGCAGGTAGTATTCGGCGCCGGCAACGAAAAGGCCGGTTGATCCGACCGGCCTTGCTACTTCCTGGGTATCTTGGAGCTTGCTAGTCGACGACGTCTTCGGCGACGAGGGAGAGCTCGTGGTAGCCGGAATCTTGGATCTCATCCATCATCTTCATGACGTCGGCGTATTTCGTTTTTTGGTCGGCGCGGACGAAAATCTTGCGCTTGTAGTCGCCGCCGGTCTTGTCGCTCAGCACCTGGCGGAACGTCACCCAAGTCGCTTCGACTTCGCCGGTCGACTGGGTGCCGATGAAAATCTGGCCGGTATCCTGCAAGCTCACGAAGACGGGTTCCACTGGCAGCGGCGGCGAATCCGCGCTGGGCGGCGGCAAATCGAGCTTGATGTTCACCGTCGCGAGCGGTGCGGCCACCATGAAAATGATGAGCAGCACCAGCATCACGTCGACGAACGGCGTGACGTTGATCTCAGCGTTGTCGCCGAAGCGCTTCTTGCTTCCGCCGCTCGATTCGCCCGTGCCGACTGTGGCTGCCATTGATCTTCAAATCCTGTTGTTCTTCACGAATTCTACTCGAGCTTGAACGTGACTTCGACCCTCGCGTTGCCGATTGTGCGTCCCGTCGCACGATAGCGCCACTTCTTCACGGCATCGATAGCCGCCTGTTCGAACCAACCTTCCGGCGTGGCGCTGACTACGCGGGCGTCGGCGACGCTACCGTCCGGATTGATCGTGATGCTCAGAAGTACCCTGCCTTCCTTCTCGGCCTCGATCGCCCGGGCAGGATACCGCGGCGGCGACTTCGATATCGGCGTATCGATGACTTCCTTGTCGGAGATCATCGTCGTCGCGTCGGCGGTGCTGGGCGCCGGCGGTTGCGCCCTGAGCGGTGCCGGCGGCACTTTGACTACAACCGGCGGCGGCGGAACAGGACGCGGCCGGAAGCGCGGCTTTTCCTGAACGACCTCTTGCGGCGGTGGCGGCGGCGGCACCGCGATGAGGACGTTTTCCTTCGTCAGTTTTTCCGCGGTCGGAATGATGCCCCAGGTCGTCGCTACGTAATAGAGCACGGCCAAGTGAAAGATCACGGACACGATGATCGTGATGACGGTCGCTGTCGTTTGGCGCTTCTTGTTCATGGCGACTCAGTGACCCGAAACCCCGTACCCGAAACGGCTGCTTACTGCGTACCCTTGTCTTCCGCGACCAGGGCAATCTGGTAGTAGCCCGTGTCTTGGATGACGTTCATCAAACGCATCACTTCCTTGTAGACGACTTTCTTGTCGGCCCGGATGTAGATGCGCATGTCGTAGTTGTTGTTCGTCGCTTGGTTCAGCCGAACGCTGAAATTGCCGTAGTTGACCTTGTTGTTGCCGATGTAAATTTCGCCGTTGTCCTTGAGCGAAACGTAGATCGGCTTGTCGGTTTTGGCCGGCACGGCGCGCGACGGCGGCAGCTCGACCTTCACGTCGACGGTCGCGAGTGGCGAGGCCACCATGAAGATGATCAGCAGAACCAACATGACGTCCACGAACGGCGTCACGTTGATTTCGCTGTTGTCCGAATAGGACTTCTTCTTCCGCGATGGAAGATCGCCGCCGACCTGTGCCGCCATGGGCTATCAAGCCCCGTCGAGTTGCCGTGACAGGCGGACCAACACTTCGTTGGAGAAGTTATCCATGCGCGTCGAGTAGGAGCCGATGCGGCGGGCGAAGATGTTGTAGAACACCACCGCCGGAACGGCCGCAAACAAACCCGTACCCGTCGCGAAGAGAGCTTCAGCAATGCCCGGCGCCACGACCGCGAGGTTCGTCGTCTGCTTCTGCGCAATGCCGATGAAGCTGTTCATGATGCCCCAAACGGTGCCGAAGAGGCCGACGAAGGCCGAGATCGAGCCGACTGTCGCAAAGATGCCCATGCCGGTGCCGAGCTCTTCCTGCTGTTCGGCTTGTGCGATGTTCATGCGCTGGGCGATGCGCGACAGCAGATGCTGGCGCTGATCGCCGGACATTTTACCGGAGGCCGACAGTTTGATCTCGTCTGCGGCCGCCTGCAAAATGATGGCCAGCGGATTGTCGCGATAAGTCCTCTGCCCCACCTTCGCCGCGTCCTCGATCGACGAGGCGCCGCGGAAGGCCTGCAGGAAGCGATCGGTCTTGGTGCCCAAACCTGAGAAGTAGGTCAGCTTCGAAAACAGCAAGGCCCACGTCAGGACCGATGCACCCAACAACCAAGTGATCACGACCTGCACGACGACGGTCGCGTTCATGACCATGGTGACGGGCGTGATGCTGATCTCAGGTTCCGGCGCGACGACGGGCGGCGGCGGCGGCGTACCGGGCGCACCTGTCGCGGGCGCGATCGGAAGACCATCCGGGCCGATCACCGGCGGCGGCGGCTCGCCGGCTGCGGCCGGAGGTGCACCTGGAGTTGGAGCAGCAGTGCCGGCAGGCGCTGGTGCCGGCGTTCCCGGTTTCACTGTCGCCGGCGCGGGCGTACCCGGTTTTGCCGTCGCTGGCGCGGGCGTCGCCGGTTTTGTCGTTGCGGGCGCAGGCGTTGTTGCCGGCGCGGTCGTCGGGTGTGCCGGCGGCGCCGCAGGCGCTGCCATAGCAGCAGAAACCATGATGCCGATGCCGAATGCCAAAGCGGCCGCGGCTGGCACGCGCGCGATCATCATACTCCCACCCCTGCTGACAGTTTTACGCATGATCACTTTCGCCTTCCCAATCCTTGTCTCTTCTTGCCGGTGCCTGAAGCGCGCTGCGGCTCGAGATTTCGCCTTTAAACTAGTCCGCACTTCCCAGCAAAGCCTTAACCGAAACACCCTTAAGCACGCCGGCCGGATAGCCGATCGCGCAGCGTCGATCCTTCATTTTGCCTGTGTGGAAATTATGGCGGCCGGACTGGGCAATGCGCCTGTTAGACAGACCAGGCATCAAGCCTCGCCCCCGAACGCTTTCACCCCCACCCCGATATTGCTTTCCGCGTCCAGCCTAAAGCCGGCCGCAGCCCCAAGACAGGCTTATCTCAAAGTTTAATGACACGCGCAAACCGAAAATCTCGCTTTGTGCGTCTCCCGCCACACTGAGCTGCTGCAACGCAACATTGTGGGTTTCGTTCCGGCGTCGGCAATCAAGGACAATAGTATTAAGTATTCACATGGCCACCCAATTTGGGGGCTAGGCGACGATTTCCATGCCGTCAAAGGCGGGCTCTACGCCGTCAGGCAGATTGCTTCTGAGTGTCTGATAATCCAGATCGACGTGAAGATTGGTGAGCACCGCTCGGCGCGGTCTTACCTTGGCGATCCAAGATAGGGTCAAGTCGACATGCGCGTGGGTCGGATGCGGCGCATAGCGCAGCGCGTCGACGATCCAGACCTCCACGCCCGCCAGCGCGGCAAACGCTTGGTCGTCCAGGCCGACAACGTCGCTCGAATACGCGATCGGTCCGAAACGAAAGCCCAGCGACGTCATCAAGCCGTGGTCTTGATCGAACGGGACGACCTCGATGGGCCCGCCCTTGCCTTCGATCGTCAGCGGCTTGTACGGCCGCGAAAGGAGGTGACCGTCCAGAATCGCCGGATAGGCTCGGGCGTCCTGCGCGTTGAAACAATAACCGAAGCGTTCCGTCAGTGTACGGAGCGTGTGTTCCTCGGTGTAGACGGGCACGCGGCGCATCATGTTCTGCGCGACCATGCGCAGGTCGTCCAGCCCGTGGCATTGGTCGGCGTGATCGTGCGTAATCAGGACGGCGTCGAGGCGGCTGACGCGGGCGTCGATCAATTGATCTCGCATGTCGGGAGAACAATCGACGAGGATTTGCGTAGCGCCGCGTTCGACCAGAAGCGAACATCGCCTGCGGCGGTTCTTCGGTTCGCCCGGATCGCAGGCGCCCCACTCCCCTCGCCCGTCCTTGCCCCCGATGCGCGGCACGCCGCCCGACGAGCCTGAGCCCAAGATCGTGATCTTGAGGCCGATGCTCATGCGCTGCGCTTTGCCTTGGTGAAGAGGCGAAAAAAATTGTCGCTGGTCGCATCGGCGAGACGGGCGGGTTCGACGCCCTTCAACGCCGCGACGGCATTGGCGGTGTGAACGACGAACGCCGGCTCGTTTCGCTTGCCGCGGTGAGGCATCGGCGCCAGGTACGGCGCGTCGGTCTCAACCAGCAACCGATCGAGCGGCACATCGGCGACGATGGCGCGAAGTTCGTCGGCCTTCTTGAACGTGACGATGCCCGAGATGGATATGTAGAAGCCGAGGCGCAGTGCGGTTTCGGCGAGTTTGCGGCCCGAAGAAAAACAATGGATGAGGCCGGTGAACGGACCTCGCGTCATTTCTTCGCTCAAAATTGCGCAAAGATCGTCGTCGGCGTCGCGCGCATGGACGATCAGCGGTAGCTCGGTCGCTCGCGCCGCCTCGATATGGGCGCGGAAATTGCGGATCTGGGCGTCGCGCGGGCTGTTCTCATAATAATAGTCGAGGCCCGCCTCGCCGATGCCGACGACTTTGGGATGGATTGTCTGGTCGACGAGAGATGTCGCCTCGTCCAGCGGTTCCTCCGCCGCCTCGTGCGGATGAACGCCGACCGTGCACCATATGTCGGGAAATCGCTCGGCGACCGCCCTGACGCCGTCAAACGCGCGCAAGCGCGTCCCGATCGTCAGCATCGTTCGCACCCCCGCGGCGCGCGCTCGCACGACAACATCGTCAAGCTCGGGCGCGAAGTCCGGAAAGTCGAGGTGGCAATGACTGTCGATCAACATGTGCGAGCGAGGCCTCAGGCGCGGCGCTGAGTCAACGCCTCCATCTCGAAAAAGGCGTTCAGCACCAGCTGCTTTTTGTCGAGATTGAGCGCGTCGGCACGGATCGCCATCGCTTGCAGGTTTTCCCACAGCACGACCCAGGCTTCAAGCGGCGCCAGCGTTCGCATACGGTCGATGAGTTGCGCCTCGTCTGGAACCTCCGGCGGCGCGCCGAAAGCGCCACGCACGACGCGCTGAAGGATGCCGCTCAGCAGTTGCACAAAGAGACTCAAACCGCGATCGCCCGTGCCGCGCGCGACGCGATCGGCGAGGCCAAACAGGACCTCGCCGTTCAGGCGCGGTAACGACACCAGTACGCCGGTGATGCCGCGGTAGAGGTCAAGACCGCCCAACTCCACAAGCTCGAGCGCGCGTCCCGGGCATCCTTCGGAGAGACCCGCAAGGATCGAGAGCGTCTCTTCCTCAAGATCGGGAGCGAGCTTGGCCAATGCACGCGTCATCGTCGAGCCGTCGAGCGGACGCAAGTTCAGCATACGGCTGCGCGACCGCGTCGTTGGCAGCAGCGCGCCGGGCACGTGTGCCACGAGCAGCAGCAATGCGTCGCGCGGCGGCTCTTCGAGGGTCTTGAGCAGAGCGTTCTCCGCCGCGCGGTTCATGTCGTCGGCCGCGTCGATGATCGCGATGCGGTATCCGCCCTCGGAGGCATGGCGGGAAAACAATCCGTTCAAGCGACGAATTTCCTCGATCGGCAATTCCGTTCGCGGGCGTTTGCGTTCCTGATCCCAAGGTCTGCGGATCAACATGATATCGGGATGCGCCAGCGCTGCGATGCGGCGAACGACCGGATGGTCGGGCGCAACGCTGAGGTCGTCGGGACAGTTTGCAGCACCGTGCACCAAGAGAGCGCGGGCGAAGCGCCAAGCCAACGTCGCTTTGCCCACGCCCTTTGGGCCGCCGATGATCCACGCGTGCGCCAAACGGTTCGAGCGCGCGGCGGAAGCGAGCGTCGCCGCGGCGTTTTCATGGCCGAAGAGTTCGTATTGGACGCGCGGATGCGGCAGCTCGCCGATCCGGTCGCTTTCAGGCAGCGGCTCGATGTCGAGTGTGCGTGGGCGCGCCGCCATCGACTAGATGCCAAGCCGCGAATGAACGGCGTGCAGCACTTCGGAGTGCACCTGATCCATCGCGCGGGACGCATCGATGACGACACAACGCTGAGGCTCGCGCCGCGCGATGTCGAGGAACGCCTGTCGAAGGCGCGCGTGAAAATCTGCGCCTTTCCGTTCGAACCGATTTTCGGCGTCTTTTCGTCCGGCGGCTCGCGCAAGTCCTGCGGTTGCCGGCATGTCGAAAACCAAAGTTAGATCCGGCCGCGCCTCGCCAAGTGCAAGCCGATGCAGCTGCGCCATCGACTCGCGCGTCAACCCGCCGACGTATCCTTGATATGCCATGGTCGAGTCCGCAAACCGATCGCACACGACGTGCGTGTCCTTTTTCAACGCGGGCTCGATGCATTGACGCCAGTGTTCGACGCGCGCGGCGTTGAAGAGGAGTGCCTCGGCCATTGGCGACCAGCGATCGGGTTCGCCTTTAACCAGCAGATCGCGAATGTCTTCCGCCCCCGGCGCGCCGCCGGGCTCGCGGGTTAGAAGGACATTCATTCCGGACTGTTCGAGATGGGAAGCGAGGAGACGTGCCTGGGTCGATTTGCCCGTGCCTTCGCCGCCTTCGAAGGTGATGAATTTTCCCGTCATTGAGAAGTGTCGGGCGGCGCCGGCGCGTTTGCTTGATTGGTTGCGCCGGACGTTTCGTGCGGCTCAACGGGCACGGTGCGCGCCTGCGGCTCGTCTTTGCCGGACATCAATGACTTCAGCCCCACCTTCATCTGCGTGAAGACCCCGCCCGACTCCACCGCCGAGCCCGCGTAAACCGGAACAGACAGCGCCGGCGCGCCGGGTGCGGTGATGGTGAGCGAGCCCAATTGCTGGCCGCGCGCAATCGGCGGCATCACCGGTTCTTCGAACTTCAGGGTCACGCGAAGGCCGTCTCGCGAGGCCCGGCGCAGCATGACGTTGACGGGCTGGCGCACGGCCAACGGAACGGTATGAAACTCGCCGGCCCAAACTTCCGCTTCGCCGACGACCTCGCCGGGCTTCAGCAGCGCATAAGTCTTGAACTCCCGAAAGCCGATGTCGAGGAGCCGTTTCGTTTCCGCTGCGCGCTCGGCTTCCGAAGTCAGGCCGTTGACGACGACAATCAACCGACGCCCGTCTTGCGTCGCGGAAGCCGTCATGCCGAAACCGGATTCCGCGGTGTGACCCGTCTTCAATCCGTCAGCACCCGGATAAGTGCCGAGCAATAGATTTCGGTTCGGCTGCGTGATTTTGCTGAAGGTGAATTCTTTTTCGCCGAAGTAGTGATAATAGTTCGGAAATTCCTTGACGATGTAACGTGCGACCAGTGCCAAGTCGTGCGCGGTCACGTTCTGCGCCGGGTCCGGCATTCCGTTCGAATTGGCGAAGGTCGACTGGGTCAGGCCCATGCGCTTGGCTTGGGCGTTCATGAGGCGTGCGAACGCCTCTTCGCTGCCGGCGACATGCTCGGCGACGACAATGCAAGCGTCGTTGCCGGATTGGATGACGATCCCGCGGATCAGATCCTCGACCCGCACGGCGTAGCCGACGCGCACGAACATTTTCGACGCTTCGGACTTATCGGCAATTGATTGACGCCAAGCCTTCTCGCTGACCAGAAACGTGTCGTCGAGCTTCAATTCGCCGTGCTTGAGCTTCTCGAACAGGATTGAGACGGTAATGAGCTTCGCCATCGAGGCGGGCTTCATCAACTCGTCGCCACGCTTTGAGAAAAGCACCGCCCCCGTCTCATAGTCCATGACAACCGCGAATTGGGCGTTGGTCTCGATCGTCGCCAGCGGATCGCCGGCTGCCGGGGGCGCCGGAGGTTGATCGGCGGCGGCCGCGATCGTCGGCAAGGCGAGCAGAAAGGCGAACAGCAGAACTCCACGCATTTCCGTTTTCCTCAATCGACCACGATCTGGGCGCCGTTTTCGCCCAAACCGATGACTTTGTTCAACATCGCATCGGCATCGTCGACATTTGCAAGGGGTCCGAAGCGAACGCGATAAAGCGCTTTGCCGTTTTGGCTGATGCTGGAGACGCGCGCAGCGCCGACCCGGCTGAGACGCCCGACGAGACGATCGGCGTTTTGGCGCGCCTGAAAGGCGCCGGCTTGGACCCAGAGTTGCGTGCGCGCAGGCACCGGCACGGTCGTCACGACGCCGTCGGGAACGAGCTCAGACGGTGCGCCGGCGACAGGTGCGGTCGACGCCACGCGTACGGGTGCTGCGGTGGTGCGCGGCGGGGCGGCCTCGGCGCCGGGCGGTGGCGCGAGTTCGCCGCGCGCGACATTGTCCATCGGCGCAGCGTGAACGTCGCTCGGCAGCGATGAGGCCGTCTCGACGCCGCCGTTCGGTGGCGCTCCACCGATCTCCGCCCTGCCCTCGTACTGCACACGAACGCGGGCCGTACCTTTCTCGTAGACGCCGAGCAACTGCGCGGCGCGACGCGACAGATCGATGATGCGGCCGCGAGCGTATGGACCGCGGTCGTTGACGCGCACGAGCAGCGAACGGCCGTTTTCCAGATTGGTCACGCGCGCGATCACGGGCAACGGCAGCGTGCGATGGGCGGCTGTCAACGCATCCATATTGTAGAGTTCGCCATTCGCCGTGTTCTTGCCGTGAAAATCTTCGCCATACCAGGACGCGATGCCGGTCTCGTCGTAGAACTGATCTTCCTTCGGATAGTACCAGACGCCCTCGATCTGATAGGGCTGGCCGACCTTGTAGCCGCCGCGATTGTCGCGCTCGCCGGCGCAGCTTGCGACGATCAATGCCAGCATGGTGATCCAGAACGCACGGGACGCAAACGCCAGGCGCATCGGTCGTCAGTTCCGTCTGTAGCGAACTGTGGGACGGCAACGCAGGTCGACTCCCGATGTTGCCAATACCGTAAAGTGCGTGACCGGCGCGCCGTGCGCAAGGAGCGCTGCGCTCAACCGCGGTTTGGGCCTCGCGAGCGCGGCTAAGGGCGGGTCGCGCGGGAGGACTTGAACGACGTTCAAGCGCCTGGCGCTTCGGCTGCGCGATGGGTAGGGCGCGGCGCCGGGCCACGAAAGGTGCCGGGAAGCCGTGCTCTTGCGAAACGAATTGATTGCTGGGGCCCGCGTGCTATTGGAGTTCGGGGGGCGTTTCACGAGCGCAAGGACTTGTCGATGCGGTTCTATTCCTCGCCGAAGATCAATCTACCCTCTCGTTCGAACTTTGCTGGATTGCTCCCGCTCGTCGTAACGATCTCGGCCTTGCTCGCCGCCTGCGGCTCTGAGGCGCCGGAAAAGGGCCGTGAGATCCCTGCCGCGCCCATAGAAGCACCTGTTCCGGCACTTGCGTCCGCGCAAGAGCAATTCGGCGCCGCGAAATGGCCCGCCGCGGTGCCGGGCCAGAGTGTCATCGGGAGTTACACGCGCGGCTGCTTGGCCCGGGCGGAGGGGCTGCCGCTTGACGGTGCGCATTGGCAGGTCATGCGTCCGTCGCGCAATCGATATTGGGGCCATCCGTCGCTGATCTCGTTCGTGGAAAGGCTGGCGGATAAGGCCGGCAAGAGCGGATGGCGCGGCCTTCTGGTCGGAGACCTCGGCCAGCCACGCGGAGGTCCCGCATCGTCCGGTCATGCGTCGCATCAAATCGGCTTGGACGTCGATATTTGGCTCACGGCGATGCCGGCGCAGCGATACTCCGACGCCGAGCGCGAAGCGACACCGGCGCCCTCGATGGTCGAGTTCCGGCGCCACAAGGTGCAAGTGGATCGAAGGTTGTTCACGTCGTCGCAAGCGATGTTGATCAAGCGGGCGGCGCAGTTCGACGAGGTGACGCGGATTTTCGTCAATCCCGCGATCAAGAAAGCGCTATGCCGAAGCGCGGGGCGCGATCGTGCGTGGCTTGGAAAAGTTCGCCCATGGCGCGGGCACGACGAACACATGCACGTGCGATTGCGCTGCCCCGACGGCGAAACGATGTGTCAGCAGCAAGATCCTCCGCCCGAGGGCGACGGCTGCGGCAAAGAACTCACGTCGTGGTTGAAGAGTACCGATTGGCTTCCGGGCAACGGGCCCGAACCCGCGCCGCCACCCGTGCCGCTGAGCGCGTTGCCGGACGCCTGCGTGCAGGTGATCCAAGCGCCGGACGCTCAACGGACGGCTGTCAATCGCTGAGCAAATGCGAGTTGGCGGATGGGGTG
>JANXXU010000028.1 GCA_025350465.1 Alphaproteobacteria bacterium | reverse complement strand
CAGGGGCAACGGCGCCGGTAGTTTCATCAGTTGCTCGATTGCGGGAATCGCAGCGTTCCCATCGCCGAAGCGCGCCCAAACCCGCGCCTGCACATCCAGATAGTAGGCGCCGCTCAAGGCATCCTTCGCGACGGGAACGGTATTCACCGCCAGGGCCGCATGCTTTTCAGCCGCGGCGCGATCGCCGAGACCGCAATACACCAACGCCAAGTAGGAATGTATGTCCGCGTTCTCCGGCTGTTGCGCCAACTCCACGCGAAGTTTGTCGAGCGCCGCCTGGTAGTTGGTCTTGGCGCCTGCGGCGTCGCCGGCAAGCTGCCGCAAGTTTCCGAGATAGATGTTCAGATCGATCGACGTGCGTCCGACCGATCCTTCGGCCTGATCGCGCTTGAGCAAAGCCTCCACGAGGTGGATTGCGTCATCGTACCGGCGGCGCAGGACGGCTTGGTACACGATCGGTTCGACAAGTTCGCCGTCGGGCTGCGGATCAAAGCCAATGAGGAGCGCGCCGGCGTCGTCGAGGCGGCCGAGCGCTTGATAGATCAACGCCTTCTTGGCGATGAACGGAAGACTGTCCGGCGCCGCCGGCCAATGCTGCAACGAGTCGTCAAGCTGGCGCAGAGCGCCGGCAATGTCGCGCATCGCAAAGTTGAGCTCCGCCGCCTTGAGCCGCCTGCCGGCGTGCAGCGGGTCGATCGTGACGGCACGCTCGAAGTAGCCCTTGCTCTCGTCCCACCGGCCTTGGCGGCGGGTGATGCTTCCGAGCGCCGCCAGAACGTCTGCGTTGCTCGGCCATTTCTCGCTCAGCTTCTCGAATTTGATTCTCGCGCCTTCATAGTCGCGCTTCACCCAGTATTCGTAATACGCGTCGGCAAGCAGAACTTCGGCGAGGTCGGGCTTCAGGCCAAGGGCTTTGTTTAGCGCCTGCTCTGCGGCGGCACGACGGCCTTCGGTTGCATCAGTTCGATTGAAATAGAGGAACGAATGGACCCGCACCAACAACGCCCAAGCTGCGGCGAAACCTGAATCCAGATCGACGGCCTGGCTCAGCAAGTGTTGAGCGCTGCGCACATTGGCCTCAGTCGAGGTGCGGTAGAGCTTCAGCGCGGCACGGTAGGCCTCGTAAGCTTCCGGGCTCGTCGTCGGGGTGAGTGCCTGCTCCTCGCCAGGGCTGATCGCCACCTTCAGCACCCTCGCCACCGCGGCGACCACCTTGGCGGCGACTTCGCTTTGCACGCCCAGCGCATTGTCGGTCTTGCGTTCGTAAATCTCCGCCCAAACCTGCGTGTCGGTTGCGGCGTTGAACAGCTGGGCGCTGATGACGATATCGCCGCCCTCGCTGCGCACGCTGCCCTCCACGACCATCGTCACGCCGAGTTGCTTGGCGATCTCCGGCAAGCCGACGGCTTTGCCTTTGAAGACGGACGCTGAGGTTTGCGAAATGACCCTAAGATCTCTCGCCTTGCCGAGAAGCCCGCTGATGAGTTCCGACAGCCAATCGCCATATTCGGAATCGTCTTTATTTTGCGACCGGTTTTCGAACGGAAGGATGGCGATGGACCTGTCGCCGGCCACCGCGTCGTTCACGCGCAAGGTGAGCGTCGCCACGACGGCGAGCACGATGGCGACGACCACGAGCGCCGCGATCAGTATCCTGTTTCTCGTCGGCGGCTTTGCCAGAACGCCGTAGCCGAAACCGAGGACACGCCGAAGACCCGAAACGGGCGCGGTGACCGGAGGCGTCGCGACGAGCGCAAACGCTTCGATCGTTTCGGCCATCTTGTCGAGCTTGAGAAGGCCGCGCGGGACGAGACGTTCGAGCATCGGCCCGCGAATCGTCTGCCGCACGGCAGCCGACACCAGCGCGCCGCCGGGATCGCTCTTCGCCATCAAGCGCGCCGCGACGTTGACGCCGTGGCCGAGGAGATCGCCGTTGGGCTGTACGACGACGTCGCCGAGATGCACACCGACACGCACCTTGGGTTCGCAGGTCTCAGCGAGCTCAAGGGCCGCCTCCACTGCCGCGAGGCTCGACCCGAACTCCAGCATGAAGCCGTCGCCGGCGGTGTTGAAGACACGCCCGCCATGGCGCCCGGCGATCGCTTCGATCACGGTCCGCAGCGCCGCCACTTCCGCGGTCGTCGTCGCCTCATCGGCTTCGGTGCGCGCGGAATATCCGGCGACGTCGAGGGCGACGATTGTGGCGAGTCTTCGAGGCGAAGCGAGGTCGGCCATATGTTTGGCATGCTACGCAGGCACGGCTGCGAATGCCATCTGGCCCGCCACGACATAAGTCGCCGCGACGCGGGTCCCCTCGGCGCCCCGTCGCGCGGCATCGTGGCAAGGTGTCTGGAAAAATGACGGCCGGCGCTTCGGCCGGCCGCATACGCTCATCGATCGGAGAATCGATTAGTGTTGTGTGGGATCACCCGGCGGCGGGGGCGGGGGGACGGGAAAGCTACTGGGCGCGGGATTGAGAAATGATATCTGCGGTTTCCCCTTGACGCCGAGCTTGGTCATCGTCGCCTTCAGAGTTTTGGACGTTGCAAACGCTTTCGCCTTTGCGACGTCCGCCATATCGAAGGTGATCGTGATATCTTTCGAGTTATCAACCGACTGGTAAACATGAGGATTCGTTAGACCTGCGGCCTCCTGATTGGACTTGTCGTTGTCAAATCCAGGACGCCATTTTGCATAATCGGCGACCACGTGATGGACGATCATCATTCCAGCCGCTTGCGCAGCCCCAACTGTTCCGATGGTGCAAAGTGCGACAACGGCGACAGTTGCGTATATCGTTCTGAGAAACATGGGCATCTGATCCTTTTCGTTGTGGGGCCACCGCGAGCTCTGGCGGAGGTTCCCTTTCTTAAGAGTGGCTATTTGCACCATTGTTTGAAGAACTCCAAGGGAGACACAAGCAAGTAAATCCGGACAAGAGCGCGCGCCAGCTGTTGGTGTGGCGCAGCAACGGCTTTTGGATTCCAGGACCTTCAACCGAACTAGTCGGGGCCGGTTGCACGCCATAGATCACATTCGCGCGTCGCGCGACTTTGCCGGTAAGTTTCGCGCGATGCCGTTGCTGCAGGCGAGGCGCATCGGCTGATACAATTCATCAAGCCCGAATGAATCGCGGCACGATGTCGAACGAGAGCGTAGAGAAAATGCTGAGGCCAAGGCGCCGGTTGTTTCGCCGGCGAGCAAGTTGGGAGTGGATCACGGAGAACGCCTATGCGGGTGTGGCGCTGCTCGCGTTGGCGGCCGCTGCCGTCGGATGGATGGCGCAGTTCCCGCAATCCCGGTATGCGCCCGCCGACCTCGCGGCTAGGTCCATGCCCGCCGCCGGACCGTTGCCTGCCACCGCGAACGAACCCTCAGCCGCCGGCCCAACTCCGCTGCCCTCGACGACCGATACGACAGTGCCGGTGACCGCCGCCAAGACAAAACCATCACTCGCGTCGATCGGCCCGGCGCCGCGTGCGGCAGGCGGCACGCTCGAAGCCAGTGGCAGGCGAGTGCGGCAATGGAACGCCAACTCGAAATCACATCCGGTCGCGCGCTCGTCTCGCCGCGCGCGCTCTTCATCGGCCGCCGCTGTCGGAAATCATCATGCGCGCGTGCGATGGCCGCGCGTGAGTGCGAGGCATCGAAATTATGCATCAGCCACACGGGCTGGTGCGAGAGCACACAAGGAATATTTGGACCGCTCCTATGACTCAAGAGCGCTTAGCGAAAAGTCGGCGCCGCCGCCGCAGGACGCTGCGTCTTCCGCGGACAACAAAACCGAGCGCGCAATCAACCCGACGGATTGTAGTCGCGTATATCACGTGTTTGGCGGTGTGCGCCGCGTTCGTTCGCAATGCCCGGCGGGCGACGCTTCTATTCAAGCTGAGTGAGGCGCTGGGCGATGACCACGGTGCAGCCTAGAACCGCTCGCCCACCATCTCCTCGCTCTTGGCCCAAAGCGCTTTCGCGCGTTCGGCGTTGAGCGCATAGGGACGCACGCCGCCGCGGAAGTTGGGATCGTCGACGATCTCAGCAACGTGGCAATCCTCGCAGTAGCGCCCGCCCACCGCATCGGCCGGTGCGACGACGCCTGCCCACACGGACGTCGCCGCGCCCTGCGGTATGGTCTTGAATTGGAATGTTGCCCCGCCCTTCTGGCTCGCGTTGATCGAGTCGATGAGTTTTTGCGTAGCTTCCGGCGTCATGTGCCGGCTCAGTTCGGTGCGAATACCGCCCGGATGCACAGCCGTCGCGCGTACGCCATTCGCCTTGTGACGGTGGTCGAATTCGACGGCGAAGAGAATGTTGGCGGTCTTCGAGCGGCCATAGGCGCCGAACTCGGTATAGGGCGTGCGCTCGAAATTGGGATCGTCGAGATCGACGTCGGAGTAGCGGTGCCCCGCCGACGACAGATTCACGAGGCGCGCACCCGGCTTGAAGAGAGAGGCGATCCGATTGACGAACAAGAAGTGCCCGAGATGATTGGTCCCGAACTGGGTCTCGAATCCGTCGGCGGTTTTTCCTTTCGGTGTCGCCATGACGCCGGCATTGGCGATGACGAGATCGAATTTTTGCCCGGCGGCAACGAGCGCGTCGGCGCAAGCGCGTACACTTTTCAGCGACGCCAGATCCAGTTCGACGAGTTGCAATTCTCCGCCGCGAGCGGCGTCGGCGTGGACGGCTTCGGTCGCGCGGCGTGCCTTGGTCAAATCGCGCGCGGCGCCGACGACAAAGGCGCCGTGCGCCGCGAGCGTGCGCGCCGTCTCAACGCCGAGGCCCGCCGATACGCCCGTCACCAGAACGCGCTTGCCGGCAAGATTGACGCCATCGAGCACCTCGTCGGTCGTCGATTGAGCTCCGAATGTCTTGGCCATGTTCAGTCTCCTTGCGAAATAGAAATAAGGCGTCGGCGCCAATCGGCAATACAAGCCTGAAGCAATTGGGCTTGAGGCGAGCGGCTACTTTGCTTCCGCCGTCTGAGGCGACTTCGCCGGCGTCATGCCTGCTTGGTCGATGAGAAACGCGAGCATGAATCCGGCTTCCTCGACGGGGCCGAACCGTCCCGAGTCGCCGCCGTGTCCGGCGCCCATGTTGGTGCGGAACAGCAAGAGATTTTGATCCGTCTTGTTGCGCCGCAGTTTCGCGACCCATTTCGCCGGCTCGAAATAACCGACCTGCGAGTCATTATATCCGGCAGTGACCAGCAGCGCCGGATAGGCTTTTGCGCTCACGTTGTCGTAGGGCGAATAACTCAACATGGTCGCGTACTCGGTCAGTTCCGCCGGGTTACCCCACTCTTCGTATTCGAACGTCGTCAACGGCAAGCTGTCGTCGAGCATCGTCGAGACGACATCGACGAAGGGCACGTCGGCAACGACGCCTTTGAAAAGATCCGGCCGCATATTGACGACGGCGCCCATGGTCAAGCCGCCCGCGCTTCGCCCGTTGGCGAACACGCGCTTGGCGTCGCCGTAGCCGGCCTTCACGAGAAATTCCGTCGCCGCGATAAAATCGGTGAAGGTATTTTTCTTGTTGTTGAGCTTGCCGCCTTGATACCAAGCCTCGCCCATTTCGCGCCCGCCGCGTACATGCGCATAGGCGATGACGAAGCCCCGGTCGAGCAAGCTCGGGAAAATATCGCGATAGATCGCGTCGTAGCTAAACCCATAAGCGCCATAGCCGACCACCAATAGCGGGTTCTTGCCGTCCTTTTTGAATTTGTCCTTGCGATAGGCGACCGTCACGGGAACGCGCTGACCGTCGGCCGTTGGCGCGAATTGCCGTTCGACCGCGTAGGCCGAGGGATCGTAACCGGGAATTTGAGTCTGCAGCAAAACGGTTTTGCGCCCGCTCGCCGCTTCATAGTCGTAGATCGATTTCGGCGTGACCATCGTCGTGTAGCCGACGCGCAGCGCAGTCGCCGTAGGGTCCGTGTTGCGCACTTCCGGAAAGCGCCGATCATCGTCGATCGCCGCATAGCCCGCCGGATCATCGAGCGGTAGCAGCGTTTCCTTTGCCGACTTCAGATCGTGGACGAGCACGCGAGCTCCGCCCCCACTGTGCTCGTCAAGCGCGATAAAGCTGGTCGTCGCCACGAACCGGTCGATGAATGTTCCCGGCCGTTGCGCCACCACGTCGCTCCACGCAGCCGGCGCCGCAACCTTGGCGCTGACAACGCGGTAGTCGGGCGCATTCAGATTTGTCCGGATGTAAAGCGTGCCGCCGACTTCGTCGGCGAAATAGCGCACGCCCTTGGCGCGCGGCCGCATGACGGTCCAGCTGGCGTCCGGCTTTGCGGCATCGACAAAGCGCACCTCGCTCGTGTTCGTCTGAGAACTCGTGAGCAGCAAGAACCGCCCGCCTTTCGATCGGGCCAATGTCAGATTGAACTGCTCGTCCTTTTCTTCGAAAACCAGCTTGTCGCCTTTTGGATCGCTGCCGATCGCATGGCGAAAGAGTTGATACGAACGCGCAGTGCCAGGCTGAAGCTTCAGATAGAAAACGGTCTTGTTGTCGCTCGCGAAGGCAAGATCCTTCGCCACGTGATCGAGCTTGTCGCTCAACATTTGTCCGCTACTCAGGTCCTTGAATAATATCGTATGCCAGCGGTCGCCTTCGTAATCGACGGCATAGGCAAAAAAACGGCCGTCCGGCGACGCCGCGTAATTGTTCACGGCGAATTGCTGATGCTGAGAGCCTTCGGCTTCCTCGTCGAAAACGATTTCCTCCGGCGCGGACAGCGAGCCCTTACGCCGCGCCACAACGGGGTAATCGGCATTCGGTGCGTAACGCTCGCAATAATAATAACCGTCGACCTTGAACGGCGGCGTCCCCTGCGTGGCGCCGGCGCGCGCCTTGATTTCCGCGCGCAGCTTTTCCTGAAGATCGGCCGTGTGGGCCATCGCCTCGGCGGCGTATTTGTTTTCCTCTTGCAGATAGTTGAACACCTTCTGCGTGTTCTTCTCGTTCAGCCAAAAGAAGAAATCCGTTCGCTTGGCGCCGTTGGGGGCGATCAGCACGGTTCCCTTCATCATCGCGTATGGCGGCTGCCCGGGCGGGCGGTCCACGGCCAATCCCGGCGTTTTCGATTCAGGGGCGGCGATTGGCGCCGTCGGCCGGTCGCCGCCGCCGATCAGCGGCAAATCGTTGAGCGAAGTACAGGCCGAGAGTGAGATAAGCCCAATGAGCAGTGAACCGAAAGCAACGCGGCGCATGAGCTTTCCTTGACGCGGGGGCGAATGGAGGGTCGGGCACAATGCCTTGGAGTTCGGCCCTTGTCACGCCGTCAACGTCTTCCGAAGGACGCGCGCCAGGTCTAAGACTCCCGCCCAAAGCGTGGTCGCGACGCCGCGCAAGGAGAAATTGCCATGCGCCTCAAAGACCCCTCGCTGTTGAAGGACAAGGCCTATGTCGACGGCGCCTGGATCGCGGCCGATACGGGCGCAACGTTTGCGGTGACCAATCCGGTCGACGGTGCCGTTCTGACGACATTGCCGGACCTCCTCGAAGGCGAAACGCGCCGCGCGATCGAAGCGGCGAATGCTGCCTGGCCCGCGTGGGCCGCAAAGACCGCCAAGGAACGCGCGAACCTCATGCGCAAATGGTTCGACTTGATGATGGCGAACCAGGAAGACCTCGCCGTGCTGATGACCAGCGAACAGGGCAAGCCGCTCGCTGAGAGCCGCGGTGAGGTCGCGTACGGCGCCTCGTTTATCGAATGGTTCGCGGAAGAGGGCAAGCGCATCTACGGCGATGTCATTCCCCACACTCAAGGCGGCCGGCGCATCATCGTCTTGAAGCAGCCCATCGGCGTCGTCGCCGCCATCACGCCGTGGAATTTCCCGAACGCGATGATCACGCGCAAATGCGGTCCGGCGTTGGCAGCGGGCTGTCCAATCGTCATAAAGCCACCGGCCGAGACGCCGCTGTCGGCACTGGCGATGGCGGTGTTGGCCGAGCGCGCAGGCATTCCGAAGGGCGTCTTCAACATCGTCACCACGAAACATTCCTCGCGCGTCGGCCAGGAGATGACGGCAAACGCGCTGGTGCGCAAATTCTCGTTCACCGGTTCGACCGAGATCGGCAAATTGTTGATGCGCCAATGCGCGTCGACGGTGAAGAAAGTGTCGCTCGAACTCGGCGGCAACGCGCCGTTCATCGTCTTCGACGACGCCGACCTCGACGCGGCGGTGACCGGCGCGATGCTTTCCAAGTTCCGTAACATGGGCCAGACCTGCGTCTGTGCGAACCGCTTTTTCGTGCAAGACAAGGTCTATAACGCCTTCGCAGACAAATTGTCGAAGGCCGTCGCCAATCTCAAAGTCGGCGACGGCATGACCGAAGGCGTCATGCAAGGTCCGCTGATCAACATGGACGCGGTCGAAAAGGTCGAACGATTGGTGAAGGACGCGACCGCGAAAGGCGCAAAGCTCTCGATCGGCGGCAAGCGCCATGCGCTCGGCGGCACGTTCTTCGAGCCCACCGTGCTCACCGAAGTGAACACCCAGATGGCGATTTCGCAGGAAGAAATCTTCGGCCCGGTCGCAACGCTCTTCCGCTTCAAGACGGAAGCCGACGCGATCCGCTTGGCGAACGACACGGAATACGGCCTCGCCGCCTATTTCTACGCCCGCGATTTGGGCCGCGTCTGGCGCGTCGCCGAAGCCCTCGAATACGGCATCGTCGGCATCAACGAAGGTATCATCTCAACCGAAGTCGCCCCCTTCGGCGGCATGAAAGAAAGCGGCATCGGCCGCGAAGGCTCCAAATACGGCATCGAAGATTTCTTGGAGGTGAAATATTTGGCAATGGGCGGCCTCGCATCGTGACAGCCGTCCCGTCGCCGAACGATCACTCCCCCTCCCCACTGTGGGGAGGGGATAGGGGTGGGGGTCCTCGCAAAATGACTTATGCGCGCGCTAAATCTCTACGTTCGCGGATGACCGACGCAGAACGAAAACTGTGGCGCTCGCTCCAACAGATGCGAGCACATGGACTTCATTTCCGTAAACAAGCACTCATCGGCAAGTTCATCGCCGACTTCGCCTGCCATCATGCGCGCCTCGTCGTCGAAGTTGACGGGGGCCAACACGGCCGGCCCGATGTCTTGAACTATGATCGTGCACGCACGTTGTGGCTCGAATCTCAAGACTATCTCGTTCTGCGTTTCTGGAACTACGACGTGCTGACAAATACTGACAGTGTGTCGGAGTACATCTTCGACCGTGCGGTGGAACGTCGTGCTCGGAAGTTTTCGCCGGTACCCCCACCCCTAGCCCCTCCCCACAGTGAGGGAGGGGAAATCGAGCATACGCCATCGCCGATAAAGCTCGTCACGATCCCACACCGAGGACCCGCCTCATGAAACTTCACTACTGCCCGCAAACGCGTTCATTCACCGCGCTTTGGATGATGGAAGAAACCGGCCAACCTTACGAACTCGAGCGCGTCGACATTCGCGCGCCCGGTCATCCGAGCGAGGCCTATAAGAAGATCAATCCGATGGGAAAAGTTCCCGGCTTCACCGACGGCGGCAACGCCATGGGCGAGACCGCGGCGATCCTTCTTTACGTCGCGGACAAGTTTCCGCAGACCAAGCTCGCGCCCGCGCCGACCGACGCCAATCGCGGCCGCTTCCTGCAGTGGCTGATGTTCTCGGCCACGACGATCGAGCCGGTGATGGTGGAAAAACGCACGGGCGCCGCGCCGAACAGCTTCCAAGCAGGCTGGGGCGATTATGATCGTGCGATGGCGGCGCTCGAGAACGCTCTGAAGCCGGGACCGTGGCTCTTCGGCAATCAGTTTACCGCCGCCGACCTTTATCTCGGCTCCTCGCTCGGCTTCGGCATGCGCTTCGGCATGGTCGACAAGCGCCCGGCGTTCGTGGAGTTCGCCGAGCGCGCCAGCGCCAGGCCATCCTTCAAACGAGCGACGGAAATCGAAGCGCGCGAGGTGGCGAAGAAGTGATGCGTCTGCGCGCGAGTTCCTATATCTCTGTGCGCCGCAGAGAGGTTGCCTGAGCATGCCGACCAACGCCGAGCTTTGGGAACGCCGCAAGAACGCCGTTGCGCGCGGTGTCAACACCGCGCACCCGGTCTTTGCCGCGCGCGCCGAGAACGCGGAGATCTGGGACGTCGAAGGCAAGCGCTACATCGACTTCGTCGGCGGCATCGGCGTCCAGAACACCGGCCACCGCCACCCGAAAGTGATGAAAGCGATCGCCGCGCAAGCCGCGAACGTGCTGCACACCGCCTATCAAGTCAACGCGTATGAAAGCTACATTGTCCTCGCCGAGAAGCTGAACGCGCTGGCGCCGATCGAGGGCCCGGCGAAGACGATTCTGTTCACCACCGGAGCCGAGGCAGTCGAGAACGCCGTGAAGATCGCGCGCTACGCAACCAAGCGCAGCGCCGTCATCTCATTTTCGGGCGCCTTCCACGGCCGCACGTTCATGGGTATGGCGCTGACCGGCAAGGTCGTGCCGTACAAAGCGGGCTTCGGGACGATGCCCGGCGAAATTTATCGCCTGCCCTTTCCCATCGAAAGCCACGGCGTCACCGGCGGCCATGCGATCGAAGCACTTGAATGGTTGTTCAAGACCGAGATCGAGCCGGCGCGCGTCGCCGCCATCATCATCGAACCCGTCCAAGGCGAAGGCGGTTTCAACGTCGCGCCGTTCGATTTCCTGCGCCGGTTGCGCGGGGTCTGCGATGAGCACGGCGTTTTGCTGATCGCCGACGAAATCCAATCCGGCTTTGCGCGCACTGGCAAACTATTCGCCATCGAACATTCCGGCGTGAAGCCCGATCTGATCGCGACCGCCAAGAGCCTCGCCGGCGGCATGCCGCTTTCGGGCGTCATCGGTCGCGCAACGATCATGGATGCGCCGGAACCCGGCGGCCTTGGTGGCACCTATTCCGGCAACCCGGTTGCCTGCGCGGCGGCAATCGCGGTGCTCGAAGTCATTAAGGAAGAGCGCATACTCGACAAAAGCATCGAGCTTGGCGAGGCGCTGAAAAAGCGCTTGCGCGAGATGGCGCTGCGCAACGACCTGCCGCCGATGGACGACATTCGCGGTCTTGGTGCGATGATCGCCTTCGACATCGTTAAGACGCGCGGCCGTCACGAACCGGATGCCGACCGCACCAAACGCTTGACGACGGAAGCGCTGAATCGCGGCTTGATCCTGTTGACCTGCGGCCTTTATGGCAATGGCGTGCGCATCCTCGTGCCCATTACAGTCGAGCCGCGCGTGCTGGAGGAAGGATTGAACATCCTGGAAGATTCGCTCAAGGCGGTGGCATGATTCCGCGTTATTCGCGCCCTGACATGACGGCGATCTGGTCGGCCGAAACCAAGTTCCGCATCTGGTTCGAGATCGAGGCCCACGCGGCGGACGCGCTGGCCGAGCTTGGCGTCATCCCGAAATCGGCGGCGAAGACCATTTGGGAAAAAGGCGGCGCCGCAAAATTCGACGCCGCGCGCATCGACGCGATCGAACGCGACGTCAAGCATGACGTCATCGCGTTTCTGACCCATCTAGCCGAATTCGTCGGGCCGGATGCGCGTTTCGTCCATCAGGGCATGACCTCGTCCGACGTCCTCGACACCTGCCTCGCCGTCCAATTGAAGCGCGCCGCCGACCTGCTCATCGCCGATTGCGACAAGGTATTGGCCGCTCTCAAGAAACGCGCTTTCGAGTTCAAGCTTACGCCGACCATCGGGCGCAGTCACGGCATTCATGCCGAGCCGACCACGTTCGGCGTGAAGCTCGCCGGCTTCCACGCCGAGTTTCAGCGCGCCCGGGCCCGCCTCGTCACGGCGCGCGAGGAGATCGCGACCTGCGCCATTTCCGGCGCCGTCGGTACCTTCGGTCAAATCGACCCCCGCGTTGAGGAGCATGTCGCCAAGGCGCTGGGACTGAAGCCCGAGCCGGTCTCGACCCAAGTCATTCCGCGCGATCGCCACGCCGCGTTCTTCGCCACACTCGGCGTTGTCGCCAGCTCCGTCGAGCGCGTCGCGACCGAGATCCGCCACCTGCAGCGCACCGAAGTGCTCGAGGCCGAGGAATATTTTTCCGAAGGCCAAAAGGGCTCCTCGGCGATGCCGCACAAACGCAATCCGGTGCTGACGGAAAACCTCACCGGCCTCGCCCGCATGGTTCGCGCTTACGTAGCGCCGGCGATGGAGAACGTCGCTCTCTGGCACGAGCGCGACATATCGCATTCATCCGTGGAGCGCATGATCGCACCGGATGCGACGGTCACGCTCGACTTCGCGCTGACCCGTCTTGCCGATGTGATCGACAAACTCGTTGTCTACCCCGAGCGCATGCAACGCAACCTCGATCTTCTCGGCGGCCTCGTGCACAGCCAACGCGTGATGCTCGAACTCACGCAAGCGGGCCTCGCCCGCGAAGACGCCTACCGCGCCGTTCAACGCAACGCCATGCCGGTGTGGGCGAACATGCAAGCGGGAAAGACAGGACCATCGTTCCTCGACAATCTGAAAGCCGATGGCGAAGTGACGAAACGATTGCCGGCGAAGAAGCTCGAGGGCTTATTCGATCTGACACCGCATTTTCGCAATGTCGATACGATCTTCGCGCGCGTTTTCGGCGCACAATGATAAAGCGGCGGTGGTAAGCAGATGGGTTCGCCGCTTCCGCTGGGAAATATTCTCGGGCTCAATGTCCGCATCGACACGACGATGCTGCTCTTGTTCGCGCTCTTCGCTTGGCGCGGCTTTTCGGGCGGCGGCGGTATCGAAGGCGCGGTCGATCAGCTGACCTTTCTCGTCTTCCTGTTCTCGAGCATCTTTCTGCACGAGTACGGTCACGCCGTCGCGGCAAGCCTCTTCGGCATCCAGACCCTGGACGTCACCTTGCATTTCTTCGGCGGCTACGCGCGCTTGTCGCAAGCACCGCGCCGCCCGCTCGAAGAAGGCGCGATCGCGCTTGCCGGTCCCTTGGTCAACCTTGGGATTGCTCTCGCGCTCTATCTCTTGCTTCAATTTGTCGATGCCAATGAAGGCCGCGCCGCGACGTTCGAACCCTATCGAGACCTCGTCGACAATTTGCGCTACGCCAATCTTATTCTCGGCATATTCAATTTATTGCCGGGCTTTCCCCTCGACGGCGGCTCAGTGACGCGCGCGGTTTTGTCGGTGTGGTTGCCGCGCTCTCAGGCGCGGTTGATCGTCGCCTATATCGGAATTGCTGTCGGCTTCGGCTTGGCCGCGTACGGATTTCCGAACAGCACAATGACGATTATTCTGGGCCTCCTCTTGATTTACATCGCCTCGATGGAATCGATCGCAGCGCGCCAATCCATGGGCCCATGGTGATCTGCGCGGCACGCATGGTTGACGCGTACTGCACGTTGTTCGGGCGCACGGCCAAGCTTTCAGGTCTTTAACCGAACCGCTCGCCATCCGCGGACGCCGAGCCAGATGGCGAGGCTCAAGCCGACGCCAAGCAAAACCAAATTGAGAATGAAGTGCCCGCCCGGGCGATCGATCGTGCGCGACCACAAGCTCGGCCCGGATTCACCGGGCGCCGGCAAAGCGAACGCCACGACGCTGTCGCCTGGCGGCGCGATGCCCATTTGGGCGTGACCGCCTGCCGCAATCACGACATATTGGCGGCCTTTCCATTCATAGGTCATCGGCGTCGCCTGCGCAGTGGCCGGCAACCGCCCCTGCCAAAGTTCTGCGCCGCTCGCCTCGTCGAAGGCGCGCAGATAGCGATCCGCGGCAGCGCCGATGAAGACGAGTCCACCCGCCGTCGCCAACGGCGCGCCCAGTGTCGGCATCCCCGTGTTCAGGGCAAGCCCAAGCGGGGCGACGCCCTCTGTCGTCCCGAGCGTCGACTGCCAAAGAATTTTTCCGGCCTTAAGATCGACGGCGGCAATCGTCCCCCAAGGCGGCGGATTGCACGGCACGCCGAGTCTCCCGAGCATAACCTCGCGCATCATGCCGAACGGCGCGCCACGTTGTGGCGACACCTCCTTGTGCGGAAACTGCTTCTTGAGTTCGTCGTATTTCGCGGCAGGGAAGAGCGTGATCAAATGAATCGCGCGCGACGTATTCGCGTAGACGACCTGCTTGACCGGGTCGAACGCGACGCCGCCCCAATTTATCCCGCCGCCAGTCATGGGAAACATGATCGTTCCCTGCTCGGACGGCGGCGTGTAGAGGCCTTCGTTGCGCGCTTTGGCGATCCAGTCGCGACACGCACCGCGGCCCCACGGCGTTAGGCCGAACGCGTCGCTCGCCGAAATCGATTGCGGCACCAGCGCCGGCACATGCGTCGGGATCGGTTGTGTCGGAGACAGCGCTTCGCCGGGCGCGCCGCCTTGCGGCACCGGGCGTTCTTCAACCGCGAAGACCGGTTTGCCGGTATCGCGATCGAGCACGAAGATAAAACCTTGCTTCGTTCCTTGGATCACGACATCGCGCTTGCCGTCCGGCAAATCGAGCGTCGCCAGCGTCGGTTGCGCCGGTGTGTCGTAGTCCCACACGTCGTGGTGCACGATTTGGTAAGCCCACACCATCTCCCCCGTGGCACCTTTGAGCGCGACGACGCTGTTGGCATAGTGATCATCACCTGGGCGCAGGCCACCGAAGAAATCGGGGCTGGGGCTCGTGGTCGGCAAGAAGATCAAACCGCGCGCCGTATCGACCGACATCGGCGCCCACACATTCGCATGGCCTGCCGTCTTCCAACCCTCGCCCCAGCTCGCGATGGCCGGATCCTTCGGATCGCGCGGCACCGGATCCCACGTCCATTTTTCCGCGCCGGTGCGCGCATCGTAAGCGCGCACCGTTCCGTGCGGTGCGGCCACGCGCGCGTTGTCACCGATCGCCGAGCCAACGACGACGACGGAGCCGATGACGACGGGCGCGGAGGTGATTTGAAATTCGCCCGGCCATCTAAGCGGCATTCCCGGGTCGATCTTCACTTGGCCCTTATCGCCAAAGGCGGTGCAAAGAGTTCCGGTCTTTGCGTCAAGCGCGATTACGCGTGCGTCGTTGGTGCCCGTGAAGATACGCTGCGCGCAAATAGCGTCCGTAGCCCCTTGCGGGTCGGTCCAAGCCGCGACACCGCGGCAATTGAAATTGTTTGCTGGGTCGACGTCTTCGGTTTCGATCTTTGGATCGAAGCGCCACTTTTGTTCGCCGGTGGCGGGATCAAGCGCAATCACCTCGTTGAACGGCGTGCACATGATCAAATGTCCGCCGACGAGAATCGGCGTCACCTCGAGCTTCGTTTCGTGCATGAGATCGCTTGAACGACGATCGAGATCGCCGGTGCGAAACGTCCACACGCGAACAAGATCGTCGACGTTCTCGGGCGTGATTTGTTTGGCAGCGCTATAGCGCATGCCGCCTTCGTCGCCGCCGTAATAGGGCCAGCTCGCATCCGCAAGCGCACTCCCGCTAAACAAGACGAGAAGCACGAGCGCCCACAACAATCGTTGCATTGCCTAAATCCTCCCCGAGCGAGCAGCGCGGCGTCCCGGCGCCTCACTCCCTCCGCTTGCCTCCGCGGTAGCGCCACGCGAAGCCAATGCGCGCACGCCAAGCAAATACGGCCGCACGAAACGACCGACCGCGGCCTCGACATCTTCACCGCTGCGCGCCTTTGCACAAACGCCGATCGCACCGAAGAACAGCGTGTTCGCGATCTCTTGTGCCGACTTCGCCAGTCTCGCGTCCTCGTGCACAACCGCCGCAAGCGCAGCGATCATCTGCTGGTCGATCTTTTCGACCGGCGCGCGCGCAAAGCTGTCTCTGGCTGTCATCAATTCGCGCGCATGAGGCGACCCGTCCACAAGCTCGAAGATGAGCTTATGGCGGGCGATCAGGCCGCGCGCGAGACGCTCGTCAACGTGGCCTTGGGCGCCAAGCTCGCTTTGCATCGCGTCGGCGATCATCCGCGTGACATGGTCTGCGACCGCTGCAAACACGGTGCTCTTTTCGGCGAAGTGATTGTAAAGAGTGGCCTTGGCGACACCGGCTTCGGCGGCGATCGCCTCCATCGTGACGGCCCGAAAGCCGCTCGCGCGAAAAAGCCGTCCGGCTGCCTCGAGAAGTTGGATACGACGTCGGGACTCGATCAGCATGGGCGCACCGGCCGCTTCAACCAGACGAATTATACAATATTCGTCTGGTTCGTCTAGGGCCTGCCTGCTTCAGCCCTTCCCGGCGATCTGCTCCATGGCGACCTTCATGAGGTCGTCCATCTCGCGGCGAATCTGATGGTCGGAAACGGCAATGCTTTTGGCATCGAAGTCCCGGCGAATTTTACGGAAAATATCGTGGTCGCCCGGCTCCTCGAATTCGGCTTTGACGACCTCCTTGGCATAGTCGTCTGCGGCGCTGCCGCTCAAGCCAAGTCTCTCCGCTGCCCATAAACCGAGCAGTTTGTCGCGCCGTGCGGTCGCCCGGAATCGCAGTTCCTCGTCGTGGGCAAATTTGCTTTCGAAGCCTTCGCGACGCTTATCGAAGCCGGACATCAGCCAAACCTCCTAAGCCCCTGGGAATGTGGGCGGATGCACCCATCTACACTAGGGTATGGTGTTGTGGAACATGAATTCGGACACGTTGTGCGAGAGCGCATGCTTGCGCTAGGGTCACATAGCGCTCGCGGGTCCACGTTCAACTCCCCCTCGGGCGCTCTGCCTTTTTTGGCCGGAGCACGTGCAGCACCCGCACCCTGTTCTTGGACCTGGATCAAAACAGATGAAAAGTCGCAAGCTCGTCTATGAGGGCAAGGCAAAGGTTCTCTATGAGGGACCGGAGCCGGGCACGCTCGTGCAATATTTCAAGGACGACGCCACTGCCTTCGACGGCAAGAAGAAAGCCATTCTGGAAGGCAAAGGCGTCCTCAACAACCGCATTTCAGAATATTTGATGACGCAACTGACGCAGATCGGCGTGCCCAATCATTTTCTGCGCCGCTTGAACATGCGTGAGCAGCTCATCCGCGAAGTCGAAATCATTCCGCTCGAAGTCGTCGTGCGCAATGTTGCCGCCGGCTCATTGTCGACGCGGCTCGGCCTCGAAGAAGGAACGGCGTTGCCGCGCTCCATCATCGAATTCTATCTCAAGGACGACAAGCTCAAGGACCCGATGGTCACCGAGGAGCACATAACCGCGTTCGGTTGGGCCGGCCCGCAAGAACTCGACGACATGACGGCACTCGCGATCCGGATCAACGACTTCCTCTCAGGGTTGTTTTTGGGTGTCGGCATTCGCCTGATCGACTTCAAAGTCGAGTTTGGGCGTCTGTGGGAGGGCGAGTTGATGCGCATCATCCTCGCTGACGAGATCAGTCCCGATTCCATGCGACTGTGGGACCTGCGCACGAACGAAAAAATGGACAAGGACCGCTTTCGCCGCGATCTGGGCGGCGTAACCGAGGCGTATAGCGAAGTCGCCAAGCGTCTCGGAATCTTGACCGAACTCGCCAACACGGAACGCAAAGGGCCGGTGCTCGTTAAATGAAGGCACGCGTGACGGTGATGCTGAAATCCGGTGTCCTTGACCCGCAAGGCAAGGCGATTGGGCAAGCGCTCAACCGGTTGGGGTTTTCCGGCGTCGCTGACGTGCGGCAGGGGAAAATAATCGAGATCGAGTTTGCGGAGACCGATCAAACACAAGCGCGCTCACAACTTGCGGAAATGTGTGAAAAGCTTCTCGCCAATACGGTTATTGAAAACTACGCTATCGAAATAAAATCCAGTTAGTCGAGTTTTGGGGGGATCATGGGGCTTCCGAGCGGACACAGCATTCGGACCGCAGTCGTTGCGATGCTGCTCGTGCCAATACTGATAAGTAGCGCATTTGCCGAGACGCTGTCGAAGCGCGACATGGATGCGCGCATGACCGCGGCCACGGATCTCGTCGATGCGATGGGCGGGCGCGAGTCGATCGTCGAGCAGATCAACCGCGTCATTCCGCTACAGATGCTTGCTCTGCAAAAGCAATTCCCTACCATGACGGTAGAGTCTCACCGAATCATCGAAAACTCGCTGCGCGAGGAATTTATGAACGGCGTGGATATGCTGCTGGGCCGTATCGCCGGGACCTACGCGCACCGCTTCACGACCGACGAGATGCGCTCCATGGCGCACTTCAATCGCTCCGATGCCGGGCGCAAATTGCGCGAACAATCTGACGATCTGCAGCGCGAGCTGCGCGAAATCTCGGCCAAATGGGGCGAGGAGATCGCCAAGCGTGTCGGCGAGCGTCTGCAAGAACAGATGAACAAGCCGCCGCCATTGACAAGCTGAAGGAGACCGAATGAAAGCGGCCGTCGTTGTCTTTCCCGGATCGAACCGCGAGCACGACGTCGCGGCGGCGTTGGAACGCGCAAGCGGACAGGCGCCGAAATTGGTTTGGCACGGCGAGGCGAGCCTCGACGACGACTACGACCTGATCGTCCTGCCCGGCGGTTTTTCCTATGGCGACTATTTGCGTTGCGGCGCCATGGCGGCGCACTCGCCCATCACGCGCGAAATCATTCACAAGGCCAATAACGGCACGCCGGTGCTCGGCATCTGCAACGGTTTTCAGATTTTGACCGAAACCGGATTGTTGCCCGGCGCGCTCATGCGCAACGCGAGCTTGAAGTTTGCTTCCCGCTACGTCCGCATGCGAGTCGAAGCGGCGAACACCATGTTCACCTCGCGCTATAAGCCGGGCCAGGAACTTGTGGTCCCGGTCGCCCACGGCGACGGGAACTACTTCGCCGACGATGCGACCCTTGATGAGCTCGAGGGCGAAGGCCGGGTCGCTTTCCGCTACGTCGCCAACGACAATCCGAACGGCGCCTCTCGCGACATTGCCGGAATCTTCAACGCCAAGCGCAACGTCCTGGGCCTGATGCCGCACCCCGAAAATGCGACCGACCCGCTTTTGGGCTCGACAGACGGCAAGCCCCTGTTCGACAGTTTGGTCAGCGCTCTTTCATAACTGGGACTGACCACAATGAAACTAATCGTTGATCGCGTCTCCGCCGCGATCGAAGCCTTCCGTAGTGGCGAGATCGTCGTCGTCACCGATGACGACGATCGCGAGAACGAGGGCGATTTGTTCGTCGCCGCCGCGCTCTGCACGCCGGAAAAAATGGCTTTCATTGTCCGGCACACCAGCGGCATCGTTTGCGCGCCAATGACGGTCGCTGAGGCCCGCCGCTTGCGCCTCGACCCCATGGTCTCCGTCAACGACGCTCCCCTAGGCACGGCGTTCACTGTTTCCGTCGACTTTCGCCACGGCTTGCGCACCGGCATCTCGGCCGAGGAGCGCGTCAATGCGGTTCGCGCGCTCGCCAACGGCAACGTCGGCGCCGCCGACTTCGTTCGTCCGGGTCACGTGTTCCCATTGATCGCCAAGGAGGGCGGCGTGCTCGTGCGTTCGGGCCATACCGAGGCCTGCGTCGATCTTTGTCGCCTAGCCAATCTGCCGTCCGTCGGCGTCCTCGCCGAGCTCGTCAACGACGACGGCACGGTACAGCGCGGCCCGCAGGTTCAAGCCTTTGCCGCTCAACACGATCTGCACATCATCTCGGTCGCCGAGTTGATCGCCTTCCGGCAGATGCGCGAAACGCTGATCGAACGTATCGCCGAGTTTCCGGTCGCGTCTGCAGTCGGCGAGCTCACTGGCTACGCTTATCGAACGCCGTTCGACACCGTGTTCCATGTCGCGACGGTGTTCGGCACCATCGACAAGACCTCGCCGACGCCGGTTCGCTTGCATCGCGCCAACATCGTCTCCGACGTTTTCGGCGGTGCGCCGGACATCGCCTGGGCGCTGCGCTACTTCGCGCAAGCCGGCAAGGGTGTGCTGGTCTACTTGCGCGACGGCGCCGCCGGCGTTCCGGCGCTCGACCCGCCTGTGGAAAACGCGACGACCTCCGAGCGCGCCCGCCAGAACCAATGGCGCGATGTCGGCGTCGGCGCCCAAATCCTGCGGGATCTGGGGGTCTCGACAATCGAGCTTTTGACCAACAGTTCTGTCTCCTATGTCGGCATTGCCGGTTTCGACATCACGATCGCCAAGACCGTGGAAATGGACATTGCAACGCCTACGTTCGTCGGCAATACAAGGCGCGCTTGAACCCTCAGAGTCCCAATGACGCCAGCCACGCTTGAACAGGCGCTCGATCACGGTCTGAGCGCGGATGAGTGGAAGAGCATTCTGCGCATCCTGAATCGCGCCCCCAATTTCACCGAACTGGGAATCTTCTCGGTGATGTGGAGCGAGCATTGCTCGTACAAATCCTCGCGCGTCCACCTGCGCACATTGCCGACGAAGGCGCCCTGGGTGATCCAGGGACCGGGTGAAAATGCCGGCGTCATCGACATCGGCGACGGTCAAGCCGTCATCTTCAAGATGGAGAGCCACAACCACCCCTCGTTCATCGAGCCCTATCAAGGCGCGGCGACTGGCGTAGGCGGCATCATGCGCGACGTCTTTACGATGGGTGCAAGACCCATTGCGATGTTGAATGCGCTGCGCTTTGGCGAGCCGCATCATCCAAAGACGCAACACCTTGTGTCCGGTGTCGTCGCCGGCATCGGCGGCTACGGCAATTGCATGGGTGTGCCCACGGTTGCGGGCGAAGTGAACTTCCACCGCGCCTATAACGGAAACATCCTGGTCAACGCCATGTGCGTCGGCCTCGCCCGCACCGACAAGATTTTCTTGTCGGCGGCGAAAGGCGCCGGCAATCCGGTCGTCTATGTCGGCTCCAAGACCGGCCGTGACGGGATTCACGGCGCGACCATGGCATCGGCCGAATTCGACGATGCGTCCGAGGAGAAGCGTCCGACCGTGCAAGTCGGTGATCCCTTTACGGAGAAACTGCTGCTCGAAGCCTGCCTCGAACTGATGGCGACGGACGCGATCATCGGCATTCAAGACATGGGCGCAGCCGGCCTCACCTCTTCGTCATGCGAGATGGCCGACAAAGGCGGCTCGGGTATCGAGCTCGATCTCGATCGCGTGCCGTGCCGCGAAACCGGCATGACGGCTTACGAGATGATGCTCTCCGAGAGCCAAGAGCGCATGCTGATGGTCTTGAAGCCGGGCCGCGAGGCGGAGGCGGAAAAAATCTTCCGCAAATGGGAGCTCGATTTCGCCATCATCGGTGTGACGACCGATACGCGTCGCCTCGTCCTAACGTACAAAGGTTCCGTCGTCGCGGACCTTCCCGTTTCCGCCCTGGCCGATGACGCGCCGCTCTATGAACGCCCGTGGCAAGAACCGAAACGCGCCGCGCCGCTCGGCCCCGTTCCCGCCCCAAAGGACATTGGCGAGGCGCTGGTCACATTGATCGGTTCGCCCGATCTCTGCAGCCGACGCTGGATCTATGAGCAATACGACACGACGATCATGGGAAACACGGTGCAACGCCCGGGCGGCGATGCCGCCGTTGTGCGCATAGAAGGAACCACCAAAGGGCTGGCGCTCAAGACCGACGTGACCCCGCGTTACGTCGAAGCCGATCCTTACATGGGCGCCATGCAAGCGGTCGCCGAAACGTGGCGCAACATTACTGCCGTCGGCGCAACGCCGCTCGCGATCACCGACAATTTGAACTTCGGCAACCCGCAACGCCCGGAGGTCATGGGCCAATTCGTGCTTGCCGTGCGCGGCATCGGCGATGCCTGCCGGGCGCTCGACTTTCCGGTCGTGTCGGGCAACGTCTCACTCTACAACGAGACGAACGGCCAGGCGATCCTTCCGACGCCCGCGATCGGCGGCGTTGGACTGATCGCGGATGTTTCGCGTCAAGCGACCCTCGCGTTCAAGGCGGCCGGCGAAACGATACTCGTACTCGGCGAGACCAAGGGCCATCTGGGTCAGTCGCTCTATCTGCGCGAGTTGTTGGATCGCGAAGAAGGTCCGCCGCCGCCGGTTGACCTGAAGGTCGAGCGCCGCAACGGTGAGTTCGTTCGTTCATTGATCGCCGCAGGGCGCGCCACTGCCGTGCACGATATATCGGACGGCGGCCTCCTTATTGCCGTCGCCGAAATGGCGATGGCGAGCGGTATCGGCGCCGAGCTTAGGCTGCCCGCCAACGCCACGCCGCACGCCTTCCTCTTCGGTGAAGACCAAGCCCGCTACATCGTGACAGTGCGCTCGGCCGAGGCGGACGCGATCATGGCGGCCGCCGCGCGAGAGAGTGTGCCGGTTCTCAGGCTCGGTATGACCGGTGGAAGCGCGATTTCCGTAGCAAATAAGCAAACGCCGCTATCACGCCTGCGCGACGCCTATGAGGGATGGCTTCCCAAACTGATGTCCGCCGCCTAGATTCATCCAATGCCCATGCCTGCCGCCGATATCGAGCGCTTGATCAAGGAGGCGTTGCCCGACGCCGAGATCACGATTCGCGACCTTGCCGGCGACGGCGACCATTATGCCGCCGAAGTGATCTCAGCCGCTTTCAAGGGCAAGACACGCATTCAGCAGCACAAAATGGTTTATGACGCGCTCAAGGGCCGAATGGGCGGCGAATTGCATGCGTTGTCGCTGCAAACCTCGGCCCCGGCGAACTGAAACGCTCCGGTCCTTGACGCGTTTGTCCT
Source organism: Alphaproteobacteria bacterium (assembly GCA_025350465.1). Lineage (GTDB taxonomy): Bacteria > Pseudomonadota > Alphaproteobacteria > Micropepsales > Micropepsaceae > SZUA-430. The sequence continues at coordinate 50,808 of JANXXU010000028.1, read as the reverse complement.
GCAAGCATATCTCTGACCAATCTAACAATTTGAGGCGGCGGCCGCCGGAAACCACATGTCCAACGTGCACAATCGGATCAAGGCGGAAGTCGACTCCAACGACGTCGTGCTCTTCATGAAGGGCACGCCCGGCATGCCCCAATGCGGCTTCTCTGCGACCGTCGTAAAAGTGCTCGATGTTCTCGGCGTGAAGTACAAGGGTGTCAACGTCTTGGCCGACGCTGAAATCCGCGACGGCATCAAGCAGTTTTCCAATTGGCCGACGATCCCTCAGCTTGACGTGAAGGGTGAATTCGTCGGCGGCTGCGACATCATCCGCGAGATGTTCGAGAACGGCGAGCTCAAGCCCTTCTTGGCCGAACAAGGCATCGCACTCGAAGCGGCGTGAGCCTTTCCCTCGAAGCCATTCGTGCGGCCGCGGAGCGAATTCGCGGCCGTGCCGTTCGCACACCCTTACTGGAATCGCGCGCCCTCAGCGCGCTGACCGGCGCGCGCGTTTTCGTCAAACCGGAAGTCCTCCAGCGCACGGGATCATTCAAGTACCGCGGCGCCATGAGCCGCATGATGCTACTGACGGCCGATGAGCGCCGGCGTGGTGTCATCGCCTTTTCCTCCGGTAATCACGCCCAGGGCGTCGCCGCGGCAGCGCGCGATCTCGGCACGTCGGCCGTGATCGTCATGCCGACCGATGCGCCGCGCCTCAAGCTCGACAACACGCGCGCGTTGGGCGGCGAAGTCGTGCTCTATGATCGGGATACGGAAGACCGCGCCGAAATCGGCCGCCGGCTTGCGGCCGAGCGCGGCCTGGTTCTCGTACCGCCTTACGACGACCACAACGTCATGGCGGGCCAAGGCACGATCGGGTTGGAGATTGCGGAGGACGCATCCGCGCTGGACGTCGCATTCGACATCCTACTGACGCCGTGCGGCGGCGGCGGTTTGGCGGCGGGAATTTCCACGGCAATCGCGGCCCTGTCGCCGCGCACGAAGGTTTTCGGCGTCGAGCCCGAAGCCTTCGACGACACGGCGCGATCGATCGCCGCCGGCGAGCGCATGGCGAACGCATCCGGCGCCAAGTCGATTTGCGACGCGCTGCAGGTGCAGACGCCCGGTGAGCTGACGTTTCCGATCAACAAAAAACTTTTGGCAGGCGTGCTGACCGTCAGCGACGATCAGGCTCTTTCCGCCATGGCGGTCGCCTTCAAAGAACTCAAACTCGTGGTCGAACCGGGCGGCGCTGTCGGTCTTGCCGCATTGCTATCCAAGAAAATCGACGCCAAAGGCAAGGCCGTCTCGATTGTTCTCTCCGGCGGGAATGTGGACGCAGACATTTTTTCCCGAGCGCTGTCCACGAGATAACGCCGCTCGCCTAAGAGGGACGCGCGCAAATCCCGCCGTCGATCGTGACGATCACACCGCTCGTGTAAGCCGACCGCTCTGATGCCAAGAACACGATCATATCGGCGATTTCTCGCGGCTTCGCTGCGCGCCCCAGGGGAAAGCGCGCCATCAATTCGCGATACCGGCTCTCATCGCCAAAGCGATTCTTGGCGCCCGTTTTCATCAAACTGACGATCCGATCCGTCTCGACCGGGCCAGGGTTGACGCCCACGACGCGAATCTTGTCGTCGAGGCTCTTGCCGCCGAGCGCGCGGGTGAACGCCATCAGCGCGGCATTGCCGGCCGATCCGGCGATGTAGTCGGCATCGAACCGCTCGCCTGCAGCGCCGATGTCGTTGATGATCACGCCGCCGCCCCGCGCTTTCATCTGCGCATAGACGAGCCGCGTCAAATCGATGTAGCCGAACACCTTGAGCTGCCAAGCGTGGCGCCAAGTCGCCTCGTCGACCTTCGCAAGCGAACCGCCGGGTATATCGCCGGCATTGTTGACAAGAATATCCGCGTCGGCCGCGGCCTTCGCCAACCGCGCGATGTCGTCCGCCTTGCGAAGATCGACCGCATGCACCTTGCAGTCGATCTGATGCGCCGAGCGCAAACGTGCGGCCACGTCGTTCAACGCCTGCTCGTTGCGCGCCGCCAAATGCAGATGGCACCCCTCCTCCGCAAACGCTTCCGCCGTTGCTGCGCCGATGCCTTTCGAGGCGCCGGTGATCAAGACGCGCTTGCCGCGCAGGTGCAGGTCCATTTGAATAGTCTCCCTAGAGCAAGGGAACGCAAGGTCGGTGCGCGATCGCCTTCGTAAATTTGAGCGCGCGCGCGAATAGAACATGTTCGAACGCGAAAACGAGAAAGCAGCGGTTCTTCAAGACGCCGATTTCACCATTCCAATCGCGTTCAAAAGCTGTGCGAAACGCTGCCTCGCCGGTGGCGACGAGCCCGGCGCCGCCGAACTTCAACGCCTCTTTGCGCCGCGAGGCGAAATAGTTCCCTGCTGTCTTCTCGCCCACGACCTTGAGTTCGTCGCCCGACCAAATCTCGATCTTGATGCGCGCGCCGGAGGCGGTCGTCCAAATGCAAGTGGGCGCCGTTTCTTCCCCAATTGTTGTCGGATCGGGAGCGGCCGGCTTCCCGCCCAACGCGGCTCGCAACTCCGCCTTCGTGACGATCTCGCATAGCGAGCGCACATCACGAGCAACGGCGCTGCCGGAGAGCAGCGCCGTGAACAATAGGACCGTAGAGAGAGCGCGCAACGCGCTTAGCGCGAATAGAACTCGACGACCAGGTTCGGCTCCATGCGCACGGCATAGGGCACGTCGCCGAGCTTCGGCGTGCGCAGGAACTTGGCCTGCATCTTGGTGCGATCGACCTCGACGTAATCGGGCGTGTCGCGCTCGGGCGACTCCATCGCCGCCAGGACCAGCACCATCTCGCGCGCCTTGCCGCGCACTTCGATGACGTCGTTCTCTTTGACGGTATAGCTCGGGATATTCACGCGGCGGCCGTTGACCGACACGTGACCGTGATTGACGAATTGGCGCGCCGCGAAAACCGTCGGCACGAATTTCGCGCGATAGACGACCGCGTCGAGGCGCCGCTCGAGCAGGCCGATCATGTTCTCGCCGGTATCGCCGCGACGGCGCTGAGCTTCGGCGTAAATCTTGCGGAACTGACGCTCGGTAATATTGCCGTAATAGCCCTTGAGCGTCTGCTTGGCCTTCAGCTGAACGCCATAGTCGGAGATCTTGGATTTGCGCCGCTGGCCGTGCTGGCCGGGGCCGTATTCGCGGGTGTTCTGCGGGCTCTTCGGACGGCCCCAGAGATTGTCGCCGATGCGGCGATCGATTTTGTACTTGGATTCAAGGCGCTTCGTCATCGCGGTTTTCCTATCGCAAAGTGATGGAAACGCGCCCTCCTTTGCTCAGGTCTCCCTGGGCCGACAGACGGGGGCTTCCCCGCCGCGGGTGCTTCCTATGGATCGCCGGGGAATTCCCCAACGAGGCGCGGGTTTTAGGGGGCGCCGCCTGCCCTGTCAAACCGGCCCGCCGCGGCTAAAGTGCCTGCGGTGGAGAGCTAGATGATCGACCGACCCTGGGCTGAGCACTTCGCCGCTGACTGGATCGCCGCCTGGAACAGCTACGACCTGAACGCCATCCTCAGCCACTACGCTGAGGACGTGGTCTTTCATTCGCCGCGCATTGCCGTGGTGATGGGCGAGCCGATTGACTCCGTCTCGGGTAAGGCCGCTCTGGCGCGGTACTGGAGCAAAGCCCTGTCTCAGGGCAAGGACCTGCGTTTTCACCTCGAACGCGTCTACGTCGGCAGCGACGGTCTATCGATTTCCTACCGCAATCATCGCGGCCAACATGTGGTCGAAACCTTCGTCTTCAACGCACAAGGCTTGGTCGCCGAGAGCACGGCGACTTATGCCTGACCGGATGCCAGCCAGCCGCGGATCGTGTCGCTGATGAAGCGCGGCTTCTCGTAAACGATCCAATGGCTACCATCGGGCACCCGCTGGACCTCGACCTCAGGCACCCATCGCTCCAGACCTTCGACGCAACCGGGTAAGAGAGAGGTGTCCTGCATGCCCCAAATCACCAAGGTCGGCACCCGCACCGTCAGCGCCTCGTCGTTGTAGAGTTCCGCGCCAGCCGCTGCGCCCGGCTTCGGCGGATCGAAGCGCATCGCACGATACCAATTGAACATGCCGGTCAGCGCCCCCGGCTCCGACCAGGCTTTAACGAACGCCTTGCGATCCTCAGCGCCGAGATGACCGGCCGCTGCAGTCTTCTCCAGCGAGCGCCATAACAACGCATAGTCGTTCGCGGCATATTTCGCCTCGGCACCTTCAGCGCGGAGCTCGTGAATGTATTGCGACGCCGCCCCTTGCGCCGGGCTCTTCGCCAGCTCTCGTTGAAACGCGCCTGGGTGCACGGCGTTGATGATGATCAAGCGGTCGATCAGTTCGGGGCGCTTGATTGCAAACGCCCAGGCGAGCGCCCCACCCCAATCATGTGCAATCAGCGTGAACTTGCGCTTGTGCGCAAACGTTTTGGCGAACGCTGCCACATCGTCGATCAGACGCTTGGTGCGATAGCGTGCCACCTCAACCGGTTTCGACGACAAATTGTAACCAGGCAGATCGGGCGCGACGCAATAATATGCGTCGCTCAGATCGGCGAGCTGATGCCGCCACGCGTACCAGAATTCGGGAAAGCCGTGCAGGAACAGCAGCAACGGCGCATCGCGATCCCCGCTTGCCGCGTAGTGCAGCTGAAGTTCATTCGCGCTGGCATAGCCGTGCCGGATCAAGGCGTGTTCCTTTGTCAGAGCTGTTTCGCTAGCGATGGAAGAAACAGCCGTCGCCGCTCACCCTCGAATTCGGCGGCTTGAAATGGCCCATGGACACAGATCGTAGGATCAACGTTCGGCCCATCGAGACCCCGAACGATATAGAAATACTCTGACTTTGCCTTGTCGCTTTTTGGGTGTCTTGCGACAACGATGTAGTCGGGATTCCAGCCGACGGCAAAAACGGTCTCCGAGACCCTTCCGATGCAGTTGTGGCCTGCCAAATCGTAGCAAACCGACATCTCCTCATCGGTATCAACCGCTAGAAGGCGATAGGGGCCATCAATGCGTTCGTCATGTGCAAAGCCGCAACCCGCTAGGACTGAAGCGAACAAACCAGCGATTACCAGTCTCAGGCGGTTGCGACATCTGATTGTGTAGGTCGGCTCCGAGGATTCGAGCCATATCATCCTTGGTCCTTTTTGCGCCGCTTCTTGCCGCCCGTGAGCGAGCGAACCATGCCGCGCAGCGTCTGCACCTCTTGGTACGTCAGCCCGGCGCGTTGCCACATGTTGCGCATATTCTGTACCATGGCCGCTCGCTTGGCAGGCGGAAACAAGAATTCGCTGCGGTCGAGCTCGCGCTCGATATGCTCGAAGAAACCGATCAGATCCTCTTTCGACGCCGGGTTCGCGCGCCGGAATTTGGCCGGCACTTTGAAGTTCGGCTTTTCCTTCGTACCCCGCCACCATTCATAGGCGACGACGGCGACCGATTGGGCCAGATTAAGCGAGGAGAAATCCTCGTTCGACGGGATCGAAAGGATCGCGTCGCTCAAAATGACCTCTTCATTGGTCAGCCCGGTACGCTCCGCGCCGAACAGCACACCGCATTTCCGCCGCTCGCCGACCTCGCTTGCCAATTCCACAACCGCTTCGCCCGGTGTTGCGATACGCTTCGACATCAACCGGTCGCGCCCGGTTGTCGCGAAAATCAGACCAAGATCGCCGACTGCCTCCTCGATCGTCTCAAACACGCGCGCGCCTTTGAGGACTTCATCGGCGCCGGCCGCCATCGCCTCGGCCTTGCGGTTCGGCCACCCGTCGCGCGGCGCCACGAGGCGCAAATCCGTCAGCCCGAAATTGAGCATGACCCGCGCCGCCGCGCCGATATTTTCGCCAAGCTGCGGATGCGACAGAATGAATGTTGGGCCCTTCATGCCGCCGCCTTGCACCGCGCGAAGGCGGAAGTTAAACAACGCCCGCGGGCGAGCCCGCTCCATCCGGTATTTGAGAGAAAGCTCCCATGGCGAAGATCAAGGTGAAGAATCCCGTCGTCGATCTCGACGGCGACGAGATGACCCGCATCATCTGGGCCCTCATCAAGGAAAAGCTGATCCTCCCCTACCTCGACCTCGACATCAAATATTACGATCTCGGCATCGAAAGCCGGGACAAGACCGAGGATAAGATCACCGAAGAGGCCGCGCTCGCCATCAAACGTTACGGCGTCGGCATCAAATGCGCGACCATCACGCCCGACGAAGCGCGCGTGAAGGAATTCAAACTCAAGAAGATGTGGAAGTCGCCCAACGGCACGATCCGTAACATCTTGGACGGCACCGTCTTTCGCGAGCCTATCATCTGCAAGAACGTGCCGCGGCTGATACCCGGCTGGACCGATCCGATCGTCATCGGCCGCCACGCCTTCGGTGACCAATATCGCGCGACCGATTTTGTCGTGCCCGGCAAGGGAACGCTGACGCTCACCTTCACGCCCGACGGCGGCGCGCCGCAAGTGCATGAGGTCTACAAGTTTCCCGGCGGCGGCGTCGCCATGGCGATGTACAACGTCGACGAGTCGATCCGCAATTTCGCCAGGGCCTCGTTCAATTTCGGGCTGCAGCGCGGCTGGCCGGTCTATCTCTCGACCAAGAACACGATCCTCAAGGCCTATGACGGGCGCTTCAAGGATTTGTTCGAAGAGGTCTTCAACGCGGAATTCAAATCCCAGTTCGACGCCAAGAAGATCACGTACGAGCATCGCTTGATCGACGACATGGTGGCCTCCGCCTTGAAGTGGAGCGGCAAGTACGTTTGGGCCTGCAAGAACTACGACGGCGACGTTCAATCGGACACGGTCGCCCAAGGCTTCGGCTCGCTGGGCCTCATGACCAGCGTGCTCCTGACGCCTGACGGCAAGACCATGGAGGCCGAGGCCGCGCACGGCACCGTCACGCGTCACTTCCGCCAATGGCAGCGCGGCGAAGCGACGTCGACCAATTCGATCGCCTCCATCTTCGCGTGGACGCGCGGCCTCGGTCATCGTGCCAAACTCGATGCGACGCCCGACCTCAAGCATTTTGCCGAGACCCTCGAACATGTTTGCGTCGCGACCGTCGAAGCGGGCGACATGACGAAGGATTTGGCGCTGCTCGTTGGCCCCGATCAGAAATGGCTGACGACCGAAGGCTTCCTCGACAAGGTCGACCAGAACCTGCGCAAAGCGATGAAGATTTAGGTTCGGTCACAGTGCACCGAACCTGCGCAGCACGTTGCGGGTGATCCGCTCGATGTAGGGATCGTGCGCCGCCAGGGCGTGCGCCCACTCGGTCGTGCCGCCGTTGAAGACCTCGCCCTTGCCGCGCGCGAAAGTGGCCATCGCGGCGTGACCGCGTAAGACACGCGCCTGCGAAGCGGCGCTCACATCGCCGAACATGATCTCCGCTACCGTATCGAGACGCTCCGGCGGAATCAGGGGACGATAGCCGCTGGGCGCCTCGCCGAACGCACAAGGCGCCAGCGCAATGATCTCCAAGTTTTTCGGCACCCCAAGCTGCGCAATCGCTTGCGGCAGTCCATCGTCGCCAAATGTGAACCGGCAGCCGTCATTCTCATAGCCAACCAGCGGAAGATCGTCTCCGACGACATCGCCATAAAATAGGTCGCAACCCTCAAGCGCCCAGTGCTTGTCGCGATAGATCGTATAGCCGCCCTGCCCGCGCGCAGCGCATAAGCCGAGGCGGTGATACCCTGCGAACAGGAAGCTCAAGCCCGTGATCGCGGCCTCGGGGCGGCCGAACGCCGGATGCGACCACAAGTGCGTGGCCTCGCCGCCGGCATTTGGTTCCGATTCCAGCCCGCGCCATTTGTGGCAGACGAAGGTCTTGCCGTTGTTGTCGTGCCGCACTTTCCAGAACGCCGTGTTGCCCGAGAAGATCGCCAGCCGCCCGCCGCGATCGACAAAGCGCTCAATCGTGTCGCGCTCGTGTCCCGACCAGTACTCGCTGTGCCCGACAAGAATGACGACGGCATAAGGATCGAGAGCATCGGGTTCGGCATCGAGGTCATAGTCCGTCAAATAGTCGAGGTTCAGACCTTCGCCCTCAGCCCAACGCACGAACGCATGCTCCCATTTGTTGAGGAAGCCGGCCGAGCGATCGTAAGGCGATGAACGATGCTTGCGCGCCCATTCGGTGTCGCTCGCCCATGGCGGCTCTTCAAAGTCGCGCTTGCGCATATTGACGAGGCGAGGAACATCGTCGGGGGCGGCGACCAGCAGCGGCGAAAACGGCCGCTGCGTCGACAATACGCCGATCGCGCCCTCCATTGCTTGCGCCAGCGGCATCCGTGCATTCATCAGGTTCGTGACGTCGCAATAGGCATTTGCTCCGCCCCACCAATTGTAAGCGTGATAGGTGTTGGTCGCGAGCACCAGTACGGCCTTTGCCTTCGGCGCAATCGTACCGGCGCGCACGCAGACGAAATGATGCGCGCGCTCGCCTGCCGCGTCTTCGAGCACGATATCGTAGTAACCGGGCGGCCAGTCCACGCCGACTTTGATCTCGAGGGCGGGCGGCCAGTTACAACCGTCGCGGTCGGCATGCTGTGGAGTCGCATGTGCGCTCACCGCGACGCCTTCGCGCTGCAAAACAATTTGTCGCTGAGCACCGGCGCGCGCGATTTCCAGCCGGCACGGACCGCCGGCCGACGCATAGAGCGTAAACGTCTCGCCCGGGCGCACGCTCAAGCGATCGGTGTAGCACGCAATACTCAAAGCACCGGGTCGCCTTCCGGCCGCACAGACGGCTGTTGCTCCATCTCGTCTTGCACGACGTCGCCCGTGACTTCCGCCCAATCGCCGGCGAGCCGCTCTTCCGCGATCGCGGTGATCTGCGCACGCAAATTTTCGTCGCGCCGGATCAAGCTTTCAAAATCGGCGGCATCGATAATCATCACATGGCAGCGCGTCAGTGCCGTCACCGTGCCGATGCGCCGAACCCGCTTGAGCAAAGCGACTTCGCCGAAGAACTCGCCGGCGCCAAGTTTCAATTGGCGCCGCGGCAGGTCGATCAGCAACTCGCCGTCGGCGATGAAGTACATGCCTTCCGCGTCGTCGCCGCGCGCCGCCAACACCGTGCCGGCCGACAACATGCGCGTGCGCATGATCTTCATGACTTCGGCGATCGAGGCGGCGTCGAGCGTCGAGAACAGCGGCACGCGCGCGACCATCCCCCAGGTCACCACAAAATCACGCCGATGGATCTCATTGACGAACGCGGTTGCGACAATGCCGATCGGCAGTGCGAAAAGGCCCAAGCCGCAAATCATGATGACGCCGCCGAACACTTTGCCGAGCGCCGTCGATGGGATGGCGTCGCCATAACCCACTGTTGTGAGTGTTTCGATCGCCCACCAAATGGCACTGGGGATGGTGCCGAAGGTCGCAGGCTGAACAACGCCCTCGATCTCGTACATGATAGCGCCGGCGAATACCGCCATACCCATCATAAGAATGAAGGCTCCAATGAGCGCACGGCGCTCCTCATAAAGCGCCCGGCCAAGCGTCACCATCGCCGGCGAGTAGCGCACAAGCTTGAGGAAACGCATCAGGCGGAAGACACGCAGAATCCTCAAATCCGCGCCGGGCATCAAGAAGATCGCGAAATAGGTCGGCCCGATCGCCAGAAAGTCGATGATCATCGAAAAGCGCGAGGCGAACGTTATCCGCCCGGCCAGCGCGCCGCGATGTCGGATTGCCGGGATCTCGATCGACACCCACAGGCGCAAAAGATATTCCACAGTGAATATCGCAATCGAGACCACATCAAAGACAAAGAATTCGGGCGCGAAGGCCTCGTGATACGACGGCACGCTTTCCAGAATGACCGCGAGCACGTTGAAGATGATCAACAAGACCATGAATTGGTCGAAGGCGTAGGCGGCGGGCGTCGAGCCGCCCGCCTCGAGCACAATATAAAGCCGATGCCGTAAGCGGCCGATTGCAGTGTCTCGGCGCAGCTCCCTCAAGCGGCGCGCTCGCGAATGCCGGATGTGATTGCGTCGAGAGCCGCTTGCGCCCGCGCGCCGTCAGGGCCGCCGCCTTGCGCCATGTCTGGCCGTCCACCACCGCCTTTGCCGCCTACCGCCTCGACGCCTTTGCGCAACAGCTCGACCGCATTGAAGCGGGCAACCAAATCATCCGTCACGCCGACCGCAAGCGCCGCCTTTCCCTCTGTCGACATGGCAAGCGCCACGACGCCGGAGCCGATTTGCTTCTTTGCACCGTCGATGATGCTGCGAAGGTCTTTCGGATCGATGCCTTCGACGATCCGCGCGATGACTTTGACGCCGCCGATATCGGTGACGTCCGATGTCGCCGGCCCGCTGCCGCCGCCCATCGCCAGCTGGCGTCGCGCCTCGCCGAGGTCGCGTTCCAGCCGTTTGCGCTCTTCGACGAGTTGCGCCACACGCTCGGTCAACTCCGCAGGCGCCGCACGCAGCGCCGCCGCCGCCTCGCGGGCATAACGATAGTAACCGTTAAGGTAGGCAAGCGCGCCCGCACCGCTCAACCCTTCGATGCGCCGGACGCCCGCCGCCACCGCGCTCTCGCCGGTGATCTTGAACAGCCCGATATCGCCAAGCCGGCGCACATGCGTACCGCCGCACAGCTCGGTCGAGAAGACGCGGCCGTCCTTGGTGCCCATGCTGAGCACGCGCACCTCGTCGCCGTATTTCTCGCCAAACAAGGCCATGGCCCCGGCTTCGATCGCTTTATCCGGCGTCATCAGCCGCGTCGCCACCTCTTCGTTGCGCAAGATCAATGCATTGACTTGCGCTTCGATCTCGGCGATTTCCGCTTCGCTCAGTGCTTTCGGGTGCGAGAAATCGAAGCGCAGCCTGTCGGGCGCAACGAGCGATCCCTTTTGCGTCACATGCGGCCCCAAGACGCGCCGCAGCGCCTCGTGCAGCAAATGCGTCGCCGAGTGGTTCGCACGCGTCGCCGTGCGCCGCACGGTATCGACGCGCAAATCGACGACGTCGCCGACCTTGAGCGTTCCGCGCTCGACCTTGCCGAAATGCACATGCACATCGCCAAGCTTCTTTTGTGTGTCGCTGACGGCGAACTCGGCACCGTTCTTCGTGAACATCGCGCCTTCATCGCCGACCTGGCCGCCGGACTCGCCATAGAACGGCGTCTGATTGACGAGCACCTGGCCCTCGTCGCCGGTCTGCAGTGCATCGACAGGCTTCCCGCCCTTCAAGAGAGCCGTCACAATGCCTTCCGCGCTTTCGGTGTCGTAGCCCAGGAACTCGGTCGCGCCGACTTTTTCGCGCAACTCGAACCACACAGCTTCCGTTGCGGCCTCGCCCGAGCCCATCCAAGCCGCGCGCGCGTCCGACTTTTGCTTTGCCATCGCCGCATCGAAGCCGGTCCTGTCGACCGCAATGCCGCGTGGCCGTAGCGCGTCTTCCGTCAGATCGAGGGGAAAACCGAACGTGTCGTAGAGCCGAAACGCGACGTCGCCGGGCAGCGTCTTCGATGCGCCGATCTTTTCGACGGCTTCCTCCAGCAGTTTCAATCCGCGCTCAAGCGTCTGGCGAAACTTTGTCTCCTCGAGCTTCAGCGTTTCCGTGACAAGCGGCTGCGCGCGCACCAGTTCCGGATATGCCGTGCCCATCTCGCTCACCAACGCCGGCACGAGCCGCCACATCAAGGGATCCTTCGAGCCGATGATGTGCGCATGGCGCATCGCGCGCCGCATGATCCGGCGCAGCACGTAGCCACGCCCCTCGTTCGACGGCAGCACGCCGTCGGCGATCAGAAACGACGTGGCGCGCAAATGGTCGGCGATGACGCGATGGCTCGCCGCATGCGGTCCGTCCGGGCGCTGGCCGCTAAAATGTGCCGACGCTTCGATCAAGTGACGGAAGAGGTCGGTGTCGTAATTGTCGGTATGGCCTTGCAGGATCGACGAGAGGCGCTCGAGCCCCATGCCCGTGTCAATCGACGGTTTCGGCAACGCCACGCGCTTGTCTTTGGAGACCTGGTCGAATTGCATGAAGACCAAGTTCCAGAATTCGACGAAACGATCGCCGTCTTGGTCGGGCGATCCGGGCGGCCCGCCCTGCACCTTGTCGCCGTAGTCGTAGAAGATCTCGGAACACGGCCCGCAGGGGCCCGTTTCGCCCATCGACCAAAAATTATCCGACGTCGGAATGCGGATGATCTTGGAGTCCGGAAAGCCCGCGATTTTCTTCCACAACGCCGCCGCTTCATTGTCTTCCGAATAGACGGTGACAAGCAGGCGGTCCTTGTTCAGTGCGAATTCCTTGGTGATGAGGGTCCAAGCGAGTTCGATCGCAACGTCCTTGAAATAGTCGCCGAACGAAAAATTGCCGAGCATTTCGAAGAACGTGTGATGGCGTGCGGTGTAGCCGACATTGTCGAGGTCGTTGTGCTTGCCGCCGGCGCGAACGCATTTCTGCGAGGAGGTCGCCCGCGACTGCGCCCGCTTCTCCTGTCCCGTGAACACGTTCTTGAACTGCACCATGCCGGCGTTGGTGAACATCAGCGTCGGGTCGTTGCGCGGCACGAGGGGAGACGACGGCACGATCTCGTGCCCCGCCTTTGCGAAGTAGTCCAAAAACGTCGATCGAATGTCGTTCAGCGATGCCATATCTGGTCCTGCCGTGCTCGCCCGCGAGTCTCGCACGCACGTTGCGTAAGGATGTAATCGGCGACCTCTGCGGGTGTCCAGCGAAGTGCAGTCGCGGCCGGCATCTGTCGGGGACCAAATCCGAGGGAAAGGGCCCGCATGCCGCGCCGACCCTCGAGATCGGCCGAAACAGGCAGTTTTATCCCCTGACCCGAGCCTCGACGTCGCCGAACTCAAGTCTTCAAAGACGAAGGCCCGGGCGGATGTCCCGGGCCTTTCTTTGCCACATGCGGGGTGCGTTCTGCGGGAAAGAAATCAGTCGTCGTTGGCTTCATCTTTTTCAGATGCCGTCACCAAAGCCGCGCTAAGGAGGCCGGCATTTGCGCGAATTGCCGCTTCGATCTTGGCCGCCATATCCGGGTTCTCGGCGAGGAAGGCCTTGGCGTTCTCGCGGCCCTGGCCGATGCGCTGACTGTCATAGGAAAACCAGGAGCCGGATTTCTCGATTATCCCGGCCTTGGACCCTAGATCGACAAGTTCGCCGGTCTTCGAGATCCCGGCGCCATACATGATGTCGAACTCGACCTGGCGGAACGGCGGCGCGACCTTGTTCTTCACGACTTTGACGCGCGTCTGGTTGCCGATCACATCCTCGCGTTCCTTGATGGCGCCGATGCGGCGGATGTCGAGCCGCACCGAGGCATAGAATTTGAGTGCGTTACCGCCGGTCGTCGTCTCCGGATTGCCGAACATGACGCCGATCTTCATGCGGATTTGATTGATGAAGATGACCATGCAGTTCGAACGCGAAATCGACGCCGTGAGCTTGCGCATGGCTTGGCTCATGAGCCGCGCTTGAAGGCCGGGCAAGGAATCGCCCATCTCGCCTTCGATCTCGGCCTTGGGCGTCAGCGCGGCAACCGAATCGATGACGATCACATCGACCGCGCCCGAGCGTATGAGCGTGTCCGCGATCTCCAGCGCCTGCTCGCCCGTGTCGGGCTGCGAGACAAGCAGTTCGGCGACATCGACGCCGAGCTTCTTTGCGTAGCCGATGTCGAGTGCGTGTTCCGCGTCGATGAAGGCGGCAACCCCACCTCCCTTTTGCTTTTGCGCCTCGGCTACAACTTGCAGTGCCAAAGTCGTCTTGCCCGATGATTCCGGCCCATAGATCTCGATCACGCGCCCCTTCGGCAGCCCGCCGATGCCGAGCGCGATGTCGAGACCCAATGATCCCGTCGAGATTGATTCGATCTCGGCGATCTTGGTTTGGGTTCCGAGTTTCATGACGGAACCCTTGCCGAACGCGCGGTCGATCTGGCTGAGGGCGGCTTCCAGGGCTTTTTTGCGGTCCATTTCGTCCTGCGGTTCGACAACGCGAAGTTGGGCACTCATTTCGGTCTCTCCTTATTCCATCGGGTGTTGACGCTGCAATGATGGTGAATGTACCCGATTTGTTCTATATTTGCAAACACGACTTAACCTACTGAAATAAAACGATAATTAGACAACTGTTCCAAATTTGTTCTATAGAAAATATATCCCCTTGACCTATGTATAGCGCTGTTTAGTTTGAACCCGGGAGCAAACCAACCCGTGCAAACAGCGCCTTTCAAGCAATTCGCCCGGCGATTCCCGACAGACGACATCTGTTTGGACCACTTGCTCGCTCTCCGATTCGGCAATCCGGGTCAGTGCCCGAAATGCGAGCGCCGCGGACGCTTTCACCGGTTGTCGAAGGAGCCCGCTTACGTTTGTCAGTGGTGCGGTCATCACATCCACCCGATGGCCGGTACAGCTTTTGCGGGTACTCGCGTGAGTCTGCAAATTTGGTACTTTTTGATGTTCTTGATCTGTACACGGACGAAACCATACAGCGCGAAAGAAATTCAACGAGAAATTGGCGTGACCTATAAGACAGCATGGCGCATGAAACGCGAAATCGTGCGCCACTCTGTGGATATCGGTTTGTCTGATGCGCGTTCGCCACGCGCGCGTGAGTCGCGATCACGAATTACGAAAATTTAGTCATCGAAAACATCGTCTGGCGTCTGGCGCGCTACGGTTCGTTTCTTCTTCTTGGGTAACGCCGGTGCCTTAGCCATCGCTTCGATCAGGCGATTGAACCGTTGCATCACGTCTTCTTCGCTGACCTTTGCAAAAAGGTCCTGCCTGGCCGACTCCGCAATGTTCTTGGCTTTACCGCGCTGACGTTTTTTCATGGCCTCGACGTGGGGCGCGCGCGCGCGCGGCGTCTATCCCGCCTCGAGCACGTCCTTCACTTTGGTCGTCAGCTGCTTCAGGCTGAACGGCTTGGGCAGAAAGTGGAAATCCTCCGGCCGGTCGGGCGAATTGCGGAACGCTTCTTCGGCGTAGCCCGAGATGAAGATGATGCGCAGGTTCGGCTTGATCTCGCGCACTGCCTTCACCAGCGCCGGCCCGTCCATCGACGGCATCACTACGTCGGAGATCAAAAGATCGATTTCGCCCTCATGCGAATGCACGAGATCCAACGCCTCTTCGCCGCCTGATGCCGACAGCACGCGATAGCCGCGCATCGTCAGCGCCCGCACGGCGAAATCACGCACGGCGTCCTCGTCCTCGACCAACAAGATCGTACCGACGCCCGTCAGATCGCGCGGCGCTTGCGGCCTCTCCGGTTCGCTCATCTTTGCCGGCTCGCTGGTTGCAGACGCCACGTATCTCGGCAGATAGATGCGGAAAACCGTCCCGCGCCCGACTTCCGACTCCGGGAAGATATAGCCGCCGGTCTGCTTCACGATCCCATACACCGACGCTAGGCCCAAACCCGTTCCGTGCCCCTTGTCCTTCGTCGTGAAGAACGGCTCGAAGATCTTGCCGAGGTTTTCCTTCGGGATACCGATGCCTGTGTCTTCCACTTCGATCATGCAGTAATCGCCGGTCGGCATTAGGACGTGGCCCTGCGCCTTGGTTTCCTCGACCGAAATGTTGGAGGACCGCAGCGTGAGCGTGCCGCCGTTCGGCATCGCATCGCGTGCGTTGACCGCGAGATTGATGAGCACGTTGCCAAGCTGAGTGGGGTCGGCCATCACCGGCCACAAATCGCGCCCGTGCTCGACCCTCAGTTTGACGCGATCACCGATCAAGCGGCGCAACGTCACCGACCAATCGGCGACGAGATCGGTGACCGACAACATCTGCGGCTCGAGCGTTTGCTGGCGCGAGAACGCAAGAAGCTGGCGCACCAGCGAAGCTGCCCGCAAACCCGTCGATCGGATATCGTTGAGATCTCGAAATGACGGATCTGTCGCCGGCGTGCGCTGCAGCAGCAATTCCGCGTACCCGTTGATAACAGTCAGCAGATTGTTGAAGTCGTGCGCGATACCGCCGGCGAGCTGCCCAACGGCTTGCATCTTTTGCGACTGCGCGAATTGAGTCTCAAGCGCGGTTTGTCCTGTCGTGTCGATCAAATAGATCGCATGAACCGCGCCGCCCGCTTCCGACGGGTTGAGACGCCCCGCAAAAAGTTGGGCGGTCCGCTCGTTCCCGGGCCGGAAGCGCACGTCGACGGGTGCGCGCGACACTTCGCCGATGCGCAACGAGGTCAACCTCGCCCGCGTCTCTTGTGCGGACTGGTCGCGCAACAGTTCGAACAGCGATTTCTCCCACGCACGCTTCGGATCGGCGCCCGTGATGGAGGCGAACGCCGTGTTTGCCTCGAAAATTTTGCCGCTGCCGTCGATCAGCGCGACGCCGACCGGCGCATCCTGAAAGAAACGCGGGATACGCGGACCGCCCTCGATCAGCGGCAACAACGCCTGGCGCGCCGCTTCCATGGGCCGGAATTGGACGACAACCGAATGTCTCTGGCCCTCCACGCCTGGCATCAGCGGCCGCCGCGGCGAGGCATCCGTCACCCGCCAGCTCGTGTGCCCCTGCGGACTGATGGGCGTCGCCGCGACGTGCACCCATTTGCCTGCGACGCCCCTAAGCTTGAGCTCTTCTTCCCGCGCCTCCTTGAGGCCCGCGGCGCGCACCAATCGGTAGAGCCGTTGCGCCGTCTCCGCATCACCCGCGAACCCGGCGACGGGCAGAACATCGCCGCCCGCCGGACTGTGTCCGAACATCCGCCGCCAGCCTGGGTTGACATAGGCGACCGAGCCGTCGGCAGCCGTGATGCAGCAGGGTATCGGATCGGCATCGAGCGCCGCGCCGAACAATCGCGCCGGCGCCTCGGCAGGCGTGAGCCGCCCGGACGTCAACGATAGCAACAGGATCGCCCCAATGATCGTAATACTGATGAGGAGCGCGAGACCACCCGGCCCAGCCGCTTGCGGCCATAGCACGACCGCCGTACCGGCCAGGCACGCCAAGCCGAACAGCGCGAGCGCGCACAGCGCCGGGTTCAACTTGAACGGCCGCTTCGGCGGCGGCTCGGAAACTTCAGGTGTGGGAAAGGTTTCGGGCTTGGCGGCTTGGTTCATCTACGACGCTCTGTCCGTGCGGTGACTTTGTTCTTAAGCCGCATCACATAGCCGATGACTTGCGCCACCGCCTTGAAGTGCTCCGGCTTAATCGTCTCATCCACATCGACAGAGGCGTAGAGCGTTCGTGCGAGCGGCGGGTTTTCCACGATAGGCACGTTGTGGGCCTCCGCAATCTCGCGAATCTTGAGCGCAATCAGATCGGCACCTTTGGCGACGCAGATAGGTGCCGCCATCTTGCCAGATTCGTAGGCCAACGCGACCGCGAAGTGCGTTGGGTTGGTGATAATGACGGAAGCCTTCGGCACGGCCGCCATCATCCGCCTGCGCGCACGTTCTGAGCGAACTTGTTTGAGGCGCGCCTTAACGGTTGGGTCGCCTTCCGATTGTTTGAACTCGTCGCGCAACTCCTGGCGCGTCATCTTGAGGCGCTTCATCCGCTCGAAATATTGCCAGCCGTAGTCGGCGATCGCAAAAAACGCGAGGACAGCTAAGGCAGCACACAAGAAACGAACGGTAACAGATTGAACAAACGGCAAAATTTCTGCGACAGGCAAGGTCGCAAGTGCGATCACCTCGTTGCGCACCGGCCAAATGATCGTGAAAATTGCGAAGCCTGCGGCTGCAACTTTCACGAGTCCCTTCAAAAAATTGATCAGCGCCGCTCGGCCGAAGATTCGCCCAAAGCCCTTCAGCGGGCTGAGCCGCGAAATATCCGGTTTGAGCTTCTCGCCGCTGAAGCCGGGCGGGTGCTGGACCCAGTGGGCCGCCACCGACGCCGCCGCCAGAATTCCGAGCGGAACGGCCAAAATGCCGACGACCTGTATCCCGAGCGAACTGAAGAGCGCGCTCATGGCCCCGCTGCTGACCTGAAGGCGATGCGGTTCAGCCAAGAACGACGTCATCAGTCCCTTGATCTGGCTCGCCGTCGATCCGCCCCACATTGCAATGTAGGCGGTCGCCGCGGCGAGGACGGCCAAGGTCGCGATTTCCGGCGACTGCGCGACGTCGCCCTTCTCCTCGGCATCGCGCAACCGCCTTTGGGTAGGTTGTTCGGTTTTTTGACTGTCGTCTTGTTCTTCAGCCATGCCGCGCAGACCCTAAAGCGGCGCGAACAGATGAACCTTCGCGGCGAAGGCATCGAGAAACCAGAGCATCATCCCAGAGAGCGTCAGCGCGAGCAGGATAAACCCCGCCAGGATGTTGAGAGGCATGGCGAGAAAGAAGATCTGCACTTGCGGCATCAAACGGGAAACCACGCCCGATGCGCCATAAAGAATGAGACCGAAGACCAGAAACGGCGACGCCATTTGCACGCCGAGCGTGAACGCCTCCGAGACCGTCTCGATCGCAAGCTTCGCGAAATCGCCCGTCGGCAGGATTTTGCCGGGCGGAAACAACACATAGGATTGTCTGATGCCGGCAATCAGCAAGTGATGCAGATCGGCCGCAAAGATCAAGACGATCGCCAGCAACGAAATGAATGTCGAGACCAACGCGCTTTGCGTTTGCTGGCTTGGATCGAACGTTTGCGCAAACGCGAGCCCGCTTTGCATGGCGATGACGTTGCCCGCGGTATTCACGGCCGTTAGCACAGTGCGCAACAACAACCCGATCGCGAGGCCCGTCAACGTCTCAAGGCCGATCAGGCCCACAAGCATGACCGGTTTTTGCGTGGCGCCGACCGGATAGGTGTCGCCGACGATCGGCACAAGCAGGATGACCAGCGCCAACGCCAGCATCAGCCGCACGCGCGGCGGAATGATCGCTTCGCCCAGCGCCGGCAGCGTCATGACCATCGCGCCGACACGTGCGAAGACCAGCGCATAAATCAGAATATCGGCGGGCAGGATCTGGTTCAGCGCAGGCAGCACGATACGCCCCGGTCCGGTTTACTGAGAAATGATCTTCTGCACGATGATGGTCATCAATCCGGACATCGAAGCGGCCATAAAGGGCATGAACAAGATCAGTGCGGCGAACACGGCGAGGATCTTCGGCACGAAAACGAGAGTCGTTTCCTGAATTTGCGTCAGCGCTTGCAGGATGCCGATGACGACGCCGACCGTCAGGCCGACGAGCATTGCCGGTGCCGCCATCGTGACCAGAACCCACATCGCCTCGCGCGCGAGATCCAGTGCTTCCCCGCCGTTCATACTTTTCAACCTCGATTGGATTGGCGAGCGCAAATGCGCTCAGATCGGCATACGCATGATGTCTTGATAGGCGGCGATCACTTTATCCCGGATGGCGACCACGGTTTCGAGCGAGACTTCCGCCGCCTGCACGGCCGTGACCACGTCGACGAGATCGCCCTTGCCTTGAATGGCGCCGCTCGCCTTCAGTTCCGCCGCGCGCCCCGCATTCGATGCGTCGCTCAGCACGCCGGACAGCATGTCGCCGAAACTCGATCCGGGGATCGCAACCGCATTCGCGCCCGCCGCTTCAGACGTCGCGCCCATTTTCGCGGCTTGCATATAGGCGCTGATCGCGGCGGACGGTACAGGCATGGCCATCGTTTAGATCCTTGGCGACGATCAACGTTTCAGAAGGTCGATCGTGCGCGCCATCATTGCGCGCGAATTGTCGATCACGCTTAAATTCGCTTCATAGGCGCGCTGCGCCTCGCGCATGTCCATCATTTCGACGAGCGAATTGACGTTCGGCATTCTGACATAACCGCGTGCGTCCGCGGCCGGATGGCCCGGCATGAATTCCTCGTGGAACGGCGTCGTGTCGGAGACGATGCCGGAGACTTTCACCGTCTCGACGCCCGACGCACGATCGAGCTCCGTCGAAAACACCGGCACCTGCCGGCGATAGGGATCTTGGTCTTTGGTCTCGGCTGTCGACGATGCGTTCGCCAGGTTTTCAGCGATGACGCGCATGCGCTCGGCTTGCGCCCGCATGCCGGACGCCGCCACCAACATCGACTTCAACATTTCCATGAGCTTTACCCCTTGTTTGATTCAGGCTTGCGACACGCCGAGAGCGGTGCGCCACAGCGAGAAAACTTTTTTGTAGAGACCGGTCGCCTCCGCATATTCCATCTGCGTTTCGGCGACCTTCATCATTTGCTCCTCGACAGCGACGCGGTTGCCGTCGGGCGAGGATTGCGAATCCGGTTTGTCGACGACGCGCGCCGCCCCGTCCGCGACCGTGCGCGCGCGCATGTGCCTTGGATTGGTCGTTGCAAAGAATCCGCCGCGCGACGCTTCGGCCAGCGCCGCCGAGAAATTCGGCGTCGTCAGATCCTGCGGCACGTACCCCGGCGTCGATGCGTTCGCGATGTTACGGGACAGGATCGTTTGGCGATCGCTGAGCCAGCTGAGTTTGGTCTTGAGCGAGGAGAGAATGTCGATGCCGTCGAAGATCATCTGCGTT
The DNA here is from genome assembly GCA_025350465.1 of Alphaproteobacteria bacterium. Classification (GTDB taxonomy): domain Bacteria; phylum Pseudomonadota; class Alphaproteobacteria; order Micropepsales; family Micropepsaceae; genus SZUA-430. The sequence continues at coordinate 30,327 of JANXXU010000028.1, read as the reverse complement.
GCCGTGTTAAGGTCAGCGCGCGAAGTTGCGCTTGATCACACGGCAGTTTTTTCCCGGGACGCTTAAAATCGCTTTAAAAACGCGACAAATTTTTCGCAGCGGCGTAAGGTTTTGTTCAAACGTCGGCCGCGCCAATGCAGCAATTCCGCCTGCCGTAACTTTGCGTTCATTCTCCGTATACGCCTCGTTCACTTCCGGAAGCCGTTGGGGCGGCAGAATTTGCCGCGCCATTTAGCTGGACTTAAGGTTACCTGCCCCATGTTCCCGTTTATCGCCCGTTCGCGAGGATGCGATGGATCCCACTGAGTATTTGCGTTTCGCAGCAGCGTTGATTTTCGTGCTCGCACTGATCGGTGCGGCGGCATTTGCTTTGCGTGCGTTCGGCTTCATGACGCCGGGCAACCGCAACAGGGCGGAGCGTCGCTTGACGATCGTTGAAGTTTTGACGCTCGATCCGCGCCGTCGCGTCATGATCGTTCGCCGCGACAATGTCGAACATTTGTTGCTGTTGGGCGTGCAAGGCGAAACGGTGATCGAGCGCGCCGTCAAAGTGCCCGACATCTCGACCGACCCGATTCCCGGCACGACCTTTCTGACAATCCGACCGGAGCCGCGACTGTGACAACGAAACGTTTGGTTGCGTCCCTCGGTTTTGCCTTAGTGGCGTTGGTTGCCGCCGCCGAGCCGGCGGCCGCGCAGCAAATGAATATCGATCTGGGTCAGGGCGGCGCCTTGACCGATCGCCTCGTTCAGATCGTGGCGTTGATCACGGTCTTGAGCGTCGCGCCGTCGATCCTGATTATGGTGACGAGTTTCGTGCGCATCGTCGTCGTGCTCTCGCTGCTGCGCACGGCGATCGGTATTCAGCAGAGCCCGCCGAACAGCGTGCTCGTTTCTCTCGCGCTGTTCCTGACAGCCTTCATCATGGCGCCGACGCTCGAAAAATCCTATGCGGACGGCATCGCGCCGTTGATGGCGCAGCAGATCAAAGCGGATGAGGCTTTCACCAAAACGACCGATCCGCTGAAGACGTTCATGCTGAAGCAAGTGCGCGAGAAGGATTTGACGCTATTTTTCGGTCTCGCCAAACAAGCCCCGCCCGCAATTGCCATGGCGACGCCGCTGCGCATTCTGATCCCGGCCTTCTTGATCAGCGAGCTTCGCCGCGCCTTCGAAATTGGTTTCCTGCTGTTCATCCCCTTCCTGATCATCGACATGGTCGTGGCTTCGCTGCTGATGGCCATGGGCATGATGATGCTGCCGCCCGTGACGATCTCGCTCCCGTTCAAGCTGATCTTCTTCGTGCTCGTCGACGGCTGGGCCCTCGTCGCCGGCAGCCTGGTGCAGAGCTACGGCGTCACTTAAACATCGTTTGCTCCCAAGCGGTCCTCAACATCTCGATTTGGTACCGCCCCCGCTGTGGGGCGGTCGAACTGTATTTCGAGCGGAACGCGCGAAATCGGTTCGGGTGGGGGGGCCTGCGCAAAAAAGACTAAACCACGAAGATCACGAAGAGGCAGAGCGGCGTGCTGCCCTTTGTGGTTCAATCCTCTCGGCTTTCCCCCCACCCGATCCGTTCTCCGGCTATCGCCTGCGACCGTATCGACCGCCCCACGGCGGGGACGGTAACGGTGCAAGGCGTTACTAAGCCACGTTCCGGCAAGAATACGGAGAATACGGGGACAGCATAGCAATTGCAGCAGCCTCTGTCGCTGCGACCGGCTCGTTGGCTTTGCGCCCCGGAGGCCGGTACCGTGGCGCTAACTTGCCGCCTGCAGCAGCGGCACGCTCTCCGGCATCGCGCGCTTCTCTTCGATCAAGCGCGCGATGCGCTCGGCCACGCGTTGCGCGCCGCGGCCGTCGAGATTCATGCGGCCCGCCGCACTCATTGCGCGCCGGCGTTCGGCATCGCCAAGCAAACTCTGCACGGCGCCGGCGATCATCATGTCGTTGACCTCGCCGGCAACGCCGAGCGATACGCCCATGCCGGCCCGTTCGAACGCGCCGGCCGACAACGCGTGATCCGGCGTCAGGCACAGGTAAAGCGCGGGCACGCCGAGCGCGGCGAGTTCATAGGCCGTCACGCCGAAGCTGATGACGCCCAGATCGGCCTCCGCCATCAATCGCGGCAAGTCGTTCGGTGCGCGTATGATCTCGAAACGCGGCGCGACTTTGCCAATTTCGCTTTCCAGATGCGGCGCCGCGCCAGGTCCGAGCACGACCGTCGCGTCGAAAGTCGCCGGCAACCTGGCAATCGCTTCGACCGCCGGCAGTGTCAGACCAAGCGGATCGGTGCCGCCCATCGATACCAGAACGCGCGGCCGCGCCGTGCCCGGCCGCATCGGAAAGCCGAGATCCTGGCCCAAGATCACCCATTCCCATCCGACCAACGGCTCGCTCTCCGCACCCTCCCAATTGAGCGCGAAAACTTGTGGCACCGGCGGATAAACACTGAAGTCCGCGGCAAGCCGCCTTGGCGTGGCGTCATCGACGACGCCTACGATCGCGCCGGCGCCCCGCAAGCGCATGACGGAGGTCGCCGATAAATTCGTTCGCACATCGAGCACGGCGGCAAGCGCGTGATGCTTGTCGATAAGGCCAAGCAGCCAATCGCACTCGTCGACGCCATGCGGCTTCAAGTCTACGGCAAAGCCTTCGGCCATCACCGGCGCGGTGGCAATCTTGTCCGCGCTCATCGCAAAGCGCACGCCGAAGCCGTGAGAGTCGCGCAGACGTCGCGCCAAGCTCAAGCAGCGTTTGACGTGACCCAACCCGATCACACCGCCCCCGTCGCAACGCACGACAATTGCGCCGCTTTGCGCCGTCACCGGCTTCTGATGGACATGACCGTTGAGCTCGAGCAATGCCGGCTCGCGATTCAACAGAGCGACAAGATCGGTCAGCGTCGCCTCGCCGGCTTGCGCGTGTAGGCGCTCGTAGACCGTCTCGATAAAGGTGACGTCGGCCGGCGTATCGACCGAAAGACGCGCGCCGGTGAATTGCCATTTCAGCGGCAAGTCGATATGCACGATTTTCACGAAATCCGGATGCAGCTTGAAATACGCCGAGACATGTTCGCGCGCGACCGGGTCTTTGTGCGCCATGAGCACAAGCTTATCGAGCGCCCAACGCGACATCGGGTCGGCGCCGTCGTGAATCGCCGACAAGCCCGGTTTCAGCATCACAAAATCGGCTTGCGACCGCATCATCTCGCGGATCAGATGATCGATGAACGACGCATCGACGAGTGGAGCGTCGGCGTTGACGCGCACGATGATATCGGGATCGAGCAAATGCGCGGCGAGCGCGAAGCGCGCCAGTACATCGTCTTCCGGCCCCCGCACGACCTTGGCGCCCTGCGCCTGTGCGTACGCCGCGATCGGATCGTCGGCGGTATCGGTCGTCGTCGCGACGCAAATCGTCTGGATCAATTCCGACTTCTGCAAGCGATGCAGGATATGCCAGAGCAGCGGCCGGCCGACGATCTCCTTGAGCACTTTGCCCGGCAGACGCGTCGAGCGCATGCGCGCCTGAACGACGGCGGCGATGTGCGGTTTCTTGCTCATGGCTTCACGCCGCCTCGGGCCGCCAATTGCGGCGAATATGTTTGAGCGGACGCAATCCGTCCGCAGGATCGGCGCGCCAATCGCGATCGGGAAGCTCGCTTGGGCTTGCGCGTTTAATGCCATCACCATCGGCACGCTCGCCGTCGCGCACCATCGCGATCACCGGCGCCATTTCTTCCGGCAGCCAGCAATGCCCGGCGGCGTATTCGGCACCTGCGCGATCGAGATCGAGATGGAATTCGACCATCGGCGCGCGCCAGCGATCGACCGCGCGCAGGATCACGCCCGGCGAAACCGTGTGATCCGACCAGCCGCACGGATAACCCGTGGCCTCGGCGATGGTCTTCATTGCGGCGAGATTGGCCTCGCCCACCGGCGTCGGATAAGCGGAAATCGTATGCAGTAACGTGACATCGCGCGCGCCATGCCGGCGCAAGACGTCGCTTGCGTGGCGAACCTCATCGAGTGTCGCCATGCCGCAGGACAGGATGATGGGCTTGCCTGTCTCGGCGCAGACTTTGAGCAACGCGTCCCACATCAACTCGTAAGATGCGATCTTATAGGCCGCGACATGCGGTAGAAGCTCTTCGACCGCCTTGAGATAGAACGGTGTGCAGATGAACTGAACGCCGCGCGCTTTACACTGTTCGGCAATCGGCGCCAGGAACGAGACGGGCAGTTCCCATTCGCGCCGCGCCCGGTGCTTGGCGCTTTGCGCCAAAATCTCAGGCGCGAACATCTCGTCGATCTTGAACAGCTGGAATTTGACCGCGCCGCAGCCGATTTCCGCCGCCCGGTCGATGAACGCGAACGCCCGGTCGAGGTCGCGGTCGTGATTGCTCGACACCTCGGCAATGAACAAGCACGCCATGAACGCCGACCCCAACGCAACGGTTAACCAAATATAAAGCCCGAAACCCTTACCAATTCCTCAACGGGGAAAGCGGGTGATTCGATGCGTGCAGCGACGGCGGCTCGGACGAGGGAGCCAATTGTCCGCGACGGGGAGCATCACGGCCCCCTGCTGGACGAGGTCAAGGGCTACAAGATCATCGACTGCGAGCCGTGCGGCTTCCGCCACGTCTTGCCGCTGCCGAAGCCCGACGCGCTCAAGGCCGCCTATAGTCAGGCCTATTATCGCGACGAAAAGCCGAATTATTTGGCCCGCGCGCGTGACGATGCCGACTGGTCGAAACTGGCGTGGAACGACAGGCTGACGCTGTTCGAGGAGTTGCTGGCTGGCGAACGCAAGCCCTTGCACGTGCTCGACATCGGCTGTGGCCCCGGTTGGTTCTTGAGCGCGGCGGTTGCCCGAGGCTGGCAGGCGCGCGGCATAGAGCCATCCGAACAAGCCGCGGCGCACGCGCAGAGCCTAGGTCTTAACGTCGCCAACGTCATGTTCGACGAAACGACGGCCGCCTGCGTTCAGCCGGCCCACGTCGTGCACCTCAACAACATGTTGGAACACGTGGCCGATCCGATCGCGCTGCTCCAGCTCGCCATCGGCGCGACGAGACCAGGCGGCATCGTCTGCGTCGGCGTCCCCAACGATTACAACGGCTTCCAGCAAGCTGTGCGCAGGAACGGCGAGGAGCCGTGGTGGCTCGTGCCGCCGCATCACTTGAACTACCTGAACTTCACCTCGCTCGAAGATCTGCTCGGCCGTCTCGACCTGGAGATCGTCGACACGATGACGAGCTTCCCTATGGAGCTGTTCTTGCTCATGGGCGAGAACTATGTCGGCAACGACACGGTCGGTAAGGATTGCCACGCGAGGCGAAAACGCTTCGACCTTTCGCTCGAAAAGGCCGGGATGGGCGACACGCGCCGCAAGTTCTATCGTGCCCTGGCGAACGCAGGCCTTGGCCGTGAGGCCATCGTCATTGCCCGCAAACCGAAATTCGCCCGCTGATGACAGAGGCGACACAGCCCTTCTTTATTGTGTCCTCCGGGCGCTCAGGCACCGCCATGATGGAGCGTCTCTTCGGCGTCTTCCCGCAGGTCGACATGCACCACGAATACATGGTGCAACACGTCCAACCGGCCGCGGTCCGTTTTCAAATGGGTCTCATCAATGCGCAGCAAGCGACCGAAATTTTGCGCGCAACGCACAAAGCGGGCGTGCTCTATTCCGACGCTCCCTTCTGGGGCGACGCTTCGAACAAACTGTCGTGGCTGATACCCCTGCTCAACCGCCTGTTTCCGACGGCGCGCTTTGTGCATCTGGTACGCGACGGCCGCAAGGTCGCGAGCTCGTATTTTCACAAGCTTGGCGCCGAGTGCTACGACGATAGTTCAACAACGGCGCTGCAGGCGTTCTACGATGCCGATGGTGCGCTGCCGGCGCCGCCGCCTGAAAAGAAATACTGGTGGCCGTTGCCCCGTCGCGACGATCCTCGCGCGGCAGAATTCCGCCGCTTCGATCAATTCGAGCGCATTGTCTATCACTGGTGCGAGATCAATCGCGTCATCATGCGCGATCTTGAGGCGGTGCCCGCGGCGCGCAAACATCTCGTTCGCCTGGAAGACATCGTCGGCCGCGCGACCGAGCGTCAATGTCTTCTTAACTTTTTGGGACTGCCTTGGGACGATCGCGTCGCGGGCCTCCTGGCGCGCCCGCACAACGTGAACCGCCCGGAAGACTATCCGCTGAAGCCCAAGCAGACAGATCAGTTCTGGCACCTCGCCGGCGGCATGATGCGCACATTCGGGTATCACGAAAGGCCCGAGTACCGCGTCGCCTATCGCGGCTCTTAGAACCAAATTAACCGCGCAAGCACACCTTTAAGCCTACGCAAACCATGAGCGGGAGACCGCTTTGAAATCGTAGGTTCTTCATGTCCGAAACGTGCGACCTGTGCGGCAACGCGGCGCTCGAACGAGTCTACGCGCCGCAGGGCTCCACGCGGAAGCTGACCGTCTGGCTCTGCACGCATTGCGGTCTCGTCCAAAGCCTGCCGCGTATCGATCATGCTCCCCGCGCCAAGGCCTCCGTGTCGGCCGATGCCGACTGGGGCAATGTCCGTTACGGCAAAGGCTTTCGCGCCGAAGCGAATCTATCGACGCTCAAGCCCTTCTTGCCGAAGCGCCGGCCGCTTCGCGTACTCGACGTCGGCGCCAGCCGCGGCGCCTTCGCGCTGGAATTGAGCACCGCTTACCCCAATGCCGAGATCATCGGCATCGAGCCCGATGAACGAGTTGTGGGCGCTTGGGCGGGCAAGCCGGGCTTCACTTGGCTGCACGCGCGGCTCGAAGACACGCGGCTGGAAGCCGACGCTTTCGATCTCGTCTATTCCTGCCACACCCTCGAGCATGTGAAGAGCGCACGCGACGCACTGCGCCATCATTGGGAAACGCTCAAGCCCCACGGCCACTTGCTGCTCGAGGTTCCCAACCTGGCGATGATCGGCCTGAACGATATCGTCGAGGAGTTCTTCATCGACAAGCACCTTTATCATTTCTCCGCGCGCGTACTGGCGCGTCTGCTCGCAGCGAGCGGTTTTCGTGCCGTCGCCGTCGCCGATCCGCGCGATTCGGTGAACATTACGATTGTCGCCGTAAAAACGGACGCCGGGGCCGCGCCGATCGAATCCGATATTCGCGAGGTTGAATCGGCGACAGCGTTGATCTCCTCCTATCACGCTGTACGCCTTCAGAACCTTGCCGCGCTCACGTCCGTTGCTCGGATGATCGACGCGATGGCGCCGCGCAAAGTTGCCGTGTGGGGCGCCGGTCGCCTGCTCAACAGCCTCATTCAAAACGGCGGCCTGAAGCCCGCCTCCCTGACCGCCGTCGTCGACAAGCATCTCATCCGCTACGCGCAAGACGCACATGGCATCAGGCTGACCGCGCCGACGGATTTGGCAAATCTCAAGCCCGACGTCGTGGTCGTCATGTCACGCAGTTTTGCGAGCGAGATTCGCCAAGAGGCCCAGGTTCGCGTGCCTGGTTGCGAGGTCATCGCCTACGCCGATCTCTTGGCCCGCGCCAAAACCCACATTGCGGCGTGAGGCGAGAACAATGAACGCCACGCTTCAAGTCGCCGAGCTGCACGAAGCGGCCGGTCCGCGCGATCGCCGTGTCACCCAGCTCGAAGCCATTGCCCGCGAAATTCGTCGCCTGTCGGTTGCCGCGATCTATCATGCCGGTTCGGGACACCCGGGCGGCTCATTGTCATGCGCCGATATTCTCGCCGTTCTCTACGGCACCGTCCTGAACCTGCCGCATGCCGATCATCCCGATATCGACCGCGATCTCTTCGTGCTGTCGAAGGGTCACGCGGCGCCGGCGCTTTACGCGACCTGGGCCGCCTTCGGACTGATGTCGCGTGCCGAAGCATTGACGCTGCGCAAGCTCGGCAGCCGCGCTCAGGGACATCCGCACGTTCTGGATTGTCCCTTGGCGGAATCCAGCACCGGCTCGCTCGGTCAGGGTTTCTCGGTTTCGATCGGCATGGCGATGGGTCTCCGCCAGCAAGGTCGCGCGCCGCGCGTCTATGCGCTTCTCGGCGATGGCGAGATGCAGGAAGGCGAAGTCTGGGAGGGCGCGATGTGCGCCGCGCATTATGGCCTCGCCAATCTCTGCGCCGTCATCGACTACAACAAACTGCAGTCCGACGACCGCAACGCCGCGATCATGGGGCTTGAACCGCTTGCGCAAAAATGGCGGGCGTTCGGCTGGAACACACTTGAGATCAACGGCCACGACGTCGCCGGGCTCTTGGCGGCCTTCGAGGCGGCGCGCAACGAGCGCACCTTACCGACGATCATTATCGCGCACACGACCAAGGGTAAGGGCGTGCCGTATATGGAAGATCATCCGCAATGGCACGGCAGCGTAAAGCTGACGCCGGAGCAGATCACATCCGCGCTCACCTCACTCGACACCGATCCGGCCAAAGCCGAGGGATTGCTCAATGGCCGTGGTTGAAAGAGCGGCGCCGCAACTCATCGGCACCAGCGGCGATTCGCTGCGCGAGGCGTTCGGCAAAGCGCTCGTGGAATGGTCGCGCGAACGGCCTCGGGTTGTTGTGCTCGACGCCGATATCGCCGGCGGCACGGGCGTCCACCATTTTCGCAAGGCGCTGCCGCATCGTTTCTTTCAGTTCGGCATCGCCGAGCAGAACATGATGGCCGCCGCCGGCGGCATGGCGGCGACCGGCCTCGTCCCCGTCGTCACGACGTTTGCCGTTTTCTGCTTGCGCGCCATCGAACAAGCGCGCCTCTCGATCGCCTACGCCAAGCGCAACGTCAAGATCGTCGCAAGCCATCCCGGTATCGACGTCGGACCGGACGGCGGCTCGGCGCAGGCGCTCGAAGACCTTGCCGCGTTCCGTGCCATACCTGGGATGACGGTGATCTCGCCCGCCGACCCCGAAGAAATGCGCCAGGCGACGCGCGCAATTCTCGACTTCGAGGGCCCCGTCTATATGCGCACCGGCCGCAGCGCCTCTACCCGCCTCTTCGGACCGGCGCACAAATTCGAAATCGGAGTTGGACAGATGCTACGCGACGGGCGCGATGTTTCGCTTGTCGCCTGCGGCGTTGAAGTTTCGCGTGCTCTCGAAGCCGCCGATCTTCTCGCGGCCGCAAAGATCTCCGCACGTGTCATCAATATGCCGACTATCAAACCGATCGACAGCGCCATCCTCGCCGAGGCGTCGGTCGACACGGGCTGCATTGTCACGGCCGAAGACCACAACATCTTTGGCGGTCTCGGCGGCGCCGTCGCCGAAGCGATTGCACAGACACAGCCCTGCCCGATCGAATTCGTCGGCGTCCGCGATCAATTCGGCCAATCGGGCGAACCGCAAGAGCTTGCGGAGTTCTACGGCTTGACAGCGCCACACATCGCCGCTGCCGCGCGCCGGGCAATTGCACGCAAGGAAAGCCTGCGCCGATGAGCTTGCTCCAAGGGCGTACCGCCTTCGTCACCGGCGGCAGCCGCGGCATCGGCAAGGCGATCGTCAAGAAACTGGCGGACGCAGGTGCCCGCGTCGCCTTCACCTACCGGGCCACGCGGACGCAAGCGGACGTCGTCGCACGCGAAACCGGCGCCGTCGCAATCGAAATGGAAGTCACCAACCGCAACAGCGTGCAGGGCGCGATCGAAACCGCATTGGCAAAGCTTGGGTCACTCTCGATCCTTGTAAACAATGCCGGTATCAACAAGCCGACGGATTTCGACCAAATCGTAGACGACGATTGGGACGAAATCCTCGGCGTCAATCTGAAGGGCCCGTTTATCTGCTCGCAGCTTGCGTTGCCGCACTTACGCCGCGCCGGCGGCGGATCGATCGTTCACATCGGTTCGGTCAGCGGCCAATACGGTGGCCCGCGCACGGCCCACTACGCGGCGTCGAAAGCGGGCTTGATCTCTCTTTCCCAAGTGATCGCGCGCTTTGGCGCCAAATGGAACATCCGCTCGAATGTCGTCGCAGCGGGGCTTATCCAATCGGAAATGGCGGCCGCCGGCATGGCCGCGCCGGCCGTCGCCAAGGCTGCGGAGAATATTGTGCTCGGCCGCTTGGGCACCGCGGACGAAGTCGCCGACGCCGTCGCGTTCCTCGCAAGCGACGCGGCGCGCTACATCACCGCCCAAACGATCAACGTCAACGGGGGACTCTATTTTTGAAGACCTTGTTGATCGTTTCCGGCGGCATTGAAGCAACACATGGCGTTCGCCGTGCCAAAGAACTCGGCTGTCATGTCGTGGTGAGCGATATGAACCCGGAAGCGCCCGGCTTTGCCCTGGCCGATGATCGCTTGATCGCCTCGACTTACGATGCCGACGCGACGGCCGCAGCTGCCGAGCACTATCACCGCACCGTGCGCCCGATCGATGGCGTGATCACTATCGGCGCCGATGTACCGCTGACGGTTGCAACCGTCGCGCATCGCTTGCGCATTCCCGGCATTCCACTCGAAGCGGCGTGTCTTGCCCAGGACAAGCTGGCGATGAAGCAGCGCTTCGTCGCCGCCGGCATTCCTGTTCCGTGGTTCGCGCCACTGCCTTCCCCGACAACGTTGGAGCGCATCGTCGCCGAACGGGGCGACGCTCTCGTCGTCAAGCCAGTCGACAGCCGCGGCGGCCGCGGCGTGCAAAGGTTACGGCCAGGTTTGAATCTCGGCGAAGTATGGGAGCGTGCCGCGGCGCAGTCCCCGACGCGCCGCGTGATGATCGAGGAATTCCTCGCTGGTCCGCAGGTATCGACGGAATCGATCCTCATCGATGGACTGGGCTTCACACCGGGTTTTTCGGATCGCAACTACGAACATCTCGAGCGCTACGCGCCCTATTTCATCGAGAATGGCGGCGACCTGCCCAGCCATCTGCCGCTTAAAATTCAGGAAGCCGTAAAGCGCACCGCCGAAGCCGCGGGCCGGGCTCTCGGCATCACCACCGGCAATATCAAAGGCGATATGGTCGTCGTCGACGGCAAGCCGCACGTGATCGAACTCGCGGCACGCGCCTCCGGCGGATACTTCTGCACGCGTGAAATTCCGCTCAACACCGGCATCGATTTCATCGGCGCCGTGATCAAGCTGGCCCTCGGTATGCCTGTATCGGCGGCCGATTTGACCCCCAAGACATTCACGCCAGTCGTGCAGCGTTACGCGTTTCCGGCACCAGGCCGCGTGACGCGCGTTGCCGGCACGGACGAAGCCCGCGCCCTTCCCGGCATCGAGGAATTGCTCGTCACGGTAAAGCCAGGCGACACGATCCGCACACCGACAGATTCCAACTGCACGGCTGCGATGGTTCTGGCCACGGGTGCAAGCCTCGCCGCGGCACGCACGAACGCTGCACGTGCTCTGGCAGCCCTCAAGATCGAAACGGTGGCGGCATGAACGTTCTCGTCGTCGCCGCGCATCCCGATGACGAAGTGCTGGGCGCCGGCGTCGCGATCGCGCGCCATGCCAAGGCCGGCGACAAGGTCACCGTCTTGATCTTAGCGACGGGCCTCGACTCGCGCGGGCCTGTCACGACCGACGCTCATCGCGCACTACGCCATCAAGCCGAGAAAGCCGGCGCCATTCTCGGCGTCGCCGATCTGCGCTTTGCCGGCTTCGCGGACAATCGCATGGATACGGTCGCGCTCCTCGATGTCGTGAAAACGATCGAAGACATTGCAGCCCGGGTCGCACCTGAAGTCATCTACACCCATCACGCGCGCGATCTGAATATCGACCATGAGGTAACGGCACGCGCCGTCGCCACCGCGTTTCGCCCGACACCCGGCGCGCCCGCCAAGCGCATCCTCGCCTTCGATGTTCCTTCGGCAACCGATTGGAATCCATCCGCCGCGCCGTTCGCGCCGACCGTGTTCATCGATGCAAGCGCCACGCTCGAAACAAAATTGAAAGCGATGGCATGTTACGAGGGTGAACTACGTCCCTTCCCACACGCCCGCTCGCTGGACGCGATCCGCGCCCGTGCGGTTGCATGGGGCACTCATGTAGGTCTGTCTTCCGCAGAGCCCTTCGAATTGCTGCGCGAGATCGTTCGATGACCAACACCTTGCGCGACATGCCGATCCTGTTCGTCGCCGCGCGTATCGTCGGCAAACAATGCTTGACGGCCGCGCTCGAGAGCGGCGCTTCGATCGCCGGCCTTCTCTACCTTGACGATTGCAAGGCCCAGACGACCGTCGCACACACGCAATTCGACGACATCATTTCGCGTTACAATCTAGATGCCCGCTCCTTCTCCTCGCTCAAGGGCGAAGAGGGCCGAATGCATTTTGAGTGGGCTAAGCATACCGCGCCGCGCCTCGGCATCGTTTGCGGCGTCTCCGAACTCATTCCGTCTGAACTCCTCACACTTCCCGCGCTCGGCTTCATCGGCATGCATCCGACATTGCTGCCGCAAGGTCGAGGCCGTGCTCCAATCCCATGGGCGATTATCCTCGACCTCGAGGGGACGGGCGTAACGTGGTTCTATGCCGATCCGGGCGTCGACACCGGCGACATCCTGGCGCAACAGCATGTGCCCATCCTTGATTCCGACACGGCCTCGACGCTCGGCGCCCGCACCGACGAAATCGCCGCACAGCTTCTCTGCAAATCGCTACCGCTTCTCGCCGCCAGCAGGGCCCATCGCATCAAGCAGGGCGAAACGGATGTGACCACATGGCCGCGTCGCCGCCCGGAAGACGGCGTCATCGATTGGACTCGTGATGCTCGCGGGCTCTACAACTGGATTCGCGCATTGACGCATCCCTATCCCGGCGCCTTTACGTTTCAGCAAGATCGCAAACTATTCATATGGTCGGCCGAGCGCGCCACCCTGCCGCTCGCAGGCGCGCCGGGCGAAGTCCTGGCAGTCGACGACCACGGCGCCATCGTCGCGACGGGCAAGGGTCTCCTCAATCTCACGCGCGTACAGTGGAACGACAAAGCCGAAGGCTCGCCGCTTGATGCCGGGATAAAGCCGCGCATGCGCTTCGGCCAATTGGTGAGCGCGTGAGCGTGCTCGACCTCTTCGCGCTTTTTCACTTGAACCTCGCTTTCTCCTCGATCGAGGAAGAGCAGCGCCCGCAGGTGATCGAGCGTTGCTATTGGCCGATGCTGCGCCTGCCCGACGTCATCGGTGCGCCCATCGCAATTGAAGCGACGGGCTACACGCTTGAGGTCGTCGACCAACTCGACCCCGCATGGATTGCCGAGCTGAGGCGACTGACGGCAAGCGGTAAAGTCGAATTCGTCGGCTCCGGCTACGCCCAGATCATCGGACCCCTTGTGCCGGCGCGCGTGAACAAAGCGAATCTCCGTCTTGGGCACGACGTCTACCGGCGCCTTGTCGGCGTCACGCCGAAGGTCGCATTGATCAACGAGCAAGCCTATTCCGGCGGCCTCGTCCCGCTTTACCGCGAGGCCGGATATGACGGCGTGCTCATGGATTGGGACAATGTCGCGAGCTGTCATCCCGAGTGGGACGGAGAGCTGCGCTATCATCCGCAGCGCGCACGCGGTTCGGGCGGCAGCGAAATAGGGTTGCTTTGGACGCACACGATGGCGTTTCAGAAGCTTCAGCGTTTCGCGCACGGCGATATCGAGCTTCGCGACTATCTGAATTTTGTCGCCGGCCAACGCGGGTTGATGCCGCGCATCCTGCCTCTCTACAGTAACGACGCAGAGACCTTCGATTTCCGGCCTGGCCGCTTCAACACGGAGGAAGCGCTCACCGGCAACGAATGGGCACGCATCGCTGCCGCCTGGCGCACGTTGACACATGTACCGGGACTCAATTTCGTCTCGCCCTCGCAAGCACTCGCCGCCAACGGCGGTCCGCACGCAAACACATTGTTGACGCTTGAAACACCCGACTATCCGATTCCCGTCAAGAAACAGCCGAAATACAACGTCACGCGTTGGGCGGTGTCGGGTCGCGACGACCTTGCCGTCAATGCCGCATGCCACCGCATCTACAACGCGCTCGTCGAAGACAATGTGGAAACGCCCGAAGCGTGGCGTGAACTTTGCTACCTTTGGTCGAGCGACTTCCGCACCCACATCACCGACAAAAGATGGAAGACCTATCGCGAGCGGCTAAGCGGAATTGAAGCGCAATATGTTCCGACGAAGCCGTCCTACGCCACGCCGACGCTCCTCACGGATGCTCGAACCGATCAGCGTTGGATCGAGATCGAAACCCCCGCCCTCACCGCCGTGCTCAATCGCCGGCGCGGTTGTGCGATTCACGAAATTAAAATCGCGGGCGACAATCGCCCGCCGATGCTTGGCTCACTACTCCATGGCCATTTCGACAAGATCGAGCTGCAATACGATTGGTACACGGGCAACTGCGTCTTCGAGGCGCCTGGGTTGCCAAAGATCGCTGACCTCGATTGGGCGGCCACCTCGGTCACGCGCGAGGAGGCAACCGGCGATGTCATCGTCGCATGCCGGGTCTCGACGCCTCTCGGCCCGATTGCGAAGAACATGCGCTTCGGCGCCGCGTCCCCGACAGTCGACTTCGACCTTGCCTTCGCTTGGAAGGAATGGGGCCGCGGTTCGTTGCGCCTGGGGCATTTCTTGCTCAATCCCGAAGCCTTCGACTGCGAAGCCTTGTCATTTCGCACTCACAACGGCGGAAGCGACATCGAAACCTTCTCCATCAACGGCCACGCAATCGACCATGGCGCTCCAGTCTCGTTCCTCGTATCGGCGAAGACGGGCCTCGGCCTTACCGAAGGCATCATCGATCTCGGCGACAACGAACGCCGCTTTTCCGTAGAGGTCGATCAAACCGTCGCGCCGCTGATCGGGTTAATCCAAAGTGAACGCTCGGGCGCAAGCCTCTTTTGCCGGTTGATGCTGTCAGCACTCGAGATGGACGACACGCGCAAACCCGAGGCCGCACCATCAGGTGAGCGCCGCTTCCGCTTCCGCTTAGCACTTCATCAATAGAAATGACTCGTCCGTATACGGACTGAGTTGCACGGATTGTTAGCGGTTGGCCGGTAACCTTAATTCCAGGTACCTCCGATCCAGGATTCCAATGACCCCTGCCCTCGCCCCGCAACCATTTGCGACCGACGATGACGAAGCGCTGCCTGCCGCCTACGGCACGTTTCAAAAGGCGCGCGACTTCCTTCATCCTGCGATCGATTTGAACGATCGCACGGTGCTCGTCACCGGTGGCACCGGTTCGTTCGGAAAGCATTTCGTCAAGACCGTCATCGCCCGCTACAAGCCCAAGCGCTTGATCATCTTCTCGCGCGACGAACTCAAGCAATACGAGATGGCGCAAACCTTCCCGCAAGAGAAGCTTCCGTTCATGCGCTACTTCATCGGCGACGTCCGCAACCGCGACCGGCTCGAGATGGCAATGCGCGACGTCGACTTCGTCGTGCATGCCGCAGCGATGAAGCAAGTTCCCATCGCCGAATACAATCCCTTCGAATGCATCGCAACGAACGTTATCGGGGCCGAAAACGTCGTGCAGGCCGCCATTGCGCGCGGCATCAAGCGCGTCATCGCGCTCTCCACCGACAAAGCGGCGAACCCGGTCAATCTCTACGGCGCGTCGAAACTTGCGGCCGATAAGATCTTTGTCGCCGCCAATAATCTATCAGGCGCCGACGGCTGCCGTTTTGGTGTCGTTCGCTATGGCAACGTCGTCGGCTCGCGCGGCAGTGTCATGCCGTTTTTCCAAAAGCTTATCGCCGAGCATGCCGACGCTTTGCCCATCACCGACCCGCGGATGACGCGCTTTTGGATCACGCTGACGCAAGGCGTGAACCTGGTGCTCTCCTCGATGCAGTTGATGCAAGGCGGCGAGATCTTTGTTCCCAAGATTCCGTCGATGAGCACCACCGAGCTGGCACGATCGATGGCGCCGCAAATGCGCCAAGAAACCATCGGCATCCGCCCCGGTGAAAAACTGCACGAAATCATGATTCCGGCCGACGACGCCCGCCAAACCCTCGAACTCGAGGATCGCTACGTCATTCTGCCGAGCTTTTTCCCCGTTCAACGTGAACAATACTTGGCGAATGGCTCGGCGAAGCCTGTCAAGGAGGGCTTTGCCTATTCGAGCGACGCCAACCCCGAACGTCTCGATGCGCGCGCCCTACAGACAATGCTCGCCGAAACCTTCGCATGAACGCCGGCGTCAAACCGCCATATCTGCCTTACGGGCGTCAAGTCATCGAGGATGACGACATCGCCGCCGTCGTCGCAGCACTGCAAAGCGACTATTTGACGACCGGCCCGCGCGTCGGCGAATTCGAAGGAGCACTCGCCGAAGTCACTGGCGCGGCACACGCGGTCGCTTGCTCCAACGGCACCGCCGCTCTGCACCTTGCGGCGCGCGCGCTCGATCTCGGCCCTGGCACAACCACCATCGTACCGGCGATAACATTCCTTGCGACGGCGAACGCTGTTCGCCTGCACGGGGGCGACGTCGTATTCGCCGACGTTGATCCCGACACAGGGCTAATGCGGCCTGAGCATCTCTCTGAAGCACTCAGTCGATGTCCGGGCGGCAAGGCCAACGCCGTCATCAACGTCCACTTGGCCGGTCAATGCGGCGACGTCGCCGGAATTCATCACCTCGCCCGGAAGCGGAGCCTTCGCATCGTCGACGACGCTTGCCACGCGCTCGGCACGACATACAGCGTCGAGAACGCCCTGCATCGCGTCGGCGACAACCGCTTTGCCGACCTGACGTGCTTTTCCTTCCATCCGGTGAAGACGATCGCGATGGGCGAAGGCGGCGCGGTCACTACAAACGATACCAAGCTCGCCAAATTCATCGCGCGCGATCGCAATCACGGCATGTCGCGTCACCTCGATGATTTCGCGCAGACCGAAGACGCAATCGATGCGTCCGGCCAAGCCAATCCTTGGTACTACGAGATGGACGCTCCCGGGTTGAATTATCGGGTGCCGGATATTCTTTGCGCACTCGGCCTAAGTCAGCTTGCAAAGCTCAATCGTTTCGTAACGCGCCGGCGTGTGCTCGCCGCCACGTATGACGCAATGTTGCATCAATTGGCGCCCCATATTGCGCCGCTGAAGCGCACACCCGCCGTCATGCCCGCGTGGCATCTCTATGTCGCCCTGATCGATTTCGCCGCCCTTGGCATCGAGCGCGCGGCGCTGATGCGGCGGTTGGCCGCGCAAGGTATCGGCACGCAGGTGCATTATTTTCCGGTTTATCGCCAACCATACTACCAGGCCGCGAACCCGAAACTCCGTTTGCCCGGTGCGGACGAATATTATCGCCGCTGCCTGAGCTTGCCGCTTTATCCGGCGATGAGCACGGATGACGTCACCCGCGTCGTCTGCGCGCTGAAGCGCGCGATCAAACGCTAAATTTTGGCGTCGATTTTATGCTGGTCTATACCTTCGAGCTCGCGCAGACGATGCGCCATGCGCAAGACCTGTTCGACCGGGTACTGCCAAACGACCTCGCCGGATTTCCGGTCGATCGAACGATACACGAACGTGTTCGCGGCCTCGTCGCGCGTGATCATCAGCTGGGTGCTAGGTTCGATCGCGACAATCGGCTCGACCGGCTGCGCCGTCTCGACGTGTGCGTGACTGGGTTTCGAATCGCTTGCCGGTACAGCGGAAACTGAAGCGGAAGCCGTCGCGTTGATACGCTTTGCGGTTGGCCGCGGCCCTACCGGCGAAATTGGAGGCAACTGGATCGAGTCATTCATCGTCCGAGTATCCGACCTTCTCGCCGGACCTCCCTAGTCCATCGCCCGTTTGCTCACGAGCTCGCCGTCGTTCCTGTTCGCGACGCCGGTTGAAATGAAATTGAAGTGCGGGGCCGCTATTACGCAGCGGCCCCACCTTCACTCGTCCCTACCGGCTATTACCGAAAGAGCGCCAAGATCGCTGCCGGCGCCTGATTGGCGATCGACAACGCCTGAATGCCAAGCTGCTGCTTCGTCTGCAGAGCCGTCAAATTGGCACTTTCTTTGGCCATGTCGGCGTTGACCAGATTGCCGATACCTTGCGTCAAGGAGTCCGACAGGTTCGACACGAACGTCTGTTGGATGCCGAGCTTCTTGGAGTCGGTGCCGAGCTGAGCAAGAGCCAAGTTGAGCGCGTTGATCGAGGTCTCGACAGTCGAGATCATCGAGCTCGCTTTCGCCGCGGTCGAAACGGTACTCGTGGCCGCAACCGTCACATTGGCGCTGCCGAGCGACAAGTCGCGCGCCGTCACCGTGATGAAGGCGTCGCCCTTGGCATTCGCAAGCGCTTCGACTTTGAGGGTCGAACCGTCGATCAGGTTCACGCCGTTGAAGCTCGCGTTGCTCACGATCGATGAAATCTGATCGCGCAGAGCGACGAAGTCGGCGTTGTAAGCAGCGCGCGAATTCGCGTCGAGCGAACTGTCGGAAGCGGCCAACGCTTTCGCCTTCATTTGCGTCAACAGGTCTGAAATCGCCTGTCCGGCGGACACGGCGACGTCGGCTGCGCTGGTGGCGTTGTTAAGGCTGGTGGTGACCGACGCCAGTGAAGCAACATCCGCACGCATGTTCTGAGCAACAGCCCAAACGGCGCCGTTATCCTTCGGACCCGAAACCGCCAAACCCGTGCTGATCCGATTGTCGGTCTGCGCGAGCATCGCTTGGGTCGAATTCAAGTTCTGCAGCGCAACCATCGCGCCGTAGTTGGTATTCACGGAAAGCATATGATTCTCCATTCTGGTTGTCGGTCTGGCGTTTTTCTCGCCATGAGCGCGTGCTGCACCCGGAGCCTCATTCGCAAGGGGCGTACCCGACAAACCCGCTTATTCCGTTGAATGTTGCGTAACCATCGCTATGGCTTGGATACCGGCAAAATTGCCCCGGCTGCTTCTGCCGACCGGACGATAATGTCGGAAATGAGAAGCGCCGCGGCAAAGATTGCCCGGCAAATTGCCGCTAGTGACGGCAATTCTTGCCTGGTCGGCAAGAAAAAAGGCGGCCCACGCGGAGCCGCCTCAAGGTAGTTGCGAAAGTGTAAAGGTCGTGGGACCGCTTTCGCCTGCCGACGGTTATCGGAAGAGTGACAGAATTGCAGCCGGCGCCTGGTTGGCGATCGACAAAGCCTGAATGCCAAGCTGCTGCTTCGTCTGCAAGGCAGTTAGATTGGCACTCTCCTTTGCCATGTCGGCGTTCACCAAATTTCCGATGCCCTGCGTCAACGAATCGGAAAGGTTAGACACGAAGGTCAGCTGCACGCCGACTTTCTTGGAATCCGTGCCGAGCTCGGCCAATGCCAAGTTCACTGCGTTGATCGAGGTGTCGACGGTCGTGATCATTGCGCTCGCGTTGGCTGCGATCGAGATCGTGTCCGTGGCATTAATGGAAACAGTGCCGCCGCCAAGCGCCAAGTCGCGCGCCGTCACCGTGATGAAGGCGGTGCCTGCCGCGTTCGCCAGCGCGTCCAGCTTCGCTGTCGAGCCGTTGATCAGGTTGATGCCGTTGAAGCTCGCGTTGTTCACGATGTTCGTGATCTGATCGCGCAGCGCCACAAAGTCGGCGTTATAGGCCTCGCGCGAATTTTGGCTGAGCGAGCCGTCCGAAGCAGCCAGCGCCTTTGCCTTCATCTGCGTCAAGAGATCCGAGATCGCCTGACCGGCCGACACCGCAACGTCGGTCGCGCTAGTGGCGTTGTTGAGACTGGAGGTCACCGCGGAAAGCGACATGACGTCCGCGCGCATCCCTTGCGCGACCGCCCACACGGCGCCATTGTCCTTCGGGCCGCCCACGTTGAGGCCCGTGCTGATCCGGCCCTCGGTCTGCGTGAGCTGACCTTGCGTCACGTTCAGATTCTGCAGCGCGATCATCGCGCCGTAGTTGGTATTTACAGTAAGCATGAGCGTTCTCTCCCTCCGTTCTGGAACGGTCCCCTGAAGAGCATTGTGCTCAAAGCTCTGTGGGCGTCAGGAGGAAGAACGCAACGTGTGTGCCAAGGCGAAAAAAGGCGGTAATCTGCGGAAAAACAGGCCTAATCCAGAGACGTAGGTGAGAGCGGGAGAAGATTCTGCCCGGCACCGCGGGCCGGGCGCGGCATCGTTTGCCGACGTCAGGCTGCCGGACGTTGCGACAGTCCCTGCATGATGGCGCGGTTGACCTCGATCAAAGGCTGAAGCGACGCGCGTGACCGCATCACTTCGCTTGAAAAGCGCGACACCCATAATGAGAGCGAAATAATTTGCGCGCGTGTGCTTGCCGGCAGTTGATTGGCGTCGGTCGAACAATCGACTGCGAGCGTCGACCACAGCCGCCGGTTCCAACTCAGCGCTTTGATCATCTGCTGAAGGTCCGCGTGGTTCGCTTTGTCCGCTTCGATCAAAGCGTGCGTCACCTGACCGAAGAGGCGATACTCGGTGTCGCGCGGCGATTCAGACTGAAGCTGCGTCTTCTCGTATGCTTGAAGGGACATATTTCAACCTCAGGTCTTCGAAATCGAACAGTTTCCGGCACTTCGTCAAGGCTCGATAGTACTCGCCCATCAACACATCGCGCGAGAGATCGACGCACAATGTCAGCGCCTCTCGGTTGGTGACCGCACTCATGAACTCGCTCATGCGCGCGACAAATTCTTCGTGATATGTCTCCGACTCGTCGGCGTCGATGTACATCATCATGATCGGAAAATAGACGCGTTTGGCCGGCGTTCTTGCCTCTTCCGGCTGCATGATGTCCTTTTCGCGCAATATCGACGCGTTGTTCTCCACGACGATGTTCGCCCGACGTTCACCATTTACTAACACTGCGCCGTTGAGCACGAATCTTTCGCGTGGCTTTAGAGTAAGCTTGAGCGGCATCGCGCGCCTCTCGATCCTGGTATCGAATGTGCAATCTAACCGGCGATGCCTTAAGGAAATCCTGAATTTCCTCGCATTTGAGCAAATGCTCTCACAAAATAACAAGCTTAGCGCTGCATTAACGGCCGCAAAGATATCGTCTGCCTACCGATGATCCGTCTCCGGAGCAATGATGTCTCTCGCCCGCCCGCAAAACGTCAAGGAACATCTCCTAGAGCAGATCGCCAAAGTTGAGGCGGCCAAACGGTTGGGAAATCCGCGTGCGGCGGCCGCATTGCGCAAGGCTGTCCCTGCCTTCAAACGCGGCGACTTCAAAGCTGCGGCTCTCTCGGCCGCCGAAGCGGCCGAGGCCGATGCGAAATCGTCTTCGGCTTTTCATCTGCTTGCCCTCTCGCTCGACAATTTGGGCGAGCGTCACAAAGCCTTCGAGATGTACGAGCGCGCATTGGCGCTGGATCCGACTGACGCCGATCTTTATCTCAACATCGGAACGGCCGCGACCGAGCTGCACCTATACGACGGTGCCGAAAAAGCATTTCGCGCGTATATCGAGCTGCGCCCCGATTGCCCGAAAGGCTACAACAACCTCGGCGGTTGCCTGCGCGACAAGGGTGACACAGACGGCGCCATAGAAGTGTTGCGCAATGCAATCTACCGCATACCGGGATCGTCCGAACTCTGGATCATGCTCGGCACGGTAACGGGCGAGTTGAGCGAATTCGAGACGGCTCAAACCTTCTATCGCGAGGCGCTCAGGCTCGACCCGAAATCGGCGCGCGCCTGGCATAATCTCGCCTACACGATCAATCACACCGGCCCCCTCGACGAGGCGCTACGCTGTTACGATCGCGCACTTGAACTTTGCACCAATGAAGCCGACCGCATCGAGATGGTCCACGCCCGTGGGCTTTGCAAAGTCGCGCTCGGCCAGCTGGAAGAAGGGTGGCTCGAGTACGAGCAACGCCACAATCCGCGCTTCGGGCAGTCGCATCTCTTTGCCGCTCACGCGGAACGCTGGGAGGGAGAAGACCTGACCGGCAAGACTCTTCTGCTGATCGGCGAGCAAGGTTTGGGCGACGAAATCATGTTCGCCGGCATGATTCCCGACATGCTTGAGAAAGTGGGGTCCGCGGGACGCTTGATGGTCGCAAGCGACTATCGCTTGGTTCCGCTGCTTCAGCGATCATTCCCAGGAGTGAAATTCGGCCTCGAGGCGCACATCAAACACAACGCAAAAAACATTCGCATCGCGCCCTGGGCGAAGGGCGAATTCAAGCCCGACTATTACGCGCCCCTAGGCCAGCCTCTTCCCCAGATACGCAAGCGCATCGAAGAGTTTCCTCGGCAAGCGTTCCTCAAGCCAGACCCCGCTCGTATCGATTTTTGGCGCGCGCGGCTCTCGGCATTGGGGCCTGGCCCCTACGTCGGAATCTGCTGGCGCTCTATGTTGCTGACAACGCAGCGCCGAAAATTCTTCAGCCCGCTTGAAGTGTGGCAAGATCCCCTGACCTTGCCCGGCGTTAAGATCATCAATCTCCAATACGGCGACTGCGCCGCCGACCTCGCCTTTGCCCGAGACAAGATGGGTGCCACCATCACGAACTTCGAAGATCTCGATCTAAAGAACAACCTCGACGACAACGCAGCGCTTTGCGCCGCGCTCGATCTCGTCGTCGCCGCGCCGACGGCAGCAGCCGCGCTAGCCGCCGGCACCGGCACCGAGACTTGGTTCCTCACCGCCGGCCGCGTCTGGCCCCAACTCGGCACAGAAACCTACCCTTGGTACGCCAAGACGCGCGTGCTGACGCCGCAAGCCTTCGGCGATTGGCCGGCGCTGATGCAGACCCTCACGGCCGAGTTGAGAAACTTCGCGACGCACTAACCGCGTCTCGTTATTGCTGCTGTTGTTGCTGCGCGTCGGCAGTTGCCGGTGCCGGTCTGTCGGCCCGCTGCACCATCGGGCGCACCACGCGCAGGAAATCGTCGCGCCGTCGTGGCGCCTGTGCCGGCGCTACGGTCACCGCAACCGCGAGTTCGCTATTTGCCGGTCCTTTAAACACACCGCGTGCCGGCGGCACGTCGTTGTAGTCGCGCCCGATCGCCACGCGAATGTGGCGTTCTCCGGCAAGCACATTGTTCGTCGGATCGAAGCCGACCCACCCCGCGCCTGGCAACAACGCTTCGACCCAAGCATGCGTCGCATCGGCCGCCGAGCGGTCGCCGGCATCGCGCTTGGTGTAGAGATAGCCCGACACGTAGCGCGTCGGAATTCCCCAACCGCGCGCCGCGACGATCATGATGTGGCTGAAGTCCTGGCACACGCCTTTGCGCTTCTTCAGCGCGACGTCGATGGGTGAATCGACCTCCGTCTCGTCCTGCGCATAGGCGAAGGCCTCGAAAATCCCCCGATTGAGCCGGCGAAGTGTCGACATCGGATCTTCGCCTTTGAGCAATCCACGCTCGTTCAAGAACGCGTCCAACGCCGCCGTCGGCAGCGTCAAACCGTGGGGATGCAGCATGTCGAAATGTTCGGCGCGGATTTCACCGGCGCCGAGCGCCTGCCAAGCGGACGCATCGACCCACTCGGGCGGCGCGGGTTGCGCTTGGACTTCAACGGCTGCCTCTGCCTCCGTTTGCAAGTCCTGATGCACGCCGGGCACGTCGAAGTGATAGACCGCGTTGCCGAAATGATCGGTATAAGCTTGCAACGTTGCCCGCGGCTGCGTCGTTACCTGAAACGACTGTAGCCGTTGCCCGCCCTCCGATTTCGGCTGCATATAGAGCTGCATCACGCACTCGCGCACCGGCGCATCATACCGGTATCGCGTGACGTGGCGGATCGAATAGAACATCGCTAGACCGTCAGCAATTCATCGACGCTATAGCCGATGAACGCGTCGTACATGGATTGATGGATCTGCTTGCACGACGCCTGAATGCCGCGCAGGAAACCGTCGATATCGCCTGCCAGCAGCTCCTCGACTTGACCATAGTCGAGTGTCGCCTTCAAACGCCCGGCCAGGCGTTCGGCCTGAAGGCGTCGCGCGCCGCCGGCGCCGGGCGCCACATAGGACAGCTCTTCTTGAATGTGGTCCGTGGCAAAACGGATCGAGTGTGGAAACTCCGGATCGAAGATCAAGAACTCGGCGACCTTAGCCGGCACGACATCGGCGGTGTAGACCTTGCAGTAAGCCTCGAACGCCGTGCACTGCTTGAGCAACGACAGCCAGTCGAAATAGCGCGGCGCACGCAACGGCTGCTTTACGTCGGCAGGCAGATCGCCGAAATGCAGGTCCAGCAAGCGACTCACCGCCTGCGCCCGTTCGGTGTAACGGCCGAGCTGAATGAAATGCCAACCCTCGCCGTGGCGCATGGTCGAGTCGGTGAGACCCGCGAACAAATTCAACTCGCTTACCACCTCGCGGAGGAAGGGCACAGGTTGCGCGCTCCATTCCTGCTCGACTTCCGCAGAATGAATCGCAAGATACTGGCGGTTGAGCTGCTCCCACATCTCGGTCGAGATCAACTCGCGCACCTGGCGTGCGTTGTCACGCGCCACGCGAATGGAATTCAAAACGCTTGAGGGCTCCGTTTTGTCGAGCGTCAACCGCCGTGCCAGAATGTCGGGCGTTCCGGCGACCGGCTCCTTCAGCGGCCAAGCGAGCGCCGCGACCACGCGCACCCAAGCTTCGGCCGCATCGTCCGGCGTTTGCTCCAACATCGCCTCGAGTTTGACCGCGAGCACGCGCGCGCTGTGCTCGGCGCGCTCCAAATAGCGCGCCATCCAGTAGAGACTGTCGGCAACCCGCGACAGCATGGTCAATCCTGCCTCATGTCGGGAGCACCCACGTGTCTTTCGAGCCGCCGCCTTGACTTGAATTGACGACAAGGCTGCCGCGCTTCAACGCCACGCGCGTCAACGCACCAGGCACGAGGCGCGTGTCCGTCGCGTGTAGAATATAGGGGCGAAGATCGACATGACGCGCTTCGACGCCGCCATGCACGAAGCACGGCGCGGTCGAAAGCTGGATCGTCGGCTGCGCGATATAGTTGTCGGGGTCGGATTTGAGTTTGGCGCGAAACGCCTCGCGTTCAGCCAAGCTCGCATGCGGCCCGACCAGCATGCCGTAGCCGCCGCTTTCGCCCACAGCCTTGACGACGAACTTGTCCAGATTTTCAAGCGTGTGGGACAGCTGCTGCGGCTCGCGGCAACGATAAGTCTCCACGACATCGAGCAGCGGCTCCTCGCTGAGGTAATAGCGAATGATCGCCGGCACATAGGAATAGACCGCCTTGTCGTCGGCAACACCGGTGCCGAGCGCGTTCGCGATCACGACGTTGCCGGCGCGATAGGCGTTCATCAGGCCCGGCACGCCGAGCGCGGAGTCGTGACGGAACGCCAAGGGATCGATGAAATCGTCGTCGATGCGCCGATAGATGACGTCGACCCGCTTCACGCCCGCCGTCGTGCGCATATAGACGACGTTGTCGTGCACCAAGAGGTCGCGCCCCTCGACGAGTTCGACGCCCATCTGGCGCGCCAGAAATGCGTGCTCGTAGTAAGCCGAGTTGAAGATGCCGGGCGTCAACAGGCAAATTCGCGGCTCGTCGCGAAACCCGGCCGCGAGCGCCTTCAACGTCGCCAGCAATTCCTGCCCGTAATGCTCGATCGGTCGCACGCCGTACGCGCGATAGAGGTCGCCGAACGCCCGCTTGGCCACTTCGCGGTTGGCCAGCATGTAAGATACGCCGGAGGGCACGCGCAAAT
Source organism: Alphaproteobacteria bacterium (assembly GCA_025350465.1). Lineage (GTDB taxonomy): Bacteria > Pseudomonadota > Alphaproteobacteria > Micropepsales > Micropepsaceae > SZUA-430. The sequence continues at coordinate 4,713 of JANXXU010000028.1, read as the reverse complement.
TGTCTTCGAGCACGACGAACGAACCGTCCTCGCGCCGGATGATGTCGGTACCGCAAACATTGACGTAGGCGTCGAGCGGCACGGCGACGCCGCGCATCTGGCGCAAATAGTGTTTCGAGCCGAAGACGAGATCGCGCGGCACGATGCCGTCGTTCAAGATCTTGCCGTCGTTGTAGACGTCCTTGAGAAAGTGATTGAGCGCGACGATGCGCTGCTTCAATCCGCGCTCCAACCGATCCCATTCAGCACCCGGCACGATGCGCGGCAAGAGATCGGTCGGAATGATCTTCTCGGTCGCCTCCTCATGGCCATAAACCGTAAAGGTGATGCCTTGGTGCAGAAACGATTGTTCGCATGTCTGCTGTCGGCGCTCCAACTCGGCGATCGGCAACGTGCACAGCGTGTCGTAAAGATCCTTGGCATGCGGACGCGGCCCGCCGTCCGACTGAAACATTTCGTCGTACGCACGGTCGAGTTCGTAGGTTGCGAAGGGCGCATCCTGGCCCGGCCGGGCGCGGTTGCTGACAACCGTCAAGCGCACTGCTGATTTGCCAAGTTCCATATCGGCGAGTGGAAGGCACGCTACCCGACCTCGTCAAGACGAATTGACGAAATATCCGGCATTGGCAACATCTGCCCTAATGTTGGGCAGGTTTGCACTTAGAACGGGCACGGTTGGATGATTTACAAAGACCTCCACGCATTCATTGCCGCGCTGCCAAGCGCCACGCTTTCGATTCAGTGGGGCAGCGACTACGTCTACAAAATCGGCGGCAAGATGTTTGCGGTTATGGGTCCGCCCGACGGCAAGTCGCGGTCCCTCTCCTTCAAGGCGGCCGATGAAAGCTTTGAGATTCTCACCCACCTCGACGGCATCATCCCCGCCCCCTACCTCGCGCGCGCCAAATGGATCCAACTCGACAAGCCGCAACGTCTGCCGGTGAAGGAATTGAAAGCTTATTTAATTCGCGCCCACGCGCTCGTCACCGCGTCTTTGCCCAAGAAAAAGCAGAGGGAATTGGGGCTCACCGTCTAGGGAGCCGCCGATCTCTTTCTTCCCCCGCGAGTTCGCGGGGGAAGTGTCGAGCCGGCACTGCGTTGCCACAATCGCTCGGGCGATTGCGGCGAGACGAAGGGGGCCTGCTGACTCGCCGAGCAGCTCTGAGCCTGCGACGCGCCCCCTCCGTCTCGCCGCTTCGCGGCGATCCACCTCCCCCGCGAACACGCGGAGGGAGGAAAGAGGCCGGCGGCTCAACTCACCACGGGCGCGCGCGTTGCTCGGGCGGCAGATAGAGCTTGTCGCCGGGCTTCACGTTGAACGCCGTGTACCAGGCGTCGACATTGCGCACGACGCCGTTGACGCGAAATTCGGCCGGGCTGTGCACATTGCTCACAGCCAAGTCGCGCAAGCGCTCGGGCCGATACTTCGTCTTCCACGATTGCGCATAGGACAAGAAGAAGCGTTGATCGCCGGTCATACCGTCGATCACCGGCGCGTCCTTGCCGCCCAGCGCGCGATGGTAGGCCTCATACGCTATGACGAGACCCGCAAGGTCCGCGATGTTCTCGCCTAGCGTTTGCTGCCCGTTGAGGTTCAATCCGGGCACCGGCGAGTAGGTCGAGTATTGCGCCACGAGCTTCTTCGCTTCGGTCGTGTAGCGCGCCGCGTCTTCCTTCGTCCACCAATCGCGCATCATGCCGCGCGAATCGGACTTGCGCCCCTGATCGTCGAAACCATGGCTCATCTCGTGCCCGATCGTAGCGCCGATCTCGCCATAGTTGGACGCCAAATCCGCCGGCGGATCGTAGTACGGCGGCAGCAAGATGCCCGCCGGGAAGCAGATCTCGTTGCGCTGCGACGAGTAGTACGCGTTGTTGGTTTGCGGCGTCATGCCCCACTCGGTCTTGTCGATCGGCCCACCGAGCTTGTGCACCTCGTAGTTCCAGGTCCACTCGGTCGCCCGGCGCACATTGCCGGCAAGATCGTTGCGCACCACCGTCAGCGCCGAATAGTCCTTCCATTTGTCCGGATAGCCGAGCTTGGCGCCGAACGCATTCAGCTTCGCCTGCGCTTCTTTCTTCGTCGAAGCGCTCATCCACGCCGCCTTGTCAACCAACGCGCTAAGCGCCGCTTTGAAGTTGGCCACCAAATGCTGCATGTCGGTCTTGGCCGAGGCCGGAAAGAACTTGGCGACGTAAACTTGGCCAAGCGCCTCGCCGATCGTGCCGTCGACCAGGTCGATGCCGCGTTTCCAGCGATCCTGCTGTTTCTTCTGGCCGCGCACGACGGTGTTGTAGAACGCGAATTCCTCGTCCTCGAACGGTTTCGACATATAGGCCGCATAGGCGATGATCGCGTGATAGCGCAGGTACGCCTTCCAATCGTCAAGGGAACCGGTCGCGACCATTTTCGCCGTCGCCGTCAGCGTGTCGGGCTGACTGACGAGGAATTCCTTTTCCTTGTCGAGTTTGGCCGCCGCAAGAACAGCCGCCCAAGCAAAGCCCGGCGCCTTCGCATCGAGATCGGAGCGGCGCCACAAATTATACGTCAGCTCGTCATCGCGCGCCTTCTCGAGCGGCCAGTGCGATTGCGCGATCTGGGTCTCGAATTTCAGTACGCGATCGGCTTCCACCGCCGCATCGGCAAAGCCGGCGAGCTTCAAGATCTTCTCGACATGCGCCTTGAACGTCGCGCGCAGCGCTTTGAACTCGGGAGTGTCCTTCAAATAATATTCGCGGTCGTTGAAACTCAAGCCGCTCTGATAGAAGCGGAAGAGATAGCGGTCGGGATTCTTGGCGTCGATATCGACATAGCCCTCGATCGGCGTCGTGACGCCGTCGACGGCGAGGCGGCCGAGCAACGCCGGCAGATCGGCATTCGACTTGAGACCGTCGATCGCGCCGAGGTCGGCCTTGACCGGTTCGATGCCCTTGGCTTGAACGCCCGCCTCGTCCATGAAGCTTGCGTAGAAATCGCCGATCTTCTGTTCGGCTGGGGTGCGGTCTGCCCTCGGTTGCGCCGCCGAATCGACGATCGTGCGCAGCCGCGCCTTCAGCGTATCGTCGATCGTGATGTCGACGCCGTTGAATGTCCGGTCGTCGGCGATCGTCGCCGTGTCGAGCCAGCGCCCTTCCATGTAGCGGAAGAAGTCGTCGCCCGGCTTGACCTTCTTATCCATCGTGGCCGTGTCGAGGCCCCAGCTTCCATAAGCGGGCTTCGCCGTGTCGGCCTGAACGAAATTACCTGCACCGATCGCCAAGGTCAGCGCGACGGCCGTCATCGTCTTGAATTGCATGGGTGTTCCTGCATCGAAAAAGCGGCCCGCAAAGGCCGCAAAACATTAGCCCCGAGTATCCCGTCCCGCGCGGCGAAACAACAGCGGCCGCCCCCTCACGATTGAGTGAGGCCTTGTCTTGCACGCGGCAAAGCCACCCCCTAGGGTTTGAGCCATCGCTACTCGACAACCGCGCAGGGAAAGTCATGAAGAAGTTCGAAGGCACCAAGACATATGTCGCGACGGAAGACCTCAGAATCGCTGTGAACGCCTCGATCACGCTTGAGCGTCCGCTGCTGATCAAGGGCGAGCCGGGCACCGGCAAAACTGTCCTGGCGTTTGAGGTCGCGCAAGCCATCGGCGTGCCCATCATCCAATGGCACATCAAATCGACGACCAAGGCCCAGCAAGGCCTCTATGAATACGACGCGGTCAGCCGTCTGCGCGACTCGCAGCTTGGCGACGAGCGCGTCAAGGACATCAAGAATTACATTTCGAAGGGCAAGCTGTGGGACGCCTTCACCATGGACACGCGCCCCGTGCTCCTGATCGACGAGATCGACAAGGCCGACATCGAATTCCCCAACGATTTGCTGCTTGAACTCGATCGCATGGAATTCTTCGTCTACGAGACCGGCGAGACGATCAAGGCCAAGCAACGCCCGATCGTGATGATCACCTCGAACAACGAAAAGGAATTGCCCGACGCCTTCCTGCGCCGCTGCTTCTTCCACTACATCAAATTTCCCGATCGCGACACGATGATCAAGATCATCGACGTGCACTATCCCAAGATCATGGACAGACTGGTGCACGAAGCGCTGAACATCTTCTACCAAATCCGCGAAGTGCCGGGCCTGAAGAAAAAGCCGTCGACGTCGGAGCTGCTCGACTGGCTGAAGCTCCTGATGGCCGACGACATCACCGCCGAGACCTTGCGCGAGCGCGACCCGACCAAGCTGATCCCGCCCTTGCATGGCGCGCTGCTGAAGAACGAACAGGACGTCCATTTGTTCGAGCGCATCGCCTTCCTCAACCGGCGCGGGGGCTGAACCATGCTCGCCACCTTCATCATCGCGCTGCGCCAGGGCGGGGTTCCGGCGTCGATCACCGAGTATCTTTCCCTGCTCGGCGCGATGAAAGCGGGGGTGGCGGAGTATAATATCGAGGATTTCTACTTCCTCAGCCGCGCCGCTTTGGTGAAGGATGAGCGCCATCTGGATCGGTTCGACCGGGTGTTCGGCGAGGTCTTCAAGGGGCTTGAGGCACCGGAGGGCGAGGAGCCGCGCGAGCTGCCGGAGGAATGGCTCAAGCTGATGGCGGAGAAGCTGCTCACCAAGGAGGAAATGGAAGAGATCAAGGCGCTCGGCGGCTGGGAAAAGCTGATGGAGACCTTGCGTGAGCGCCTCGCCGAGCAGAAGGGCCGCCACCAGGGCGG